>NZ_JADEVT010000020.1 GCF_030466625.1 Nocardioides sp. ChNu-153
CCCGGCCGGCCTGCCCCCCCCCCCCCCCCCCCCCCCCCCCCCGGGGGGGGGGGGGGGCCCCCCCCGGGGGCCCCCCCGGGGCCCCCCCGCCCGGACACCGCGTTACACACCCCAAGGCCCCTCAGCCGATGCGGCGCACACCCTCGCGGTGGGCGCGCGCCAGCTCCTGGTAGCCCGGCGCGTTGCGCTCGAGGATGCCCGCGGCGGTGCCGCCCGGCTCGACCGCGCCGGTCACCTTCGCGGGCGAGCCCTTGGCCAGGGCGCCGTCGGGGATCTCGGTGCCGGGCGTGACGAGCGACCCCGCAGCGATGAACGCCCCCGAGCCGATCACCGAGTCGTCGAGCAGCACGGCGCCGTTCCCGACGAGCGAGCCGTCGCCGATGGATCGTCCGTGGACGATGCAGCCGTGGGCGATCGTGGTCGAGGCGCCGATGTCGAGCCGGCTGCCGGTGCGCACGTGCAGCACCGAGTTGTCCTGGACGTTCGTGCCGGCCCCGATGATGATGGGCCCGACGTCGGCGCGCAGCACCGCGCCGTACCAGATGCTCACCCCGGGCCCGAGACGTACGTCGCCGATCAGCGTCGCGGTCTCCGCGACCCACGCGTCGGGGTCGATGGTGGGGGCGACGCCCTGGAACTCGAACAGCGGCACGGGTGACCTCCTCGGTGCGGTTCGGGCCAGCCTAGTGACGTCCACGAACGCGGAGAGGCCCCCGACCGCGTGGTCGGGGGCCTCTCCTGTGCTGCGCGCCTGTAGGGATTCGAACCCCAAACCTTCTGATCCGTAGTCAGATGCTCTATCCGTTGAGCTACAGGCGCATGCCGCTCACTCGAGCGAGCGACCAGTGAACAATAGCCGACGCGCCGGGCGAGGCGAAATCGCCTTCCCCCACCGCCCACGGCTAGCGCAGCAGCGCAGGCTCAGTCCTGGCGCAGCACCCGAGCGACGAACGCGTCGAGGTTGCGGCGCAGGCGCGCCACCTTCTCCTCGACGGTGAGCGTCTCCTAGGTCCGGGGACCGCCGGAGACGAGCTTGTCGCGCACCAGCAGGGAGCACGCGAGGTCTCCACAGACGTAGGTGCCGACCGTGTGCCCAGCCCGCCCCGCGCGGCCGGCGCGGGGTGCGACGAGGAGCGCCACCTCGCCCGAGCGGACCGCCGCGCACAGCGAGCACATGCCCTGCTGCCGAGCGCCGGTCCCGCCGGGTGCGCGGAGCTGGATCCCCCGCCGTACCCCGTCGTGGACGGTCACGAGGTAGGCCCGCGCGGGCGCCTGCGGGTCGCGCCACCCCAGGTAGTCCAGGTCGTCCCAGGGCCGGTCGGCCAGGTCTCGCGGCACCCCCAGGCGCGCCGCCTCGCCCTTCGAGCAGTTGACGAAGGACGAGCGGATCTGGGGTTCGGTGAGCGGGTCCACGACGAGCACGCTAGGTTTCCTACGACCCGTAGGCAAATGCCTGACAGCAGGAGGCGATGTGGCACGAGCAGGCGTGACGGCCGAGCGGGTGGTCCGGGAGGCCGCCGACCTCGTCGACGCCGAGGGCCTCGGCGCCCTGCGCGTCGCCGCGGTGGCGGAGCGGCTGGGGGTGCGGCCGGCGAGCGTCTACGCCCACGTCGCCGGGCTCGACGAGATCCGCGCCGCGGTGACCGCCCTCGCCCTGGGCGAGCTGGCGGACCGGGCGGGCGACGCGGTGGCGGGCCGAGCGGGCCGTGACGCGCTGGTCGCGTACGCCGACGTGGTGCGCGCCTACGCCCAGGCGCACCCGGGGCGGTACGCCGCGACGCGGCTGCGGGTCGCGCCCGGCTCCCCGGCGGTCGCCGAGGGGCGCCGGCTCGCCGAGCTGTCGCGGGCGGTGCTCCGCGGGTACGACCTCCCACCCAAGGCGGAGGTGCTCGCCGTCCGGCTGCTCGGCAGTGTCGTGCACGGGTACGTCGACCTCGAGCTGTCCGGCGCGTTCGACCACAGCGACCCGCCGCCCGCCGCCACCTGGCCGGGCGCGCTGGACGCTCTCGACGCCGCACTGCGCGGCTGGGGCGGCTGAACGCGACGGGCCGGGGCGCGGCTCACGCGGTGCGCCGGAGGCGGGTGGCCTGACGCAGGGCCGCGCGCGGCATCGCGGCGCCGTACCGCTCGAGGAACCGGGTGAGCTCGTCGGGCGCGACCTTGCCCGCGTGGGCGAGGAAGATGCCCACCGGCAGGTGGACCCGCGGCTCGGGGTCCGCGTGCAGGCGGGCCGCGAGCGCGAAGCCGGCCGCGAGGTCGTCCGCCGTCCCCGCCCGCGTGAACCACAGGGGCGCCGTCACGGCGGTGCGCCGGCGCAGCGGGTCGGGGCTCCGGGCGAGGTCGTCGAGCAGGTCGTGGGGGCCGCCCAGGAGCGTCGCCCCGACCACCCGGGGCGCTGCGCGGTCGACCATGTCCCACGTCGTGATCGCGTCGTGGTGGGCGAGGTAGACCTCGCGCAGCGCCCGGTCGCCGCGGCGGTCCGCGCGCAGCGCCCGACGCGCCTGCTCGTCGAGCACGCAGAACCCCGCCATCCGGCCCTCGAAGGTCGGGTGCGCCAGGAGGCGCTCCACCTCCGGCAGCGACAGGCCGGCGGCCGTCCGCGCGATCGCGAAGAGCGTGCCCATCCGCAGGCCGAACGCAGGCTCGTCCGGTCCGAGCCGGCGCCGCAGCGCGGCCAGGTCGGCGTCGGTCGCGGCGGCCTCCAGGCGCGCGAGCACGGCGGCGGCGGTGGTCGCCGGCACGGGTCGATCGGTGTCCACGCCCGCACCGACCGGCCGGCGGCGGCGAACTCATCGGGGAGGAGGGATGGCCCGGACGGGCAGGCCCCGACGGCTCTTGTGAGCCCGTGAGCGAAAAGTGACGCACTCGTGAAACACGAGCACGGCTCGGCGTAACACGAGCGACCCAGTGTCGGGGGAGTCCGAGAACAGGCCCACGCAGGCCCCAGGAGGCCCCCGTGACCATCACCGCTCCCCCGCCCGGCACCGGTCCCGCGCCCGAGGCGCGCACCGGGGCCGCGGCCACCGACGCACCGGCGGGCCCGCAGCGCCGCACCCGCCGCTGGATCGACGACTGGCGCCCCGAGGACCCGCAGTTCTGGTCCGAGACCGGCCGGCCCGTGGCCCGCCGCAACCTCGCGTGGTCGATCTTCGCCGAGCACCTCGGCTTCTCCGTCTGGCTGATCTGGAGCGTCAGCTCGGCGTACCTCGTCGCGATGGGCTTCGCCTTCTCGGCCCAGCAGCTGTTCCTGCTCGTGGCCATCCCCAACCTGGTGGGCTCGCTACTGCGGATCCCTTACACCTTCGCGGTCGGCCTGTTCGGCGGGCGCAACTGGACGATCGTCTCGGCGGCCCTGCTCCTCGTCCCGACGCTCGGGTTCGCGCTGGCGGTGACGAACGCGGGCACGCCGTACTGGGTCTTCTGCGTCATCGCGGCCACGGCCGGCTTCGGCGGCGGCAACTTCGCCAGCTCGATGGCCAACATCAACTACTTCTACCCGACCGCGCGCAAGGGCGCCGCGCTCGGCCTGAACGCCGCGGGCGGCAACCTCGGCGTCGCGCTCATCCAGCTGCTGCTGCCCGTCATCGTCGGCGGCGCCGGCCTCTTCGGGCTGGTGCAGGCCTCGCAGGGCGGCATCCACCTGGAGCGGGCCGCGCTCGTGTACGCCGCCCTCGCCGTCGTCGCGACCGTCGCCGCGTGGCTGTGGATGGACAACCTCGGCACCGCCGTCGTGAAGCCCCGCGAGCAGCTGCGGGTGGTCCGCGAGCCGCACACCTGGGTGATGTCGGTGCTCTACATCGGCACCTTCGGCTCGTTCATCGGCTACTCCGCCGCCATGCCGCTGCTCATCAAGCTCAACTTCTGGGTGCCGGACCCGGCTCCGCTCGGCACGGGCATCTACTTCGCCTACTTCGCGTTCCTCGGCGCGGCCGTCGGCTCGGTCGCCCGCCCGATCGGCGGCTGGCTGGCCGACCGGTACGGCGGCGCCCGCATCACGCTGGTCGCCTTCCTCGGCCTGGCCGCCAGCACGCTCGCGGTGCTCTGGACCGTCTTCCAGCTCACCCCGAACCCGACCGCCGACCCGGCCATCGCCACCGAGAACGAGAGCCTGTTCCCGCTCTTCCTCGGCTTCTTCCTCGTGCTGTTCGCCTGCACCGGCATCGGCAACGGCTCGACGTACAAGATGATCCCCGCCATCTGGCGCCGCCGGGCCGAGGCGGCCTCCCCCGCGGGTACGCCGGAGCGCACCGCCGCGCTCACCGCTGCGGGCCAGCAGGCCTCGGCCGCCCTCGGCGTGATCGGCGCCGTCGGGGCGATCGGCGGCTTCCTCATCCCGCTCGCGTTCAGCGCGCCCTGGGTGGCCGACCCGCTGACCGCGACCAAGGGCGCCTTCATGGTCTTCGCCGGCTACTACGCGCTCTGCGTCGTCGTGGTCTGCACCGTCTACCTGCGCCGCGGCCGCACCGCGTCGCACGTCTGAGCGACCCACCCGCACCGGAACGAGGAGCCCCCGTGACGACCTCCCACTGCCCCTACTGCTCCCTGCAGTGCGGCATGACGCTCACCCGCGAGGGACGCTCCCTCGCGGTGGGGGCGTGGGAGGCGTTCCCGGTGAACGAGGGCGCGCTGTGCCGCAAGGGCTGGACGGCCGCCGGGCTGCGGGGGCACCGCGAGCGCCTCACGACCCCGCTGGTGCGGGACCGCGCCGCCGACGGCACGCGGGGCGAGCTGCGCCCCGCGACCTGGGACGAGGCGCTCGACCTCGTCGCCGACCGCCTCACCGCGATCCGCGCCGAGGACGGCCCCGACGCCGTGGCTGTCTTCGGGGCCGGCGGGCTGACGAACGAGAAGGGCTACCAGCTCGGCAAGTTCGCCCGGGTCGCCCTCGGCACGAGCCAGATCGACTACAACGGCCGCTGGTGCATGAGCTCGGCCGCCTCGGCGGGGCTGCGGGCCCTCGGCCTCGATCGCGGGCTGCCCTTCCCGCTCGCCGACGTCGAGCGCGCCGACGTGCTCGTGCTGGCCGGCTCCAACCTGGCCGAGACCGCGCCGCCGGCCGCGCGCCACCTCGACCGCCTCCGCGAGCGCGGCGGGCGGGTCGTGGTGGTCGACCCCCGTCGTACCCCCACCGCCGACCGCGCCGACCTGCACCTCGCCCCGGTGCCGGGCACGGACCTCGCGCTCGCGCTCGGCGTGCTCCACCTCGTGGTGGCCGCGGGCGCGGTCGACGAGGAGTACGTCGCCGCACGCACGAGCGGCTTCGACGCGGTGCGCCGCAGCGTCACCTCGTGGTGGCCCGAGCGGGTCGAGCGGATCACCGGCGTCGCCGCCGACGAGGTGCGGGCGCTGGCCGACCTGCTGATCGCCACGGCGGCCCGCGGCGGGCGCGTCATGGTGCTCACCGCCCGCGGCGTGGAGCAGCACAGCCAGGGCTCCGACACCGTGCTGGCCTGGATCAACGTGGCCCTGGCGCTGGGCATGCCGGGGCGCGAGGGCGCCGGCTACGGCTGCCTCACCGGCCAGGGCAACGGCCAGGGCGGGCGCGAGCACGGGCAGAAGGCCGACCAGCTGCCCGGCTACCGCCTCATCACCGACCCCGCCGCCCGCGCCCACGTCGCCGGGGTGTGGGGCGTCGAGCCCGACTCCCTGCCCGGGAAGGGCCGCTCGGCCTACGAGCTGCTCGAGGCCCTCGGTACGCCGGACGGCCCGCGGGCCCTGCTCGTGCACGGCTCCAACATCGTCGTCTCGGCCCCGAACGCCACCCACGTCACCGAGCGCCTCGCCGCGCTCGACCTCCTCGTCGTCGCCGACCTCGTGCTGTCGGAGACGGCCGCGATGGCCGACGTCGTGCTGCCCGTGACCCAGTGGGCGGAGGAGACCGGCACGATGACGAACCTCGAGGGCCGCGTCGTGCTGCGCCAGCGGGCGCTGACGCCGCCCGAGGGGGTCCGCACCGACCTCGAGGTGATCGCCGGGCTCGCCGAGCGCCTCGGCTCCCCCGTGCCGTTCGCGACCGACCCGGAGGAGGTCTTCACCGAGCTGGGGCGGGCCTCGGCCGGCGGGCCCGCCGACTACTCGGGCATCACCTACGACCGCATCCGCGCCGAGCACGGCGTGTTCTGGCCCTGCCCCGCGACCGAGGACGCCACCGACGGCACCGAGGGGGCGCCGCACCCCGGCACCCCGCGCCTCTTCGCCGACCGCTTCGGCCACCCGGACGGCCGGGCCCGCTTCCTCGTCACCGAGTTCCGCGGCGCGGCCGAGCAGCCGTGCGCCGACTACCCGCTGCACCTGACGACCGGGCGCGTGCTGGGGCAGTACCAGTCCGGCGCCCAGACCCGCCGCGTGAAGGAGCTGCCCGACACGGGCCCGTTCGTCGAGCTGCACCCGCAGCTCGCCCGCCGCCTCGGCACCGCCGACGGCGAGCTGCTGACGGTCCGCACCCGGCGCGGCGCGATGCGTGCCCCGGCCCGCGTCGTCGCGACCATCCGCCCCGACACCGTCTTCGTCCCGTTCCACTGGGTCGGGGCCAACCGGCTGACCAACGACGCGCTCGACCCGGCCAGCCGGATGCCCGAGTTCAAGGTCTGCGCCGCGGCGGTGAGCGCATGAGCACCGGGGAGCACCTCGTCGTCGTGGGCCACGGCATGGCCGCCGTGCGCCTGATCGAGAGCCTCGTCGCGGGCGGCTGGGTCACCGGCGGCGGTCGCCTGACGGTGCTCGGCGAGGAGCCGGGGCCGGCGTACAACCGGATCCTGCTCTCCGCCGTGCTCGAGGGCACCCACGACCCGCGCGCCACGGAGCTGCGCGACGAGGAGTGGTACGCCGAGCACGGCGTCGCCCTGCGCACCGGCGTCCGCGTCGCCCAGGTCGACCGGGACGCCCGCGAGGTCGTGCTCGTCGACCGCGACCGCGTGCCCTACGACCGCCTCGTGCTGGCCACGGGGTCGATCCCGACCCTCCCGCCCATCCGTGGCCTCGTGCGCCCCGACGGCACGCTGCACCCGACCGTCCACGCCTTCCGCTCCCAGGCCGACTGCCGCGGCCTCGTGGCCGCCCTCGCCCGCCGGGAGCAGCCGGTGCGCCGCGCGGTCGTCGTCGGCGGCGGCCTGCTCGGCCTCCAGGTGGCCCGCGCGCTCAGCAGCCAGGAGGGCGCCCGCACCGGCCGCGCCGCCGTCGTCACCGAGATCGTCGAGGGCGCCGCCCACGTGCTGAGCCGCCAGCTCGACCGCAGCGGCGCCGGCATCCTGGCCCGCGACCTGGCGCGGCTCGGCACCACGACGTACGCCGGGGCGCGCGCCACCGGTCTCGTGCCCTCCCCGATGCCGGAGCACGCCGTCGGCGTTCGCCTCGACAACGGCCACGTGCTCGCCACCGACCTCGTCGTGCTCACCGCCGGCGGCCGGCCCTCGGTGGCCCTCGCCCGCGGCGCCGGCCTCGAGGTGCGCCGCGGCGTCGTCGTCGACGACCACCTCACCACCAGCGACCCCCGCGTCCACGCGATCGGCGACTGCGCCCAGCACGCCGGGCGCGTGTCGGGCTTCGTCGGGCCGGCGTGGGACCAGGCGACCGCGCTCGCCGCGCAGCTGCTCGCGCGGCGCGCGGGGGGCGAGGTCGCGCCGTACCCCGGCAACCGGGAGGTCGCCCGTCTGCGGGCGACCGGCCTCGACGTGGCGGTGGTCGGCGACCCCGAGGCGGAGGCAGCGGCCGGCGGCGAGGTCGTCGCCGTCACCAACCCGATCACCCGCTCCCACCGCAAGCTCGTCGTCCGCGACGGCCGCATCGTCGCCGCCGCCCTCGTCGGGGACCTCGCGCGGGTGGGCCTGCTGACCCAGTACGTCGAGCGCGGCACCGTGCTCGGCCCCCACGAGCCGGGCGACCTGCTCCTGCCCGAGGCCCGCTCGGCCGCCACCGGTCCCGCCGACCTGCCCGACGACGCCGAGGTCTGCGCCTGCGCGGGCGTCAGCGCCGGGGCCGTCCGGGCGTGCGCGTCGGTCGAGGACGTCCGCGCGACCACCCGCGCCACCACGGGGTGCGGCGGCTGCGCGAGCAGCGTCCGCGCCCTGCTCGCCGCCCGGCCGCCCGTGCCGGCCCCTGCCTGACCCGCACGCCACCCCCGTACGCCCGCCCGCACCACCCGCCGTACCCCGAGGAGAACCCCATGAGCCCCACGACCGAAGGCCGCCGGCCCCGCATCGTCGTCGTCGGCCACGGCATGGTCGGCCACCGCTTCGTGGCCGCCGCGATCGAGCGCGGCCTCACCGAGACCCACGACGTGGTCGTCTACGGCGCCGAGCCCCGCGCCGCCTACGACCGCGTCGCCCTCACCTCCTTCTTCGAGGTCGGCGCGGAGGCGCTGTCGTTCCTGCCGGGCGCGGCGTACGACGACCCCCGCGTGGCCCTCCACCTCGGCACGGAGGTGGTCGGCCTCGACCGGGCGACCCGCACCCTCGCCCTCTCCGACGGCGGCACCACGACGTACGACGAGCTGGTGCTCGCCACCGGCGCCGCCCCCTTCGTGCCGCCCGTCCCCGGCAAGGACCTCGACGGCTGCTTCGTCTACCGCACCATCGAGGACCTCGAGGCGATCCGCGACGCGGTGGCCCCCAGGCCGGACGGTGCGCGCCGGCGCGGCATCGTCATCGGCGGCGGCCTGCTCGGCCTGGAGGCGGCGAACGCGCTGCACCAGCTCGGCGCCGAGACCCACGTCGTGGAGATGGCGCCCCGGCTCATGCCCGTGCAGCTCGACGAGGTGGGCGGCGCGACGCTCGTGCGCCACGTCGAGAAGCTGGGGCTGACGGTCCACTGCGGGGTGGCCTCGACCGAGGTGCTCGACGACGGCACCGGCCGCGTCGCCGGCCTCGGCCTGCGCGACGCCGAGCCGATCGCCGCCGACGTCGTCGTGTTCTCCGCCGGCATCCGGCCCCGCGACGCCCTCGCCCGGGCCGCGGAGCTCGAGGTCGCGCCGCGCGGGGGCGTGCTCGTCGACGAGCAGCTGCGCTCGGTCACGGACCCGCACGTGTGGGCGATCGGCGAGTGCGCGGCCCCGGCGGGGGTCATGTACGGCCTCGTCGCCCCGGGCTACGCGATGGCCGAGATCGTCGTCGACACCCTCCTCGGCGGCACCGCCGGTGCCTTCACCGGCGCCGACATGTCCACCAAGCTCAAGCTGCTCGGGGTGGACGTCGCGTCGTTCGGCGACGCGTTCGCCACCACCCCCGACGCGCTCGAGCTCGTCTTCGCCGACGCCGTCGCCGGGCTCTACAAGAAGCTGGTCGTCGGCCCCGCCGGCCCGGCCGAGGACGGCACCCCCCGCGAGGACGCCTACGTGCTGCTCGGCGGCGTGCTCGTCGGCGACGCGTCGGCGTACGGGCTGCTGCGGCCGATGGTGGCCAGCGGCATGCTGCTGCCCGACAACCCGGAGGAGCTGATCCTCCCGGAGAGTCGCGGCGCGCTGCAGCTGGGCCTGCCCGACGAGGCCGTCGTCTGCTCCTGCAACAACGTCAGCAAGCGCGACCTGCTCGACGCGGTGGACGTCGACGGCGAGCACGCCTGCGCCGACCTCGCGACGGTCAAGACGTGCACGAGCGCCGGCACCACCTGCGGCTCGTGCGTGCCGACGGTGAAGGGGATCATCGAGGACTACTTCGCCTCCGTCGGCAAGGAGGTCGACCGCAGCCTCTGCGAGCACTTCGCGCTCACCCGCCAGGAGCTCTTCGACGTCGTCGCCGTGCACGGCTACCGCACCTTCACCGAGGTCGTCGAGGCCCACGGCACCGGCCGCGGCTGCGACATCTGCAAGCCGACCGTCGCCTCGGTGCTCGCCAGCCAGTTCAACGGGCACGTGCTCGAGGGCGAGACCGGCGCCCTGCAGGACACCAACGACGCCTACCTCGCCAACATCCAGCGCAACGGCACCTACTCGGTCGTCCCCCGCATCCCCGGCGGCGAGATCACCCCCGAGAAGCTGATCGTGATCGGCGAGGTCGCCCGGGACTTCGGGCTCTACACGAAGATCACCGGCGGCCAGCGGATCGACCTCTTCGGCGCCCGCATGGAGGAGCTGCCGGCCATCTGGACCCGTCTCGTCGACGCCGGCTTCGAGTCCGGCCACGCCTACGGCAAGTCGCTGCGCACCGTGAAGTCGTGCGTCGGGTCGACCTGGTGCCGCTACGGCGTGCAGGACTCGGTGCAGCTCGCCATCGACCTCGAGTTGCGTTACCGCGGCCTGCGCAGCCCCCACAAGCTGAAGGGCGGGGTCTCGGGCTGCGCCCGCGAGTGCGCCGAGGCCCGCGGCAAGGACTTCGGCGTCATCGCCACCGAGAAGGGCTGGAACCTGTACGTCGGGGGCAACGGCGGCGCGACCCCGCGTCACGCGGAGCTGCTGGTCGGCGACGTCGACACCCCCACGCTGCTGCGCTACCTCGACCGGTTCCTCATGTACTACATCCGCACCGCCGACCGCCTCCAGCGCACCGCCGCGTGGGTCGAGTCCCTCGACGGCGGCCTGGAGCGGGTGCGGGAGGTCGTCGTCGACGATGCCCTCGGCCTCGGCAGCGAGCTGGAGGCCGCGATGGAGCGGCACGTCGAGACCTACGCCGACGAGTGGCGCGCGACCCTGGAGGACCCGGAGAAGCTGTCCCGCTTCGTCTCCTTCGTCAACGCACCCGGCACCCCCGACCCGGCCATCACCTTCACGACCGAGCGCGGCCAGATCCGCCCGGTCCTCGCCGGCGACCCCGCCCCCGCGGCCGTCGACCTCGGCGCGACGATCCCCGTGGGAGCCCCCCGATGACCCCGACCACCACCACCGGCACCACCACCGGCACCCCCGCCGGCACCCCGGCCACCGGCCCGGCTGCCGCCGCCACGACCGTCTGGACCCCCGTCTGCGCCACCGACCGGCTGGGACGCGAGCGCGGCGTCGCGGCGCTGGTGGGCGGCCGGGCGGTCGCGGTGTTCCGCACGTACGACGACGAGTGGTTCGCGCTCGACAACCACTGCCCGTTCGCCCGCGCCTCGGTGCTGGCCCGCGGCATCGTCGGCACGCGCGGCGACGTACCCTTCGTGGCCTCGCCCATGCTCAAGCAGCCCTTCGGCCTGCGCGACGGCGTGTGCCTCGACGACCCGGACGTCCGGGTCGCGACGTACCCCGTCCGCGTCGTCGACGGCGTCGTCGAGGTGGGCACCGTCGCCGGCCCACCGCCCGAGACCCAGGGAGTCGCAGCCCCATGACCGACGAGGCCCCCGCGGTCGCCGACGCCGCCGACGAGACCGGTACGGCGGACGGCACCGGGCCGCTGGCCGGGTTCACCGTCGGCGTCACGGCGGCGCGGAAGGTGGAGGAGCAGGTCGCGCTGCTCGAGCGCCGCGGCGCCGCGACCGTGTGGGCGCCCGCGCTCTCGATGCACCCGCGGCGCGTCGAGGACGCCGAGCTCCGGGCGGTCACCGAGCAGGTGCTGTCCACCCCGGTCGACCTCTTCCTCGCCACGACGGGCATCGGCATGAAGGCGTGGTTCGACTCCGCCGAGGAGTGGGGCCTGCTGCCCGCGCTGGTCGCGCACCTGGGGCGGGCCGAGATCCTCGCGCGCGGCCCGAAGTCCGTGGGGGCGCTGCGGCGCCGCGGCCTGCGCGAGCTGTGGGCGCCCGACTCGGAGCGCTTCGACGACGTGCTGCGCCACGTGCGCGGCCGCGACCTCTCCGGTGCGCACATCGTCGTGCAGGAGCACGGGCAGTCGCTGTCGATGGTCGCCCACGCGCTGCGCCGCCTGGGGGCGGCCGTGACCTCGGTGGCCGTCTACCGCGTCGAGCCCGCCGAGGACCCGACGCCGATGTTCACCCTCATCGACCGCATCGCCGACCGCTCGCTGCACGCGGTCACGTTCACCTCCGCGCCCGCGGTCGCCGCCCTCATGGAGGCCGCCGCCTCGGTCGGCCGGCGCGACGACGTCGTCGCCGCGTTCCAGGCCGACGTGCTCGCCACCTGCGTCGGTCCCGTCACCTCCGCGGCGTTCGAGCTGTGGGGCGTGCCGACCGTCGAGCCCGAGCGCGCCCGCCTCGCCGCGATGGTCAAGCTGCTGGAGCAGGAGCTGCCGCTGCGCCACGCCGGCCTCGTGCTCGAGGCGGGCGGCCACGTCCTGCGGCTCGTGGGCGACACCGTGATCGTCGACGGCGCGGAGGCGCCCCTGACCCCGGCCCCGCTCGCGATCCTGCAGGCGCTGGCCGAGCGGCCGGGCGCGGTGGTCTCGCGCCGCGAGCTGCTCGCCGCCCTGCCCCGCGGCGCCGCGGCTGCCGGCAGCTCCGACCACGCCGTCGACATGGCCGTGGCCCGGCTGCGCGCCGGCGTCGGCACGAAGGTCGTCCAGACCGTCTACAAGCGGGGCTACCGCCTCGCCGTCGACCTGTGAGCCCGAGGAGCGCCGTGACCCCCGCCCGCCACCCCCGCCACCTCTCCCCGCAGCAGGCCCACCTCGTCACCGTCGCCCACGGCACCCGCGACGGGTCCGGGAGCCCGGTGGCCGAGGAGCTGACCGCCGCCGTCGGCGCCCGGCTCGGCCTGCGGGCCACGGCGTCGTACGTCGAGCTCGCGGCCCCGCTGCTCGAGGACGTGCTGGCCGCGGCGACCCACCCGGTCGTCGTCGTGCCGCTGCTGCTGTCGTCGGGGCTGCACGTGGACTCGGACGTGCCCGAGGCGGTCGCCGCGGCGCCCGTCCCGGCCGCGCTGGCCGCCGCCCTGGGGCCCTCGCCCCTGCTGGCCGACGCGATGTGCGACCGGCTCGTCGCGGCCGGCGCCCGCCCCGGCCAGCCCGTGACGATGGTGGCCGCCGGCTCCCGCCGCCCCGGGTCGAGCACCGACCTCGCGGCCGCGGCTCGCATGCTCGGCGTGCTGCGCGGCGCCCCGGTGCGCGTCGCCACCCTCTCGGGGCTCGGCGAGCGCCCCGAGGACGTCGTGCGTCCCGGCGACGCCGTGGTGCCCTACCTCCTGGCGCCCGGGTTCTTCGCGCGGCGCTGCGCCGAGCTCGCCCGCGCCGCCGGCGCGACGGTCGTCGCCGACGTCATCGGCGCACACCCCGCCGTCGTCGAGCTCGTCGCGCACCGCGCCCGCGTGGTGCCCCGCTCCGCCGTACCGGCCGCCTGAGGCCCCCGCCGCCGCCCACCACCGCCCTGGGGCCCGCCCCACCGCCGCCCCCACCCCGGACGTCATCCGGACCCGAGGCCCCGCGCCACGATCCGCATGACGTCCGGGCCGTCGGCGCGCTATCGTGACGCCCGCGCCGAGCGATCACTCGGCCGGTGACCTGCGGAGATACCTCGAGCGGGCACGTTCGGGCATGTTCCCAACCGGAACCAGGACCCGTAGATCGATCCAATAGGGCGGCAGCCGATCGTGTGCCAGCCTCGGTGACGCCCGGCCCGCCGGGCGCCCAGAAGTCCTCCCCGCGGTGCAGCCGCGTCACGGGGAGGCATCGCCGCCGACGTCGCCGCGCGATCAGCACACTCCGACCACACCGTCGACACGCTCGACGGCCGGCGTCGTCCCACAGGGGCCGGCGCCGCGATGCGCGAGAGGGAACCCCGCAGGCATGACCGCCACCGCAGCACCCGCCAGCACCGACCAGCCGACCAGCCACGAGGGCATCCTCGCCTGGGTCACCGAGGTCGCCGAGCTCACCCAGCCGGAGCGCATCCACTGGGTCACCGGCTCCGACGAGGAGTGGACCGAGCTGACCGACGCGCTCGTCGCGACCGGCACCTTCACCCGGCTCAACCCCGAGCTCAAGCCCAACTCGTTCCACGGCGCGTCGGACCCCATCGACGTCGCCCGGGTCGAGGACCGCACCTACATCTGCTCCGTCGACGAGCGCGACGCCGGCCCCACGAACAACTGGATGCAGCCGGAGAAGATGAAGGAGCTCATGCGGGGGCTCTACGCCGGCTGCATGCGCGGGCGCACGATGTACGTCATCCCCTTCGTGATGGGTCACCTCGACGCGGAGCAGCCGATGTTCGGCGTCGAGATCACCGACTCCGCCTACGTCACCGTCTCGATGCGCGTGATGGCGCGCCTCGGCACCCCGGTACTGCGCCGCATGGAGGAGCTCGACGCCGCCGGTGCCGACGTGCGCTGGGTCCCCGCGCTGCACTCCGTCGGCCACCCGCTCGCGCCGGGCGAGGCCGACGTGGCCTGGCCGTGCAACGAGACGAAGTACATCGTGCAGTTCCCCGAGGAGCGGGCCATCTGGTCCTTCGGCTCCGGGTACGGCGGCAACGCGCTGCTGGGCAAGAAGTGCTACGCCCTGCGCATCGCCAGCGTCATCGCCCGCGACGAGGGCTGGCTGGCCGAGCACATGCTCATCCTCAAGCTCACCTCGCCCCAGGGCGTCGTGAAGTACATCGCCGCCGCCTTCCCGAGCGCCTGCGGCAAGACCAACCTCGCGATGCTCGAGCCCACCATCCCCGGCTGGAAGGTCGAGACGCTGGGCGACGACATCGCCTGGATGCGCATCGGCCCCGACGGCCGCCTGTGGGCCGTCAACCCGGAGTACGGCTTCTTCGGCGTGGCGCCGGGCACGAACGAGCACACGAACCCCAACGCCATGCGCACGATCAACAAGGGCAACTCGCTCTTCACGAACGTCGCGCTCACCGAGGACGGCGACGTCTGGTGGGAGGGCCTCGAGAACCCGCCCGCGAAGGCCACCTCGTGGAAGGGCGAGCCCTGGACGCCCGACAGCGACGAGCTGTCGAGCCACCCCAACAGCCGCTACTGCACCCCCATCAAGCAGTGCGACATCCTCGCGGCGGAGTACGACGACCCGCGCGGCGTGCCGATCGACGCGATCCTCTTCGGCGGTCGCCGCAAGACGACCGTCCCGCTGGTCTTCGAGGCCCGCGACTGGACGCACGGCACGTTCCTCGGCGCCACGCTCTCCTCGGAGACCACGGCCGCGGCCGTCGGCGCGGTCGGCGTCGTGCGCCGGGACCCGATGGCGATGCTGCCCTTCATCGGCTACAACGCCGGCGACTACTTCAGCCACTGGATCAACGTGGGCAAGGAGAACGACGCGGCCAAGCTCCCGCGCGTCTTCTACGTCAACTGGTTCCGCCGCGACGACGAGGGCGGCTTCCTGTGGCCCGGGTTCGGCGAGAACAGCCGTGTGCTCAAGTGGATCGTCGAGCGCATCGACGGCCAGGCCGCCGCCGTCGAGACCCCGATCGGCCACGTGCCGGAGGTCGGCTCGTTCGACATCGACGGCCTCGACATGACCACGGAGGCGCTCGAGCAGGCGCTCCTGGTCGACGTCGAGGAGTGGCAGGCCGAGATCCCGCAGATCCAGGAGTGGTTCGACAAGTTCGGCGACGACCTGCCGAGCGTGCTGTGGACCGAGCTCGACGGTCTGAAGGCCCGCCTCGGCCTCTGAGACCACGCCGCGGCGGCAGGTCGCGCACCGCACACGGACGGCCCCGGGACCCCACGGTCCCGGGGCCGTCCGGCGTGCTGCCGCATCTGCCCACCTCGGGCGTGCGCGGGGTGGGATGATCGTCCGCGGGGGTCGGTGTGTCGTCGCGGAGGGCGGGTGCGGTGGTCGAGGTGGGTCCCGGGGCGCGAGCGCTCTTCGAGGAGGCGGGTACCCGCCTGTACGAGGAGGCGCTGGACGCGAACGGGTTGGCCGTCGACGACCCCCGCCTGCTGCCGGGGGCCGAGCTCGCCGAGGCGCTCGCCCTCCTGCTCGAGCTGGGGCTGCTGGGCCGCGAGGGCAACCGGTACGTCGCGATCGACCCCACCGCCGCGCAGTCGCAGGTCGTCTCGCCCCTGGGTCAGCGCGGCGCCGAGCTGCTCGCGGAGTCCTCGGCCTGGGCCCGCACGTTCGGCACGCTGGCCCACGCCTGGCGGCGCGCGCCGCAGCCCGCCTCGGGCCCCGTCACCGAGATCCGCGGCGACGCGATCGACCCGTTCATCGGCGCGATCGTCGCGGACGCGGAGACCGAGCTGCTGACCGCGCAGCCGCAGGTGGGCCGCAACGCGGCGGCGCTGGCCAAGGCCGCCGAGCGCGACAGCGCCGCTCTGGAGCGAGGGGTGCGGATGCGCACGCTCTACCAGCACGCGGCGCGGCGCAGCTCGATCACGCACAAGTACGTCGCGACCGTCACCGAGCGTGGCGCGGAGGTGCGCACCCTCGACGAGTTCTTCAACCGCCTCATCGTGGTGGACCGTCGGCTCGCGATCATCCCCGGCCGGGAGGGGCACTCCGTGGCCATCGCGATCCGCGAGCCGTCCCTGGTCGCCTACCTCGTCGACGTGTTCGAGCGGCACTGGGAGCGGGGCCGGGCCTTCGCCAACAACGAGTCGTCGATGCTGCGCGACATCGCCGCGGAGCAGCGGGCCATGACGATCCGGATGCTCATCGAGGGCCACGCCGACCCGGTGAGCGCGAAGCGTCTCGGCGTCAGCCCCCGCACGTACGCCGGCTACGTCGCCGACCTCAAGGAGGAGTTCGAGGCGCAGACCCGGTTCCAGCTCGGCTACACGATGGGCCAGCGGGGGGTCTCGGGCCACGAGCGGCCTCCGGCCAGCCGGTAACCTCGAAAAAGCCCCGTCGCCCGTCCCGACGGAGCACACTGTTCACGGTCGTCGGGTGTGCGTGCCCGGGGACCACCACGGCGGCCCCGGCCGTCGCCTGCGGCATCTCGGACCGCGACCGCCGTTGATCGTCGACGACCCAGGAGCCAGCCGCGTGCCGAGAACCCGAGTGCCCACGGACGCCCGACGCGCCTCGTCCCGCGCGGACGGGCCGCGCGACACGCCCGTGCCCCACAGCTCCGGTCCCGCCGTGGGCCCCGCCCACGAGTCGTGGGTGCTGCGCGACGTGCACGCGCTGCTCGCGCAGATCCGCGACTACGCCGTCATCACCCTGACCGTCGACGGCACGGTGCTGAGCTGGAACGCGGCGGCCGAGCAGGTCAAGGGCTACCGCAGCTCCGAGGTCGTCGGCACCTCCTTCACCCGCTTCTACACCGAGGCCGACCAGCGCGCCGACCTCCCGGGCCGGCTGCTGCGCCAGGCCGCCGAGGAGGGCGTGGCCCACTCGGTGGGCTGGCGGGTGCGCCGGGGCGGCACGCGGTTCTGGGCCGACGTCACGATCAGCGCCGTCCGGGACGCCGACGGGAGCCTGGCCGGCTTCGTCAAGGTCACCCGCGACGTCACCGACCAGCACCTCGCCGAGCTCGCCCGGGAGCAGCAGCACGCCGCGTTCACCCACGACCTGCGGGCCCCGCTGACCGCGGCCCTGGGGTACGTCGACCTCGCCCTCGAGGAGCTCGACGCCGCCGGGGTGCCCGCCGCGATGCTGGAGCGCGCCGTACGGAGCCTGCGCCGGCTCGACACGATGATGGAGCGTCAGCTCGGCGCCCCGCGCTCTCCGGGGTCCGCGTCCGCGGACGTCCTGGAGCTGGAGGCCATCCGCATCGACCAGGTCGTGCCGGCCACCGTGCGCGCAGCGCTCACGGCCCCCGCGGCCGACCGGGTGCGGCTGCGGCTGTCGACGACCGCCCGCACCGTCCTGGCCGACCGGCAGGCGATGGAGCGCGTGCTCGCGAACGTCGTCGGCAACGCGCTGCGCTACTCCGACGGCGAGGTGGTCGTCGCGACCGAGGCCGTGCCGACCGGTACGGCGGACGGCGCCCGGCCGGGCACGTCGCTGGTGCGGATCACCGTCACCGACTCCGGGCGCGGCATCCATCCCGACGACCTCGAGCGGATCTTCGAGCCCGGCGAGCGAGGGCGCCTCGCCACCGCCGACGGCGGGCACGGCCTGGGCCTCGACAGCGTGCGACGGCTGATGGCGCGCCAGCACGGCGACGTGCGGATCGAGAGCACGCTGGGCGTGGGGACGACCGTGTTCCTCGAGCTGCGCTCGGCCGGCTGAGGCACACCCGCACGCCTCGTCGGCGTGCCGCTGACGAGGTGAGGACGTACCGAGGGCGGAGGACGCGGGATCCGCGTCCACCGCCCTCACCACCTGAGGCGAGCCGGGGGGGCGTAGGGACCGAACTGTGGGGGTTGGGTTGGCCCTCGCCTCAGGAGTCTGTTGAGTTGTGTCGTGCGCGACCGCCTCAGACGGTCACTTCATGCCCCAGCTGGTGTCGAGGGGCTGGACCTCGACGGTCTCCGTCGGAACGGTCCTCTTGAACTTCTGACCCCAGCTGGTGTCGGCGTGCGCCGTGGTCGATGCGGCCCCGAGAAGCCCGATGCTCACCGCAGTCGCTGCCAGCGCGAGGCCGGCTCGACGAACGAATCTCATCCAGGTCTCCATCCTGCTCGTGCACCGCGGGCCTCGCGGCGCTCCGAGGTCAATAGTGCGGCACCCCGACGGGCCCGCAGTGCCGAATGCTGGCTCAACTCTGTGCAATGCAGATATATGCAGAACCAGGTGAGCGGGGGTCCGCTGCGACGTACCCTCCCCCCATGACGAACACGGGGGAGACGTCGGGCACGGCCCGGCGGAAGGGGTGGGTCGCCACCGTCGTGCTGGGCATCGTGGTCGCGCTGGCACCGCTGCCCGCGCCCGCGGCGCAGGCCGCGACGCAGACCACCGCGGCGCCGGGACGCACGGCTGCGGCCGAACCCGCACCGAGCGTCGAGGTGCTCGCGGTCGACGAGGTCGGCTACGGCCCCGGGATCGACGTCACGGTGCGGCTGCGGGGGTGGGGCCTCGGGCCCTACAGCGAGCAGGACTTCGCCTACTACCGCCTCGCCCTCGCGGCGCCCGGCATCGAGGACGTCGCCGCGACGCCCGAGGCCGTCGTGTCGCGGGGGGCCCGGTACTCGCTGAACAGCGACGACGCGACCCGCACGTACCGGCTCGCGGCGTACCCGCTCGACCCCGACCAGACCTACGCGCTGTACGTCGTCCCCGACGGCGGGCGCGCGCTCGGGCAGGCCGAGGCGCCGATCACCATCGACTGGGCCGCCCTCGAGCCGCGGGTGGCGATCACCGCGGGCGGGCCCGTGACCGTGCCGTACGGCGTCGCCCGCCTCCCGATCACCGTGCAGGACACGCCGCACGGCAGCTTCGTCACGGTGACGGGTCTTCCCCGGGGCCCGGTCAAGAGCTACATCAACCTGCTGGGCGACCCCGGGGTGACGACGTTCCCCGCCGACCACGTCGGCACCTACGACTACACCGCGACCCTCGACGTCCCGGACGGCGCGGTGGGCGACGGCCTGAGCGCCACCGGGCGGGTCACCATCGTGCCCGCCGCGACCAGCATCGGCACCTCGTTCCTCCAGGTGCCGACGAGCAGCGCGACGGGTCGTCTGCGCACCACCGTCAGGTTCGGCGGTATCGGCAGCCCGCCGGCGCCGATCGCGTGGAAGATCTACCAGGGGAGCCGGGTCGTCTGGTCCTCCGGCGTCCTGCGCGTGCCGCCCCGGCTCGGCGACATGGTCGTGCGCCTGCCCCGCCTGCCGCGCGGGAGCTACCAGCTCGTGGTGGGGTACGGCGGCACGCCCGACCTGCTGCCCTCCAGCGCCACCCGGACGTTCTCGGTGCGCTGACCAGCCCCGCTCGGACGCACGAAGCCCCGCCCAGGAGTTCCTGGGCGGGGCTTCGGCTCGGCTGGCGGAGGCGGAGGGATTTGAACCCTCGATGGGGTTGTAGCCCCAAACCCGCTTAGCAGGCGGGCGCCATAGACCGGACTAGGCGACGCCTCCCCGACAGCCCGGACAGGCTACTAGGAAGCCGCGGGAAGTGCGCAACCAGGTCGGGTAGGGCGGGCGCCCGGGCTCACTTCAGCCGGCGCAGCCCGTGGCCGCGGTCGAGCGCCGCCTGCACGACGTGGATCAGCTCCTCGCGGTCGCCGGCCAGCACGTCGACGGGGATGGTCGTCGACCCGCCGTCGCGCAGGCGCAGGACGATGCAGGGCGAGCCCGCGACGTGGGTCGTCACCGCGTCCTCGACGTCGGCCCAGCGGGCGCGGGTCACGCCGGCGCCGCGCACGAAGCGCAGGCGGTAGCCCTGGTCGGTGAACCGGAGGACGGTGGCCCGGCGCACGAGCCAGAGGCCGACGGCGCCCAGCACGAACAGCAGGACGGCGGCGAGGAGCACGGCGTACCCCAGCGGGAGGTCGAGCAGCCACGCCGCGACCAGGAGCACCAGGAGGACCACCCCGAGGCCGGCGAGGGCCAGGCCCAGCAGGCGGGCAACGAGGGCGGGGGCCGGGCGGTAGTCGTGCTGCACCCCGCCATTCTCCCCCCGCCCCTCGCGCCGTCCGCGGACGGGGACCGCTGCGTGATGGCCGTCACAAGCCGCTACGATGGTGGTCCGTCCGCCCGGACGCCCGATGGAGGTGACCCTGTGCGCAGCTCCGCCCCCGCGCTGCACGCGCTGCACGTGGCGCTCGACGCCCTCCCGCCGCCGCACAGCCGCCAGGGTCCCGCCCTCGGCAACTGGCGCTGGACGGTCCGCCAGCGACTCGGCGCCGTGCGCAACATGCTGGTCAACGAGACCGACGGCTACGGCCCCGGGTGGCGCAGCACGGGCGAGGGCGGTCTCCTCGACCAGCGCAACCACCTCATCGAGCGGGCCCGCGCGTTCGACTCCCTCGTGCTGCAGAGCCCCGAGCCCGACACGGTGCGCCGCGAGCTGATGCGCCTGCTCATCGACGTGGACCACCACGTCGTGCGGGTCCGCGAGGCGGGCCGGGTCGGCACCGAGCCCGCCGCCGCGCCCCCCGCCTAGCCCCTGCCTAGACTGACGCCCGCGCGGGCCCGTGCGGCGCCGCGCACGGAGGGGTGCCGGAGTGGCCGATCGGAACCGCCTTGAAAGCGGTCGCTGGCAGTGATGTCAGCCGCGGGTTCGAATCCCGCCCCCTCTGCCGCACGCCCGCCCCGTCAGGCGGGGTCGAGCACCACCAGCACGTCACCCTCCTGGATGACGTCGCCGGCGGCGACCTTGATCTCCCGCACCCGCCCGGCGTGCTCCGGGTGCACGGGGATCTCCATCTTCATCGACTCCAGCAGCAGCACCGTGCTGGTGGGCGTCACGTCGTCCCCGACGGCGCACCCGACCTCGACCACCGACGCCACCATCTCGGCGACGACCTCCACGACCTGCTTGCGAGCCATGGGCGTGACGCTAGTCGTTACCGGGAGGTACGCCGCACCCCGCGGTCGCCACGCCCGCCCCGCGTCGGCGCCCGTCGGGGCCCGTCAGAGCAGCGGGCGGGTGCGCGAGGGCTCGGGGCGCACGGCGCTGCGCTCCTCGGCCCGGCGGGCGCGCGACCCGCGCGAACCGGTGAGCGCCAGGTCGGCGCGGATCACGCCGTACGCCACCACGAGGCCCACGACGACGGAGTAGACGACGCCCAGCAGGGCCTCGAGCAGCGTGGCGGAGGGGTTCATGACGCCGTTGGCCACCGGCGCGGTGGCGGCGACGCCGAAGACGCAGAGCCACCAGCCCTGGCGGCGGCGGGCGCGCATGTAGACGCCCCAGGCGAGGGCGGGCACGCCCAGCACGGCCTGGATGGGCCGCGGCACGCCGCCGAGGGTGTCGAGCATCCACGAGGCCGTGTCGAGGACCGTCGTGACCAGGGAGCTGGCGCCGTAGCGGCGCAGGGCCTCGGCGTACGCCAGGATCACCGCCAGCACGAGGGTGCCGACGACGACGCCCACGACGCCGCGGCGCCCGAGCCCGTGCAGGCCCGCGCCGAGCCGGTGCACCAGCAGCGCGACGACGACGAACGACAGGGCCAGCACCGTGTACTCGAACCGGGCGAGCGAGATGGTCGGCCCGTAGCCCACCGCCCCCACGGCGGCCCCGCCGGCGAGCGCGAGGGCGATCGCGACCTCGCGGACGCAGGCGAGGAAGCGACGCGCCGGCACGGTGGCCATCACGCCGAGCACCGCACCGACGGTGCAGGTCATGACCGCCGCTCCGGTGCGCAGCGTCTGGGTGTCGACGACGAGCGCCGCCAGGCCCAGGGACGCGGCGAGGACGCCGGCGATGATGGGACGGCCGCCGGTGCGGGCGGCGAGCGCCCACGAGTAGGCCGCGGACACCGCGACGGCGCCCAGCCCCTCGGTGACGGCCGGCAGCCAGCCGACACCACCGCCGACGAGCAGCGCGAGACCACCGAGGACCAGCAGCCACCACGCGGACAGCCGCTGCTCCCGCGGGGTCCGGGGGACGGCGGAGGCTCTCGACACGGCCGCCAACGCTACAGCCGCCGGTTCGCGAGCGAGGGATTGGTGCGCCGCGCCTCGTCGAGCACCTCGCGGCGCAGCTCGGCGTGCAGCACCTCGGGGCCGTCGCCGGCCTCGGCCACGGTCCGTCCCAACGGGTCCACGACGACGGAGCGGCCGGTGTAGCGCGGCGCCGGCTGGCCGGTCGCCACGACGTACGCCGTGTCCTCGATCGCGCGGGCCGTGGCCAGCGTGCGCCAGTGGTGGGCCTTGCCCTCCCCCGCCAGCCAGGCGGCCGGGCACACGAGCACCTCGGCCCCGTGGTCGACCACCAGCGCGCGCGCCAGCTCGGGGAAGCGCAGGTCGTAGCAGGTGAGCAGGCCCACCGTGAACCCCGCGACGGGCACCACGACCGGCGTCGGCTCCCCCGCGCTGAGCCGGTCGGACTCGCGGTAGCCGAAGGAGTCGTAGAGGTGGATCTTCCGGTACGACGCCCGCACGCCCCCGGCGTCGACGAGCACCAGCGTGTTCCAGGGCCGGGCCGGGTCGTCGGACGTCTCGAACATGCCGGCGAGCACCGTCGTACCGGCCGCGGCGGCCGCGGCGACCGCTGCCTCCACGAAGGGCCCGTCGAGCGGCTCGGCGAACGCCGCCACGTCCGAGCCCGCCGTGCCGAAGTCGCGGGCGAAGGCCTCGGGGAGCACGACGAGGTCCGCGCCCGGCCCGGCGTCGGCGACGACCTCGGCGAGACGGCGGCGGTTGGCGGCGGGGTCCAGCCCCGACGCCTCCTGCACGAGGGCCACCCGCAGGGCGGCGGTCGGGGCGGCTCCGGACCCGGGGGACGACATGCGGGCCAGCGTAGGGTCGGAGCCATGCGTGCCGTGACTGCTCCCGAGCCCGGCGGGCCCGAGGCCCTCGTCCTGTCCGAGCTGCCCGACCCCGAGCCGGGGCCCGGCGAGGTGCTCGTCGAGGTGGTGGCGAGCGCGGTCAACCGCGCCGACCTCCTCCAGCGCCGCGGCTTCTACCCGCCGCCGCCGGGCGCGTCCGACGTGCTCGGGCTCGAGTGCAGCGGCCGGGTCGCCGCGCTCGGCGAGGGCGTCGAGGGCTGGTCGGTCGGTGACGAGGTCTGCGCGCTCCTCGCCGGTGGGGGCTACGCCTCGCACGTCGTCGTGCCCGCAGGCCAGCTCATGCCCCCGCCGCCCGGCGTGGACCTCGTGACGGCCGCGGCCTTCCCCGAGGTCGCCTGCACCGTGTGGTCGAACGTCGTGATGACCGCCGGTCTGCGCGAGGGCGAGACCTTCCTGGTGCACGGCGGCGCCGGCGGCATCGGCACCTTCGCCATCCAGCTCGCCGCCGCCCGCGGCGCCCGGGTGCTCGCGACCGCCGGGAGCGCCGAGAAGCGCGCGCTCTGCGTCGACCTGGGCGCCGAGCGCGCCATCGACTACCGCGAGGAGGACTTCGTCGCGGTGCTCCGCGAGCTCGGCGGCGCCGACGTGGTGCTCGACAACATGGGCGCGAAGTACCTGTCCCGCAACGTCGACGCCCTCGCCACCGGCGGGCGGCTCGTGGTCATCGGCATGCAGGGCGGCAGCAAGGCCGAGCTCGACCTCGGCACGCTGCTGACGAAGCGCGCGTCGGTCGCCGCGACGTCCCTGCGCGCGCGTCCCGTGGCGGAGAAGGCCGAGATCTGCGCCCAGGTGGCCGAGCACGTGTGGCCCCTCGTCGGCGCGGGCTCCGTGCGCGCCGTCGTGCACGCGACGCTGCCGCTCGAGCAGGTCGCCGACGCCCACACCGTGGTCGAGGAGTCCTCGCACTCCGGCAAGGTGCTGCTGACGCTCTGAGCGATCTGGGCGATCTGGGCGCCCCGGGGCGGCACCGGCCGCTGGCTAGGGTGGGGCGCATGAGCCAGCAGCCCGAGCAGAGCACGACCCCGGCCGGCACCCCCGCGGCTGGCACCCCCGCGGAGGAGACCCCCCGCGACGAGCAGCGCGTGGTCATCATCGGCCCCGACGGCCAGCCCGTCGCGACCGTGCCGGCCAGCGCCCTGGCGGACGCCGGCGCGCAGGACGGCGACGCCGAGGGCGAGGGCGGCGAGCGGCACCCGGCCGAGCTCGTGGAGCAGCCCGCGAAGGTCATGCGGATCGGCAGCATGATCCGCCAGCTCCTCGAGGAGGTGAAGGCGGCACCGCTCGACGAGGCCAGCCGCAACCGCCTCAAGGAGATCCACGAGTCGTCGATCAAGGAGCTCGAGGAGGGCCTCGCCCCCGAGCTCGTCGAGGAGCTGCAGCGCCTCTCGCTGCCGTTCGCCGACGGCACGCCGAGCGAGGGCGAGCTGCGCATCGCGCAGGCCCAGCTCGTCGGGTGGCTCGAGGGCCTCTTCCACGGCATCCAGACCGCGATCCACGCCCAGCAGATGGTGGCGCGCGCCCAGCTCGAGCAGATGCGGCGCGCGCTGCCGCCCGGCCAGGGCCAGCCCGGCGCCGTCCCCACCGCGGGGCTCCCGGCGCAGGCTCGCCCGGCGCAGCCCGGCGAGTCGGGCGGGATGTACCTCTAGGTCGCGCGCCGGGTCACCGGCGCCGGGCCGCCGTCAGTGGCGGCGGCCCACCACCCGGCCGAGCAGCGCCGTACCGGCGAAGCCGACGAGGCCGATCGCGACCACCAGCAGGCCCGGGAGCATGGCGCCGAGGTAGGCCGGCGGCTCGCCCGCCCCCGCCGAGGTGAGGGTGGGGCTCGCGTCCACGCCCGCGACGGCCTCCTCGACCGCCGCGTCGGTCAGCTCGCCGGCGGGCACGAGGCCGCACAGGTCGGTGGTGAGCACGTAGGACTCCACCGCGCCGTCCTGCGGCGTCAGGAACATGACGTACGACGCGCCCGCCCGCGGCTCCGGCGTCGTGGCCGACGCCGCCCCCGAGACCTGCACCTTCAGCGGCGCCCCGCCCTCCTCGACGCCGCCGCGGAAGACGCGCTGGGCGACGACGACCACGTCGCGCACCGGCTCGCCCGCGGCGCTCGCGTCGCCCGACGGGTCCTTGGGGGGCACGCCCGGCACCCCCGCGGTGCGGACGACGCCGCGTAGCACGACCTGGGCCTCGCGGGTGCGGTCCTCGACGTCGCCGGCGCACTCCTCGGCGGCGACCGTCGTGCCGGCCGGGGCGGCGGTGGCAGCGGTGGCAGCGGTGGCCGGGGCCACCAGCACGGCGCCCAGCACCCAGCCGCCGAGCACGGCGGCTCCGACGCGGTGTCGCGCTCGTCGGTCGGTCATCGTGCGCCCTCCTCCTCGTCGGGGTCCTCGGCCGCCGGCCATCCTGCCAGACCGAACACGGCGGCCAGGGCGGCCGCGACCCCGTCGGCGTCGTGCGGACCGGCGCGGTGGCCGGCCACCGCGACGAGCGCCGGGTGGGCGTCGGCCATGGCGTACGACGTGCCCGCCCAGCTCAGCAGCGGGATGTCGTTGGGCATGTCGCCGAACGCGACGACCTCCGCGGGCGCCACGCCCAGCTCGTCGCAGAGCAGCGCGAGCGTCGAGGCCTTGGTGACGCCGGCCGCGCTCATCTCCACGAGCGCGCCGGTCGAGGACCAGGTGACGGTGACGAGGTCGCCCACCGCCTCCTCGACCTCACCCCAGTAGACCTCCGGGGTGCGGGTCGGGTGCCGCGCGAGCAGCTTCACGCAGGGGGCCGGGCCGTCGGAGCGCTCGGCCAGCTCCGGGAACGGGGCGACGAGCGGCTCCGCGTCGCGCGGGTCGCGCGCCCCCGACGGGCGGGGCGCCCAGGCGGGCTCGCAGGCGAGGCCCTCGGTGGTCTCCAGCGCGAGCACGGTGCCCGGTACGGCGGCGCGCAGCCGGTCCGCGACCTCGAGCAGCACCGCGCCGGGCACCGGGCGGGCGGTGCGCACGGCGCGGGCGGCGACGTCGTACACGATCCCGCCGTTCGAGCAGACCGCGAGCCCGTGGCCCCCGACGTCGGCCCAGAGGTCCTCCATCCAGCGGATCGGGCGGCCGGTCACGAAGACGACGGGCACGCCCCGGGCGTCGAGCTCGACCAGCACCGCGCGGGTGCGGTCGCTGACCCGCCCGTCGGCGCCGAGCAGGGTGCCGTCGAGGTCGGTGGCGACGAGGCGCGGCAGGGCGCCGTCCGTCCGGGGCGCGCCGCCGGCCCCCTCCGCGTGCGTCACTGGACGACTCAGCCGAACCAGCGGTCGAGCTCGACGGCCGCGCCGTCGTCGGCCACGGTGTCCGTCACGGCGTCGGCGGCCTCGCGCACGGCCTCCACCGCCTGGCCCATGGCCACGCCACGGCCCGCCCACGCGAGCATCTCGACGTCGTTGCGCCCGTCGCCGATCGCGAGCACGTCGGCCGCGGTGAGGCCCAGCGCCTCGCACACGTGGGCGAGGCCCGACGCCTTGTGGACCCCGACCGGGGTGAGGTCGAGCCAGGCGGTCCAGCCGACGACGTAGTCGGTGCCCTGCAGGCCGAGCCGGGCGCCGAGCGCCACGAAGTCCTCGGCCGTGGCCTCGGGGTCGCGGATGATGACGCGGCTGACCGGCTCCGCGACCATCGTGTCGAGCTCGGTGACCCGCAGCTCGCCGTCGAGCTCGCCCGGGGGGAACGGCGCGTTGACGTGGTACCCGCCGCCGTTGCGGTCCTCCACCGCCACGAGCGCGCCGGGGTGGTGCTCGAGCACGGCTCGGACCGCCTCGCGGGCGTCGAACGTCTCCTCGTGCACGATCTCCAGCGGGGCCCACCGCGTCAGCACGGCGCCGTTCGACGCGACGACCCACAGGCGGTCGTCACCGTCGGGCGTGGGCTGCCCGCGCAGGCCGAGCAGCTCGGCGACCGGGGTCATCGAGTGCACGGAGCGGCCGCTGGCCAGCACCACGTGGGCCCCCGCGTCGAGGGCGCGCTGCACCGCGGCGCGCACCGCCGGGGCGACCTCCTCGTGGGTGGTGCCCGAGCCGTCGACCCACTTCAGCAGCGTGCCGTCGATGTCGAGCGCGACGAGGCGGGGACGCCAGCCGTCCCCCGGGGTGGGGCCGGCCACGTCAGGCACCGACCGGGGTCAGCAGCTCGCGGCCGCCGAGGTACGGGCGGAGCGCGGCCGGGACGCGCACGGAGCCGTCGGCCTGCTGGTGGGTCTCGAGGATCGCGACGATGGTGCGCGTCATCGCGCAGAGCGTGCCGTTGAGCGTCGCCACCGCGCCGGTGCCCTCGGGGAAGCGCCCGCGCGTCTCGAGCCGGCGCGTCTGGAAATCGGTGCAGTTCGACGTCGACGTCAGCTCGCGGTACTTGCCCTGCGTCGGGATCCACGCCTCGCAGTCGAACTTGCGCTGCGCCGAGAGCCCGAGGTCGCCCGCCGCCACGTCGATGACCCGGTAGGCCAGCTCGAGCTTGTCGAGGAAGTCCTTCTCCCACTGCAGGAGGCGCTGGTGCTCCGCGTAGGACTCCTCGATCGTCGTGTAGACGAACATCTCGACCTTGTCGAACCAGTGCACGCGGATGATGCCGCGCGTGTCCTTGCCGTGCGAGCCGGCCTCCTTGCGGAAGCAGGGGCTGAACGCGGCGTAGCGCAGCGGCAGCGTCGCCCCGTCGAGGATCTCCCCCGAGTGGTACGCCGCCATCGGCACCTCCGAGGTGCCGACCAGGTACATGTCCTGGCCCTCGATCCGGTAGACGTCGTCGGCCGCCTGGCCGAGGAAGCCGGTGCCGGCCATCGCCTCGGGCTTCACCAGCGCCGGCGCGATCACCTCGGTGAACCCGGTGGCGTGCGCCTGGTCCATCGCCATGTTGACCAGCGCGCGCTCCAGCTGCGCGCCGACGCCCGTGAGGAAGTAGAACCGCGAGCCCGACACCTTGGCGCCGCGGTCGAGGTCGATGGCGCCGAGCATCCGGCCGAGCTCGACGTGGTCGCGCGGCTCGAAGCCCTCGGCGGCGAAGTCGCGCGGCGTGCCGACGGTCTCCAGCACCACGAAGTCGTCCTCGCCGCCGGCGGGCGACTCCTCGGCCGCCGGGTTCGGGATGGCGAGCAGCGCCTCCTGCCACGCCGCCTCGGCCTCGCCCTGCGCCGCCTCGGCGGCCTTCACCTCGGCGGAGAGCTCGCGGGTGCGCGCCAGCAGCTCCTGCTTCTCCTCCGGCGCCGCCTTCGGCACCAGCTTGCCGAGCTGCTTCTGCTCGGCCCGCCTCGCCTCGAACGTCGCGATGGCGGTGCGCCGCGCGCGGTCGGCGGCGAGGGCCTCGTCGACGACGGAGTCGGACAGCCCGCGCTTGGCCTGCGCGGCACGGATCCGGTCGGGGTCGTCACGGAGGAGGCGGGGATCGATCATGGGGCGAGGCTATCGGGCCCGGCCTGCCGCGCGGGCCGCGCGTCGCGCGCCCGGTGGGGGGTACCGGCGCGGGCGCGGACGTGGGGGCGGCCACGGCGTCGCCGGGCCCGGTCGCGGAGCCCGCAGCAGGCATACTCTCCAGGGCTCCCGTGCGCGCCGGGCCCCGCGGCGGGGAGCCCCGTCGTACCCGCCCGACAGCCGTCCGCAGCCCCGCCCGACAGCCGCCCGAGGAGGCCCCGTGCTCGACCGTTCCCGCACCCTGCAACTGGGCTGGGCGCTCACGTGCTTCCTGCTGCTGGCGCTGGTCGGCACCCTGGCCGTCGGCGAGTGGGGACCGGTCGCCGCGCTCGACAACCGCGGCGAGGGCGCCCAGTCGTGGCGCACCGAGGTGTCGTGGCTGCGCGACGTGCTGGGGGTCGTCGAGCTCGTCTTCGGGACCGTCGGCCTGACGATCATGACCGCGGTCCTGGCGCTGCTGCTCGTGCGGGCCCACCGCCGGGCGGCGATCTACGTCGTCGTCGTCATGCTCGCGACCTCGCTCGCGACGACCGGCATCAAGCTCGCCGTCGGTCGCCCGCGGCCCGAGTGGCAGGACGTCGTCGGCACGCTCGGCACCAACTCGTTCCCGTCGGGCCACGTGTCGGGGGTGAGCGCCCTCGCCGGCGTGGGGCTCGTGCTGGCCGTGATGCTGGCGCGCCGGGCGGGGGTACGCCGCCTCGTCGCCACCCTGGGCCTGCTCGCCGTGCTGGCCGTCGCCGCGGACCGGGTGCTGCTGGGCCGGCACTACCCCACCGACGTGCTCGGCGGCGTGCTGCTGGCGGCCGGGATGGTGCTGCTCGGCATGGTCGTCGTCTCCCCGCTGCCCCGCAGCACCGCCGGGAAGGTCGAGCCGCTGCCGGAGGTCTTCACCTCGACCCGGCGACTCGCCGTCGTGCTCAACCCCATCAAGGTCGAGGACGAGGACGCGTTCCGCGCCGTCGTGACCCGCCTGGCGCTGGAGTCGGGGTGGTCGGAGCCGACCTGGTACCTGACGACGATCGAGGACCCCGGCACGGGCATGGCCGAGCAGGCGGCCCTCGCGGGCGCCGACCTGGTCCTCGTGTGCGGCGGGGACGGCACCGTGCGCGAGGTCTGCGCCGAGCTGGCCGGCACCGGCGTGCCCGTCGGGATCATCCCCGCGGGCACCGGCAACCTGCTGGCCCGCAACCTCGACATCCCCCTCTACCTGCGCTCCGCCATCGACGTGGGGCTCAACGGCCAGGACCGGGCGATCGACCTCGTCGCGGTCTCGGGCGACGGCATCGAGGACACCCACTTCATGGTGATGGCCGGCATGGGCTTCGACGCCGCGATCATGGAGGGCGTCAACGAGGACATCAAGAAGAAGGTGGGCTGGCTCGCCTACGTCATCTCCGGGCTGCGCTCGCTCATGTTCCCGGCCGTGCGCGTCGAGATCACCGTCGACGACGGGGAGCCGACCGTCCACCGCGCCCGCACGGTCGTCGTCGGCAACGTCGGCTCGCTGCAGGCCGGCATGCCGTTGCTGCCGAGCGCCTCGATCGACGACGGTCTGCTCGACGTCGTGCTGCTGCACCCCCAGCGCTTCGTGTCGTGGATCCCGCTCGCCCTGCGGATCGTCGCCAAGCTGTCGCGGGTCGACGACACGATCAACCGCTTCACCGGCCAGCGCATCGTGGTGCGCACCCACACCGACACCCCCCGCCAGCTCGACGGCGACTCCGTCGGCTCCGGGCGCGAGCTGCGGATGGAGTGCATCCACGGGCGCGTGCTCGTGCGCGTCCCCCGCTGAGCCGCCTCCGCGAGCCGCCGCGAGCCGCCCCCGGCGCTCGAGTCGTCAGTCGGCGGCGGGAGCGGGGGCGCCGAGCCCCTCGACGTGCCGCTCGCGCACCAGCTCCTCGGCGATGTCGAAGAGCTTGCGGTTCTGCTCCTGCGACAGCCGGCGGAGCACCTCGAAGGCCACCGCCTCCTCGAGGTCGAAGCGCTCCATGACGATCCCGATGGCGGCGCCGATGGTGGTGCGGCGGTTCATCGCCTCGAGCATCCGGTCGACGTTGCGGACCGCGGCCAGGGCCACGGCGCCGTGCGCCGCGATGGCCTGCGCGCTCTCCCGCTCCTCGTGGTCGAAGCCCCCGACCGCGTCGGAGTAGAGCGTGAGCACGCCGATCTGGTCGCGGTTGGTCCGCAGCCGCACGCTCAGCAGCGACCGGGCCCCGAGGGTGCGCACGACCTCGGCCGACCAGCGGGGCCAGCGGCTCTCGGCAGCGAGGTCGTAGGAGTGGACCAGTGCCACCTCGCCGACGACGTCCACGCACGGCCCCTCCCGGAGGGCGCGCTGCAGGTCGTCGAGGGCCTGCAGGCGCGGGTCCGTCACGGCGGAGGGCACGGGAGCCGCCGGGGTGACCGGGGTGGCGTGGTTGGCCTGGCCCTCGGCGGGCGCGGACGGCACGAGGCTCGCGCTGGTGCAGGACTCGACCAGGTCGACCGCTGCAGCGACGACGTGCTCCTGGACGGCCTCCACGCTGCGCAGGGAGTCGAGCTCCCGGGCCAGCTCCGCCATCCGGCGCCCCAGGTCGGAGACACGCACGTCGAGCACCTTCGTCCGCAAACCAGGGCACAGCTCACCCTCGGCTGCCTGCTCAACCGCAGGGGGGAGTTTCCCAGCGACGACCCGCGCAGGCAAATGCTCCACCCCTCGGATGCCGGTTCTCACCCCGACGGGTGGGACGACCCGGGGGTCAGGGCCGGGCGGCGCCGATCGCCTCGAGCTCCTCGGGGGACAGCTGCTGCTCGCTCGTCCAGCCCGTCACCGTCTTCGCGTAGGTGCGGGCCTCGCTGCGACCGTGGATGGAGGTCACGACGGTGCCGTGGCCCTGGTCGTCCAGCAGCGCGAGGCTCCACGACAGGTGCCCGCCCATGTCGCCGTGCGCGTCGTACCGCACCACCGCGAGGTGCCGCAGCGCCCCGGTCCCCTCGGCCCGCAGCGCCGCCACCTCCTGACGGAGGCCGAGCACGTCGGCCGGGACGCCCTCGACGGGCGCCGGACGGGCGGTACGGCGCAGCGCCGCCACCGCCGTACCGAGGGCGGCGAGGGCGACGAGCAGGGCGAGGGCGGCGACGATCCACACGCCCGCGACCCTAGCGGCCGGAGGGCCCGCCTCAGTCGAGGTAGAGGTCGATGCCCATCTCCGGGTCGTCCACGTCCCCGGCGACGGCGCGCCACCGCCAACCCGGCTCCGCCCTAGGCTGGCGCGCATGAGCACGACGCCGAGCGCCGCCCCGTCCGCCGTACCCGCGTGGGGAGCCGACAGCGAGGTCGGACGCCTGCGCACCGTGATGCTCCACCGCCCCGGCAACGAGCTGAAGCGCCTCACGCCCCGCAACAACGACAAGCTGCTCTTCGACGGCATCCCGTGGGTCGGCCGGGCGCAGGAGGAGCACGACGCCTTCGCGGAGGCGTTGCGGGCGCGCGACGTCGAGGTGCTCTACCTGACCGAGCTGCTGACCGAGACCTTCGCGAGCCCCGAGGCCCGCGCGCAGGCCATCACCTCGGTGCTGACCAGCCTGCACCTCGGCGACACCCTGCGCTCCTACCTCGCCGACGCGCTCGCCGACGCCAGCCCCGAGGAGCTGACGACGACGCTCACCGCCGGCATCCGCAACGACGAGGTGCGCGGCGGCCACGGTCTCGTGACGTCGCTGCTGGCGCCCGACGACTTCCTCGTCGACCCGCTGCCCAACCTGCTCTTCACCCGCGACTCCAGCGTGTGGGTGCGTGACCGGGTGGCCGTCACGAGCCTCGCGATGCCGGCCCGCGCCCGGGAGACGCAGCTGACCGAGCTCATCTACGGCCTGCACCCGCGGTTCGCGGGCACGCAGCGCATCCACGGCTGGCACAACGAGTACGTCGAGGGTGGCGACGTGCTGCTGCTCGCGCCCGGCGTCATCGCGGTGGGGGTGGGCGAGCGCTCGACCCCCGCGGGTGTCGAGCGCCTGGCGCGCCAGGCCTTCTTCGCGGGTCTCGCCCACACCGTGCTCGCCGTGCCGATCGCGCAGGAGCGGGCGACCATGCACCTCGACACGGTGTGCACGATGGTCGACGTCGACAAGGTGGTGATGTACCCCAACGTCGCCGACAGCCTGCGCGCCCACGCCGTGACCCTCGCCGGCGGGCCCGGTGCGGCCGAGGGGGCCGCCGACGAGGCGGCGCTGGAGCTGGCCGTCGCCCCGCCCGAGCCGTTCCTCGTGGCGGCCGCACGGGCCATGGGCATCGACGTCCTCCACCAGATCGACACCGGCCTCGACCCCGTGACCGCCGAGCGCGAGCAGTGGGACGACGGCAACAACACCCTCGCCCTCGCCCCGCGCGTGGCGGTGGCCTACGAGCGCAACGACGAGACCAACGCCCGGCTCGAGGCGGCCGGGATCGAGGTCGTCCGGATCGCCGGCTCCGAGCTGGGCTCGGGCCGCGGCGGGCCGCGCTGCATGAGCTGCCCGGTGCTGCGCGAGCCGCTCGCCTGAGCGGGTCGCCGGCGACCCGCCAGCGACCCCGACGGCGACCCGCCCGGCACCAGCCGGGTACCGGTCGCTGTGAGCGAACACTGCTTTACACCGACCGTTCGCTCCGCGAAGATCCGGCGGAGGGCTCCGCGAAGATCCGGCGGAGGGCTCCGCGAAGATCCGGCGGAGGGCTCCGCGAAGATCCGGCGGAGGGCTCCGCGAAGATCCGGCGGAGGGGAGCAAGGACCGGCGCCGAACCTCGGCGCCGGCGAACGCGAGAGGTAGCCACATGTCTGTCTTCGACGCCCTGAGCCCGGCCGAGATCGAGAAGGTCAAGGCCGCCGGGACGACGCTCCCGCTGCCGGCGGGCTGGTCGCCCATCAGCGAGCGCACCGGCGCCGACAAGGCCTACGTCATCCTCGAGGGCGAGGTCTCGGTGCGGAAGGGCGGCACGGAGATCGCCACCCTCGGCCCCGGCGACATCATGGGCGAGATGGCGATCATCAACCACACGTTGCGCAGCGCGACGATCGTGGCGCTGACCCGCCTGAAGGTCGTGCACCTGTCGCCGGAGGCCATCGAGAAGCTGGACGCCTCGGTGCCCGCCTTCGGCGAGGCCGTCCGCGCCGCCGCGGCCGCCCGCGTCGGCGACGACGGCTGAGCGCACCCGGGCCCGTGCCCCCCGCCGAGGAGCCCCTCGACGCGCTCGTCGCACCCGAGGCCGCCGAGGACCCCGAGGTCGGAGAGGTCGGCGAGGTCGGAGAGGTCGAGGACGTCGGCGAGGGCCGTGAGGTCCCCGACGTCCGCGCCCAGGTGCGCGCGGTGGAGACCGGGCTGCTCGGCGGTGAGCCGCACCTGACCCGTCGGCAGGTGGCGGAGCGCGTGGGCGTGCCGCTGAGCCTCGCCGAGGAGCTGTGGCACCGCCTCGGCTTCCCCCACCACGCCGACGACGACGTGGCGTTCACCGACGCCGACGTCGAGGCGCTCTCCCTGGCCCGGGACCTCGTGATGCTGGGCATCCTCGACGCGGGTTCGCAGGCCGCCATGGTGCGCACGTGGGGCCGCAGCTTCGCCCGGCTCGCCGAGTGGCAGACCGACCTCCTGGCCCGCCTCGCGCTGTCCGCGGAGGACCCGGGCCAGCGCATCACCGAGCTGACCGACGAGGTGCTGCCGCGCCTGGAGGTGCTGCAGAGCTACATCTGGCGCCGGCACCTCGTCAGCGCCGCGAACCGCATCCTGACCCCGACCGGGCCCGACCCGGACGCGAGCCGCGCGGGCGACCCCACGGCGTACCTGGCCGTCGGATTCGTCGACATCGTCGGGTACACCAGCCGCAGCCGGACGCTCTCGGAGCCGGAGTTCGTCACCTGGATCGAGTCGTTCGAGGACGTCGCGACGGCCGAGGTGACCGACCGCGGCGGCCGGGTGATCAAGGCGATCGGCGACGAGATCCTCTTCGTCACCGACGACCCCGTGCAGGCCGCCGAGGTGGCCCTCGCGCTCACCACCCGCGGCGCCGACGCCGACGACCCGTTCCCCGAGGTGCGGGCGGGGCTCGCGTACGGCGAGGTGGTCATCCGCCTCGGCGACGTCTACGGCAGCACCGTCAACATCGCGGCCCGGCTCACGTCCATCGCGCGCCCCGGCACCGTCGTGGTCGACAGCGGACTGCAGGAGGTGCTCACCAGCCTCGCCGCGGCCGCCGAGGACCCCGAGGACCCCGACGACCCCGAGGGTCCCGACGACCCCGAGGACCCCCACGGGGGCGGGCGCGACGACGTGCTCCGCCTCGCGGCGCAGCTGACCGACGAGGCGCGCCACCACGCGCAGGAGGCGCTCGCCCTGCTGACGGGCGAGGCCGCTCCCGCCCACCTGCCCTACCGCTTCCGGCGCATCCGACGCGCCACCCTCAAGGGGTTTCCCGGGGTGCGCGGTCGGGTACTGCGCAGGGCCGAGCCCGGACGCTAGGCTCGCGGCGGCCTCGGGGCCGAGCGGGTCGTGGTGGCGGGTGCGGTGACGTGCGTCGAGACGGGCCCCCCGGGGCCGTGAGAGCCAGGGCGCCTGGCGGCAGGAGGAACGGATGGCCCAGCTCGTGGCCCAGAAGCGGGTGCTGCTCGCGGACCTCACGGGCGACTCGATCCGGGCGATGTCCGGCTCGATGGTCGCCTACCAGGGCCAGGTCGAGTTCAAGAGCGCCGGCATGGGCGGGGGTGGCGGCTTCCGGGCCGCGATCCGCCAGCGCGTCGCCGGCGAGTCGATCTCCCTCATGGAGTGCACGGGCCACGGCCGCGTCCACCTCGCCTACCAGGCGCAGGACGTGACGGTCATCGGCGTGCAGAACGACACGGTGACGGTCGAGTCGGAGCACGTGCTGGCGGTGACGCGCGACCTGCAGCTCGACGTGCAGTTCGCCGGCCTGCGCGGCATGACGACCGGCCAGGGTCTCGCGACCACCAAGGTCAGCGGCTCCGGTCAGCTCGCCATCGTCTCCGACGGGCCGCTCATCGGGCTCGACGTCGCCCCGGGCCAGCCGGTGGTCGTCGACCCGGACGCGTACGTCGCGGGGCTGGGCCAGCTGCAGATGTCCCTGGTCTCCGGGGTCACGTGGCGCTCGCTCGTCGGGGAGGGCGGCGGCGAGCCGTTCTCGCTGCGCTTCGAGGGCCACGGGCGCGTCTACATCCAGCCGGCCGAGCGCTGAGGGGGGCGTCGTGACGTACGAGCAGGTCAACTCCAAGGTCGTGCGGGTGCCGGTGACGCAGTCGCGTCCCGTGCTGGCCCGCCGGGGCTCGATGCTGGGCTACTCCGGCCAGGTCTCCTTCCGCCCCGTCGCGGGCCAGGGCCAGGGCGTGCGGTCGATGGTCGGCGCCGCGCTGGCGGGCGAGTCGACGGCGATGATGGTCACCGAGGGCGACGGGTCCGTGCTCTACGGCTTCCGTGGTCTCTACACGACCGTCGTGCAGCTGACGGGCGACTCGATGGTGGTGGAGGCCGACCGCCTCCTCGTCCACGACGCCCACCTGCAGACCAGCATCGAGATGGTCGGGCAGGGCGGCGTGCGGCAGATGGCCCGCGGCGCCGTGACCGGTCAGGGCCTCTTCACCACGCGCGTGTCCGGGCAGGGCACGGTCGTGCTGCTCTCCCACGGCGGCACGTTCCCGATCCAGCTGAACGGGGACACCGTCGGCGTCGACCCGCAGGCGTACGTCGCGCACACCGGCGCGCTGCAGGTCGAGCTCAAGCAGTCGCTCGGCATGCGGGACCTCATCGGCCGCGGTTCGGGCGAGGCGTTCCAGCTGCACGTCTCGGGTCACGGCGTCGTGCACGTCCAGGCCTCGGAGGAGAAGTTCTGATGATCGACGGACTCGGCACGGCGTCGTACGACGCCCAGAGCCTCCCGGCCGACGACAACGTCAACCCCTACGCGTTCTCGATCGCGCTGGCGGGCGAGTGGTTCGTCTCCAAGGGCGCGATGATCGCCTACTACGGCAACGTCGACTTCGCCGGCGTCAGCCAGTACGCGTCGCGGGCCAGCTGGGTCGCCGCCCGCTTCTCCTCCCCCATGTACGCCGACGAGTGGGTCGTCGCGAGCGGTCAGGGCAAGGTGGTCGTCGCCGACCGCGGCCACGACGTGAACTCCTACGACCTGGAGGACGGCAACCTCACGATCAAGCAGGCCAACCTGCTGGGGTTCGCCCCGACGCTGGAGCTGAAGCAGTCGATCGTGCCGGGGTTCGTCACCCTCATCGGCACCGGCAAGTTCCTGGCCTCCTCCAACGGCCCCGTCATCTTCGTCGAGCCGCCGTTCCGCGCCGACCCCGAGGCGCTGCTCGGCTGGTCGGACTGCCCGTCGCCGAGCCAGCACTACGACCACCACTGGATGGCGCAGTCGTTCATGGCGGGGGTACAGGGGATGCTCGGGCGCGAGTCCGGCGAGGAGCGCCAGTACGACTTCACCGGCGCCGGCACGATCCTGCTGCAGAGCTCGGAGAAGCTCGTCGTCGACGCGGCCCTCCTGCGCACGGTGGAGAGCCACACGAACCTGCTCGACGCGCAGTCGGCCGGCGCGCTCGGGCAGCGGTTGATCGCCCGCTCCCAGCAGGGCGGGCGCTGAACGGGCACTTCCGTGCCCACCGGTCCGTTAGAACTGGCACCAGGGAGACCCGGGTCGACCGACCCGGGTCACGCAACGCGAAGGGAACCGCAATGGGAGTCTCGCTCAGCAAGGGCGGCAACGTCTCACTGTCGAAGGAGGCCCCCGGCCTCACCGCCATCGACATCGGTCTCGGCTGGGACGTCAACACGTTCTCCGGCGCCGACTTCGACCTCGACGCCTCGGCCATCCTGGTCGGCTCGAACGGCAAGGTCGTCTCCGACCAGCACTTCATCTTCTTCAACAACCTCGCCTCCCCCGACGGCTCCGTGAACCACGCGGGTGACAACACCACCGGCCAGGGCGAGGGCGACGACGAGGTCATCAAGGCCAACCTCGCCTCCGTGCCCGCCGAGATCGAGCGCATCGTCGTCGCGGTCTCGATCTACGACGCCGAGGGTCGCAGCCAGAACTTCGGCGCCGTGCGCAACGCGTTCATCCGCGTGGTCAACCAGGCCAACGGCTCGGAGATCGCCCGCTACGACCTGACCGAGGACGCCTCCGTCGAGACCGCCATGGTCTTCGGCGAGGTCTACCGCAACGGCGCCGAGTGGAAGTTCAAGGCCGTCGGCCAGGGCTACGCCTCGGGCCTGCGCGGCATCGCGTCGGACTTCGGCGTCAACGTCTGAGGCTGCGCCCCCGGCGCACCACCGGAGCGGCGTCCGCCGTACCGGAGGAGGAGCCGGCGATCCCACCCACGCGGTCGGGGTCGCCGGTTCCTGCGTCTCCCGCTGCGGCGCGCACGAGGGGGCCGGGGAGGAAATGTAGAAGTCCGGCCGCTGCTGACGGGGGATACAGCAACGACCGGACGAGGGTGAATCTACTGACCTCGGGGCCCCGAGGCAACTTCCGCGGGCAACGTCCCGCATCCCGGTCCAGACGGGCGGCGGCCGTCAACGACGCGGGAAATCGGTCGGTCTCCGCTCAGCGAATCGTGACCTGACGGCCCGCCAGCGCGGAGCGCACGGAGCGCTGCTCGGTGGTCAGCGGGGTGCTCTCGGCGAGCGCGTCGTCGAGCCGGGCGGCGAAGGCGGTGGCGGCGTCCTCGAGCACGTCGGCGCCCGTGCCCGACGGCAGGTCCCACACCGGGGTCAGCAGGCCGTGGGCGCGGAACATCCCGACGAGGCGCGAGCCCTCGGCCACCTCGTCGGCGCCCGCGGCGTGCAGCCGGGCGAGGGCGTCGAGCAGCTCGTCCTCCGGCTGCGGCATGGCCCAGCGCAGGTGCTCCTTGGTGCGGACGTCGGTCCAGTACGCCGCCGTCACGCTCTCCAGGCGCCGCGTGGGCGTCATCTGCGCGTCGGCCTGCTCCGCGGCGGCCGCGACGGCGCCCGACTCGTCGTCCACCACGTCGGCCCAGTAGCCGAACGTCGGGTGGACCGTGATGTCGAGCGGGCCGTCGACCAGCAGGTCCTGCAGCCGCGGGCCCTCGCCCGGGTCGCTCGTGAGCCCGACCGTGCCGGAGTCGCCGGCCTCCGCGTAGGCGAGCGCGTCCGTCAGCACCGCCCCGAGGTCGCGGGACGGGTCGCCGAAGCCGTGGAGCACCTGCAGCGCGAGCACGACGCGGCCGTCCGCGCCGACGTACGCCGGGGCGGCCCCGGGCAGCAGGGTGGCGAGGAGGACCTCGCGGTCGCCCCCGTCGCGCAGGGTCAGGGGCGCGGTCGCGGCCGGGACGAGCTCGCGCAGCGCGACGAGGTCGCACTCCGAGGCCAGGCCCTCGAAGGGTCGGCGCACGAAGACGGGCGGCGGGCCGTCGGGCGAGCCGTGGCAGGCCTTGTAGCGGCGGCCCGAGCCGCACGGGCAGGGCTGCCGGGGCCCGACCTCGCCGGGGGTGGTCTGCTGGTCGCGGGCCTTGGTGCGGGAGCGCTTCGCCATGCGGGCCACCCTAGGTCGTGCGGCGCGGTGGGGCCGCCGGCGGGCACGGTCGCGTCGGGCGCGGTCACGTCGGGGCGGCGTCCACCAGCTCCCGCAGCGCTCGCGGGCGGTCGGTGATGACGGCGTGGGCGCCGATGTGGCGGCACAGGTCGAGCTGGGCGCGGTCGTTCACGGTCCACACGTGCACCTCGTGCGGCCCCAGCGCCAGCCGCTCGGCGAGCCCGGGGTGCTCGCTCAGCTCGTCGATGCCGGGGCCCACGCCCCAGTCGCTGCCGATCATCCGGCGCAGCGCGGGCCAGTAGTGCGCCTGCTCGAAGAGCTGGACGACGCGCAGGTCGGGGGCGAGCCGGCGTACCCGCTGCAGGGCGGTGTGGGAGAAGCTCAGCACCCGCACGGGGGCGTCCGCGCCGTCCCAGCCGAAGTCGCGCAGCAGCTCGACGAGGCGGCGCTCGACGAGCCCGCCGTACCGGGTCGGGTGCTTCGTCTCGATGGCCAGCTCGACGGGGCGGGCGTGGTCGGCGGCGACCTCCATCAGCCGGCGCAGCGTCAGCACGCCGTGCTCGGCGGGGTCGAGGTCGGGCGCCTCGTCGCCGAGGACGGTCCAGGGCCGGTGGCGGGCGGCGACGTCGAGCTCGTGGAGGTCCGCGAGCTCCATGGTGGAGACGATGCCGGGGCGGCGACCAGGGCGCGGCAGGAACCGGTCGTGGACGAGGACGAGGTGACCGTCGGCGGTGAGCCGCACGTCGCACTCCAGGCCGTCCGCGCCGGCGTCGAGGGCGGCGACGAAGGCGCCGAGGGTGTGCTCGGCGGCCACGTCCGTGGCACCGCGGTGGGCGACGACGAGCGGCCTCATCCCGCCATTGTCAACCCGCCCGTCCGCCCGCCGGGCGCGCCGGGGCGTGTCGTCCCCGGCGCGGCGGGGCGCGCGGTCGCTAGGGTCGGGTGCCAGCGACCACACGAGGGGGGCCCATGTCGGGAGCAGGGACGACGTCCGTCGAACGACGGATCAGCCGGTACGTCGAGGAGGGGCTCGGCGCCGTCACGGGCTGGTTCGAGACCGAGTCGGCGGAGGTGATCGCCTCGCTGCTGCGCCACCAGCTGACCGCCGGCACGCAGGGCGACGTGGCCGAGATCGGCGTGCACCACGGCAAGTCGTTCCTGCTGCTCGCCAACGGCGTGCGGCCCGACGAGCGGGCCGTGGCCCTCGACGTCTTCGACGACCAGCACCTCAACGTCGACCAGTCCGGCAAGGGCGACCGCGCCGTCTTCGAGCGCAACGTCGCCGCGTGGGCCGACCCCGACCGCGTGGTGGTGGTGCAGGGCTCGAGCACCGACGTGGCCCCCGACCGGGCGGTGGAGACGTTCGGGCACGTGCGCCTCTTCTCCGTCGACGGCGGCCACACCAGCGGCATCACGTGCCACGACCTGCGGCTGGCCGAGGCGTGCCTCGTCGACGACGGCGTCGTGGTGCTCGACGACATCTTCAACCCCCACTGGCTCGGCGTGCTGTCGGGCCTGCGCGACTACCTGGCGACGAGCAGCGCCCTGCGCCCGTTCGCGGTCTCGGCCAACAAGCTCTACCTGGCCCGGCCGGACGCGACCGGCCCGCTGGTGGCGCACCTGCGCGAGGACATGGCCGACCTGCTCGGCAAGCCGGAGGTCGAGTTCTTCGGCGCGCTCGTCGACGTGTACGGGATGGGCTCGCAGCGCCGCCGGCGGGCCGCCGCCGAGGCGGCCGCGCGCGCGAAGGACGGGTCGGCGCAGGAGCAGCAGCTGCGCCGCGACCTCCAGGAGGGCCGGACCCGCCTGGCCACCGTGCAGCGCGAGCTGGAGGAGGCGCGGCGCGCGCTCGTGGCGTGCCGGCAGGCGGCGGTCGACGCGCAGCGCCGTGTCGACGCGATGACCGGGTCGACGTCGTGGCGCGTCACCGCGCCCGTGCGCGCCGCCGGCGGCTGGGTGAAGGCGCGGCGCCGGGGCTGAGGGCGTCGTACCTCGTAGGTCGGCCGGGGCGCTGTCGGGGCCGCGGTGCTGTCGGGGCGCGGCGCTCAGGCGTCGCGGCCGCGGAGGAACCGGGCGAAGTGCGGCACCGTGAACGCGATCTGGCCGCGCTCGGCGGAGTAGACGAGGCCTTTCTTGATGAGGCCGTCGCGGGCGGGGCTGAGCGACTGCGGCTTGCGGCCCAGGTGCCGCGCGATGTCGGCGGTGGCGACGGGGCCGTCGCCGGTCTCCAGCGCGAGGTCGGCCATCGCGACCATGTAGTCGCGCTCGGCGGGGGTGGCGCGCTCGTAGCGGACGCCGAAGAACCCGCGGCCCAGCTCGGCCTCCGCCTCGGGGGCGGCGGCCTCCACGTCGGCCAGCCGCACCGGGTCGGCCACCGCGGCGTCCCAGGTGACCTTCCCGTAGGCCTGCACGAAGTAGGGGTAGCCGTCGGTGAGGCGGTAGAGCTCGTCGAGCGCATCGGGCTCGAACGTGACGCCCTCCCCCGCCGCCGGCACCGTCCAGGCGCGCTCGGCCATGGCGCGCGGCAGGCGGTCGACCTCGACGTACGCGAACAGGCGCTCCGCGTAGGAGCGCGACGCCGCGAGGGCGGCCGGGAGGTGCGGCAGGCCGGCGCCGACGACGACGAGCGGGGCGCCCTGCTGGCTGATCTCGTGGCAGGCGCCGCACAGGGCGGTGAGCTCGGGCAGCGGCACGTCCTGCATCTCGTCGAGGAACAGGCCGATGCCGACGCCGAGGTCGCGGGCCAGCGCGGCGACATCGGTGAACAGCTCGAGCAGGTCGAGCTCGAGGTCGCCGGAGTCGGCGCGGCCCTTCGTGGCCGGCACGTCGGCGAGGTGGGCGCCGGGCACCCAGCGGCTGCCGGCCCGGTCGCCGCGGCCGGTGGCCAGCGCGAACGACTTGAGCACGCCGGCGACCTCGTCGACCCGGTCGGGGTCGCGGTGGCGGTGGGCGACCTCGCGCACGGCGGCGTGCACGGCCTGGGCGACCTGCAGCCGGATGCTGACCTCGGGGCGCGCCTCGATCTTGCCGGTGCCCCAGGCCCGGTTCACCGCCGCGGAGCGCAGCGCGTTGAGGAGCACCGTCTTGCCGACGCCGCGCAGGCCGAAGAGCACCATGCTGCGCTCGGGGCGGCCGGCCGCGACGCGCTCGAGGGTCACCTCGAACTGCTCCAGCTGGCGGTCGCGGCCGGCGAGCTCGGGCGGCCGCTGGCCGGCGCCGGGGGCGTAGGGGTTGCGCACCGGGTCCATGGCGAGGAACGTATCGGGGCGTCTAGCCCCGTTCGTAGAGACGCGCCGCAGCCTGCTGCGGCGGCCGCTTTCCGGCGTACGACCTGGGGTGCGGCACTAGGCTCGTGCCCATGCCCGAGCTGCCCGAGGTGGAGGCGCTGGCGCTCGACCTGAGCGGCCGGCTCGAGGGGCGCGCGGTCGCGACCGTGCACCTGGCCGCGTTCAGCGCGCTGAAGACGTTCGACCCGCCGCTGAGCGCGCTCGACGGCTCCTTCGTCGAGGGGGTGTCGCGGCACGGGAAGTTCCTCGACATCGGCGTCGGGGGGCTTCACCTGGTGCTGCACCTGGCCCGCGCGGGCTGGGTGCGCTGGCGCGACGAGGTGCCCGCGGTGCCGCCGCGGCCGAGCACGAAGTCGACGCTCGCGGCGCGCATCGTGCTCGACGACGACACGGGCCTCGACGTGACGGAGGCCGGGACGCGCAAGAGCCTCGCGATGTACGTCGTGCGCGATCCCGCCGACGTCCCCGGCATCGCCCGGCTCGGGCCCGACCCGCTGTCGGCCGAGTTCACGCGGGACACGCTCGCCGACATCCTCACCGCGGCCGGGCGGGCGCAGGTCAAGGGCGTGCTGCGCGACCAGTCGACGATCGCGGGCATCGGCAACGCCTACTCCGACGAGCTGCTGCACGCCGCGCGGCTCTCGCCGTTCAAGCCCGCGAACAGCCTGACCCCGGAGCAGGTCGACCAGCTGTTCGCCGCCATCGACGCCGTCGTGGGCGACGCGGTACGCCGCTCCCGCGGGCTCGCCGCGAGCGAGCTGAAGGGCGAGAAGAAGTCGAACCTGTCGGTCCACGGCCGCACCAGCGAGAAGTGCCCCGTCTGCGGCGACGTCGTGCGCGAGGTGTCGTTCGCGGACTCGAGCCTGCAGTACTGCCCCACCTGCCAGACCGGCGGCAAGCCGCTGGCCGACCGGCGGATGTCGAAGCTGCTGAAGTAGGGCGCGGCCCTGGCCCGCCCGAGGTGGCCCGCGGGTCGTACCGTTGCCGCATGGTCTCCATCCCCACCGTCGGCATCGACGGCGTGCCCCACCCGCTGCCCGAGGGCCTGCCCGTGCTCGACGTGCGCGAGCCGTCGGAGTGGGCCGCCGGCCACATCGAGGGCGCGCTCCACGTGCCGCTCAGCGAGCTGCCCGCCCGGCTCGACGAGGTGCCGACCGAGCAGACGCTCGTCGTGTGCAAGGCCGGCGGCCGCTCCGGCCAGGCCGTGGCGTGGCTGACGCAGCAGGGCCGCGACGTCGTGAACCTCGACGGCGGCATGCTCGACTGGGAGGCCGCCGGCCGCCCCGTGGTCGCCGACGGCGACGCCGCGCCGTACGTGGCGTGAGGTAGCGGGCGGGGTCGATCCGCCCGCACCGTCGCCGGTCCGTGGCCGGTCGCCCGCCCGTGTAACGCGGTGTCCGGGCTACTGCACACGCGTCAGGCGGCGCACCCAGACACGTCAGCACCGCGTCAGACGTCAGCACCGCGGCAGATGGCGGTGGAGTAGGGCGGCACGCGGCGTCGTGTCGGGACGCGGCGCTGGCGCGCCACCCCGCTCCCGGTTCGGTGGTCGAGGTGGCCGCGCGCTGGGCCCGGTGGTCGAGGTGGCCGCGCGCTGGCCCGGTGGTCGAGGTGGCCGCGCGCTGGCCCGGTGGTTGAGGTGGCCGCGCTAGCTGTGATGTCCAGGGACGTTGGTCAGCCTGGTGATGGGTGGTTGGCCGCCGATGGCGGTGTGGGGCCGGTGGTGATTGTAGAAGTGCAGCCAGGTCTCGAGGGTGTCGTCGCGTTGCTGGGTTGAGGGGTAGTGGCGGGCGTAGGCCCAGCCGTCGGCGAGGGTGCGGT
>NZ_JADEVT010000021.1 GCF_030466625.1 Nocardioides sp. ChNu-153
CGCCCCGACGCCGGGCGCGGGGCGGTCCGCCGCGCGGGCGCGCGACGCGGCGGTCGCCGCGCTCGCGCTCGGCGCCGTCGGGGCGGCGCTGGTGCTGGTGGCGCACGGCTCGGCGCAGCAGGCCGTGCGGTCCACGGGCTCCGTGGTGCTCGAGCTCGTGGGCTACGGCGCGCTCGTGGCCGCCGCGCTCGTGCTCGTGGTCGGGCTCCTGCGGGCGTTCGCCCGGCCCGCGCCCCCGTCGCAGGAGTGACCCGGCCGCGCCGGGGCCGGGGCCCGGCCCATCACCGGGCCGTCAGCGGTCGCCGGGGCCCGCCTGCTCGGCGAGGGTCTGCTGGGCCTCCTGCGCCTCGGTGATGATGCGGCGCATGGCGTCCTCGGCGGCCGCCGGCTCTCCCCGGCGCACGGCCCGGGCGACCTCGGCGTGCCATTCGATGGCGTCGGGATTCGGGTCGGCCGGCATCAGGTGGTGGTGGGTGCGCCCGGCGAGAACCTCGCCGACGACGTCGGCGAGCGCGGCGTACATCTCGTTCCCCGACGCCGCCAGCATCGTCGTGTGGAACACCTGGTCGGCCGCCAGGTACGCGTCGAGGTCCCGCGCCCGCGCGTGCACCGTCATGTCGGACACGGCCGAGGCCATCCGTGCCGCCTGCTCGGCGGTGGCGCGCTGGGCGGCCAGTGCCGCGGCGGCCGGTTCGAAGCCCGCCCGGAGCTCGCTGAGCGACCGCAGCTGGGCGTCGCGCTCGGCCCCGTCGAGGCGCCAGCGGATCAGCCGCGGGTCGAAGACGTTCCACGCCGCGCGCTCGCTGACGGTGATGCCGACGCGCCGCCGCGACGTCACCAGCCCCATGGCGCCGAGCACCTGCACCGCCTCGCGCGACACCGAGCGGGAGACGCCGTACGTCGCGTCGACGCCCTCGAGCGTCAGCACGGTGCCCGGCGGCAGGTCGCCGGCCACGATGCGGTGGCCCAGCGCGTCCAGCACGTCCTCGCGGCGACGGCCGGCGCCGGTGGACGGGGTGGTGGACGGGGTCGACGGGGTGGGGGACGGGGTGACCGACGGGGCGCCCGGGGGGTTCGGCACCAGCGCCTCCTCGCAAAGATCAGATTTATTCGCGTAACGGGGTTGTAAACGGCAGACGAATCATCGCACACTGTCCGGGCCCCGATGTGATGCCGCGCACAGCACGTGCGGGACGCCCGGGCGCCTGGACGAGGGAGCCGCCGATGACCGATCCGACCCGCCCGGGGCCCCGGCCCCTCGTCGTCGTCATGGGGGTGTCCGGCTCCGGCAAGTCCACCGTCGGAGCGGCGCTCGCCCAGCGCCTCCGCGTGCCGTTCGGCGACGCGGACGACTTCCACCCGCCGGCCAACATCGCCAAGATGTCCGCCGGCCACGCCCTCGACGACGCCGACCGCGAGCCGTGGCTCGAGGCCATCGGCGCCTGGCTCGCCGAGCGCGCCGAGGCCCGCGGCGGCGTCGTGACCTGCTCCGCCCTCAAGCGCGCCTACCGCGACCGCATCCGGGCGAGCGCCCCCACCGCCGTGTTCGTGCACCTGGCCGGCTCGCGCGAGGTCATCGCGGCGCGCCAGGCCAGCCGCCCCGGCCACTTCATGCCCGCCTCGCTGCTCGACTCCCAGTTCGCGACGCTCGAGGACCTCGAGCCCGACGAGACCGGCTTCGTCGTCGACGTCCGCCTCTCCGTCGACGACCTCGTGGACGCCGCGGCGGCGCGGCTCGCCGTACCCTCCGCCGACCCCACCCCCGACCCCACCCCCGACCCCACCCTCGACCCCGCGGGCCACCCCGCCGACGACCAGGAGCTGGACCGATGACCACCCTCCCCGTGCCCTCGACCGAGGGCCTGCTGGCGGCGGTGCGCCCGCTGGCCACCGGCGACCTCGTGCAGCCCGTCAACGGCGGCGCCCAGCTCGTGATCGGCGGTCTCGCCGGCATCGCCGTCGTCGTGGTGCTCGTGGCCGTCGCCAAGCTGCACCCGTTCCTGGCCCTCGTGCTCGGCGGGTTCACCGTCGGCGCGATCGCGGTCGTCGGCTCCGACGCGGAGGTCGACGGCGAGGCCTACGACTTCCAGCACGTCGTGACCGTGTTCAGCACGGGCTTCGGCAACACCACCGCCAGCGTCGGCCTGCTCATCGCGCTCGGCGCCATGTTCGCCAAGCTGCTCGCCGACTCCGGCGGCGCCGACCAGGTCGTCGACACGATCGTGGGCCGGGCCTCGCCGCGGGCGCTGCCGTGGGCGATGGCGGGCGTCGGTGCCCTCATCGGCCTGCCGATGTTCTTCGAGATCGGGCTCGTGCTGCTGATGCCCGTCATCTACCTCGTCGCCCGGCGCGCCCAGATCTCGCTCGTCGCGATCGGCATCCCGACGCTGGCCGGCCTGTCCGCGATGCACGCCCTCGTGCCGCCGCACCCCGGCCCGCTGCTGGCCATCGACAACCTCGGCGCCGACCTCGGCGTCACCCTCGGCCTCGGCGTCCTGCTGGCCATCCCGGTCGTCATCGTCGCCGGCCCGCTCTTCGGCATCCTGGCCGCCCGCTGGGTGCCGGTGGCCGCGCCGAGCGACGCCGACTCGCCCGTCTCGGTCGGCGGCCGCTCCGGCGGCGTCACCGGCGGCGGTGACCCGGGGGAGGCTGACGGCGGCGTGCGCCGGCCCGGCTTCGCGACGACGGTCGCCACCGTGCTGCTGCCCGTGATCCTGATGATGGGCAAGGCCCTGGCCGACGTGCTGCTGGAGGAGGGCAACGGCGTGCGCACCGTGCTCGACCTGCTGGGCACCCCGTTCGTCGCCCTGCTCCTCGCCGTGCTCGTGGCCATGTGGACCTTCGGCTTCGGGCTGGGCTGGAGCGCGGGGGAGGTCGGCAGGAGCGTCGAGAGCTCGCTGCCCGGCGTGGCCGGCATCCTGCTCATCGTGGCCGCCGGCGGCGGGTTCAAGGAGGTGCTGGTCTCGACCGGCATCGGCACCCTGCTGGCCGAGTGGGCGCAGGACGCGAACGTGTCGGTGATGCTGCTCGCCTGGGTGCTCGCCGTGCTCATCCGCCTGGCGACCGGGTCGGCGACCATCGCGACGGTCACGGCCTCCTCGCTGATGGCCGGCCTGGTCGACGGGCTCAGCTCCGGCGAGGTCTCCCTCATGGTGCTGGCGATCGGCTCGGGCTCGGTGTTCTTCTCGCACCTCAACGACGCGGGGTTCTGGCTGGTGAAGGAGTACTTCCGCCTCGACGTGCCCCAGACCATCAAGACCTGGTCGGCGATGGAGACCGTCCTGTCGGTCACCGGTCTCGTGCTGGTGCTCGGGCTCGACCTGGTGATCTAGGCGGGGTCCCCGGGCTGCCCGGGCTGCGGGGTCTCGTCGCCCACGACCCCGGCGACCCCCGCGGCCCGGGCGGCCTCGCCGTACGCCACCGCGAGGCTCGCGACCGTCTCGTGCGCGTTGAGCCCGCTGGGGTTCGGCACGACCCACACCTCGCTGGTGCCCCACGGCTCGGGCTGCCGCCCGGCGACGGCCTTGGGCAGCCCGAACGCGCCCCGGTACGCCGTGATCCCCGCGACCGCGACGACCCGCGGGCGTCGCTCCTCGACGAGCACGCGCAGGCGCGCCCCGCCCGCACGCAGCTCGTCGCCGGTCAGCTCGTCGGCCCGGGCGCTGGCGCGGCGCACCACGTTCGTGATGCCGATGCCCCGCTCGCGCAGGTGGGCCCGGTCGGCGTCGCTCATGCCGTCGGCCGGGTCGATGGGCCGCGTGATGATCCCGGCCCGCAGCAGCGCCGGGTAGAACCGGTTGACCGGGTGCGCGAAGTGCGTCTGCGTGGCCGCGGTCCACAACCCGGGGTTGATGCCGACGAACAGCAGCCGCAGCGGCGGGTCGCCCGGCCCGGGCAACAGGTCGGGCACCGTGGCGCCGTTGAACGACTCCAGCTCGGCGCGGGTGAACCGGGTACGGCGGGGCGGCGGCACCCGGCGAGCCTGCCACACCGCGCCACCGCCGGTTTGCGCCGACCGCGCCCGGGGAGGGTCGGCGTCGTGACCACTCCCCACGCCGCCTTCGCCACGCCGTACCCGCCGTCGGAGGAGACGTTCGCCGGCTCCCTCATGCTCCAGGTGGCCCGCGGCGTCGAGGACCTCGACGACCTCCGCGACCAGGTGGAGGACCTCGTCGAGCACGACGACTTCTCCGCCGTCCACCCCGACGACCCGGTGCCGACCCTCGAGGAGGCCCACGCCCTGCTCGACCAGGTCGTCGCCGCCCACGACGCGGTGGTGACGGAGCCCTCGCCGAGCGCGCTCGCCCTCGAGCGGGCGCTGGCCGCGCTGCCGGGCCGGGGGATCGCGGTGTCGGTCGGTGAGGGGTTCGACGCGGGCGAGGCCGCGCGGGAGGGGTACGCCGCCGCGCGCGAGCTGCCCGGTGCCGTCGGCTACGTCTACTGCCACCTGCAGGACCTCGACCGCGTGGTGCTGACCGGCCGGCTGCTGCTGGGCTTCAGCGGCATGTCGGGCCGGCTCGACGACGAGGCCGCGGCGGTCGGGCGGACCGTCGTCGAGGTGCTCACCGACGCCGGGCTCCCGGTCGCGTGGGACGGCGACCCCGGCGCCCGCGTCCTCGTCGACCCGGTGCGCTGGGAACGCCCCTTCGGCACGCGCTGACACGGGCCTGGTCCTGCGGCGGGCCTGGTCCTGCGGCGGGCCTGGTCCTCAGCGGGCCTGGTCCTCCCAGCGGCCGGCGCCCACCACGCGGTGCGGGAGCCGGCCCTCCGGCCCCGGGCCGGGCTGGCAGCGGGGGCACCACCAGGTACGGCGGTTCGCGGCGTCGTTCGCGAGCTCGGCCGCCACCTGCACGGTCGTGCCGCACCGCAGGCACGGGCGCCCGGCGCGGCCGACGACCCAGTGGCTCTCGCCGCGGCGGCTGCTGCCGGTGGTGACCTGGTAGGCCCCGGGCGCGGTGACCGAGTGCCGCAGGGCGGTGGCGGCGCGGGCCACGAGAACGGGCAGGTCGACCTCGCCCACCGGCGTCCACGGGCTGCGCCCGACGAGGAACGCGAGCTCGTTCACCCACAGGTTGCCGAGCCCGGCCAGGAGGGTCTGGTCGAGCAGTGCCGAGACGAGCGGGGTCGCGGGCCGGGTGAGCAGGCGCCGCACGGCCTCGTCGGGGTCCCAGTCCGCGCGCAGCGGGTCGGGGCCCAGGTGGCCCACCACCGCGCGCTCGTCCGACGTCGCCACCAGGTCGAGGTCGTGCAGCTTCTGGCCCCAGGCCGTGGGTCCCTCGGTCGTCGCGAGCACCACCCGTACGTCGGGCTGCACCCGCCGCGGCAGCTGCTTGCCGGCGCCCGTCACGGTCCAGCTGCCGTCCATGCGCAGGTGGGAGTGGAGCGTCACGTCGCCGGAGAACCGGGTGAGCAGGTGCTTGCCGTGGGTGGCGTGCTCGAGCACCGTGCGCCCGGCCAGGTCGCGGGTCGCGAGCCGCGGCACGCGGAAGTCGCTGCGGGCCAGCGTGCGCCCCTGCAGCGACCGGTCGAGCCGGCGCGCGAGCAGGTGGACGCTGTCTCCCTCGGGCACGCCGTCGACGGTAGCCGCCCGTGACAGATGTCATCCCCGACCCGTGACGACCGCTGCCGGACCGGTGACGGGGTGCACTGCCGCCGGGGCGCCAGCGGGCGGAGGGTGGAGCCATGACCACCACACCGACGCCCGCGACCACGCCCGGGGAGGCAGCCGTGCGCAGCACCCCGACGTCCGACGACCCGTCCGACAACGCCATCACGGTGCGCGGCCTCGTGCGCCGCTACGGCCGCGGCGCCGACGCCTTCGAGGCGGTCCGCGGGCTCGACCTCGACGTGCGCCGCGGCTCGGTGACGGCCCTGCTGGGCACGAACGGGGCCGGCAAGACCTCGACGCTCGAGGTCGTCGAGGGCCTGGCCCGCGCCACCGAGGGCGAGGTGCGGGTGCTGGGGCTCGACCCCGTCCGCGACCGCGCGGAGGTGCGCCGCCGTACCGGCGTGCTGCTGCAGAGCAGCGGCTTCTCCGGCGACCTCACCGTCGTCGAGACCGCGCGGATGTGGCACTCCACCCTCAGTGCGCCCCGCCCGGTCGACGAGGCCCTCGGGATGCTCGACCTCGCGGGCCGCGCCGACGTCAAGGTCCGCTCGCTGTCCGGCGGCGAGCGCCGGCGCCTCGACCTCGCCTGCACCCTCATGGGCCGCCCCGAGCTGGTGCTCCTCGACGAGCCGACCACCGGCCTCGACCCCGAGAGCCGCCGCGAGGTGTGGCGCCTGGTGCGCGGGCTGCGGTCCGCGGGCGCGACGGTGGTCATCACGACGCACTACCTCGACGAGGCGGAGGCGCTCGCCGACCGGCTCGAGATCATGCACGCCGGGCGGATCGTGCGCAGCGGCACCGCCGGCGAGATCGCCGCAGGCCACCCCTCCACCATCACCTTCGACCGCCTCGAGCGGGCGCTGCCGGACCTGCCCGGCGGCCAGGTGGACCCCTCGTCGTACGGCGAGCCCCGCACCGTGCTGCACACCGTCGACCTCCAGGTCACCCTCACGGCCCTGCTCGACTGGGCACGGACCGAGGGCATCCGCCTCGACGCGCTCGACGCCCGCACCGCCAGCCTCGAGTCCGTCTTCCTCGCCATCGCGGACGGCGCCTCCACCACCGGCACCCCCGCCGCGACCGACCTCCCGAAGGGAGCCTGACCATGTCCTCGACCACCCCGCTCGCGTCCCTCGACCTGACGCCGGCCCCGGCCGACGCCCCACGGGTCGGCCCGCTGCGCCGACTGGTCGGCCTGGCCCGCGCCAACGCGCTGCTGCTGACGCGCAACCGGATGACGCTGTCCTACGCCCTGCTGCTGCCCCTGCTGCCCCTCACCTTCCTGCTGGCGGGCGACCGCGGCGACACCACCGCCGGCACCACCGCGATGAGCAGCGTGCTGATGCTCGGCGCGCTCTTCCCGGTCTTCTACAACCTGCTCTCCCTCGTGGTGACCCGCCGCGACGAGCTCGTGCTCAAGCGGCTGCGCACCGGCGAGGCCCGCGACGGCGAGATCCTGCTCTCGATGGCGCTGCCGGGGGTCGTCGCCTTCGTGCTCATCTCGGCCGTCGCCACGGTCGCGCTGCTGGCCCTGGGCCAGCCGGCCCCCGCCAACCCCGTGGTCGCGATCGCCGCCGTCCTGCTGGGCGCCGCCGCCTTCGCCGGCCTCGCCTTCTGGACGGCCGCCTGGACCCGCAACGCCGAGGCCGCTCAGCTCACCTCGATGCCGGTCATCCTCATCGCCGTCGTCGGCAACCTGCGCGCCGTCTTCCCCGAGCGGCTGCAGCCGTTCGTCGACCTCACCCCCGGCGCCGCGCTCGACGCGCTCGCCCGCGCCGGCTGGTTCGGCCAGGACGTCGAGGGCGCGGAGCTGTCGTTCGCGGAGACCTTCACGACCGCCGCCGAGCCGCTGCTCGTGCTCGCCGCCTGGACCGCCCTGGCGGTCTGGCTCACCCTGCGCACGATGCGCTGGGAGCCGCGGGCCTGAGACCGGGCGGCGACCGCGGGTCGCCGCCCCGCCGCGGTGCCGGGCCTCCTCGGGGGAGGGGCCCGGCACCGCGTGCGTCGTGACGGACAGGTCGGGGAGGATGGACGCCATGGCGCGGTGGAACGGGTTCTGGACCCGGCGGACGGACGTCCAGCGGGTCGACCTCTACACCCGCTGGTCGTTCTACCTCATCGCCTGGTGGATGAACATCAGCCTCCTCGGCACCGCGCTCGCGGAGCTGGGCGGGGAGGCGGCGTCCGCGCTGCCGCTGCTGGTGGTCACCGTCGTGCTCACGGTCGCGGCGACGGCGGGCATCGGGCGCGTGCTCGACCTGCACCCCCGCGACCCCCTGGAGGACCCGCGGGCCCGGCGCATCGTCGTCGGCGTGGTGGTGCTCGCCCTCGCCGTGCTCGTGTCCGCCGCCCTGCTGCCGCTCGAGGGCCGGGTGGCCGCGACGGGAGTGGCGTTCTCGACGACCGCCTGGGTGCTCGGCGGGGTCCGCCACCGCGTCGTCGCCGCGGCCGCCCCGGCGGCGCTCCTCGTCGGCGCGCTGGTGCTCGTGCCCGACCGGCCCGGGTCGGCGGTCGCCTTCCTCCTCGTCCACGTCTTCTTCGTCTTCACGGTGCGGGCGTCGCTGTGGCTGCTCGGCGTCGTCCGGGAGCTCGACGTCGGCCGGGCCGCCCAGAGCGAGCTGGCCGTGGCCGAGGAGCGGCTGCGCTTCTCCCGCGACGTGCACGACGTCCTGGGGCGCCACCTGTCCACCATCGCGGTCCAGGCCGAGCTCGCGGCCACCCTGGCGCAGCGCGGCGACGAGCGCGCAGAGGCGACGATGCTCGACGTACGCTCCGCCGCCCACGAGGCGCTGCGGGAGGCGCGGGCCCTCGCGCGCGGCTACCGCCCGACCGACCTCGCGGCCGAGCTGCGCGGCGCGCGGTCGCTCCTCACCTCGGCCGGGATCCGGTGCGAGGTCGGCGTCGACGAGGTGCCCGAGGAGTGGCACGAGGCGGCGGGGTGGGTGATCCGCGAGGCGGTGACGAACGTGCTGCGCCACTCGTCCGCCACCCGGGTGCTGGTGCGGTGGCAGGCGGGCGAGCTGCTGGTGGAGAACGACGGGGCCCGCGGCGAACGCGGCACCGGGGCCGACACCGGCAGCGACACCGGCAGCGACACCGGCAGCGACACCGGCGGCGGGGCCGGCGTCGGGTCCGGCCTCATCGGGCTCGCGGAGCGCCTCGCGCCCCTGGGGGCGGAGCTCGACGCCCGCCGCGACGACGACTGCTTCCGGGTGCGGGTCCGCTTCCCGGTCCGAGCGCCGGGCGCCCCGGCGCCGGAGGAGGTGGAGGCGTGACGATCCGCGTGCTGCTGGCCGACGACGAGAACCTCATCCGGGAGGCGCTCGCGCAGATGCTCGGGCTGGAGGACGACCTCGAGGTCGTCGCCCAGGCCGCGAGCGGCAGCGAGGCCCTGGCGGTCGCCCTCAAGGTGCAGCCGGACGTCGCGGTGCTCGACCTGCAGATGCCGGGCCGCGACGGCGCCGGGCTCGACGGCATCGAGGTGGCCGAGGAGCTGGCCTCCCGGCTCCCGGGCTGCGCCTGCGTCATCGTGACCAGCCACGGCCGGCCCGGGCACCTCAAGCGGGCGTTGGCTGCCGGCGTACGCGGGTTCCTGCCCAAGACCAGCTCGGCCGCGACACTGGCCGAGGTGGTGCGCACGGTGCACCGCGGCGGCCGCCACGTCGACCCCGAGCTGGCCGCCGAGGCCATCAGCGCCGGCGACAGCCCACTGACACCGCGCGAGTCCGACGTGCTGGAGCTCGCGGCCGACGGCGCGCCCGTGGAGGAGATCGCCCGGCGGGCGGCGCTGTCGCCCGGCACGGTGCGCAACTACCTCTCGAGCGCCGTCACCAAGCTGGGCGCGGCCAACCGCCACGACGCCTGCGCGACCGCGCGCCGCATGGGCTGGATCTGAGCGGCGCCCCGGCGCCCCGGGGCCGGGCCCCTCAGCCCCGCGGCACCAGCGCGATCCCGTTGGGTACGGCGCGCACCGCCCCGTCCGAGGGCCGGTTGGCCAGCCGCAGGCGACCGGCGACGTGGGCGAGCATCGTCGTCGACCCGCCGCCGTCGAGGTTGAGGGCGTCCTCCGCGCCGATGCGGGTCGCGATGGTGCCCATCTCGTAGTGGGTGGCGCCGCGGCTGCGGGTGGAGCGCCCGTCGACGACGACGAGGAACAGCCGGTTGGCGTGCCGGTCGTAGGCGATGCTCGTGCGGGGCGCGAGCGTGGTGTCCGACCGGTTGACCACGCGGCCGTCCTTCGCCAGCAGGCCGCTGCCGCCGACCGCGACCGCCGGGTCGCCCGCGACCGAGGCGCGCGGGGTGACCACCCGCCCGTACGGCATCGCCAGCAACTGGCTGGCGGCGTCCCCGCGCGCGACGAGCACGTAGCCGTCGGCCGGCATGCTGCGCCGCTGCGTCGGCGCGTTGAGCACGACGCGGCCCCGGGAGACCACGGCGGTGCGCACGTCCCGGTCGCCGCCGGTGAGGGTCCCGGCGTCGACGGTCGCGCCCCACCGGGTGTTGTAGACGCCGACGGAGTCGTCGGCCACGCTGGGGGAGTTGATCCCGGACACCCGCACGGTCGGGAACTCGGCGAGCCGCGCCTGCAGGTCGAGCGGGCCGAGGCCGACGCGGCCGGTGCGGGTCAGGAAGAACGCGTGGTTCCAGCCCGCCTCGGGGCCGTGCAGCACCCCGCGGGACCGCGAGATCCCGAACCCGCGGGGCGCGCCGGTGCCCGCCACGTCGAAGAAGTCGCCGTTGACGGCCGCCACGGCGCCCCCGGCGAGCCGGTCGAGGGTGGCGCGCTGGGCGACGCGGTTCGTCGACGTGTTCTCGACGCCGACGCTCGTCGCGGAGAGGTTCACCGTGAGGACCTGGCCGGTGAGCCGGCCGCGGTCGTCGGCGTAGGTGAGCGCGTGGAGCGACACGCCCCGGGTCAGCATCTGCCCGTTCACGAGCCGGAGCGGCTCGGCGGCAGCAGCGGAGGCGGCGGCCGCGGCGCGGCGTACCTCGGCGGAGGGGGCGGCGGACACGGGAGGGGGCACGGCGCCGACGGCGAGCAGGAGGAGGCTCGCGCCGGCCACCGCGATGCGGTGGGAGGGCATCACCCCACCGTAGGGGCGGGGCCCCGTGGCGCGCGGAGCGGCGAGGTGAACGGTGCGTAAGATCGCCGCGATGCGCCCGACCCCGCCCCCCGCGACCGACCCCGCCGAGCTCGACGTCGACCCCGCCTGGGGCGTCCTCCCGCCCGTGTCGGTGGTGATGCCGGTGCTGGAGGAGGAGCCCTACCTCACCGAGTCGGTGGCGCGGGTGCTGGCGCAGGAGTACGGCGGGGAGCTCGAGGTCGTGCTCGCCGTCGGGCCGTCGCAGGACCGCACCGAGCAGATCGCCGCGGAGCTCGCGGCCGCCGACCCACGTGTGCACGTCGTGCCGAACCCGACGGGCCGCACCCCGCAGGCCCTCAACGCCGCGATCGCCGCCTCGCACCACCCCTACGTGGTGCGCGTCGACGCCCACGGCTTCCTGCCGCCCGACTACGTGCGCCGCGTCGTCGCGCTGCTGGAGGCGACCGGCGCCGCGAACGTGGGCGGGCGGATGCACGTCGAGGGCGAGGACGACTTCGGCCGCGCCGTCGCCGTCGCGATGAGCTCGCGGCTGGGCATCGGCGGCTCGCGCTTCCACGTGGGCGGGGAGCCCGGCCCCGCCGAGACCGTCTACCTGGGGGCCTTCCGCCGCGACGTGCTGGAGCGGCTCGGGGGGTACGACGAGCGCTACCGCCGCGCGCAGGACTGGGAGCTCAACCACCGCATCCGCGCCGCGGGCGAGACCGTGTGGTTCGACCCGTCGATCGCCGTCACCTACCGCCCGCGCCGCACGGTGCGTGCGCTCGCGAAGCAGTTCCACGGCTCGGGGCGCTGGCGCCGCCGCGTGGTGGGGCACTACCCGGAGACGGCGTCGGTGCGCTACCTCGCGCCGCCGGTCGTGACGGCCGCCGTCGCGGTCGGCGCGGTCGCCGGCGTGGTGGGCGAGGTGACCGGGTCGCGGCTGCTGCGGGCGGGCTGGCTCGCCCCGCTGGGGTACGCCGGCGCGGTCGCCGCCGCCTCGGTGCCGGAGGGCCGCGACCTGCCGCCGCGCGCCCGCGCCTGGCTGCCCGTCGTCATCGCCACCATGCACCTGTCCTGGGGTGCGGGGTTCCTCCGCGACGTCGAGCGCGAGCAGCGGGCCTGAGGTCTCCCCGCCTGGATGGGAAAACCCCAGCCGCCTACTTCTTCGCCGCCTCGACCTTCTTGCGCTGGGTCTCCATGTAGGCCTCGATGACCTCGTCGGGGTCGCCGTCGGCGCGCAGGACGCCGGAGTCGAGCCACAGCACGCGGTCGCAGGTCTCCTTGATGGTGCCCATCGAGTGGCTGACGAGCAGCACGGTGCCGGCGCGCTCGCGGATCTCGTCGATGCGGCGCTGGGAGCGGGCCTTGAACGAGGCGTCGCCGGTGGCCAGCGCCTCGTCGATCATGAGGATGTCCGGCGACGCGGCGGTCGAGATGGCGAACCGCAGCCGCGCCCCCATGCCCGAGGAGTAGGCCTCCATCGGCAGGCGCACGAATTCGCCGATGTCGGCGAACTCGACGACCTCGTCGTAGTGCTGCGCGACCTCGTCGGGCTTCAGGCCCAGCGCCAGGCAGCCGAGGATGATGTTGCGCTCGCCCGACAGGTTCTTGATGAGGGCGCCGGAGACGCCGAGCAGCGAGGCGACGCCGTCGGTGTAGATCGCGCCGCTGCTCACCGGCATCGCGCCGGCGACGGCGCGCAGGAGGGTCGACTTGCCGGAGCCGTTGTGGCCGATGAGCCCGATGGACTCGCCGTGGTGGGCGACGAACGAGACGCCCTTGACCGCGTGGACCATGTCGACCGCGCCGACGCCCTGGGTGAAGCCCTGGGCCCAGCCGGGCAGGCGGGAGCTGCGGGTGCGGCGCTTGCCGCCGTACGTCTTGTACTTCAGGTGCACGTCGTCGACGACGAGCACCGGCCGGCCCCGGTCGGGGGTCGCGGGCGCCGCGGGGGTCGCGGGCACGGGGGTGGGGGTCGCGTCAGCCACGGCCGTACTTCGCCTCCGCCCGCCAGAAGAAGAGGAAGCCCACCAGCAGGGTGCCGAACGCCCAGGCCGCGGCGGCGATCCACAGCGACGCCGAGGGCTCGGCCTCGACCATGAGGCAGGTGCGGGCGAGCTGCAGGTAGACGGCGACCGGCTGGTACTCCAGCACCGTGCCGAGCAGGCCCGAGCCGGCGTAGGAGGTGATGGAGAAGAACACGCCGGAGAAGTACATGAGCGCGCGCATCGCGAACGGGATGAGGTTCGCGACGTCGCGCACCTCCACCACGAGCCGGGCCAGCAGGAACGCCATGCCCGTGCCCCACAGGTGCATGAGGGCCACGGCCCCCGGCAGCGCCAGCCACCACCAGCGCAACGGCTCGCCGGAGATGGGCATGAGCACGAGCAGCACGACGATGGCGGGCAGGAACGCGATGAGCTCGGTCAGCACCGTGGAGATGGGCAGGAGCGCCCGCGGGAACTGCAACGAGTTCACGAGACCGGTGTTGCCGACCACGGCCTTCGAACCGAGCGTGATGGCGCGGGTGACGAACTGGAAGAAGAAGACACCGACGAGCAGGTAGGCGATGTAGTTCTCGACGCCCCGGTCGGTCTTCAGCACGTAGCCGAAGATCGTCAGGTAGACCGCCGCGTTGATGAGCGGGTTGAGGATGTTCCACGCCTGGCCGAGGTAGCTGCCCTGGTTCTGGCTGTAGGCCTGCGACCGCGCCAGCACGAGCGCGAAGTGGCGCCGCTCGAGCAGTCCCTTGAGGTAGGCACCCAGCCGGGGACGACCGCCCACCTGGCGCAGGCCGTGCCGCTCGGCGATCTCCTTCAGCGAGTGCCCGACCTCCTCGGGGAGGCGGCCCTGCTGGTCGGCGACCGGCTCGGCGCTCACGCGCGGACCTCACGGCGGCGGGTCATGCGGGGGCTCCTCGGGACGGTGCGGGGGACTGCTGGGGGACGTCTGCTCGTGCTGCGAGCACCCCGCAGAGTAGCGCGTGGGGCCCTCGCGTCCGAGTCGCGGCCCGCCCGCGTGGCCCCCGCGTCGCCGCCCACGTCGTCACCCGCGCACCCACCCGCGCGCTCACCCGCAGGGGATGGAGCCGAGGCGGGCGAGGCCCTCGAGGTCGCCCGGCCCGAACTCGGTCTGGCCCGTGTTCTCGGCGTGCATCAGCTCGGTGGGGTCATCGACGTGGCCGAGCCCGACGAGGTGCGCGAACTCGTGGTCGACGATGGCTTGGCGCTGCTCCGTGCCGCCCGGCTCCCGCTCGATCGCCGCGAGGTCCTCCCGGTCGAGCACGACGATCCCGCTCGCGAGGTCGCCGACCTCGTCCTCGTCGGCCCACATCACCAGGGCCGGCTCGGGGTTGCCCGCCGGGTCCAGCCCCCGGTCGTCGATCTCGCGGTCGTCGGTCTCGCCGACCACCTCGAGGTCGAGGCCGGTGGCGCCCTCGATGGTGGCGACCGCCCGGTCCACGAGCTCGCGGTGGTCGTCGGGCGCGCCCTCGGGGTTGACCACGACGCGGATCGGGACGCACGGGTCGTAGCCGACCGGCTCCTCGCTGCCGTCCTGGGTGGCGGCGAACGCGTAGGTGCCCTGGCCGGGCTCGTAGTCGGCGCCCTCGCCGTACCGCTCGAGGCCCAGCGCGGCCCGCAGGGGCGCGGCGGCCGGGGCCACGGCGAGCGTGGCGACGACGAGCAGGGCGACGACGATGCCGGCCGGGACCGCGCCGCGCAGGGTCAGGCCACCCCCGCGCCCACGCCGGGGAGGCGGCGGGGAGTACGGCGACGCGCCGAGCCCGTAGTGCGCGTCGAGGCGGTCCAGCGCCTCGAGGCGGCGGAGCATCTCCTTCTCCCACCGCACCCGCTCGCGCCGCTCGCGGCGCCCCTCGCGTCCCGTCCCACCCACCGCGTCATCATCCCCGCTGGCCCGGTGGCGACGGGCGGGAACGGGCGGGAACGGCGTCAGAGCTCCCGGGTCAGGAAGACGCTGTGCGGGTCCGGCGCGTAGTCGGCGAACGGCGGGCACTCGACGAACCCGTGGCGGGCGTAGAGCGCCCGGGCCGGGGCGAAGAACGGCTCGGTGCCGGTCTCGAGGCTGACCCGCTCCAGACCGCGGGCGCGGGCGAGGTCGAGCACGTGCAGCAGCAGCGCCGTACCCGTGCCGGAGCGGACGCGGCCGGGGTCGGTCCGCATCGACTTCAGCTCGCCGTGCGCGGCGTCGAGGCGCTTGAGGGCCGCGACTCCGAGCAGGGCGCCGTCGGGGTCGCGGGCGGTGAGGAACGTGACGGCCGGCTCCCGCAGCGCCTCGAGGTCGAGGGCGTGCACCGACTCCGGCGGGGAGACGGCCCGCATCTCGGCGAGGTGGCCGCGCAGCAGGGCCACCACGTCGGCGGCCGCGACGTCGGGCTCGGGGGCGATGACGGGGGCGGGGGCGGGCACGGCGCGAGGGTACGACGCGGGTCACCCGGCGCGGGCAGCCCGGTCGGTGCGCGGGTCAGGCCAGGTCAGACCCCGGACAGGACCACCCGCACGGCGAGGTGGTCGCTGTCGGCGACGCGGCGGGTCGCGGCGGCCGTGACGCCGACGACCCCCGCCGGGTCGTCGAGGAGCACGTGGTCGAGCTGCACCCGCGGCCGCACCGCCGGGTGGGTCGGCTCCCGCAGCGCCGGCGTCATGCCCGCCGCGCGCACCGCGAGGCGCCCGGGCAGGTTGAGGTCGCCGAGCAGCACCAGCGGCCGGGGCAGGTCGCGGCACCAGCGCACCACCTCGCGCAGCTGGTCGCGGGCGCGCCACGGGCTGAAGGACAGGTGCGTCGTCACGACGGCCACCTCGCGCGCCGGCGTCGCGACGACCGCCGCCACCGCCACCCGCGGCTCGTCGGGCACCCAGAGCACCCGGCGGCCCGCCCCGGCCGGCAGCGGCACCGGCAGCCGCACGCGCGACGGCCCCAGGCGCAGCTCGCGCCACGCGACGACGGGGTGGCGCGAGAGCAGCGCGACGCCGTACGACGGCTCGTCGGGCCGGTCCTGCGCGTCGTCGCCGGCGGGCCGGAAGGTCGACGCGGAGCCCGGCGTCCCGTGCACCGCCGCCGCGAACCGGGCGTGCCACGGCGGCGCCCCGGCGCCCCCGCGCTCCCGTCCGCGCAGCGCCGCGGCGAGCACCGCCGTCTGGTCGACGCGGCCGCTCCGGGGCAGCAGGTGGTCGACCTCCTGCACGGCGAGCACGTCGACGTCGAGGGCGGCGGCCGCGGCGGCCCACCGGCCCCAGCTCGCCGCGCCGAGCGCACCGCGCCGGTCGCGCCCGCTCGCCGCGTTCGCGGTCGCGAGGGTGAGGACGGGCGGCACGGCGCCCACGGTACGACCGGCGGGGTACCGGCGGCCGTGGACGAGACGAGCGCACCGCCGCCCCTCCGCCTGCTCGTGGTGCCGGGTCTCGGCCTCGACGCGCGGTCGTGGGCCCCGGTGGAGGCGCGCCTGGGGTGGCCGGTGACGGTGCGCACGCTCCCGGGGTACGGGGAGCCGGTGCCGCGCGGCACCGACCTCGCGCCCGCCGTGCTGGCGCGCCGGGTGGCCGACGACCTGGCGGGGCTCGGCGCCGGCCCGCCCGTCGTGCTCGCCGCCCACTCGTCGGGCTGCCAGGTCGCGGCCCACGCCGCCCGCCTCGCGCCGGAGCGGGTGGCCGCGCTGGTGCTCGTGGGCCCCACGACCGACCCCCGGGCCGCCGGCTGGCCCGCCCTGGCGCGGCGGTGGCTGGCGACCGCCGCCCGGGAGGACCCGCGCCAGGTGCCGGCGCTGGCGCGGCAGTACCGCCGTACCGGTCTCGGGTCCATGACCCGCACGATGGACGCCGCGCGCCGCGACGACGTGCGCCGCGCGCTCGCGGGCCTCACGTGCCCGGTGCTGGTGGTGCGGGGACCGCACGACCGGATCTGCCCCGCCGACTGGGCGGCGAAGCTGGGCCGCCCCGTCACGCTGCCGCGCGGCGCGCACATGGTGGTGACGACCCACGGGGCCGACGTGGCCGCGGCCGTGACGGCGTTCCTCACCGGGGAGGGGCTCGCCTGACGCATGATGAGCGCCGTGGCCTCCGAGCGGTGCGACAACGTCTTCGTCGAGGGCGACAACCTCGCGGTGCTCGCCGGGCTGCCCGACGCCTCGTTCGACGTCGCCTACCTCGACCCGCCGTACAACCGGGCCACGACGCTCGCCTACCGCGACGACTTCCGCACCGGCGCCCGCGCCACCCGGCACGCGGCGTGGGCGACGATGATGCGGCCCCGGCTCGAGGAGGTACGCCGCGTGCTCGCCCCCGGCGGCGCGCTCTTCGTCAGCATCGACGACCGGGAGGCGGCGCGGCTGCGCCTCCTGCTCGACGACGTCTTCGGCGAGGAGTGCTTCCTGGCCCAGGTGGTGGTCAACCTCAACGCGAAGGGCCGCCAGCTCGGCGGCGGGTTCGCGACCAACCACGAGTACCTGCTCGTCGTCGCCCGCGACGCGGCGGCCTGCGTGCTCGACCCGACGAGCCCCGACGGCGTCGACCCGGCCGACTTCCCCCACACCAGCGACGACGGCCGGCGCTTCCGGCTGCTGCCGCTGCGCAACACGAACAAGAAGTTCCGCCCGTCCACCGCGCCGACGCTGCACTACGCGCTGCACGGGGACGCCGCGACGGGGCGCGTCGCCACCGAGCCGTTCGCGGGGTCCGCGCCCGTCGTACCGGTCTTCGGCGACGGCAGCCCCGCCGTCTGGCGCTGGTCGCGCCCGCTCGTCGACGAGCGCCCCGACGACCTCGTGTGCCGCCGGGTGCGCGGCCGGCTGGGGGAGCGGGTCGACGTGTTCCAGCGCGACTGGTGGGAGGAGGGGCGGCGCAAGAAGCTGACGACCATCTGGACCGCCGCGGAGGTCGGGTCGACCGACACCGCCGTGGCCGAGGTCGGGGCGCTCGTGGGCAAGGCCTTCGACTCGCCGAAGCCGACCGGCCTGCTGCGGCGGGTGCTCGCGACGTACCCCGCCGACGCGCGCGTGCTCGACCCCTTCGCGGGCAGCGGCACCACGGGCCACGCCACCGCGCTGCTCAACGCCGCCGACGGCGGCACCCGCACCTGCCTCAGCATCAACCACGGCGAGGCCGTGCGGCCCGGCTCGCCGGCGTGGGACGCGGGGTTCCGCTCGGTCGCCGACGTCACCCGCGCGCGCCTGCGGGCCGTCGCGGCGAGCGTCGGGGGCGGGTACGTCGAGCGGCCCGGCCCGCTGCCCGCGGCGCCGGCCGAGGCGCCGACCGAGGCGCCGGTCGAGGACGCCCCTCAGGCGACGCCGACGGCCGACTCGAGCGCCGCGACCTCCTCGTCGAGGTAGGTCAGCAGCCGCTGCAGCCGCGGGACGGTGCGCCGGCAGCCGGTCAGCCCGAAGCCGAGGCGCCCGTCGTAGGAGGTGCAGGTGATGTTGAGCGCGATGCCGTGCAGCGGGATCGACAGGGGGTACATCCCGACCATCGGCGCCCCGTCGAAGAAGCGGGTGCCCTCGGGGCCCGGCACGTTGCTGATGATGAGGTTGAAGGGCGGGCGGGTGACCCCCTGCAGGCGCAGGAGCGGCAGGGCGACGGCCGGGGCCAGCCCGAGCGCGGACATGGCGAGGGCCTGGGCGTTCGTCATCGAGTCCAGCGCCTCCTTGCCCTCGACCATCGAGGTGTGGACGGCGGCGAGCCGGTCGGCGGCGTCGGCCCGGTCGGTGCCGAGGCGCACCATCACGGCCCCCACCGCGTTGCCGCCGGCGGCCGACGCCGTGCTCGCCTCGCCGCGCTTGAAGGACACGGGGACCATGGCGGTCAGCGTCGCCTCGGGCAGCGCGTGCAGGTCGAGCAGGTAGGAGCGCAGGGCGCCGCTGCACATCGCGAGCACCACGTCGTTGAGCGTCGTGCCCGACGCCCGCCCGATCGCCCGCAGCCGGTCGAGCGGCCAGTCCTGCGCCGCGAACCGCCGCGCGCCCGTGATGGGCCGGTTGAGCAGGGTGCGGGGGGAGTAGAAGCTGACGGCCGACGTCTGGTTGCGCAGGCCCCGGTTGAGCGTGCGCACGAGCGAGCCCGGCAGCCCTGCCGCCTCCCCGGCGATCCCGAGGGCCGAGCGCAGGGCGTGGCCCGCCTCGGCGAGCCCGTGCCCGTGGTGCCCGTGCTGGCCGTTGTGCCCGCCGTGGCCCGGGCGCCCGCCGCGGCCGGCGTCGGTGCGCAGCGCCCAGGGCGCGGGCATGTCGCGCTCGTCGGGGTCCTCGCTCAGCACGGCCTGCAGCAGCCGCATGGCCGCGACACCGTCGAGCAGGGCGTGGTGCATCTTGGAGTACATCGCGAACCGGCCGTCGGCCAGGCCCTCGATGAGGTGCCACTCCCACAGCGGCCGCTCGTAGGCCAGCCGCGTGCCGTGCAGCCGCCCGCACAGCTCGAGCAGCTCGCGGATGCGGCCCGGCTGCGGCAGCGCGCTGTGGCGCACGTGGTGCTCGACGTCGAACTGGGAGTCCGTCGCCCACGTCCACTGCCCCGCGGTCGCCAGCGAGCGGCGCGGGTGCTTGAGGAAGAGCGGCGCCACCTGCTCGGTCGCCCGGAGCCGCTCGACGAGGTCGGCCGCCCACGACGGGCCGGCGTCGGCGGGCGGCTCGAAGAGCTGGAGGGCCCCCACGTGCATCGGCATGCTGCGGTTCTCCGCGAGCAGGAAGGCGGTCGCGGTGGGGTCGAGCGGTGCTCCCACGGGGTCTCCGTCCGGGTACGTCGGGGGGTGCGGCACGCCGTACGTGGCCTGGGTCACACCGACGCGTCCCCGAAGTGTTGCAGAGCGTTGACCGCGCGGACGTGTCGGTCACCGGCGTGGACGGTGCAGGGTGGCTGCGCCGCGTTCCACCACCTCTCGGGAGCACCTGTGTCCAGCCTGCGCACCTCACCCACCTCGTCCCTCTCGTCCCCCTCGCACCTCTCCGCGCCGCTCGCCCTGCTGGCGGCGGTCCTGCTCGCCCTCGCCGGCCTCGTCGCCGTGCCGGGCCCGGCGCACGCCGCGACCTACACCGCGTCGGTGACCCGCGCCGTGGCCGACCTGCCCGGGGCCACGGAACGGCGCACCGGCTACGACCGCTCCCTGTTCGTGCACTGGGTCGACGCGGACGGCGACGGCTGCGACACCCGCGAGGAGGTGCTCCTCGCCGAGGCCGACGCGGCGCCGAGCACGGGGGCGGGCTGCGCCATCTCGGGCGGGCGGTGGTTCTCCTACTACGACGCGACGAGCTACACCGCCGCGTCCAGCCTCGACATCGACCACATGGTGCCGCTGGCGGAGGCCTGGGACTCCGGGGCGTCGGGCTGGACGTCGACCCGCCGGCGGGCGTTCGCGAACGACCTCGGGTACGCCGGGTCGCTCGTCGCCGTCAGCGCCGCCACGAACCGCGCGAAGGGCGACCAGGACCCGGCGGAGTGGATGCCGCCGGCCGGCTACCGCTGCCGCTACGTCACCGAGTGGGTGTCGGTGAAGCACCGGTGGGGCCTGAGCGTCGACAGCGCCGAGCGCTCCGCGCTGACCTCCCTGGCCTCGGGGTGCAGCCAGACCGTGTCGGTGACCGTCTACTGAGCGGCCGAAAGCGTCCCCAGTCGCGGGGGGGGGGGGGGGGGGGCCCCCCCCGCGGGGGGGGGGGGGGCCCCCCCCCCCCCCCCCCCCCACCACCACCCCCCCCGCCCCCGTCGCGCCGAGCTCGTCGGCGCACGAGAAGGGGGAGACCTGATGGAGAACAGCAGCAGCACCCGCAGCACCCGCACCACCCGGGGCGCCCGCCCCCGGCGGGCCCTGGTCGCCGCCGGCGTCGCGCTGGCGGGGGCAGGCGTCGGCGTCGGCGTGCTCGCGGCCACGCTGACCGCGGCCACGGCCACGACGGCGGAGCCCGCCGCCCGGGCCGCCTGGGTGCCGCCGGGCGACACGGTAGTGGCGGTCGAGGGCGACGCGGAGAACGGCTTCACCGTCCACCACCTCGACGGGTCGTCGCTGCACCCGCCCACCCTGTCGGAGTCGACCGCCGAGTGCGGGGAGTACGACACCGAGGTGCAGGCAGCCGTGTGCCAGGCCGAGGTGGAGACCTGGTACCGCGACCTCGCCGACCTGCAGGTCGCGATCCGCTGGGCCCGGTACGACGCCGCCCGCCGCCCCCGGGGCGAGGTGCTGCACGACAGCGTGCGCTGAGCGCGGGCGGGCGGGGACGGCCCCCACCTCTGGCATGATCGCGGGGTGGAGGCCGTGCCCGTCGACCGGATCTGGGAGAAGGGACGGCTCTCCGTCCGCGCCCGCGTCGCCCGGTGGCGCTCGAAGTCGTTCGTCGTCGCCCAGTGCGCCGTCGCGGCGGGCGTCGCCTGGTTCATCGCCGCCGACGTGCTCGGCCACCCGACGCCCTTCTTCGCCCCCATCGCGGCGGTGCTGGGGCTCGGCACCTCCTACGGCCAGCGCCTGCGGCGGGTGGCGGAGGTGGCGGTCGGGGTCGCGGTGGGCGTGCTCATCGCCGACCTCCTCGTGCTCGAGATCGGCACCGGGGCCTGGCAGCTCGTGCTCATCGTCGTGCTGTCGATGTCGGCGGCCCTGCTCCTCGACGGCGGCCAGCTGCTCGTCACCCAGGCGGCGGTGCAGTCCATCGTCGTGGCGACGCTCGCACCCAGCCCCGGCGGCGCGTTCGTGCGGTGGACCGACGCGCTCGTCGGTGGCTCCGTGGCGCTCGTGGCGGCCACGCTGGTGCCGTCCGCGCCGCTGCGGCGACCGCGCGAGCAGGCGGCGGTGGTCGTGCGCAAGGTCGCGGCGCTGCTGCGCGCCTCGGCCGAGGTGATGGGCGACGGCGACACCGAGCGGGCCTTCGACGTCCTGGCCGACGCCCGGGCGAGCGACTACCTGGTGCGCGAGCTGCAGGCGGCGGCCGACGAGGGCATGTCGGTGGTGGCGTCGTCGCCGTTCCGCACGCGGCACCGGCACTCGGTGCGCCGCATGTCCGAGCTCGTCGAGCCGCTCGACAAGGCGCTGCGCAGCACCCGGGTGCTGACCCGTCGTACCGCGATCGCGGCGTACCGGCGCCGGCCCGTGCCCCCGTCGTACGCCGCGCTCTGCCACGACATCGCGGAGGCCGCGGAGGCGGTGGCCGACGAGCTGGCGCGCAACCGGATGGCGGAGTCGGCGCGGCCGCTGCTCCTCGCCGCGGCTGCGGGCTCCGGCCGGCTGGAGCGCACGAGCGAGCTGAGCGTCGAGGTGCTGCTGGCCCAGATGCGCTCGGTGATCGCCGACCTGCTCGAGGTCACCGGCATGGAGGCCCTCGAGGCGACCGACGCGCTGCCGCCCGTGCGGGGCTGAGCCCCGGCTCGCACGGCCCGCCGCGGCCTCAGCCCGGGAGGCCGTCGCGCAGCTCGCGCACCACGGAGTCGACGACGGCGACGAGGTCGCCCCCGGTGGCGGCGGCGACCTGCCGCTGGCGCTGGTACGACGCGCCCCGCCGCGGGATGTCGGCGACCGAGCGCAGCTCGTCGACGCAGTCGAGGCGCCGCGCGACCGGCTCGAGGCGCTCGAGCAGGTCGTCGAGGTCCTCGGTCACGAGCCGCTCGCGGGAGGCGGCGTCGAGGATGATGATCGAGTCGAGGCCGTAGCGCGCGGTGCGCCACTTGTTCTCCTGCACGTGCCAGGGCGGGAGCACGTCGAGGGTCTCGCCGGCGGCGAGGCGGGTGTCGACGTCGACGACGAGGCAGTGCACGAGCGCGGTGAGGGCGGCGAGCTCGGTGAAGTTGGAGACGCCGTCGCAGATGCGGTTCTCGATGGTGCCGAGGTGGCAGGCGGGGCGCAGGTCCCAGCGGATCTCGGAGAGGTCGTCGATGACGCCCGTCGTGAGCTGGTCCTGGGCGAACGCCTCGAACTCCTCCCAGCGCTGGAACTGGAAGGGCAGGCCGGCGGTGGGCAGCTGCTGGAACATCAGGGCGCGGTTCGACGCGTAGCCCGTGTCCGTGCCGGCCCACACCGGCGAGGACGCGGACAGCGCCTGCAGGTGCGGGTAGTAGGTGAGCAGCGCGGAGAGCACGGGCATGACGCGCGACTGCTCGGGCAGCCCGACGTGCACGTGGACGCCCCAGATGAGCATCTGCCGGCCCCACCACTGGGTGCGGTCGATGAGCTCCTGGTAGCGGTGGCCCGGCGAGAGCAGCTGCGTCGACCACGACGCGAACGGGTGCGTGCCGGCGCCGAAGAGGTCGGTGTCGTGCTCGGCCGCGGCGGCGGCCACCACGTCGTACGTCGACCGCAGGTCGGCCATCGCGCCCGCCACGTCGGTGGCCACCCCGGAGACCAGCTCGACGGTGTTGCGGAGCAGCTCGGCGTGCAGCACCTTCGGGTCGTCGAGGCGTCCGCGGGCCGTCTCGAGCACGTCGTGCGCGCGGTTCACGAGGTCCCGGCTGTCCCGGTCCACCAGGGCGAGCTCCCACTCGACCCCGAGGGTCGGACGCGGGGACGCGTGGAAGTCGATGCGCACGTGCAGAGCCAACCACAGGGGTGCGCAGATCACGTCGCGGCCGAGGCGGGGGACCGGCGCCGCGCGTGCGAGCATCTCCGACCGTGGCTGCCGAGACCCGCGACACCCGCACGCTCAACCTGACCCTCGACCTCTGCCTCCGGGTGGGGGAGCTGCTGCTCTCCTCCGGCGCCGGGGCCGCCGACGTGACGGCGACGATGCAGTCGCTCGCCCGCCACCTCGGGATCCGGCACCCGGAGATCGACGTGACCTTCACGTCGCTGGCGATGTCGTACCAGCACGACCCGGAGGAGCCTCCGGTCATGCAGATCCGCCAGGTGAAGCAGCGCGACATCGACTACGACGACCTGACCAAGGTGGACCGCCTCGTCCGGGCGGTGCTCACCGACGAGGTGGACCTGGCGGGCGCCCGCGCGCGCCTGGCGGGCATCGTGTCGTCGGGGCACGGGTCGCCGCGCTGGCTCGTCACCGCGGCGTGGGGCCTCATGTGCGGCGGCGTCACCCTGCAGCTGGGCGGCACCCTGCTGGTCGTCGGGCTGGCGCTGGTCGCGGCCGCGTTCATCGACCGGGTGCAGCTCGCGATGTCGCGACGGCGGCTGCCGGGCTTCTACCAGCAGGTGGCGGGCGGCCTGGTCGCCGCGCTCCTGGCGACCGCGGTCGCCGCCGCCGTGCCCGACACCGATGTCTCGCTGATGGTGACGGCCAACATCATCATGCTGCTGGCGGGCATCGGGTTCATGGGCGCGATCCAGGACGCGCTGACCGGTTTCTACGTGACCGCCGGCGCGCGGGTGCTGGAGGCGCTGCTCGCGACGGCCGGCATCATCGCGGGCGTCAGCGGCGGCCTCACCCTCGCGGGGCTGCTCGGCGTCGAGATCGCCCGCGTCGACCCGGGGCGCGCGGGCTGGGAGGGCGTCGGCACGCTGGCGCTCGGCTCCGCGGTCTGCGCGGCCGCGTTCGCCGCGGCCAGCTACGCCCCCCGGCGCTCGCTGGTGCCCGTCGCGGCCGTCGCGTCGCTCGCGATCCTGCTCTACAGCGCCGTGCTGGCGGGCTCCGACAGCCGCGTCTGGGCCGCCGCGATCGCCGCGTTCGCGATCGGCACCGTGGCGTACGGCGTCGCCGGCCGCGTCCGCGTGCCCCCGCTCGTCATCGTGGTGCCCGCCATCGTGCCGATGCTGCCGGGCCTGACGATCTACCGCGGCCTGTCGCTGCTGGCCGAGGGCGGGACGTCGACGTCGGTGGGCCTGCTCGCGCTCATGCAGGCGGCGTCGGTCGCGGTGGCCCTGGCCTCCGGCGTGATCCTCGGCGAGTACCTCGCCCAGCCCCTGAAGCGCGAGGTCGGCCGGCTCGAGAGCCGGCTCGCGGGCCCCCGCCTCGTCGGCCCGCTGCGGGTGCGCGCGATCCGTCGCCGCTGAGGGGCGCCGCAGCTGGGGGGCCGTCGCGGCCGGGTCTCAGGCCCCCGGTCGGGGGAGGTCGGTGCGGGGGGAGGCCCAGCGCGGGTCGGTGCGCACGAGCCCGGCCACGGCGAGCACGAGCAGCAGCACCCCGGCCGCCGTCAGGTACGGCGCGGCGAGCGCCCAGCGCAGCAGCACGGGCTGGAAGCCGGTCAGGGCCATCGGGTCGTCGCCGTCGGCCACCACCCGGGCCTCGACCGTGCCGCCCGCGGCGGGGAGGTCCCCGCCGTACCGCTCGCTGACCGTCCCCTCGACGGACTCCCGGTCACCGCCGGCCGGGGTCCACGTGGCCGCGCAGGTGCGAGGGCTGCCGGGCGGCGGGCCGGTGGTGCAGCGGGCGTCCTCGGCCACCGTGGCCGCGACGACGCGGGCGTCCGTCCAGCCCCGCGCCGCGGAGTGCACCAGCCACCACACGGGCGCGCCGACGAGCACGAGCACGGCGCCCAGCACCGCGACGGCCTCGAGCGCGCGGACCAGCCCGGGCCGGCGCGGCGCGCGCAGGTGGACCGGTACGCCGCTCACCGGGCCGCCACTCACCGGGCGCCGTCCTGCGCGTCCAGCACCCGACGCAGCGCCGCGAACCACGGCGCGGCGCTGCCCGCGTCGTACGGCGGGTCCCCGGCCGTGACCGCGGCCAGCACCTCGTCGCGGGAGCGCTCCGCCGCGGCCGCGACGTCCGCGGGGTAGCCGAGGGCGACCCGGTGCTCGGCGAACTCGTCCTCGTCGTCGACGTAGACCGTGCCGTCGTCGCGGCGCACCACGTCGAGGTCGAGGTCGACGGAGCGCAGGACGGGCACGGGGCCGGTGAGGTCCCACGTCGGCGGGGTCGCCATGTCGACGTAGAGGGCGCACCAGATGCCCGGTGCGTGGAGCGCGACGACGCGGTGGTGCTGGGGGGAGAAGACGACGACCTTGTCGACCGCGGCGTCGAACTCGAGGCCGGGGCGCGCGTGCCGGGTGCCGGCCGGGGCGCCCAGCCACTCGCCGTACCGGTCGTGCCCGAGGTGCAACGCGTCGTACTCCCAGTGCGGCGCCCCGCCCCACTTCGTCATCGCGACGCGGACGCGGGTGCCGGGGGCGAGGTCGTGCACGGGGGACATGGTGGCCGCAAGGTACCCCGCGACGTCGCGTCCCGCCGGGCCGACACAATGGCTCCCGTGGTGCTCGGGGAGGTGGTGCTCGGTCGGCGCGCGTTCGCAGGGGCGCGCGACGCGTGGTCGTCGCTGCGGCATGAGCCGTGGCTGGCCGTGGCGGTGGTCGCCTCCTGCCTGGCGTTGTTCGACGCGGTGGTGCGGCTGAGCACGCGCAACCTGGTGACGGTCGTGCCGGCCTTCCTGGCCCTCGGGCTCGTCGCCCTGCACCGGGCGGGGGTGCGGCCGTCGGCGCTGCGGACGCCGCTCGACCTGGCGGTCGGGGCGGGGCTCGCGGCCGGCGGGGTCGCCTTCGTCGTCAACGGCCTGCACGGCGGGCGCCGGCTCGTGGAGTGCGCGGTGCTGGTGGCGGCGTTCTACCTCTTCGTCGGGGTGCAGCGGGCGTGGGCGCACGGGCGGACCGCGCTCGCGCTCACCGGCGCGCTGGCGGTGGGGATCGCCGCAGCGACCGCCGTCGCCCAGTGGGTGACGGGCGCCGACACCGGCTACTGCCGCGCCGAGATCGTCGGAGGAGCGGACAGCTGCCAGCGGGGCGACGCCGCCGTGCGGGCCGTCGGGACCCTGTCGAACCCCAACCTGCTCGCGCCCGTCCTCGTGCTGCTGGTGCCGGTCGGCTGCGTGGCGCTGCGGGCCGTCCTCGGGCGGCGGCGCGGCCGGGTCGCCGCCGCCTCGCTCGGCGTGCTCGGCGCGGCCGCGGTGGCGACGACGCTGTCGCGCGGCGGGCTCGTCAGCCTCGGGGCGCTGGGCGTGGCCGCCCTCGCGCTGCGCTACCCGTCGCGGCGCACCCTCGTCGGCGCCGGCCTCGCCGTGGGCGCCGGCGTCGTCGTGGCGTTCGGGGCCCTGCTCGCCCGCTTCTCGATCGGCCCGCGCGCCGACGTCTACCGCGAGTCGCTCGGCCTCGTGCGCGAGCACGTGTGGGGCGTGGGGCTCGGGCGCTCCGGGCCGTTCATCGATGCCCGCGTGCCCGGCGACCAGCGCTTCTACCACTCCCACAACCTGTGGCTGACGTGGCTCGTCGAGGCCGGTACGGCGGGCCTCGCCGCCACCCTCTGGCTCACCCTCGCCGTGGTCCTCGTCGTCGTGCGGGGCGCCCGGCGCGGCGACGCGCTCGTCGTCGCCGCCGGCTGCGGGCTCGCCGGGTTCGCGGTCATCAGCCTCTTCGACAACCCGGCCTTCCGGCAGTCCGTCGCCGTCCCGCTCTGGGCCGTCGTCGCCATCGCCGTCGCCCGCGAGGCGGTCCCGCGCCGCGGCGAGGACGAACCCGGGGCGGCCGGGCAGTTCGAGTCGAGGGCGAGGGATGCGGGGAGGGGTCGCGGCTAGCCGCGCTGCTGGTGGTCGAGGTGGCCGCCCCGGCGGCCCTCGAGACACGCCGGGACACGCTGGGCGCGGTGTCAGCGGTAGTCGAGCACTATCGGTGACACCGCGCCGCGGAGCTGGGGACTCGCGCGGGTACGACGGCGTACGACGGCGGTCCAGGCGGCTGCGCCGTGCGCTGGGGGTCGAGGTGGCCGCGGGCGTTCCGGTGGTCGGGGTGGCCGCGCGCATTCGGTGGTTGAGGTGGGTGCGCTAGCACCCCTCGAAACCACGCCGTGACATGCCGGTGGTTGAGGTGGCCGCGGGCGTCCCGGTGGTTGAGGTGGCCGCGCGCACTCCGGTGGTTGAGGTGGGTGCGCTAGCACCCCTCGAAACCACGCCTGGACATGCCGGTGGCCCCGCCACGTGGTGCTGGGGTGGCGGGTCGGCAGGGCTGGCGGTGCTAGTCGAGCGGTGTGGTGCCGGTCGAGTCGACGGCGTAGCGGAGCCCGTGGGGGCTGGTCCAGATGTAGGTGCCGAGCGCGTCGCGGTGGTAGCGCCATCGCTGGTCGGGCGGATGCTCGGCGAGTGGGTCGATGCCGGGTGGGTCGTCGCTCGGTGGGCTGGCCCCCGTGGGTGACGGGTGGGTCTTGGCTCGGTGCTCGCCTCGGCACAGTGGCGCGAGGTTGCTGGTGGAGGTCTGGGCGGCGCCGGGTGCTGCTTCCCACCGGTAGGGCCGGGTGTGGTCGAGGTCGAGTCCCCTGGCTGGTCGCCCGCAGTAGGGGAAGGCGCAGGTGGGCCGGTCGAGGCGGACGCGGTCGGCGATGCGGTCGGGGATCTCGTAGGCGTCGACCGCGACGTGCTCGCTGAGGTCGATGACCGGCTTCACGACGACCTGCGTGCCGGGCGTGCGGCACCAGTCGCGGACCTGGTCGGCGGTGATGAGGGCGCGGGTGTTGTCGAGGCGGGCGAGGTCGATCCCGGTGCCACCGGTCGCGGTGTCGATGGTGGGCCCGTCACCGTTGCGGTGCGAGGCGATCGCGGCGTCGTTGAGGTGGACGTAGAGCACGACCTGCCGTGCGGGTGTCCGAGTAGCGGCAACGGGCGCCCCGCCATGGTCGGCGGCCGCAGTGGACTCGTCGGTCGCGCCAGCGGCGGTGGTCGCGCCGTAAAGGTCGAGTGCGGTCTGGCGGCGGGCGAGCTCGCCGAGGGCCATGGAGCGGCGGACGTCGAGGTCGGCGTCGCAGCCCGCGGCGGCGAGGTCGGCAGCCACTCGTTGGACGGCACCCTGCAGGTCGAGGGCGTCAGCGAGATCGAGGGTGCCGTGGACGGGCACGACCCCGGTCCAGGGTGAGGCGGCGTCGACGGGGGTGGTCTCGATGGTGAAGTAGCGGCCGGCGTCCGCATCCGCCCGGTCGAGCTCGGCGTTCTCGGGGTCGAACCGGGCGACGGCCTCGGCGACGAGGCGCTCGACGGTCGGCATGGTGGCGCGGTGCGCGACGGGCGCGAGGTTGCGGTCGACGAAGTCCGCGCCCTCGCGAGTGAGGGTGCGGGTGAGGGTGGCGATCTTCCTCGCGCGCCACACCGGCAGCGCCTGCTTCTGCGTCAGGGGGTCGGCCCCGGCGAGGACACGGTCCCAGAGGCGGGGGAGGCGGTGGCGCAGCTCGATGGCGTCACCGACGAGCGGTCGGCCGGAGGTGACGGAGCGGCCGAGGGCTGCGGAGATCTCGTAGAGGCAGAACTCCGAGACCAACGGCGCGCCGGGGCCACCGAGCTCGAGGAACCGGTCGCCACCCGGTACCGACCTGGGGTCTTCGGTCCAAATTCCGAGCGGGCCGATGGGGTCGCCCACGGTGCCGTCGGTGTGGGCGTCGGCCCAGTCGGCGACCGCGACGAACGCCGCCACCTCCGCAGCGCGCTGGGTCGCTGCAGCGGCTCGGGCGGTCGCGAGCAGCGCCGTCGAGTCGATGGCCGGTGGGGCCTCGACGACGGCGGTGCTCGGGTGGTTCATGCCGACAACGCTAGGGGCGACCACCGACAGTTTCGGCCCGGAGAGCGGGGGCTGGGGAAAGAAGATCAAGGAATCTGAGCGTCGCCAGAGCCCCTCGGTCGGCGACCGTTCTCGAGGTGGTTTCGAGGGCCGCCGGGGCGGCCGCCTCAACCACCGAACGGGGCGGCGACCCCGACCACCGAACGGGGGCGGCCACCTCGACCACCGGCCTGTCCGCCCCGGTGACACGGATCGCGGCGATCTCCGCCGCGAGGCCCTGCTTGGCGGTCGGCCCGGGCGGGTTCGCCGCGATCGGGGCTGGTGCGCACCTTCGCCCGTGGTTTCGAGGGCCGCCGGGGCGGCCACCTCAACCACCGAATGCGGGGCGGCCACCTCGACCACCGAAGGGCCGCCGGGGCGGCCATCGAAACCACCGGACGACGGCCACCCACCCCCCGAACGCACCGCACCCACCCCGCCCCCCGACGTACCGCCGCCGAAGAGACGAACGGGCGCCCCGGGACCCTCGCGCGAGGGTCCGGGACGCCCGTTCTCGGCCGCGCGGGGACGGCCGGGTGTGGGGGACGGGTCAGCAGGGGGTCAGGGCATCATGCGCTTCGCGCCGGCGGCGAAGACGTCCTGGTAGCGCGCGCCGAGGAGCTTGCCGACGGTGTGGAGCGCGTGGGCGTCGGCGCCGATGAGCAGGCGCGGCTGGTTGCGCAGGATGGCGCGGACGATGACGCGGCCCGCCTCCTCCGAGGTGGTGCGCGCCAGCTTCTTGTCGAAGAACTTGGTGAGCGTCTCGTGGTCGCCGTCGGCGGTGACGCGGCCGTTGCGCACGATGCCGGTCTTGATGCCGCCGGGGTGCACGGCGGTCACGCCGACCTTGTGCTTGGAGATGAGCATCTCCTCGCGCAGGGCCTCGGTGAAGCCGCGCACGGCGTACTTCGTCGCGTTGTAGAGCGTCTGGCTCGGCATGGAGATGAGCCCGAACAGCGACGAGATGTTGACGACGTGGGCGTCACCGGAGGCGATGAGGTGCGGCAGGAACTCCTTGGTGCCGTTGACGACACCCCAGAAGTTGATGCCGACGATCCACTCCATCTCCTCGTAGGTCATGTTCTCGAAGTCGCCCGACATCGAGACGCCGGCGTTGTTCATCACGACGTTGACGCGGCCGAACTGCTCGGCCACGGCTCCGGCGTACGACGCCACGGCGTCGCGGTCGGCGACGTCGAGGCGGTCGGAGCGCACGGCCCGCGCGCCGGCGGCCTTGACGAGGTCGACGGTCTCGGCCAGGCCGGCCTCGTTGACGTCGGAGATGGCGAGGTGCGCGCCGCGACCGGCCACGTTCACCGCCGTGGCGCGTCCGATGCCGGAACCGGCACCGGTGATCACCACGACCTTGTCGTCCAGGGTCTTCATGCGGGCACGACCTCTCGCTCGGTGGGGGCGCCGGGGGTGGGTCCCGGCGGGGTGGTGGGCTCCGGGACGGGCCCGGTCACACGGTAGGCACGGGTGTCGAAGCGCGACAGGCCGAGCCGGAAGTTGAAGGTGGAGCGCGGCCACAGGGTGGTGTTGCGGCCGTGCTCGTCGAGGTACCAGCTCGCGCAGCCGCCGGTGCTCCACACGGTGCGGCCCATGCGCCGGTGCAGGCTGTGGTTCCACGCGGCCTGGGCGTCGGGGCGGGGCTCGATCGCGGCGTACGAGTTGCGGGCCATGACGCGCAGGGCGTCGCGGATGTAGGCGACCTGCGACTCGATGATGAAGACCATCGACGAGTGGCCCAGGCCCGTGTTGGGGCCGACGACCTGGAACAGGTTGGGGAACCCGGCGATGGTCGTGCCGCGGTAGGCCTGCATGCCCGACTCGGCCCACGTGTCCGCCAGCGAGCGGCCCTCGCGGCCCACGATGTGGTGGGCGATCGGCTGGTCGGTCGTGTGGAAGCCGGTGGCCACGACGAGCACGTCGATCTCGCGCTCCGTGCCGTCGGCGGTGACGACGCCGGTCGGCGTGATCCGCGCGATGCGGTCGGTGACGAGCTCGGTGTTGTCGGCGGCGAGCGCCGGGTAGTACGCGTTCGAGATGAGCACGCGCTTGCAGCCGAACTTGAAGTCGGGCGTCACCTTGCGGCGCAACTCGGGGTCGTCGATGGCCTTGCGGATGTTGGCCTTCGCCAGCAGCTCGGCGGGCTTGGCGATGTCGGGCGCCACGGTGAAGGCGGGCACGTAGGTCTCGCGGCCCCAGTAGATGGCCGTGCGGTAGAGCTTCTGCAGGCCCGGCACGGCGCGCAGCGCGAGGCGCTCGAACGCCGGGTAGGTGCGGTCGTGGCGCGGCATGACCCAGGGCGCGGTGCGCTGGTAGACGTCGAGGTGGCCCGCGACCTTCTGCAGCTCGGGCACGATCTGGATGGCCGAGGCCCCCGTGCCGATCACCGCGATGCGCTTGCCGGCCAGGTCGACGTCGTGGTTCCAGCGGGCCGAGTGGAAGATCTCGCCGCCGAAGTCGTCGATGCCCTCGATGTCCGGCAGCTTGGGCTCGGACAGGCCGCCGGCCCCGGAGACCAGTACGTCGGCACTCAGCTCGCCCGCGGAGGTGCGGACCTTCCAGCGCGCGACCGAGGCGTCCCACTCGGCGTGGTCGACGCTGGTGCCGAACCGGAAGCGGTCGAGCACGCCGGAGCGCTCGGCGACGCCGTCGAGGTAGGCCTTGATCTCCGGCTGCGCCGAGAAGGAGCGCGACCAGTCGTTCGGCGCGAAGGAGAAGCTGTAGAGCTGGCTGGGCACGTCGCAGGCCGCACCGGGGTAGGTGTTGTCGCGCCACGTGCCGCCGACCGAGTCGCCCTTGTCGACCACGAGGAAGTCGCGGCCGTCCTCGGCCAGGCCGATGGCCGTGGCGAGGCCGGCGAACCCGGCGCCGACGACGAGGACGTCGACGTGGGCGGGCAGGGGCCCGGTGTGCCCGGGGGAGCCGGCGTGGCTGCCGGTCGTCGTCGCGTTGGTCATGAGGGCAACCGTGACACGCTGTTGAACCCAAGTCAATAGCCAATTGGAACGACGTTCAGTAGGGTGCTCCCATGACTGTGACGAGCGGTTCGGCCGGCGGGGGACGGGTGCGCCTGGCCCCGGCGGAGCGTCGCGAGCAGCTGCTCGACCTCGGGGTCGAGCTCCTCTCGACGCGCGACCTCGACGAGCTCTCCATCGACCTGCTGGCCGAGAAGGCCGGCATCTCGCGCGGGCTGCTCTACCACTACTTCGGCAACAAGCAGGAGTTCCACGAGGCCGTCGTGCGCCGCGCGGCGGACGGTCTCATCGCCGTCACCGCGCCCGTCGCCGAGGGTGACATGGGCACCCGCCTGCTCGTCTCGCTCGACCGCTACCTCGGCTTCGTCGAGGAGAACCACCGCGGCTACGTCTCGCTCAAGCGCGCCGCCAACGGCAGCAACTCCGTCATGCGCGAGATCTACGAGGAGGCGCGCGCGGCGCTGACCGACCGCATCTTCGACACCGCCGGGGCCGACGGCCTCGCCGAGTTCGGGGTCGTGGACTCGCCGTCGGTCCGCATGATGGTGCGCGGCTGGGCCGTGCTCGTCGAGGACGTCGTCATCCACTGGGTCGACGACCCGTCCGGCATCACCCGCGACGACCTGCTCGCCTCGCTCGCCGCGATGCTCGCCCACGTGGCGACCAGCGCGCCGCCGGTGACCGTCGCCCCCGCCACGCCCCCCGCGTCCCCGGAGGCCTGAGCCCGTGTCCTGGCAGATGCGCGCCGTCGGTGCCCTCATGCGCGCCACCCGCAAGCGCCGCTTCACCGACCCCGACGGCGGCGCCGCCCTGCTCGCACGCCCCAAGGGCGACCCGACGCCGCCGGCCCGCCTGACCCGCCGCCTGCTCGCGACGAGCGAGACCCTCGACGGCTTCCAGGTGCACACCCTGCGCCGGTACGGCGCGCCTCGCGGCACGCGTCCGGTGGTCGTCTACCTGCACGGCGGCGCCTACATCAGCGAGATCGTCCGCCAGCACTGGGACGTCGTCGCCGGTCTGGTCGACGCGCTCGACGTCGAGGTGCAGGTGCCGATCTACGGCCTGGCGCCGCAGCACACCGCCGCCGAGGCCCGGTCCCTCGTCGCGACCGTGCTGGACCGGCTGCGGGAGCAGGGGCGTCCGGCGTACCTGGTCGGGGACTCGGCCGGCGGCGGCCTCGCGCTCGTCGCGGCCCAGCAGGAGGCGGCCCGGCGCGGCGAGGACTCGCCCGTCGTCGGCCTCACCCTCCTCGCGCCCTGGCTCGACCTGTCGATGGCCAACCCCGGCATCGACGCGGTCGAGGCGGTCGACCCGTGGCTGGCCCGCGCCGCCCTGCGCGAGGTCGCGCGGGTGTGGGCGGACGGCACCCCGCTCGACGACGCGCTCGTCAGCCCCCTGTTCGGCGACGTCGCAGGTCTGCCGCCCGTCGACCTGTGGGTCGGCACGCGCGACGTCACGCAGCCCGACTGCCGCCTCCTGGCGCGCCGGGTCCAGGACGCGGGCGGCGTGGTGCGCTACCACGAGGTCGCGGGCGCCATCCACGTCTTCCCGCTGCTGCCCGTGCCCGAGGGCCGCGCCGCGCTCCGCGAGATCCACGCGCACCTCCGCTCGGTGCTGGGCTGACGCCACCGCCGGCGTTGCTTGTTGTCGACCTGACAACTACTGTCGCCGAGGTGTTCACCAGCGACTTCCCGATCTTCTACGTCACGGTCGACGTGGTGCTCTTCGCGGTGCGCGAGGGCCGGCTCGAGGTGCTGGTGGTACGCCGCGGCGAGGCGCCGCACGAGGGTCGCTGGGCCCTGCCCGGCGGGTTCGTCGGCGACGACGAGGAGCTGCTCGCCGCCGCCCGCCGCGAGCTGGTCGAGGAGACCGGCATCGCGGGGGAGGGGCTGGCCCTGGAGCAGCTCAAGACGTTCGGCGCCCCCGACCGGGACCGGCGCCCGCACCGGGTCGTCAGCGTCGCCTACCTCGCGGTGACGCCGAACGCCGAGCTGCCGACCGCCGGCAGCGACGCCCGGGAGGCGGAGTGGCGGCCCGTCGACGACGTGACGGGCCACCTCGCCTTCGACCACGACGAGATCCTCGCCGAGGCGCGCGCCCGGGTGGCGTCGAAGCTGGAGTACACCCGCCTCGCCGCCGCCTTCCTGCCCCCCACCTTCACGATCGCGCAGCTGCGCGGCGTCTACGAGGCGGTGTGGGGCCTGGCCATCGACCCCGGCAACTTCCAGCGCAAGCTGCGCGCCGCCACCGACTTCCTCGCCTCCACGGGGGAGTCGGTCAAGCCCGCCGGCGGCCGGGGGCGCCCGGCCGAGGTGTTCCGGGCGATCGGCGAGCCCTTCGAGGCGCTTGCCGTGCCGGTGCCGCGGAGCTCGATGTGAGGTCGGGTCAGGCCGGTTCGTCGCGGGGGAGGAGTGCGGCGTACTCGGCGAGGGCCCGGCCGTAGAGCGGCACGGCCGGTGCGTGGTCGGCGAGCACGAGGCGCAGCGCGTCGCTGCGGCGGCCGAGGTCGTGGAGCGTCAGGGCGAGGAACGCCCGGGCGGCCGGGCCGAGCCGCTCGTCGTCCGCGACCGGCTCGAGCAGCGCGACCGCCTCGTCGAACCGGCCGACGTTGCGCAGGGTGCTGGCGAGCTGCACGGTGGCGTAGCCCTGCCGCTCCGGGTCCAGGCCGGTCGCGAGGGCGGCCCGGTAGTGGGGGATGGCCGCGTGCTCCTCACCCAGCATGTCGTGCAGCGAGGCGCGCTCGAACGCGGCGGCCGCGTCGCCCTCCGGCCGTTCGGCCAGCAGAGGTTCGAGGGCGGCCCAGGCGTCCTCGGGGTGCGCGTCGTCCGCGCCCGCCCAGAACGTCGCGACGCGGTCGTCCCACGAGGCGCCGGGGTGGCGGGCGGGGTGGGTGGGCACCCGCCCACCCTAGGTGGGCGGGCGCCGGACCTCGGGCGGCGCACCTGGCGCGAGGCCTACGAGGCCCTCGCCGTGCCGGTCGCCCGCAGCGCCAGGTGAGGCCGGGCCTGGGCGCGCACCTGCGCGAGCGGCAGCTCGTGGCGCGCCAGGGAGCGCCGCAGGCGGCGCACCCCGTGCAGGTCGTCGATGGCCGTGCGCAGCACGTCGACCCGGCTGTCGGGGTCGTCCACCCAGTCGACCGGCACCTCGTGGATGCGCAGCCCCGCGCGCTCGGCGAGCACGAGCAGCTCGGTGTCGAAGAACCAGGTGTCGTCCCGCACCAGCGGCAGCAGCGCGCGGGCCGCGTCGGCCCGCACCGCCTTGAACCCGCACTGGGCGTCGCGGAACCCCACGCCCAGTGCCCCACGTAGCAGCAGGTTGTACGACCGCGACACGACCTCGCGGCGGGGGCCCCGCCGTACCCGCGAGGTGGGGCTGAGCCGCGACCCGATCGCGAGGTCGGAGTGGCCCGAGACCAGTGGCGCCACGAGCGGCAGCAGCGCCTTGAGGTCGGTGGAGAGGTCGACGTCCATGTAGACGAGCACGTCGGCGTCGCTCGCCCCCCACGCGGCCTTGAGGGCGAGGCCGCGGCCCTTGCGGTCGAGCCGCAGCACGCGCACGCCCGGGTGGGTGGCGGCGAGCCCGGCCGCCACCTCGGCGGTGCGGTCGGTGGAGGCGTTGTCGGCGACGGTCAGCCGCCAGGTCCACGGCAGCGTCCGCAGGTGGGCCGTCACCTCCGCCACGGCCCGGGGCAGCGCCCGCTCCTCGCAGTGCACCGGCACGACGACCTCGAGCACCGGCGCGCTCACCGCACACCGCCCGAGAGGTCGTAGAGGGTCACGCCGTCGACGGTCGTCGCGGTGAACGTCTCCTCCACCCACGCCGTGATCTGGCTCGCCGTGCTGGTGTCGCCCGTGTCGCCGGCACCGCCGCCGCCCAGCTGCCCGCCGCCGGCGACGAACCAGCGCACCTCGCCGTCCGCGACGTAGGCCTGGAACTCCTCCAGCGTCGGGCTGGGGTCGGAGCCGTTGAACCCGCCGATCGCCATGACCGGCTCCTCGCTGGCCAGCTGGTAGCCCGCCGCCGAGTTGGACCCGACCGTCGCGGCCGCCCAGGTGAAGGCGTCGGCGTCCTCGGCCAGCAGGGCCGTGATCGCGTCGGTCGACTCGCTGCCGGTGAGCAGCCCGCCGACACCCCCGCCGGTGCCGGTGCCCGCGCCGGCGCCGGCGCCGGGGACGGTGCCCGCGCCCGGCAGGCCGCCCGTCCCGGCGGGTCCCCCGCCGAAGCCCCCGCCGAAGCCCCCGCCGGGGCCCCGTCCGCCCCCGGTCCGGCCTCCGGGGCCGGCGCCCGCCCCGGCACTGCTGGGGCCGGCGGCCACGATCGAGCCGGTGTGCGGCGTCGCCGCGGTCGCGACGGAGTACGCCGCGGGCGCGGCCAGCGCCGCGAGCAGGGCGGCGACGGCCACGGCGTACCCGGCCTTCCGGGGGAGGTGGCGCGCCCCCACCACGAGCAGCGCGGTCACCAGCCCGACGACGAGCACGCCCCAGCGCAGCGCGGGCGCCCAGCCGGCGCGGTCGAGCAGCACCGACGCCCACACCGCGGTCAGCGCGAGCGTGCCGCCCAGCAGGCCCGACGCGACGAGCGAGCCGCGGGCCCGCCACAGCACGACCGCGCCGACCGCGGCCAGCAGGGCGATGGCGGGGGCGAGGGCGACGGTGTAGTACTCGTGGAAGATCCCCTGCATGAGGCTGAACGTCAGCCCCGTGACGACCAGCCACCCGAGCATCAGCGTCAGCGCGGCCCGGGTGAGGCGCGCGGTGCCGGGGGTGGCGCCGAGGGTGGCGCCGGGGGTGGCGCCGCGCCCGGCGAACCAGAGCCCCGCGACGCCGAGGACGAGCGCCGCGGGCAGCAGCCACGCGACCTGGTCGCCGACGGAGTCGGAGAAGAGCCGCATCAGGCCCGGGCTGCCCCAGCCGCCCCCGCCGCCGACGGACCCCTCCTCCTCGCCGTTCAGCCGGCCGAGGCCGTTGTAGCCCAGTGTCAGCTCGAGGATCGAGTTGCCCTGCGAGCCGCCGATGTAGGGCCGCGAGTCCGCCGGCCACAGCTCGACGACCGCGATCCACCAGCCGCCGGCCACCACCATGGAGCCGAACGCCACGAGCAGGTGCAGCCCGCGTCGCCACCAGGGCGCGGTGGCGAACACGGCGTACGCCAGGGCGAGCGCCGGCAGCACGAGGAACGCCTGCAGCATCTTGGTGAGGAAGGCCAGCCCGACGAGGGCCCCGCCCAGCGCGAGCCACCGCACGGGGTGCCCGACCACGCGGCCGGTCACCCCGGGCACGGGCGTCGCCCCCTCGACCGCCCGCAGGGTCGCGTACGCCGCGCCCACCAGCAGCAGGACGAGCAGCGCGTCGGGGTTGTCGAAGCGGAACATCAGCGTCGCGACGGGGGTCAGGGCGAGCGCCGCGCCGGCGAGGATGCCCGCCGCCCAGGACCCCGTCGCGCGCCGCGCGGTCGCGTGGAGCAGGGCGACCGCGCCCACGCCCATCAGGGCCTGGGGCACGAGCAGGCTCCACGACGAGAGCCCGAACACCCGGATCGACAGGGCCATCGGCCACAGCGACAGGGGTGTCTTGTCGACGGTGATCGCGTTGCCGGCGTCGGAGGAGCCGAAGAAGAACGCCTTCCACGACTCCGAGCCCGCCTGCGCGGCCGCGGCGTAGAACGAGTTGGCCCACCCCGAGGCGCCGAGGTCCCACAGGTAGAGCAGGGCGGTCGCGAGCAGGAGCGCGGCGAGGCCGGCGCGCTCGCCGGTGCGGCGCTCGACCCGCCGGAGGCGGTCGAGCAGGCGGGAGCTGCGTGCGGCGGGGTGCGCGGCGTACGACGGGGGCGGCGCCGGCGGGGCCGGGGCGTCGCGCGCGACGAGGTGGGGCGAGGCGGTCGAGTCCATGGCACGAGGCTCGACCGCCTCGCTGGGTCGTCCGTGGGGACGACCTGTGGTGCGACTGTGAGACGCGGGGTCTCAGGCGCCGGTGACGACCGCCTCGAGATGGTCGAGGCCCCAGGCGAGGTCCTCCTCGGAGACGACGAGCGGCGGCGCGAGACGGATGGTGGAGCCGTGCGTGTCCTTGGCCAGGACGCCGCGGGCCATCAGGGCCTCGCAGACCGCGCGGCCGGTGCCGACCGCGGGGTCGACGTCCACGCCGGCCCACAGCCCGCGGGTGCGGACGGCGAGCACGCCGCGCCCGACGAGCCCCTCCAGCCGGGTGCGCAGCAGCACGCCGAGCCGCTCGGAGCGCTCCTGGAACTCGCCGGTCGCCAGCATCTCGACGACCTTGGTCGCGACGGCGCAGGCGAGCGCGTTGCCGCCGAAGGTCGAGCCGTGCTGGCCCGGGTGGAGCACGCCGAGCACGTCGCGGTCGGCCACGACGGCCGAGACCGGGACGATGCCGCCGCCCAGCGCCTTGCCGAGCACGTAGAGGTCGGGCACGACCTCCTCGTGGTCGCACGCGAAGGTGCGACCGGTGCGGCCGAGGCCGGACTGGATCTCGTCGGCGGCGAACAGCACGTTGTGGCGGCGCGTGATCTCGCGGACCTCGCGGAGGTAGCCGGTCGGGGGCAGCACGACGCCGCCCTCGCCCTGGATGGGCTCGAGCAGCACGGCGACCGTGTTCGGTGTGATGGCGGCCTCGAGGGCCGCGGCGTCGCCGTACGGCACCTGGGTGAAGCCGGGGGCGAACGGGCCGAAGCCGTCGCGGGCGTCGGGGTCGTCGGAGAAGCCGACGATGGTCGTGGTGCGGCCGTGGAAGTTGCCGCCGGCGACGATGATCTCCGCGGAGTCCACCGCGACGCCCTTGATGTCGTAGCCCCACTTGCGGCAGACCTTGATGGCCGTCTCGACGGCCTCGGCGCCGGTGTTCATCGGCAGCACGAGCTCCTTGCCGGCGAGGTCGCCGAGCGCGGAGCAGAAGGCGCCGAACTGGTCGTGGACGAACGCGCGGCTCGTCAGCGTCAGCTTGTCGAGCTGTGCGTGCGCGACGGCGACGAGGTCGGGGTGACCGTGGCCGAAGTTGAGCGCGGAGTAGCCGGCCAGCATGTCGAGGAACCGGTTGCCGTCGACGTCGGTCATCCAGGCGCCCTCGGCGTGGGCCACCACCACCGGCAGCGGGTGGTAGTTGTGCGCGGTGCGCTCCTGCGCCTGCTGGAAGTAGGCCTGGCTGCGGGGTGCGTCGCCGTCCTGCGCTGCGTCCCGGGGGGTCCCGGTGGTCCTGGTGGTCCCGGTGGTGGTCGGCTCGGTCACGGTGCCGGTCATGCTCGCCTCCTCGTGGTCGTCGGGCGTGCGGTCCTGTCCCGCTCGGCGGCTCCGAGATGGATTGTCAGACAATCGGCCCGTCGGACAGGGTAGCCCCCCTCGGCGGGAGTGCCACCTCCACCGTGGTGGCTCCCGGCGCACTTCTCAAACCGACGCGGCCGCCGTGCGCCTCGACGATGGCCCGCACGAGCGCGAGGCCGAGCCCGGAGGAGTCCCCGCCCGTGCGGGCGCCGTCGCCGCGCACGAACCGGTCGAAGGCGTGGCCGGCGATGGCCGGCGGGAACCCGGGGCCGTCGTCGCTCACCCGCAGCACCACCCGGTCGCCCCGGTCGCCCCCGTCGGCCCGCTCGAGCGCCGCCGCCACCGTCACGGTCGTGCCGGCCGGGGTGTAGCGGCGCGCGTTCGTCAGCAGGTTGCTGACCACCTGGTGGAGGCCGTGGGCGTCGCCGTCGACCTCCACGACCTCGTCGGGCAGGTCGAGGCGCCAGTGGTGCCCGGGGGCCAGCACCTGGGCGTCGGCCACCGCCTCGAGCAGCAGCAGCGTGAGGTCGACGGGCTCGTGCGCCATCGGGCGGCCCGCGTCGAGGCGGGCGAGCAGCAGCAGGTCCTCGACGAGGCGCCGCATCCGGCCCGACTCGCCCTCCACCTTGGCGAGCGCGGTGCGCGCCGCGTCGGCGTCGTCGGGACGGCGGCGGGCCAGCTCGGCGTACCCCACGATCGTGGCCAGCGGCGTGCGCAGCTCGTGGGAGGCGTCGGCGACGAACTGGCGCACCTGCTGCTCGCTGCGGTGCCGCGCCGCGATGGCGTCGTCGACGTGGGCCAGGAGGGTGGCGAGCGCGGCGCCGACCTGGCCGACCTCGGTCGCCTCGTCCGTCAGGTACGCCGGCACGCGCCCGCGCAGGTCGACCTCGCCCTCGGCGAGGGGCAGGGTCGCGACCTCGTGCGCCGTCGCGGCGACGTCGCGCAGCGGCCGCAGCTGTCGGCGTACCACCACCGACGCGGCACCCGCGGCGACGAGCACGGCGGCGAGGCCGATGAGCAGCTCGTAGAGCACGAGGGAGGCGACGGCGTCGTCGACCCGCTCGGTCGGCAGGCCGGAGACGACCACGGACCCGTCGCTGCGCGCGGAGGCGACGACGCGGTAGGAGCCGAGCGCGGGGAGGTCGACCGCGTGCACGGCGCCGTCCGCCGGCACGTCCGCGAGCTGGTCGAGCGCGGCCGTGGAGAGCACGCGCTCGCCGCAGACCTCCTCGGTGAGCACGATGCCGTCGGTGCGGTCGGCGTCGTCGTACAGCTGCGCGAACAGGGTGCCGGGGCCGCGGCTGCCGGGCACGAAGCGGTCGCCGCACGGACCGTCGGCGGGGCCGCCGTCGAGGCCCTGCGGCGCCGGTCCGCCCGCGCGCTGCGCCAGCGAGCCGACCTCGCCGTCGAGCTGGCCGGTGAGGTTGCCCTGCATCGCCAGGGTCGTCGCGGCGCCGATCGCGAGGGCCACCAGGGTGGTCAGCAGCACGGTCGTGGCGACGAGCCGGGAGGTCAGCGTGGCGAGCTGGCGGCGCCGGGGGGTGGCCCGGTCGGTCCCGGCAGGCCCGGCGGGCCCGGCGGGCCCGGGCGGTGCGTCGGGCACCGTCAGTCCGCCGGCTTCAGCACGTAGCCCGCGCCGCGCATCGTGTGGATCATCGGGGCGCGGCCGGCGTCGATCTTCTTGCGCAGGTAGGAGATGTAGAGCTCGACGACGTTGGCCTGGCCGCCGAAGTCGTAGTTCCAGACCCGGTCGAGGATCTGCGCCTTGCTGAGCACCCGGCGCGGGTTGCGCATGAGGAAGCGCAGCAGCTCGAACTCCGTCGCCGTCAGGGTCACCTCGTCGCCGCCGCGGCGCACCTCGTGGCTGTCCTCGTCGAGGCTGAGGTCGCCGACGACGAGCACGTTCTCGCGCTCCGCGGCCCGGGCACCGGCGCGGCGCAGCAGGGCGCGCAGGCGCGCGACGACCTCCTCGAGCGAGAACGGCTTCGTCACGTAGTCGTCACCGCCGGCCGTCAGGCCCGCCACGCGGTCCTCGACGGCGTCGCGGGCGGTGAGGAAGAGCACGGGCACGGCGGCGTCGGTGGAGCGCATCCGGCGCAGCACCTCGAGGCCGTCGAAGTCGGGCAGCATCATGTCGAGCACGACGACGTCGGGATCCATCACGCGGGCGGCGGCGACGGCGGTGCTCCCCGTGTGGGCCATCCGGGTCTCGAAGCCCTCGTAGCGCAACGCCATCGACACGAGCTCGGCGAGGTTCACCTCGTCGTCGACGACCAGCACGCGCAGCGGCGAGCCGTCCGGGCGGGTCAGGTCCATGCCCCCGACTGTGCCGCAGTCACCTGTGCGTCCGCTGTGGACGCGCTGGGTGTCGCGCTGGGTGTCGGGCCGGGGTGTCGGGCTGGGGTGTCGGGTGGGGGCCCGCGGGGTACGCAGCGGCGCGTGACCCCACCCCCCTCGGTCCCCACCCTCGTCGCGCTCACCGTCTGGCGGCTCCTCGTCGCCGGGGTCGCGCTCACCGGCTTCCTCGCGGCCACCGCCCGGTTCGGGGGCGACGCCTGGCAGGGACTGAGCCAGCTGGCGAGCCTCGTCGCGGCGGTCGTCTACCTCGCGCTGGCCGCCTACCCGGCGACCGTCGGCTTCCGCCGCCACGAGCCGCGGTCGTCGTGGGTGCGCGGGGCGACACTGGTGGTGCTCCTGCTCGTGGGCGGCTCGTGGTTCGCGCTGCTCGGCGGCGCGGTGGACACGACGTGGTCGCTGCTCGAGCACCTCGTGACGCCGCTGCTCGTGCTCGCCGACTACCTCGTCGTGGGGCGGGGGCAGCGGGAGTCGCGCTGGTGGCACCCGCTGACGTGGCTGCTGCCGCCGCTGGCCTACCTGGCGTTCTACTACGCGGCCGGCCTCGACATCTACGGCTTCCTCGACCCGTCGTCGTCGGCCTTCGTGCCGACGCTCGCGGGGATGCTCGTGGGCGTGCTCGCGCTGGGCTACGTGCTCGTGGGGTACGGCGTGCTGCGGCGCTCCCAGCACGATCTTCGGTGACGCTGGGCCGGTGCACAGCCCGGGCACAGGCCCGCCGCGCACCGTGGGCCCATGAGCGAGCAGAACCCCCGCTACCCCGCGCCCCCCGACCTGTACGCCGGGCCGCCCCCGCCGCCGCCGCCGTACGCCGGGCCGCCCCCGCCGCCGTACGCCGGGCCACCCCCGACGGGTGCCCCGCTGCCGGGCCCGCCGCCCGTGGCCCCGACCGCCGAGCGACCGGCCCCGCCGCGCCGCACGCTGCGCCAGCGCGCGATGGCGCTGCGGGCGACGGCCGCCGTGGCCCTGGCGAGCGTGGTCCTCGGCGCCGGGGGCGCCGTGGCGCTCGGGGCGGTGAGCGACGGCGCGGACGAGGCCGGCCAGGGCGGACCGGGGGGTCGGGGCGGCCAGTTCGCGCCCGGTGGCCAGGTGCCGCCCGGTGGGCAGGTGCCGCCAGGTGGGCAGGTGCCGCCGGGGGCTCAGGCACCCGGCAGCTGACCCGGTTCGTGGTGGC
>NZ_JADEVT010000022.1 GCF_030466625.1 Nocardioides sp. ChNu-153
GGGCGGCTGCTGCGGGGCGGGCGGCTGCTGCGGGGCGGGCGGCTGCTGCGGAGCCGGGGGCGCGGCGGGAGCGGGGGCCGGTGCGGCCGGTGCGGCCGGAGCGGCCGGAGCGGCCGGAGCGGCCGGGGCGTCGTCGACGCTGACCCCGTGGTCGGCGATCAGGTCGCCGAGACCGCCGTCGTACCCGCGGCCGACAGCGCGGACCTTCCAGTCGGTGCCCCGGCGGTAGAGCTCGAGGGCGACGACGATGGTCTCGCGGTCGAGGCCCGTCATGGGGAACTCGGCGACGGGGCCGGTGTCGGCCGACACGCGGGCCACCGGCTGACCGACCTGGCCGAACACCTTGCCGTCGTCGTCGAGGGAGGTCACCAGGCGCACGGCGTGCACGTCGGCCGGCACGGCCGCGAGGTCGACGTCGACCCGCCACTGCCCGCCCCCGCTCGGCGGCACGCAGGTCACGCCGGGGCCGCTCGGCTGGTTGTAGAACACGAAGTCGGCGTCGGTGCGGACCTTGCCCGCCTCGGTCACGAGGAGGGCCGAGAGGTCGGCGGAGGCGGCGACGTCGACGGTCACGGAGACGCGGGACACGGCCAGCGGCGCGTTCCCGCCCTTCGTCAAGGTGATCACGGGACGCGAATCTATCCGACCGCCCGCGATCTCAACCCTGCTCGGACGGATCCGTCAGCCGTCGCTGCAGCTCGACGTCCCGCTCGACGACCCGGAACCCCAGCTGCTCGTTGACGGCGAGCATGGGGCCGTTGTCGGCGGCGTTCCACGTGAGGACCTCCGTCGCGTCCGGCCACACCTCCTGCGCCCGGCGCAGGTTGGCGATCTTGACGGCGAGACCGAGGCGGTGGCCGCGGTGCGCGGTGTCGACGATCGTGCTCCACTGCTGCAGCTGGACCGACCCGGTGCTGCGCCACAGCTCCGTGATCGCGACGACCTGGCCCCCGGCGTCCAGGGCGGCCGTCGCGACGTTGCGCCGGCCCTGGCGCTGCGACTCCGCCTCGCGCTCGCGCCAGACGTCGACGGCGGCGGTGCGCGCCTCGACCTCGAGGCTCCCGCTCGGCGCCTCCACGTCGACGAGGGCGTCCATCCGCGCGTACCCCGCCACGAGGTCGTCGCGCACCGGCCCCTCCCAGGTGCGCAGCGCGTACGCCGTGTGGTGCGGTGCGACCTCGCCCGCCAGACGGTCGAGGACCGCGGGGTCCACCGGGAGCGCCGCCCGGCTCTGCAGCCCGGCCAGGGCCACCTCGTAGCCGCGGGCGCGGGCGAACGGGAGCCCGCCCAGGGCGGTCTCGGCTGCCGCGTCGTCGCCGGTGTGCGCGTCGGCCTGCAGGACGTGGCGTCCCAGGTCGCGCACGGCGTCCTCCTGGGCGGCGGCGAGCGCCGTGCCGACGCCCTGGCGCCTCCACCGCGGTGGCACCCAGACCGCGATCGACGCGGTGTCGCGGTTGTCGAGCAGCGGGAGGTCGAGCAGCCCGGCCCCCACCACCGTGCCCTGGGGCGCGCCCGGGAGGGCACCCTCCCGGGCGCGGGCCACCCAGGCGGTGCGCCGCGTGTGGGACGCCCCCGCCGTCAGGGACACGACGATCTCGTCGAGCGACCACGGGTTCGCCGTGGCCGCGCGCAGGTGGCGGGCCACCTCGTCGTACACGGCGTGCCAGGCGGCGACGTCGTCGGCCCAGGTGGGGGCGGTCGGGTCGAGGGCGACGACCTCGACGGCAGCGGCGCGCGTCATGGCCCGGGAGCCTAGGACGCGCGCCGCTGCGAGGGCGACGGGTTTTCCGGGGCTCAGGCCCCCACGCCGCGCACCGTCACGGGGACGTTGCCGCGGGTGGCGCGGGAGTACGGGCAGACCTGGTGGGCCTGCTCGACGAGGTCCTGCGCGGTGGCGTCGTCGACGCCCGGGATGGTCGCCGTGATGTCGACGGTGAGGGCGAAGGAGGTGGCGTCGGGACCGAAGCCCACGGCGATGTCGAGCGTCGACCCGGACGCGTCGACGCCCGCCTTCTTCGCGACGAGCCCGAGCGCGCCCTGGAAGCACGCGCCGTACCCGACGGCGAACAGCTGCTCGGGGTTCGTGCCCGTGCCGGGGCCGCCGGTCTCCTTCGGCGCGGTGAGGTCGAGGTCGAGGACCCCGTCCTCGGACCGGGCCCGGCCCTGGCGACCACCGGTGACGGTGGCGCGGGCGGTGTAGACGATCTTGTCGGGTGTGTTGGTCATGCTGGCGACGCTACGGACCCGCCGGTTGGCGCGCGCCCACCCGGTGCGGCGCCGGCCCGCCGGGTGCGGCACCGTGACCCCATGACCACCGCGCGCCTCGTGCCCGTGACCACCGAGATGGACGGCGACGAGCTCGACGCCGAGGACGCGTTCCACCTGCTGCGCCGCGTCGGCGTGCGCCGGGTGCTCGTCGACGCGTTCGTGCGGTTCCGGTACGGCGACGGGTTCAGCAGCAGCCGGGCCCTCGCCCTCCAGGCGACCCTGGCCGTGGTGCCGTTCCTGCTGGCCCTGACGGGCCTGGCCGCCGACCTCGACGCGGAGCGGCCCGCGAAGGTCATCGCGGCCACCGTCGACGCCGTCTCGCCCGGCACCGCCGGCGACGACGCGCTCGTCGACGCCCTCACCCAGGCCGACGACGCCGACGGCGACGAGGACGCCCAGGAGATGGCGGGCGAGATCGCGCTCGGCGGCGGTCTCGCCTTCGCGCTGTTCTCGATGACGGTGGCGATGGCGCAGGTCGAGCGCGGCACCAACCGCGTCTACGGGATCCGGCGTGACCGGCCGGCGCCCGCGAAGTACGGCCGCGCCGCCCTCCTGGCCGCCTGCCTGGCCGGCCCGGTCGGCATCGGGTTCCTGCTCCTCGTCACCGGCCCCACGTTCGTCGAGGCCATGGCGACCGAGTACGGGTGGGGCGAGACCGCGCAGACCGCCTGGAGCGTCGGGCGCTGGCCCGTCGGGATCCTGCTCCTCGTCGTCACCATCGCGGTGCTGCTCGAGCGGGCGCCGCGGCGCCGGCAGCCGGCGCTGTCGTGGGTCGCGTTCGGCTCGGCCGTGACGGTGGTGCTGGTGCTCGTCGCGTCGGGCGGGCTCGCGGCGTACGTCGGGGCGACCGGCTCGTTCAGCACCGTCTACGGCCCGCTGACGGGCGTGATCGCCCTGCTGCTGTGGGCGCTGCTCTCCGCGGGCGCGCTCTTCTACGGCGCCGCCGTCTGCGCGCAGATGGAGGCCTGCCGCGCCGGCGAGCCGGAGCCGGCGTACGACGACCCCGGTCGCCCGCACGGCACGGTCGTCGGCGACGCGGACTGAGGCCCCCCGCAGACGACTCCGGGCCCCCGTGCAAGCACGGGGACCCGGGGTCGGTGGGACGTCGGGCGCCCGAGGACGGCCGACGCGGTGTCAGCTCGTCGTCTCGGACTTCACGTTCTGCGCCGACGACGCGCCTTCCTCCTGCACGTGCGAGGCCGCGTCCTGCGCGGTCTGCTTGACCTCCTCGACCGAGGAGGCGGCGCTGTCGCGCAGGCTCTGGCCCACGTCGGCGGCCGCAGCCTTGGCGTCGTCCACGAGGGGCGCCGCCTGCTCCTTGATCGTGTCGGTGACCTGCGCGGCCGCGCGGGCCTCGACCTTGCTCGCCGGGATCAGCGCGGAGATGACCATGCCGAGGCCGAAGGCGGCCACGCCGGCGGCCAGCGGGGCGCCGTCGTAGCGCTGCTGGGCGGTCTCGGCTGCCTGGTGCGCGGTGTCGGCCGCCTGCGAGGCGACGTTCGAGGCGGCGTTGGACGCACCCTCGGCCCCGCCGGCGACCTTGCCGCGGGCGTCGTTGGCGCCCCCCATGACCTTCTCCCGCACACCCAGCACGCGCTCGCGGGCCGCGGCCTTCTTGCGGTCGACGATGGCGCTCGGGCTCACCTTGTCCTGCAGCTCGTCGAGGTCCGAGGCGAGGGCGCCACGGGTCCGGGCGATCTCTGCGGTCAGCTCTTCTGGGCTCTGGCCCATGATGCGTCCTCCTTGAGGGTCTGCTGCGTCTTCGGCAGCTGGGGGTTGGCCTTCTTCAGCTCGGAACGACCGAGGGCGGCGAGCACGCCGGCGGCCACGGCCCACAGGAGCGTGGTGATGAGCGCGGCGAGCTCGATCGGCATCCAGTTGTCGAGCAGGAACATGAGCGTCAGCGACAGGAACACCAGCACGAGGTGGCCCGCGACCGCGGCACCGCCGAGCATGCCGGCGCCCTTGCCGGCCTGGGTCGCCTCCTGCTTGAGCTCCGCCTTCGCGAGGTCGAGCTCCTGCTTGACGAGCGTGCTGAGGTCCTGGGAGACGTCGCTGACGATCTCGCCGAGGCTCCGCTCACCGCCGTGGCTGCGCGGACCCGCCGGATCGTGGGGCGGGGGGTTGACGGGGGTGCTCACGCGGGCCCCTCGAGGCCGTCGCGGCGGCCGTAGCCGGCGGCGTTCGTCCCCATCGGCCCGTCGTCGTCGAGGGCGGGGCCCGGGTCGACCGTGCCGGGCGTCTCGCCCGGGAGCGGCGGGAGGGGCGGGAGGCCCTGGCCCGGGTCCGCGACGTGCTGCGGACGGGTGTCACCGGCGAGCGGGTCGCTGCCGTAGCCCTGGCCGACGGGCGGGGCCGAGACCGGGGTGGGGCTCACCGGCGGCGGCGGGTAGGAGCCGACGGCGCCGGGGGTCTCGCCGTACCCGGGGGCCGCGTAGCCCGAGCCGTAGCCCGAGCCCGAGCTGTAGCCGGACGTGGGCGTGGCCACGGGAGCCACGGGCGTCGTCGGGGTGGGGGCCGTGCTGCCGGCGCCGGCCTGCGGGGCGTCCTTGGCCCCGCGCACCACGCGGCCGGCGACCACGCCGGCGACGAGCGCGCCGAGCAGGAACACGCCCGGACGACGACGGGCGAAGTCACGTGCGTCGTCGAGGAGCTCGCTGGGGTCGCGGCCGTCGAGGTAGGACTGCAGCGAGCGGGTGCGGTCGGCGACCTCGCGGGCGGCCTGCACGGCGAGGCCGGAGCTCTCGCTGCGGTCGGCCATCTGCGACAGGTCGTCGCTCAGGGTGCCGAGCGTGCCGACCAGCTTGTCCCGCTGCTGCCGCGACTGGTCGTCGAGCTGCTGCGCGACCTGCTGGCGGGTCTCGCCCACGAGCTGGCGCGTCTGCGCGGAGACCTCGGAGGCCACGTTCTGCGCCTCGTCCTTGGCGACGCCGGTGACGTGACGGCCCTCGTCGACCGCGGTGGACGCGGCGGCCTGGGCCTTTTCGGTGGTGGATGGGTCGGTCATCTGTTCCTCCTGGGTGGTGGAGCCATGCGGTTCGTGCTCTGCGGGGCCGAGGTGCTCCGCCGCAGGTGGGTGGGCGACGTCCTGTCGGAGGTCGTCACCCGGGGAGACGGCGTCGGGCGTGCCGTCGAAGGACCGGGAAGGTGCGGGGGGGTGCGGGGGGTCAGTGCCGGATCACGGCGCGGTCGACGCGGTCGTGGTAGCGGTGGCCGACCTTGCCGCCGAGCACGGCGGCGAGCAGGGTGCCGGCCACGACCGCGAGCGCGGTGATCACGGCGCCGATGCTGAGGTCCTGAGTGGAGACGGGGATCCGGGGCAGGCTGACGCGGTCGAGGATGTTGTACTGCGAGCCGAAGACGGCGCCGAGCACGACGGCCGCGATCGTCACGACGAGCCCGATGACCCAGACGCCCACCCCCTGGCGCCCGCCGTCGAAGCGCGACATGCGCCCCGCGACGTAGCCCCCGGCGTAGTAGCCGACCAGCAGGACGACCAGCAGCACGACGGCCGCGGTCACCCCGATCGTGCCGCTCTCCCGCTCGGCGTCGGTCTGCGTGATGCCGGTCGAGGAGCCGACGGCCGCGACCACGGCGCCGACGATGCTGGTGAGCAGGATCGCCACGGCCACGGCCACGAGCCACCCGAAGAAGCAGGCCCCGAGGTTGAGCCCCGCGAAGCGGTCGCGTGCAGCCGAGTCGTCGACGGCCGTCCGCCGCCGCTCCTGCACGGCGTCGAAGGTGCTGGCGCCGCCGCCCTCGGTGGGCCGGTCGTCCCTGTGGTGTCGTGTCACGTCGCTCTCCTTCGTCGTGCCCCGCGGACCACCGGTTACCCGATCCGCGCGGTTCACCCGGTCTGATCGCCGTTTCGTCCGAATTTCAGAAAATTGCCGCCTCCCACGTCTAGGACGCCCGACGCGGGTACCGGTGGGCGGTCAGCAACGGGGAACCTCAGAAGGAGAACCACATGCTCAACGAGACCCAGGCCCGCGACGCCATCGGCACCACCGCCTACACCCAGAGCGGGGACAAGATCGGCAAGGTCGGGCAGCTCTACCTCAACGACTCCACCGGTCAGCCGGAGTTCGTCACCGTGAACACGGGGCTGTTCGGGATGAAGGAGTCCTTCGTGCCGGTGACCGACGCGACCCTCGACGGCGACCGCCTGACGGTGCCGTTCACCAAGGACCAGATCAAGGACGCCCCCTCGATCGACGTCGACGGCGGCCACCTGGACGAGGCCGAGGAGGCCCGTCTCTGGCAGCACTACGCCGGGCACCGCGGCCAGCACGTCGGCCACGACACGCACGACACGCACACGACGGACACGACCGTGGGCCACGACGCGACCGCCGGCCACCACACCGCGGGCACGGACTCCGTCACCACCGGTCGTGCGCCCGTCGGCCACGACACGTCCGGTCGCACCACGGACGAGGCCATGACCCGCTCCGAGGAGCACGTCGAGGTCGGCACCACCACGCAGGAGGCGGGCCGCGCCCGGCTCCGCAAGTACGTCACCACCGAGCACGTCACGCAGACCGTCCCGGTCCGCAAGGAGCACGCGGTGCTCGAGACCGAGCCCATCACCGAGGCGAACGCCGGCCAGGCCCTCGACGGCCCGACCATCTCGGAGGAGGAGCACGAGGTCGTGCTGCACGAGGAGAAGCCCGTCGTGCAGAAGACCGCCGAGCCCGTCGAGCGGGTGCGTCTCGGCACCGAGACGGTCGTCGACGAGGAGACCGTCGGCGAGGACGTCCGCAAGGAGCACATCGAGGTCGAGGGCGACGTGGCCGACCGCCGCCACTGATCCACCCCGCACGAGCAGGTGCCCCCGTCGGTCGGACCGACGGGGGCACCTTTGTGTCAAGGCCGCTGCAGCGGCAGCGGCGGGCGGGCCTAGGCCAGGGTCAGGCGCCGGCGTACGACGTCGGCGAGCCGGTCCGCGACGTCGCGCGCCTCGGTGTCCGTCGTCGCCTCGACCATCACGCGCACGAGCGGCTCGGTGCCCGAGGCCCGCAGCAGGATGCGACCGGAGTCGCCGAGGCGGGACTGCTCCGCGGCGACCGCCTCCTGCAGCACGTCGTCGTCGGTGCGGGCCTTGTCGACGTCGGGCACGTTCACGAGCACCTGCGGCATCCGCGTCATGACGCCGGCGAGGGCCGCGAGGCTCTCCCCCGTGACCGCCATCCGCTGCGCGACGTGGAGCGCCGTCAGCAGCCCGTCGCCCGTCGTGGCGTGACGACGCATGACGACGTGGCCCGACTGCTCGCCGCCCAGCACGCGGCCGGCGGCGTTCATCTCCTCCAGCACGTAGCGGTCGCCCACCTGCGTGGCCGACACGGCGATGCCGTGCGCGGCCAGGGCGCGGGTGAACCCGAGGTTGCTCATGACGGTCGCCACGACGGTGTCACCGGCGAGCTCGCCGGCGTCCTTGAGGGCCACGGCGAGCACGGCGAGGATCTGGTCGCCGTCGACGACCTCCCCGTCGGCGTCGACCGCCAGGCAGCGGTCGGCATCGCCGTCGAGCGCGAACCCGGCGTCGGCGCCGTGCGCGAGCACGGCGGCACGCAGGGGCCCGAGGTGCGTGGACCCGCAGCCGTCGTTGATGTTGAGCCCGTCCGGCGAGGCGTGGATGGCCACGACCTCGGCGCCGGCGGCACGCAGCGCCGCGGGACCGACCTCGCTCGCCGCACCCTCGGCGCAGTCGAGCACGAGGCGCAGGCCGCTCAGCGACGTGCCCAGCGTGCCGGCGAGGTGCGCGACGTACTGCTCCTGCCCGCCGGGGTACGGCGTGACGCGGCCGACCGCTGCCCCCGTCGGGCGCTGCCACGGCTCGCGCAGGCGGGCCTCGATGGCCTGCTCGAGGGCGTCGTCGAGCTTGACGCCGCCACGCGAGAGGAACTTGATGCCGTTGTCCGGCATCGGGTTGTGCGAGGCCGACAGCATGACGCCGAGGTCGGCGTCGAGCGCGTCGGTCAGGTGGGCCACCGCGGGGGTCGGCAGGACGCCCAGGAGCAGGACGTCGACGCCGGCCGAGGCGAGGCCGGCGACCACGGCGGCCTCGAGGAACTGCCCCGAGACGCGCGTGTCGCGGCCCACGACGGCCAGCGGGCGGGACCCGTCGCGGTGGGAGAGCTCGCCGGACTCGGCGAGCACGTGGGCGGCAGCAACGGAAAGGTCCAGGGCCAGCTCAGCGGTGAGCACACCGTTGGCCAGGCCCCGGACCCCGTCCGTGCCGAAGAGTCGCGTCACGAAGGAAGACGCAGGACCGCGATCAGCGCTTGCTGAACTGCGGAGCCTTGCGGGCCTTCTTGAGACCGGCCTTCTTGCGCTCGATGACGCGCGCGTCGCGACGCAGCAGACCGGCCTTCTTGAGCGAGGGACGGTTGGCGTCGACGTCGACCGCGTTGAGGGCGCGGGCCACGCCGAGACGCAGGGCGCCGGCCTGACCGGTGATGCCGCCGCCGTGGATGCGGGCGATGACGTCGAAGCGGCCCTCGAGCTGCGTCGTCGCGAACGGCTCGTTCACGACCTGCTGGTGCAGCTTGTTCGGGAAGTACGAGTCGAGCGTGCGGCCGTTGATGGTCCAGACGCCGGTGCCCGGCACGATGCGGACGCGGGCGACGGCCTCCTTGCGACGGCCGGTGGCCGCCGACGGGGCGATCGTGGCGATGCGCTCGGGGGCGTCGGCGCTGGGGGCGCTCTCGCTGCTGTAGGCGATGCCCTGCTCGTTGACCTCGAAGGTCTCCTCGACCTCGGTCTCGGAAGTGCTCACGGTGTTCCTCACTGATCCTGGGAAGTACGGGGGTGCGCGATGGCGGTGTCGGTGGAGGCCAGCGTCACTGCGAGATCTGGGTGATCTCGAAGGGCTTGGCCTGCTGGGCGCTGTGCGGGTGCTCGGGGCCGGAGTAGACCTTGAGCTTCTTCAGCTGCTGCCGGCCGAGGCGGTTCTTGGGGAGCATGCCCCACACCGCGTTCTCGATCGCCTTGCGCGCGTCCTTCTCCAGGAGCTCACCGATGGGGGTGGCCGTGAGACCGCCCGGGTAGCCCGAGTGACGGTAGGCGACCTTCGTCGTCTTCTTGTTGCCGGACAGCGCGACCTTCTCGGCGTTCACGATGACGACGAAGTCGCCCGTGTCGGCGTTGGGGGCGAACTGCGGCTTGTGCTTGCCGCGCAGGAGGTTGGCCGTCTGCACGGCGAGGCGGCCGAGGACCACGTCGGTCGCGTCGATGACGTGCCACTCACGCTGGATGTCAGCGGGCTTCGGGGCGTACGTACGCACGATGAGCCTTCTTCTCGTTCGTCGGTCCCGACGGGAGGTCCCCGTCGGGTGGGGTGGAACCACGTCCTCTGACGAACACGGCCCGGCTCGACCCACCTGGTGGGCCGTCCGGATCTGCACCGGGGTCGTCGCTCCCGGAGGGATCCGGGCGACCTCGACGCGGCAGGGGACGCGACGGGTCACGATACGCAGCCCGGCGGGAGGGGGTCAAAACGGCCGCGACCCTCCGTCGTACCCGCCGGTAACCAGCCCCCCAGGAGAACGGTCGGGCGGGAGGGCTAGGTTGGGCGACGATCCCATCCGGCAGGGTGCACCCCCGGGCGCGCCCGCCCGACCGACGAGGAGTCGACGTGACCGACGCAGGAACTGCGGGCGCCTCCCTGACCATCCGTGACAACCGCACGGGTCAGGAGTACGACCTCCCCATCGTCGACGGCACCATCCGCGCCGCCGACCTGGGCAAGATCAAGACGGACGACGAGCAGCCCGGCCTGGCGGTCTACGACCCCGGGTTCACCAACACCGCCTCGTGTCGCAGCGCGGTGACCTACATCGACGGCGACAAGGGCATCCTGGAGTACCGGGGCTACCCCATCGAGCAGCTGGCCGAGAGCTCGACGTTCCTCGAGGTCGCCTACCTGCTCATCCACGGCGAGCTGCCCACCAAGGAGCAGTACGACGCGTGGGAGCACGAGATCACGTTCCACACGTTCGTCCACGAGAACGTGAAGTCGCTGATGCAGGGCTTCCGCTACGACGCGCACCCGATGGGGATGCTGATGTCGTCGGTGGGGGCCCTCTCGACGTTCTACCCCGCGGCGCGCGACATCGCGGACCCGGCGAACCGGCACATGCAGATCGTCCGCATGATCGCCAAGATGCCGACCCTGGGCGCCTGGTCGTTCCGCCACGCGCAGGGCAAGCCGTACGTGTACCCGGACAACGACCTGTCCTACACGGCCAACTTCCTCTCGATGCTCTTCAAGATGAGCGAGGTGAAGTACGAGCCGGACGAGCGCCTGGTGAAGGCCCTCGACGTGCTCTTCATCCTCCACGCCGACCACGAGCAGAACTGCTCGACCAACGCGGTCCGCTCCGTCGGCTCCTCGCAGGTCGACCCGTACTCGGCCGTGGCCTCCGGCATCGGCGCGCTCTTCGGCCCGCTGCACGGCGGCGCCAACGAGGCGGTGCTGCGGATGCTGAAGCGCATCGGCAGCAAGGAGAACATCCCGGCGTTCATCGACGGGGTGAAGAACGGCAACGAGCGCCTCATGGGCTTCGGCCACCGGGTCTACAAGAACTACGACCCGCGCGCCCGGATCATCAAGAAGGCCGCCGACGACGTCTTCGAGGTCACCGGGGTCAACCCGCTCCTGGAGATCGCCCTCGAGCTGGAGAAGATCGCGCTCGAGGACGAGTACTTCGTCAAGCGCAAGCTCTACCCGAACGTGGACTTCTACTCGGGTCTCATCTACGAGGCGCTGCAGTTCCCGCCGGAGATGTTCACCGTGCTCTTCGCGATCGGCCGCACGCCGGGCTGGCTCGCGCAGTGGGACGAGCTCGTGCAGGACAAGGAGCAGAAGATCGCCCGCCCGAAGCAGGTCTACACGGGCGACCGCGGCCTCACCTTCACCCCGCGCCACGAGCGCTGGGCCTGAGGCTCCCGCACCACCAGCACCCCACGGACGCCGTGCGGGGGCGGGCCACGGCCCGTCACCGCACGGCGTCCGTCGTCCGGGGGTACGGCGGAGCGGCGGAGCGGCGGAGCGGCGGAGCGCCCGCGGGCCGGCGCGGCAGGCCGGGAGACCGACAGGCGGGCCGGCGCTCAGGCCGGCAGGTCGGGCAGGTCCGCCTCGGTGAGCCAGGCGTAGAGCAGCACCCCGACGTCGGCGCCCGTCGCGGCCGAGGCGTGGGCCAGGAAGTCCTCCGTCGTGACCGAGCCGCCGCGGTGCTCGGCGACCCACGAGCGCAGCAACCCGAAGAACGCCTCGTCCCCCACCGCTCCGCGCAGCACGTGCAGCGCCAGGGCGCCGCGCTTGTAGACGCGGTCGTCGAACATGAGCTCCGGACCGGGATCGGCGAGCACGAGGTCCTGGTCCTGCTCGGCGAGCCGGGCGTGGTGGTGCTCGGCCCACCACGCGGCGCTCTCGTGGCCCGACTCCTCCGACCACAGCCACTCGCTGTAGCAGGCGAAGCCCTCGTGCAGCCAGATGTCGCGCCACCGGGCGAGGGTGACGGCGTTGCCGAACCACTGGTGGGCCAGCTCGTGGGCCACGAGGCGCACCTGGTCCCAGTCCTCGGAGACGAAGTTCTTGCCGAAGGTCGACAGGCTCTGGCTCTCGAGCGGGATCTCCAGGTCGTCGCCGGTCACGACCGCGGCGTAGGAGGCGAACGGGTAGGGCCCGAACCAGCCCTCGAACGCGCGGACCATGTCGGCCTGGCGGCCGAAGCCGGCGTCGTACGCCGCGCTCCGCTCGCGCGCCGTGCCCTGGGGCACGGCCGAGACCAGCGGGACGGGGGCGTCGTGCTCGACGATGTCGTAGCGCCCGATCTGGACGGTCGCGAGGTAGGTCGCCATGGGCGCGTCCATCTCGTAGGTCCAGGACTCCCCGCTCCCCCGTCGCCGGCGCTCGACCAGCAGGCCGTTGGAGACGACCGTGTAGCCGGCGGCCGTGGTGACCGTGATGCGGTAGGTCGCCTTGTCGTCGGGCCGGTCGTTGCACGGGAACCACGTGGGGGCGCCGTGGGGCTGGCCGGCGACGATGACGCCGTCGGTGAGCTCCTCCCACCCCGCGTCGCCGTGGTGCTTCTCGACCAGCGGCTCGGGGCGTCCGCCGTACTTGACCACGAGGGCGAGCTCGGCGCCGGGCTCGGCCTCCTCGCGCAGCTTGACCACGAGGCGGCCGCGGCGGGTGCTGAACTTGGCGGGCGGCTTGCCGTCGACGCTCACCTTGGCGACGTCGAGACCGGCGAGGTCGAGCACGAGGCGGTCGGTGGGCTCGAGCACCTCGGCCCGGATGCGGGCCTCGCCGTCGAGCCGGTTGCCCTCGAGGCCGTAGGTCAGGTCGAGCGCGTAGGACCGCGCGCCCCACGAGCGGTCGCCGTGACCGGGCAGGTAGTCGTCGGCGCTGGGCAGGCCGCTCACGCGGTCACCGCGGCCGGCTCGGGCACGCCGCCCGTGCCCGGGGCCGGCGGCTCGGCCCAGGGGCCGATCGGGTTGCCGATCCAGACGGTCCCGCCGGGGACGGACTCACCACGCATGACCAGGGACACGGGTCCGACCGTAGCGTGACGGCCCAGCTCGGCCGCGGGCAGGATCACGCTGTTCGGGCCGAGGGTCGCGCCCCGGTGCAGCACGACGCGGTCCATGGTCAGGACGCGGTCGTGGAAGAGGTGGGTCTGCACCACGGTCCCGGAGTTGACCGTCGCCCCGTCGTGCAGGTGGACGAGGTCGGCCTCGGGCAGCCAGTGGGTGTCGCACCACACGCCGCGACCGATGTGGGCGCCCATGGAGCGGAACCACACGTTGAGCAGCGGCGTGCCCGTCACGGTGCGCGCGAACCACGGCACGGCGAGGGTCTCGACGAAGGTGTCGGCGAGCTCGTTGCGCCACACGAACGAGCTCCACAGCGGGTGGTTGCCGGGCCGCATCCGCCCGACCAGCAGCCACTTCGCGCCCGTCGCGACGACGGCCGCCACGAGTCCCCCGACCGCGAGCACGGGGCCGACGAGCAGCACGGCGAGGAGCACACCGAGCGCCGGGTGCCCGGTGTCGAGCAGCGCCCCCAGGGCGACGACGACGCCGACGGTGAGCGCGACCGAGACCACCACGGGCACGAGGCGGCACAGCTCCACCAGCGCCCGGAAGACGTGCAGGCGCCGGGGCGGGGCGTAGGTGCGGCTCGCGTCGGCCTCCTCCGCGGTACGGCGCAGCGGCGCCGGCGGGCTGCCGAGCCACGAGGCGCCCGAGCGGGCCGTCTTGCGCCGGGGGGCCGCGGAGAGCACGGCGACGAGCGACGCCTTGGGGACCTTGCGGCCCGGCGCGGCCATGCCCGAGTTGCCGACGAAGGCGCGCTTGCCGATCTTGACCCGCTCGGCCCGCAGCCAGCCGCCGCCCAGCTCGTAGCCCCCGATGAGGGTGTCGTCGGCGAGGAACGCGTGCTCGTTGACCTGGGTCAGCGATGGGATCATCAGCACCGTCGACGCCTCGACGCCCGGCCCGATGCGGGCGCCGAGCGCCCGCAGCCACCACGGCGTCAGCGAGGAGGAGTAGAGCCCGAAGAGCCACGTGCGGGCCTCGTCGAGCACCCGCATCGTCGTCCAGACCGCGAGCGCGGGCCCGCTGCGCACGGGGTGGACGCCGGTGCGCACGCCGAGCGCGCAGACGCGCACGACGAGGAGCACGAGCGCGGCGAGGACGAGCAGGCCCGCCAGCACCCCCAGGGGCGCGCGCACGAGCAGGTGGGCGAGCAGTCCGCCGTACCCCTCGACGTCGCCGATGCCCGGCAGCGCCACGAGGAGACCCACGAGCACCGCGAGGGCCGGCAGGGTGCCGACGACGGCGGCGCTGACGGCGTACGCACCGATCCAGGCGCGCGAGCGTGCCGGCCGGTCCTGCCACGGACCCCGCGCGGCCTTGCGCCGCCGGCGGGCGGGCGACCCGGCCCAGAACTCCCCGGCGGGCACCGCGCCGAAGACCGCCGACCCGGCGGCGACCTCGGCGTCGGCGCCCACGCTCGCGCCGGGGCACAGCGTCGAGCGGGCGCCCACGCGGGCGCGCGGCCCGACCTCGATCCGGCCGACGTGCACGACGTCGCCGTCGATCCACCAGCCCGACAGGTCGACCTCGGGCTCGACGGAGGCGCCCCGGCCCAGGCGCAGCATGCCCGTGATGCCCGGCAGCGAGTGCAGGTCGACGTCGCGGCCGACGTCGGCGCCCAGCAGCCGCGCGTACCAGGTCATGAGCGGGGCCCCGGCGAGCGCCGTCGCGCCGATCTCGTCGGCCAGCCGGTCGGCCAGCCAGATCCGCAGGTGGACCTTGCCCCCGCGCGGGTAGGTGCCCGGCTCGACGCCCCGCAGCAGCAGGCGCGCCTGCGCGGCCGACAGAAGCATCCGCCCGGGCGGCGTGAGGGCCGCGGCCCAGACGAGCACCAGCACCCACCACGGGTACGACGGCAGCCACCCCAGGCCGGCCACCTCGGCGAGCAGCGTGGAGCCGATCATGGCCCAGGCCACCCACCGCAGCCCGCCGACGGCGCGCGCGAGCAGGGTGCCGAGCACCTGGCCCCGCTGGCTCTTCGCCGGGATGGGGCGCACGGAGCGGTCCGTCGTGGTCGCCGACGGGCCCGCGAGCGTGTCCAGGTGCGCCGCGAGGACGCCGACGGTCGGTCGCTCGTAGACGTCGCCGACGGTGACCTCGGGGAACCGGGTCCGCAGGCGGGAGACGATCTGCGCGGCCGTCAGGCTGCCGCCGCCCAGGTCGAAGAAGTCGTCGGTCGGGGCGGTGACCTCCGCGCCGAGCACGTCGAGCCACAGCTGGGCGATCCACGACTCGGTGTCGGACAGGTCGGCGCCCGCCCCACCGGCCCCGCCCGCTCCCCCGGCCGCGCCCCCGGCCGCGCCCGGCAGTGGCCAGGGCAGCGCGTCGCGGTCGACCTTGCCCGACGTGCGGGTCGGCAGCGTGTCGACGACCGCCAGCCGCGGCACCAGCGCGGCGGGCATGGCGGCGCGCAGCCGGTCGAGCGCCGAGGGCGGGTCGAAGGAGGGGTCGACGGCGACGTAGCCGACGAGCAGCTGGTTGCCCGCCGCCGTACGCCGGACCGCGGCCGCCGCGCCGTGCACGCCGGGCAGGGCCAGCAGCGCCGAGTCGACCTCGCCGAGCTCGATGCGCCGCCCGCCCAGCTTGACCTGGTCGTCGGCGCGCCCCGCGAAGAGCAGCCCGGCCGGGTCGTTCACCACGACGTCGCCGGAGCGGTAGGCACGCTCCCAGCCCAGCGTCGGCATCGGCGCGTACTTCTCGGCGTCCTTGGCCGGGTCGAGGTAGCGGGCCAGGCCGACGCCGCCGATGATCAGCTCGCCCTGCTCGCCCTCGGCGACGGGCTCGCCGGTCGCCGGGTCGACGACCGCGAGGTCCCACCCGTCGAGCGGGAGGCCGATGCGCACCGGCGCCTCGCCGGTGAGCTCGCAGCCGCAGGCCACGACGGTGGCCTCGGTGGGCCCGTACGTGTTCCACACCTCGCGGCCCGGGCGCACGAGGCGAGCGGCGAGCTCGGGCGGGCAGGCCTCGCCGCCCATGATGAGCAGGCGGACCCGCTCGAGCGCCTCGGCCGGCCACAGCGCGACGAGGGTCGGCACCGTGGAGACGACCGTGACGCGGTTGGCCACGAGCCACGGGCCCACGTCGACGCCCGAGCGCACCAGCGCCCGCGGCGCGGGGACGAGGCACCCGCCGTAGCGCCACGCGAGCCACATCTCCTCGCAGCTCGCGTCGAACGCGACGGAGAGCCCGGCCATGACCCGGTCGCCGACGCCGAGCGGGGCCTGCGTCAGGAACATCCGCGCCTCCGCGTCGACGAACGCGGCCGCGTTGCGGTGGGTGACGGCCACGCCCTTCGGCGTGCCGGTCGAGCCCGACGTGAAGATCACCCAGGCGTCGTCGTCGGGCGTCGGCTCCTCCCGCTCGCGCGGCGCCGCCTCCCGACGTACGTCGACCGCGAGGTCGTCGCCGACGACGGCCGCGACCCGGGCCTCGCCGAACACCAGGCGGGCGCGCTCCTCCGGGTCGTCCGCGTCGACCGGCACGTAGGCGGCGCCGGCCAGCAGCACGCCGAGGATCGCGACGTACAGGTCCGTCGTGCCCGACGTGACGCGGATGCCGACCTTGTCGCCGGGCCCCACGCCGAGGCCGGCCAGCTCCTCGGCCAGCGCGTCCGCGGCCTCCTCGAGCTCGGCGTAGGTCAGCACCCCCGCCCCGGCGTCGACGGCCGGCTCCTCGGCCGCCTGGGCCGCGGTGTCGCGGAAGACGTCGACGAGGGTGCGGGGCGCGGGCGCGAGGTGGGCCCGCCGCAGCGGGTCGTGGAGGAGGTCGCTCACCCGGGCATCATCCCCGTGCCGGGTGAACGGACGGTGCCCGCCGGTCTCACACGATCGTCGAGGACCGCCCGTCCCAGTACGGCGCCCGCAGGTCCTTCTTGAGGATCTTGCCCGTCGGGTTGCGCGGCAGGGCCGGGAGGACGTCGACGCTGCGGGGGCACTTGAAGTGCGCGAGCCGCTCGCGGCAGAAGTCGACGATCTCCTGCTCCGTCGCCTCCGTGCCCGGCTTCAGCGCCACGACCGCCTTGACCGTCTCGCCCCACCGGTCGTCCGGCACCCCGATCACGGCGCACTCGAGCACCGCCGGGTGCTCGGCCAGCACCCGCTCGACCTCGGGGCTGTAGATGTTCTCCCCGCCCGAGATGATCATGTCCTTGATGCGGTCGTGCACGTAGAGGAAGCCCTCGGCGTCGAGGCGGCCCACGTCGCCGGAGCGGAACCAGCCGTCGGCCGTGATGACCTTCGCCGTCTCCTCCGGCTTGCCGAGGTAGCCCTTCATCACCTGCGGGCCCCGCAACCAGATCTCGCCGTTCTCGCCGACCGCGACGTCCTCGAGCGTCGCCGGGTCGACGACCCGCACCTCCATCTGGGGGAGCGCGACCCCGGCGGAGACCAGACGCTCCGGGTGCTCGGCGTCGCGGTGGTGCTCGGGCATGAGGTGCGTGGCCACGCCCGCGACCTCGGTGAGGCCGTAGACCTGGATGAAGTCGGTGGCGGGCCACGCCTGCATCGCCGCGCGCAGGAGCGGCGGCGGCATCGGGGCCGCGCCGTACGTGTAGCCCGTCAGGGCGGAGAACAGCTTGATCGCGTCGGGGCCGGACTGCAGCACCTGGGCGAGGACGGCGGGCACGAGGAAGGTCTTGGTGGCGCCGGCCATGATCGCGCCCGCCAGCGAGGCGCCGTCGGGCTCCCGCGTCATGATCGACCGGATGCCGTCGTGGATGCCGAACAGCACGTACGACGAGCCGCCCACGTGGAACAGCGGCATCGCCACCAGCGAGACGTCGTCGGGCTCGAAGGTCCAGCCGTCGTGGCCGTTCACTGTGTGGCTGACCATGTTGCGGTGCGTCAGCATGACGCCCTTCGGCCGGCCCGTCGTGCCCGAGGAGTACATGACCAGGCAGGTGTCGTCGGGCTCCACGGCAGGGTCGCGGGGTCGCGGGGTCGCGGCGGCGAGCCACGCCTCGTACTCGTCGGGCTCCCCGCCCTCCGTCGTCCCGTCGGGGGTGACGACCACGATGCGCTCGACGGCGACGAGGCGGTCGCGGATCGCGTCGATGGTCGGCAGCAGCTCCTCGCCGACGACGAGCAGGCGGGCGCCCGAGTCGTTGACCGCGTAGTCGACCTCGTCGCCGGCGCTGCGCCAGTTGACGATCGCGTTGGCCGCACCCAGCGACGCCGCCGCCAGGGAGAGCTCGACGCAGGCCGGGTGGTTCTTGTCGAGGAACGAGACGACGTCGCCGCGCCCGATGCCCGCCGCCGAGAGCGCCCCCACGAGCCGTCGCACCCGCTCGTCCCACTGCGCCCACGTCCACGTGCGCCCGCGGTAGGTCATCGCCGGTGCGTCGGGCGTGTGCTCGGCCCACCACGCCAGCCGGTCGTCGACCAGCACGGGCGGCGGGGCGTCGGCCGGGTCGCCGAGCACGGGGATGGGGGCGGTCGAGGTGGTCGGGGTGGTCGGGGTGGTCTCCCCGGGTGCGGCGGTGGTGCTCAACGGGTGTCCCTCCGGCATGGCCGCCGCCGTCGGGCGACCGTGCCGCGATTGTGACGGCGATCACAGGTCAGGGCAAGGGGTGCGGTCGCCCGTCCGCGACCGCGCGGGCCGCCTCGGTCCGCAAGGCCCGGGCCCGCTCCCGTCCGACCCGCACCGCCGGGCTCCAACGCTCGAGCACCCACCGCTGCGTGCCGGGGGCGTACGACGCGCGGCAGCGCCCCTGTGGACCCCCCGCGTGCAGCACCGCGAGCGCGGGCCCGGTGGTGCGCCGTACCTCCTGGCCGCGGCCCGCGAGCAGCGAGGCGAGACGCTCGACCGCGTCCGTCGCCGTGGGCTCCTCCACCGTGCGGGCCACGCGGGCGTGCCAGCGCACCGCGTCCGGGCTGCCCCCGGCGAGCAGGCGCACCTCGGGCTCGTCCGGCAGCAGGGCGCCCAGACCGGCCGCCTCGAGCAGCCGGGGCACGTCGAGCACGACCCGCTCGCGCTCGTCGGCCAGGTCCACGTCCCCTGCGGCGGCGCCCGCCACGCCGGGGCGGCGCAGCACGACGTCGACGGTCGGGTGCCGGCGGCGCAGGAGGTCCCAGAACAGGTCCCCGGTCGGGGTGCCGGGGGGCACGACCCTCACCGGGTCAGCTCCGGGTCGAAGCCGTCGCCGAGCCAGCCGGTGTCGGAGTGCGGCACCCGCTCCACGTCGTCGCCGCGCCCGCCCGTGATCAGGCCGAGGTTGTCGAGCGACTCCGAGCCCTCGTCGAAGTAGGAGGTGTGGTGGTCGAGCGGGTTCGAGCTGCCCTCGGAGCGCTCCGCGCCGAAGCGCTGCGCCCCGAACGCCTCGCTCGTGGGGTCGGTGCCCAGCTGGCCCTCCGAGTCGGGGTACGGGCTCGGCAGGTCGTCGCGCGGGTCGTTGTCCTCCCACCAGTCGTCGACGGGGTTGATCTTGTCGACCAGCTGGTCGATCGGCCCCTGCTGCAGCGGGCCGAGCGGGTTGGTGGGGTTGGGCAGCACGTCGAGGGGATCGACGTTCGGCACGAGGCCGAGCCCGGGCGGGCCGAGGCCGAACGGGCCCAGCTGGAACGGCAGGCTCGCGCCCCCCTCGCCCAGCACGGCGACCGGGTCCCGGCTGTCCTTGCCGGCCCACACGTTCTCGCGGTCGGTGTTCTCGTAGTCGCCCGCGTCGTGGTCGTCGCCCCCGTCGCCGGGGCTGCCGAGGAAGACCAGCTCGTCGGTGTCGATGTGGTGGTCCTCCGCGGCGATGCCGACCGTCGTCGAGCCGTAGGAGTGGCCGATGGTCGTCAGGTGGGTCTCGCCGGCGCCCGTGTACGTCGCGCGCAGGCCGTCGATGGTCGAGGCCAGCCGCTCGGCGCCGCGGGCGGCGGCGTCCTGGTCGCGCACCTGCGCCATGTCGGCGGCGTCGTCGGAGGGCGCGTCGTACCCGATCCACGCCACCGTCGCGACGCTCTCGTCGGCCCCGACCGATCCGCGGGTGGTCTCGTAGAGGGCCCAGGCGTCGTCGTGGAAGCCGTCGATGTTGGCGCCCGTGTTCGTGATGCCGGGGACGATGACACCGGTGTGGTCCGCCGTCTCCAGGTCGCCGTAGGCCACCGCCGCCGCCCCGTCCCCGCCGAACGCGGTGGGGTCGTAGATCAGCAGCGACGCGGGCACGGGCTCCCCCGTCACGGGGTCGGTGCGCTCGTCGGCGAGCGCGGACTCCGCTGCCTCCGCGTTGCGCAGCATGTCGCGCTCGGTGTCGGTGAGCTGGTCGTCGTCGAGCTCGCGCAGCGCGGCGAGGTCACGGGTCAGGCGCACGCGGTTGGCCTCGTCGCGGGCCGACGGCGGCACCCCGTCGAGGTTGCCCACGGACCCGGGCGAGGCGGCGAGCACCGCCTGCTGCTCGGCCGTGCTCAGCCCCGCCCACCACTCGGCGACCTCCTCGGGGTCCGACCCCGGTGGCGGCATGCTCGCGAGCGCGGCGTCGGCGGGGTCCTCGACCCCGCCGTACAGCCGGTCCACCTGCTCCAGGTCGAGCACGCGGGCGAGCTCGGCAGCGTAGGCGGCCTCCTCCGCGAGGAGGTCGCGGGTCCAGGTGTCGAGGCCCAGGTCGAAGACCTGGACCCACCGGGTCAGTCGCCCCGCCTCCTCGGCCAGCGCGACCGCGGCCGCCTCCGCGGCGTCGGCGGCCTCCGGGGTCAGCTCGACCCCGCGGGTGCGCACCAGGAGCGCGTTCACGCGCTCGGAGAGGTCGCGGATCTTGGCGACGAGCTCGACCCGCTCGGCCTCGGCCGCGACCCGGCGGACCTCGAGGTCGCGCAGCACGTCGGCGTGCTCGTCGGTGCGCCGACCCACGTGGCGCAGGGCGAGGCTCATGGCGTCCGCCTGCCGGCCGTACGCCGGGAGGCCCGCGTGGTACGACGCGCCGGCCCCCCCCTGCCACCCGTCCACCCGGGCCTCGCCGGCGGTGAAGGAGCCGACGTCGTCGATCTGGGCCGAGGCGGCCAGCAGCTCGACGGCCTGGGCCGCGACCCCGTCGGGGTCGGCGTCGAGGGTGGGGACGGTCCGCGGCAGTGGCGGCAGGGCGATGGTGGTCATCGGCGCTCCTCGAGGGCGCCCCGCAGCAGCAGCGCCGCGGGGTCGAAGACGGAGCCCGAGGCCTCGTCGGTCTCGAGGTAGTCCCGGATCGCGCCGCGCATGCCGTCGGCCCGTTCCTCCGCACCCGCCGCGAGCTCCTCGACGTGCCGGGTCCAGGCCGTGCAGAAGCCCGACACGGCGCCGCGGACCGCCGGGGTGAACGCGGCGGTCGCGCCGCTCACACCCCCGACCTGTCCGCCGGCGGCCCGCAGGTCGACGGCCTGCTGGTCCCACTCCCGAGATCGGCCGGCGACCTCGACGTAGGCGACGTCGATCGTCACGACCGGCCCCCGTCCGTGGCCGGGAAAGCGCGACCGGGCTCGCCCCGCCAGGGCAGCGGCTCGGCGGGCGGCACCTCGGGGGGCGTCGCGTCCCACGGCAGCGGCTGGGGCGCGGGCGGCGCCTCGGGCGACGGGTCGTACGGCAGCGGTCCCCGGTCACCGGGTCGGCGGTCGAACGGGTCGACGGGACGTGCCGGCGGTCGTGGACCGTCGTCGGAGCGGTCGCGCCGCCGCGGGGCATCGCCCGGGCCACCCGGGCCACCCGGGCCCGCGGGCCCCACGGGCCCGTCGGGCACGTCCGCAAGGACACCGTCGAGGACCTGCGCCATGCGCCGCTCCTCGGCGTACACCTCCTCCCACCACCCCTGCACCTCGGCGTCGAACGCCGCGACGTCACCGCGGTAGGCCTCGATGACGGGCAGCAGGGTGGGCAGCACGAGGGGCGAGGCCGCCAGCAGCTCTGCCTGGCGGGCCAGGAGCCCCTCGCGGCGGGCGACCAGCCCGTCGCGGGTGCTCCTCAGCTCGTCGAGGCGGCCCCCGTGGGTCGTCGCGTCCTCACCCAGCCGGCGCAGCGCGGCGGCCAGCGCCGAGGCCTGGGCCGCGATCGGCCCGTTGGCCTCGTGGTACGCCGCGGCGCCCCGGCCCTGCCAGTCGCCGACCCGCGCACCTGCGCGGGCGAAGTCGGCCAGGCCCTCGGGCTCCGCGGCCGCGACGAGGTGCTGCTCGCCGTACGTCGCGACCAGCGCCGGCTCCGCGTGCAGGACGGGCACCTCGGCGGGGGTGGGCAGGACGATGCTCATCGGTCCTCCTCCAGCGGCTCGGCGCTCGGCGCCGCGGGGGCGGGCCGGGGCTCCAGGGGCTCGGCGTCCGGCACCGTGGGGGCGGACTGCCACTCCAGCCGCTCGCCCAGCGGCGCGGCGGGTGCGGGACCCCACTCCAGGCGCTCACCGCCCGGCGCGGCGGGCTCCCACAGACGGTCCGCACCCGGGGTCGGCGCCTGCTCCCACTCCTCGAGGTGGGGCCGGCCCCCCGGCGCCCACGGGGTGCCGATCAGCTCGGCCTCGAGGGTGCGGGGCGGGCGGGGATCGGTCTCGAGCCGCATCGCGAACGCCGCGCGGCCCTCGTCCGACGGGGCGCCACCGGACCCGCCACCCGACCCGCCACCCGACCCACCACCTGCCGACGGGGCGCCACCAGCCGACGGGGCGCCACCGGACGAACCGCCCGACGGCTCGCCACCGGTGGGCGGTGCCGGCGGGGCGGACGAGCCGGCACCGGGAGCGTCGCCGTACCGCGCCCCCTCCCCCGCGTCCGTGCCGGAGAGGTCGTCGCTGAACGCGTCGAGGCCCTCGGCCTGGGCGCGGGCGCGGGACGCGAGCCGGACGAGCGCGGCGGCCAGCGCCTCGGCGCACGCGGCGGCCTGTCCCTGCAGCGCCGGGGTGAAGCCGCCCGCGGGCGCCCCCTGCACCGAGCCCGACGCGACCAGTTGGCGGTCGGCCTGCGCCCGCCACTCCTGCGCGAGCGGCGCCAGCCGCTCCGGTCGGTTCACCACTGCCATCGCATCCCCCTCGAGAAGAAGGAGCGCCCGCAGCCGGCGGGCACCCGCCCTAGGGGGTCCCCCGGTGTGACCGGGGTCAAACGCGAGGAGCGGTGGCAGGCGGGTCGATCAGCCGGCGAGCGCGGGGAACCAGAGCGCGATCTCGCGCTCGGCGGACTCCGGGCTGTCGGACCCGTGCACCAGGTTCTCGCGGTTGGACAGCGACAGGTCGCCGCGGATGGTGCCCGGGGCGGCCTTGCGCCCGTCGGTGGCGCCGTTGAGCGCACGCACGACCTCGATGGCCTCGTCGCCCTCCAGGACCGCCGCGAGCAGCGGGCCGCTGGTGACGAAGGTGCGCAGCGGCGGGTAGAAGTCGCGCTCGACGTGCTCGGCGTAGTGCGCGTCCGCCTGCGCGGCGTCGATGGCGCGGAGCTCGAGGGCGGCGATCGCGAGGCCCTTCGCCTCGAAGCGGGAGAGGATCTCCCCGACCAGGCCCCGGCGCACGGCGTCGGGCTTGAGGAGGACCAGGGTGCGCTGCGTCATGGCGCTCACCCTAGCGAGGGTCCGGCGACCGCGTTCAGGCGCCGTCGGCCGCGTCGTACTGCTGCCAGGCGGCGCCGCGCTCGCGGTCGATCTTGCGACCGAGCAGGTCGGCCGTCGCCCACAGGCCGGCGAACAGGCCGCCGAGGAAGAGCATGGCGGGCACGAGCACGGCGAGGCCGACGGCGCCGACCTGCAGCACCCACCCGACGGTGTAGCCCCACGGGCGCCGCAGCAGGCCGCTGACCACCAGGCACGCCAGGGCGAGGCCGCCACCGACCGCGACCGCCACGGCGGGGTCGACGTCGCTCACGCGGATGATCACCGGCACCGTCAGGGCCAGCGCGATGGCCTCGAGGAAGAGGACGGCGGCGCACATGCCCCGACGCGGCGACTTGTGGCGCTCCGGGTCGTCGGGGGCCCCGGCGGGGACGAGGCGGGGGCCCTCCTCCGGAGCCACGCTCACTTGGGGCCACCCAGCAGCAGGCGGGCCTCGCCGACGGTGACCACCGAGCCGGTGACGAGCACCGCCCCGGACCCGATCGACGCACCGACCGCCTCGCCCGCCTCGGCGAGCGCCGCGGCCTGGTCGATGGCGTCGGCCAGCGTGTCGGCGACGCTGACGCGGTCCTCGCCGAAGACCGCGCGGGCCTCCGTGGCCAGCGCCTCCGGGTCGAGCGAGCGGGGCGTCGAGTTGCGGGTGCACACCACGTGCGACAGGTGCGGCTCGAAGGCGGCGAGCAGCCCCTCCAGGTCCTTGTCGGCCATGACGGCGAGCACGCCCACGAGCGGCGAGAACGTGAAGGAGTCCTCGAGGGCCGCGGCCGTGGCCTCGGCCCCGGCGGGGTTGTGGGCCGCGTCGAGCACGATGGTCGGGCTGCGGCGGATGATCTCGAGCCGGCCGGGCGAGCTGACGTCCGCGAACGCCGCGCGCACCACCTCGTCGTCCAGCGGGCGGTCGCCCACGAGCGCCTCCACCGCCGCCAGCGCGACCGCCGCGTTCTGGGCCTGGTGCGCGCCGTACAGGGGGAGGAAGAGCTCCGCGTACGTCGCGTTCGCGCCCCGCAGCGTGACGACCTGGCCGCCGACGGCGGGAGCGCGGTCGACGACGCCGAAGTCCACGCCCTCCGCGACGACGCGGGCGCCCACCTCGAGCGCGCGGGCCAGGAGCACCTCGGCGACGTCCTGCTCCTGCGCGGCGAGCACCACGACGGAGCCGGGCTTGATGATGCCGGCCTTCTCCTCGGCGATGGCGACGGGCGTGCCGCCGAGGTACGCCGCATGGTCGAGCGACACGGGGAGCACCACCGCGACGTCCCCGTCCGCGACGTTCGTGGCGTCCCAGGAGCCGCCCATCCCGACCTCGACGACGGCGACGTCGACCGGCGCGTCGGCGAACGCCGCGAAGGCCATGCCGACGACCGTCTCGAAGAACGACAGCGGGTGGGGTTGGTCGGCGTCGACGAGGTGGGTGAAGGCCGCCACGTCGTTGAAGGCCCGCACGAACGCCTCGTCGTCGAGCGGCGCGCCGTCGATGCTGATGCGCTCCGTCATCCGCTCCACGTGGGGGCTGGTGAAGCGCCCGGTGCGCAGGTCGAGCGCCCGCAGGAGCGCGTCGACCATCCGGGAGGTGGTGGTCTTGCCGTTCGTGCCCGTCAGGTGCACCACGCGGTAGGCGTGCTGCGGGTCGCCCAGCAGCTCGGTGAAGGCGCGGATGCGCTCGAGCGAGGGCTCCAGCCGCGTCTCCGGCCAGCGGGAGAGCAGCGCGTCCTCCACCTCGGCGTAGGTCCTCGCGGGGCGGGCGGCCGGGGAGTCCCCGGGAACAGAGTCAGTCATCGCGCGGACGAGTCTAGGCGCGACCCGTCCGCGCGCCGACTCACGCGTCGTCGCGGCTCGCGCCGTTGCCGCCGGCCTCGAGGCGGCGGGAGATGGCGGCCGTGCGGTTGACCAGGTGGTCGATGGCGGCGAGGTCGTCGTCGTCGAGCTCGGCCGACGCGCCGGTCACCTTGCCCACGCCGTACGGGTTGCCGTCGGAGAACTTCTGCGGGTCGGTGTAGCCGGGCGCCACCACGATGCCGCCGAAGTGGTAGAAGCTCGTGTAGAGGTTGAGCAGCGTCGACTCCTGGCCGCCGTGCTTGGTCTGGCTGGCGGTGAAGCCGGCGTAGACCTTGTCGGCCAGCTTGCCCTGGGCCCACAGCGGGCCGAGCGTGTCGATGTAGGCCTGCAGCTGGCTCGTGATGTGCCCGTAGCGGGTCGGCGACCCGAAGAGCGCCACGTCCGCCCAGTCGAGGTCGTCGGGGGTGGCGACCGGCTCGTCGGCGACGTCCCGGCGGTGCTGCACCCACGCGTCCTGGCTCTCGATCGCCTCCTGCGGCGCGAGCTCCGCGACGTGGCGCAGCCGGACGTCGTGGCCGGCCGCCTCGGCCGTCGCCGCCGCGCGGCGCGCCATGGCGTCGACCGTGCCCGTCGAGGAGTAGTAGATGATCGCGATCTTCGTCATTCCACGTGCCTTCCGTCGTGTCGTCCACTGGCCCCACCGACGGTAGCCAGCGCCCCCGAACCGCACGGGCGGGAAGGGCGCCGCGCCCGCCCGCGCGACACGCGACGCGACCAGCCCGGATGCGGCGTCGTCCGGCGCCGCGGGCTTCCGTAGCATTCCGCCCATGACCGAGACCCAGAACGCCGAGCAGTCCCCGACGACGCCGGAGGCCCCGGCCGTCGTCGTACCGGACAAGCCGGCACTCGAGGGCCTCGAGGCCAAGTGGTCGCAGGTGTGGAAGGAGCAGGACACCTACGCCTTCGACCGCACGCGCCCGCGCGAGGACGTCTACTCCATCGACACGCCCCCGCCCACCGTCTCGGGGTCGCTGCACGTCGGGCACGTCTTCTCCTACACGCACACCGACGTCGTGGCCCGCTACCAGCGGATGCAGGGCAAGACCGTCTTCTACCCGATGGGCTGGGACGACAACGGCCTGCCCACCGAGCGCCGGGTGCAGAACTACTACGGCGTGCGCTGCGACCCCTCGCTGCCCTACGACCCGGACTTCACGCCGCCGGAGAAGCCGGACCCGAAGAAGCAGGTGCCGGTGAGCCGCCCGAACTTCGTCGAGCTCTGCTCCACCCTGGTGGAGGAGGACGAGAAGGTGTTCGAGTCGCTGTGGCGCACGCTCGGCCTCTCCGTCGACTGGTCGCAGCAGTACACGACGATCGGCCGCCCGGCCCAGACCGTCAGCCAGCGCGCGTTCCTGCGCAACCTGGCCCGGGGCGAGGCCTACCTGCAGGAGGCGCCGACCCTCTGGGACGTCACGTTCCAGACCGCCGTCGCGCAGGCCGAGCTGGAGGCGCGCGAGTACCCCGGCGCCTACCACCGCGTCGCCTACCGACTGCCGTCCGGCGAGGCCCTGCACGTCGAGACCACCCGGCCCGAGCTGGTCGTCAGCGCCGTGGCCCTCATCGCCCACCCCGACGACGAGCGCTACCGCCACCTGTTCGGCACCGCCGTCACCTCGCCGGTCTTCGGCGTCGAGATCCCGGTGCTGGCCCACCCCGCCGCCGAGCCCGACAAGGGCGCCGGCATCGCGATGTGCTGCACCTTCGGCGACCTCACCGACGTGCAGTGGTGGCGCGAGCTGCAGCTGCCCGTGCGCACCGTCATCGGTCGCGACGGCCGCTTCCTGCGCGAGACCCCCGAGTGGCTCATCAGCGACGCCGCCCGCGCGGCGTACGACGACCTGGCCGGCAAGACGGTGCACTCCGCCCGCGAGGCGACCGTCGCCAAGCTCCGGGAGAGCGGCGAGCTCGACGGCGAGCCCAAGGCCACGCAGCGCATGGCGAACTTCTACGAGAAGGGCGACAAGCCGCTCGAGATCGTCGCCACCCGCCAGTGGTACATCCGCAACGGCGGCCGCGACGCCGGCCTGCGCCGCGACCTGCTGGCGCGCGCCGAGGAGATCACGTGGGTCCCGACCCACATGAAGCACCGCTACGACAACTGGGTCGGCGGCCTCAACGGTGACTGGCTCGTCTCGCGCCAGCGCTTCTTCGGCATCCCGTTCCCCGTCTGGTACGCCCTCGACGCCGACGGCGAGCCCGACTACGAGCACCCGATCGTGGCCAGCGAGGCCGAGCTGCCGGTCGACCCCTCGACCGACGCCCCGCGGGGGTACGACGAGGCGCAGCGCGGCGTGCCCGGCGGGTTCGTGGGCGACCCCGACGTCATGGACACCTGGGCGACCTCCTCGCTCACCCCGCAGATCGCGGGCGGCTGGGAGTCCGACCCCGACCTGTTCTCCCGGGTCTTCCCCATGGACCTGTGCACGCAGGGCCACGACATCATCCGCACCTGGCTGTTCTCGCGCGTCGTGCGCGCCCACTACGAGTCGGGCGTCGCGCCCTGGTCCCACGCGCTGCTGTCGGGCTGGGTGCTCGACCCGGACCGCAAGAAGATGTCGAAGTCGAAGGGCAACGTCGTCGTCCCGACGGAGATCCTCGAGAAGTACGGCGCGGACGCCGTGCGCTGGCGGGCCGCCATGGCCCGGCCCGGCCTCGACTCCCCCTTCGACGAGACGCAGATGAAGGTCGGGCGCCGCCTCGCGATGAAGGTGCTCAACGCGTCGAAGTTCGTGCTCGGCAGCGTCGGCGCCACCGAGCTCAGCCGCTTCGAGGTCTCCGAGCCCATCGACTGCGCCATGCTCGGCCTCCTGCGCGAGACCCTCGCGCGGGCCACCGACGCGTTCGCCGCCTACGACTACGCCACCGCGCTCGAGGCCGTCGAGCGCACCTTCTGGGAGTTCTGCGACGACTACCTCGAGCTCGTCAAGGAGCGGGCGTACGGCGAGGGGGCCGGCGCCGCCTCCGCGCGGGCCACGCTGGCCATCGCCCTGCACGTGCAGCTGCGCCTGCTGGCGCCGTTCCTGCCGTACGTGACCGAGGAGGTCTGGTCGTGGTGGCAGGAGGGCTCGGTGCACCACGCGGCCTGGCCCGTCGAGGCCGACCTGGGCTCCGCAGCCGCCGCCTCCCCCGCGACGCTGCGCGCGGTCGCCAAGGCCCTCGCCGGCGTGCGGGGCGCGAAGTCGCAGGCCAAGGTCAAGATGCGGGCCGCCGTGGCGCGTGCCGAGGTGACCGGCCCCGAGGCCGAGGTCCGTGCCGCCGAGGCCGCGGCCCCCGACCTGCGGGCCGCCGGGGCCATCACCGGCGACCTGGTCTTCACCCCGAGCGAGGCCGGCGACCTCGCCGTCGCCGCCGAGCTGGCGCCCGTCGAGGACGAGCAGCCCCAGGGCTGACACCGCTGTCGACGCGGCACCGACACGCACGACGAAGCCCCGGTCCTCCTCGCGGAGGGCCGGGGCTTCGTGGTCGAGCAGGTGGCACGGCGGGCGGCCCGCCGTGGGCCGCAGCGCGGTCGGCTCAGGCCGACTTCTTCTTCTTGGCCTCGGCCTCGCGCAGCACCAGGGTGGGCGGCACGTCGTGGAGCACCGACTCCTGCGTCACCACGACCGTGGCGACGTCGCCGCGCGACGGCACGTCGTACATGGCGTGGAGGAGGGTCTCCTCGATGATGGCGCGCAGGCCGCGCGCACCCGTGCCGCGCTCCAGCGCCTTGTCGGCGATGGCCTGCACGGCCTCGTCGGTGAACTCGAGCTCGACGCCGTCGAGCTCGAAGAGCTTCTGGTACTGCTTCACCAGGGCGTTCTTCGGCTCCGTGAGGATCTGCACGAGCGCCTCGTTGTCGAGCTTCTTGACGCTGGCGATGAGCGGCAGACGACCGATGAACTCGGGGATGAGACCGAACTTGGTCAGGTCCTCCGGGCGCACCTGGGCCAGCAGGTCGTCGGCCTCGCGCTCGGACTCGCCGCGCACCTCGGCGGTGAAGCCCAGCGACTTCTTGCCGACGCGCTGCTCGATGATGTGCTCGAGCCCGGCGAAGGCCCCGCCCACGACGAAGAGGATGTTCGTCGTGTCGATCTGGATGAACTCCTGGTGCGGGTGCTTGCGCCCGCCCTGCGGCGGCACCGACGCCGTCGTCCCCTCGAGGATCTTCAGCAGCGCCTGCTGCACCCCCTCGCCGGAGACGTCGCGCGTGATCGAGGGGTTCTCCGCCTTGCGGGCCACCTTGTCGATCTCGTCGATGTAGATGATCCCGGTCTCGGCCTTCTTGACGTCGTAGTCGGCCGCCTGGATCAGCTTGAGCAGGATGTTCTCGACGTCCTCGCCCACGTAGCCGGCCTCGGTCAGCGCGGTGGCGTCGGCGATCGCGAACGGCACGTTGAGCATGCGGGCGAGCGTCTGCGCCAGGTAGGTCTTGCCGCAGCCCGTGGGGCCGACGACGAGGATGTTGGACTTGGCGACCTCGACCTGCTCGTCCTTGCTGTGCCGCCCCGACGTCGAGCCCGTGGCCTGCACCCGCTTGTAGTGGTTGTAGACCGCGACGGCCAACGACTTCTTCGCCTGCTCCTGGCCGATCACGTAGGAGTTGAGGAAGTCGAAGATCTCACGGGGCTTCGGCAGCTCGTCGAGACCGACCTCGGCGCCCTCCCCGAGCTCCTCCTCGATGATCTCGTTGCACAGCTCGATGCACTCCGTGCAGATGTACACGCCGGGACCGGCGATCAGCTTCTGCACCTGCTTCTGGCTCTTGCCGCAGAAGGAGCACTTCAGCAGGTCTCCTCCGTCACCGATGCGTGCCACGGGTGATCATCCTCCGGTCGTGCCCGGGGCGGTGTGCCCCGGACGGGTGGTGCGTCGTTCGGTCGCGGCGTCCGTGCCGCGGGGGCCGCCCGGCTGGTCGCCGAGGGCCGTCTGCGACGGTACCCCGCGCCGGACCGCTGCGCGGTCCGACACGGGGGCTCGTCCCCGCCGGGTCGACGGGGACCCCTCAGACGAGGAGGGCGGCCTTGCGGGAGTCGAGCACGGCGTCGATGAGGCCGTACTCCACCGCCGCCTCCGCGGTCAGGATCTTGTCGCGCTCGATGTCGCGGCTGACCTGCTCGCGGTCCTTGCCCGAGTGCTCCGAGATCATGGTCTCGAGCAGCTCGCGCATGCGCAGGATCTCGTTGGCCTGGATCTCGATGTCGGAGGTCTGCCCGAAGGTGCCCTCCGTGTAGGGCTGGTGGATCAGGATGCGGCTGTTCGGCAGCGCCAGGCGCTTGCCGGGGGCACCGGCCGCGAGCAGGATCGCCGCCGCCGAGGCCGCCTGGCCCAGGCACACGGTCTGCACGTCGGGCTTGATGAAGCGCATCGTGTCGTAGATCGCCGTCAGCGCCGTGAACGAACCACCGGGGCTGTTGATGTAGATCTGGATGTCCTGGTCGGGGTTCATCGACTCCAGGCACAGCAGCTGCGCCATGACGGCGTTCGCGACGTCGTCGGAGATCGGCGTGCCGAGGAAGATGATGCGGTCCTCGAAGAGCTTGCCGTAGGGGTCGATGCGGCGGAACCCGTAGGAGGTCCGCTCCTCCCACTGGGGGATGTAGTAGTTCATCAGTCCAAGCCCTTCGCTCAGTCGTTCTTCCGGGCCGGACGGCCCTCGTCGGCGGCCTCGCGGGCGCTCGTGATGACGTGGTCGACCAGGCCGTAGTCCTTGGCCTCGGCCGCGGTGAACCAGCGGTCGCGGTCGGCGTCGGTGGTCACCTGCTCGATGCTCTGGCCCGTGTGCTCGGCGATGAGCTCGAGCAGCACCTTCTTGATGTGCAGCGACTGCTGCGCCTGGATCTTGATGTCGGAGGCCGAGCCGCCCATGCCGGACGACGGCTGGTGCATCATGATCCGCGCGTGCGGGAGCGCGTAGCGCTTGCCCTCCGCACCGGCGCACAGGAGGAACTGACCCATCGACGCCGCCAGGCCCATGCCCACGGTCGCGACGTCGTTCGGGATGTAGTTCATGGTGTCGTAGATCGCCATGCCGGCGTCGACCGAGCCACCCGGCGAGTTGATGTGGAGGAAGATGTCCGCCTCCGGGTCCTCCGCCGAGAGCAGCAGCAGCTGGGCGCAGATCGCGTTCGCGTTCTGGTCGCGCACCTCGGAACCGAGGAACACGATCCGCTCGCGCAGCAGCCGGGAGTAGATGTGGTCGTCGAGCGGGTTGAACCCCGCGGCACCGTTCATCTGTGGGTTCTGGTTCACGCTCGCGACACTAGCCCGGAGCGCTGACAGTTCCACGGGTTTCGGGGCCCTGTTCGCCGACAGCGGATTCACGGGCCCGTCGCCCGCTCACCCGCCCCCTCACGCCAGCCAGCGGGCCAGCGCGCGGGCCACGTCGGGGTGGTTGACGAGCGCGAAGTGGTCGACGCCCCCCACGTGCAGCGTGTCGACGTCGGCGTCCGCGAACACGTCGCCCGCCCCTGCGCGTCGGCCGTACGCCGAGTGCTCCCGCACGAGCAGGTCGCCGACGAGGCGTCCCAGGGGGTGGCGGGGCGAGCGGGTCAGCGTGGCGGAGACCAGCCGGTAGCGCGCGTGCGGCAGCAGCGGCACGTCGTGGCCCAGCCCCTCGACCAGGTCGCGGATGCCCACCGACCGCTCGTCGAGGATGCGGCCGAACGCCCCGGTCTCCGCCAGCCCGCCGAGCAGGGAGCTGCCGTCGCCCACGAGCCCGGCGAGCGGCGCGCCGCGGTGCGGGGTGCCGAGGGTGACGACGTCGGTGACCCGCTCGGTCCAGTCGCGCGCGTCGGGACCGTCACCGGCGCCCTCGGTGCGCACCGCCGACGCGGCCCGCACGACGAGGCCGCCCATCGAGTGCCCGACCAGCGCCATGCGCTCGACCGGCACCGGCCACTCCTCGACCAGCCGCGCGAGCAGCGCCGCGAGGGCGACGCCGTTGACCCGCAGCCCGAGCCCCGTGTTCATCCGCAGCAGCACCGGGGTCCACCCGGCGGCCTCGAGCTCCTCGGGGTACGTCGTGCCCCGGGCCTCGCGACCCAGCGTCCAGATCGCCTCGCTCTCGCCCAGCCCGTGCAGCAGCACCGCGACCCGCGGCCCCGCACCCGGGTACGCCGCCGCGAGGGCCGCGTGCGTCGGCTCGACGTCGCGTCCGTCCACCCGCGCGGCGAGGGGGATCGCCATCCGCCGGTCCTCCGCGGCGAGGCGGTCGCCGATGAGCCCGTTGACGGCGGCGCGCAGGTGGCGTCCCGCCGGGTGCGCCTCGATCGACGGGCCGCGCCCGCCGGCGGCGAGCGCCGTCGTACCCCGCGCCGCGGCGCGCAGGCCGGCGCCGATCCCGCCGTACACGCCCCCGGCGATGCCGTCGTGCACGCGGCGGGGGCCCTCCGTGGCCCCGAGGGTGAGGAGCGCGGCGAGGCCCTGGGCGCGGTCGGCGACCGCCCGGTGGGTGTCCCGCGCGCTGCGCACGACGAGCTCGTCGGCGACCTCCAGGAGCAGGGCGAGCGCGTCGAGGACCGTCGGCTCACCCGACGCCGCGGCCGCCCGCTGGGCGTCGAGGGGGGACCGGCCGAGGCGCGGACCGTCGGGCAGCCGCCCGGTGGTGGTCACGGAGGTCGGGTCGGGGGACGTCACGGACATCCACCCAGGGTCCGTCGCGCGACGGCCGCGGTCAAGAGATCCAGTGCACACCCGTGCACCGAGTCGGGAGGGCGCGGTCAGCGTCCGGCCCCAGGACGTCACGTCGCGCTCGGCCTGCGTTCTCCTGCGCTGTGGTTGGATCGCAGCCATGCTGCGCGTGACCCTGCGAGGGGCGGGACTCCCGACCGTCACGCTCGGGTCCGGCGAGACCTTGTTCTTCGGCCGCTCCCCGGACCGCGCCGTCCCCGTCGACAGCCCGGAGAACGCGCTGCGCGTCACCGCCATCGCGCTCCCCCGCTGCGCACCGCACGTGTCGCGCGTGCTCGGCGAGCTGATCGTGGGCGAGGAGATCGCCCGCCTTCGCTGGCACGGCTCCGGCGAGACGCAGGTCTCCAGCCTCTTCGACGCCCCCGGGGGCGCCCGGCGCGTCACGCTCGCCGAGGGCATGTCGCTGCTGCTCGACGAGGGGGAGAACCAGCTCGTCCTCCTGCGCGGGCGGATCGGTCCGGGCGGCGAGGGCACCTACGACGACCTCGCCGTGAGCATCGAGGTCACCCCGAGCGGCCGCGGGCCCGTCCTCCCCCGCCCCCGCCCCGAGGAGGACGACGTCGACGGCGGCGCCACCGCGCCGGCCCCGATGCTGCCCCGCCTCGGCCGGGAGTGGTACGTCGCGCTCGCCCTCGCCGAGCCGTGGCTGACCGGCACCGACGACTACCCCCGGCCGCCGTCGAACCGCGAGATCTACGAGCGGGTGCTGCACTGGCACGGCTACGCCTGGAACCTCGAGCGGGCGCAGCGGGTCGACGACGCCATCCGGTCCATCTCCGCGCTCGCGTTCGGCCCGCGCGACGACCCGTTCCGCGCCGGCAGCGGCCGGGCCCAGAACGTGCGGTTCGCCATCGGCCGGCGCACCGCGGAGGTCCGCCTCGTCACCGCGGACGACCTCGACGAGGTCGAGCGGGCCGCCGCGCGCCGGAACGTTCCACCCGCGCGGGCCTAGGCCCCGGCGGCCCGTGGTCCCTAGCCTCGGTGGCCACGACGCGCACCGCCCCGAGGAGGACACGTGAGCAGCAGCATGCAGGGCATGGACACCGAGTACGCCCGCCAGGTCGGCCAGAACATGGGCGAGCACGCCGGCCAGGTCGCCGGCGTCGTCTCCAGCATCACGGCCATGATCAGCGGCCTGAAGTGGCAGGGCCCCGACCGCCAGGGCTTCGAGTCCGACTGGACGGGCTCGTTCGCCCCGAGCGCGAACGCCGCGTCGGAGTCGCTGTCCGACCAGGGCCGCGTGCTCTGCGTGCACGCCGACCGCCAGGACGAGGCCAGCCGCTGACACCCGTCCTGACGCCCGCTCCCACCGCCGAGCCGGCGGCCCCGCACGGGGCCGCCGGCTCGCTGCGTCCGGCGGCCCGTTCCGGGGTCCCGACGGGGCGGAACCTTCCACCCACCCGACCCTCGACCGGCGTGGACGGGCCGCCCTAGCGTCCTCGGCGCGACGACCCGACGGACGGCGCGGCCCACCAGACCGGCAGCACCCGGCACCCACGACAGCAGGAGGAGGGGACATGGCCCTGATCGGAGCGGACACCGACGAGCTCCGCGAGGCCGCGCAGCTGTGCCAGGACGGCAAGGAGGTCACCGACACGGTGATCGCGTTCGTGAAGGCGCTCATCGCGCTGCTGCGGGCGGCCTCCTTCTTCACCGGCGGTGCCAGCGCGGCGTACGCGACCTTCCTCGAGACGCAGGTCCTCCCCTGGCTGCAGAAGATCTCCATCGCCCTCGGCACCTTCGCCCAGGTGCTGGGCGCGAACGCCGAGGCGCAGGACCAGATCAGCGCCGGCGAGACCGTGGACCTCTCGAAGCTGCCGACCTACACGAGCCCCCTGCAGACCGAGCAGTCGCGGGCCCCGATGACGGGCTGGCAGGGCGGCTCCATCGCCCCCACCCAGCCGCTCGCCCCCGGCACCCCCGGCACCACCACGACGACGACGTCGACCACCACGACGGGCGCCGACGGCGTCACCATCCCGGGCACCACGACGACCACGACGACGCCGATCGGCGCCTCCCCGGCCGGCACGTCGCCCACCTTCGGCGTGCCCTCGCTCGGCGGGGGCCCCGGGTCCGGTGTCAGCATCCCCGCCCCGATCAGCGCCAAGCCCGAGATCGGCGGCGTCCTGCCGGGCTCCGTCTCCGGCTCGACCGGCACCCCCGCGCTCGGCTCCGGCGGCGGCGGTCTCGGCTCGGGCGACGGCATCGGCTCGGGCGGCGCGATCGGCGCCAGTCCCACCGGTGGTGGCACGGGTGGCGGCACGGGCGGCGGCACGGGCGGCGGCACGGGCGGCGGGGCACCCGCGCTCGGCGGCGGCAGCATCGACGGCGCGTCGGTGCCGGCCGGCGCCCCCGCGCCCTCCGACGTCACCCCGGCGAGCAGCACCACGCCCGGCGCCGACTCCCTCACCACCGCCGCCCCGACCCCCACGGGCGACTCCGTCACGAGCTCGGGCGACCGCCCGTCGTACGGCGCAGCTGCCGGTCTCGCCGGCGGTGCGGCCGCCCTCGGGCTGGGCGGCGCGGCCCTCGCGAGCCGGGGCGCCGGCGGCGACGCGGCCATCGAGAAGCTGGTCGGCGAGAACGGCCGCGGCAGCCGCGGCGAGGGCGTCCGCGAGCTGCAGCAGCGGCTCACCGCAGCCGGGTACGACACCCGCGGTGCCGACGGCCAGTGGGGCGGCAACACGCAGGCCGCCTACGAGGCCTGGCGCGCCGACCACCCGCTGCAGGTCGCGCAGGGCACGGGCTTCACCTCGCCCAGCGGCTACGACTACACCCAGATCCAGGGCGTGCAGGGCAACCGCAACGTCACCCCGGAGTTCCTCCGCGAGGTCGAGGCCGTGGCCGGCCGCGTCGGCGCGGCGCCCGAGCACCTGCTCGCCACCATGAGCTTCGAGACCGGCGGCCGGTTCAGCACCGACGTCGTCAACGCGCGCAGCGGGGCGACCGGCCTCATCCAGTTCATGCCCGACACCGCGGCCGGGCTCGGCACCTCCACCGAGGCGCTCTCCCGGATGACCCCGACGGAGCAGCTCGCGTACGTCGAGCGCTACTTCGAGCCGCACCGGGGACGGCTCGACACGCTGGAGAACGTCTACACCAGCGTGCTCGGCGGGCGCCCGATGGAGCCGGGCCAGACGATGTTCAGCCAGGGCACGCCGGAGTACCACCAGAACCGTGAGCTCGACGTCGACCGCGACGGCCGCATCACCGCCGCCGAGGCCACCTCGCACGTCCGCTCCCGCATGGGCTCCTGACCGCACCGGTCCGAGAACCCCCACCGACAGCCCGACCCGCACGACCCGCACCACCGCAGGACCCACCGCAGGACCCACCGCAGCACCCCACCGCAGCACCCACCGCACCCGCGCAGGAACACACGGAGAGAAGGAGAACCGCCATGGCCATGAAGGGTATGGACATCGAGGGTGGACGTCAGTCCGCGCAGCAGATCACGCAGGGCGCCGGCGAGCTCGAGCAGCTGACCGGCCGTCTCACCCAGTCGCTGGAGAGCTTCGAGTGGGTCGGCCCCGACGCCGAGCGCACCCGCACGTCGTGGAACTCGGAGTACCGCACGATGCTCACCCAGGTCGTGGCGCAGCTCAACGACTTCGCCACGCTCATCAACAACCAGGCGCAGGAGCAGGAGCAGGTCTCGGCCTGACCGACCTCCCCGGGCCGACCGGGACCGCGGGGCCGCCGGCACGAGCCGGCGGCCCCGCGGCGTACCCCCCCACCCGGCACCCGCCCGGCACCCGCCCGGCACCCACCTGTCACCGGACGGTGGGGTTCGCGCCGGCTGCGAGGGGGTACGTCGCCCCCCGGCCCGCTCCCACCTCGTCCGACCCCGCTCCCCCGCCCCGCCCCGCCCCGCCCCGCCCCGCCCCGACCGGAGGACCACGACCGTGCAGCAGTGGACGCTCTCGCTGAGCACCCCGCCGGAGTCCGGCCTGCCGTCGGTCGACGTCACGGTGCACGCGAAGGACGACGCCACGGTCGCCGACCTCGCCCGGGCCTTCGGGCGGCACCTCGCACCGCACCAGGCCAACCTCCTCCTCGTGCCCGTCGACGGCGGCCACCCCTGGCCCGCCGACCGGTCGGTCGCCGAGTGCGGCCTGCGCACGGGCGACCTGCTCGACGTCGTCACCGCTCCCGCCTCGTGGCTGCACCGGGCGAGCAGCACCGCCCGGCCGCGGGCCGTGCTGCGCGTGGTGGACGGCCCGGACTCCGGCCAGCGGCTCCACGTGCGCTCCAGCGCGCTGACCGTGGGGCGCGGCCCGACCTGCACCATGCGGCTGTCGGACCCCCTGGTCTCCACCCAGCACGTGCGGGTCGTGCTCGGCACCCGCCCGACCGTGTACGACGCCGGCTCGGCCAACGGCACGACCGTGGCCGGCGAGCAGGTCACGACCGGCCGGGAGGTCGACTGGGGCACGCCGATCCACCTGGGCCGCACCACGGTCGTCGTCGACCCCGGCGAGGTGCCCGTCGACGACACGGCCGTCTCAGTGTTCCGCCCGCCGCGCTTCGGGGAGCCGCTGCTCGACGAGGTGCTCGACGTGCCCTCGCCGCCCAACCGCAACCGGCCCTCGCCCCTGCCGTGGGCGATGCTCGCGCTGCCGATGATCATGGGGCTGGCGATCTTCGCGCGCTCGCGCACGTCGTACGCGCTCGTCTACATGCTGGCCTGGCCGGTGCTCGGCTACCTCGGGTGGCGTCAGCAGCAGCGCGCGGCGCGCCGGCAGTTCGAGGAGGAGGCCGCGGAGTGGCGCACCGACGTGGACCAGCTCCTCGCCACCATCGACGACCAGGCGAAGCGCCAGCGCGAGCAGTTCCACGACGACTACCCCGACGCCGAGACCCTGCGCACCCGCGCGGCGCGGCGTGACCCCTACCTGTGGGCCCGCAGCGAGACGCGCCAGGCGTTCCTCCACACGCGCCTCGGCATCGGCACGGTCCCGGCGCTGCTGCGCGGCACCATCAAGGACGGCGGCGACCGTCCCCTGCGGCGCGAGGCCGCGGCCGACCTGGCGCAGCGCGACACCCTTCCCGACATGCCGGTCGTCACCGACCTAACCGCGCACCCCCTGGTCGCGCTCACCGGGCAGGAGGGCCAGGTCGACGACCTCGTGCGGGCCCTGGTGCTCCGGCTCGCGTTCGACCACTCCCCCGCCGACCTGACCGTCGCCGCCTGCCTCGGCCGCGGCCGCGCCCACCACGAGACGTGGCTGCGCTGGCTGCCGCACGCGACCGCCCGGGTGGGCGGCGAGCCCCCCGTGGCGGTCGGGCCCGGCGCGGCGACCGCGCTGCTCGACCACCTCGCCAGCGAGGACGGCGCCCGCGGACACACGCTCTGCCTCGTCGACGAGGGGGCCGGGATCCCCCGGCGCACGCTGGAGGCGGTCGCCGGCGTCGCCGCCGAGCGCGGGCTGCACCTCGTGTGGCTGGGCCGCAGCCGGGCCGAGGTGCCCGCGGCGACGAGCCTGCTCGTCGACCTGGCCGACGGCAGCGTCAACGTGGGCGACCGCGGCGGCGTCACCCGCATCGACACCCCCGACGCCGTCTCGCTGGCCCACGCGTGGCGCAGCGCGCGCACCATGACGGCGTACGTCGACGAGGCCGCCGTGCTGCCGGCCTCCACCTCGATCCCGGCCGTCGTGCGGCTGCCCGAGGTCAGCGGCGACCTGCAGGACCTCGACGACTCCGACGCCGTGCTGCGCCGCTGGAGCGCGAGCCGCGGGCTGCGGGCGCAGATCGGGGCGGGCGTCGACGGCACGGTCACCATCGACCTGCGCGACGACGGACCCCACGGCCTCGTCGCGGGCACGACCGGCTCCGGCAAGTCCGAGCTGCTGCAGACCCTCATCTGCTCGCTGGCGCTCAACAACCCGACGAGCCGCATCAGCTTCCTGCTCGTCGACTACAAGGGCGGCGCCGCGTTCCGCGAGTGCGCCGACCTGCCGCACACGGTCGGCTACATCACCGACCTCACGCCGGCCCTCGTGCAGCGGGCGCTCACCTCGCTCGGCGCCGAGATCACCGCCCGCGAGCACCTGCTGGGGCAGTACGGCGTCAAGGACCTCACCCAGCTGGAGCGCGAGCACCCCGAGGCGGCGCCGCCGAGCCTGCTCATCTGCGTCGACGAGTTCGCGGCGCTCACCGCCGAGGTGCCCGACTTCGTCGACGGCATGGTCAACATCGCCCAGCGCGGCCGCTCGCTCGGGATGCACGTGCTGCTCGCGACCCAGCGGCCCGCCGGGGTCGTCACCGGCAACATCCGGGCCAACACCGACCTGCGCATCGCGCTGCGCGTCTCGGCCCCCGACGACTCCCGCGACGTCATCGACGCCCCCGACGCCGCGCACCTGTCCCGGCGTACCCCCGGCCGGGCGTGGCTGCGCCGCACGGGGCACGGTACGGCGGAGCTCGTGCAGTCGGCGTGGACCGGCGCGCGCCAGCCGATCGACGGCACCGGGGCGGCGGTGACGGTCGGGGCGTTCACGGCCGCGAGCGCCGCGCGCGCCGACACCACGACCGAGGCGCGCCTGCACCCCCGCACCGACCTCGAGCGCTGCGTCAGCACGATCGTCACCGCGTTCCGCCGCTCCGGGGTGCCCGCGCCCCCGAAGCCGTGGCTGCCCCCGCTCCCCGCCGAGCTGCTGCTCGACGCCGACGAGCTCGTCCGCGAGGCCGCGACCCGGCCCTCGGGCCACCTCCACCTCGGTGGCATCGACGACCCGGCCCACCAGCGCCAGCCCCGCCTCGACCTCGACCTGTCCGCGGTGGGCCACGTGCTCGTGCACGGGGCGTCGGGCTCGGGCAAGACCGAGCTGCTGCGAACCGCGGCGATCACCGCGTCGCTGGGGGACGCGGCGAGCACGCACGGGGTGGCGCCCTACGTGTACGCCGTGGACTACGCCGGCGGCGGCCTGTCGGCACTCGCCGGCCTCCCCACGGTGGAGGCCGTGGTCGGCGAGACCCAGCAGGGGCGCGTGCTGCGCCTCGTGCGGCTGCTGCGTCGCACCGTCACCGACCGCAGCGCCGCGCTCGCCGCCAACGGGTGCGCGGACCTCGAGGAGCTGGCCCGCGCCGGGCACGTGCTCCCCCGCGTCTACCTCCTGCTCGACAACCTGCCGTCGCTGCTGGAGTCGTTCGAGAAGGCCGGCGGCCTGGCCCGCGACCACGTCGAGCTCCTCCAGAACGTGCTGCAGAACGGGCGGCGCGTGGGCGTGCACGTCATCGCGACCGCGCCCGGCCGTACGGGCGTGCCGACGGCGATCGCAGCGTCCTTCGGCCGTCGCGTCGTGCTGCGCATGACGACGAACGACGACTACCTGATGCTCGGCGCGCCCGGGAACGTCCTCGACGCCGAGACCACGCCGGGCACGGGCCTGCTGGGCAAGCAGGTGCTCCAGGTGGCCACGACCGGCGGGGCGGGCACGCCGCAGCAGGCCGACCTGATCCGCGCGGTGGCCGACCGGCTGGCCCCGGCCACCGCGGGCCGCGCCGGCGCCGCCGTCCCGCCGATGCCGGGCCACCTGCCCTCCGGCGCTCTGCCGTCGCCCACGGGCGCCCGGGTCCCGCTCGCGGTCGACGCCGACGCGGTCGCCGTGCTGACCGTCGACCTGCTCGGCGGGCCGGTCCTCGTGGCCGGGCGCGGCGGCACCGGTCGCACCAGCGCGCTGCGCGGGGTGGTCGAGCTGGCCCGGCGCTCCGACGTACCCCCGCGGGTGGTGTGGTGCGACGACCTGCCGGCCGCCGTGGCCGGCGTCGAGGAGGCCCTGACGGCCGCGGACGCGGCTCCTCCCGGGACGGAAGGTTCCTGGGTGCTGACCGTGGTCGACGACGTCCAGCGGTGGGACACTGCCTGCACGGACGACGCCCACAAGACCGCCCGTGCCCGGCTGCTGGAGATCCTCGACACCGCGGCCGGACGGGTGGCCCTGGTGGCGTCGGTCGACGTCGCCGAGGCACGACGACCCGGTCTCCAGCCGGGCCTGGTCACGGCCCTGAAGCAGCGCCGCCGCGGGTTCCTGCTCCACCCGGAGTGGAACGAGGGCGACGTGCTCGGGGTCTCCGTGCCCACGAAGACGTTGGAGCCGCTCGCGGGCCCGGGCCGAGGCCTGTGGTGCGAGAGCGGCGCCGCGACGGTCGCGCAGCTCGTGGCCGGCGAGGGTGACGAGGAGGGACGGGGATGACGTCGCAGCCGACAGCGGGCACGAACGCGGGGACCGACCCGGGCACGGGCGGGTCGCTGCTCGACCGCGCGCGCCGCCTCCTGCCCGCCGGCCGGCGCGACGAGCGCCGGCGCGGGTCCGCCCGCCGCGGCTCGCGCGGCAGCGCCGAGCTGTCGGTGGTCGTCGTGGCCGCCTCCCTCGTGGCCGGCCTCGCGTTCGGCGAGGGCCTCTCGCGCACCGTCGTCGACATCACCGACGGCCTCACGTGGATCAGCGACGACCCGACCGGCGAGGTCATCCAGGTCAACCCCGCGACCGGCCGGCCCGAGAAGCGGCTGGCCGTCGGCGCGCCCGGCGAGGACCTCGACGTCAGCCAGGCCGACGGCCGGCTCTTCGTCACGAACCGCACGACCGGCGAGGTCTTCTCGATCGACCTGGCCTCCGTGCTCGTCTCCGGGCAGCGCCGCGTCGCCACGGGCAACGCCTCCGACCTCCTCCTCCACGACGGGGCCGCGTTCCTCGTGGACCGGGCCAACGGCACCGTGTCGCGCATCGACCCCTCGACCACCGACGCGATCGGCGAGCGCTGGGTCGCCACCGAGGGCCTGGCCGACGCGACCATCGACGGTGAGGGCATCGTCTGGGTCATCGACACCACGGGCCGGCTGTCGCAGCTGCGCTGGTCGGACGGAGAGCGGCGCTTCGTCACCGAGGACAGCCGGCAGGTCGAGTACGCCGGCGAGGGCTCGGTGCTCGTCGCGCACCCCGCCGGGGTGACCGTCTTCGGCCCCGACGCGGGCATCGTCGTGCAGGTCGGCACGGGCAGCGACGTGGTCGCCGACGCCCCCGCCCTCAACGGCACGCTCCTCGCCCCCGACGACGCGCCCGCCGACCTCTCCCCCGTGGCCGCTCCGCAGACCGGGTCGCTGGTGATCGTCGGGTCCGGCGAGCTGCGCGAGGTCGACCTCCGCGGCATCGGCTGCGGCAAGCCGGGCCGCCCGGCCGTGCACCGCTCCCTCGTCTACGTGCCGTGCGACGGCGACGGCCGCATCGTCGTGCTCGACCGCACCGGCCAGCGGGCCGCCCGCGACATCCCCGTCCCCGGCGACCGCGACGCCGAGCTCGTCGTCGACGACGGCAACCTCGTCGTCAACGTGCCGGGCGCGCAGGCCGGGCTCGTCGTGCGGGCCGACGGGCGCATCGACGACCTCACCCGCTACGACGAGCGCGTCGCCCCGACGCGGCTGTCGAGCACCCGCCCGCCCGCGACCGCCACCGGCGCCCGCGCGGCCGCCGACCGCGACCGGCGGCCCCCCGTCGCCGTCACCCCGCCGGTCGTCCCGCCGGTCAGCCCGCCCGACGCGCCGGTCGCGCCGCCGACCGGTCGCCCCAGCGGCTCGCCGCCCGACGGGCCGGCGAGCCCACCCACGAACC
>NZ_JADEVT010000023.1 GCF_030466625.1 Nocardioides sp. ChNu-153
CAATCGTCATGCTGCTTGTTATTGTTCGCGTCCACTGTCTGGTGTCTGAGACAACACACCATCCCGCTGCCCCCACACTTGACCGGTGGGGACGAGATGCGGGGATGTGTAAGTCAATAGAGTTACGGCGGTCATAGCGAGAGGGAAACACCCGGTCCCATTCCGAACCCGGAAGTTAAGCCTCTCAGCGCCGATGGTACTGCGACCGGGAGGTCGTGGGAGAGTAGGACGCCGCCGGACATTCTTTCCTAGGGGCTGTCACGACGCACCGCGTCGTGACAGCCCCTAGTCTCTTTTCTGGGGCGTCGCGAGCGCCCTGATCGCGACGTACGAGGAGACAGCCGTGGCAGACGACAGCAGCAAGGGACGTCGGTCCTCCGGTGGCCCCCGCCAGGGTGGCGGCGGGAACGGCCGGCCCCAGCGCCCGGGCGGGCGACCGGGAGGCTCGTCCTCCGGTGGCTCCTCGGCCGGCGGCGGTGGCCGCAGCTACGGCGGTGGCGGCGGCAAGGACGGCGCCGCGTCGGGTGGGCCGCGTCGTACCCCCGGAGGTGGCGGCTCCGGCCGTCCCGGTGCCGGCGGAGAGGGCCGCAGCGGCGGGGGAGCGCGCAGCGGCGCGCCCCGCGGTGGCGACCGACGTGGCCCCGGTGCGGGTCGTTCGGGTGGGCCCGGTGGCCCGCGCGCAGACCGCCCCTACCGGTCCGGCGAGCAGCGCGACCGCGTCGAGCGCTCGGTCGACCAGGCCGTGTACGACGGCCCCCCGCTCGAGGACGACATCACCGGCAAGGAGCTCGACCGCAACCTGGCCGCGCAGCTGAAGGGCCTGCCCGAGAAGCTCGCGGCCCGCGTCGCGCGTCACCTCGTGGCGGCCAGCCGCCTCATCGACACCGACCCGGAGACGGCGTACCAGCACACGCTGGCCGCGCGGGCGCGTGCTGCCCGCCTGGCGATGGTGCGCGAGGCCGTGGGCGAGGCGGCCTACGCAGCCGGGCACTACAAGGAGGCGCTCGCCGAGCTGCGGGCCGCCAAGCGGATGAACGGCGTGACGGCGTACCTGCCGATCATGGCCGACTGCCACCGCGCCCTGGGCCAGCCGGAGCAGGCGCTGAAGCTCGCCCACAGCCCGTCCGTCGCCGGCTTCCCGGTCGAGGCCAAGGCCGAGATGACGATCGTCGAGGCCGGCGCGCGCCTCGACCTGGGCCAGCACGACGCCGCGCTGCGCACGCTCGAGCAGGCGCCGCTCAACAACAAGACCCGCGCGGCCTGGGTGGTGCGGCTGCGGTACGTCTACGCCGAGGCCCTGCTCGCGGCCGGCCGGGACTCGGACGCCCTCGAGTGGTTCCACCGCACCCACGCCATCGACGGTGACGACGTCACCGACGCCGGCGAGCGGGCCGCCGCCCTGGAGAAGAAGCTGGACCGCTCCGGCGAGTGACGCCCCGGTCGGTGCCCCCGCAGGGCACCGACCGCTCCGTCCCCGGCGTCCGAGCCCTACGCTGCTCTCGTGGCCATCCTCATCGACCCGCCGCAGGTGCAGTGGCGGGACCGTTGGTGGTCGCACCTGGTCTCCGACACGTCGTACGACGAGCTGCACGCCTTCGCCGCTGCCCTCGGGGTGCCGCCGCGGGCTTTCGACCGGGACCACTACGACGTCCCGGACTCGCTGTTCGACGCCGCGGTCGCGGCAGGTGCCGAGGTCGTGCGGCCGCGCGACCTGGTGCGCAGGCTGGCCCGAGCCGGACTGCGCCGACCCAAGCGCCCCCGGTGAACCTGCTCAGGCGCCGCCCAGGTCCCTGATCTCGGCGGCCAGGTTGCGGCGGGCCGACGCTTCCCAGTGCTCGCGGGCGTACGCCGTGCGGAACAGGTGGGGGCGCCCCGCCAGGTCCTCCAGCACCGCGAGACGGCCCCGTCGGAAGTCGGCGTCGGCGACGGCGGCGTACTCCCGGCGCACGCCGGCGACGTACGCGGCGTACCGGGCCGCCGGCGCGGCGAGGATCGCGAGGTCGGCGTCGCAGAGGGCGGCCCCACGCGCGTCCCCCGGGGCGGTCGTGTGGTCGGCCGTGACCCGCACGAGGCGGGCCACCTCGTGGTGGTCGACGTCCTCCCCCGCCAGCTCGGACTCCGCCAGCTGCGCCGAGCGCTCCTCCGCCCCGGGTCGCCCGTCGTACACCGCGTCGTGGAACCAGGCCGCGAGCGTCACCACCCGGTCCTCGGCCCACCCCAGCTCCGCGAGCCGCTCGAGCACCTCGGTGAGGTGCCGCACGTCGTGGTAGCCGCGCCCGTCGGCGTACGCCGCCAGCAGGCGGTCACGCAGGTCGGCGCGGTGGGGCAACGGCCAGGGCGGGGTCACCGCACCAGGGTGGCAGAGCGGTCGGGGACCCTCAGGCCGCGGCGCCCGTGCGGGCGCGGCCGACGGTGGCGTCGACCAGGGCGACGATCTCGTCGGGGCTGTCGCTCATCGGCACGTGCCCCGCGCCGACCAGCGGCACGTGGTGGGCCTGCGGCAGGCGGTGGCGCGCCCGCGCGGACTGGCGGTAGGGGAGGATGCGGTCCTTCGTCCCCCAGGCGACGGTCGTCGGCACCGTGACGTCCAGACGGAACTCGTAGTCGAGCCCCTCCTTCGCCACCGCCTCGAAGCCCTCGCAGTGCTTGAGGGCCAGCGCGTCGCCGTACGTGCGGTCGCGGTCGTGCCGCTCGGGGTGGGCGTAGAGCGCCAGGCCGATGAGCCGGCGTCCGAGCGCCGGTCGGGCGGCGGCGGCCAGCCAGCGGTCGGGCAGCTGGGCCACGAGCCGGAGCACGGAGAGGATACCGAGCGCCTGGTACCGGTCGAAGCGACCGAAGAAGCCGGCCGGGCTCAGCGCGGTGACCGACCGGGCCAGACCGCGGGCGCCGAGCTCGAGGGCGATCGCCCCGCCGAGGGAGTTGCCCACCACGTGGGGGCGCTCGATGCCCCAGGCGGCGAACTGCTCGCCGAGGTGCTCGCAGGCCACGTCCATCGTGTACGGCACGCCGGCCGGGAACGCGGGTGACTCACCGAAGCCGGCGAGGTCCACGGCGATCACGTCGTACCGCTCGGCGAGCCGGTCGAAGACCGGACCCCAGGCCTGGCGGCGGTGACCGATGCCGTGGATGAGCACGACCGGCTCACCGGAGCCCTGGCGGGTGTGGACCAGCGGGGAGAACACCTGACGTACCTCCTGGAGCCGAATGTGACACCGGGAGTGTTACACCAAAACTGGCAGAAAGCACGCGCCGCCTGGACCCGCGCGACAGGTTCAGCCGACCGGGACGGTGAACGCCACCTCGAGCCGCTCGGTGACCACGACGTCGTCGAGCCGCACGTCGCCGTCACCGCCGTCGCCCCCGTCGCGCCCCGCGCCGCAGGCACCGTCGCCGGCCATCGCCTCGGCGAGGGTCTCGTCGAGCCCGAGGGTCACGACGGCGTCCACCATCCACCCCGGCGTGTCGACACCGGCGACGGAGACACCCGACGGGGTCAGCTCCAGCGCGCCGTCCTCGAGGGACGGCACCACGCTGGCGGAGAGCGGGATGGAGCCGAGCACGGCGTCGTAGGCCAGCTCGAGGGTGACCTCGCCGCCGCCGAGGTCGACCGTGGGGTCGGCACCGGCGAACGCCGAGCCCTCGAGCTGCTCCTCGACGAAGCGCTGGAGGCCGGCCTCGTCGAGGCGGGCGGTGCCCTCGACCCGACCGCCGAGGAGCTGCACGGCCACGGGGACGGCGCTCAGGTCGACGTCGATCCCCGCGGGCAGGCACTCGTCCTCGGCGGGCAGCGACTCGGCGAGCTGGCGGGGCCCCAGCTCGGAGACCACGAGGGCGGCGACCCCGAGGACGAGCAGCGCCGCAGCGAGGGGTAGGCGTCGGCGGCCGCTGCGGGGACGGTGGGCGAGGAGCACGAGTCCGAGGACGAGCGCGACCAGGCCGACGAGGGCGAGGCCGACCACGAGGGCCGCGACGAGGACGGGCATGGCGGCAGCATGGCACCCGGCGGCCCCCGTGATGCGCGATCGCGCCCGCGACCCGCGCTCTTGCTACCGTCGCCGGGTGGTCGGGACGGACGGCGGGGACGCAGCGGCGGGCGTCCGGACGGACCTGCTGTCACGCGGCACGCCCTGCGGCCACTTCGACACCGGCCGCTGCCGCTCGTGCGGGTGGCTGAGCCGTTCGTACGACGCGCAGGTGCGCGCGCTGGAGGACGAGGTCCGGGCCCTCGTGGGCGAGCGTGCGGACCTGGTCTGGGAGCCGACCGTCCGCAGCCGCACCGCGCACTTCCGCAACAAGGCCAAGATGGTCGTCGGGGGCAGCGTCGACGCGCCCACGCTCGGCATCCTGGACCCCCGGGGCCACGGGGTGGACCTGCGCGACTGCCCCCTCCACGAGACCCCGATCGTCGCCGCGCTGCCCGCGCTCGCCGACGCGGTGGCACGGGCGCGCGTCGCGCCGTACGACGTGAGCACCCGCCGCGGGGAGCTCAAGCACCTCCTCGTCACGAGCTCGCCCGACGGCGAGCTCATGGTGCGGTTCGTGCTGCGCTCGGAGGAGGCGGTGAGCCGGCTGCGCAAGCACCTGCCGGCGCTGCTCGCCGACGTCCCCGGGGCGCGGGTGGTGTCGGTCAACCTGCAGCCCGAGCACAAGGCGGTGCTCGAGGGCGAGCGGGAGCTCGTGCTGACCGACGAGGCGTCCTTGCGCATGCGGGTCAACGACGTCGACCTCCACCTGCTGCCGCAGAGCTTCTTCCAGACCAACACCGAGGTCGCCGCGGCGCTCTACCGCCAGGGACGGTCGTGGGTCGACGAGGCGGCGCCGAGCAGCGTCGCCGACCTCTACTGCGGCGTCGGCGGGTTCGCGCTGCACGTCGCGGGCCGCGGCCGCGACGTGGTGGGCGTCGAGGTGAGCGCCGCGGCCGTCGAGAGCGCCACCCGCAGCGCCCGCGAGCTCGGCCTGGACGCCCGTTTCCTGGCCGGCGACGCCACCAGCGCGCTCGAGGACGGGGCGGCGCCGGACCTCGTCGTGGTGAACCCGCCGCGGCGGGGGATCGGCGAGCGGCTCGCTGCCTGGCTCGAGGCCTCGTCGGTGCGTCACGTCGTCTACTCCAGCTGCAACGCGCGCACGCTCGCCCGCGACCTCGAGGCCATGCCGTCCCTGCGGCCCGTGCGCGCCCGGCTGCTCGACATGTTCCCGCACACCGCGCACCACGAGGTCGTCACGCTGCTCGAGCGGCGCTGAGGTCGCAGGCCCGGCCGGGGGCGGGGTCGGCCTGGGGCGGGGTCGGCCGGGGGTGGGCTCACCCGGGCGCCACGTCGTCGAGCGGCACGGGGCGCACCCGTGAGTCCGTGGCGAGGTGCACGACCTCGTGGCTCGTGCCCGCCCGGGCGCAGGCGTCGAGCAGGCCGCGGGCGTGCGCGCGGTCCTGGTCCGTCACGACGTCGGGGCCCGGGCGCGCCACCAGGAAGGCGAACCGGTGGGAGCCGCCGAGGACGGTCGCGTCGAGGTGGCGCAGGAGCACGGCGACCGACTCGACGTCGTCGGGGTCCATGCGCGCGGGCAGGTCGCTGACCTCCACGAGCTGCTCCAGGAGGACGTCGGTCTCGGCGTCGACGAACCCGATCCACAGCGCCGCCGCCGAGAAGCCCGACGGGCTCATCAGGCGGGTCCAGGCGCGCTCGAGGTCGCCCTGGGTGCGCACCACGAGAGGCGGAGCACCGGGGGGTGGGAACCGGCCGTCGGGCCGGGGGTCGGCCCGTGAGCCGGGGGGTGGCGAGCTCGGGGGTCGGTGAGGCCGGGAGTGCTGGTCGTCCGTCATGGCACCCAGCGTCGGCGGGCGCGACCACCGGCGCGACCGCTCCTCCACAGGGCCGGGAAACGTCCACAGCCCGGCGTCGCGGGGTCGTCGTCCCCAGGCCGGTCGGCGCGCCACCGGCCCGGGCCGCGCCGGGTCAGCATGGGTGGCCCGCGGCGCACCGTGCGCCGCGGAGTCGGAGGAGACGCTGATGTCGGCAGACGTCGCCGGGGCCGAGCGCCCCGCCCGTCACTGGTTGTTCGTGCTGAGCCGGGAGGACGCGCTGCGCGCCCGCACGGAGGGGCGGCTGCGCCTGTCCGCCACCGGGGAGGGACGCCTGCGGCGCACCGCCGCGGGGGACGGCGTGGTCGTCTACTCCCCCCGTGAGCGCAACAAGGCCGGCCCGCCGGTACGGCGCTTCACGGCGGCGGGGTTCGTCCGGGGGGAGGCGCCGTACCAGGTCGAGGGGGACGTGCACGGCTCGTGGTTCGTCGACGTCGAGCTGGACGCCGGCGGGGAGCCGGAGGTGCAGGGGCTGCTCGGCCGGCTGTCGTTCGTCCGCGACGCCCCGGGGTGGGGCGTGGTCTTCCGTCCGGGCTTCCTCGAGGTCGGCGCCGCGGACCACCAGGTGGTGAGGGACGCGATCCGGCAGTCCGGCTCGACGGGCGCGCTACGGTCGGGACCACCTGCGACAGCGACGAAGGAGGACGCCGTGGCGACCGAGAAGAAGCGTGACCCCGGGCCCAGCGTGAAGAACAAGAAGCTGTACGAGGACCTGCGCGACGACGGCGCGTCCAAGGAGAAGGCGGCACGCATCGCGAACGCAACGGCGCGCGACGGGGCCAGCACGGTGGGCAAGCGGGGCGGCTCGTCCCCGTCGTACGACGAGTGGACGGTCGACGACCTGCGCGGACGGGCGAAGGAGCTCGGCCTGTCGGGCTACTCGGGCAAGCGCAAGGCCGAGCTCATCGAGATGCTGCGCGACCACTGACCCGGCCACGGCCGGGGCAGGGTCGGCGTCAGACCGCCAGCACGGCGGGCGGGCGACCGGAGCTCGCCGCGTGGCGCGCCATCACGGCGCTGACGTAGGAGTCGCGTCGACGGGCGGCGCAGCCCCCGGGTCGCGCGGCCGGCTGCACGAGCTCGGGCGTGAGGGCGTGGTGCAAGGCGTCACGCAGGAGCACGAGGGCCTCGGCGCGGATCTGGGAGATGCGGGACTCGCTGACGCCCAGCTCGGCCGCGATCTCGGCCATCGGGCGCTCGGCGAAGAAGTAGCCCTCCACCACGACGCGCTGGCGCTCGGGGAGCTCGGCGACGGCCGCCACGAGGTACTGCAGCTGCTCCCGGTCCTCCACGAGCTCCTCGGGCGTCGCGGCGGTGCTGACCAGCGTGTCCTCGAGCGCGGTTCCCGTGGTGCTGTGCAGCGAGAGCACCTGGGCCCGGGCGATGTCGTCGTCGTTGGACTCGACCTCGGCGACGGAGAGACCCGCTTCGGTCGCCACCTCCTCGGCGCGCGCCGGGCGGCCCAGGGTGGCGGCCAGCTGCGCGCGGGTCTCGTCGAGGTCCCGGGCGCGCCGGCGCACCGAGCGCGAGGCCCAGTCGACGCTGCGCAGCTCGTCGAGGATCGCGCCGCGGATGCGCCGGGCGGCGTACCGGGTGAACGGCACCCCGCGGTCCTCCTCGAAACCCTGCGCGGCCTGCACGAGCGCGGTCAGGCCGGCGGAGGTGAGGTCGTCGCGGCTGACGTGGGCCGGGACGCGCGCCATCGTCTCGCGGACGATGTGGCCGACCAGGGCGACGTGCGACGTGACCAGCGCTTCCTGGTCGTGGGCTGCGTTCGGGCTCATGAGTCAATCGTCGGCGCGTCCGGCGCGAGAAGCACCACCCTGCGTGGTAATCGGGCTGAAGCGGCGCGCGGGTCGGGACCTTCGTCCCGGACCGGCTAGTCCGGGATGGTCATGCAGGAGGTCCCGGTCCCGGTCCGCCCGAAGGCCCGTGCAAGCGAACCTCAAGACGGGCTCAAGGGGTCCGGCGGCGTGCCCTGGACGCCGCGCCGCACCCCGACTGCCGAGGGCGGCGGTCGGATCGCCCCGCAGGAGGTCGACCGAACCCCTCAGGGCGACGGCGACGACGCCGATCGGAGGGGGGTCGCGACGGACGCGACCCGGCCCGGTGGGCCGTGCCCGTGGAGCGAGGAGGTGGGTGTGGAGGAGCTCTGGATGATCCTCTGGCGCGAGCGCGACCTCCTCGACGCGCTCGCCGACGAGCTCGCGGCGACCGGGCGGGCCCTCGCCGACGGCGGTGCCGGCCGGACCGGTGGCGCCGCGGCGGGGACCGGGGAGACGGACGCGGTGCTCGCGACCCTGCGGGGCACCGAGCTGCTGCGCGCCGTCGTCGCCGACGACCTCGCCGCCGGCTTGGGACTCGCGTCCGGGGCGTCGCTGCGCGAGCTCGCCGCCGGCGCACCGGAACCGTGGCGCCACCTCCTCGGCGAGCACCGCATCGCCCTCGTCGCGCAGACCCGGGCGATCGCGACCCTGGAGGCCGCGGGCCGCGGCGACGGGCTCGATGGCGCCGCGGCCGACGGCGCGGTCCTCGCCGCGGGCGCAGGTCCGACCGACGGGCCCGGTGGGCGACGTACCCCTGGGAGTCCGCCGGGGGAGGGCGGGGACGTCCTGGTGCTCGACCCGCCGTGGCGCGACGCCGGGGCCGCCGACGGCGTCGCCGGCACGGACGCCGGCCTCGCGACCGTCGTCGACCTGCGCGAGCGCCGGCGCGCCCGTGCGGCGCGCGCCCCGTCGTACCTGCAGCGCAGCCTCGTCGACTTCCTGCGCTAGCGGCGCGGGGGCGGCGGGTCGGTCAGCCGCATCTGGGCGGCGATGAGCGCGGCCTGGGTGCGGCGCTTCACCCCCAGGCGCGCGAGGAGGTGGGTGATGTGGTTCTTCACCGTCTTCTCCGACAGGAAGAGCTCGTCGGCGATCTCGCGGTTCGTCATCCCCCGGCCGACCAGAGCGAGGATGCGCTGCTGCTGCGGGGTGAGGGCGGACGCGTCGGTGTCGGCGCCGCGCTGGGTGCTCTCTCGCAGCCGCTCCATCGCGCGGATCGCCACCATCGGGTCGATGAGCGAGTGCCCGCTGGCGACGGCGCGCACCCCGCTGAGCAGCGAGCTGCCGCCGATCTCCTTCAGCACGTAGCCGTCCGCGCCCGCGAGGACCGCGCTCTGCAGCGCCTCGTCGTCGTCGTAGCTCGTGAGGATGAGCGCCCGCATGCCCTCCGTCGCCGCCTTCACCTCCCGGCACAGCTCGATGCCGGAGCCGTCGGGCAGACGCGCGTCGAGGACGGCCACGTCGGGCCTGGTCGCGAGGATGCCCTCGAGGCCGGCCGCGACGGTGCCGGCCTCGCCCACGACCTCGAGGTCGCCGTCGGACTCCAGCAGCGCGCGGAGGCCCCGACGCACCACCTCGTGGTCGTCGACGAGGAACACGCGCACCGAGGACGTCGTCATGGACCCCACTCTGACCCGTCGCCGCCCGTTTGTCCCGTCCGGGCGGCCGGGAGGAGGTGGCGCGGCGGCGAGCGGCGGGTCCGGTACGGCGGACGGTCGGTCCGAGGGGCAGGTCACAGCGTCATTGGTTGCAATCTGCAACCATCGGCGTATGGTTGCAGATGACAACCAACGCCGCGTGCCCCTCCCGCGGTCCCTGACGCTGAGAGAACGAAGGTCCTGCCCATGGTGACGAAGCCGTCCCGGGCGGTCGAGGAACCGACCGCCACCCACCCCCACTCACCGGTCGACCCCGAGGTCCGCGCCGAGGTGCCCATGACGCACCGCGAGATCCTCACCGTGATGTCGGGCCTGCTGCTCGCGATGTTCGTCGCGATGCTCTCCTCGACCATCGTGACGAACGCTCTGCCGAGCATCGTCGTCGACCTCGACGGCGGCGAGGCCGGCTACACGTGGGTCGTCGTCGCCACCCTGCTGACGATGACCGCGTCCACGCCCATCTGGGGCAAGCTCGCCGACCTCGTCGACAAGAAGCGCCTCGTGCAGGTCGCGCTCGTGACCTACATCGTCGGCTCGGTCGCCGCCGGGTTCGCGCAGGACATGGGCGCGCTCATCGCCGCCCGCGCCGTCACCGGCCTCGGCGTCGGTGGCATGACCGCCCTCGTCATGGTCGTCATCGCCTCGATCGTCACCCCGCGCGAGCGCGGCCGCTACTCCGGCTACATCGGCGCCGTCTTCGCGATGGCGACAGTGAGCGGCCCGCTCATCGGCGGCTTCGTCGTCGACGCGCCCGGCCTGGGCTGGCGCTGGACCTTCTGGATCGGCGTCCCCGTCGCGCTGGTCGCCCTCGTCGTGCTGCAGCGCACGCTGCACCTGCCCGCCCCCGCCCCGCGCGCCGGCGGCTCCCGGACGCGGATCGACTACCCGGGTGCCCTGCTCATCGTCGGCGGCGTCTCGGTGCTGCTCGCCTGGGTCTCGCTCGCCGGCCACCAGTTCGACTGGGCCTCGCCCACCACCGCGCTCATGGTCGTCGGCGGTCTGCTCCTGCTCGCCGCCGCCGTGGTCGTGGAGAAGCGCGTCGCGGAGCCCATCATCCCGCTGCGCCTCTTCGCCGACCGCACCACGACGCTGGCCACCCTGGCCTCCGTCATGGTCGGTGTCGCGATGTTCGGCTCGACGGTCTACCTGTCGCAGTACTTCCAGATCGCCCGCGGCATGAGCCCGACCCACGCCGGGCTCATGTCGACCCCGATGGTCGTCGGCCTCTTCCTCTCCAGCGTCGTCACCGGCCGCGTCATCTCCGAGACGGGCCGCTGGAAGCGGTTCCTCGTCTCCGGCATGGTCGCCGTCGTCATCGGCCTGGGCCTGCTGTCGACCATCGACGAGACCACCTCGCTGGTGCGGATCGGCGCCTTCATGGTCGTCCTCGGCGTCGGGCTGGGCGCCACGATGCAGAACCTCGTGCTCGCCGTGCAGAACCAGACGGCCCAGCGGGACATGGGCGCGGCCAGCGCCCTCGTCACGTTCTTCCGCTCGATCGGTGGGTCCGCCGGCGTCGCCGCCCTCGGGGCGCTGCTCGGCCACCGCGTCGCGGACAGCGTGACCGACGGCCTCGCGCGCCTCGGCATCGAGGCCGGCGGTTCCAGCACGGCCCTGCCCGACCTCGACACGCTGCCCGGCCCCGTCCGCGACGTGTTCCAGGGGGCGTACGGCGACGCCACCGCCCTGCTGTTCCTCGTGGCCGTGCCGTTCGCCGTCGTGGCCCTGCTGCTCGTCTCGGCGATCCGCGAGGTGCCGCTGCGCACCACGCTCGACGTGGCCTCCGACGGGACCTCCGCCCCGGAGGCGGCTGACGCCGCTCCCGACGCGAGCCCGGCCGCACCGGCCGCGGGGGGCGGGGAGCGCCGTACCGAGGTGGGCGCACGACGATGACGGACATCGACCTGACCGTGCTCGGCGATCTCGAGCACGAGATCTGGGTGCTCCTGCGGCGCGTGCGCCGCAGCGTCGCCGAGCGCGGTCACGCCGTGGCGCCGGGCCTGTCGGCCCTGGGGTACGGCGTGCTCGACCAGCTCGCGCGCGACGGCTCCGGGCGGGCGGCCGACATCGGGTGCACGCTCGGGGTCGACAAGGGGGCCATGAGCCGCACGGTCCACCAGCTCGTGGACCTCGGCCTCGTCGAGCGGACCACCGACCCGGACGACGCCCGGGCCCTGGTGCTCGGGCTGACCGACATGGCCCGCGAGCGTCTCGCGGAGGTCAACGCGGCCCGCCGGTCACGCTTCGTCGGGGCGATGGCGGGCTGGACGAACGAGGAGCTCGCCGACCTCGTCGCGGGACTGACCCGCTACAACACCACCGTCGAGCCCGCCCTGGTGCAGCGCCAGGTCTAGCCGGGAGCTCAGTCGTCGAGGAACCAGGCGGCGGTGTCGGGCGCGAGGGTGCCCGTCGGGTCGACGCCGCTGCTCAGCACCAGCGCGCCCACCCCGTCGGGCAGCCCCACGGGCGCGCTGCCCGCGTTGAGCACGCAGACCAGCGGCCCGCGGCGGTAGGCGAAGACGTCGGCGCCGGCGTCGAGGATCTCGACCTCCTCGCCGGCGGTCAGGGCGAAGGTGCGGCGGGCGGCCAGGGCGCGGCGGTAGAACTCGAGCGTCGAGCCCACGGCCCCGGTCTGCGCGGCGACGCTGAGGGGAGCCCACCCGTCGGGCTGGGGCAACCACGGCTGGCTGCCGGCGGCCGCCGGCCCGAAGGCGTACGGCGGCTCCTCGTCGCCCCACGGGATCGGCACCCGGCAGCCGTCGCGACCGATGTCGGGCTTCGCCGTGTCCTTCGTGCGGAACCACGACGGGTCGGTGCGGTCCTCGGGCGCGACCTCGACCTGCTCGAGGCCGAGCTCCTCGCCCTGGTAGAGGTACGCCGAGCCCGGCAGGCCCAGCATCGCCAGGGTCGCGGCACGGCCCCGGGCCAGGCCGAGCTCGCCCCCGCCGTACCGGGTCACGTGGCGCACCACGTCGTGGTTGCTCAGCACCCAGGTGGGGGTCGCGCCGTACGGCAGCAGCGACGGAAGCGTCTCGGTGACGACCTCGGCGAACTCCTCGGCCGACCAGGCCGCCGAGAGCCAGTGGAAGTTGAACGACTGCTGCAGCTCGTCGGGGCGCACGTAGCGGGCGATCGCCTCGGCGGTGCGGGCCCACGACTCGGCGACGGCCATGCGCCGGCCCCGCGGGGAGTCGTCGTAGTCGGCGAGCACGCGGTGCCAGCGGCGGTAGACCTCGTGCACCTCCGGCTGGTCCCACATCGGCTCGTCGAGACCGGCGAGCTCGACCATCGATGCCGGGCCGTCGGCGTCCGGGTCGGGCAGCTCGGTGTCGGGCAGGCCCTCCTCCTTGAACAGGCCGTGGGCGACGTCGACGCGGAACCCGTCGACGCCCCGGTCGAGCCAGAAGCGCAGCACCGACTCGAACTCGTCGCCGACCTCGGGGTTGCGCCAGTTCAGGTCGGGCTGGGTGGAGTCGAAGAGGTGGAGGTACCACTGCCCGGGGGTGCCGTCGGCCTCGGTGACGCGGGTCCACGCATCACCGCCGAAGACGCTCGGCCAGTTGTTGGGCGGCAGGTCGCCGTCCTCGCCGCGGCCCTCGACGAACATGTAACGGGCCCGCTCCGGGCTGCCCGGTCCGGCCGCGAGGGCGGCCTGGAACCAGGGGTGCCGGTCGGAGGTGTGGTTCGGCACGAGGTCGACGATCACCTTGAGGCCGAGCTCGTGGGCCCGGGCCAGCAGGTCGTCGGCGTCCGAGAGCGAGCCGAAGAGCGGGTCGACGTCGCGGTAGTCCGCCACGTCGTACCCGTGGTCGCGCTGCGGGGACGTGTAGAACGGCGTGATCCACAGGGCGTCGACGCCGAGGTCGCGCAGGTGCGGCAGGCGCGAGGTGATGCCCGGGAGGTCGCCCACCCCGTCCCCGTCGCCGTCCGCGAAGCTGCGCACGTACACCTGGTAGACGACCGCGTGCCGCCACCAGGCGCCGTCCTCGGGCACGGCCGAACCGCCCGGGGTGCCGCCCGAGGTGCTGGGGGAGGGGGTCGACGGGGAGCTTGGATCGTTCACAGCGACCATGCCCGCCATCGTGGCACAGCGCGGAAGGCCGGGGAGCCGGCGGAGGCCGCCCTCAGCGCCGGATGGCCTCCCAGCGGTCGAGGGCCTCGACGCGCTCGGCCTTGTGGTCGACCATCGGCGCCGGGTAGCCGACCGCCGTCCGGTCCTCCGGGGCGGGGTCGTGGACGTCCGCGCCGTCACCCAGCCCCGCCAGCTCGGGCACCCAGCGCCGCACGTAGGCGCCCTGCGGGTCGAACTTGCGGCCCTGCGAGGTGGGGTTGAAGACCCGGAAGAAGGGCGAGGCGTCGGTGCCGCTGCCGGCGGTCCACTGCCAGCCGTGGTTGTTGGACGCGAGGTCGCCGTCGACGAGCCAGTGCAGGAAGTGGCGCGCGCCGTGCTGCCACTCCACGTGCAGGTCCTTGACGAGGAAGCTGGCCGTGATCATCCGCACGCGGTTGTGCATCCAGCCGGCGCCCCGCAGCTGGCGCATCCCGGCGTCGACGATCGGGAAGCCGGTGCGGCCCTCGCACCAGGCCTCGAACGCCTCGCCGGGCGACTCGTAGGCCATCTGGGCGTACTCGGGCCTCAGGTAGTGGCGGGCCGAGTCGGGGCGGCGGTGCAGCACGTCGGCGTAGAACTCCCGCCACGCCAGCTCCGTGCGGTAGGTGGTGCGGCTCCGCCCGGCCGAGCGGCCCAGGTCGGCCAGCATCGTGCGCGGGTGGATCTCGCCCCACTTCAGGTGCACCGACATCTTCGAGGTCGCGTCGAGGTCGGGCCGGTCGCGGGTCTCGGCGTACTCGTCGAGGTGGTCGGCGACGTACGCCGCCCAGCGCTGCGCCGCGGCCTCCTCGCCGGCGTCGGGCAGCCGCAGCCCCTCGGGCAGCTCCACCTCGGGGACGTCCGCCGTGTCCTGCAGCGTCAGGCCCCGCAGGCGGGTGGGGGCGGGGGCCGGGGCGTCCCAGCCGTGGTCGGCCCAGGCGCGGGAGAAGGGGGTGAAGACGGCGTACGCCGAGTCGTCGGCCTTGCGCACGCTCCCCGGCGGGACGGCGTACGGCGAGCCGGTGCGGACGAGCTCGACGCCGTGCTCCGCGAGGGCCTCCGCGACCCGCTCGTCGCGTGCCGCGCCGTACGGGTTGAAGTCGGCGCTGACGTGGACGGTCGCGGCGCCGACCTCGCGGGCCGCGGCGACCACCCGCTCGACGGGGTCCCCGTGGAGCACCGCCAGTCGCGCGTCGTGGGCGCGCAGGGAGGCGTCGAGGGCGCGCAGGGCGGCGCCCAGGTGGGACCGGCGGGAGACCCCGGCCGGGTCCCACAGCGCCGGGTCGAGGACGAAGAGCGGGAGGACCCCGTCGGCCTCGCAGGCGGCGAGCAGCGCGGGGTTGTCGCCGAGACGCAGGTCGCGGCGGAACCACATGACGGCGTGGTCGGCGGTGTGGTCGGCGGGCACCCGACCAGCCTGCCAGGAGGCGGAAGGAGCGGCCCCGGCTCGCGGTTCTGCGCCCGTCGGCGCCGTAGGCAAGAATGGGTCTCGTGAGCGATCTCATCGACACCACCGAGATGTACCTGCGCACGATCTACGAGCTCGTCGAGGAGGGGATCGTCCCGCTGCGGGCGCGCATCGCGGAGCGTCTCCACCAGTCGGGCCCGACCGTGTCGCAGACGGTCGCGCGCATGGAGCGCGACGGCCTGCTCACCGTCGAGGGCGACCGCCACCTCGAGCTCACCGACGACGGGCGCCGCCTGGCCGTGCGCGTCATGCGCAAGCACCGGCTCGCCGAGCGGCTGCTGACCGACATCATCGGCCTCGACTGGGAGCTCGTGCACGCGGAGGCGTGCCGCTGGGAGCACGTGATGAGCGAGACCGTCGAGCGGCGCCTGCTCGAGCTGCTCGACAACCCCACCGAGTCGCCGTACGGCAACCCCATCCCGGGTCTCGACGAGCTGGGTCAGGTCCAGTCGGCCGAGGAGTTCATGCAGGGCGTCGAGTCGCTGCAGGCCGTCGCCGGGGAGAGCGAGGCGCTCGTGCACGTGCGGCGGATCTCCGAGGAGATGCAGAAGGACGAGACGCTGATGAGCGCGCTGCGCCGCGTCGGCGCCCTGCCCGACAAGACCGTCACGGTCGTCGCCACCTCCGAGGGCGTGCTCGTCGGCTCCGGCGGCGAGACCGCCGAGATCTTCCCCGAGGCGGCCGAGCACATCTTCGTGCGCCGCAGTTGAGCGCCGTCGGGCCGGTCCTGGGCGGGAACGGAGGATTTCCAGAGGTTCCCTTGAGGTCGGGGCGGTCGTTCGTCGGTAGCGTCGTGCGTGCGTCGCCCCTCGCGGGGAGGGTGAGGGGCGACGCGAACACCGGCCCGGCACGCCACCCGTCCGCGGGGAGGAGCGTGGTCCAGACCGGTGTGACCCCCACCTGGTCGGTTCGTTGAGGTCGGCGCCGAGGGTGAGGGCCCCTCGCCGGCCGGGAGGACCACCTGTGGAGACGATCGACATCGTTCTCTCGCCGTTCGCGCGGCGCGCGCGCAGCGTCGTCCTGGCCCACGGCGCCACCCGCCTCACCCGTGGCCTGGAGCCCGGGGAGACCGTCGTCCTGCGCGACGAGCAGGGAGAGCTCCACACCGCGCACGTCGCCGACCTCGACTTCGACCTCGAGGAGACCTACTACCGCCTCGCGCTCGACGGCCCGGCGACCGGGCCGGGCAGTCCCGCGTCCGCGCCGGCCGAGCCCGGCTCCGACGACGACCTCGCACGCGTCGAGGAGCTGCTGCGCCGGGCACGCGAGGAGGGGCTCGCGCCGCCCGCCCGGCGGCCCTCGCCGGGGCCGATGGCCGCCGCGCGCTAGGCCGGGGCTGGATCGGAACTGGGGCTGGCTCGGGGCTGGGTCGGGGCCGGATCAGGGCTGGACCAGGTCGACCAGGAACGGCGTGCAGCCCGCCTCCACGGCGTACGTCGCGAGCTCGTCGCCGCGCGTCGCCCCCCGGTTGACCACGACGACCGGCAGGCCCGCCTTGGCGGCGCGGCGCACGAACCGGAAGCCGCTCATCACGGTCAGGGACGTGCCCACCGCCAGGAGGGCGCCGTCGGCCGGGTCGAGGGCGTCGAGGGCGGCGAAGCACCGCTCCACGCGCGCGGCGGGCACGTTCTCGCCGAAGAAGACGACGTCGGGCTTGAGCACCCCGCCGCACGCCTCGCACGGCGGGACGACGAAGTCGCGGGTCTCCTCCAGCGCCACGTCGCCGTCGGGACGGACCTCCACGTCGGCGTGCCGCTCGGTCCAGCCCGGGTTGGCCGCGGCCATCCGCTGCTGCAGGGCGACGCGCGTCGACGTACGGCGGCAGTCGAGGCACACGACGTCGGCGATGCGGCCGTGGAGGGCGACGACCCGGCGGGTGCCGGCCGCCTCGTGGAGGCCGTCGACGTTCTGGGTGACGAGCAGCTCGGGGTCGAGCCGGGCGAGGGCGTGGTGGCCCGCGTTGGGCTCGGCGTGCCGCATGCGGGCCCAGCCGAGGTGGCTGCGCGCCCAGTAGCGCTGCCGGGCCGCCTCGCCGGAGACGAAGTCGCCGTAGGTCATCGGCGTCGGGCGCGGGGGCAGGCCCTCGGCGACCGGGCCCCGGTAGTCGGGGATGCCCGAGTCCGTCGAGAGGCCCGCGCCGCCGAGCACGACGAGGCGCCGGCCGGCGAGCAGGTCGAGGGCGGCGCCGCGGTGCTCGGGCGCGGCCGAGCGGCCGGTCGTCGCGGCGGTGGCCGGGGCGGCCGGGGTGGCCGGGGTGGTGGCCGGGGTGGGGCTGGGGGTCACGGCGCCTCAGCGCGCGTAGCGCAGCTCGGCGCGGGCGCGGGCCTTGGCGGCCTCGACGTCGCGGTCCTTCGGCGGCGCGTTCGTCTCCAGGTCGTCCACGAGCTGGCGGGTGATGGCCGTGATCTCGGCGACGGCACGGTCGAAGACCGCCTGGTTGGCCTGCGACGGCTTGGTGGTGCCGCTGACCTTGCGCACGAACTGCAGGGCGGCGGCCGCCACCTCGTCGTCGGTCGCCGGCGGCTCGAAGTTGTTGAGCGGACGGATGTTGCGGCACATGGTCCCAACGTACGCCGCGTCGTAGGTTGGGAGCCATGCCTGAACGCGCTGACCGCGAGCTCGACCTCGTCGTCCTGGGAGCCACCGGTTTCACCGGTCGCCTCACCGCCGCCTACCTGGCCCGCCACGCCCCCGCCGACCTGCGCTGGGCGCTGGCCGGGCGCAACGAGGGCCGGCTCGCCGCCGTGCGGGACGGGCTGCCCGAGGGATCCGCCGCCGCCCCCGAGCTGGTGGTCGCGGACTCCTCCGACGCCGCGTCGCTGCGGGCGATGGCGGAGCGCACGCGCCTGGTGCTGACGACGGTCGGGCCGTTCCTGCGGTACGGCGAGCCGCTCGTCGCCGCCTGCGCCGCCGCCGGCACCGACTACGTCGACAGCACGGGCGAGCCGGAGTTCGTCGACGACGTGTGGCTGCGCCACCACGCCGCGGCCGAGGCGTCCGGGGCCCGCATCGTGCACGCCTGCGGCTTCGACTCCATCCCGCACGACCTGGGGGTGCGGTTCGCGGTGCGCCAACTGCCCGACGACGTGCCGATCCGGGCGCGCGGCGTGGTGCGGGCCGCCGCCTCGTCGTCCTCCGGCACGCTCAACTCGGCGCTCGAGCAGTTCGCCCGGGCGCGCACGATGAGCCGCACCCACGCGGAGCGCCGCAAGGCCGAGGGTCGGCCGGAGGGTCGCCGCGTCCGCGGGTCCGCGGGCAAGCCGCACCGCGATCCCGTGCTGGGCTACTGGCTGCTCCCGCTGCCGACGATCGACCCGATGGTCGTGGTGCGCAGTGCCGCCGCCGACCCGGCGTACGGGCCGGACTTCACGTACTCCCACTACGCCGGCACGAAGACGCTGCGCTACGCGGCCGGTGGCGCCGTCGGTGTCTCCGCGCTCGCCGCGGCCGCGCAGGTCGGACCGCTGCGGCGCGCGCTGCAGCGCAAGGTGGGGGAGGGCAACGGGCCGGACGAGCGGCGCCGCGAGCGCTCCTGGTTCACGGTCGACGTCGTCGCCGAGGGCGGTGGGCGCACCGTCCACGCCCGGGTCAGCGGCGGGGACCCCGGCTACACCGAGACCGCGACGATGCTCGCCGAGTCGGCGCTCTGCCTGCTGCTCGACGACAACCCGCCGACCGCGGGCATGGTGACCACGGCGACCGCCATGGGCGACCACCTCACGGGGCGCCTCCAGCAGGCCGGGATCCGGTTCGAGCTGCTCTGACGGGGCGCACGTGGGCTGCTTCGACCCACGTCAGCACGGCGCGCGGCGAGCCGCCGTGCGCCCGCGCCGCCTGGTCGATGGTGACGACGAAGGCGTCCCAGTCGCCCGGGCGCGTCGGGCTGCGCCGCCACATCATGAGCAGCCCCGCCTGCGGGTGCACCCAGTGGCCCGTGAGGTCCACCCACACGTGCTGCACCCGCGCGGGACGGACGGGTCCGGGACCGGGCGGTGGGTGCGGCACACGGGCAGAATAGAACAAGTGTTCGAACGCGTGGGTCGCGCGGATCGGCGGTCGTGTGGGTGACCGCGAGCCGGATCGGTGGTCGAGGTGGCCGCGCTGGTCCGGTGGTCGAGGTGGCCGCGCTAGCGGCCCTCGAAACCACGTCGAGTAGGCCAGGCGCTGTTCCGGTGGTCGAGGTGGCCGCGCTAGCGGCCCTCGAAACCACGTCGAGTAGGCCAGGCGCTGCTCCGGTGGTTGAGGTGGCCGCGCTAGCGGCCCTCGAAACCACGACCGGGGTCGAGAGGGTCAGTGCGGACCCGTCTTGACCTGCGGAAACTCGTCCTGTGGAGAGGTGTCGTCTCCGGTCGGAACTGTCGGTGGTCCCTGGTGTGATGGGTTCATGACCGAGACCGCGCTGCACCCCCTCGTCGGGGTGGCCGCGCGTCTCGGCGCTGTCATCGACGACGGGTTCGAGGCCGGTCTCCTGACGGCAGGCCCGGTCGAGACGGGTGCCGCGCTGGTCGCGCTGGAGCGCGAGGCGAACCGCCTCGCCGCCCTCCAGTCGCGGCTACTCGCCCACGCCACCGACGTGCGTGTCGAGGACGCGACAGGTGCGCCATCCACCGCCGTGTGGTTCGCGAACGCCACCCGCGTCCCGCGCGCCGAGGCCCACCGTCGGGTCCGTGCCGCGGTCGCCACGCAGGAGCGGTACGGCGCCCTCGCCGCCGCGGGCATCTCCGGCGGTGTCTCGCCTGGTCAGGTCGAGGTGGTGGTGCGGGCGCTGGACGACCTGGGCGAAGGCGTCACCGCGGAGATCAGGGACGAGGCGGAACGCACGCTGGTCGGGTTCGCCCGTGAGCACGAGGCGAAGGCTCTTCGGGTGCTGGGCCGGCGGATCCTCGACGTGGTCGCGCCCGCGGTGGGTGAGGCGCGTGAGGCGGAGCTGCTGGCGCGGGAGGAGCGCGAGGCCGCCGCGAAGGTGCGGTTGACGATGCGCGAGGACGGCCAGGGTTGCGTGCACGGCCGGTTCACGGTGCCGGAGATGCACGGCGCGATGTTCGCGAAGATGCTCGACGCCATCTCCTCACCCCGCCGCGACCATGTCCGCGCTGAGGCTACGGGCGGCCCCGCCGACGTCTCGACCGACGGGAGACCGTCCTGGGAGCGGCGCGGCCAGGCGTTCGTCGAGCTGATCGAGCGGATGCGCGACGCCGACCTCCCGGACGTCGCCGGTGCCGGCGCCACCGTCGTGGTCACCATGCAGGTCGACACCCTCACCGGTGGTCTCGCTGCGGCGTCGCTCGACACCGGCCACCGCATCTCGCCCGGCGAAGCCCGACGCCTCGCGTGCGGGGCGGACCTCGTACCGGCGGTGCTCGGCACCAAGAGCGAGGTCCTCGACCTGGGCCGGGCCGCCCGGTTCCACACCAAGCCCCAGCGCGTCGCCATGATCCTGCGCGACCAGGGCTGCACCGCCGAAGACTGCGACGCCCCACCGCACTGGTGCGAGGCCCACCACGACGACCCGTGGTCACGCGGCGGACACACCACCGTCGAACGCGGCCGGCTGTTGTGCTGGCGCCACCACCGCGTGGCGCACGACCCGACGTACCTCACCGAGACACTCGGCACCGGCAAGCTCAGGTTCACCCGGCGGAACTGAGCAGCCCCCCTCAGCCGCACCGTGGTTTCGAGGGCCGCTAGCGCGGCCACCTCAACCACCGATGACGCCCCGCGGCCACCGCGACCACCGGGATCTGTCGGTGGTTGAGGTGGGTTGCTCTGGCCACCCCTCGAAGCCACGCCCGGGGACCCCCTCGTGGTTTCGAGGGCCGCTGGGGCGGCCACCTCAACCACCTGAGTGCCGCGCGGCCACCTCAACCACCGGACCAGCGCGGCCACCTCGACCACCGGGATCTGTCGGTGGTCGAGGTGGGTTGCTCTGGCAACCCCTCGAAGCCACGCTCGGCAACCCCTCGTGGCTTCGAGGGCCGCTAGCGCGGCCACCTCAACCACCGGACAAGCGCGGCCACCTCAACCACCGCACTGCCGCGCGGCCACCTCGCCCACCTTGCCCACCTCGCCCACCTCGCCCACCTCGCCCACCGGCGCTGCGCCAACTGCCTCGGTCAGGTGCCGAGGCGCTGCGCCACGTCGCGCTGCAGCTCCTCGAGCGAGCGGAACTCGCCGAGGTGGGCCCAGGTGACGCGGCCGTTCTCGACGAGGAACGAGGCGGGGAGGAAGCGGCGGTCGACGGCGGTGCCGACCTGGTCCGCGAACTGCTCGTCGGCGTCGAGGAAGTTCGCGAACGACAGGCCGTGCTGGGCCACGACACCCTCGGCCGCGTCGCGGGCGGCGTCGCGCGAGACCCCGACGACGGTGACGTCGGTCGTGGTGCGGGCGAACTCCTCCATGATCGGCAGCTCGCGCTCGCACGGTCCGCACCACGACGCCCACACGTTGAAGAAGCGAGGACCGTCGTCACCGCTCGCCGGCCCGGCGACGAGGGTGTCGAGCTCGCCCAGCGCGGCCTCGGGGAATGCCTGGTCGACCCGCACCCAGCCCGTCGACACGTCGGCGCCGGGCGCGGGAGCGCTCGACTCCCCGGCGGTGCTCACCTCGACACCCGGCAGCGCCCGGTCGAGCACGAGCAGCCCGACGACGACCACCACGACCGCCGCGAGGAGACGGCGCCGACGGCGCCGCGGGGTGCTCGACGACATCGACGTCCTCTCCAGCGGGTTACCCGCCCATCATCCCGCGCCCGCCCCAACCCGCGCAGCCCCGCCCCCGCGCGGCCCCGCCTCCGCCGTACCCCCGACCCGTGCGGCCCCGCCGTACCCCCGCGCCTGCCGACCACCTCACACTCCGTGTGGACGGGAGGGCGACGGGTACCGGGCGCGCATGGCACGCAACGAACGCGTCACGACCGCCACGCCCGAACAGGTCTGGGAGGTGCTGGCCGACGGCTGGCTGTACCCGCTGTGGGTCGTCGGTGCCTCGCGCATCCGTGGCGTGGACGAGGGCTGGCCGGCCGTCGGCACCCGCATCCACCACTCGTTCGGCGCCTGGCCGCTCCTCATCGACGACGCGACCGTGGTGAAGGAGGTCGAGCCCGGCACCCGGCTCCGCCTGCGGGCCCGCGGCTGGCCGATGGGGGAGGCCAGCATCACCATCACGCTGCGCCCGGAGGGCACGGGCACCCGCATCATCCTCGAGGAGGACGCCGTGAAGGGACCGGGCACCCTGATGCCGAAGCCGCTGCGCGGCGTCGGCATCGGCGTCCGCAACGTCGAGGGCCTGCGCCGCCTCGCCCTGCTCGCGGAGGGTCGGGCGTGAGCGCCGGCCTCGCCCCGGGCTCCGTCGTCCTCGTCACGGGCGCCTCGAGCGGCATCGGCCTCGGCGTCGCCCAGCAGCTGGCCGCCGCCGGGCACCACCTCGTGCTGGCCGCCCGCGACCGCGCGGCTCTCGACCGCGCCGTCGAGTCGTGCGTGCGCGCCGGCGCCGCCTCGGCCATCGCCGTCGTGACCGACGTCGGGGACGACGCGGCCGTGGCCCGCCTCGTCGAGACCGCGCAGGGCCGCGACGGACGCCTCGACGCCGTCGTCAGCTGCGCGGGCGTCGCCTCCTACGGCCGCCTCGAGGAGCAGCCGACCGACGTGGTCGACGGCGTGCTCCGCACCAACCTGCTCGGCTCCATCGCCGTCGCCCGCCACGCGCTGCCGGTGCTGCGCCGCCAGGAGCGCGGCACGCTGCTCTTCGTCGGCTCGGTCCTGGGCCACGTCGCGACGCCGACGATGACGCCGTACGTCGTGAGCAAGTGGGGCGTGCGGGCGCTGGCCCGCGAGCTGCAGATCGAGAACCGCGACCTGCCGGGCGTGCGGGTCGAGTACGTCGCGCCGGGCGGCGTCGACACGCCCATCTACGCGAACGCGGCGACGACGGGCGTCCGGGGTCGTCCGCCGTTCCCCGTCGCGTCGGCGGAGAAGACCGCCCGCCAGGTGGTCGCGACCCTCGAGGGCCGCCGCCGTGCGTCGCAGCTGAGCACCGCCAACCACCTGCTGCGCCTCGGGTTCACCGCGGCGCCGAAGGTGTACGACGCGATCGTCACCCCCGCCTTCCGGGCCATCGCCGCCGAGCGCAAGCCCGCGACCCCCGGACCCGGCAGCGTGCTCGACCCCGTGCCCGACGGGCACGACCTCAGCGGCGGGCACGGCAGCGGCCTGACGGCGGTGGTCCGCGAGATCAAGCGCGCGGTGCGCGGCTCGTGACCAGCACCTACGACGCGGTCGTCATCGGCGCCGGCCCCAACGGCCTGGTCGCCGCCAACCTGCTCGTCGACGCCGGCTGGTCGGTGCTCGTGCTCGAGGCCCAGCCGAAGGTCGGCGGCGCCGTCGCCAGCGACCGCGGGGTCGACCCCGACTTCGTGCACGACACGTTCAGCGCCTTCTACCCGCTGGCCGCCGCGTCCCCGACGCTGCGCGACTTCCGCCTCGAGGAGCACGGCCTGGAGTGGCTGCACCCCCCGGCGGTGCTGGGCCACGCGACCCCCGGCGGCTGGGCGATCCTGCACCGCGACCGGGACGTGACCGCCGCCGGGCTCGAGCGACTGCACCCCGGTGACGGGCAGGCGTGGCTCGACCTGTGCGCCACCTGGGACCACATCGGCGACGAGGTCGTGCACGCGCTCCTCGCCCCGTTCCCGCCGGTGCGCTCGGGCCTGCGCGCCGCCACGAAGCTGCGGCGTGCCGGGGGGCTCGACCTCGTCCGCATGCTGCTGAGCCCCGTCGCCGACGTCGGTCGCGAGCTCTTCGGCGGCCCGGGACCGCGCCTGCTCCTCGCGGGCAACGCCGGCCACGCCGACATCCCGCTCGACGCCCCCGGTTCTGGCCTCATGGGCGTCCTCATGTCGATGCTCGCCCAGACCGTCGGCTTCCCCGTCCCCGCCGGCGGCGCCGGCGAGCTGGCCGCCGCGCTCGAGCGTCGTCTCGTCGCCCGCGGCGGCGAGGTGCGCTGCGGCGCCGAGGTCACCGCGGTCGACGTGCGCGACGGCCGCGCCACCGGCGTGATGGCCGCGGGCGAGCGCTTCGGCGCCCGCCGCGCCGTCGTCGCCGACGTCGTCGCCCCGAAGCTGTACGGCGGGCTCGTCGCCGCCCACCACCTCCCCGACCGGTTCCGCCGCCGGCTCGAGGGCTTCTCGCTCGACCCCGGCACCGTCAAGGTGGACTGGGCGCTCGACGGCCCCGTGCCCTGGGCCGTGCAGCCCGAGCACGCGCCCGGCACCGTCCACGTCGCCGACTCCGTCGACCAGATGGCCGACGCGCTCCACATGGTCAGCAACGGCTCGGTCCCCGCCGACCCGTTCCTGCTCGTCGGCCAGATGACGACGGCCGACCCCTCCCGCTCGCCCGCCGGGACCGAGTCGCTCTGGGCCTACACGCACGTGCCGCAGGAGGTGCGCGACGACGCCGGCGGCGAGGGCCTCACCGGCCGCTGGGACCGCGGCGAGTGCGAGCGGTTCGCCGACCGGGTCCAGGCCCGGTTCGAGCGGCTCGCCCCCGGCTTCGGCGACCGCGTCCGCGCCCGCCGCGTGCTGGGACCCCACGAGATGGAGGCCCGGGACGCGAACCTGATGGGCGGCTCCATCAACGGGGGTACGGCGCAGATCCACCAGCAGCTCTTCTTCCGGCCGGTCACCGGCTGGGGGCGGGCGGAGACCCCGATCCGGGGGCTCTACCTCGGCTCGGCCTCGGCCCACCCCGGCGGCGGGGTGCACGGGGCCCCGGGCAGCAACGCCGCCCGCGCCGCGATCGCCCACGACCGGGTGGAGCGGGTCAAGCGCCTCGGTCGCGCCTGACCCGCGCGGCCCCGCTCGAAGGGTGAGCGAGGGGTGCGCCGGTCAGCGCGCGGCGCGCCCCGCCCCCAGCGTCTCGGCCACGAACTCGGCGGCGCGCTTCTCGAACTGGGCGCCCTGGCGCAGCATGGCGTGCTTGGCGCCCTCGACCACCTCGAAGGTGACGTCGGTGGTGCGGGCCAGGCGGTCGGCCACGACGCGGGCCCGCTCGATCGGGGCGATCCGGTCGGCCGAGCCGTGCACGACCAGCACGCGCCGCCCCCGGAGGTCCGCGACGTCGCTGGGCAGCACCCACGGGTTGAGGGCGACCACGCACCGCACGTCCGGGGCCGAACCGGCCAGCAGCGCCGCACGGCCGCCCAGCGAGTGACCGACGAGGGCGACCGGGAGGTCGCCCCACCGGTCGCGGGTCACGTCCATCGCCCAGCGCGCGTCGTGGACCGGTGTCGTGGACGGGTCCCAGCCGCGGTGCGAGTTGAGCAGGCGGTAGACCGCCACGTTCTTCGCGCGGTGGGCCACCCGCAGCGCGATGGGCTTCATCCGCAGCACCGAGAGCTGCGTCGGGCTCACCATCGGGCTGCCGGGGCGGGAGCCTCCTCCGTGCAGCACGAGGGCGACGCCGACGGGACGCGACGGCATGTGGACGGGCAGCAGGCGGGGTTGGGCCACGGGGGCGTCCTCCGTCTCGGGGGGCCGGCGGGAGGGACCGGCACGCGGGCTGGCAGGGGGGTGGGAGGGGCGGGCGAGGGGTTCCGTGACCGGCCCGGTACCCCCCGCCCCCGCCCGCAGACGCCGGGCCCGCCCGCCCGACGAGCACCGGTCCCGCCCCCCGCCGGCTCGTGACCCGCAGTCCCCGGCGCGCCAGGTAACCGCGATCTAACGCGCCGCGGCGCGAACCGTGTTCCGCCCGCAACCACTCGGAAACACCCGGGCCGTGGACTTCTCGCATGGTCCCCACCGCCCACGACGCGCACCGGCACATCGGCCGGCTGCCGGCGTACCCCTTCTACGGGGGACCCGCCATCAGCCCGGACGTGACCGCCCGGGAGACGCTCGCCGAGCTGGTGCGCGACCTCGACGCCGAGCGCACGGAGCGGGCGCTGGTGCTGCCCAACTACGGCGTGCCCGACCCCGACGTGTCGTTCGGGCTCAACCACCTGGCCCTCGAGGCGGCGCAGGCCGACGACCGCGTGCGCTGCGGGCTGTGGGTCTCGCCCAAGGCCGCCGACGCGGCCCGCAACGACAGCGCGCTCGCCCTCGCCCGCGAGGAGGGGGTCGCGGCCCTCAAGACCAGCTTCCTGCTCGGCGGCGACGTCGACGACCCCGACTGCCAGGTCGAGCTCGAGCGCATCTTCACCACCGCCGCCGAGCTCGACCTCGTCGTCCACGTGCACACCTCGCCCGGCGCCGCCTCCGACGTCGACCGGGTCGGCGAGCTCGTCGAGCGCTACGGCGACGCCACCAAGATCCACCTCGTCCACCTCGGCGGCGGCATGAGCGGTCACATGAAGCTCATCGGCGGCCGCTTCTTCGACTGGATCGAGGCGGGCAAGCAGGTCTACACCGACACCTCGTGGGCCATCGGCTTCGCGCCGCTGTGGCTGTGCCGGGAGATCGAGCGGCGCGGCACCGGCCACGACCGCGTGCTCTTCGCCACCGACACCCCCTGGGGCGACCACGCCGGCGAGCACGCCCGCCTGGCCGCCGCCACCGACGACCCCGAGCTCACCGCCGCGCTCTTCCGGGGCAACTTCGAGGCGCTGTACGGCGCCTGACCCGCCCGCCGCACCCACCCGCCGTACCGCCACCCACCCGCCGCACCGGCACCCACCCCCGCAGCACCGACCACAGGAGCAGACGATGCCCACGTTCGACGACGAGATCATGGCCAACATCGAGAAGTCCGTCGCGGAGATCCCGCACCCCTCGCAGGCGAAGGGGACCAACCTCTACGGCTCGACGAAGATCTTCCCGGACTACCAGGCCAGCGAGGGGCAGAGCTACCTCACCCTCGTGCACGGCATCCCGCACGAGAGCTCGGTCAGCTTCGTCGCCGTCCTGCAGGCCACCCGGGCGCTGCGCAAGGGCTTCGAGTCGGTCCTCTACTTCTACGGCCCCGGTGCGCTGGCCTGCGCCGACACCCGCGGCTTCCCGACGACCGGCGACGTCGCCTTCCCCGGCAACCAGAACATGAACGACTCCATCAAGACCTTCATCGCCGAGGGCGGCACGGTCTTCTGCTGCCGCTTCGGCATGGCGCTGCACGGCCAGCGCGAGGAGGACCTCATCGCCGGCGTCATCCCCTGCCACCCGCTCGACGTGCAGGACTGCGTCATCCACTTCGCCAACAAGGGCGCCATCATCAACTCGGTCTACAACCTCTGAGGCGCGGACGATGACCGCACCGACCCCCTCCTCCACCCGGGTGGACGTCGCCATCCAGGGCATCCGGCTGCTCGACGCACCGGTCGCGCGCCGCGCGGGCGCGGGCCCGAGCGACGACGGGCACGTCCTCCTCGACGGGGTCGGTGCGGCCATCCCCCTCAACCCGCGCAGCCCCTACTCCGTGCGCGGCGGCAAGCTGCTGCTCGACGGCGCCGACACCGGCATGGGCGTCGAGGCCGTGCGCCGCCCCCGCTTCTACGACCTCACCACCGCCGACGGCGTGCCCTACGACCAGATCGCCCGCCTGCACTCCGCGAACGTGCTCGCCACCACCGTCGTGCAGACCTGCGTGCGCTACGACGAGCCCGAGCGCTGCCGCTTCTGCGCCATCGAGGAGTCGCTGCGCGCCGGCGCCACCGTGGCGGTGAAGACCCCGGCGCAGATCGCCGAGGTCGCCCTCGCCGCCCACGAGCTCGACGGCATCACGCAGGTCGTCATGACCACGGGCACCTCGAACGGCCGCGACCGCGGCGCCACCCACCTCGCCCGCTGCGTGCGCGCCGTGCACGCGGTCCTGCCCGACCTGCCCGTCCAGGTGCAGTGCGAGCCGCCCGGTGACCTGGCCACGATCACCGAGCTGCACGACGCGGGCGCCCGCTCCATCGGGATCCACGTCGAGTCCCTCGACGACGAGGTGCGGCGGCGCTGGATGCCCGGGAAGGGCGCCGTGCCGATGGCCGAGTACCGCGCCGCCTGGGCCGAGGCCGTCCGCGTCTTCGGGTGGAACGAGGTCTCGACGTACCTGCTCGTCGGCCTCGGCGAGGACCCCGACGAGCTCGTCGCGGGGGCGGAGGAGCTCATCGCGATGGGCGTCTACCCCTTCGTCGTGCCCTTCCGCCCGCTGGCCGGCACCCTCGCCACCGACGTCGACCTCGTCGGCGCACCCGACCCGCGGGTCGTCGGCTCCGTGACCACCCGCGTCGCCGCCGCCCTGCGGCGGGCCGGGATGGCGGGCGCCGCGCAGTCCGCGGGCTGCGCCGCCTGCGGCGCGTGCTCCGCCCTGTCCTGCGAGGGGGCCTGAGGTGGGCCTCGACCTGCCGGTCCTCGCCGGGGTACGGCGACCCGCACCCCCCGCCGTACCCGGCAGCGAGCCCGCCCCGCCCGGCGCGGCCACCCCCGGCACCCCCGACACCCCCGCCTGGGTGCTGGTCGAGGCCGACGGGCCGGCCGACCACGCGGCGTACCGCCGCCTGCGGCGCGAGGTCTTCGTCGCCGAGCAGGGGCTCTTCGCCGGTGACGACACCGACCTCGCCGACGCCGACCCCCGCACCGTGGTGCTGCTGGCCCGCGCCGCGGACGGCAGCGTGCTCGGCGGGGTGCGGCTGCACCCGGCTCCGGGGCGCGACGGGGTCCCGCCCGTCCGCGACCTCGGCTGGTGGCGCGGGAGCCGGCTCGTCGTGACCCCCGCGGCGCGCCGCGCCGGGGGCGTCGGGCCCGCGCTCGTGCGCGCCGCCTGCGCCCGGGCCGAGGCCGCCGGGGCCCTGCGCTTCGACGCCGTCGTGCAAGCCGGCAACGAGCGGCTCTTCCGCCACCTCGGCTGGCGCACCCGCGCGGCGGTCGACGCCCACGGTGTGCCGCACGTCGTCATGGACTGGCCCGTCGACCGCGTGCAACGGCTCGCCGACGCCACCAAGGCCGCCCTCGGCGGGCTGCTGGGGGAGCTCGCGGCCGGGGTCCCGGCGGGGTACGTCGGGGACGACGGCGCCCCGGTGCCCGGCAGCGACCTGGTCGCCGCCTGCGACGCGATCCTGCCGTCGATGGTCGAGCGCGACCCCGAGTGGGCCGGGTGGTGCGCCGTGCTCGTCAACGTCAACGACCTCGCCGCGATGGGCGCCGCGCCGGTCGGGCTGCTCGACGCCGTCGGCGCCCGCGACGCCTCCTTCGCCCGCCGGGTGCTGCGCGGGCTCGGGGAGGCGGCCGCGGCGTGGGGCGTGCCCGTGCTCGGGGGCCACACCCAGCTCGGGGTGCCCGGCGCGCTCTCGGTCACCGCGCTCGGCCGCACCGACCCCTCGCTGCCCCGGCCCGTGCCCGGTGGCGGGGGTCGCCCCGGCGACGCGCTGCGCGTCACCGCCGACCTCGGCGGCGGCTGGCGCCCCGGCTACACCGGGACGCAGTGGGACTCCACGTCCCGCCGCTCCCCGGCCGAGCTGCGCGCCCAGGCCCGCGTGGTCCCGGCGCTCGCGCCGACCGCCGCCAAGGACGTCTCCATGACCGGCCTCGTCGGCACCACCGGCATGCTCGCCGAGGCCAGCGGCTGTCGCGTCGTGCTCGACGTGTCCGCCGTACCCGCCCCGGCGGGGGCCGCGGCCGGCGACTGGCTCACCTGCTTCCCCGGCTTCGCGGTGGTGAGCGCCGAGCGGGCGCCCGCCCCGGGTGTCCGGGACCTGCCCGACCACGTCGACACCGCCGTCTGCGGCGCGCTCACCCCCGGCACGGGGGTCGGCCTGCGCTGGCCCGACGGGGTCGTCACCGAGGCCGTCCGCCACACCGTCACAGGAATGGGACCCGCATGAGCACCCCCTCCACCCCCACCGGAGCCACCCCCACCACCGCCGGGACCGCCGTCGCCGCCGCGTGCGCCGGCTTCGGCCGCGACGTCGAGCAGAACCTGGCCCAGGTCGCCGCCCTCGTCGACGAGGCCCGCGCGCAGGGCGTCACCCTGCTGGCCCTGCCCGAGGCCTGCCTCGGCGGCTACCTCTCCGTGCTCGGCCGCGGCCGCGACGGCAGTCACGACGAGCAGCCCGAGGACCTGCCCCCGGTCATGGACCTCGCGGGCCCCGAGCTGCGCCGCGTCGCCGCCCTGGCGCGGGAGATGACGCTCGTCGTCGGCCTGTGCGAGTCCGACGGCGCCGAGCGCTACAACACGGCCGCGATCGTCAGCGGCGACGGCGTGCTGGGCGCGCACCGCAAGGTGCACCAGCCGCTGGGCGAGGGCCTCTTCTACGCCGCCGGCGACTCCTACGGTGCCGTGGACACGCCGGCGGGGCGGGTGGGCGCCCTCATCTGCTACGACAAGGCGTTCCCCGAGGCGGCCCGCGCGCTCGCCGTCGACGGGGCCGAGGTGATCGCGTGCATCTCGGCGTGGCCGGGTTCGCGCACCGCGAGCGGCGCCTCGCTCGCCGAGGACCGCTGGACCCAGCGGTTCAACCTCTTCGACGCGGCCCGGGCCCTGGAGAACCAGGTGGTGTGGGTGGCCTCGAACCAGCACGGCACCTTCGGCTCGCTGCGCTTCGTCGCCAACGCGAAGGTCGTCGGCCCGGGCGGCGAGGTGCTGGCGTCGACCGGCCTCGACGCCGGGCTCGCCGTGGCCCGCCTCGACGTGCCCGCCGCACTGGAGACGGCGCGCCGGGCGATGTTCCACCTGCGCGACCGCCGCCCCGAGACGTACCCCGAGGACCTGGCGCGCGGCCTGCCGCTCGCGACCGCGGAGCCCGCCCGTGCCTGAGCTGACCTTCACCGTCCGCTGGCCCGACGGCGCGGTCACCGACTGCTGGTCGCCCTCGCTGGTGGTGCACGACCACCTCGACGCGGGCGCGTCGTACACCGTCCGCGAGTTCCGCGACCGGGCCGCAGCGGCCCTCGCGGAGGGGAGCGAGCGGGTGCGCGCCCGCTACGGGTTCGCGTGCAGCGCCTCCGCGGCGTCGCTGGAGCGCATCGACGCCCTGGTCGCCGCCCACGCCCCCGACGCCCGCGTCGAGGTGCTCCGGCTCCACCCGCCCCTGCCGCAGGAGACCTCCCGATGAGCAGCAGCCCCACCGCCCCGACCACCCACCGCACCGGCACCGTCGTCGTCGGCGGCGGCCAGGCCGGCCTCTCGACCAGCTGGTTCCTCACCCGCGACGGCGTCGACCACGTCGTGCTCGAGGCCGCCACCGCCGCCCACGAGTGGGCCGACACCCGCTGGGCGAGCTTCACCCTGGTCACCCCGAACTGGCACTGCCGGCTGCCCGGCTACGCCTACGACGGGCCCGAGCCCGACGGGTTCATGACGCGCGACGAGGTCGTCGCCTGGCTCGCGGGGTACGCCGGCACCTTCGGCCCGCCGCTGCGCGAGCGCACGCGGGTGGTCGCCCTCACCCAGCGCGAGGGCGGCGGGTTCGTCGTCGACGCGGAGGGTCCGGACGGGGCCGAGCGGTGGGAGGCCGACCACGTCGTCGTCGCCACCGGCGGGTACCACCAGCCGATCGTCCCGGCCTGGGCCGCGGCGCTGGACCCGGCGCTCACGCAGCTGCACTCCGCGGAGTACGAGCAGGCCGCCGACCTGCCGGACGGCGAGGTGCTCGTCGTCGGCTCCGGGCAGTCGGGCGCGCAGATCGCCGAGGACCTCCACCTCGCGGGCCGCCGCGTCCACCTGGCGCTGGGCGACGCGCCCCGGGTGGCGCGGTTCCACCGAGGACGCGACGTGATGACGTGGCTCGCCGAGATGGGGCTCTACGACACCGCGGTGGCGCAGTACCCCGGCGGCGTCGCCGCCCGCGAGAAGACGAACCACTACGTGACGGGCCGCGACGGCGGCCGCGACATCGACCTGCGCCGGTTCGCGCGCGAGGGCATGCGGCTCTACGGGATGCTCGCCGACGGGCGTGGCACGCGGCTGTCGTTCCGACCCACCCTGACCGCGGCCCTCGACGCCGCCGACGACACCTACCGCTCCATCTGCCGTGACGTCGACGCCTTCATCGCCCGGGACCCGGCGGCCGCGCAGGTCGCGGGGCCGGAGGAGCCGCCGTACGAGCCCGTGTGGGTGCCCCCGGAGGACCCGACGTCGCTCGACCTGGCCGCGGCCGGGGTCACGACGGTGGTGTGGGCGATCGGCTACCGGCCCGACTACCGCTGGGTGCGCGTCGGCGCGTTCGACGGCACCGGCCGGCCCACCCACGTGCGCGGGGTGAGCGGGGTGCCGGGGCTGTTCTTCCTGGGGCTGCCGTGGCTGCACACGTGGGGCTCGGGGCGGTTCCTCGGCATCGCCGCGGACGCCGAGCACGTCGCCGGCCACATCACCGGGCGCCCGACGTCGGAGACGCTCCCGGCCGCCGAGCTGGCCCGCCGTACCTCCCCGGGGCCGCTCGCCGCGGTGCCCGCGGGACGCTAGGCCGCGGTGCCCGCCCTGCGCATCGGCGCCGTCGCCGCCCACTTCGGGCGCGACGTGCCGCGGGCCCTGGCGAAGATCGAGGGCATCGTCGCCGACGCCCGGGCGGCGGGCGTGGGGCTGCTGGTGCTGCCCGACGCGACGCTCGGCGGCTACCTCTCCGACCTGCGCCACCCCGACCCGCTCGCGCTGCCCCCGGCGCTGGAGGAGACGTCGTGGGAGGTGCGGCGGATCGTCGGGCTGGCCCGGGAGATGGTCGTCTGCTTCGGGTACGCCGAGGAGGCGGTGCTCGAGGGCCCCGACGGGCTGCAGCCGGTGCTGCACAACACCGCCCTGTGCGTCAGCGGCGACGGCGTGCTCGGGCGGCACCGGAAGGTCCACCAGCCGGCGGGGGAGTCGCTGGTCTACGCGGCGGGCGACGGCTTCGGCGCGTTCGACACCCCGGTGGGACGCCTCGGCCTGCTCATCGACTACGACAAGACCTTCCCCGAGGCCGCGCGGTCGCTGGCCCTCGACGGCGCCGGCATCCTCGCCTGCCTGTCGGCGTGGCCCGCGAGCGTGACGGACCGGGCCTCCCGGCTGCCGCAGGACCGGCAGTCGCGCCTCTTCGACCTGTACGACGCCGCCCGCGCCGCCGAGAACCAGGTCGTGTGGGTCTCGGCCAACCAGACCGGCGTGATGGGCGGGTTGCGGTTCCTCGGCCAGGCCAAGGTGGTCGGGCCCGGCGGTGACGTGCTCGCGCGGACGTCGTCGAAGGGCGGGCTGGCCGTCGCCGAGGTCGACGTGGAGCGCGAGGTCGCCCGCGCCCGGCGGCTGCTGCACCACCTCGCCGAGCGCCGGCCCGCGGCGTACGGGCCTCTCCGGGCCGCCGACGCGGCTGCCGACGCGGCTGCCGGTGCGGCGGCCGGTGCCGCTCCCCGCGTGACGGCGACGGGGGAGCCGGCGCCGTGAGGATCGCGCTGCTGACCTACTCGACGAAGCCGCGCGGCGGGGTCGTCCACACCCTGGCGCTCGCCGAGGCGCTCGTCGCGCTGGGGCCTGCGCAGGGCGTCGACGCGGTCGACGTGTGGACGCTGGGCCGCGGCGGGGACGCCGCCTTCTTCCGGCCCGTCGACCCCCGCGTCGGGGTGTGGGCCGTGCCCTTCCCGGGCGTCGACGGCGAGCCCGTGGGCGACCGGATCGAGCGGTCGATCGCGGTGCTGGGCGCCGCGTTCGCGGCCGCCGTCGCGGACCCCGCGGGCGGGTACGACGTCGTCCACGCCCAGGACTGCATCAGCGCCAACGCCGTGCTGCGCGCGGGCGTCGCGTGCCGCCGTACCGTCCACCACCTCGACACCTTCACCACGCCCGCGCTGGTGGCGTGCCACGACCGGGCGGTCGCGCAGCCGGCGGCGCTCGCGTGCGTCTCGGCCGCGGTGGCGGCCGAGGTCTCCGCCGGCTGGGGCCGGGCGCCCGTGGTCATCCCCAACGGCGTCGACGCGGCGCGGTTCGCGGCCGGGGCCGCCGACCGGGCGGGCCGGGCGGCGTGGGCCCGGCGCCTGGGGCGCTACGTGCTGGCGCTCGGCGGCATCGAGCCGCGCAAGGGCACCCTCGACCTGCTGGAGGCGTTCGCGCGGCTGCGGGCGTCGTCGCCCGACCACGCCGACCTCGAGCTGGTGGTCGGCGGCGGGGAGACGCTGTTCGACTACCGCGACTACCGGGCCGCGTTCGACGCCCGGGCCGCGGCGCTCGGCGTCGGGCCCGTCGTGCTCGGCCCGGTCGACGACCCGGCGCTGCCGTCGCTGGTCGCCGAGGCGGCGGTGCTGGGATTCACCTCGACGAAGGAGGGCTTCGGGCTCGCCGCCATGGAGGCGCTGGCCGCGGGCGTGCCGGTCGTGGCCCGCGACCTGCCCGTGCTGCGGGAGGTGCTGGGCGGCACGGTCCGGTTCGGTGCCGGTGTCGAGGACTTCACCCGGGCGCTCGACGCCGCCCTGCGCGAGCCCGGCGACCCCGCGCCCGGCCGCGCGCTCGCCGCGTCGTACACGTGGGAGGCCGCGGCGCGCCGGCACCTGGAGTGGTACGTCGGGAACTCCCCGCGCGCGGCCGCGCGGGTCTAGCGTGGACGCATGCGGCGGCGGCCCCACGAGAACGTGCTGACGGTCCTGGTGGACCCGGCGGTGCTGCACGACCTCGAGCTGGACCTCGCCGGGCGCGACCTGTGGCTGTGGCCGGTGAGCACGGCGGGGGTGTACGCCGACGGCCGCCAGGCCGCGCACGTCATCCGCCGGCGCCTCGTCGAGGCCCGGCGCGGGGCGTGGGACGTCGCGGCCGGCTGGGTGCCGGCGTGGGTGGCGTTCGGCGAGACGTGGCGCCACGGCGACGAGCCGCTCGCGTGGGCGGCGCACGCGACGCTGTACGACGTGCTGTCGCCGTTCGCGTCGCACGTGCGCTACCGCCGCGGCCTCGGCGGCGTCCCGCGCCTGCCCGTCGGGCGCGAGGCGTAGCGGCGCGCTCACCCCGGTGGTCGAGGTGGCCGCTCACCCCGGTGGTTGAGGTGGCCGCGCTAGCGGCCCTCGAAACCACCCCCTGCATCCACGACGTGGTTTCGAGGCTCGCTGGCGCGAGCACCTCGACCACCGGGACCGGCGGTGTTTCGTGCCGACGATGAGCCACCGGTGGTTGAGGTGGCCGCGCACCCCGGTGGTTGAGGTGGCCGCGCTAGCGGCCCTCGAAACCACTCGGGCGGCAGGGGTGTGGTTTCGAGGCTCGCTAGCTGTGATGTCCAGGGAGGTTGTCCCGCTACCTGGCGGTGAGCCTGTCTGACAGGCGAAGGCCTCCGGTTGTGAAGTGGAGCTGTCGAGGTACCGCTTCACCCACCGGAGGCCTTCATGTCCCACGCTAACGCCGCACTGACCCCACGCGCTCGTCTACGTCTTGCCCGCCTGATCGTGGAAACCGGCTGGACCCACACCGCTGCCGCGAAGATGTTC
>NZ_JADEVT010000024.1 GCF_030466625.1 Nocardioides sp. ChNu-153
ACCGCCCGGCAGCCCGGGGGGCCCGCCCGCGGCGGCCGCGGCGCGCGCGGCGGCCCGCGCCAGGTCGAGCCCGGCGGCGTCGTGGGAGTCCTCGCCGGTGTCGTCGCTCCCCTCCGGCGAGTTATCCCCAGGGTTATCCCCACCTGTAGGGACAGCCTCGTCCGCCTCGCCCGTCCCATCCGACGACTCGGGCACCTCAGGGCTCACGGTGCACCTCGCCGCCGGCGACGCGGTAGCGCGCGCCGGCCAGCGCGGGCGGCACGTCCTCGGCCACGGCGGCCGTGACGAGCACCTGCTCCGCGCCGGCGACGAGCTCGGCGAGCTGGTCGCGCCGGCCCGCGTCGAGCTCGGCGAAGACGTCGTCGAGCACCAGGATCGGGTCGTCGCCGTCGTCGCGCAGCAGGTCGTACGACGCCAGCCGCAGCGCCAGCGCGAACGACCACGACTCCCCGTGCGAGGCGTAGCCCTTGACCGGCAGCCGGACGTCCGCCGACGCCAACGTGCAGAGCAGGTCGTCGCGGTGAGGCCCGACGAGCGAGTGGCCGCGGTCGAGCTCGTCCTTGCGCCGCTCGGCGAGCCCCGCGAGGAACGGCTCCGTCAGAGACGCCGCGCTCGGCCGGTCCTCGCCCTCGGGCAGCTCGACGGAGGAGCGGTAGACGACGTCGGCCGCGTCGCGACCCGCGCCGCGCGCGACCGCGGCGTACGCCTGCGCGAGGTAGGGACGCAGCTCGTGCACGAGCGCCACCCGCGCGGCGAGCAGCTGGGCGCCGACCTCGACGAGGTGGGAGTCCCAGACGTCGAGGGTGGCGAGCGACGCGTCGAGCGAGGCGCCCCGCCGCGCGCCGCCGGCCGTCTTCAGCAGCGTGTTGCGCTGGCGCAGCACGCGGTCGTAGTCGGCGCGCACCCCGGCGTACCGCGGCGAGCGCAGCACGAGCAGGTCGTCGAGGAAGTGGCGCCGCTCCGTCGGGTCGCCCTTGACCAGCGCTAGGTCGTCGGGCGCGAACACGACGGTGCGCACCAGGCCGATGAGCTCGCGGGCGCGGGGGAGCGCCGAGCGGTTGACCCGCGCACGGTTGGCCTTCCCCGGGTTGATCTCCACCTCGAGGGTGGCGCTGCGGCCGTCCCGCACGACCGCCGCGCGCACGATCGCCCGCTCCGCGCCGTGGCGCACGAGCGGCGCGTCCGAGGCCACCCGGTGCGACGAGAGCCGCGAGAGGTAGTCGATCGCCTCGACCAGGTTGGTCTTGCCCTGCCCGTTGCGCCCGAGGAACGCGCCCACCCCCGCCTCCAGCGGCAGCTCGAGCGTGCCGTAGGAGCGGAAGTCGTGGAGGGAGAGGTGGGCGACGTGCACGAAGGGTCAGCGCTGGGCGGGGTGCGCCGTACCGGTCTGCTCGCCGGACTCGGGCGCGTCACCACCGGCGGGGGCGGCGGTGTGGACCGCGTGCCCGCCGAACTGGTTGCGCATCGCGGCGATCGCCTTCATCGCGGGGGAGTCGTCCTGGCGCGAGACGAAGCGGGCGTAGAGCGCCGCGGTGATCGCCGGGGTGGCGACCGCGTTCTCGATGCCGGCCTCGACGGTCCAGCGGCCCTCGCCCGAGTCGTCGGCGTACCCGCGGATGGAGGACAGGTTCTCGTCCTCGTCGAGCGCGGCGACCAGCAGGTCGAGCAGCCACGAGCGGATGACGGTGCCCTCGCGCCACGAGCGGAAGACCTCGGTGACGTTGTCGACCATGTCGACCTTCTCGAGCAGCTCCCAGCCCTCGGCGTAGGACTGCATGATCGCGTACTCGATGCCGTTGTGGACCATCTTGGAGAAGTGGCCGGCGCCGACCTTGCCGGCGTGCACGGCGCCGAACTCGCCCTCGGGCTTGAGGGTGTCGAAGACCGGCTGCACCTTCGCCACGTCCTCGGGGGTGCCGCCGTACATCAGCGCGTAGCCGTTCTCCAGGCCCCAGACGCCGCCGGAGACGCCGCAGTCGACGAAGCCGATGCCCTTCGCGCCGAGCTGCTCGGCGTGCGCCTGGTCGTCGGTCCAGCGCGAGTTGCCGCCGTCGACGACGAGGTCGCCCTCGCTCAGCAGCTCGCCCAGCTTCGTGACCGTGTCGTGGGTCGGGCCGCCGGCCGGGACCATCACCCAGACGACGCGCGGCGAGGGCAGCGCCTCGACCATCGCCTCGAGGCTGTCGACGTCGGCCAGGTCGGGGTTGCGGTCGAACCCGACGACCGTGTGGCCGCCGCGGCGCAACCGCTCCCGCATGTTGCCGCCCATCTTGCCGAGTCCGATGAGGCCGATCTCCATGGCGAGCTCCTCTGCAGGCGTGTCGTGTCCGGGGTGTGTGCGTGGGGCTGGCGCGGGGCGCCGGGTACGACGCTACGCAGCGCCGCAACGGGCGGTGCGCGCCGTCGGGGTCAGGAGAGCAGGCGGCGCGGCATCAGCAGGTAGCGGAAGCCCGGGTCCTGCTCGCCCTCGTCGACGACGCCGCTCATCACCACGGGCTTCGACGCCTGGGTGAAGGCGAGCTTGACGACGGGCTGGTCGATGGCGGTGAGGCCGTCGAGCAGGAACTGCGGGTTGAAGCCGGTGACGATGTCGCCGCCGTCGATGGCCGCCTCGATCGACTCCGAGGCCTGGGCCTCGTCGCCGGAGCCGGCGTCGAGGGTGAGCACGCCGTCGGAGAAGGCCATCTGCACCGCGGTGTTGCGCTCCGCGACGAGCGAGACGCGCTTGACCGACTCGACGAGCGCGGCCTTCTCGATCGTGGCCACCGTCAGGTGCTCGTTGGGGAACAGGCTGCGGACCTTCGGGAACTCGCCGTCGAGCAGACGCGTCGTCGTACGACGCACCCCACCGTTCGCGGCACCCTCGAAGCCGATGATGCCCTCGCCCGAGCCGCTGGCCGACAGCGCGATGGTGACCTCGGTGCCGGCGGTCAGCGACTTCGCCGTGTCGGCGAGCACCTTGGCCGGGACGAGCGCGGCGAGCGACTCGTCGGGGGTGCGGGGCTCCCACTCCAGCTCGCGCTGGGAGAGGCGGAAGCGGTCGGTCGCCAGCAGGGAGATCGTCGTGCCGTCGATCTCGATGCGCACGCCGGTCAGCACCGGGAGCATGTCATCGCGGCCCGCGGCGGTGACGGCCTGGGCCACCGAGTGGGCGAAGACGTCGCTGCGCACCGTGCCGGTGGCGGTCGGCATCTGGGGGAGCGAGGGGTACTCGTCGACCGGCAGCGTCTGCAGCGTGAAGCGCGCCGACCCGCAGACCAGCGAGACGCGGGCGCCGTCGAGCGTCATCTCCACCGGCTTGTTCGGCAGGCTGCGCGTGATGTCGGCGAGGAGACGGCCGCTGACGAGCACGGTGCCCTCGTCGACGACGTCGGCCGCGAGGGTGGCGCGGGCCGAGGTCTCGTAGTCGAAGGTGGACAGCACCAGACCGTCCTGCTTCGCCTCCACGAGGAGGCCGGCGAGGACGGGGACGCTCGGACGCACGGGCAGGCTGCGAGCAGCCCAGGCGACGGCGTCGGCGAGGACGTCGCGTTCGACGCGGAACTTCACTGCAGGTCCTCCTGGTGGCGGTCCGTTCGGGGCCGGGGCGGCATGCGAATCACACGACGTCGGCACGCACGGGTGGGAATCGCATCCTGCCACGTGCGGCGAGGCCGCGGGACCGCTGGGCGGAGGGATCCCTGTCATTCACCGGCGTCGACGACCTCGTCGGCCTCCCTCGGGCCTCGGTCATCCCCAGGGAGAGGGCCGGGTGGGGGTCGACGAGGAATCGGATCCGGATGTCAGGAGGGAGGGGTCATAGGTGCTGTGCACTCTGTGGAGAAGTGTCGTCCGGCCAGGTCAGGTGCTCGACGGCCCTGTGGAGCGGCGGTGGAGGACGACGCGACGTACCTAGGGGCGGGTGTGGAACCTGCGCCGTCCGTCGCGCCGTCGTCCCCACGAGTGCACAGGGGCTGGGGACGACAGGCGGGGTGGGCGCACAGGCGCTCCACATCTTCCACGCGTGTAGTTCACCGGGCGGCGGGGCGAGGCGTCAGGGGGTCTGGCGGGCCTGCATCTTGATGCGGTTGGTGAGCTCGCTGACCTGGTTGTAGACCGAGCGGCGCTCGGCGAGCAGCTGGTTGATCTTGTTGTTGGCGTACATGACCGTCGTGTGGTCGCGGTTGCCGAACTGGGCGCCGATCTTCGGCAGCGAGAGGTCGGTGAGCTCGCGGCACAGGTACATGGCGATCTGGCGGCCCTGCACGAGGTGGCGACCGCGGCTCGGTCCCGTGAGGTCCTCGATGGCCACCCCGAAGTACGCCGCGGTCTGCGCGATGATCGCGGCCGGCGTGATCTCGGGCTCCCCCCCGTCGGGGATGAGGTCCTTCAGCACGATCTCCGCCAGCGTCAGCTCGACCTCCTGGCGGTTGAGGTTCGCGAACGCCGTGACCCGGATGAGTGCGCCCTCGAGCTCGCGGATGTTGGTCTGGATCTTGGAGGCGATGAACTCGAGGACGTCCGGCGGCGCGGTGAGGCGGTCCATCGCCGCCTTCTTGCGCAGGATCGCGATGCGGGTCTCGAGGTCCGGCGGCTGCACGTCGGTGATGAGGCCCCACTCGAACCGGTTGCGCAGCCGGTCCTCCAGCGCCTCGAGCCGCTTGGGCGGGCGGTCGGAGGTGAGGACGATCTGCTTGTTCGCGTTGTGGAGCGTGTTGAAGGTGTGGAAGAACTCCTCCTGCGTCTGGGTCTTCCCCTCCAGGAACTGGATGTCGTCGATGAGGAGCACGTCGACGTCGCGGTAGCGCCGCTTGAACCGGTCCTGCCGGTCGTCGCGGATCGCGTTGATGAACTCGTTCGTGAACTCCTCGCTCGACACGTAGCGCACCTTCGCGCCGGCGTAGAGGCTGCGCACGTAGTGGCCGATCGCGTGGAGCAGGTGGGTCTTCCCGAGGCCGGACTCGCCGTAGACCATCAGCGGGTTGTAGGCCTTGCCCGGCGCTTCGGCCACTGCGACGGCGGCGGCGTGGGGGAACCGGTTCGACGAGCCGATGACGAACGTCTCGAACGTGTACTTGGGGTTGAGGCGCGTCTCGAGGTTGGCCGACTGCCGGCTCGACTCGGACTGCTGCGGCTCGGGCTCCGGAATTATCGACAAAGCAACTTGGTTATTCGACGACTTCTCGGGCTCGCGGCTGGGCGCCGCGGTCGCGACCGGCTCGTCCCCCGTGTCGAGGGCGGGGTTGACGGTCACGGCGATGCGGACCTCGTGCCCGAACGCCTCGCTCAGCGCGTCCTCGATCTGCGAGCGCAGCCGGCCCTCGAGCTGCATGCGGGTGAACTCGTTCGGCACCGCGATGATCGCCGTCGTCTCGTGCAGCGTCATGGGCTCGCTCGCGTGGAGCCACGCACGCTGGTGCGCCTGGAGGTCGGCGAGCACCCGCCGCCACGCCGTGGCGAGGTCCGTGGGGCCGTTCTCCATGTCGCTCCTCCTCGTGGCGCCGGGGGTCCGGAGGCGCCGACCGCTGTCGTCCGCTGCCCGATCCTGCCTCATGAGCCGGGAGATTCCACAGTCTTGTCCACAGCTTGTGAAGAAGGGGCGGCGGGGGGCGGAGGCACCCCGGTCGGGCGCCCACGCTCGGCATCTGCGACGCATCCCCGCTGGTCATCCGGGGTACGGCGGCCGCCCCACGCGGACCCGCAGCGGTCCCCGCGGGGCCGCGGGCGTCGTACCGGCGGGAGGAGGGGATCCCCCGGGGTACGGCGGGCCGCCCGCCCCCGCGCCGGGTTGTCCACAGGGTGCCGACGGTTTGACCCGTCCGGGACGAGCACGTACCGTTCCTAAGTCGCCGGGGTTGTCTCGACCGGTGCCGCATGTCCACGGAGGGGTCCCCGACGGGCCACAGCCGTGGGTGGGCGGTGCCAGCCGATGGCTGAGACCTCCCCCCGGTGGTGGACATCGTCCCAGACCCGATCCGGAGAAGACTCGTGAGCAAGCGCACCTTCCAGCCGAACAACCGCCGCCGTCACAAGGTGCACGGCTTCCGCCTGCGCATGCGCACCCGTGCCGGCCGCGCGATCATCAACACGCGCCGCCGCAAGGGTCGCAAGAGCCTGACCGTCTGAGCTCGCCGAGCAGCCGGACGTGCTCGCGCGCGACCAACGGATGCGTCGTGGCGCCGAGTTCGCCACGGCCGTCCGGCGCGGTCGTCGCGCGGGCACCCGCACGCTGGTGTGTCACTGGGCCGACGCGGAGGATCCCCTCCGCGTCGGCTTCGTCGTGAGCAAGGCAGTGGGGCCGGCCGTGGTGCGCAACCGCGTCAAGCGTCGGCTCCGCCACCTCGTGCTCGACGCGGGCCGCGCCGGTGCTCTCCCTGCGGGTGGGTTGCTGGTCGTGCGAGCGCTGCCCGCCGCGGCCGAGTCCGACGTCGAGCGGCTCCGCTCCGACCTCGAGCGCAGCGTGCAGCGCGTGCGCCCGCCGGTGGTGGCGGCGTGAAGTACCTGCTCATCGGGCTGCTGAAGGCCTACCGGCTCCTCATCAGCCCCCTGTACGGCCAGGTGTGCCGCTACCACCCCTCGTGCTCGGCGTACGCGCTCGAGGCGGTGACGCAGCACGGAAGCATCCGCGGATCGTGGCTCGCGGTGCGGCGTCTGTCACGCTGTCACCCGTGGGCGGCCGGCGGTTACGACCCCGTTCCCGAGCGCCACCCGGCGCCACGACCCTGAGATCGAGGAGCTCCGCATCGTGTTCGACTTCTTCGGTGCCATCGGCGGCGCCATCATGACGCCGCTGTACTACGCCGTGTCGGCGGTGATGCTGGCGTGGCACGAGCTGTTCTCGCTGTTCCTCCCGTCGGACAGCGGTGCGACCTGGATCCTCTCCATCGTCGGCCTGACCCTCGTCATCCGTGCGGCCCTGATCCCGCTGTTCGTCAAGCAGATCAAGTCCAGCCGCAACATGGCGCTGCTGCAACCGCAGGTGCGGGAGCTGCAGAAGAAGTACAAGCACGACCGCGAGCGCCTCGCCCAGGAGACGATGCAGCTCTACAAGGAGGCGGGCACCAACCCGTTCGCCTCGTGCCTGCCGATCCTGCTGCAGATGCCGATCTTCTTCGCGCTGTTCCGCCTGCTCGACCAGGCGGCGCGGAACGGCACGGCCCACGGCTTCCTCACCACCGAGCTGGCCCGGAACTTCGGTGACTCCGAGCTCTTCGGCATCCCGATCGCACGCACGTTCATCGACAACGACGGCAACCTCGGCGTCAGCGTGCTCGCCGCGATCCTCGTGATCGCCATGACCATCACGACGTTCACGACGCAGCGTCAGCTGATGAGCAAGAACATGCCGCCGGAGGCCCTCACGGGCCCCTACGCGCAGCAGCAGAAGATGCTGCTCTACATCCTCCCGCTGGTGTTCGCCATCGGCGGTGTGGCCTTCCCGATCGGCGTCCTCTTCTACTGGACGACGTCGAACCTGTGGACCATGGGCCAGCAGTTCTACGTGATCCGGCGCAACCCTGCTCCCGGTACGCCGGCGGCCAAGGCGAAGGCGGAGCGCGACGCCGAGAAGGCGCGCCGGAAGGGACACAGCCCCGCTGACGGGGTCTCGCTCGAGAAGGGCGGGAGCACCGCCGTCGAGACCGCTCCGGAGACGGCCCCCCGCCCGCGGCAGCAGCCGCAGCGACAGACCAAGGCGCAGCGCTCCAAGGCCTCCCCGGCGGGCTCCAAGCCCCGTCCTCAGGGGTCGAAGAGCGCGCCCACGAAGAAGAAGCGCTGAGCGGGTGACCGCGTGGACGAAGGAGTGGAGCAGGTGACGGAGACGACGGAGACGGTCGACCCGACGGACCAGGACGCCGTGGCGGGGGACGAGCGGGACGACGCCGCGCCCGCGGCGGGCGAGCCGGGTGCCCGGGTGGGCCGCCTCGAGCGTGAGGGCGACATCGCGGCGGACTACCTGGAGGAGCTGCTCGACATCGCGGACCTCGACGGGGACCTCGACATCGACGTCGAGGGCGACCGCGCGTCGGTCTCGATCGTCGGTGCGGACCTGTCGCAGCTCGTCGGACCCCAGGGCGAGGTGCTCGACGCCCTGCAGGAGCTGGCCCGCCTGGCGGTCTACCGGGAGACCGGAGAGCGGTCGCGGCTCATGCTCGACATCTCCGGGCACCGCGCGGAGCGTCGCGCGGCGCTCGAGAAGCTGGCGGCCGAGGCCATCGAGGAGGCGCGCAGCTCGGGTGACCGCGTCTCGCTCGACCCCATGTCGCCGTTCGAGCGCAAGGTCGTCCACGACGCCGTCGCCGCGGCCGGGCTGTCCTCGGAGTCCGAGGGCGTCGAGCCGCGTCGGCACGTCGTCGTCCTGCCGAACTGATCGGCCCCCGTGTCGGACGACGTTTCACGTGAAACACCCCCCGCGCCCGAGGTGGCGCGGGGGGTGTTCCCTGTCGACCGCTGGCCGCTCGCGGAGCGGTACGCCGCGTCGTTGGCGGTCGACGGGGTCGTCCGCGGACTGATCGGCCCGCGAGAGGTCCCCCGGCTGTGGGACCGGCACCTGCTGAACTGTGCCGTCATGGCGGATGCCCTCCCGGCAGAGCCCCACACCGTGGCGGACGTCGGCTCGGGCGCCGGGCTGCCGGGCATCGTGCTCGCGATCCGTCGACCCGACATCCAGGTGACGCTCATTGAGCCGTTGCTGCGTCGTACGACGTACCTCCAGGAGATCGCCGACGAGCTGGGCCTCGACAACGTCGAGGTGCTGCGCGCCCGCGCCGAGGAGGTGCACGGGGAGCGCTCGTTCGACGTGGTCACCTCGCGTGCGGTCGCCGCGCTCGACAAGCTGCTGGGGTGGTCGATGCCGCTGGTGCGCCGTGGCGGCGAGCTCGTGGCCATGAAGGGCTCCCGGGCCGCCGACGAGGTGGCCGAGTCGGGGTCGGCGCTGCGGCGCTGGTCCGCGGAGCGCGCCACGGTCGAGACGTTCGGTGCCGGCGTCGTCGATCCACCGACCACCGTCGTCCGAGTGGTGCGGACGAAGTGTGTTGACTAGGTTGTTCCCTCGAGTCCGGGCGGTGGACGGCGCGGTTGTCGACGCCATCCACCCGGGCCCGAACCGGGCGTCGCCCGCCGCCGAGCGCGCGTCGTCTGTGCACAGGGCGATTCCGCGTGGTTGTGCGCTGGAGACGTTCGTTGTCCACAGATGTGGGCCGGATATCCACACGGCGTGATGAAGGGACGTTGACGTGGTTTCACGTGAAACAGAGGGCGACGGGGCGACGCCCACGGCGTACCGCGTGCGCACGGCCGGGGACCTCGCCGAGGCGACTCCCCCGTCGGACGATGCGACCACGCCGCTAGCCCGCGCCGTCGAGGCGTCCCTGCTGGTGCGCGACGGCGCGCGGCGCATGGCTCTCCCCCGCCCCCCGCAGACCCGGGTCATGGTGGTCGCCAACCAGAAGGGCGGCGTCGGCAAGACGACGACGACGGTCAACATCGCGGCGGGCCTGGCCCAGCTCGGCCAGCGGGTGCTCGTCATCGATCTCGATCCGCAGGGCAATGCATCCACGGCGCTGAACATCAAGCACCACCGAGGGACGCTCGGCACGTACGACCTGCTCGTCGACGGTGCAGCGCTGGCCGACGTGGCCCAGCCCTGCCCGGAGGTCGAGCGTGTCGACGTCGTGCCTGCGACCATCGACCTTGCCGGGGCCGAGATCGAGCTCGTCAGCGTCGTGGCGCGCGAGAACCGGCTCAACAAGGCCATCCAGGCCCACCCGCTGGTGGGGGGTGCCGATGCGGGCGACGGGCGGTACGACTACGTCATCGTGGACTGTCCCCCGTCGCTCGGCCTGCTGACCTTGAACGCCCTGGTGTCGGCGCACGAGATGCTCATCCCGATCCAGGCGGAGTACTACGCCCTGGAGGGCCTCGGCCAGCTCATCGAGACGGTCGAGATGGTGAAGAAGCACCTCAACCCGTCGCTGCGGATCTCCACGATCCTCATCACCATGTACGACGGACGCACCAAGCTGGCGGCCGGTGTCGCCGAGGAGGTGCGCGAGCACTTCGGCGAGCAGGTGCTGCGCACGATGATCCCCCGCTCGGTGCGCGTCAGCGAGGCGCCGTCGTACGCACAGACCGTGATGACCTACGACCCGGGGTCCACCGGGGCGATGGCCTACCTCGAGGCGGCCCGGGAGATCGCCCAGCGCGGAGGCAAGGCATGAGCAAGCAGCCGCCCCGCCGGGGGCTGGGCCGCGGACTGGGCTCGTTGATCCCGACGGCGCCGGAGCAGCCGGCTGCGGAGTCGCCGGCCGTCGCAGATGCCGCGGGGTCGGAGAGTACTGATGAGGGCACCGCCGCGGGTGCCGCGGGCCGTGTTTCACGTGGAACGGGCGCTGAGGGGAGCGTCGGACTGGCTCCGGTCGACGGCGCGTACTTCGCCGAGCTGCCGGTGGGCCAGATCTCCCCCAACGCACGCCAGCCGCGGCAGGTCTTCGACGAGGACGCGATGGCGGAGCTCGTCTTCTCCATCAAGGAGATCGGCCTGCTGCAGCCGGTCGTCGTCCGCCGTACGGGCGACGACGCCTACGAGCTCATCATGGGCGAGCGGCGTTGGCGCGCCACCCAGGCGGCCGGTCTCGACGTCATCCCCGCCATCGTGCGGGAGACCGAGGACACCGCCATGCTGCGGGACGCCCTGCTGGAGAACTTGCACCGCTCGCAGCTCAACCCCCTCGAGGAGGCGGCCGCCTACCAGCAGTTGCTCGAGGACTTCTCGTGCACGCACGAGGAGCTGGCGCAGCGCATCGGCCGCTCGCGCCCCCAGATCAGCAACACGCTCCGTCTGCTGCGCCTGAGCCCCGCCGTGCAGCGCCGGGTCGCTGCGGGCGTGCTGTCGGCGGGCCACGCCCGCTCGTTGCTCGGCGTCGCCGACGGGGCGTCCCAGGACCGGCTCGCGCAGCGCGTCGTGGCCGAGGGCATCAGCGTGCGGGCCCTCGAGGAGATCGTCGCGATGGGCGAGGAGTCCGGCGGGGCCGAGCCACGACGTCGTACCCCTCGCCAGACCGAGCCGGGTCTCGTCGACCTGTCGGACCGGCTGTCGGACCGCTTCGACACCCGCGTCAAGGTCGACATGGGCAAGGCCAAGGGGCGGATCACCGTCGAGTTCGCCTCGGTCGAGGACCTGCAGCGCATCGTCGACCTCATGGATCCACGCAATAGAACCGACAAGTTGCTCTAGCGATTAGTCGACATAAGGCCCCCAACGCGTTTTAGGGCGTCAGGAACGGGCCGGGAAAGTTCTGTGAGAGCGATTCTGAGCGGCGGGCGCTGACGTCCTGACGGACGTTCCCGACGCTCGGCGGCTCTACGAGGCTCCCCCGCAACGCTTGTCGGGGGCTGCAGTGGGTGGTTTCGAGGGCCGCTGGGGCGGCCACCTCAACCACCGAGCGCCAGGGCGGCCACCTCAACCACCGAGCGTCGGTTGAGGTGCGAGCTCCGGCGAGCCTCGACACCAGCTCGGGACGTGGGTGGTTTCGAGGGCCGCTGGGGCGGCCACCTCAACCACCGAGCGCCAGGGCGGCCACCTCAACCACCGAGCGTCGGTTGAGATGCGAGTTCCGGCGAGCCTCGACACCAGCTCGGGCCGTGGGTGGTGGTTTCGAGGGCCGCTGGGGCGGCCACCTCAACCAGCGCGGGACGGGGCGGCCACCTCAACCAGCGCGGGACGGGGCGGCCACCTCAACCAGCGCGGGACGGGGCGGCCACCTCGACCACCGAGCGTCGTTGTCAGGAGGCGCGGCGCTTCTCCGCGCGCTTGGCGGCGCGGGCGCGCTTCTCCTCGGCGTCGAGGCGCTCGGCCTCCTCGAGGGTCGGCGCGCTGCCGCCGCGGCGGGCGGGGATCCACCAGGCGCCGGCGGGCTTCTCGTCCTCGGGGTAGAGGTCGATCGCCTTGTCGAGCAGCGCCTTCATCGACTCGTGCAGCTCGGCGGTCTCGGCGACGGGGTCGGCGGCGGTCGGGTGGAGCGGGGCGCCGACGTGCACGCCGATGGTCTTGCCGCGGGAGAAGTCGCGGGGGTGGTCCTTGGTCCACATGCGGTGGGTGCCGTAGATGACGACGGGCAGGAGCGGTACGCCGGCCATCGCCGCGATCCGCACCGCACCCGTCTTCAGCTCCTTGATCTCGAACGAGCGCGAGATGGTGGCCTCGGGGAAGATGCCGACCGCCTCCCCCTGGCGGAGGTATTCGACGGCCTTCGCGGCAGACGCCGCGCCCTCGCCCCGGTCGACCTCGATGTGGTGGAACGAACGCATCACGGGACCGCCGACGGGGTGGTCGAAGATCTCCTTCTTCGCCATGAACCGCACGTAGCGGCCCGACGGGTTGGCGGCGAGCCCGCCGTACACGTAGTCGACGTACCCGACGTGGTTGACGGCGAGCAGCACGCCGCCCGTGCGGGGGACCTGCTCGGTGCCCGTCATCTGGAAGCGCTGGCCGAGCGCGCGGAAGGAGAGCTTCGCGGTGGCGATGACGGCGGGGTAGGTCAGGTCGAGCACGTGGTCTCCCGGTGGCTGCGGCGCTGCGGTCGATCGACTCTAGCCTGCAACGGCGCGGCGTCGACCTGGGCCCGGACGCCGAGAGGCCGGCCCCGCAGTGCGGGACCGGCCTCCGGCTCGGAGCAGCTGCTCGTCAGCCGATGAACTCGCTGAGCTCGCGCACGAGCGCCGACTTCGGCTTGGCGCCGACGATGGTCTTGACGACCTCGCCGCCGGAGTAGACGTTGAGCGTCGGGATGCCCGTGACCCGGTAGTTGCCCGGCGTGACGGGGTTCTCGTCGACGTTCATCTTCACGAACGTGATCTTGTCGCCGTGCTCCTTGGCGAGCTCGTCGAGGATCGGGGAGACCTGGCGGCACGGGCCGCACCACTCGGCCCAGAAGTCGACCAGGACCGGCTTGTCGGACTTCAGGACCTGCGCCTCGAACTCGGCGTCGGTCACAGCGGCGATGTCAGCCACGGCGTGTTCCTCTCGTTGATGGAGTCGCCCGGCGGACCGGGGCGTCGGTGGTGGAACGTCGGGGAGCGCTCGGTTCTTCCCGTCAGAGGCCGGCGGTCTGCACGGTCTCGACGGCGGCGGACTCCGCGACCGCGTCCTGGGCCTCCTGCGGCGTCACCGCGGCGTGGTCCAGGTCGGCGATGTAGCGCTCGGCGTCGAGCGCCGCG
>NZ_JADEVT010000025.1 GCF_030466625.1 Nocardioides sp. ChNu-153
CCGGCCGTGGTCCGGCCGACGGCGCGGCGGCCGACGGCGGCCACGACCCGTGGGCCCGCCCGGCCGACACGGAGCCCGCGCAGGGTGAGGAGCGCCGTACCGGGGGACAGGCCGGGGGACGGGCCGGGGGACAGGTCGACGGCGCCGACCGCGCCGGCGGCGCCGGCAGGGGACCGGCCGACGACCGCAGCGAGCGGGACCAGCCCTCCGACGCGCCGCAGCGCGACACCCCCGCCGCCACCCGGGGCGCGCGGCGTCCCGCCGACTTCCCGTCGCCCGGGGGCGCTCGGGCCACCGCGGGCACCGCGCCGGAGCCGCCGGCGTGGATGGACGAGGACCCCGACGACGCGGCGTCGCCCGACGACCCCGACGACGACACCCCCGAGCTGGCCGGCACCGAGCTGCTGCAGCGCGAGCTCGGCGCCACCGTCATCGAGCAGATCCGCCACGACTGAGCGCGGGCGTGCCGCCGTACGCTCGACACCGCGCGTCCCCGACGGGACGCCCACCGACGCAGGAACCACGACCGAGGAGAGCGCCATGAGCCAGAACCCCTTCGACCCCGCCGGCGGCGGCAACCCGATGGGTGGCCTCGACATGGGCGCCCTCCTGCAGCAGGCGCAGGCCATGCAGGAGCAGCTCGTCGCGGCGCAGGCCGAGCTCGAGCAGGCCGAGGTGACCGGCACGGCGATGGGCGTCAACGCCGTCGTCACGGGCGCCGGCGAGCTGCGCGGCGTCACCATCCCGGCGGGCACGTTCGACGGCGGCGACGCCGAGAGCCTCGAGGACCTCGGCGACGCGATCGTGGCGGCCTACCGCGACGCCCGTGCGCAGGCCGACCAGCTCGCGGCGGAGAAGCTGGGCCCGCTCGCGGGCGGTCTCGGCGGGCTCGGTGCCCCCGGTCAGGAGCCGGGCTCGACGCCGGGCCTGCCCGGCGGCATCGGCTTCTGACCGGCGGAACCCCTCGGTGTACGAAGGCGTCGTCCAGGACCTGATCGACGAGCTCGGCCGCCTGCCGGGCGTGGGGCCCAAGAGCGCCCAGCGCATCGCGTTCCACCTGCTCGCGGCCGACCCGACCGACGTGCGGCGCCTCGCCGACGCGCTGGTCGAGGTCACCGTGAAGGTGAAGTTCTGCCGCATCTGCTTCAACGTCTCCTCCGACGACGAGTGCCGCATCTGCCGCGACCCGCGACGCGACCCGTCGGTCATCTGCATCGTCGAGGAGTACAAGGACGTCGTCGCGATCGAGCGCACCCGCGAGTTCCGCGGCCGCTACCACGTGCTGGGCGGCGCGATCAGCCCGATCGACGGCATCGGGCCGGAGCAGCTCCACATCCGGGAGCTGATGGTGCGCCTCGCCGACGGGGCGGTCACCGAGGTGATCCTCGCGACCGACCCCAACCTGGAGGGGGAGGCCACGGCGACCTACCTGACCCGCATGCTCAAGCCCCTGGGGTTGCGCGTGACGCGACTTGCGAGTGGACTGCCGGTGGGCGGGGACCTGGAGTACGCCGACGAGGTGACCCTCGGCCGGGCGTTCGTGGGAAGGCGATCGGCAGATGAGTGACGTGCACGCGGGAGACGGCGTCGTCTTCGACCTGACGGGCGTCGAGCCCGGCGACGGCGACGGCAGCGACGCCGTCCTCGACCTCGCCGGCGGCGCACCGCCGCCCGTGGACCCCGAGGCGGCCGAGCTGGCCGGGCAGATCGCCGACCAGGTCGCGAGCTTCCTGCTCGCGCTGCGCGCGATCGCCCAGGAGGAGGACGCCGGCCGGGCGGTCTCCCTGCTGCTCCTCGAGGTCTCGCAGGTGCTGCTCGCCGGGGCCCGCCTCGGTGTGCAGCGCGACTTCGACCCGGCGGAGGAGTTCGAGCCCGACGCCGGGCCCGACCCCGACCTCGACGAGCTGCGGCTGCGGCTCGCGCGGCTGCTCGACGGCGTCGACCTCTTCACCGAGGTGTTCGACCCCTACACGCTCGACGCCGAGGGGCGCACCGAGCTGGTGGAGGCGAGCCTGTCCGACGACCTGACCTCCGTCGCCTCCGCGCTCGCGCACGGCCTGCTCCACTTCCGGGCCGGCCGCGTGATGGAGGCCCTGTGGTGGTGGCAGTTCTCGTACGTCGCGAGCTGGGGCAGCGAGGCCTCGGGCGCGCTGCGCGCCCTCCAGTCGATCGTGGCCCACGACCGCCTCGACGCGGACTTCGCGGGCGAGGTGGAGCGCGTGGCCGCCGCCGACGAGATGCTCGAGCGCCGCGGCTGAGCCCGGCCCGGGCCCCACTGAGACGCGAGACCGGCGCCCGGCCGCGCGCCGGTAGGATCGTCGCTGGTCAGGGCGGAGGCGTCGGCACGGCCGCCGCCCCGCGTCGTACGTCCGGGAGGGATCACCTGTGAGCATTGTCGTGCAGAAGTACGGCGGCTCGTCCGTGGCCGACGCGGCCGGCATCAAGCGGGTCGCCCAGCGGATCGTGGCGACGAAGAAGAAGGGCCACGACGTCGTCGTGGTCGTCTCCGCGATGGGCGACACGACCGACGAGCTGCGCGACCTCGCCGAGCAGGTGACGCCGATGCCGCCGCCGCGCGAGCTCGACATGCTCCTGACCGCCGGCGAGCGCATCTCGATGGCGCTGGTGGCGATGGCGATCACGCAGCTCGGCTACGAGGCCCGGTCGTTCACCGGCTCGCAGGCGGGCGTCATCACCGACTCCGTGCACGGCAAGGCCAAGATCATCGACATCACGCCGGGCCGCCTCGAGCAGGCGATCCGCGAGGGGTCGATCGCGATCGTCGCCGGGTTCCAGGGCGTCAGCCAGGACACGAAGGACGTCACGACGCTCGGCCGGGGCGCCTCCGACACCACGGCGGTCGCGCTGGCGGCCGCGCTGGGCGCCGAGGTCTGCGAGATCTACTCCGACGTCGACGGCGTCTTCACCGCCGACCCGCGCATCGTGCCGAAGGCCCGCAAGCTCGACCGCGTCTCCACCGAGGAGATGCTCGAGATGGCCGCGAACGGCGCCAAGATCCTCCACCTGCGGTGCGTCGAGTACGGCCGCCGCCACACCATGCCCATCCACGTCCGCTCCACCTTCTCGCAGAAGGAGGGCACCTGGATCATCCCCGAGCAGCAGGGAGCTCCCATGGAGAACGCGATCATCTCCGGCGTCGCCCACGACACCAGCCAGGCCAAGATCACGGTCGTCGGTGTGCCCGACAAGGTCGGCGAGGCCGCCCGCATCTTCGAGACGCTCGCGACCACCGGCGCGAACCTCGACATGGTCGTGCAGAACGTCTCGGCCGCCTCGACGGGCCGCACGGACATCTCCTTCACGCTGCCGCGCGAGGACGGCCAGACGGCCGTGACCGCTCTCGCCGCCCTGCAGGAGCAGGTCGGCTTCGAGAAGCTGCTGTACGACGACCAGATCGGCAAGGTCTCCCTCATCGGCGCCGGGATGCGTTCGCACCCGGGCATCACCGCCAAGTTCTTCGCCTCCCTGGCGGCGGCGGGCGTCAACATCGAGATGATCTCCACCTCGGAGATCCGGATCTCGGTCGTCATCGACGGCACGCAGATCGAGGACGCGGTGCGCGCCACGCACACGGCGTTCGACCTGGACGACACCGAGGGCGAGGCCGTGGTCTACGCCGGGACGGGGCGCTGACGTGGGCGTGCGGCTGGGCGTCGTCGGCGCCACCGGGCAGGTGGGCGTCGCCATGCGCCAGATCCTCCTCGAGCGCGGCTTCGAGGCCGACGAGGTGCGGTTCTTCGCCTCCGCGCGGTCCGCGGGGACGGTGCTGCCCTTCGGTGACCGCGAGATCACCGTCGAGGACGCGGCGATCGCCGACCCCACCGGGCTCGACATCGCCCTGTTCTCCGCGGGCGCCACGACGTCGCGGGCCCAGGCGCCGCGCTTCGTCGACGCCGGCGTGATCGTCGTCGACAACTCCAGCGCGTTCCGCAAGGACCCCGCGATCCCCCTGGTCGTCTCCGAGGTGAACCCGGGCGACGCCGCGGGCGTCATCGAGGCGAGCCGCGGCATCATCGCGAACCCGAACTGCACGACGATGGCCGCGATGCCGGTGCTCAAGCCCCTGCACGACGAGGCGGGCCTCGTGCGGCTCGTCGTCTCGACGTACCAGGCCGTGTCGGGCTCCGGCGTCGCCGGCGTCGAGGAGCTCGCGACGGGCATCGAGCAGGCCGGTGACAAGGCGCGGGAGCTGTCCTACGACGGCCAGGCCGTGGCGTTCGCCGAGCCGGGGATCTACCGGCGCACGATCGCCTACAACGTGCTGCCCTTCGCCGGGAACCTCGTCGACGACGGCCTGAACGAGACCGACGAGGAGCAGAAGCTGCGCAACGAGTCGCGCAAGATCCTCGGCATCCCCGAGCTGCGGGTCTCCGGCATCTGCGTGCGCGTGCCCGTCTTCACCGGTCACTCGCTGTCGGTCAACGCCGAGTTCGCCCGGCCCCTGTCGCCCGAGCGCGCGACCGAGCTGCTCAGCGGGGCGCCGGGCGTCGAGCTCAGCGAGATCCCCACGCCGCTGCAGGCCGCCGGCAAGGACCCGTCGTACGTCGGGCGGATCCGCGCCGACGAGGGCGTCGACGACGGCCGGGGCCTGGCGTTCTTCGTCAGCAGCGACAACCTGCGCAAGGGTGCCGCGCTCAACACGGTGCAGATCGCCGAGCTGGTCGCCGCCGCGCGCTGAGTGCGCCCGCCCTCCCGCCCTCCCGCGCCCGGCGTCCCGCGGGCGTGGGAGGCTGGGGCGCATGAGCCCCGTCGACCTGATGGCCGGTCCGCCCCCGACCCGCCTGCCCGAGGACCCCGCCGCCGCCGAGCTGGCCTCCGACGCCCCCGCGGCCGTGGTACGACGCCACCCGGCCTCGCCGTTCGCGTGGGCGGCGCTCGCCGAGCAGGCCCGCGACGCGGGCGCCGACGACGTCACGGTCTACGCGTACGCGCGGGTGGGCTACCACCGCAGCCTCGACGTGCTGCGCCGCAACGGCTGGAAGGGGCACGGCCCGGTGCCGTGGGACCACGAGCCCAACCGCGGCTTCCTCCGCGCCCTCGCGCTGCTCGCGCTCATGGCGCGCGCCATCGGCGAGACCGCGGAGTGGGAGCGCTGCAGCGAATTCCTGCGCGACTCCAGCCCCGCGGCGTACGACGCGCTGCTCGGCGACGCCTGAGCCCAGGGACTACCGCCCGGACGCGGCCGCACCCCACCCGCGGACGTCATTCGGATCGAGGCCCCTGGCCTGCGGTTCGCATGACGTCCGCGGGTGCGGTCGTCGAGGAGGGGAAGGCGCTCAGGCGCCCTGGACCAGGCTGCTGACGGTCTCGGGGCCCAGCGCCAGGACGAGGGTCGGCAGGCGCGGCCCGCGCTCGGCGCCGACGAGCAGGCGGTAGAGCAGGCGGAAGAACGCCTTCTGGTCGGCCTTGACCTCGTCGGTCGGCTGGTCGTCCAGGCCGAGGCCGCGGGCGAGCTTGGGCACGCCGTACACGACCGTGGTGACCCGGTCGAGGTCCGGGCTGCCGTCGGTCCACGCGCTCGGCAGGTGCTCGAGGAACAGGTGCAGCCACTGCCGCTCGAGGTCGCCGAGCCCGGCGAGCAGCTCGCGGTCGGGCGTGGTGCGCACGGTCGTGCGGTCCTCGGCGGGCACGAACTCGTGGGTCCACGTGATGGCGCGGCTCAGCCGCGGCTCGAGGTCGGCGACGGAGGAGTGCTCGTGGCCGAGGTCGCCCACGAGGCGGCTGATCTGGTCGGCGCTGCCCGCGGTCACGTCGGCGATCGACGACAGCGTGCGGAACGGCACCACGACCGGCGGCGTCGGCAGCGTGCCGGCGCTCGAGGTGGCCGAGGCCCGCTCGAAGGCCAGCACCTGCGCGTCGCGCTTCGCCGGGTCGGCGGCCTTGCGGCCCAGCGCGTCCCACTCGTCGTAGAGGCGCACGACCTCGGGGCCGAAGTCGACGGTGAACGCCTGCTTGGGCTGGCGGCGGGCGTAGAGCCAGCGCAGCACCGGCGCCTCCAGCACCCGCAGCGCGTCGGCCGCCGTCGGCACCCCGCCCTTCGAGGACGACATCTTCGCCATGCCGGCGACCCCGACGAACGAGTAGCCGACGAACGACGGCGCGCGGCCGCCGTACAGCTTCACGATCTCCTTGCCGACGGTGTACGACGACCCCGGCGACGCGTGGTCGACGCCGCCCGGCTCGAAGTCGACGCCCTCGACCGACCAGCGCATCGGCCAGTCGACCTTCCACACGAGCTTGCCCTCGGGCTGCGTGCGCACGTTCGTCACGTGGGAGTCGCCGCAGGAGTCGCAGGTGTAGGCGAGGTCGGTCGTGGCGTCGTCGTACGACGTGAGGGTCACCGTGTCGCGCCCGCAGGTGCGGCAGAACGGCTTGTAGGGGAAGCGGGCCAGGTCGCCGCCCTGGGTGGGCTCGTCGTCCTGCGCCACCGAGTCCTCGAGGACGGCGGCCTCCTCGGCGGGCACGTCCGCGGGGACGTCATCGGCGACCGGCTTCTTCGTGCGGTGGCGCGCGAGGACCGCCTCGATGGCGTCGCGGCGCTCGATGGCGTGGAGCACCTGGTCGGTGTAGGCGCCGGCGGTGTAGCGCTCGGTCTGGTCGACCTCCTCCATCGTGCAGCCCATCTCGGCCAGCGCGGCGCGCAGCGGGGCCTTGAAGTGCTCGGCCCACGAGGCGTGGCACTCCCACGGGTCCGGTACGGCGGAGAGCGGCCGGCCGACGTGGGTGGCCCACGAGGGGTCGACGCCGGCGGGCACCTTGCGGAAGCGGTCGAAGTCGTCCCAGCTGTGCAGGTGCCGGGTCGGCACGCCGCGACGGCGCAGCTCCTCCACCACGAGGTGGACGGTGAGGAACTCGCGCAGGTTGCCGAGGTGGATGGGGCCCGAGGGGCTGATGCCGGAGGCGCAGGTGACGACGGTGCCGGCCTCGGCGAACGCGGCGGCGACGCCGGCGTCACGCGGGTCCCCGCCGGCGTGACGCACCGCGTCGTCGGCGGCGCGCGTCACCCAGTCGGTCGGCTCGGTGGCGGGGGAGTCGGTTCGTCGTGCCATGCCTGCTTCGTCGCCTGCTTCGTCGCTCGGGGGTCTCGCTGGGCCGGTCGGCCGCCGGCAACGGTACCGGGGATCGGACCCCGGAGCGGCGGCGAGGCCCGGGAACGAGCGAGGGCGCCTCACCGCTTCCGGTGGGCGCCCTCGTGACACATCCGCCCGTCCCCCGACAGGCTTTCGTCGCATCCCCCGCGGCGCGACGCGTGCGTCGAGCCCGATCCTCCCACTGACCTCATCGGGACACCTGGCTCCGACGAGCCAGTGGCATCAAGTGGCCAGCGACGTCTACGGTGGCGCGGTGGCAGCCCGCCGTCCCGCGTTCCTCGACGAGCTCGGCCTGACCCTCCAGGCCGAGGACCTCTACTGGCGCGTCCACGGACGGACGGGAGAGGCGCTGGCGGACGTCGCCGCCATCTTGACGACCACGCCCGAGCGGCTGCGCGCCGACCTCGCCCCGCTCGTGGCGCTGCAGGCCGTGGAGGTCGACGCCGACGACCGCCTCGTGGTGCCGGAGATGGGGGTCGTCGTGAGCCGCCTGCTGGCCGACGAGGGGGAGCGCATGCGGGTCGCGGCACGGCGCGTCGAGCAGCTGGCGGCGGCCGTCCCCTTCGTCGCACCGCCCGCCCCCGAGGTCTCCGCCGACGGCACGCCGCTGAGCGGGGCGCGCGTCGAGGGCGTCTCCGCCCCGCACCTCATGGCCCGGTGGATCGAGGAGTCGTCGGGCGAGCTGATGTTCCTGCGCCCCGACCAGTGGCGCACCCGTCAGCCGGCCGCCCTCGCCGACGCCCTGGCGGAGGCCATCGCGGCCGGTCGCACGGCCCGCGCCATCTACCCGGCCCGCGCACTGGAGGAGGCGCCCGAGACGCTCGCCGAGCGGGCGCGGATGGGCGAGCAGATCCGCGTGCTCGCCCAGGTGCCCACACGGCTGTTCGTGGTGCCGGGCACCCACGCCCTGGTGCCCTACATGCCGGGCTACGCCTCGCCGCGCCTGCTCGTCGTGCGCGAGCGAGGCCTCGTCCTCATGCTGGCCCGGCTGTTCGAGCAGCTGTGGGAGCGCGCCCTGCCCGTGCCCGACCTCGACCTGCGGGGGGCACGCGACAAGGGGCGGCGTCTCCTGCTCCAGCTGCTCGCCACGGGGGCGGGCGACGAGCAGATCGCGCGGTCGCTGGGCGTCAGCCTGCGGACGGTACGGCGGCGCGTCGCCGACCTGCTCATCGAGCTCGGGGCGGACTCGCGCTTCCAGGCGGGAGTCGAGGCGGCCCGGCGGGGCTGGCTCTAGGCCCGGTCGGCCGCGGAGGTCCGGCGCGGGGGCGCTCAGGCTGCGGGCGCTCAGGACGAGGGGACGGCGCCGTGCGGCAGCGTCATCCGGTACGCCGCGGGCTCGAGGCGCCACGTGCGCTGCCGCTCCGGGCCGGAGATCTCGCCGTCCGCGGAGCACCAGAACGGCTCGCCGGCCACCGAGACCGTCGTCGCCCGCTCGTAGAGCACGTCGTCGCGCTCGTGGTGGCGTTGCAGGGCCATCGACGCGACGTACCCGAGCTTGGCCACGGGGCCGGTGGTGAAGGAGACCATCACGTCGGCCCGGCCGTCGCCGATCTCCGCCTCGGGGGTGAGGGCGGCGCCGCCGCCCACGCTGCGGCCGACGCCCACGGCGACCATGAGGACGGGCTCGTCGAGGTCGGCCACGGTGCGGCCGTCGACCTCGACGTGCAGCCGCACGTGCGGCGGGTCGACCGCGGCGAGGGCGGCCCCGATCGGGTACCCGAGCTTGCCGAGGTTGACCTTCCCCACGCCGATGCCGCCGAGGCGCTCCTTCCAGCGGGCCCCGCGGCGGCTCGCCTGCGCGCCGGCGCCCACGTGCACGTTGTTGACGACGACGCCGCCCAGCTCGTCGACGAGCAGGTCCACCGGCTGCACCTCGCCGTGGAGCACGACGCGCGCGGCCTCCTCGATGTCGAGCGGGATGCCCGCACCGCGGGCGAAGTCGTTGCCCGTGCCCAGCGGCAGCAGGCCGAGGACGTGGTCGCCCAGCTCGTTGCGGCGGTGCAGCGCCGTCACGACGGCGTGGAGCGAGCCGTCGCCGCCGGCGACCACGATGCGGCGCGACCCGGCGCGGTGCAGCACGCCGTCGAGCTCGCCGGGGTTGGACGTCGCCTGGACCTCCACGGAGGCCTCCGAGCGCAGCACGGTGAGCGCCTGCTCCAGCGTCTCCTCGTCGGAGGTGCCGGCAGTCGCGTTCGTGATCACCAGGAGGGGGTCCATCGCCGCGACCCTATCGGGCCCCGCGGTCCCTGGTAGCGTGACGCCGCAAGAGCCCTGGTGAACTCGGAGCCGCTGCTGCCGACGCCGGGGCTCTGGCGCTGCCAGGCACCCGTACGACGAGAGGGGCTGCGATGCCCGCGATCATGATCCTCGGAGCCCAGTGGGGCGACGAGGGCAAGGGCAAGGCCACCGACCTGCTGGCCACCACCGACTCCATCGACTACGTCGTGCGCACGAGCGGCGGTCACAACGCCGGTCACACGATCGTCGTCAACGGCCAGAAGTTCGCGACGCACCTGCTGCCCAGCGGCATCATCACCAAGGGTGCGACCTGCGTGATCGGCAACGGCGTCGTGGTCTCGCCGGAGGCGCTGTTCCGCGAGCTCGACGAGCTGGTCGGCCAGGGCGTCGACGTCGCGGACCTCGTGGTGAGCGCGAACGCGCACGTCATCGCGTCGTACCACTCCACGATCGACAAGGTCACCGAGCGGTTCCTCGGCAGCAAGAAGATCGGCACGACCGGGCGCGGCATCGGGCCGGCGTACGCCGACAAGGTCAACCGCGTGGGCGTGCGCATCGCCGACCTCTTCGACGAGAAGATCCTCACCCAGAAGGTCGAGGCGGCGCTCGAGACGCGCAACCACCTGCTGACGAAGGTCTACAACCGCCGCGCCATCGAGGTGGCCGCGGTGGTCGAGGAGCTGACGTCGTACGCCGAGCGGCTGCGCCCGATGGTCGCCGACACCTCCCTGCTGCTCAACCAGGCGCTCGACGCCGGGAAGACGGTGCTGTTCGAGGGCGCGCAGGCGACGATGCTCGACGTCGACCACGGCACGTATCCCTTCGTGACGTCGTCGAACCCGGTGGCCGGCGGCGTCTGCGTGGGCGCCGGCGTCGGCCCCACGCGCATCGACCGCGTGATCGGCGTCATCAAGGCCTACACGACCCGCGTCGGCTCCGGCCCGTTCCCGACCGAGCTGTTCGACGCCGACGGGGAGGCCCTGCAGCGCATCGGCGGCGAGGTGGGCGTCTCGACCGGTCGCACGCGGCGCTGCGGCTGGTACGACGCCGTGGTCGCCCGCTACGCGACGCGCGTCAACGGCCTGACCGAGTTCTTCCTGACCAAGCTCGACGTGCTCGACAGCTGGGAGCGCATCCCGGTCTGCGTCGCCTACGAGGTCGACGGCCAGCGGGTCGAGGAGATGCCGCTGACGCAGACCGACTTCCACCACGCGACGCCGGTCTACGAGTACTTCGACGGCTGGCAGACCGACATCTCGGGTTGCCGCACCTTTGACGAGCTCCCCGCCAACGCGCAGACCTACGTCAAGGCGCTCGAGGAGCTGTCCGGCGCGCCGTTCTGGGGCGTCGGCGTGGGTCCGGGCCGCGAGCAGACCATCGTGGTGAACCCCGGGCGCTGAGCCCGGGGCCGAGTCGCCGCGCCTCCGCCGCGCCCCCGCCGCGCCCCAGGGCGGCGCGGCGGCGTACCGGGTGGTGCGGGGGCCCCTCAGGCGAGGCCGGTGAGCACCGAGGGGAGCAGGCCGGGCAGGCGCTCCTCCACCTCGTCGAGGCGCAGCCGCTGGTGGAGCGTGCCGTCGACGTAGGTGCGCTCCGTGAGGCCCGCCTCCCGCAGCACCTTGAAGTGGTGGCTCGCGGTGGACTTGCCGATGTCGTCGTAGAGGGCGCTGCAGCGCTCCGAGCGCTCGGGCGAGACGGCCATCCGGCGCACCATCTCGAGGCGGACGGGGTCCGCGAGCGCGGCCAGCACGACCTGCACGGGCGCGACCTCGGCGACGGCGGGCAGGCCCGGGACGGGGGTGCAGACGTCGGTCGCCGTGCTGCGGGTCACCTGGTCGGTCACGTCCCGTCCTCCATCGCGGTTCGATGTTCGTCGAACGTAGGCTACTGTCTCCTTCGTTCGACCATGATCGAACCTATCAGGAGGACCGCATGAGCACCCCCGCCCGCTGGCCGTACGCCGCGCTGCTCGGCCTGACCGCGGTGGCGCTCGGGGTCTCCGCCGCTCCGGCGCCGCTCTACGGCATCTACGCCGACGCGTGGGACTTCGCCCCGATCACGACGACGCTGGTGTTCGCGGCGTACGCCGTCGCGGCGCTCGTCAGCGTCCTCGTGGCGGGGTCGCTGTCCGACCGGTACGGGCGGCGGCCCGTGCTGCTGGGCGCCATCGGTCTCGTGCTGGTCGGGCTGGCCGTCTTCGCCCTGGCCGGCGGGGTGGCCGCGCTCGTGGTGGCGCGCGTGCTGCACGGACTGGGTGTGGGGGCCATCGTGGTCGCCGGGTCGGCCGCGCTGCTCGACCTGCGCCCCGGGGCCGGGGCCCGCGCTGGGCTGCACTCCGGCGTGGCGTTCAACGTCGGCATCGCCGCGGTGGTGTTCCTCGTCGCGGTCGACGCGCAGCTCGACCTCGCGCCGCTCGTCACGCCGTACGTGACCCTCGCGGTGCTCATCCTCCTCGGCGGCGCGGCCGTGCGGGCCATGCCGGAGCCGCACGCCGACGACCGGGCGGTGCGGCTGCACCTCGCGCGCCCGCAGGTGCCGCGGGGGATCGCGCCCGACTTCCGCTTCGCGGCGCTCGGCGTCATGGCGTCGTGGTCGGTGCTCGGGGTGTTCCTGTCGCTGTTCCCGACGATCGCCTCGCACGCGGCGGGCACCACCGACCTGCTGTTCGGCGGCAGCGTCGTGGCGGCGTCGGCGGCGACCGCCGCGGTCAGCCAGCTGGTCGGCTCGCGGTGGCCGGCGCGGCACGCGGCCGTCGTGGGCGACCTCGGTACGGCGGTCAGCCTGCTCGCCTGCATCGGCGCCGTCGCCTGGGGCGACCCGGTCGTGCTGGTGGTGACGTCGGCGGTGCTCGGCTTCTTCTTCGGGCTGGCGTTCGGCTCGTCGCTGCGCCACCTCGGCCAGGTCGTGCCCGCGGCGCACCGCGGCGAGGTGATGTCGGCGTTCTACGTGCTCGCCTACTCCGCCATGGCGCTGCCCACGATCCTCGCCGGCTGGGCGGCCACCGTGTGGGGCGCCGCCGACATCTTCGCGCCGTTCATGGTGCTGGTCGCGCTCGCCTGCACCGCCGCGGGCGTGCTGGGCCTGCGCGTGCGCGGCACCGCCCCGGACGAGGATCTCGCGCCCGAGCCCGCCGCTGGCGGCGCGGCCGTCTGAGGCGGCGGGGTTCGGCTGGTCTCGAGGGGTTGCGAGAGCAACCCACCTCGACCACCGGGGGTCCCGGACGTCAGGTGCCGCGCGTTACCGGTGGTCGAGGTGGCCGCGCTTGTCCGGTGGTTGAGGTGGCCGCGCTTGTCCGGTGGTTGAGGTGGCCGCGCTAGCTGTGATGTCCAGGGAGGTTGTCCCGCTACCTGGCGGTGAGCCTGTCTGACAGGCGAAGGCCTCCGGTTGTGAAGTGGAGCTGTCGAGGTACCGCTTCACCCACCGGAGGCCTTCATGTCCCACGCTAACGCCGCACTGACCCCACGCGCTCGTCTACGTCTTGCCCGCCTGATCGTGGAAACCGGCTGGACCCACACCGCTGCCGCGAAGATGTTC
>NZ_JADEVT010000026.1 GCF_030466625.1 Nocardioides sp. ChNu-153
ATGTCCGGCGGCGTCCTACTCTCCCACGACCTCCCGGTCGCAGTACCATCGGCGCTGAGAGGCTTAACTTCCGGGTTCGGAATGGGACCGGGTGTTTCCCTCTCGCTATGACCGCCGTAACTCTATTGACTTACACAATCCCCGCATGTCGTCCCCACCGGTCAAGTGTGGGGGCAGCGGGATGGTGTGTTGTCTCAGACACCAGACAGTGGACGCGAACAATAACAAGCAGCATGACGATTGCGGGTTCAGTAGAGACCCTGACGCACAACAGATGTGTTTTGTGATGTTGAGGCTTGTATGACAAGCCCTCGGCCTATTAGTACCGGTCGGCTAGGCATCACTGCTGTACACCTCCGGCCTATCAACCCAGTCATCTACTGGGGGCCTTAACCCATGAAGGGTGGGAAACCTCATCTTGAAACGTGCTTCCCGCTTAGATGCATTCAGCGGTTATCACTTCCGAACGTAGCTAACCAGCCGTGCCCCTGGCGGGACAACTGGCACACCAGAGGTTCGTCCATCCCGGTCCTCTCGTACTAGGGACAGCCTTTCTCAAGTTTCCTACGCGCGCGGCGGATAGGGACCGAACTGTCTCACGACGTTCTAAACCCAGCTCGCGTGCCGCTTTAATGGGCGAACAGCCCAACCCTTGGGACCTACTCCAGCCCCAGGATGCGACGAGCCGACATCGAGGTGCCAAACCATCCCGTCGATATGGACTCTTGGGGAAGATCAGCCTGTTATCCCCGGGGTACCTTTTATCCGTTGAGCGACGCCGCTTCCACATGCCAGCGCCGGATCACTAGTTCCGACTTTCGTCCCTGCTCGACATGTCTGTCTCACAGTCAAGCTCCCTTGTGCACTTACACTCAACACCTGATTGCCAACCAGGATGAGGGAACCTTTGAGCGCCTCCGTTACATTTTAGGAGGCAACCGCCCCAGTTAAACTACCCATCAGGCACTGTCCCTGATCCAGATAATGGACCTAGGTTAGACATCTAGTACGACCAGAGTGGTATTTCAACGTTGACTCCACCCCAACTGGCGTCGAGGTTTCACAGTCTCCCACCTATCCTACACAAGCCGAACCAAACACCAATACCAAACTATAGTAAAGGTCCCGGGGTCTTTCCGTCCTGCCGCGCGTAACGAGCATCTTTACTCGTAGTGCAATTTCGCCGAGTCCACGGTTGAGACAGCGCCCAAGTCGTTACTCCATTCGTGCAGGTCGGAACTTACCCGACAAGGAATTTCGCTACCTTAGGATGGTTATAGTTACCACCGCCGTTTACTGGGGCTTAAGTTCTCCGCTTCGGCATTGCTGCCTAACAGGTCCCCTTAACCTTCCAGCACCGGGCAGGAGTCAGTCCGTATACATCGTCTTACAACTTCGCACGGACCTGTGTTTTTAATAAACAGTCGCTTGGGCCTGGTCTCTGCGGCCATCACCGCTTCCCCCAGCAAGTGGGTTCACGGATCCGGCCCCCCTTCTCCCGAAGTTACGGGGGCATTTTGCCGAGTTCCTTAACCATGGTTCGCTCGATCGCCTTAGTATTCTCTACCTGATCACCTGAGTCGGTTTGGGGTACGGGCGGCTCATAGCTCGCTAGAGGTTTTTCTCGACAGCATAGGATCATCGGCTTCCCCAAAAAGGGTCCCCATCAAGTCTCAGGATCGTGATCCAACACAGCCACCCGGATTTACCTAGGAGGCTCCCTACACTCTTAGCCACGGAACTACCATCGCCGTGGTCCGACTACCTTCCTGCGTCACCCCATCGCTTGACTACTACCAGCTCGGGTCCCACGCTACGCACCCCAGCCCACACCCCGAAGGGCATGGATCAAAGAGGTGTTTCGGATGGTTAGCATCACCAGGTTCGTCATGGGCGCTACTTCGCCGGTACGGGAATATCAACCCGTTGTCCATCGACTACGCCTGTCGGCCTCGCCTTAGGTCCCGACTTACCCAGGGCAGATTAGCTTGACCCTGGAACCCTTGATCATTCGGCGCACGTGTTTCTCACACGTGATTCGCTACTCATGCCTGCATTCTCACTCGTGTCGCCTCCACACCTGGATCACTCCGGCGCTTCACCGGCGACACGACGCTCCCCTACCCATCCACACACCTGAACCAACCTCGAGGGCGGCTTAGCTAACGTGTGAATGCCATAGCTTCGGCGGATGACTTGAGCCCCGCTACATTGTCGGCGCGGAATCACTTGACCAGTGAGCTATTACGCACTCTTTCAAGGGTGGCTGCTTCCAAGCCAACCTCCTGGTTGTCACTGCGACTCCACATCCTTTTCCACTTAGTCACCGCTTAGGGGCCTTAGCTGATGGTCTGGGCTGTTTCCCTCTCGACTACGGAGCTTATCCCCCGCAGTCTCACTGCTGCGCTCTCACTCAACGGCATTCGGAGTTTGGTTAACGTCAGTAACCTGGTCGGGCCCATCGGCTATCCAGTGCTCTACCTCCGCTGAGAAACACGCAACGCTGCACCTAAATGCATTTCGGGGAGAACCAGCTATCACGGAGTTTGATTGGCCTTTCACCCCTATCCACAGGTCATCCCCTCCATTTTCAACTGAAGTGGGTTCGGTCCTCCACGCAGTCTTACCCACGCTTCAACCTGCCCATGGATAGATCACCCCGCTTCGGGTCTTGATCGCGCTACTCAAACGCCCTATTCGGACTCGCTTTCGCTACGGCTTCCCCCCACGGGTTAACCTCGCAACGCAACACAAACTCGCAGGCTCATTCTTCAAAAGGCACGCCATCACCCCCACAAGGAAGGCTCTGACGGATTGTAGGCACACGGTTTCAGGTACTATTTCACTCCCCGCCAGGGGTACTTTTCATCTTTCCCTCACGGTACTTGTCCGCTATCGGTCACCGAGGAGTATTTAGGCTTAACGGGTGGTCCCGCCAGATTCACACGGAATTTCAGGGGTTCCGTGTTACTTGGGTACACGCCCACACAGCTCGAGCCTTACGCCTACGGGGCTATCACCCTCTACGGCCCCACTTTCCAATGGGCTTCGACTTCAACTCGAGTTTCTTACTGTGCGGCCAGCCGGCAGACTGACCAAGACATGCCCCACAACCCCACGCACGCAACCCCTGCCGGGTATCACACGCACGCGGTTTAGCCTGTTCCGCTTTCGCTCGCCACTACTCACGGAATCACTATTGTTTTCTCTTCCTACCGGTACTGAGATGTTTCACTTCCCGGTGTTCCCTCCACACGCCCTATATATTCAGGCGCGGGTAACTGGACATGACTCCAGCTGGGTTTCCCCATTCGGACATCCCCGGATCAACGCTCGGTTGCCAACTCCCCAGGGCTTATCGCAGGCTCCAACGTCCTTCATCGGCTCTCGGTGCCAAGACATCCACCATGTGCCCTTAACAGCTTGCCAAACAAACCACAACACGACAAAACACAAACAATGCGTCT
>NZ_JADEVT010000027.1 GCF_030466625.1 Nocardioides sp. ChNu-153
CGCAGCCACAGGGCGACGTACACGAGGGCGACGAGGACGGGCACCTCGATGAGGGGACCGACGACGCCGGCCAGGGCCTGGCCCGAGGTGACGCCGAAGGTGCCGATCGCGACCGCGATGGCCAGCTCGAAGTTGTTGCCGGCCGCGGTGAACGCCAGCGTCGAGGTCTTGGCGTAGCCCAGCCGCAGGCGGACACCGACGACCCACGAGACGCCGAACATGACGAGGAAGTAGGCCAGCAGCGGCAGCGCGATCCGGGCCACGTCCCAGGGCTGGGAGGTGATGGCGTCACCCTGGAGGGCGAACAGCACGACGATGGTGAACAGCAGCCCGTAGAGGGCCACGGGGCCGATCCTCGGCAGGAAGGTGCCCTCGTACCAGTCGCGACCCCTGGTCCGCTCGCCGACGAGGCGCGTGAGGAACCCGGCGACCAGCGGGACACCGAGGAAGATCAGCACGCTGAGGGCGATGGCGCCGACGGAGAACTCGGCCGACGTCGTCTCCAGGCCCAGCCACCCGGGCAGGGTCTGCAGGTAGAACCAGCCCAGCGCGGCGAAGGCGACGATCTGGAACACGGAGTTGATGGCCACGAGCACGGCCGCCGCCTCGCGGTCACCGCACGCGAGGTCGTTCCAGATCAGCACCATCGCGATGCAACGCGCCAGGCCGACGATGACGAGGCCGGTGCGGTACTCCGGGAGGTCCGGCAGGAGCAGCCAGGCCAGCGCGAACATGAGCGCCGGCCCGACGACCCAGTTGAGCACCAGCGACGCGACGAGCAGCTTGCGGTCGGACGTGACCCGCGAGGTCTCCGTGTAGCGGACCTTGGCCAGCACCGGGTACATCATCAGCAGCAGCCCGATCGCGATCGGCAGCGAGACCCCGCCGATCTCGACGGCCTCGAGGGCCTCGTCGATGCCGGGCACGGCCCGACCCAGCACGAGCCCGAGGGCCATGGCGGCGATGATCCACACCGGCAGGAACCGGTCCAGCAACGACAGCTGGGCGACCACGCCCGCCTCGGTGCCCTGGTCGCTCGACGGGGTGGACGTGGGGTGCGAGGTCGTGCTCACGAGATCTCCGATCCGTTGCTGCGGGTGGCGCGGATGATGGCCGCGGCCGCCTGGTCGTGGACGCGGTGGGTGGTCTCGATGGTGACCTGCTCCCACCCGGTCGCGATGAGGGTGTCGCGGTACTCGGCCTCAGTCATCGCACCCGCGATGCACCCGGTGAACGCGGCGACGTCGGCTCGGGTCGTCTCGTCCATGCCCTCGTCGGCGACCACGTCGGAGACCGCGAACCGGCCGCCCGCACGGGTCACCCGTGCGGCCTCGGCCAGCGCGACCCGCTTGTCCGCGGCCAGGTTGATCACGCAGTTGGAGATGACCACGTCCACCGACGCATCGGGCAGCGGGACGTCCTCGAGGTAGCCCTCGAGGAACTCGGCGTTGTCCACCCCCGCCGCCACGGCGTTGTCCCGGGCGAGCGCGAGCATCTCCGTGGTCATGTCGAGCCCGTAGACCTTGCCCGACGGGCCGACCCGGCGCGCCGAGATCAGGACGTCCCCGCCGGCACCCGAACCCAGGTCGAGCACGACCTCGCCCGCAGCGAGGTCGGCGACCGCCGTGGGGACGCCACAGCCCAGGGAGGCCTCGAGAGCAGCCGCCGTGGCGCCGTCGCCCTGCTCGCCGTCGCGCTCGGCGCCTGCGTACAAGCCCGACCCGAACACCGTCACGCCGTCACGCTCGTTGTCCCGGTACAGGTCCGTCTCCGACAGCAGCACGGGGTTCGGCCCGCAGCAGCCCGCAGCAGACTGCGACGACCGTGCCGCCTCGGCGTACCGAGCCCGCACGGTCTC
>NZ_JADEVT010000028.1 GCF_030466625.1 Nocardioides sp. ChNu-153
GGCACCCCGCCCCCCGCGCCGAGCTACGGCGGCACCCCGCCGGGCGCGCCCTCGTACGGCGCGCCCACCCCGCCCCCGTCGGCGCCCCCCGCCGCCCCGTCGTGGGGCGGGTCGCCGACGCCGCCCGCCCCGGCGTACGGCGGCGGCCAGCCCGCCGGACAGCCCGCCGGCCAGCCCGGTGCTCCGGGCGGTCAGGGCGGCGAGGTCAGCCTCCGCAAGGGCGCCCCGGTGTCGCTGCAGAAGGGCCAGCGGGTCCGGCTGACGAAGGACGGCGGGCAGGCCCTCACGGTGGTCCGCATGGGCCTGGGCTGGGACCCGATCCGGAAGGGCGGCATCTTCGGCTCGCGCGAGGTCGACATCGACCTCGACGCCTCCGTCGTGCTCTTCGCGGGGCAGCAGCCGGTGGACCTGGCGTTCTACAACAACCTCGTCACCCGTGACGGCTCGGTGCAGCACCAGGGCGACAACCGCACCGGCGACGGCTCCGGCGACGACGAGACGATCCTCGTCGACCTCACGCGCGTGCCGGTGCACGTCGACAACCTGGTCTTCATCGTCACCAGCTACTCCGGCCAGACCTTCGAGCAGGTGCAGAACGCGTTCTGCCGCCTCGTCGACCAGGCCGACGGGGAGCTCGCCCGCTTCACGCTGGCCGGGGGCATGCCGTTCACGGCCATGGCCATGGCGCGCGTGTTCCGCGAGGGCGGCGGCTGGAAGATGCAGGCCATCGGTGACGGATTCAATGCGAAGGTCCCGGGCGAGGCGATCCCCGGCCTGACGAAGTACCTCTGAGCGGCCTGCGGGCCGCCCGACCCCGACGACCCCGACCACCCCGAGGAGCGCCGAGGTGACCGAGACCCTGGTGGCCGGCCAGAACACGGTCTGGGGCTCCCCGTGGTGCGCCGTCGAGCTGCCCGGCGCGGCCCTCGTCGCCCTCCCGCTCGGGCCCGACGGGCGCGCCGTCCTCGGGCAGCCGCTGGGTTCGGGGCGCGGCTCGGTCGGCCTCGACCTCGCGGGGCTGCCGGCCGCGGTGACCACCGTGATGGTGACGGCGCTGGACGGGGTGGCCGCGACCGCCGAGCTGCTGGACGGCCGCGGGGTGGGGGTCGTGCGCTTCGTGCCCGCGCCGGTGGGCCCGGGCGCGGCCGTGGCGGTCGTCGAGCTCTACCGCCGCGGCGACGGGTGGAAGGTCCGCGCCCTCGGGCGGGCGTACGGCGGGGGCCCTGCCGCCGTCGAGGCGCTCCACGGCGTCCCCGTCGGCCCGGTGGCGCCCGCCGCGCCTGCCCCACCGCCCCCGGCCCCGCTCGCGCCCCCGGCCCCGCCCGTGCCGCCCGCCGCACCGCC
>NZ_JADEVT010000029.1 GCF_030466625.1 Nocardioides sp. ChNu-153
GGTGGATCTCGGCGTAGGCGATGCGGGTGTGGTCGTCGATGACGGTGTGGACGTGGGCGGTGCCGATGCGGGGGCGGTAGTGCTGGCCACGTTGACCAGTGCGGTGCGCGGTGGCACGGGCGTTGCGGAACCCTTGTTGACGGGTGGTGAAGCGGTGACCGCCGCCGTCGGGGATGTTGGCGAACTTGGTGACGTCGACGTGGATCAGCGCCCCGGGGTGGGGGTGTTCGTAGCGGCGCAGGGGCTCGCCGGTGACGCGGTCGATGTAGGACAACCGGCTGATGCCGCAGCGCACCAGCACCGCGTGCACGGTCGAGGCCGGCACCCCTGCGTGTGCGGCGATCTGGACCGGCCCGAGGCGTTGGCGCCAGCGCAGCCGCACGATGCGGCGCACGGTGGCGGGGTCGGTCTTGGTGGGGCTGGTGCGGGGTCGTGAGCTGCGGTCGACCATGCCGGCGGGGCCTTCGTGGCGGTAGCGCTGGGCCCACTTGGCTGCGGTGCGGGGGCTGACCATGAACATCTTCGCGGCAGCGGTGTGGGTCCAGCCGGTTTCCACGATCAGGCGGGCAAGACGTAGACGAGCGCGTGGGGTCAGTGCGGCGTTAGCGTGGGACATGAAGGCCTCCGGTGGGTGAAGCGGTACCTCGACAGCTCCACTTCACAACCGGAGGCCTTCGCCTGTCAGACAGGCTCACCGCCAGGTAGCGGGACAACCTCCCTGGACATCACAGCTAGCG
>NZ_JADEVT010000003.1:0-264815 GCF_030466625.1 Nocardioides sp. ChNu-153
CCGCCCGCCGCGACCCCGCCCGTCACCGACCCGGCGCAGACCGCGGTCGTGCCGGTCGTCGCGGCCCCCGCGACGGCGCGCACCGCGGCGGCGGGCGACGACCGTCCCGACCGGCGCCGGTGGCTGGCGGCCGCGGCGGTCGCCGCGGTGCTGACCGTCGTGGCCGGCGCGGGAACCCTGCTCGTCGACCGCGACGGCGACTCCCCGTCGCCCGGCGCGTCCCCCACCGAGGGGTCCGACGCACCGGAGGCGAGCGAGGTCGACGCGCTGCTGGCCGAGAGCGAGACGGTGTACGGCGAGGTGGCCACCGCCGTCACCGGCACGGCCGACCTGGCCGGCCTGCCGGAGGCCGCCGCGACCGCCCGCGACGCCGAGGCGGCCAGCGCCGAGCTGGTGACCCGCGCGGAGGCGCTCGACCCCGCCCCGTCCGAGGAGGAGACGGCGCTGCTGACCCGGCGACGCGACTTCGTGGCGACGGTCGCCGCCTTCGAGGGCCTGGACACGGCGACGCTGGCCAACTTCGGCGATCTCAACGCGGCGCTGCGCTCCAGCGCCGAGCTGCTCGACACCGCCGACGCCACGGTGTCGCTGCAGCAGGCCACCGCCTCGGGGTCGCCGGGGTCCGGCGCCGCGGGCGCCGACGGCGAGGCCGCCGAGATCGCCGCCGGCCGCACCGCGCAGCACCTCGCCGAGCTCGTCGGCACCGCCGCCGCCCGCACGGCGACGGAGGACCTCACCGCCGTGCTGGGCCGCATCGAGCTGGCCGGGCGCACCGCCGAGGTCCGGGCCGCCGCCACCGGGGCGGCGACGCTCACGACGTACGTCCGCGCCGCGCGCACCGGCTTCCCCGACGACTCCAGCACTGCCGCCACCCTCGACGGGCTCCTGGGGATCCTGACGCCGGTCGGGGCGCTCGCGACCCTCGACGGCACGACCCTCGACCTGTGGGACGACGTCGACGACCCGTTCCGCGCGGCGGCGTCGTCGGCCGAGGGGATCCTCGGCGCGTCGGCGCAGGCGGCGTACTCCCAGCTCGACACCCTCGTCGCCGGGGCCCGCACCACCATCGCGGCCTGGGAGGCGGAGGTCGCCCGGCTCGAGGCCGCTGCGCCGGCGGCCGGGTCGGACGCCGCGCTCGAGGCGTACGCGACCGCCGCGGCCCCGCAGTTCGACCGCTACCGGGCCCTGCTCGCCGAGGTGCCGCTGCTGTCCGCCGACGCCCCGCCCAGCTCGCGCCAGGGCAACCGGCTGTTCCAGGCCTCGAACCGCCTCGCCGGCCTCGTGAGCGAGCTGCGCGGCGCCACCGTCCCGCCCGCGATGAGCGGCGGTCACGCCGCGCTCGTGGGGCTCGCGCAGGCCGGCCAGCGCGCCGCGGCGGAGGGCAACCAGGCGTCGCTGCAGGGCGAGCAGTGCGTCGCCCGCGGGGGTACGGCGAGCCAGTGCCGCCTGGGTGCGCAACCGTCGTGGCCCGCCTACACGAGCGCCCTGGGCGAGGCTCGGGCGCTCGACGCCGCCCGCACGACCTGGACCGAGGCGCTCGAGGCGGCGCGGCGCGCCACCCCCGCCGCGGGCGCCTCCCCCACCCTGCCGCCCCGCCCCGAGGTCTGACGCCCCTCGAGGTCGCGGTGGTTCAGGTGGGTGCGCCGCGTCCCGGTGGTTGAGGTGGGTTGCTCTGGCAACCCCTCGAAACCACGCCCGGAACCCCGCTGGTGGTTTCGAGGGCCGCTAGCGCGGCCACCTCAACCACCGCGCCGCGTCGACCTCCGGTGGTTGAGGTGGGTTGCTCTGGCAACCCCTCGAAACCACGCCCGCCATCCCGCTGGTGGTTTCGAGGGCCGCTGGCGCGGCCACCTCAACCACCGAACGACGCGGCCACCTCGACCACCGGGCAGCGCGGCCACCTTCGACCCCAGGTCGCGGTACCAGCGATAGCCACCGACTACCGCTCCTACCGCGACCCGCCGGCCGAGGGTACGGCTGCAGTAGCTGGTCCACGGGGGCGTGGTCGTCGGTCAGCACGTCGGCGTCGCCGACCCACGCGTCGAGCTCGGCGCCGGCGAGCACCTCCCACCCGGTGCGGCGCTCGTCCAACCCGACGGCGACGGCGTCGAGGTCGACCTCGCGGTCGGCGGCGAGCACCACGAGGTTGCCCCCGTCCCCCGCCGGGCCCCGGCCGAGGTCGCCCGGCTCGCCGAGGACCGCGACGTGGGCGAAGACGTCCGCCAGCGTCGCCACCTCCGCACGGGCGAACGCGAGGGGTCCGTGGTCGATGAGGTTCGCGGCGTAGACCCCGTCGGGGGCGAGCGCGCGCCGTACGTCGGACACGGCCTCGCGCGTCGTCAGGTGCCACGGCACGCTGACCCCGCCGAACGCGTCGCCGACGACGAGGTCGCGGCTGCCGGGCTCGAGGCGCCCGAGGCCGAGGCGGCCGTCCTCGACCCGCACGGCCAGCCCGTCGGGGGCTCCCTCGCCGCGCAGCCCCAGCAGCTCGCGGTCCACCCGCACGACGCCGGGGTCGATCTCGGAGACGAGGCTGCGGGTCCCGGGCCGCTCCGCGGCCAGCCACCGCGGGAAGGTCAGCCCGCCCCCGCCCAGGTGGTAGGCGTCGAGCGGCCCGTCCCCCGGGTGGGCCGCGTCCGTCACCGCCGCGAGGGCGCGGACGTAGGCGAACCGGAGGTACGTCGGGTCCTCGAGGTCGACGTAGGAGTGCTGCAGCCCGTCGAGCACCAGCACGCGGCCGCCGTCGCGCTCGTCGTCCTCGACCACCGACGCGCAGTGGTAGGTCGTCTCCGCGTCGCAACCGCCCGGCGCGAGGGGCACGACCAGCGCCCCCAGCACCACGACGAGGCCCGCGAGCCCGGCGCCCCGCGGCCGGCGCCGCAGCAGCAGCACCTCCACGAGCGCGGCCGTCACCGCGAGCACCACCCCGAGCCCGACGAGGATCCCGCTGACCGGCACGCGCGACACGAGCACGAACCCCGTCAGCACGGTGCCGGCGATGGACCCGACCGTCCCGATCCCCGACAGGCGCCCGACGACCGTGCCGGTCGTGGCCAGGTCGGTCAGCCGCAGCTTGGTCACCATCGGCGTCACCGCGGACAGCAGCGCGCCGGGCACCACGATGCTCGTCGTCGCGGCGAGCACCAGCAGCGTGCCGTCGCCCGACGAGCCCGCCGCGCGCACGACCGACGGCGTCAGCGCCACCGCTGCGCCCGAGATCCCGAGCGCCGGCGCGATCGTGCGCCGGGGGTCCACCAGGTCGGCGAGCCGCCCGCCGGCCCACGACCCGATCGCGATGGCCGCGAGCGCGACGCCGATGACGAGCGTGTTGGTCTCGAGCGTCAGCCCGAGGTACGGCGCGAGCAGCCGCAGCGCGACCAGCTCCACGACGAGCACGGCGGCCGAGGAGCCGAGGACGAGGGCCGCCGCCCCGCGCGGGCCGACACCGGCGGACGCGCCGGGAGGAGCCGAGGAGTCGTCCATCAGGGGACGACCACCACCGGCACCGGCGAGGAGCGCACGATCTTCGTCGCGCTCGACCCCAGGAACACCCGCGACACCAGCCCGGCCGGCGACGACCCGACGACCAGCACGTCGCCGTCGTCCCACGGCAGCGAGCCCAGCGCGTGGGTCCAGTCGCGGCCGGTGGCGGTGCGGCTCGTGACGTCGTCGGGGAGCGACCCCGCGAGGCGGCGCAGGGCGGCGGCCTGCGCCGTACCGGCCTGCTCGACGAACGCGGCGAGCACGTCGGCCTCGCCCCGCACCTCGGGCGGGAACATGGTGCGGCCCTCCACCCCGAAGGTGACGACGCGCAGCGCGGCGCCGATGCGCACGCACATGCGGGCGGCCCGCTCGAGCGCGGCCTCGCTGGCGCGGTCGCCGCGGAAGGCGCAGGTCACGCGGCGCACCCGCGCGTCGGCGGCCCCGGTGTAGCCGCGGGGGGCGAGCGCGACCGGCAGCGGCGCCGAGTGGAGCAGGCGGTCGGCGGCCGAGCCGAGCACGACCCGGCCCCAGGCGCCGTCGTCACCGGACCCGACGGCCACCACCGAGGCGCCGACGCGCTCGGCCTCGGCGAGCAGCTGCTGCGGCACCGAGCGGCCGGGCACGGCCACGGCCTCCGTCTCGAGGTCGGGCGCGACCTCGGCCAGCGTCGCCCGGGCGTCGGCCACGACCGCCTCGCCGAGCTCGCGGGCCCAGGCGGCGTGCTCCCGGTCGGTGCCGCCCGGCAGCGGCGTGGGCCACGGGGCCGGTACGACGGCGACCGCGCGCAGCGGCAGCCCGGCGCTGCGGGCGAGGAGCGCGCCGTACGCCAGCGGGGCACGCCCGGAGCCGTCCGCGCGCGGCGGGTGGCCGACGAGGACGGTCACCGCCCGTCCTCCGTCCCGGCCGCAGCAGGCGCCGTGCCCGCCGCCACGTCGTTGAGGACCGCGTGGCGCCGGCCCCACAGCAGGTAGAACGCCAGGACCACCGCGAGCCAGCAGCCGAAGATGATCCAGGTGATGGCGGGCAGGCCGGACAGCACGTAGACGCAGACGACGATCGTCAGCAGCGGGGTCACCGGGAAGAACGGCACCCGGAACGGCCGCTCGAGGCCCGGCTGGCTGCGGCGCAGCACCATCACCCCGAGCGCCACGACGATGAAGGCGCCGAGCGTGCCGATCGAGACCGTGTCCCACAGGTAGTCGCTCGGCACGAAGCCCGCGACCAGGGCGACCACGACGGCGACGACCACGGTGGTGAACGTGGGCGTCAGCGTGCGGGGGCTCACCCGCGGCCGCCGCCGAGACGCCCGCCGCGCCCGCTCCCCAGAAGTTCCCGAACCGGTCGGCCTCGAAGGCCGTGAACGCGATGACGGCGAAGAGCACCAGCACCGCGAGCTTGACCACCACCATGATCGCGTTGGCCCGCGCCGACTCGCTGGCGCCGCGCACGAGCAGCACCATGCAGAGCAGCACGAGCACGACGGCGGGCAGGTTCATCAGGCCCGTCGGGCTGTCCTCGTAGGGGATCGGGGAGTACGGACAGGCTCTGCGGCAGGGAGACGCCGAGCGTCGCGTCGGTCAGCTCGTTGAAGTAGCCGGACCAGCCGACGGCCACGGCGGCCGAGCTCACGCCGTACTCGAGCAGGACGCAGGCCGCGATCACCATCGCGACCAGCTCGCCGAGGGAGTGGTAGGCGTAGGAGTACGTCGAGCCGCTGACGGGGATCGCGCTCGCCAGCTCGGCGTAGCAGATGGCCGACAGCCCGGCGGCGAGGCCGGCGACGAGGAACGCCACGACGACCGCGGGACCCGCGTCGGGCACGGCCTCCTGCAGCACGAAGAAGATGCCCGTGCCGACGGTGGCGCCGACGCCGAACATCATGAGCTGGAACGTGCTGAGCGTGCGCCCGAGCTCGGGACCGTCGTGCGGCCCCCGGGGTCGGGCGATCGGCTTGCGCCGCAGCAGCTGGGTGCCGAACGAGCTCGACGGACCGGCCAAGGGGGCCTCCTCGCGGACGGGTGGGGAAACGCTAGTCCGCGGCCGGTACGGCGGGAAGCACCGGGCCCCCGGGGCCGGGCTCCCAGCCGCGCAGGAACGCGAGCACCTCGGCGGCCGGCATCTCGCACGGGCGGAAGGTCTCGCCGTCGGCACCGAGGTAGACGTTGGCGCTGACGAACGCGGTGCCGCCGAGCTCCTCGGCCCACAGCTTGAGGCTCCGACCGCCGGCGTACGACGCGACGCTCACCGCCCATGCGCGCCCGCCGTACCGCACCGTCGACGCGCCGCGCGGCAGCCGGGCCACGAGGTCGGCGACGGGGGTGGTGCTCACCGGCCCAGCACGCGGTCGACGGCCGCGGTCGAGAGGTCCCACAGGCGGGTCGCGGTCGCCGGGTCGAGGGCCCAGCGGCGCACGCCGGCCCCGACCTGCGCGTCGTCGTCGACGGTCTCGGCCTCGTTGCCGTCCTCCAGGTAGCGCCCGCCGATGCCCTCGAGCTCGGGAGCGACGGCGGCGACCAGCGTGGTGGCCGCGCCCTGCTGGGGGGTCTTGAGCCCCTCGTAGCGCCGCCACTCGGCCTGCGTCTCCTCGGGCACGTGGCGCTGCAGCCGCGTCATGATGCCGCCGGGCATGAGGGCGTTCGCCGTGATGCCGTCGCTCGCCCAGCGGCGCGTGGCCTCGACCGCGAGCAGCACGTTGGCGGTCTTCGACTGGCCGTAGGCGCTCCACGGGTCGTAGGGGCGGCGCTCGAACTGGAGGTCGTCGAGCACGACCGGCGAGGCGAGGTGGCCGCTCGAGCTGACCGACACGATCCGTGCGCCCTCTGCGGCGAGCGCGTCGTGCAGGCCGGTGGTCAGGGCGTGGTGGCCGAGGTGGTTGGTGGCGAGCTGCAGCTCCCAGCCGTACGACGTGGTGCGGCGCTCCGGGACGGCCATCACGCCGGCGTTGTCCACCAGCAGGTGCAGCGGCCCGTCCCAGGCCTCGGCGAAGCGGGCGACGCCCACCAGGTCGACGAGGTCGAGGTGCGCGACCTCCACCGTCCCGGCGCCCCGGACGTCGGCCAGCGACGCGGCGATGTCGGCGGCCGCGCGCCGCCCCGCCTCGACGTCCCGGACCGCGATCGTCACCTCGGCCCCGGCGCGCGCCAGGCTGCGGGCCGTCTCGACGCCGATGCCCGACGCGCCCCCGGTCACGACCGCGCGGCGCCCGGTGAGGTCCACCCCGGCGACGACCTCGTCGGCCGTCGAGCGGGCGCCGAAGCGGGTGGTGATCCTGGCCATCGCGTGCTCCTGTCCTCGGGCGGACCGGCCCCGCGGGCCGGCCACCCCACCATCGTGCCGGGCGGGCCCCGGGGCGCACCCGCGCAGCCTGCGAGACTGCGCGGGTGCGTGCCGTCGTCCAGCGAACCCTGTCCGCCCGCGTGCTCGTCGACGGCGCCGAGGTCGGCGCCACCGAGGGCGAGGGGCTGCTCGTCTACCTGGGCGTCACGCACGACGACGGCCCCGCCGACGTCGCGTGGATCGCGCGCAAGGTGTGGGAGCTGCGCCTCCTGCGGGGGGAGCGCTCGGCCGCCGAGGCGGGCGCGCCCGTGCTCGTGGTCAGCCAGTTCACGCTGTACGGCGACGCGCGCAAGGGCCGCCGCCCGTCGTGGTCGGCCGCGGCCCCTGGCCCCGTCAGCGAGCCCCTGTACGACGCCACCTGCGCCGCGCTCGAGGAGCTCGGCGCCCGCGTCGCCCGCGGGGTCTTCGGCGCCGACATGCAGGTCGAGTCGGTCAACGACGGGCCCATCACCCTCGTGCTCGACTCGCCCCGCCCGGCGTGACGGCGGGGGAACCCGGCCGCGCCGCGCGCCGTCGTACCCGCGTGCGCCGTCGCCTCCTCCTCGCCCTCGCCGTCGTCCTGGCCATCGCGACGGCGTACGGGGCTCAGCCCCGCGGCAGCACGTCGGCCCGCGAGGGCCCGCCGCGCCGTGCCACGATCTGCACCCGGTCGGCGCGGAAGAGGTCGTCGGAGAGCTCGAACGGCACGTCGTCGGCCGTCCTCGCCACGCGGTAGAGGTGCAGCAGGGCGGCGCCGGGGGGCACGTCGAGGTGCTCGGCCTCCCGTCGGGTCGCCTGCGCCACCGTGATGACCTCCTCGCTCACGTCGGGCGCGAGCCCGAACCGCTCCTCGAGGAGGGCGTAGAGCGAGCCCGCCAGGTCGGCCTGCGCCAGCCCCGGCACGAGCGCCGCGGGGAGGCGGGCCCTGTCGAGCGACAGGGGGAGCCCGTCGGCGTACCGCACCCGCTCGACCTCGACCACCCGTGCGCCGGGGCCGAGCCCCAGCGCGGCGGCCTCGGTCGCATCGGCGGCGCGCTCGCGCGCGGAGAGCACCACGGTGGCCACCTCGCGCCCGCCGCCGACCGCCAGTCGCTGCGGGAGTCCGAGCTGCTCGGCGGCGTCGCGCTCGACGACGCCGCGCACGAAGGTGCCGCCGCCGCGACCGGTGCGGCGCTCGAGCACGCCCGCGCGGTTGAGCGGCACGAGGGCGCTGCGCAGCGTGGCTCGGGAGACGCCGAAGCGCTCCGCCAGGGCCCGTTCGGTGCCGAGCCGGTCACCGGTGACCAGGGCACCGGTCGCGATCATCCGCACGATGCGCCGCCGCACCTCCTCGGCGACCGGCCCGCCCTCCGACTCCTGCACGGGCCCCATCCTGCCGGGCCGCTCAGGCCAGCGCCTCCGGCGACTCCGGCAGGGTCTGGCCGCCGTCGACCACCATCGACTGCCCGGTGACGTAGGCGGCCTCCCGCGAGGCGAGGAATGCGACCGCGTGCCCGATGTCCTCGGGCGTGCCGAGTTCCCCCAGGGGGATGGATCGTGCCATCCGCGCCAGGTAGTCCTCTCCCAGGCCCGCCAGGCCCTCCGTCAGCACGTTGCCGGGCAGGACCGCGTTGACCGTGATGCGCGCCGGCGCCAGCTCGATCGCGGCGCTGCGCAGGAAGCCGAGCTGCGCGGCCTTCGTCGCGCCGTAGTGCGACCACCCCGGGTAGCCGGTGACCGGTCCCGTGATCGACGAGGTCATCACCACGCGGCCCCGGCCGGACGCGGTGAGCGCGGGCACCGCCGCCTGCACCGAGAAGATCGTGCCCTTCACGTTGACGGCGAAGACGGCGTCGACGTCCTCCTCGGTGAGCTCGGCCAGCCGCGCCTCCGGGAAGACGCCGGCGTTCGCGCACAGCACGTCGAGGCCACCGAGCGCCGCCACGGCCTCGTCGACGACGGCGGTGGCGGCGGCTCGCGAGCCGATGTCGCCGGCGACGGTGACGACCTCGCGGGCGCCCCGGGCGCGCAGGTCGTCGGCGGCCGCGGCGAGGGCGTCGGCGTCCCGGGCGGAGACCGCGACCGCGGCGCCGGCCGACGCGAGGACCCGGGCGATGCCGAGACCGATGCCACGGGAGCCACCGGTGACGAGGACGCGGACGTCGGAGAGGTCGAACACGGGACGCTCCTTCGGAGGGGCGGGCAGGAGAGGCTACGGGCCCTCAGGCGGGTGCGCCGACGGCCAGCCAGGACGGGTCGTGCAGGTACCGGTCGGCGAGCAGCACCGTCCCGGCGGCGTACGAGGTGCCGAGCTGCTGCGCGGGTGGGGAGTCCGGATGGGTCCCCAGCCAGGCCGAGAGCATGAGGCGACGCAGGAGCACGAAGGTGGGCACCATGGCGTGGTCCGCCTCGGTCAGCGGCCGCACCGTCGTGTAGCCCGCGACCCACTCGGCGACGGTCGCCGGCGTCGACTCCTCGTGCTCGAGCCACGAGGTGACCGTGGCCAGGTCGTAGAGGAACCAGCCGAACCCGCAGTCGTCGAAGTCGATGACGGTGATCCCGCCGGCGTCGTCGATCATCAGGTTCGCGAGCCGCAGGTCGGCGTGCACCAGGCCGAAGCGGTCGGGTCCCGTGCCGTAGTCCGAGAGCCGCTCGGCCACGTGCTCCGCCGCCTCGGCCAGCAACGGGACCGCCGCGGCGGCCAGCCCGGGCACGTCACGCCAGGAGCCCCACCGGGCGTCGCGTCCGTCGCCCGTCCCGAGGCACGCCGCCGCGTCCCAGCGGAACCGGCGGAAGCCGTCGGGCAGCCTCCAGGCCTCGACCTGGCCGTGCATGCGGGCGGTCAGCGCGCCGAGCTCGGCGACGGGCAGCGGCAGGTCGGTCTCCTCGCCGTTCGCCCCGGCCACGTGCTCGAAGAGCGCCACGTGGCGCTCGCCCTCGGGCCGCCTGATCGTCGTGAAGCGACGGCCGTCGAGCGTGGGCACGACGGCTGGCGTGCGCACCCCGACCTGGGTGCGCAGCGCGTCGGTCCACGCCATCTCCGAGGCGATCGACGCGGCGTCCTGGTAGCCGTGGCGGTGCACCCGGGCGACCACCGTCCGCCCGCCCTCGCGCACGCGGTAGGTGCCGTTCTCCGACAGGCTGAGCAGCCTGACGTCGGCGGCTCGGGTGAAGCCGTACGCCGGCAGCGCGGCGGCGAGCAGGGCGTCGCAGTCGACGGTGGTCAGCAGCACGGGGGGCCCTCCTGGGTCGGCACAAGCTCGATCCAACCCGCCACGATCGCGAGCAGACCAAATCACACGCAGGATTCACACACTTGTTACAAGCGAACTGACATGCTCGCCCTGCACTGACCAGACCAAAAAGGGGCGACCCGTGACCCAGACCTCGAGCATCCTCGACGCCAACGCCTTCACCGGCACGTCGGTCGACGGCTCCCTCGTGCGACGCCGGGAGCGGGCGCTCGGCCCGGCGTACCGGCTCTTCTACCGCGAGCCCGTCGAGCTGGTCCGCGGCAGCGGCGTGCACGTCTACGACGCCGAGGGCCGGGAGTACCTCGACGCCTACAACAACGTCGCCTGCGTCGGCCACGCGCACCCGCGCGTGGTGGAGGCGGTCGCGCGCCAGGTCGGGCGGATCACCACGCACACGCGCTACCTCGACGCGTCGCTGGTCGGGTACGCCGAGCGCCTGCTCGCCACGTTCCCCGCCGCGCTCGACCGGGTCATGCTCACCTGCACCGGCTCGGAGGCCAACGACCTCGCGCTGCGCCTCGCCTTCGCCGCGACGGGCGGGACGGGGGTGATCGTGACGGAGGAGGCCTACCACGGCAACACCGCGCTGGTGACCGGCACGTCGCCGTCGCTGGGGGCCGGGGCGGCGCCGGGCGAGCACGTGTGGACCGTGCCCGCGCCCGACCCGTTGCGCCGCCCCGGCACCCCGGCCGAGGTGGCCGCCCGGTTCACCGCGGCCGTCGAGACGGCGCTGGAGGAGATGGCCGCCGCCGGCGTGCGTCCCGCAGCGCTGCTCGTCGACACGATCCTGTCCTCGGACGGCGTGCACGCGCACCCGGGCGGGCCCGGGGGGCTGCTCGCGGGGGCCGTCTCGGCCGTGCGTCGTGCCGGCGGCGTGCTGGTCGCCGACGAGGTGCAGCCGGGCTTCGCGCGCACCGGCGAGCACGTGTGGGGCTTCGAGCGGCACGGCCTCGTCCCGGAGATCGCGACGCTCGGCAAGCCGATGGGCGGCGGTCTCCCGATCGCGGCCGTCGTCGCCCAGGAGGCCGTGCTGGCGCCGTTCGCCGGCACGACGCCGTACTTCAACACCTTCGGCGGGACGCACGTGAGCATCGCCGCCGCGACCGCGGTGCTCGACGTGATCGAGGCCGAGGGGCTGCAGCGACGGGCCGCCGACGTCGGCGCCGGGCTCGCCGAGGCCCTGCGCGACGTGGCCGCGCGCCACCCGGTCGTCGCGGACGTCCGCGGCGCCGGGCTCTACCTGGGCGTCGAGCTCGTCGCCGAGCCCGGCAGCACGGAGCCCGGGGGGGCGCTCGCCGCCGACGTGGTGAACGGGATGCGCGCCCGGGGGGTGCTCACCTCGGTGTGCGGCAGGTTCGGCAACACGCTCAAGGTGCGCCCGCCGCTGGTGTTCGGGCTGCGGGACGTCGAGCGCTACTGCACCGAGCTCGACGGGGTGCTGACCGACCTGGGGTGGTGAGGCTCCACGTCGGCCACCGCGGGCCGGCGCCCCCCGGGTACCGCCTCCGGCACGGCCGCTGACCTGCGGCATCATTGCCCCCGGACGCCGGGCGAGGGACCGTCGCCGCGACGAGGGGAGGGCCGGTGGACACCACGCCCCGGCTCACCGATCCCGCCCGCCTGCGATCCGTCCGCGAGACCGGTGTCGGCCCCCGCCTGGACGCCGACCTCGAGCGCTTCGCCCGCCTCGCCTCCGCCGCCCTCGGTACCCCGGTCGCCCTCGTCTCGATCCTGGAGGCCGACCGCCAGGTCTTCCCCGGCCAGGTCGGCCTGCCCGAGCCGTGGGCGTCGGCCCGCCAGACGCCCCTGAGCCACTCCGTGTGCCAGCACGTGACCGCGAGCGCCGCCCCCCTCGTCGTCGCCGACACCCGCATCCTCGAGCTCACCCGCACCAACCTCGCCGTCCCCGACCTCGACGTGGTCGCCTACGCCGGCATGCCCCTGACCGACGCCGACGGCGAGGTGTTCGGCGCGCTCTGCGCCATCGACCACGAGCCCCGCACCTGGAGCCCCGAGGAGCTGCAGGTGCTCACCGACCTCGCCGAGGCCTGCAGCGCCGAGCTGCGGCTGCGCATCGCGCTGCGCCGCGTCGCCGCCGCCCACCACGAGCTCGAGGAGGGCCGCCGTCGCTCCGAGCTCATGCTGCGGGCCGCCGTGGTGCTCGGCGACGCGACCGGGCTCTCCGACCTGCGCCAGCGGCTGCGCGACCTCGTCACCGAGCCGCTGCAGCCGTCGTACGTCGGGCTCTCGCTCGTCCGCGACGACGGCCGGGTCCTGCGCGTCCCCGACCCGGGCCAGAGCGACGGCCTCGAGCTGCGCCACGCCACCTACAGCCTCGACGAGGCCTGGCCGACCAGCCGGTGCATCGGCGAGCAGCGCACGATCGTGGTGGCCGACACCGCCCAGCTCGCCACCGACGGCTACACCCCCCGCGTGCTCGAGGAGTGGCGCGCGCTCGGCCTCCAGGCGGCGACGTGCCTGCCCCTCGTCGGCAGCCAGCGCGTCCTCGGCGCCCTCACCCTCGGGTGGGACGCGCCGCATGCCGCCGCGCTCACCGAGGAGGCGGCGCTCCGCTCCGTCGCGGCCTTCGCCGCCACCGCGGTCGAGCGGGTCGGCGCCATCGAGCAGCGGATCACCGCGGCGACCCAGCTGCAGCGCTCGATGCTGAGCGTGCCCCCCGCGGTCGACGGCCTCGAGATCGCGACCCTCTACCGGCCGGCGGCGACCGCCGACCTCGTGGGCGGCGACTGGTACGACGTGCACCGGCTGCCGGCGCCCGCCGACGGGTCGGGCCCCTCCCCCGTCGTGCTGACCGTCGGCGACATCACCGGTCACGACATGCGCGCAGCCGCCGTGATGGGCCAGGTCCGCAGCATGCTGCGCCAGGCCGGCAGCGACCGTCCCGAGGACGGGCCGGCCCACGCGGTGCTCGCCGTCGAGGCGGCCGCGCGCACGCTCGGCCTCGACGCCACCGGGACGCTCGTGCACGGCCACCTCGTGCCCGACGCCGACGGGTGGACCCTCACCTGGGCCAACGCCGGCCACCCCTCGCCGCTCGTCCTCGCGGCCGACGGCAGCCGGACGGTGCTGCGCCAGGGCGACGTCATCCTCCACCCCGACCTCCGCGTCGAGGAGCGTCACGACCACCGGGTGCACCTGGCCCGGGGCTCCGTCCTGCTCGTGCACACCGACGGCCTGCTCGACGAGCGCCGCCCCGACCTCGACGAGATGCTCGACGAGGTGCTCACGGTGCTGGCGCGACTGGTCCACGACGAGGGACTCCCGCTCGACCGGGCCGTCGAGCAGCTCGCCGACGAGCTCCTCGGGCGCCGCTCCGACGACGACGTCGCGATCCTCGCCGTCCGCCTCGCCTGACCGCACCACCTCCCCGCTCCCGCCCCTCCCCGCCGCCGGCGCGCGGTGGCATAGTGGTCAGTCCACTGTGAGGACACCGTGACCGACGCACCCGCCCCGGCCCCCGACCCCACGAGCCCGGGCGGCGGCCCGGGCAACCCCACTGGGGGTCCGCTGCGCGACGTCCTCGTCGTCGACCTGTCCCGCGCGCTGGCCGGTCCGCACGCGACGATGATGCTGGGGGACCTCGGCGCCCGCGTCGTCAAGGTCGAGGCGCCGGGCCACGGCGACGACACCCGCGGGTGGGGTCCGCCGTTCGTGGGCGACGAGGGCGAGCGGCAGTCGACGTACTTCCTGTCCGCCAACCGCAACAAGGAGTCCGTGGCCCTCGACCTCAAGGACCCGGACGACAAGGACGTGCTGCTGCGCCTCGTCGACCGCGCCGACGTGCTGGTGGAGAACTTCCGCACCGGCGTGCTCGAGCGCCTCGGCCTCGGCATCGAGGCCCTGATGGAGCGCAACCCGCGCCTCGTCGTCCTCTCCATCACCGGCTTCGGCCACGACGGCCCCGAGGGCGGGCGCGCGGGCTACGACCAGATCGCCCAGGGCGAGGCCGGGCTCATGTCGCTGACCGGCTCCGGGCCCGACGACCCGCAGCGCGTCGGCGTGCCGATCGCCGACCTGCTGTCGGGGATGTACGGCGCGTACGGCGTGCTCGCCGCCCTGCACGAGCGCACCCTCACCGGGGTCGGCCGCGTCGTGCGCACCTCGCTGCTCGCCGCCACCGTCGGCGTCCACGCCTTCCAGGGCACCCGGTGGACCGTCGCCGGCGAGGTGGGGCGGGCGCAGGGCAACCACCACCCGTCGATCGCGCCGTACGGCCTCTTCCGCTGCCGCGACGGGGCGGTGCAGATCGCGCTGGGCAGCGAGGGGCTGTGGCGGAAGTTCTGCGCCGGGTTCGACCTCGACCCGGAGGCCGAGGGCCTCGCCACGAACTCCGAGCGGGTCGGTGCGCGCGAGCGCGTGATCGCGGTCGTCGAGGAGGTCTTCGCGACCTGGGACGCCGCGCCCCTGCTGGCCCGGCTGGCCGAGATCGGGGTGCCGGCGGGCAAGGTCCGCACGCTCGACGAGGTCTACGGGTGGGACCAGACGCGCAGCCAGGGCCTGCTCGTGGACGTCGAGCACCCCACGCTGGGCCGCCTGTCCCTCCCCGGACCGCCGCTGCGGTTCTTCGACGCCGCGGGGGCCGAGGTCACCCGCACCGACCACCAGGCGCCGCCGCTGCTCGACGCCGACGCCGAGCGCGTGCGCGCCTGGCTGGACGCGCCGCCCGCCTGAGCCGGGCCACCGGGGGGCTCAGCTCCCGAGCAACCCCTGGCACGCGGTCGCGGCGCGCACCGCGTCACCGTCGACGATCGCGTCGGCCACCGCGTCGAGGCGCCGGTGGATCCCGTCGTCGCCCGCGGGCGCGGGGGCGTGCTCGGCGAGCACGTCGTCGAGCTCGGCGAGGAGCGGGGCGGCCGAGAGGCGTCGTACGCAGCGCCAGGTGTGGTCGAACGTGCGGCGGCGCCCGTCGGGGGCGAGCATCGCGACGCGCAGCGAGCTGTCCGGGTTGGTCGCGGCCGCGCGGGCCAGGCCGGCGAGCACGGCCTCACGGGCCACGAGCACCTCCGAGCGCGGGCGGGCGGCGACCCGGCGGTCCCAGCCGTCGCCGTCGCCCGGACCGAGGTCGGGCTCGCGCACGAGCGCCCCGACGCCGTGGCGCACCTCGATGCGACCGCGGGTCTCCAGTGCCGCGAGGGCCCGGGAGAGCGTGGCCCGGCTGACGCCCAGCTCGGCGGCGAGCTGCCGCTCGGGGGGCAGGCGGTCGCCGCCGACGAGGCCCTGGGCCTCGATGAAGTCGGAGATGTGGGCGGCCAGGCTCTCGTAGAGGCGCTCGCGGCGCAGGGGCGGCAGCCGCCGCGGGGCATCACCGGACATGGCGTCATCGTAGGGACCGGTTGGTCCAGTTGCCAGGTGGCCTAGCCACTGACATGATCGCTCGGTCCGCATGACCTGCGTCACAATCCGATGGGAAGTTCTCGTGTCCACCGAACTCGTGTCCCTGGCGGTCCTCGTGGTCGTCTTCCTGGTCGCGACGCTCCGCGGCATCAACATGGGTGCGCTCGCGCTCGTGGCCGCGTTCGTGGTCGGCCTCAGCGTCTTCGACCTGGACGCCGACGGCGTGCTCGTCGGGTTCCCGAGCGCCCTGTTCGTCATCCTCGTGGGCGTCACCTACCTGTTCGCCCTGGCCAAGAACAACGGCACGGTCGACTGGATCGTGCACGCCGCGGTCCGCGCGGTGGGTGGACGGGTGGCCCTCGTCCCCTGGGCCATGTTCCTGGTCTGCGCGGCCGTCACGTCCATCGGCGCCGTCAGCCCGGCGGCGGTCGCGATCGTCGCGCCGGTCGCCATGGGCTTCGCCCTGCGCTACCAGATCAACCCGATGATGATGGGCATGATGGTCGTGCAGGGCGCGACCGCCGGCAGCTTCTCCCCCATCGGCATCTTCGGCAGCATCACGAACGGCGTCGTCGACCAGAACGACCTCCCGGGCAACCAGCTGGTCCTCTTCCTCACGACCTTCACGGCCGCGGCCCTCATCGCCGCCATCACCTACGTGGCCTTCGGCGGCCGCGCGCTGATCGCCCGCGGCAAGGAGACCGAGACCGTGGCCGCGATGGCCGTCGAGGCCGAGGCCGCCAGCCACGCGGCGACCCGCCCCGGCGGTCCGGGTACGCCGCACTCGGCCGTCGAGGCCGCCCGCGCCCGCGCGTCCCACGGCGACGCGGGCGCCCCGCACGCCCTCGACGCGCAGCGCATCGTCACGCTGGTCGGCCTCGTCGCGCTCATGATCGGTGCGCTGGGCTTCGACCTCGACGTCGGCTTCACCGCGCTCACCATCGCCGTGGTCCTCACCCTCGTCTTCCCCGAGTCCGCGAAGGGCGCGGTCGAGAAGATCAGCTGGGGCACGGTGCTGCTCATCGGCGGCATCGTCACCTACGTCAACCTGCTGCAGTCCGAGGGCGTCGTCGACTGGGTCGGCGAGAAGGTCGCCGAGGTCGGCGCCCCGCTCGTCGCCGCGCTGCTCCTCTGCTTCATCGCCGCGGTGGTCTCCGCCTTCGCCTCCACGACCGGCATCATCGGCGCCCTCATCCCGCTCGCCGTGCCGTTCCTGCTCACTGACCAGGTGAGCGCCGTCGGCCTCATCGCCGCGCTGGCCATCTCGAGCTCGGTCGTCGACTGCAGCCCGTTCTCCACGAACGGCGCCCTCGTGGTGGCCAACGCCGACGACGAGGACCGCGAGCTGGTCTTCAAGCGCCTCATGCAGTGGGGCATGTCGATCGTCGTCGTCGCCCCGCTCGTGGCGTGGGCGCTGCTGGTGGTGCCGACCGCCTGAGGGCCCACCGGCCGCGAGGATCAGCCCCGCGCGACCCGCTCCACCGCCTCGGCCAGGGCCGCGGCGTCGGTCACCTCGACCGGCGGCCGCGGCCCTGCCGCGTCCACGACGTGACCGGGGCGCACGAGCCGCACGGTCGCCAGCCCCGCCTCGAGCGCGCCGCGCACGTCCCGCCCCGAGGCCGCGACGTGGACCAGCCGCTCGGGGGCCAGGGCGGCCGCGGCGGCGGCGTACAGCTCGAGACTCGGCTTGTAGGCGCCCAGCCGCTGCGAGGTGAGCACGAGGTCCGGGTCGACCAGGGCGTGCGCCCGGGTCCGTCGGGCCAGCGCGTCGTCGACGTTCGAGAGGATGCCGACCCGGTGCGCCCGCGCGAGAGCCGCGACGCCCGCGGCCACGTCGGGCCACAGCGGCCAGTCGGCGACCGACCCCTCCAGCAGGGCGAGGTCGGCGTCGACGTCCGCACCGTCACCCGGGCCGTGGCCGAGATCGGCCCAGGCCCGCGCCAGCGCCTCCCGCGACAGGTCGTGGAAGGTGGTCGGCGCCTGCGCGGTGCGCTGCAGCGCCTTGTTGTGGCCGTCCCACGCGTCGTACAGCTGCTCGCCGGTCTCGGGCCAGCCCCGCTCGCGGGCGAGGCCGGCCAGCACGGGGGACCCGCCGCGGCGGCTGTCGGTGAGGGCGCTGAAGAGGTCGAGGGTGACGATCACCCTGCCGACCGTAGCCCGTCCCGCATGTCGAGACCCATGTTTCACATGATGGACGTCGCGGCGTTGACTGCCCCTCGTGACCGACGTCGAGGTGCCCGCGCACGAACGCATCAGCGGCGCGCGGCGGTGGTCGATCCTCGGCGCCGGCACGGTGGCGCAGGCGGCCTCCGCGATCACCGTGAACGGCCCCGCGTTCCTCATCCCCACGCTGCACCGCGGCGAGGGCCTCACGCTCGCCCAGGCCGGTCTCGTCGCCTCTGCCCCGCTCGCCGGCATCATGGTCACGCTCTACGCCTGGGGCGCGGTCGTCGACCGCCGCGGGGAGCGCTTCGGCCTGCTCGCCGGCCTCCTCCTCGCCCTGCTCGGCAGCGTCGTGGCCACGCAGGTGCACGCCCTGCCCGCGCTCGCCGCGGCCCTCTTCGTCGCGGGCGCCGGTGCCGCGGCCACGAACTCGGCCTCGGGCCGGGTGGTCGTCGGGTGGTTCCCGCCGCACCGGCGCGGGCTGGCCATGGGCATCCGCCAGATGGCGGCCCCGCTCGGCGTCGGCATCGCGGCCGCGACCGTCGCGGTCCTCGCGGAGCGGTACGGCGTCGCCACCGCCCTGGGGGTGCCCGCGGTCGCCACGCTGGTCTCGATCGTGGTCGTCGCGGTCGTCGTGCTCGACCCGCCGCGGCCCGCCACCCCGCTCACCGCGGCCCCGAACCCCTACCGCGCCGACCGGTTCCTGGCCCGCATCCATGGCGTCTCCCTGCTGCTGGTGGTGCCGCAGTTCGTCGTGTGGACCTTCGCGCTGACCTGGCTGGTGACGGACCTCGGCTGGTCCGCCGCCGCCGCGGGGGCCGTCGTGGCCGGCGCCCAGCTCGTCGGGGCCGCCGCACGGGTCGGTGCGGGCTGGCTCTCCGACGTCGTCGGCTCGCGGATGCGGCCCCTGCGCTGGGTGGCGTGCGGCGCGGTGGCCACGATGCTGCTGCTCGCGCTGTCCGCTGAGGTCGCCCCCGCCGTGGCGGTCGTGGTGATGGTCGTCGCCTCGGCCGTGACCGTCGCGGACAACGGCCTCGCGTTCACGGCGGTGGCCGAGCGCGGCGGACCCTTCTGGGCGGGTCGCGCCCTCGGTGTGCAGAACACGGCGCAGAACCTCGTGGCCGCCGCCGTGCCGCCGGTGGCGGGGCTGACCATCGCCGCCTGGGGCTACCCCGCGACGTACGCCCTGGCCGCCCTCTTCCCCCTGCTCGCCATCGCCCTCGTCCCCGTGCGCGGGGAGCGGCCGGCGACCTGAACCGCGTCGTCGCCCCCCTTCCCCCGTCACCACCGTCGGTGTACAACTGACCACTGAGTCAGTGACCCGCATCACCCGATCACCGGGAGCCGCCCGTGGCACTCCGCACCGCCGTCAAAGAGCTCTCCCCCACGCGTCGCCGCCGTGACTGGCACGCCGTCCGCTCGCTCGCCGACGGGCTGACCACGCCGCTGCACCCCGACGACTACCTCCGCTTCGTCAACCCGCTGTGGACCTCGCGCGAGCTGCGCGGACGGGTCGAGTCCGTCGTGCGGGAGACCGACGACGCCGCGACGCTGGTCATCCGGCCCGGCTGGGGGTGGCGCTTCGACCACCAGGCGGGGCAGTACGTCGGGATCGGCGTCCCCGTCGAGGGCCGCTACCAGTGGCGCTCCTACTCGCTGACGAGCACGCCGCGACGCCGCGGTCGACGGATCACGATCACGATCCGGGCGATGCCCGAGGGGCTGCTGTCGGAGCACCTGATCAACGGCCTGGAGCCCGGGACGGTCGTGCGTCTCGCGGCCCCCGCCGGCGACTTCGTGCTGCCCGACCCGCCCCCGGAGCGCATCCTGTTCCTCGTCGGCGGCTCCGGCATCACGCCGGTGATGGCGATGCTCAAGACCCTGGTGCGGCGGGCGGGCGAGGGCCGTTGGCCCCTGCCGGACATCCACCTCGTCTACTCGTCCCCGACCCCGGACCGGATGATCTTCCGCGAGCGGCTCGAGGAGGTGGCGGCCGAGCACGCGTCCGTGACCTTCACGCCGATCTACACCGACACCGACGGCATGCTCACCTTCGACCGGCTCGGCGAGGTCGTGCCCGACTGGCGCGACCGGCAGACCTGGGCCTGCGGGCCCTCGCCGATGCTGGACGCGGCGGTCGAGCACTGGCGCGAGGCCGACCTGGAGGACGCGCTGCACCTCGAGCGCTTCACCCTGCAGATCGGCGACGACGTCGGCGAGGGCGGCAGCATCTCGTTCCAGAACTCGGGCAAGCAGGCCGAGGTCGAGCCGGGTACGACGGTGCTCGAGGCCGGCGAGTCGGTCGGCATCGGCATGCCGTTCGGCTGCCGCATGGGCATCTGCCACACCTGCACGCTGACCCTGGTCGAGGGCTCCGTCACCGACGTCCGCAACGGTGACCGCTACGACCAGCCCAACGAGCGCATCCAGACGTGCGTGGCCGTGCCCAACGGCGACTGCACGATCGCGATCTGACCGTCCCCCGACACCCTCCCCGCACGAGCACCCGCAGCACCGACCCCGCACGAGAGGCAGGCACGGCATGGCCATCGCCGACGTCAAGGAGTACACGCACCTCAGCGAGGAGGAGGTCGAGACCATCGGCCGCCGCCTCGACGAGCTGCGCGCCCGCATCGAGGCGTCCCGCGACGCGAAGGACGCGGCGTACATCCACCGGCTCATCAAGGTGCAGCGCGGGCTCGCCTTCGGCGCCCGCGTGGCGATGCTGGCCGGCTCCTACGCCCCGAAGGAGCGCAAGGCGCTGCGCCGCGGCTCGATGGTGGCCGGCACCGCCATGCTCGGGCTGGCCAAGATCCTCGAGAACATGGAGATCGGCCACAACGTCATGCACGGCCAGTGGGACTGGATGAACGACCCCGAGATCCACTCCTCGACCTGGGAGTGGGACACCGCCCAGCCCGCCGAGCAGTGGAAGCACTCGCACAACTACATCCACCACCAGTTCACCAACGTGCTCGGCTACGACAACGACATCGGGTACGGCATCCTGCGCATGGCCCGCGAGCAGAAGTGGCACCCGGCGAACTTCGGTCAGCCGGTCTACAACGCGCTGCTCAGCCTGCTGTTCGAGTGGGGGGTCGCGCTCCACGACCTCGACATCGAGCGCATCCGCAAGCTGGAGAAGGACCCGGCGGAGATGAAGCGCCAGCTGGCGCAGATCTTCCGGAAGGGCCGCAACCAGATCCTCAAGGACTACATCGTCTACCCGGCGCTGTCCGGCCCCGGCTGGAAGCAGACGCTGAAGGCGAACGCGGCGGCGAACATCACCCGCAACGTGTGGTCCTACGTGATCATCTTCTGCGGCCACTTCCCCGACGGGGCGCTGCACTTCACCGAGGAGCAGATCGAGGACGAGACCCGCGCGGAGTGGTACCTGCGCCAGATGCTGGGCGCCGCGAACTTCAACGGCAGCCGGGCCCTGCACATCCTGTCGGGCAGCCTCGGCTACCAGATCGAGCACCACGTCTTCCCCGACCTGCCGAGCAACCGCTACCCGGAGATCGCGGTCGAGGTGAAGGCGATCTGCGAGGAGTACGGGATCCCCTACACCACGGGCCCGCTGCACAAGCAGTACGGCCAGGCGCTGCGCACGATCACGCTGCTGAGCCTGCCGAACTCCTGGACCAGCCACGCCAGCGAGAAGTACGGCGAGATCACCCCGCCCACGAAGACCGTCACCGACCGCAGCCGCAAGAGCGACGCGGAGCGGCCGCGGCGGCGTACCGAGCTCGGCGGCTGGTCCCGTGCGGGGGCGAAGGCGCGCGCGTGAGTGCCCTGAGGATCGGCGAGGGGCTGACGCGGCTCGGACTGGGTGACCGGTCCGGGCCGCCGGCCCACCTCGTCGGCGTGCCCTTCGTCTGCACCGACCCGTCGGGGGTCGGCGACCTCGAGCAGCTGCGGCGCGCCCGCGTGCTGCAGTGCGCGCTGAGCCGGGTGTGCGCCGTGTGCGCGCAGACGCTCACGCACCCCCTCGTGCTCGTCGGCACGCCCGCCGAGGCCGACGACAACGCGTTCCGGGTGCCGCCCGTGCACCCCGGGTGCAGCGACGAGCTGCTGTCGCTGCTGCACGCCGCGACGGGCCCGGTGCTCGGGCACCCCGTGCCGGCCGCCGGGCGCGAGCGGGGCTGGACGGTCGTGGCGACCGGCGGCTTCGACCTCGTGCGGCCCGGCACGCGGGACGGCCTGCACCTGTTCCGCCCCAACTCGGTGGTGGAGCGGCGCGACGACGCGTGAGCGGGGCGTCGGTGGGGTAGGCACGGGGCCGTGATCCCCGGCCTCCCGTTCTTCTCCGGACCCACGCACCTGTCCTCGCCGCGCGACGACGCGGCGTGGGCGCACCTCGTCGACGACGCCCGCGTCGCGATGCAGGCGCGCCACGACGGCCACGACGCCGCCTGGGGCCTGGGCGGGATGCGCTGGGAGGTCCGGATGGACGAGGGCCTGCTGCGCTTCGTCGACGACGCGACGGGCCGCACCGCGGACTGCTCGATGCAGGTCGTCGGCACCGTCTCCCCCGAGGGCACGTGGCTGTGGGGCTGGGACCACCCGTCCGTGCCGCCCGCGCTGCGCGGCGCCGCCGAGCGGGTGCGGGCCCACGGCGTGGAGCACGGCCTCGACGCGCTGACCACGCGGCTGGCGGAGGCCACCGTCGAGGACGGCTGGGACTACTGCGCCGTCGCCGGGCGCCTCACCGGCGCGCAGGGCGTCTACAAGGGCACCGCCGGCGAGACCCACGTGTTCATGGTCCACGGGCCCGCCCGCGTCACCGAGCCCGACGGGACGGTGCGGGTCGTCGCGCTGCCCGACCTCCCGCCGTACGTCGCCCCCGCCGCCCTGCCGAGCCTGCCGCCGGTCGTGCCGACGAAGCACCTGCCGGAGCCGCGGACCACCGGGCCCGTGGCGGGCATGCCCCTGATGAGCGGCACGCCGGAGACCGCCGGCCCGGAGCCGGAGGTGCGCGCCGAGCAGGTGCTGCGCTTCGTGCAGCGCTACTTCGCGGCCCTGCGACCGACGTACGCTGTGGACCCCGATCGGCGTCGCCGCGGCCGGACGGACGAGGAGCGGGAGGACCGTCGGCGGTTGATGCGCCTGCAGCGGACCCTGCAGGAGCGGCACTGGCGCCGCGGCGACACCTACTTCATCGGTGGTGTGCAGGGCACGGGCTCCGACTACGACCTCGACGCCCACGACGAGTGGGAGGCCGTGCGCATCGCGCCGCGCCTGTGGCAGGTGACGTGGACCCAGCACGTCGGCGGCGCGGTCCGCGCGCGGTACGGCGGCTACGTCGTCGGCGTCTTCGACGACGGGTTCTGGCTCGTCGACGAGCTGGAGGAGGAGCTGGACCTCCGCCCCCGCTCCTGAGCGCGGTACGGCGGCGGCCCCCCGCCCCGCTAGGCTGGTCCGCGGTGTGCCGGGAAGTCTGGTCGGCGGTCGCCCCGGACCTCCCGGGGTCCGGACCCGACCCGTCGTAGGAGCACCGTGACCGCTCACGTCGAGCCCCACCCCACCCGCCGGCAGCGCCTCGCCACGTGGACCCGCCGGGAGACCACCGGCGGCATCCTGCTGATGATCGCCGCCCTCGTCGCCCTGGTCTGGGCGAACTCGCCGTGGCGCGACGGCTACGCCGACCTGTCAGCCTCCACGTTCGGCCCCTCGGCGCTGCACCTCGACCTGTCGCTCGCCACCTGGGCGGCCGACGCGGTGCTCGCGGTCTTCTTCTTCGTCGTCGGGCTCGAGCTGAAGCACGAGCTCGTCGTGGGGTCGCTGCGCAACCCGCGCGAGGCGGCCGTACCGGTGCTCGCCGCCGTCGGCGGCGTCGCGGTGCCCTCGTTGCTCTACCTCGCGGTGGTCGTCGGCAGCGGCGACGCCGGGCACCGCGACGGCTGGGCCATCCCCGCCGCGACCGACATCGCCTTCGCCCTGGCGGTCCTCGCCGTCTTCGGCCGTGGTCTCCCCGTGGCCCTGCGCGTCTTCCTGCTCACCCTCGCGGTGGTCGACGACCTCATCGCGATCACGATCATCGCGGTCTTCTACACCGCCGACCTCGACCCGGTGTACCTGCTGCCCGCCCTCGCGCTCGTCGCGCTCTTCGGGGTGCTGACCCGCCTGCGCCGGCCCCCGCTGTGGGCGCTCGTGCCGATCGGCGTCGTCACGTGGGTGCTGGTGCACGAGTCGGGCGTGCACGCCACGGTTGCCGGGGTGCTCCTCGGCCTCGTGGTGCCCGCGATCGCGGTCCACGGCGAGCGGGCGGGCCGCGCCCACCACTACGCCGACGGGTGGAACCCGTGGTCCTCGGCGATCGCCCTGCCCGTCTTCGCGTTCTTCGCCGCCGGCGTCACCGTCGTCGAGGACGGCGGGCCGCTCGCCGTGCTGCGCGAGGAGGTCGCGCTCGGCGTCATGGCGGGTCTCGTCGTCGGCAAGATCGTCGGCGTGCTCGGCACGACCGCACTGGTGACCCGGGCCACCCCGTTCCGCCTGCCCCAGGGCATCGGCGTGCGGGACCTGCTGCCCATCGGGTTCCTCACCGGCATCGGGTTCACGGTCGCGCTGCTCATCGCCGAGCTGTCGTTCTCCGAGGAGCACTTCGTGGCCGCGGGCAAGGCCGCCGTGCTCCTCGCGTCGGTGGTCTGTGCCGTGCTCGGCGCGCTGCTGCTGCGCTGGGACGCCCGCCGGGCCCGCACCCGCGACATGAACGAGGACGGCATCGACGACGGCGACCTGCCGCTCATCGGCGGCTGACCCCGGTTCGTGGGAGCAGCGCCGCGGAATGTCTGGCGCTCCTCCCACGAACGGGGCTCAGAGCTCGACGACGCCCTCGACGAGCCCGAGGGTCGCGCCGCCCACCCACACGCGCCCGTCGTCGCCGGTGGTGACGACGACCCGGCCGTCGCGCCCCAGCGCGGTGCCCTGACGGGCGACGTACGACGGGGGCAGCACCCCCGCGGCCGTGAGCCACAGCGCGAGCCCGGCGTTCAGCGAGCCCGTCACCGGGTCCTCCGGCACGGAGAGCGACGGCACGAACGCCCGCACCTCGACGTCGGCCGGGCCACCCTCGGGGTGGGCGCCGACGACGCCGACGCGGAGGTCGCCCATCGTCGCGAAGTCCGGCTGCAGGGCCAGCACGGTCGCTGCCGCGTCGAGCCGCACCCCCAGCCACCCGGGGCCGTTGTCGACCCATGCGAGGTCGAGCACCGCGTCGGGGTCGACGCCGAGCGCGGCGACCGCCTGCGCCCGCACGTCGTCCTCGACCGGGCCGGAGCGCAGCAGGGCGGGCGCCGCGAACGCCAGGCCGTCGGCGTCGCGCCGTACCTCCACGAGGCCGACCCCGCACTCCTGCACCACGACGTCGGCCTGCCGGGGCACCCCGCCCGCGGCGAGCCACGCGTGCGCGCTGCCGAGGGTGGGGTGCCCGGCGAAGGGCAGCTCCCGGCCCGGCGTGAAGATCCGGAGCCGGTAGTCGGCACCGGCCGCCGCGCCCTCCGGCGTGGGCGGCAGGAGGAAGGTCGTCTCCGACAGGTTGGTCCACCGCGCGAAGGCGGCGAGCCGCTCGTCGGGGACGCCCTCGGCGTCGTGGACGACCGCGACCGGGTTGCCGGCGAGCGGGCGGGGGGCGAAGACGTCGACCTGGTGGAACGGGTGCGTGCTCACGGCCCCCACCGTAGGCCGACCGCGGGGCTCAGCCGATGCAGCCCGACGTCGGCAGCGACGACGGCGACGGCGGGGTGCGGCCGTCGTACAGCGCCAGGGCGAACGCCTGCGGGCACCGCAGCGCGCCGCCCGCGGTGATCTGGAAGTGCAGGTGCGGCCCGGTGGAGTTGCCCGTGTTCCCGGTGCGCCCCAGCAGCTGGCCCGCCGCGACCGTGCGGGTGCCCGAGAACGCGTGGCTCGAGAAGTGGCAGTAGAGGTACGTGACGCCACCCGCGACGAGGCTGACGCCGTTGCCGCAGCGGCTGTTGCTCGTCGCCGTCGCGGTGCCGCCCGTCACGGCGTACGCCGGCACTCCGGTCGCCGTGGGCAGGTCGAGGGCCGGGTAGTCGTGGTGGGGGTCGTCGAACTCCGAGCGCGGCAGGTTGGAGCGCGGGATCATCAGCGCCCAGCCGGCGCTGCCGCCTCCGCCCCCGCCGGCCAGCGCCTCCCAGGTCACCGGGCCGACGATGCCGTCGGCGGTGAGCCCGCGGGCCGACTGGAAGGAACGCACCGCCGCGGCGGTGCCCGCCCCGAACGCACCGTCGACCCCGAGACCGGCGCCGTGCTTGTTCAGCATCACCTGCGCGGCCCGCACCGCGGGGCCCGAGTCCCCCTGGCGCACGGTGACCACCAGCGCGCCCCAGGTGGCCTGGCCGACCACGCCGTCGGCCGCGAGACCGCGGGCGGACTGGAAGGCCCGCACCGACGACGCGGTCCCCGGCCCGAACGCCCCGTCCGCGCCCGTGGCGTGGCCGCGCGCGGTCAGCAGGTGCTGCACGGCGGTGACATCGGGGCCGCTCGAGCCCTGCTGCAGCACCGGCCAGGCGGCCTGCGCCGGCGGCGCGGCCGCGGTCAGGGCGAGGCCGAGGGCGGTCACGAGGGTGAGTACGACGGCCGCGAGCCGTCGGCGGAACGTGCGGGTCATGGGTGGTTCCTCCCGAGAACGACCCGGTCGGCACCCGTCTGCGCCGACCGCTGCGCCCAGGCTGGTGGGCGGCGCGGACCCCGGACAAGGGGCTCGCCACCGGAAGGTGCCGGGTCGCGACGGGCGAGACCTGCGTCACGGCCTGTCGTTGCGCTGGTCACCGGGTGCCGGTGGGCCCGTGCCGGCGCGCTGGGGCCGTCGGCACGGGGCCGGCCCCGTCAGCTCACTCGGCCGCGACCGCGCCCGGCAGCGACCGCTCGCGCGCCTCGAGCTCGACGAGCTCGGCGCGCGGAGCGACGACCTCGAAGCAGCCGGGCTCGACCTCGGTCGCCCCGAGCCGCTCCACCGCGGGGGCCGTCGCGACGGTGAGCTCGAGCCGGGCCGACGTGCCGTCCTGCTCGAGCACGCGGACCTGCTGACCCCGCCAGCGGGCCGCCACGACCAGGTCGTAGAACCGTTCGCACGCGTCCAGCTCGACGAGCAGCCGCCGCACGCCGGGGCGCACCTCCTCGAGGTCCTCGAACCCCTCCGCCGCGTCGGCCGCCGCCCCCACGAGCACGACCTCGACGCGGTCGCGCTCGGGCGTGAGCTCGGCGGGCAGGTCGCGGCCGCGGAACACGGCGCGCGTGCCCACCAGGTCGACCGGGGGCCGGTAGCTGCGGGCGCCCGACCAGCCGAGCGCCGGGGAGGCGTACGTCGAGAGGTGCTGCTGGGTGCCGTCCGCCTGGATCCGCCAGTACTCGGCGCCCATCGGGATGCGGGTGCGCTCCAGCCACCACACGGGGGCGCCGTCGCGGAGGAACCCCATGTCGTACGTCGGCCACGGCTGCGGACCGACGGCCGCCGGCGTCTGCAGGTTCATCAGGTCGTGGGTGCGGAAGCGGAGCAGGTCCACGTACCCGAACGCGTCGAGCCCCAGCGCCGCCGGGTCCAGGCCGTAGGCGTCCGCCATCTGCGCGGGCGTCGCGTCCGCGAAGTCACCGGCGCCCACCACGGGGCCCTCGACGTGGCCCGCACCGGAGTGGGTGATGCGGCGGGCGGCGTCGCGGGTGAGCAGCTTCTGCAGCACCGCGGTCATGGTCGGCCTCCTCGGGGGGTTCTCTCGGTGACGCTCTCACGCCAGTCGGACAGCCGGTCGACCGGCACGCGGTACTGCCAGCCCTCCTGGCGGTCGCCGCCGACGGGTTCCAGCCCGACCGCGGCCAGTTCGTCACGCAGCTGCGAGCCGTTGACCCGCCACCAGGCGTGCTCGTCGTCGAAGCCCAGCAGCACGACGAGCACCCCGTCGTACGACGCCTCGACCCGCACGTCGACCACGGCGTCGAGGTCGGCGCCGTCGACCCGCTCGAGCGAGCCGTCGACCCCCACGAGGTACGACGTGCCCCTCCCCGGTCGCGCGGGCACCTCCGTGCCGTCGCGCCGGGCGTAGAGCCCGGGCTGACGCTGCACCCGTGCGCTCACGGCGTCCGCACCCACTTCAGCTCACCGTCGACCAGCGTGTACTCGCCCATCAGCCGCTCGGTGCCGTCCGAGCGCAGCTCCCAGATCTGGGCGCCCTCGCGCAGGACCGCCGGGTTGTCGCGGTCGGGCGTCGTCCACTCGGGCCGCGGGATGTCGCCGCTGGTGAAGCCGTTGCCGGTGAACGGCGGCGGGTCGTCGTAGCTCCCCCGCTGGTCCGGGGCATCCATGCCCGTGCCCTCGTAGAGGCTCGGCCGCGTCGGCACCTCGTAGACCGAGACGTCCTCGACCTGGTAGCGCATGACGGGGATGGAGTCGCGCAGCTGACCGGTGTCGGGGTCGTTGAAGGGGTGTCCGCCGTAGTCCAGCGCCAGGTCGTCGAAGGCCTCGCGGGGCGTGTTGATGTCCGCGACGTCCTCCAGGCGGGCGGTGAACCCGCCCGCGGTCCGGCTGAACTGGTTGTTGTCGAGGATGCCCTCGACGTGGTTCGGGTTGAGCACGCGCTGGAACTCGGTGTCGGGGTTCAGCTCGTACTGCGCGCGCTGCTCGATGAGCAGCTGACGCTGCTCGACCGTGAGCTCGTCCACCGGCGTGCGGACGGCCTCCTGGAACTCGCGGTAGGCCTCCTCCGAGCCGAGCTGGTCGCGCAGGTCGTGGCGGTACTCGCTGTACTCCCGCGGCGGGATGTCGCCGTCGCCGTCGCCGTCGCGGTCACCGTCCCGCGGCGGGTCGCCGGGCGTGCTGTCGTCGTCGCCGGTGCGCGGGTCGTCGGCGTCGTCGCCGTCGCCCCGGTCTCCGTCACCGCGGTCGCCGTCGCCGTCGTTGCGGTCGCCGTCGTTGCGGTCGCCGTCGTTGCGGTCGCCGTCGTTGCGGTCACCGTCGTTGCGGTCACCGTCGCCACGACCCTCGCCGTCACCACGGCCGTCACCACCGCGGTCACCGCCCCCGGTGTCGCCGCCCTCGACGTCGCGCGGGGGCCGGCTGCCGCCGTCGTCCCCGTCGCCGTCCGGCTTGCCCCCACCGGACGGGTCGGACGAGCCACCGGAACCGGACCCACCGGGCTGGCCGGAGCCGCCGGACGAGCCGGAACCACCCGTCCCGCCACCGGACCCGCCGCTGGACCCGCCGGACGAGCCGGAGCCACCCGAGCCACCGCCGGAACCACCCGAGCCGCCCGAGCCGCCGCCCGTGCCCCGGTCCTCGGGGGCGCCGGGCGTGCCCGGACCCTCGGGCGAGCGCGGGCCACCCGGCGAGCCGGAGCCGCCACCACCCGGCGTACCCGGGGAGCCCGGGGAGCCCGGGGAGCCCGGGGAGCCCGGGGAGCCCGGACCGTCGGGACCGCCGGGGCCGTCGGGGCCGTCCGGGGAGGGGCCGTCGTACAGGTCGGGGGTGCCGCCGCGTCCCCCGGGCAGCCCGCTGCCGGGGAGGTCGAGGCCGTCGAGCCCGCGGCTGCCGCGGCTCGCGGCCTGCAGCCCGTCGAGCACGTTGTCGATGCTGCCGGCGCCGCGGGTCGCGGCCGTCGCCGTGCCGCCCGAGAAGACCGCCGCGATGGCGTCGGGCACGAGGTGGCCGATCGCACGAGCGGGGTCGTCGGCCCAGGTGTCCCAGTCGAGCAGCCCCTTGCCGAGCTGCTTGCCGAACTCCAGCGGGTCGTCCTGCAGCGCCTGCAGCATGGCCTCGGCGTCCTCGACGCGGAGCTGCCACTGCATGGCGTACTCCTCCGGCGTGAGCTGCCCGGTGGAGAGCTTCCAGGCGGCCTCGACGATGGAGACGAGGCCGAGCGGCGACATGGAGACCAGGTCCCAGAGCGCCTCGCCGGCTCCCGTGAAGACGCCGCCGACGAAGTCGAGGCCCGACTCCAGCCAGTTCGGCTCCTCGGGGGCGTCGGCGCAGCCGGCCCGCACCTCGGAGGCGCAGGAGCTGCCGGCCCGGTCCCACTCGGCGCGGGCGCGCTCGAACTCGGCCTCGGCGTTGCGGCGCACGTCGTCGCCGGGGTCGGAGAAGGGGTGGATGGTCAGGTTGACGGTCTGGCCCTGCGCCCGCAGGGCGTCCGCCTCGCTGCGGGCCCGGCTGACGTCGGCGTCGTACGCCGAGCGGGCGTCGGCGGTGACCTGCTCCCCACGCTCGTACTCGCGCGTCGCCCACTCCGCGGTCGCCTGGGCCGACTCGACGACGTCGGCGAAGCCCTCGAGCGCGCGGGCGGCCCGCATGAAGCCGTTCCCCGCCTGCGTCCAGCGGTGCGGCTCGGTCTCGTGGGCGTCGCGGAACATGTCGGCGGCGCGCCCGATCCAGCCCTGCGTGTCGATCCGCGACAGCGCGTCCCCGGTGTCGAAGAACGTCTGGCCCTTGGCGCGCATCGTCGCCGCGCGGCTCCGGATCGCGCCCGGGTCACCCGGGATGTGGAAACGGCCCGTGCCCGCCAGCGCGGGCGGCCAGCCGGTCGTCATCAGGCACCCAGGACGTCGACGTCCCCGACCGAGCCGGCGACGCGGGTGAACCCGTCGTTGCCGGCCTGGTCGGCCTCCGCGTAGTTCATGGTGATCTTCCCGAGCCGGCCGGCCATCTCCTCGACGTCCTGGCAGAGGTTGTTCATGCCTTCCTCCCACCGCCCCTTGAACTCGTCGACCGCGTCCCACAGGCCGTCGTGGCCGATGGCGTCGCGGGACGGGACGAGGTCCTCCACGTCCTTGTCCTTGAACAGCTGCACGGTCTCGGCGAGACCCTGCGCGGCCTCGGCGAGGCTCGGCAGGTCCACCTCGTAGTCGTAGGACGGCACGGTGCTACCTCCTGCTGCTGGACGGGTGGACGGGGCGGGGGGCCGGCGACACCCGAGCTCGCCGACCGGCACCAGGGATCCCCGGGGCGGGACGCGCCCAAACCCGCGGATCGAGGTTTGACCCGGCCGTGCGGTGCCGACACTGCCCCTCGGGCCGACCGCGGTCGACCCTCCCCCGGCACCCGGACGAAGGACCCCGCGATGGACATCCAGCTCACCGTCGGCGAGCAGTCGACGGCCGCCCAGACGGTGCAGACGGCCTGCACCACCTTCCAGGAGTTCCTGCAGTCGCTGAGCGACTCCCTCGAGACCGACCTGACCGGCTTCCAGGGCAACGCAGCCGTCGCGTTCGGCACCGCCGTGAGCGGCTGGTTCGAGTCCGCCGCCACCCTCGTGCCGGCGCTGCAGTCCTACGCCGAGGCACTGGCCGGCGTCGACGCGGAGCACGCGCCCAACGACGTGCAGGTCGCCTCGACGATGGCCTCCCTGACCTCGCGGCTCGGCGGGGGTGCGGTGTGAGCGAGCGCGGACTCGTCTACCACGAGGCGTCGCTCGACGCGATCGCCCAGACCCTGCGGGACGCCACGGACGAGATCCGGACCTTCATCTCCGACCTCGCCGAGGCGGTGGACCGCCAGACGGCCGGCTGGTCGGAGGAGACCGGTTCCCGGGTGGCGCAGCGCCGCACCGAGCAGCGGCTGTCCACCGACGTGGACAGCCTGGCCGAGGCCCTCACCCAGGTGGTGGGCGAGGTCGAGAGCCACGCCGAGCGCTGCCGCGAGGCGGAGGTCCGCAACGCGGCCCTGCTGGGCTGACCCCACGCCCGGGCGGGGCACGCCCCGCCGCCGCTCAGCGCAGCGTGATCCGCCCCGGCATGGTGAGCGCGCCGTACGCCGGCAGCCCGGCGTGGGTGACGAGCAGCCGGAGCACCTGGTCGACCGCGCCGACGCCCTCGCCGGCCTGGCCGAGCAGCGCTGCGGCCACCGACGGGGCGGGGGGACCGGTCAGGTACGCCGCCGCGGGCGCCTCGCTGCTCTCGGGCGGGGTGAGCGCGGCGAACGGGTTGGGCTTCGGCCAGGCGCGCACGTCGACGTCGCGGCGCGTCGTACCGGCGAGGCCGCAGGCCCGGTCGACGGCGTGCGCGAGCCCGCCGAGACGGTCGACGAGGCCGCGCTCGGCCGCGTCGGCGCCCGTCCAGACCCGGCCGCGGGCCACCCGCTCGAGGTCGGCGACCGCCATGCCGCGGTCCTGTGCCGCCTTCGTCGTGAAGTCGTCGTAGATGGCGTCGAGCCAGCCCTCGACCCGCGCCCACTCCTCCTCGTCGAAGGGGCGGTCGGTGGAGAACATGTCGCTGAACCGCCCGGCGCGCACGGTCTCGCGCTCGACGCCGATGCGGGCCAGGGTGTCGGAGAGCACCTGCTTGCCGCCGAGCACGCCGATCGACCCGGTGAGCGTGATGGCCCCGGCGACGATCTCGTCGCACGGCATGGCGATGAAGTAGCCGCCCGAGCCCGCGACCGCCCCCATGGACGCCACGACGGGGGTGCCCTCGGAGCGCACCTGCAGGACGGCGCGTCGCACGGCGTCGGAGGCGACGGCGGAGCCGCCGGGGCTGTCGATGCGCAGCACGACGGCGCGCACGTCCGGGTCGTTGCCGGCCGTGCGCAGCGCGGTGGCCAGGGAGTCGGACCCGATGCTCGGCCCGCTCATCGGGTTGGGTCCGCCGTTGCGGCCGAGGTGGATGGGGCCGTAGGCACCGACGACAGCGACGACGCCCTTGCCGCGGCCGCTGGGCAGCTGGTCCTTGAGCCCGCCGAGCGGGCCGCCCGGCTTCGCGTAGCGCTCGACGAAGCGCAGCACGGGCCCGTCGGCGTCGACGTCCCCGTCCGTCAGCGAGGCGCGCACCGCCGCGTAGACGTCCTCGCGGTAGCCGATCCGGTCCACGAGGCGCCGCGCGAGCGCGTCCTCGGGGGTGAGCGGGCCGGCCTCGAGGGCCGCCCGCACGTCGGTGACCGGGAGCCCGCGGCCCCGCGCGACGTCGGCGACGAGCGTCTCGGTCACCGAGTCGACGATGCGCGTCATCATCTCGCGGTGGGGGTCGGTCATGCCGCGCTCGAGGAACGTGTTCGCGGCCGACTTGTACTCGTGGCGCTGCCCGAGCTGCGTCGTCACGCCGAGCTTGTCGAGCGCGCCGCGCAGGAACACGACCTCCGCGTGCGCCCCGACGAGGCCGACCTGCCCGGTCGGCTGCACCCACACCTCCTCGAAGGCGCTGGCGAGGTGGTACGCCGCGTTGCCGCCCACCATCTCGCCGTAGGTCTCCGCCCAGGCCACGGCGCGCTTGCCCGAGGCCCGGAAGCCGGTCACGGCGGCCCGCAGCTCGTCCCCGGCGCTCAGCCCCAGGTCACCGCCGAGGTGCGCGACGAGCCCGACCACGACGTCGTCCTCGGCCGCCTTGCCCAGCGCGGTCACGAGGCCCCGCAGCGTGGGCGTCTGGAGCGACCGCAGCGCCGCGACCGGCGAGGTCGGCGGCGCCTCGAGGAGTCCGCGCGTCAGGTCCAGCTCGAGGAGCAGGCGCTCCGTGCCCCGCACCCGACGCAGGCGGGCGAGGGCGGGACCGCCGGCCGAGCCGAGCGGGCCGAGGAGCGGCTCGAGGTAGGGGCGGACAACGTCGGGGAGTCGGACGGGCGCCATGACCTCGACCCTACGGGGGCGGGTCAGAGCCCGTCGGGGTCCACGACGAGGTCGGCGAGCGCGCGTCCCGTGGCCACCAGGCGTGCGTTCGGCTCGTCCACCGTGTCCACCCAGGCGGCCGCGTCCGCGGGCGTCTTGCCGAACCGCACGTGCCGGGCGACGAGCCGCTCACGGCGCACGGCGTCGGGCACCTCGACGTACCAGGTCTCGTCGATGGCGGCCGCGACCTCGCCCCAGCCCTGCTCCTGGTGCGCCGGGTCCCCGCCGTCGCCGGCAGCCCCGGCAGCCCCGGCAGCCCCGAGCAGCAGGTAGTTGCCCTCGGTGACGACGAGCGCGGCCTCGGGCAGCACGGCCAGCGCGGCCGCGAGCGGCTGCTCGAGGGTGCGCTCGAAGCCGGGCACGAAGACGGTGTGCTCCCGCTCGGTGCGGCAGCGCCGCAGGGTCGCGGCGTAGCCCCGGGCGTCGAACGTGTCCGGCGCGCCCTTGCGCTCGCGGCGGCCCAGGCGGTCGAGCTGGGCGTCGGCGAGGTGGTACCCGTCCATCGGCAGGTGGGCGACCCAGCCCGGCCCCTGCCCGGTGGGCGGGCTCGCCGCGAGCGCGGCGAGCAGCGTCTCGACGAGCGTCGACTTGCCCGCGCCGGGGGCGCCGACCACGCCGAGGACGGCGCGGCCCCCGCCCGCCGCCGCGACCCGCGCCACCAGGGCGTGCGCGCGAGCGACGAGGCCGGGGAGACCGGGGAGGTCGGGACCGGACGCGGGCACGCTCACCCCTGGTGGGCGGCCAGGCGCGCGGCCATGAACTCGCGGGCGTGCACGGCGAGGTCCATGCCGTCGTCCCACAGGTTGCGCCACACGGCGAGGTCGTTCGACAGCGTCGGGGAGACGACGGCCGACGAGAACGACTCGAACGTGATGGGGCCGGTGTAGCCGATCTCCGAAAGGGCGCCGAAGAACCCGTCGAAGTCGATGTGGCCCTGCCCGAGGTAGCCGCGGTGGTTCTCGCCGACGTGGACGTAGCCCAGGCGGTCCCCGACGAGACGGACCGGCTCGGAGAGCGAGTCCTCCTCGATGTTCATGTGGTACGTGTCGAGGTGGATCGTCACGTTGTCCGCGCCGATGTCGTCGGCCAGGCGCAGCGCGTCCGCGGCGGTGTTGATGACGTTGGTCTCGTAGCGGTTGCAGATCTCCAGGCCCAGCGTCATGCCGCGCCCGGCCGCCTCGGCAGCGAGGTCGGTCAGCACCCGCACGACGTTGGCGCGGCCCTGCGTGCTCAGGGGCGCGCCGTACTTGCCCAGGGCGGAGTAGAGCGCGCCGGTGAAGTGCGTCCCGCCGAGGTCGTGGGTGGTGACGAGGGAGTCCTGCAGCAGCTTCTCGCCGCGCTCCACGACGGCCCCGTCCGCGCTCGAGACGTCAGCGTCGAAGGCCAGCCCGCGGGAGCAGGCGACGGCGAGGCCGGCCTCGTCGATGGCCGCGCGGGCCGACGCGACGTCCAGGTTGACGGCGTCGTGCAGCGACAGCTCGAGGAGGTCGTAGCCGGCCTCCTTCGTCTTCGCGACGGCGGTCGCGACGTCGGCGGGCGTGGTGCCACCGACCCAGACGAGGGCGTGGACGCCCAGCGGGTTCGTCATCTCAGGGGTGCCTTTCGGGTGCAGGGAGGTACGGCGCCGGGTCGCGGCGGCCGGGGACGCGCCGGGGTGCGGCGGGTGTACGGCGTTGGGTGCGGCGGGTGGGGCCGGGGGTACGGCGTGGTGGCCGGCCGGGCGGCCGGCTCGCGGCCGACCACCCGACCGGGGCTCAGGCGGCGATGGCGCCGGTGATGAGGCCGACGATCTCCTGGCCGGTGGTCGCGTCGGTGCGGCGGCCCGCGACGCAGCGGCCGGCGCGCATGACCCAGACCTGCTGGCTCAGGCGCACGACCTGGTCGAAGTTGTGGCTGATGAGGAGCACGGCGTGGCCCTCGTCGCGCAGGCGCAGGATGAGCTCCTCCACCCGGGCGGTCTCCTGCACGCCGAGCGCGGCGGTCGGCTCGTCCATGATCACGAGGCGCGAGGAGAACCCGGCCGCGCGGCAGATGGAGACGGCCTGGCGCTGGCCGCCGGAGAGCCGGCGTACCCGCGAGGTCACCTCGGGCACGTTGACCGCGAGCTCGGAGACCATCTTCTGGGCCTCGGCCTTCATCCGACGGCGGTCGAGCATGCCGAAGCGGGTGAGCTCGCGGTTGAGGAAGAGGTTCTGCCAGACCGTGAGGTCCTCGACGAGCGCGAGGTTCTGGTGGACCGTCTCGATGCCCGCGGAGCGCGCGGCCTCGGGCGAGGAGAACGCGACGGGGCGGCCGTCGAGGAGCACCTCGCCGGACTGCGGGCGGTGCACGCCCGAGAAGCAGCGCACGAGGGTGGACTTGCCGGCGCCGTTGTCGCCGACGAGCGCGGTGATCTCGCCCGGCGCCACGGTGACGCTGACGTCCTGCAACGCCTTGACGCTGCCGAAGGACAGCGAGACGTTGCGCGCCTCGACGATCGGGCCGGCGGCGGTCTTCTTCTCGAGCGCGTTCACTTCTGGAACCTCATCAGGAAGGCCGCCGCGACGACGACGACACCGACGGACAGGGGCTGGTAGTACTGCGAGACGCCGAGCGTCGTCAGGCCGTTGAGCAGCACGGTCAGCAGCAGCGCACCGAAGACGGGGCCGAGGATGCTGGCCTTGCCGCCGAAGAGGCTGACGCCGCCGAGCACGACCGCGGCGACCGAGTTGAGCAGGTACGCCGTGTTCGCCGCGGGCGGCGTGGACCCGAGGCGGGCCACGATGATGATCGCGGCGATGCCGGCGAGCAGGCCCGCCACCGCGTAGACGGCGACCTTGACGCGGGCGGTCGAGATGCCGGTGGCCGTCGCCGCCTCGGGCGAGCCACCGGTGGCGAGCACGTGCGTGCCGAACCGGGTGTGGAAGAGCACGACGTGGGCGACGACCGCGATGACGGCGGCGATGACGACGATCCAGGTCACCATCTCGACCGGGCCGTCGAGGGAGATGTCGAAGAAGAAGGACTCCGTGACGGTGACGGGCTGGCCGTCGGAGAGCACCAGCGCCAGGCCGGAGGCGGCCGACAGCATGCCCAGGGTGACGACGAAGTCGGTGATGCCCGCCTTCGCGACGAGGAACCCGTTGAGGAGCCCGGCGAGCAGCCCCGCGAGGACGGCGCCGGCGAACGCCACCCCGAGGGACTGCCCGCCGGCGTACAGCTGGCCGAGGACCACGATGCCGAGCGTCGTCACCGACGCGATCGACAGGTCGATGCCGGCCGTGGCGACGACGAAGGTCTGCGCGACGGCCAGGATCACCAGCGCCGCGGAGGCCGACAGCATGCCGGTGACGTTGCCCGAGCTGAGGAACGACGGCTCGAGCGCCGTGAAGACGGCGACGAGCACGATCAGCCCGACGAGGGCGGCCCAGTCGGCCCAGAAGCCGACGTCGCGCAGGCGGCTGGCGACCGCGTGGCCGGCGCCTCCCCGGTTCGCGGGGGGCGTCGCCTTCGACGCGGTGGGACCGGCCGGCGTACCGGTGGCGGCGGTGGACATCGTGGCTCCTCGGTTGCTGTGCGGGGGTGCGGTGCGGTGCTCGTGCGTCAGTCGACGAGCGCGGCGAACGGGTCGTCGTACTCCTCGAACGGCGCCGGGGCGGCGTCGAGGGCGTCCTGCACGTTGTCGGCGGTCACCAGCGCGATGGGCGCGGTGACCTCCTCGGGAAGGTCCTCGCCCGCGATCGCGGCGCGGCAGGCGTTCACGCCCATCTCGCCGATGGCGTAGGGGTACTGCGCGACGACCGCGGAGATGCCGCCCTCGGCGACGCCGTTGAGACCGTCCTCGACCCCGTCGACGCTGATGATCTCGACCTCGCCGGTGCGCCCGACGTCGGAGACCGCGCGGGCCACGCCGAGCGCCATGTCGTCGTTCGCGACGAAGAAGCCGGCCAGCTCGGGGTTGGCGCGCAGCAGGGTGGTGGCCTGGGTCAGCGCCTCGTCGCGCGACCAGTTCGCCGACACGGTCTGGACGATCGAGACGCCGTCGCCGGCCGCCTCGGTGAAGCCGTCGAGGCGGGCGTTGCTGGTCACGTCGCCGGCGATGCCGCCGATGAGCGCCACGTCGCCGCCCTCGGGCAGGAGGGTCAGCATGTGCTCGCCCGCCATGCGGCCGGCCTCGGTGTTGTCCGTCCCGATGTACGTCGCGGGGGTGGCGTCGGCCTGGCTCGCGGCGTCGGCGTCGACGGGGCTGTCGATGTTGACGATCGGCACGTCCTTCGCCGCGAGGGCGGCGAGGCCCTGCACGAGGTTGGTGCCGTCGATCGGGTTGACGATGACGCAGCCCGGGTCCTGGCCCGCGACGACGTTGAGCTTGTCGAGCTGGCCCGTGGTGTCGGTGATGTCGGCCGCGGCCTGCACGTCGACCTCGAGGTCGCCGTCCTGCGCACCGGCGTCGATGCCCGCCTCCATCTGCTGGAAGAACGGGTTGTCGAGGCCCTTGATCACGGCGGCGACGGAACCGTCACCACCGCCCGAGCCGGAGGACGAGTCGCTCCCGCAGGCAGAGGCGACGAGGCAGAGGCTGGCCGCGACGGCGAGGGGGGCCAGGCGGCGGAGGTGGGGCGCACGACTCATCGGGGGGTCCTTCGGATCGGTGCCACGACGACGTCGTCGCGGCGGGTGCTGTGACCCGGGTCATGGGGTCCGGAGCATCACACCCTGATTAATGACTTCTGTCAATCATTAATCACCCTCTTTTCGTCGTGGCCGTTCCTTAATAGGGTGCAGCCATGACGACCACGCCCGCCGGGCCGATCGGGACGCCGCCCCTCGGCGTACCCGTCCCCCCGGCCGGCATCGTCGGCCCCGGCGAGCTGCTGGCCCTCTTCCGCGCCCGCTCCCCGCTGACCCGCACCGACGTCATGACGCTGACCGGGCTGTCGCGCTCCACGGTCAACCAGCGCATCGACCTGCTCACCGAGGCGGGGCTCCTGGTCGAGCGCGGGCCCGACGTCGTGCCGGGCCGCGGCCGCGGTCGCCCCGCCGGCAGCTTCGCCTTCAACGTCGAGCGCGGCGTGCTCCTCGTCTGCGACATCGGGGCGACCGCCCTGCGGGCCGCGATCTGCGACCTGAGCGGGCGCGTGCTCGAGGACCGGCCCCTCGTCAGCGACGTCACCGAGGGCCCCAAGGCCGTGCTGGCCCGCGTCGACCCCCTCTTCGCCGAGCTGCTCACCGCCTGCGGGCGGACGGCGGCCGACGTGCGGGGCGTCGCCCTGTCGGTGCCCGGCCCGGTCGACCGCGAGCAGGCCACCGTCGTCAGCCCGCCGATCATGACGGGCTGGGACCGCTTCGACATCCGCGGCTGGTTCGCGCGCACCTACGACTGCCCGCTGCTGCTGGAGAAGGACGCCACGGCGATGGCGTGGGGCGAGTACCGCACGCACTACGGCACGGCCGACACCTTCCTCATGCTCAAGCTCGGCACGGGCGTGGGCGCCGGCATCATCGCCGGCGGTCGCATCCACCGCGGGGCCGACGGCGCCGCGGGCGACATCGGGCACACCCAGGCCACGGGCGAGGACGGCGACGTCGGCCCGCTGTGCCGCTGCGGCAACAGCGGGTGCGTCGAGGCCCGCGCCGGCGGGTGGGCGATGATCCGCGACCTGGCCGCCGCCGGGCGGGACGTGTCGACCGTCGACGAGGTCGTGGAGCGCATCCGTACGGCGGACCCCGTCGCCGTGGGCCTCGCGCGCGCCGCCGGCCGGGTGCTGGGCGTGGCCCTGGCCGAGACGGTCAACATCCTCAACCCGCGCGTCGTCGTCGTGGGCGGGCAGCTGGCGGAGGCCGAGGAGCAGATCTTCGCGGGGCTGCGCGAGATGGTCTACTCCCGCTCGCTGCCGCTCGCCACGCGCCGCCTCGAGCTGCGCCGCAGCCGCCTCGACGAGCGGGCGGGGTCCGTGGGCCTCGCGCTCCTGCTCGCCGACCACGTCTTCGCGCCGGCCACCGTGGACGCCGCGCTGGCCGACCCCGCCGCCTCGGCCTGAGCCTCGGCCCGACTCCCGGCCCGCTCCCGGCCTGCTCCTGCGCGGCTGCCGGCCCGCTCCCGGCTGGTCTCCGGCCCCCTCGCCACCCGCCCCGCGGACCGGGGCGGGCAGGGCGCGCCGTACCCTCGAAGTTACCGCCTAGTAGGATCCGTGTCACAGAAGTTGGTGTGACGCAGCGAACGCCTGAACACTAAGGTCGGACGACGCGCGCGTGCCGATGTGGCCGGCACGAGCGCCTGTGATCAGAGGAGCCCCGCACACATGAGTGCTATCCAGATCGTCGCCATCGTGGTCTCCCTGGCGTTCACCGCCGTGGCGGTCGCGATGACCACGAAGGCAGTCCGGTCGATCGTGTCGACCGTCCGCGTCGGGCAGCCGGTCACCGGCCGCACCGACCTCCCCGTCAAGCGCACGCTGACCATGGTGAAGGAGACCTTCCTCCACACGCGGATGCTCCAGTGGCACTGGGTCGGCATCATGCACTGGTTCGTGTACGCCGGGTTCCTGCTGCTCTCCACCGCGGTGGCGACCGGCTACGTCCAGCTGTTCGCGCCGGACTTCGCCCTGCCGATCATCGGGCACTTCTTCCTCTTCGAGTGGGCGAGCGAGGGCCTCGGCCTGCTCAGCACCGTCGGCATCATCTTCCTCATCGTCTACCGCCAGCTGCACCACCCGCGGCGCGAGGGGCGCAGCAGCCGGTTCTACGGCTCGAACCAGTGGATGGGCTACTTCGTCGAGGTCATGGCCCTGCTCGAGGGCTCCGCGATCCTGTTCATCCGCGGCGCTGAGTACAACCTCGGCCAGATCGACAGCGACCACCCCGAGGACTTCTCGACCTTCCACTTCCCGCTGAGCTCCCACGTCGGCAACGCGCTCTTCCCGAGCGGCGCCGGCTCGGAGGCCACCCTCGAGAACATCATCGTCGTCATCGCGATGATCAAGATCCTGCTCGCGATGGTCTGGCTCATCGTCATCTCGGCGAACCTCAACATGGGCGTCGCGTGGCACCGCTTCACCGCGTGGCCGAACATCTGGTTCAAGCGCGAGAGCAGCGGCCGCGTCGCGCTCGGCGCCATGAAGCCGCTGACCTCGGGCGGCAAGCCGGTCACGCTCGACGACATCGACGACCTCGACGAGGAGTCGACGCTCGGCGTCGGCAAGATCGAGGACTTCTCGTGGAAGGGCATCCTCGACTTCACGACCTGCACCGAGTGCGGTCGTTGCCAGAGCCAGTGCCCGGCCTGGAACACCGAGAAGCCGCTCTCCCCGAAGCTGCTCGTCATGGGCCTGCGCGACCACGCCTACGCCAAGGCGCCGTACAGCAAGGCGGGCGGCGAGGAGAACGAGGCCGCGGTCGCCCTGCTCGAGAAGGACGAGGTGCTCGCCCGCGAGGCCGAGCGCCCGCTGGTCGGCGACACCGGCGACGACTGGTTCTACATGCCGGAGAACGGCGCGGCCGTGATCGACCCCGACGTGCTGTGGTCCTGCACCTCGTGCGGCGCCTGCGTCCAGCAGTGCCCGGTCGACATCGAGCACGTCGACCACATCATGGACATGCGCCGCTACCAGGTGCTCGTCGAGTCGAACTTCCCCGCGGAGCTCAACGGCCTGTTCAAGGGCCTGGAGAACAAGGGCAACCCGTGGAACATGTCGCCCAACGCGCGCATGGACTGGGCGAAGGGCCTCGACTTCGAGGTGCCCGTGGTCGGCGAGACGATCGAGTCCCTCGACGAGGTCGACTGGCTGTTCTGGGTCGGCTGTGCCGGCGCCTACGAGGACCGCGCGAAGAAGACCACCCGCGCCACGGCCGAGCTGCTCAACATCGCCGGCATCAGCTTCGGCGTGCTCGGCAACGGCGAGACCTGCACCGGTGACTCCGCGCGCCGCGCGGGCAACGAGTTCGTCTTCCAGGGCCTGGCCCAGCAGAACGTGGAGACGCTCAAGGAGTTCAAGGCCAAGAAGGTCGTCTCCACCTGCCCGCACTGCATGAACACGCTGAAGAACGAGTACAAGGACTTCGGCATCGAGCTCGAGGTCATCCACCACACCCAGCTGCTCAACCGCCTCGTGCGCGACGGCAAGCTGACCCCGGTGGCGGACGGCGCGGGCGCCCACCAGCGCAAGATCACCTACCACGACCCCTGCTACCTGGGGCGTCACAACCAGGTCTACTCCCCGCCCCGCGAGCTCCTGCAGATCATGCCGGGCGCGGAGCTGAAGGAGATGGAGCGCAACTCCGAGCGGTCCTTCTGCTGCGGCGCCGGCGGCGCGCGCATGTGGATGGAGGAGAACATCGGTGAGCGCATCAACGTCAACCGCACCAAGGAGGCGGTCGGCACCGGTGCCGACCAGATCGCGGTCGGCTGCCCCTTCTGCCGCGTGATGATCTCCGACGGCCTGACCTCCCAGCAGTCGAAGGGCGAGGCCCGCGAGGAGGTCGAGGTCCTCGACGTCGCGCAGATGCTGCTCGCGTCCGTGAAGGGCGAGCAGGCCACCAAGCTGGCCCCGGGCCAGGGTGCCGCTGCCGCGAACGGTACGGCGGGGGCCGGCGCCAAGAACGGCACCGCCAAGGCAGCGCCGACCGGCGGGGACGACGTGTCCACCAAGGCGGAGCCCGAGGCCGGCGACGAGACGATCACCGAGGACACCGTCACCGAGACGGCCAACGCGGGTCCGCTCGCGAAGGCGTCCGGCGGTGACTCCCTCTTCGACTCCCCGGAGGCGAAGAAGGAGGAGCCGAAGAAGGAGGGCACGGGCGGCTCGCTGTTCGACGCCGGGTCCGCCTCGTCGCTCTTCGACGACGACGCCCCGTCGCAGCAGCGCACGCCGGCGAACGCCGGGACGGGCGAGGCCGAGACGAAGGCGGAGCCCGCCGCGAAGCCCGCCTCCGGTGGTTCGCTGTTCGACCTCGGGGGCGACGAGCCCGCGACGCCGGCGGCGAAGGCCGAGCCCGCGACGAAGGCCGAGCCGGCGGAGCCCGCGGAGCCCGCCGCGAAGCCTGCGGCCGACCTCGGCTCGGGTGGGTCGCTCTTCGACGTGGCGGGCGACCAGCCCGCCGCCAAGGCGCAGCCCGCTGCCCCGGCCGAGCCCGAGGCGAAGGCGGAGCCGGCTGGGGAGCCGGCGGCGAAGCCCGCGGCCGACCTCGGCTCGGGCGGCTCGCTCTTCGACATCGCCGCGTCCGCTCCGGCCGCCCCCGCGAAGGCGGAGCCGGCTGCCGAGCCCGCCGCCGAGCCGGCCGCCGAGCCGGTTGCGCCGACGGCGGAGGAGCCGAAGGCCGAGCAGCCGAAGGTCGAGCAGCCGAAGGTCGACCTGTCGTCGGGCGGATCGCTCTTCGACATCGTCGCCTCGCAGCCGGCCGTGCCGGCGGCCAAGCAGGCGGCCGAGCAGGCGGCGCCGCAGCCCGAGGCGCAGCCGGAGCCCGCGCCGACGGCGGTCGAGGAGTCCGAGCCGCAGGCACCTGCCGCGGAGCCGGCGTCGGCTGCCCCGGTGGCAGCTGCCGCCAGCCCGAAGCCGGCGTCGCCGCAGGCCCGACCCGCGACGACGATCCCCGAGGGTGGCTCGCTCTTCGACCTCGCGGCCCCGGCTCCCGTGGCCAAGGCCGGCCCGACCGACGGTGGCACCACCGCCCCGGTCGAGCCCGCCGAGCCCGAGGTGGAGGCGCAGCCCGAGCCCGTGGTGGAGGAGACGGCACCCGAGGCGGAGCCCGAGCCCACCGCCCCGGCGTCGGAGGTCGCGGCGGCCCCGAAGGCCACCGCGCCCGCCACGCCGGCCGCCCCGGCCTCGTCGGGCACGGTGAGCACGCCGCGGTCGGACGTCGACATCCACGGCGCCGGGTCGCTCTTCGACATCCCGGCCCCCGAGGTGACGGCCGCCCCGGCCGCCGCCGCTCCGCCCGCCGCGACGCAGTCGCAGGTGGCCGAGCCGGAGGCGACCGTCGAGTCGAAGCCGACCGTCGAGTCGGAGCCGACGGTCGAGCCGGAGCCCGAGCCGCAGGCCGTCGAGGCCGAGGTCGAGGCCGTCGAGGTCGAGGCGACGGTCGAGCCCGAGGCGGAGCCGCAGGCCGTCGAGGCCGAGGGCACCGACCTCGAGACGGAGGCAGTCGCGGAGGCTCCCGCCGTACCGGAGCCGGACGTCGAGGTGCCGGAGCAGGCCGTCGAGCCCGTGGAGGAGGACGAGCCCGCGCCCGCAGCGGAGCCGGTGGCAGAGAAGCCGCGGTCGAGCGGCGCGACGCACACGCCGCGCACGGACGCCGACATCCACGGGAGCAGCTCGTTGTTCGACCTGTGACACCGGCGGCCGACGATCGGTGACGAAGGGGCGGTCCCACCTCCGGGTGGGGCCGCCCCTTCGCCGTGAGTGCGCAGGTTCAGCCTGACGGGCCGCCGGCGACTGAACCTGCGCACTCCGACAGCCCAGCGCAGCCGGGGCGCCCTGGGGCCGCTCTCCCGCCGTACCGACGTCCGCTGCGGTGCTGGTGTCTGCTGCGGCGCCGGCGCTACTGGGTCAGGGGCCGACCGCGTGTCCAGTGGCCCGGACACCGCGTTACAGGTGCGCGGGGCGACGGGTACGGCGGCGGGAACCGCGGCGGGGGGCTCGCCGGTCGTACGCGGGAGAGGAGGTGAGGATGGAGCTCGAGGCCTACGTCGCGGCGCGGCGCGGTGCGCTGGTGCGCTCCGCGGTGCTGCTGGGCTGTCCCGCCGATGACGCCGAGGACCTGGTGCAGACCACGCTGGCCCGCTGCCTGCGATCCCGGCGCCGCGTCGAGGCGGCGGAGAACCCCGACGCCTACGTCTACCGCGTCCTCGTCAACACCTTCCGGGACCTCCGGGCACGGCGGTGGCACGGCGAGGTCCCCACCGAGCACCTGCCCGACCGGCCGGATGTGGACATCGACACCGCCACGGGCCTGGCGGTGCGTGCGGTGCTCGGTGAGCTGCCCGTGGAGCTGCGGGAGGTGCTGGTCCTCCGCTACTACGCCGACCTCACCGAGCGCGAGATAGCGGCCGTCCTCGGCGTGCGGCCCGGCACGGTGAAGAGCCGTGCCTCCCGGGCGTTGGCCCGGCTCGCCACCCACCCCCGACTGAGGAGCACCGATGCCGCGACCTGACGCCGAGCACGAGGCCCGCAGGCTCCTGTCCCTCGCCGCCGCGACCATCGACGTGCCCCCGCAGCGCCCGGCGCGGACCGCGCGGACCGCACGGCCCCGCCGTACGCCGGCAAGCGCCCTCGCCCTCGCGACCGCTGCTGCAGTGCTCGCGGCGGTCCTCGCCGGTTCCTTCGCGTGGACACGCGGGGCGGACCGCGGGCCAGGGCCCTCCGGCCCACCTGCTGCGACGGCGAGCGACGCGGCCCCCGGCGTCACGTCGACGAACCCACCCGATCCCTACGCCGGGGACCAGGCACGGGCAACGGGGTTCCTCGAGTTCGCGCGTGGTGAACGTGCTTTCGACCTCGGACCCGGTCCGGTCGACCTGTACGTCGACGGCCTGCTGCAGGGCAGGGTCGGGGCCCCGCGGCTCGAGGACCGGGACGCCTGGACGATCGCCGACGTGGTCTCGTCGGGCGGGGTGAGCGGTCCGCTGTCGGTGCTCGACCGCCTCGCGCGCGAACCGGTCGTGGTGCGACCCGGGTCCGCGACAACGAGCCACTGCCTGCCGAAGCCCATCCCCGTGCTGGACGACGTCGGGGGCTCGATCGTCACCGTGCTGCCCACCGACCCGCCGGTCTGCATGGCGGCCTGGGCGGCCGAGCTGGCGTTCGTCGGTGACCGTCTGGTGGCGGTGAACGTCATCCTGGGCGAGCTCTGACCCCCCTTCGCGCGGTCGGGTACGCCGCCTCAGCCGCGGCGGGTGCGGTGCGCGACGTAGAGCCCGCAGGCGAGCGCGAGCGCGACGAGGCCCGCGACCCAGGTGACGACGCCGGGCCAGCCGTGGCTCGTCCAGGCGGTGCCGACCCAGGCGCCGAAGATGCTGGAGCCGGCGTAGTAGCCGCAGACGTAGAGGGCGCTGGCCTGGGTGCCGTGGGCTCCGCCGACGACGGGGGCCCAGCCGCTGGCCACGGCGTGCGCGGCGAAGAAGCCCGCGGTGAGCACGACGAGGCCTACCACGACGGCCGGCAGCGAGCCCGGCAGGGTCAGCAGCAGACCGGCCAGCATCACGACGACGGCGCCCACGAGCACCACCGGGCGACCCACCCGGTCGGCGGCGCGGCCGGCGAGGGCGGAGGAGGTGGTGCCGGCGAGGTAGGCCAGGAACACGAGCCCCACCAGCGCCACCGGCAGCGAGAACGGCGGCGCGACGAGACGGAACGTGAGGAAGTTGTAGACCGCGACGAAGCCGCCCATCAGCAGGAACGGGACGGCGACGAGGGCCAGCACCGCCGGGTCGCGCAGCAGCGCCCGGAACGCGCGCGGCGAGACGCCGCTCCCCCGCCCGTCGGCCGACGCCGCCGGCAGCAGGCGCCAGAACACCGCGGTCGCCACCAGCGCGGCGAGCGCCAGCAGGGCGAGCGCGAGGCGCCACGACCCGACGTCGGCCGCCCCCGCCGTGATGAGCCGCCCGCCGACGCCGCCGAGGGAGTTGCCCGCGACGTACAGGCCCATGGCCGCACCCAGCCCGCTCGGGTGCACCTCCGCACCCACGTGGCCCATCGCGACGGCGACGACGCCCGCAAGCACGAGCCCCAGCAGCCCCCGCAGCGCGACGAGCACGCCGAGCGTCGGGGCGGCGGCGCACGCCAGCCCGAGCACCGCGGCGAGGAGCAGGCCGACCCGCATGGTGCGGACCCGTCCCCACCGCGACGCGAGCGCCGTGACCGGCACGACCGCGACCGCGAGCACCCCCGTGCTCGCCGAGACGGTGAGGCTGGTGTGGGCGGCGGTGGCGCCGAACTCCTCGGCGATCTCGGGCAGCACCGGCTGGGTCGCGTAGAGCAGGCCGAAGGCGGCGAGGCCCGCGCCCAGCATCGCCAGGTTGAGGCGGCGGTAGCCCTCGGTGCCCGGTCGGTGGAGATCGTCGGGGCCGGGCACCGCTCCAGCATCCCAGCGCGCGCGACCGCGCCCGCCACCGGCCCCGCGGAGGGGTGACGCCACGTGACATCAACAACTCTTGTCATGACGTCATGATGATGTCATCGTTGCGTCATGGACATCACGCCGTACGTCGCGGGCCTGCGTCGCGACCTCGTCACCGCCGCCGAGGCCGGCAGCGACGACATCCGCGCCGCCGCCGAGCGGCTGGCGATGGCGATCGACCCGGCCGCGCGACTCGTGCTCATGGAGGCGCTCTCCGACGCCGCCTCCCAGATCTCGGCCGAGCTGCCGCGCGGCAGCGTCGAGGTGCGCCTCGCCGGCCGCGACGTGGAGTTCGTCGTCGACCCCGGGGCACCCGAGCCGCTCGCGCCGCCGGCGCCGCCCGCCCCGCCCACACCCCCCGCACCGCCGACGCCGGACGGCGAGCCCGACGCCGACGGCGCGGTCGCACGGGTCAGCCTGCGCCTCCCCGACGCCCTCAAGCAGCAGGCGGAGGCCCGCGCGGCCGACGCCGGCCAGTCGCTGAACACCTGGCTGGTCGCTGCCGTGCGGGCCGCCGCCACCCGCGACGCCGGCGACGTGGCCATCGACCTCACCAGCCTCCCGCTCGGCTCGCCCGCCGACCCCTTCCAGCGCCGCGGTCGCCGCATGACCGGCTGGACCTGACCCGCCCCGCCCGACCCCGCCTCGACCCCGCCCCACCCCACCCATCCCGCCCCGCACGGTCCGGCGCCGCCGGCCCGGCGGTCCCGCACACCCTGGAGCAGCCATGAGCACGACGCCCGCCGTCCACACCATCGAGGCCCCCGCACCCGTCGACCTGTACGTCGAGCTCGGCGCCGGCAGCCTCACCGTCACCGCCGCCGACGACCCGGAGGTGCGGGTCGAGCTCACCGGCTCCGGCGCCGAGGAGACCACCGTCGAGGAGCGCGACGGGCGCCTGGCCGTCCTCGCCCCCCGCACCAGCGGGTTCCTCGGTCACCACCGCGAGGTGCACGCCCGCATCCGCGTCCCGACCGGGAGCCGGCTCGCGCTGCGCTCCGGCTCGGCCCCCGTGACCGTGACCGGGACGTTCGCGGTCGTCTCGGCCGAGACCGGGTCGGGGGCACTGCGGGTGGAGCAGGCGGGGTCCGACGCGCTGCTCGGCGCGGGCTCGGGCGACGTCACCGTCGGCGCGGCGGTCGGCCGGCTCGAGATCGGCGTCGGCTCGGGCGACGTCCGCGTCGGCTCCGCGGGCGGCGAGCTGCTCGTCAAGTCCGGGTCCGGCGACGTCGCCGTGGAGCACGTCGCCGGCGACGCCCTCGTGCGCACCGGTTCCGGCGACGTCCGCGTCGCGGCGAGCGAACGTCGCCTCCAGGTCAAGACGGGGTCCGGTCGCCTCCACGTCGAGCGGGCGGACGGCGACGTCACCTTCACCAGCGGCAGCGGGGACGTCCGCGTCGACCGGCTCGGCACCGGCGCCCTCACGGCCCGCACCGCCTCGGGCGCCGTCCGCTGCGCCGTCCCCCACGGCACCCCCGTGTGGACCGACGTCACCACCGTCTCCGGCCGCATCGTCTCCGGCCTCGCGAGCCTCGGCGCGCCGGCCGAGGGGACGCCGTACGTCGAGGTGCGGGCCAGCACCGTCAGCGGCGCCGTCGAGCTCCGCCACGTCTGACCCCCCGCGTTCGTGGTAGCAGCGCCACGGAATGTCCGGCGCTCCCACCACGAACCGCTGCTCCAGCCGACCACCAGCGTCACCCGCCCCCCACCCCCCCACCGAGGAGCCCCCGATGCACCACCCCGACACGCTCTCCGCCCTCGCCCGCCTCCGGCTCGAGGAGGCCCGCGGCGCCCGGTCGCGCCGTTCGCGCCCCCGCACCGGCCCCGACGACGACGGGCCGCCACGCCCGCGGCCTACGCGTCGGTAACCCCGGCCGCACCCCGTCGTTAGCCAGGTCACACCCGACGACGACCGGGATCGTCGGTGCCCCGCCGCAGGAGTGACCATGAGCCGCGCCCCCCGCCCGCCGCACCGCTGGGCGGCGTACGCCGTCAGCCTCGCCGTCGCGCTGACCGTCACCGTCGCGCCCGCGGCGACCACCACCCCCGCGGCGGCCGCCACCACCGGCACTCCCGCCGCCGCGCCCGCCGCCGCGAGCGCCACCCTCCCCAGCGGCTGGACGCCGCGCGGCGAGGACCACCCCGCCACGGTCACGCAGCGCGACCTCGAGATCCCGGTCTCCGACGGCACCGTGCTGCGCGGCGACCTCGTGCTCCCGGCCGATGCGGACGGCACCGCCGTGCCCGGCCGGTTCCCCGTGGTCGTCACCATCACGGCGTACAACAAGTCGGCCTCGGGTGCCTCCGACCTCGCCGGGTCGGGCGCGGACTACCTCGTGAAGCGCGGCTACGCCCAGCTCACCGTCGACGCCCGCGGCACGGGCGGCTCCGCCGGCACGTGGGGGGCGTTCAGCGCCCGCGAGAACCAGGACGCCGCCGAGATCGTCGCCTGGGCCACCTCCCTCGACCGCCCCTGGAGCAACGGCTCGGCGGCGATGCGCGGCCCGTCGTACATGGGCATCAACCAGGTCTTCGCGGCGGCCGGGAAGCCGGCCGGCCTGAAGGCGCTCTTCCCGCAGGTGCCCGCGGCCGACGTCTACCGCGACGTCGTGGCCTCCGGCGGCCAGCTCGACGTCGGCTTCATCCCGCTGTGGATGGGGCTCGTGACGGGCACCGGGATCATCCCGCCCGCCTACGGCGCCACCGACCCCGCCGCAGCGCTCGGCACCGTCTTCTCCCACCTCACGGCGGCCGCCACCTTCTCGGCGCCGCTGCTGCTGGGCTCGCTGCTCGGGGGCGAGACGGCGTACGACGGCCCGTTCTACCGCGAGCGCTCCCCCATCGAGGTCATCGACCAGGTGGACGTGCCGACGTTCCTCGTCGGCGGCCAGCACGACCTCTTCCAGCGCGGCACGCCGCTGCTCTTCGAGGACCTGCGCAGCCGCGGGGTGCCGACCAAGATGATCTTCGGCCCCTGGAACCACCTCGAGGGATCCTCGGGCGAGGGCGTCGCCGACGCCGGCTACGGCACCCTCGACGAGCTGCAGCTGCGGTGGTTCGACCACCACGTCCGCGGCATCCCGGACCCCGGCCTCGACACCGACATCGCGCCGCTCACCTACTACGAGCAGAACGCCGACACGTGGCGCCAGGCGCAGGACTGGATCGGCGACAACCTCGACGCCACCACGTTCCGGCTCTCGGGCGGGGCCACCGCCGGCGGACTCGCGAACGGCACGCTCACCACCGGTGACGCCGCCCCGGGCACCGCCGTCGTGCCGCCCGTGCCCGTCGCCGGCCTCTGCAGCCGCTCGACCGACCAGTGGACCGCCGGGCTCCCGAGCCAGGTCCTCGCCGACCTGCCGTGCTTCAGCGACAACCGCGCCAACGACCTCGCCGGCGTCGTGTGGGACACCGAGCCGCTCACCGAGCCGCTCCGCTTCCAGGGCCCGCTCAACGCCCGGCTGCACACCTCGACGCCCGCCGGTGACGGCACGCTGTCGGTCGCGGTCTCCTCGGTCGCCCCCGACGGCACCGTCCACCGCATCACCGGCGGCTGGCAGGTGATCAGCCACCGCGCGCTCGACGAGACCCGCAGCCGCTACCTCGACGGCGAGCTGATCCAGGCCCACCACCCCTTCACCGCGGAGGCGAAGCAACGGGCCGCCGCCGACGAGGTCGTGCCCGTCGACGTCGAGATCTTCCCGACCGGCGCCCAGGTGCCGGCCGGCCACCGGCTGCGCCTGGCCGTGCAGGCCTTCGACGTGCCCCACCTGCTCCCGGTGCTGCCCGACCTCGTCCCGACGCTCGTCCCGATGACCATCCACACGTCCGCCGAGCACCCCTCGGTGCTCACCGTGCCGGAGGTCGAGCCGTTCGCGACCTCGACGTACGTCCGGCTCGCCGAGACCTCCACCCCGGCCGGCGCCGGTACGACGGCCCGCGTCGCCGTGGGCACCACCGGCTTCGGCGCGCCCCAGGGGTCGGTGCGGGTCACGGTCGACGGCCGTCCCGTCGCCGACGTGCCGCTCGCCGGCGGCCGGGCCGACGTCCCCCTCCCGGCCGGTACGGCGGCGGGCACCCACGTGGTGCGCGCGACGTACTCCGGGAGCGAGGTCGCGGCCCCGTCGGAGCGGTCGGCGACGTGGACCGTGCGCCCGCCGGCCCAGCAGGCGACGCGCACCTACGTGCGCCTCGACGCGAACCCGACGCTGCGCGGGGGCGTGAACCGCGTGCGGTTCGCCGTGGCCCGGGCCGACGGCTCGCCGGCGACGGGCCGGGTGCGCGTGCTGCTCGACGGGGTGCGCCTGCGCGACGTCGCGCTGGTCGACGGCTACGGCACGCTCGGCCTGCCGGGCCAGCAGCGCACCGGGGGGCACGCCGTGCAGGTCACCTACTTCGGCGACGCGCGGGGCCAGGCGTCGGTGGGGCGCACCACCTGGACGGTGCGCCCCCGCTGACGGCGAGCGTCAGGCCTTCATGGCGACGCCCTCGCGCCAGTAGCCCATGAACGCGACCTGGTGGCGGTCGATGCCGAGGTCCTTCACGAGGGCGCGGCGCAGGCCGGTGACGACCTTGGACTCGCCGGCGATCCAGGCGTAGAGCCCGGCGTAGGGCCCCTCCACGGGGCCGTCGCCGCTGACCTCCTCGCCCGAGGAGGAGTACGCCGGGGTCTCCCACAGGTTGGGGTCGATCTCCTCGTCGGCCACGACGAGGTCCGCCGCCGCGGCGAGCACGCGGGCGTGGTCCTCGGCCGTGCGGTCGAGGCGCTCGAGCACCCGCACGCGCAGCTCGTCGCCGCGCGGGGCGCCGTCGCGCGGCAGCCACACGACCTCCACGCCGGGCGGTCCGACGACGTCGTCCAGCACGTCGTCGCGGTGCGGCACCTCGACGAAGGCCACGCCGCGGGCGTCGGCCGGCAGGTCGCGCAGCACGCCGTACACGGCCGGCAGGGCGGTCTCGTCGCCGACGATCATCAGGTCGGTGGCGTCGCCGGGCGCCCACTCGATGCCGCCGAAGAAGTGGCCGCGGCGCGGGGCGAGCACGATGACGCGGTCACCCACGGTCGCCGAGCGCGCCCAGTCGTTGCCCGGCCCGGTGGCCTCGCCGTGCTCCCCCGGGTCGTGCACCACGATGTCGACGACGAGGCGGGTGTCCGTGCCCTCGCCGACGACGTCGCGCACCGTGTAGGTCCGCACGCAGCCGCGCTCGTCCTCGGGCAGCGCGAGCCACGCCTGGTACCAGGTGTCGTCCGACGGGATCGGCGGCAGCGGGCAGCCCGGCGACGGGAAGATCAGCTTGAACCGCTGGTCCAGCCACGGGCCGTCGGTGCCGAGGTCGGCCAGCTCGTCGGCCCCCAGCTCGACCCGCACGAAGGACGGCGAGACCCGCCGTACCGCGCGGACCTCCACCTCGGCCAGGACCAGGGACTGCTCGCTCACGACGACTCCTCGTTGTGCGGGTGGGACCCGACGCCGGCCGGTACGGCGGGCTCGTGCTCGGGCTCGTGCTCGGGGTAGCCGGCCGGGGCCGGCGGGTGGACGGCGCGCCCGAGGTGGCGGCCCACCGGCACGACGAGGGGCGTGTGGGAGACCGGGTCGGGGATGACGCGGCTCTCCAGGCCGAAGACGTCGCGCACGACGGCCTCCGTGACGACCTCGTGGGGGCCGCCCTCCGCCACGATGCGGCCCTGCTTCATGGCGACCAGGTGGTCGGCGTACCGGGCGGACAGGTTCAGGTCGTGGAGCACCATGACGATCGTCGTCCCGGAGCGCGCGTTGAGGTCGGCGAGCAGGTCGAGCATCTCGACCTGGTGGGCGACGTCGAGGTACGTCGTGGGCTCGTCCAGCAGCAGCAGGTCCGTGCCCTGCGCCAGCGCCATCGCGATCCAGACGCGCTGGCGCTGCCCGCCCGACAGCTCGTCGACGACGCGCTCGGCGAGCTCGGTGGTGTCGGTGAGCGCGAGCGCCTCGGCGACCGCGCGGTCGTCCTCGTGCCCCCAGCGGCGCAGCGCTCCCTGGTGGGGGTGCCGGCCGCGGCCGACGAGGTCGACGACGGTCACGCCCTCCGGCGCGATGGGGTTCTGCGGGAGCAGGCCGAGGGTGCGCGCCACCTGCTTGGTGGGCAGCGAGTGCACGGCCTGCCCGTCGAGCAGCACGGCGCCGCCGCGGGGGCGCAGCAGGCGGGCCATGCCGCGCAGCAGGGTCGACTTGCCGCAGCCGTTGCCGCCCACGATCACGGTGACCTGGCCGTCGGGCACCGCGACCGTGAGGTCGTGCACGATCGTGCGGTCGTCGTAGCCGAGCGAGACCCCGTCGGCGTACAGGCGCGTGGGCGCGGCCTGGGTCCTTGCCGCGGTCATCGCGGACTCCTTCCGGATGCGCCCCGGGCCATGAGCCAGAGCAGGAACGGTGCGCCGACGGCGCCGGTGAGCACGCCGGCCGGCACGTTGACGGTGCCGATGAGGTACTGCCCCGTGAAGTCCGCGGCGAGCAGCAGGGCGGCGCCGACGAGCGCCGCGCCGACGATGCTCGTGCGGCCCGCGTTCAGGCCGCGCGCGATGGGCCCCGAGAGGAAGGCGAGGAACGAGACGGGCCCGGCCCCTGCCACGCCGGCGGCCACGAGCAGCACCGCGACGAGCATGAGGAGCTCCGCGCGCCGGGAGGTGACGCCGAGGCCCGTGGCCGCGTCGGCGCCGAGCTCCGTGATGCGCAGCGAGCGCGCCGACCACCACAGCACCGGCAGGAGCACGACCAGGACGACGACGAGCACCCGCACCTCGGGCCAGCCCGAGCCGGCCACGCTGCCGGTCAGCCAACGAAGCGCGAGCTGGGCGTCCCACACGGCGGCGCGGGTGAAGAGGTAGTGCACCACCGAGAGCAGGGCGGCGGACAGGCCGACGCCGACGAGCACGAGGCGGTAGCTGCCGATCCCGCCCGCGACCCAGCGCACGGCGAGGGCGGTGAGCACCGCGCCGACGGCGGCGGCGAGGGCCACGACGTCGCTGCGCAGGCCGAGGGCGAGCAGCGCGAAGACCGCCGCGGCGCTCGCGCCCGTGCTGATGCCGACGATGTCGGGGCTGGCCAGCGGGTTGCGCAGCACGGTCTGGAAGACGGCGCCGCCCGCGCCGAAGCACAGCCCGACGCACAGCGCCGCGAGGGCGCGCGGCAGCTTCTGCTCGAGCATGAGGAACTCGGCCGTGGGCCGGTCGATGCCGACGCCGGCGATGATCCGCGCGGCGTCGGGGAACGTGTACGTGTAGTCGCCGAGCAGCAGGTTCACCACGAGCGCGGTGAGGGCGGCCGCGCCGGTGCCGGCCACGACGAGGGCGTGGCGGCGGCGCGGGCCGCGCCGGGCCCGGCGCACGGCGGCCACGTCCGGTACGACGGCAGCCGGCGCCCCGACGGGGCGTTCGTCCACGGCGGTCACAGGCTGGCCAACCTTCCGCGACGGATCATCAGGATGAAGACGGGCGCGCCGATGACGGCGGTCATGACGCCGACCTGCACCTCGCCGGGCGGCAGCGCGAAGCGCCCGACGGTGTCGGCGACGACGAGGAGCAGCGCGCCCCAGGCCGCGCTGAGGGGCAGCACCTTGGCGTAGTCACCGCCCACCTGGCGGCGCACGAGGTGCGGCACGAGCAGGCCGAGGAAGGCGATGGGTCCGGCGAGGGCGACCGATCCGCCGATGAGCAGCATGACTGCGACGCCGACGAAGGCGCGGTCGCGGGCCAGGTTGCGGCCGAGGCCGCGGGCGAGCTCGTCGCCGAGCGCGAGGGCGTTGAGCACGCGCGCGCTGGCGAGCGCGATGACGATGCCGACGACCAGGAAGGGCGCGACCGTGAGGAAGGCGTCCGTCTGCTTGCCCGCGACGCTGCCCACCTGCCAGGCGCGGATCTGGTCGAGCGTCTCGCGGCTGGTGAGCAGGATGCCGGTCGTCCAGCTGGTGAGGGCGGCGGTGAGCGCCGCGCCGGCGATGACGAGCTTGGCCGGGGTGGCGCCGCCGCGACCGATGCTGGCCACGAGGTGCACGCCGAGGGCGGCCGCGCCCGCGCCCAGGAAGCCGAACCAGATGTAGCCGCCGAGCGAGCCGGCGCCGACGTAGGTGATGCCGGCGACCATCGCGAACGCGGCGCCGGCGTTGATGCCGAGGAGGGCCGAGTCGGCCAGGGGGTTGCGGGTCAGGCCCTGCAGGGCGGCCCCGGCGAGCCCGTAGGCCGCCCCGAGCAGCAGGCCCACCATCGTGCGCAGGAGCCGGGCGTCCATGACCGCGTGGTCGGGGTGGCCCGCGTCGAGGAGCGCGCGCGGGTCGACGGCGCGGTTGCCGATGCACAGCGACGCCAGGGTGGCGACGACGAGGGCCGCGACGCAGATCGCGGCACTCGTCGTCGTCCTCCAGCGTGGAGTCCGTGCCCGGCCGGCTGTGGCGGTCCGGCCGGGCAGGTCCGGGGAGTCCTCCGTCTCGGACGAGACGGTCGAGGACGTGGTCATGGGGTGCTCAGTTGACCTGGGGGGTGCCGTCGATCGCCTGGGCGACCTTCGGGAGGAAGGCGTCGAGCGCGACCGGGATGCCGAGCACCGACGGGAAGGAGAGACCCAGGGTGTCGTTGGGCTCGAGCGAGATCACGTAGTTCTCGTTCGCCACCGGCGGGATCTGCTGGGCCAGCGGGGTGGCCAGCAGCTGCTCGGCCTCCTCGGCGGAGTTGCCGTAGGCGATCATCACGTCGGCCTCGAGCTCGGCCGCGCGCTCCGAGGAGACGTCGAAGAAGAACGTCTCGGTGCCGGCCTCCTCGACGATCGCCGGGTTCGTCATGCCGAGCTCGGCGAGGATGCCGGGGCGGTTGTCGGTCTCGGTGTAGATGCTGACCTTCGACAGGTCCGTCGGGTAGAAGAACGTCCACAGGAAGGACGCGCCCTCGACCTGCGGGTTCTCCTCGACGGCGGTGGCCATGGCCTCCTCGACGTCGGCGGCGGCCTCCTCGGCCTGCTGCGTGCGGCCGAGGGCTTGGCCGACCATCTCGATCGACTGACGCCACGTGGTCGCCCACTGCGTGCCCGGGTAGCCGACGACGTCGATCCCGGCGTCGGTGAGGGTGTCGTAGTCGTCCTGCGTCAGGCCCGAGTTGGTGCCGATGACGACGTCGGGCTCCAGCGCGATGATCTCCGCGGTCGGGATGCCGTCGGTGACGTCGAGCAGCTGCGGCTCCTCGGCGCCGTCGATCTCGGCCAGCGCCTCGTCGAACCAGTCGGTGCGACCCTCGGCGTTGCCGCCCCAGCTCATCTTCTCGATCGCGATCGGGGCGACACCGAGGGCGACGGCGTTCTCGCCGTCCACGCCGAGGGTGACGACCTTCTCGGGCTCGTCCTCGATCGTGACGTCACCGAAGCTCGTGGCGATCGTGACGGGGAACGCGTCGGCCTCCGCCGTCGTGTTGGCCGTCGACTCGCCGGCGGAGTCGGCGTCGGAGGAACCGGTGGAGCAGGCGGTGAGGCCGAGCAGGGCCACGCCGGCCGCAGCCGCGAGGGCCGTGGAGCGGCGCAGGGAGGGGAGAGACAACGGAGTGCCCTTCGGGTGACGGGGGATGACAACCCGGCGGACGCTACTAAGGTGTGCCTAACCTTGGCAACTCCCCGTGACCCGGGTCTCACGCCCGCCCGCCCGGCGGGCGACGCTCAGATGGCCGTGCGGTGGAAGTTGAGGAACGACCGCGACGGCGTCGGGCCCCGCTGGCCCTGGTAGCGCGAGCCGTAGCGCGCGGAGCCGTACGGGTGCTCCGCCGCCGAGCTGAGCCGGAAGAAGCAGAGCTGGCCGATCTTCATCCCGGGCCACAGCTTGATGGGCAGGTTCGCCACGTTCGCCAGCTCGAGCGTCACGTGCCCCGTGAAGCCGGGGTCGATGAAGCCGGCGGTCGAGTGGGTCAGCAGGCCGAGGCGACCCAGGGACGACTTGCCCTCCAGCCGCGCAGCCACGTCGTCGGGCAGCCCCACGACCTCGTACGTCGAGCCGAGCACGAACTCGCCCGGGTGGAGGATGAACGGCTCGTCGCCGGTCACCTCGACCTCGCGGGTGAGGTCGGCCTGGTCCTCGGCCGGGTCGATGTGGGCGTGGAGGTGGTTGTCGAAGACCCGGAAGAACCGGTCGAGGCGCACGTCGACCGACGACGGCTGCACCATGGCGGGTTCGAAGGGGTCCAGCGAGACGCGTCCGGCCTCGATCTCGGCCTGGATGTCGCGGTCGGAGAGCAGCACGGCGCCCAACCTAACCCGGGACCGGCCCCCCGGAGGCGGCGCCCGCGCGCACCGGCACACTGGATGCGTGCCCAGCGAGACCGTCTTCCACCGTTACGTCGCCCTCGGCGACTCCTTCACCGAGGGCGTGGGCGACCACGACCCGACCCGCGCGAACGGCGTGCGCGGGTGGGCCGACCGGGTCGCGGAGGTGCTGGCGGCCCGCACCGACGACTTCCGCTACGCCAACCTCGCGATCCGCGGCCGCAAGCTGCTGGGCATCGTCGAGGAGCAGGTGCAGCCCGCGATCGACCTCCGGCCCGACCTCGTCACGGTGTACGCCGGCGCCAACGACATCGTCCGCCCGAAGGTGGACCTCGACGCCCTGGCGGTCGTCTACGACGAGGCGGTCGGCCGCCTCGCCGCCACGGGGGCGCGGATCGTGCTCTTCACCGCGTTCGACCCGGGCAGCGGCGGCATCTACGCGCCCATCCGCGGACGCTTCGCCCTCTACAACGAGCACGTGCGCGAGATCGCGGAGCGCCACGGCGCGACGATCGCCGACTCGTGGCGCATGGCCCGCCAGCTCCCCGCCGACCTGGCCTCCTCCGACGCCCGCCTGTGGGACGAGGACCGGATGCACCTCGGCCCCGCCGGGCACCAGTTCGTCGCGATGATGGTGCTCGACGCGCTCGGGGTCCTCGAGCACGGGCTGGAGCCGCTCCCGCTGTCGGAGATCCCCGACGTACCCCGGCTCGCCAAGGTGCGCGCCGACCTCGACTGGACGCGCCGCTACCTCGGGCCGTGGGTCCACCGGCGGCTCACCGGCCGCTCGTCGGGGGACACGGTGGCCCCTCGGCGCCCCGGCCTCGCGCCGATCGAGTAGCATCGGCGGCGGCCGGTCACCTGGTCGTGCGGATGTAGCTCAGTTGGTAGAGCGCGACCTTCCCAAGGTCGATGTCGCGAGTTCGAGTCTCGTCATCCGCTCCATGTCCTCCCCGACCTCCCCCGAGCCGGGCCCCTTCACCGGGTTCCCCGAGGCCGCCCTCGACTTCTACGACGACCTCGAGGTCGACAACACCCGCAGCTTCTGGCTCGCCCACAAGGAGCAGTACGACGCGTCCGTCCGCGCGCCGATGCTGGCCCTGACCGCCGCGCTCGAGGACGAGTTCGGCGCCGCCAAGGTGTTCCGCCCCTACCGCGACGTGCGGTTCCGCACGGACAAGACGCCGTACAAGACCCACCAGGGCGCCTTCGTCGCCGCCGGCCCGTCGTGCGGCTGGTACGTCCAGGTCTCCGCGCGCGGCGTGCGCACCGGTGCGGGGTTCTACCGCGCCGACCCGCCGGCCCTGGCCCGCTACCGCGCCTACGCGGCCGACCCCGACACCGGCCCGCTGCTCGCGGAGCTCGTCGCGGCCGCCGAGGCCGACGGCTGGGAGCGCGCCGGGGACCGCCTCAAGACCGCGCCCCGGGGCTTCGACGCCTCCCACCCGCGCATCGCGCTGCTGCGCCACCGCTCGCTCTCGTTCGGCCGCGACCACGGCTTCGAGCCCGCGGTCATCGGGGTGCCCGCGTTCGCGGAGACGGTACGGCGGGACTGGCGCTCCCTGCGCCCGCTCGTCGAGGCGCTGGCCGAGGTGCTCGACGACCCGTTCGGCGCCGAGCCGGCCTGAGCCCCGGTCCGGCCGCCGGCCTGGGCGCCGGCCGGGGCGCCGGTCGGGGCGGCGCTCAGCGCGTCTGCCAGGCGTCCTCGTCGGCGGTGCGCTCGACGACCTCGGCGGGCAGCTCCCGCGACGACAGGTGCGCGATGGTGACGTTCTCGAAGACGTCGCGCAGCGAGTGCCGCGCGGCGATCCACACGTGCTGGAGCACGGCGGCCGCCTCGTTGTAGGTCACGGACTCCGGGCGCAGGCCGTAGACGGAGACCAGCGGGCCGTCGACGGCGCGGATGACGTCGGCCACCGAGATCTCGCCGGCCTCGCGCTGCAGGCGCCACCCGCCGTACTGCCCCCGCTGGGAGACCACGAGGCCCGCGCGGCGCAGGTCCGCGAGGATCGCCTGCAGGAACCCGTGCGGGATCTCCTGGAGCCGACCGAGCTCCTCCGCGCTGACCGGCCGCCCGTTGTCGCGCCCGGCCATCTCGATGAGGGCCCGCAGGGCGTAGTCGGACTTGGCGGAGACGCGCATGGGCCGATTCAACCAGAAGCGGCACCGCCCGGGTCCCGCGCCGGTGACCCCGTCGGGGTGAACAGGCCGGGGATCGGGCGGGCGGTCGGGCGGGGGATCAGGCGGGGAGGAGCTGCTCGTCGGCGGCCGCGTCGCGGGCCGCGGCCCGGCGCGCGGCGCGCTCGTGCTTGACGGCCCAGACGATGCCGACGACCCAGAGCACGCCGAGCACCGCGGCGAGCACGCCCGCCTGCGCGCCGGTGGCGCCGGCCGAGCCGGCGATCGTGTTCGAGTTGGTGAGCACGATGAGGCCGCCGGCGGCGACGCCGAGCACGCGCGCCGGGAGGATCTTCACGAGGTACGCCGCGATGGGCGCCGCGACCACGCCGCCCGCGAGGAGCGCCAGCGCGTAGCCCCAGTCGATGCCGGCCGCACCGAGCCCGAGCAGGAAGCCGAGCGAGCCGCCGACCGCGACGACGAACTCGGAGGTGTCGATCGAGCCGACCACCTTGCGCGGCTCGAGCCGCCCCGACGACAGCAGCGTCGTGGTGCCCACCGGGCCCCAGCCCCCGCCGCCGATGGCGTCGAGCGCACCGCCGAAGAGCCCCATGGGCGCGAGGAAGCCGGCGCTGGGGCGCCCGTTGAACTGCGGGCGGCGCCCGCCGAGCACGAGGAACCGGAAGATCACGTAGAGGCCGAGGGCGAGCAGGATGCCGGAGACCCACGGCTTGGCCGTGTCGCCCGGCAGGCTGACGAGGAACGTCGCGCCGGCGAAGGCCCCGACGAAGCCGGGCCCCGCCAGGATCGCGACCGTGCGCCAGTCGACGTTGCCCAGCTTGTGGTGGGAGAAGCCCGAGACCAGCGACGTGCCGATCTCGGAGAAGTGCACGGCGGCGGAGGCCGCGGCCGGGGCGACGCCCGCGGCGAGCAGCAGCGTGGAGGAGGTCACGCCGTACGCCATCCCGAGGGAGCCGTCGACGAGCTGGGCCAGGAACCCCACGACCCCCAGCACGATCAGCTTGCGCACACCTGCCCCCTCCGGGCCCGTCGTCCCCGTCCACGGCCAAGACGACCGCGACTGCTAACTCGACAAGGAAACCTAGGTTAGTCGCCGCGTGGGCGTATGGAGGCGTCCGGATGGTGGGACCGCCGGCGGTCGAGGTGGTGAGCGCCTCGCGACGCGATGCGCTCGGCGACTTGAAATCTCCGGCCGCTCGTCCGATCATTGAAGTTACTGGCTGGTAGCGATCGGCCCGACCCCTCTTCGACCGCACGAAGGTGATGCAGCGTGAGCCACTACAAGAGCAACCTGCGCGACATCGAGTTCAACCTCTTCGAGGTGCTCGGTCGCGACGAGATCCTCGGGACCGGTCGCTTCGCCGAGCTCGACGGCGAGACGGCCCGCGAGGTCCTGCGCGAGGTCGACCGCCTCGCCCGCGAGGACCTGGCCGCCTCCTTCGAGGACGCGGACCGCAACCCGCCGGTCTTCGACCCCACCACCCACACCGCCCCCATCACGCCGAGCTTCAAGAAGAGCTACGACGCGTGGATGGACGCCGAGTGGTGGCGCCTGCAGATCGACGAGGACCTCGGCGGCCAGCAGGCCCCGTCCAGCATCGTGTGGGCGCTCGGCGAGCTCGTGCTCGGCGCCAACGCCCCGGTGTGGATGTACGCCGCCGGCCCGGCCTTCGCCGCCGTGGTGCACCGCAACGGCACCGACCGTGACAAGCGCATCGCGCAGCTCATGGTCGAGAAGAAGTGGGGCGCCACGATGGTGCTCACCGAGCCCGACGCGGGCTCCGACGTGGGCGCCGGCCGCTCGCGGGCCACCCCCAACGAGGACGGCTCGTGGAACATCACGGGCGTCAAGCGCTTCATCACCTCGGCCGAGTCCGACCTGCAGGACAACATCATCCACCTCGTCCTCGCCCGCCCCGCGGGCATCGAGGGCGTCGGCGGCCCGGGCACCAAGGGCCTCAGCCTCTTCGTCGTGCCGAAGTACCACTTCGACCACGAGACCGGCGAGCTCACCGGTGAGCGCAACGGCGTCTACGTCACGAACGTCGAGCACAAGATGGGCATCAAGGTCTCCAACACCTGCGAGGTCACCTTCGGCGACCCGCAGGTCGGCGGCGGCGAGCCGGCCCAGGGCTGGCTGCTCGGCGAGATCCACGACGGCATCGCGCAGATGTTCCAGGTCATCGAGAACGCCCGGATGATGGTCGGCACCAAGGCCATCGCGACCCTGTCGACCGGCTACCTCAACGCGCTGGAGTACGCGAAGAACCGCGTCCAGGGCGCCGACCTGACCAACTCGGCCAAGACCGCGCCGCGCGTCACGATCACCCACCACCCCGACGTGCGCCGCTCGCTGATGACGCAGAAGTCGTTCGCCGAGGCCATGCGCTCGCTCGTGCTCTACACCGCCTCGTGGCAGGACAAGGTGCAGATCGCCGAGTCCACCGGCGAGAAGGACGACCTCGCCGAGGCCGTCAACGACCTGCTGCTCCCGATCGTGAAGGGCTACGGCTCGGAGCGCTCGTGGGTGCTGCTGGGCACCGAGTCGCTGCAGATCTTCGGCGGCTCGGGCTTCCTGCAGGAGTACCCGGTCGAGCAGTACGTGCGTGACGCCAAGATCGACACGCTCTACGAGGGCACCACCGCGATCCAGGGCCAGGACTTCTTCTTCCGCAAGATCGTCAAGGACCAGGGCCGCGCGCTCGGGCACCTCGCAGGCGAGATCAAGGGCTTCATCGAGTCCGAGGCGGGCAACGGCCGCCTCAAGACCGAGCGGGCCCTGCTCGCCACGGCCCTCGACGACGCGAACGCCCTCGTCGGCCTGATGATCAACGACCTCATGTCGGCCGACGCCTCCAGCGGCGGCGACATCCGCAACGTCTACAAGGTGGGCCTCAACACCACCCGCCTGCTCATGGCGCTCGGTGACGTGGTCTGCGGCTGGCTGCTGCTGCGCGGCGCCGAGGTGGCGCTCAACGCGCTCGCCGGCGACCCGGGCAAGGACAAGGCGTTCTACGAGGGCAAGGTCGCCGCGGCGCAGTTCTTCGCGCAGACCAACCTCCCGCGCATCAGCGCGGAGCGCGCCATCGCCGAGACGACCGACCTGGCGATCATGGACCTCGACGAGTCGGCGTTCTGATCCCCCGGCGGGCGACCGCCTGACGCACCACCCGCTCCACGCGAGGGGCCCCCGGCGCACCGCCGGGGGCCCCTCGTCGTACCCACCCACGGCCCGTCCCGCCACCGGCCCCCGCCACAGGGGCGGGGTACGGCGGACCTCACCCGCCCGGGGCCGCGGCCACCACCGCGTCGGTCAAGCGGTCGAGCACCTCCGAGCGCACGCGCCAGCGCTGCCAGAAGAGCGGCACCGAGCTCGTCTCCCCGCCGGGCAACGGCACGACGCGCCGGCCGGGGCGGGCGCCGGTGCCCGGCTCGTCGAGCTGGCCGTCGAGGAACATCCCCCAGCCCAGCCCGCGGCGCACCGCCTCGGCCATGTCGGCGGTGGTCGGCACCCGGTGGACGACGTCCGGCGGCGGGACGCCGAGGCGCTCCAGCTGCTCGTGCTGCAGCGTGTCGAGCTCGTTGAACCGCACCAGGGGGAGCCGGCGCCAGTCGACGGCGTCCGGTCCACCGACCCGCGCCAGCAGGTCCGCGTCGACGACGGGGTGGTAGCGCAGCGCGCCGATCGGGCGCACCGAGCAGCCCTGGACCGGCTGGCCGTCGGAGGTGACGGCGGCCAGCACCCGCCCCTCGCGCAGCAGGCGGGCCGAGTGCGCCTGGTCCTCCACGTGCACCTCGAGCGCGACGCCGGCCCAGCCCGCGACGGCCTCGAGCACGTCGTGGAACCAGGTGGCGAGCGAGTCGGCGTTGACGGCGACGGCGACCGTCCGGGGCGCGGCGTCGCCGCCGAGGCGCCGGGAGGCCTCCGCCGCCAGCAGGTCGGTCTGCCGGCCGAGGGCGACGAGCACCTCCCCGCTCGCGGTGGCGCGGCACGGCGCGGCGCGGCTCACGACGACCTGGCCGACCTGGGCCTCGAGTGCGCGGACGCGCTGGCTGACGGCCGACGGCGTGACGTGCAGCGCGCGGGCCGCCGCCTCGAACGTGCCGTGGTCGACGACGGCGACGAGGGCGGCGAGCTGGGCCGGCGCGAACATGAAGCAACGCTAAGGGATGCGAAGATCCTTTCGCTTCCCTTCACGAGTGGGCCGCCCTAGCGTCGAGCCCGTGCCCCTCCCCGACTCCGCCCTGATCGCCCTCGCCACCGGCCTGGTGACCGGGCTCGGCCTCATCGTCGCGATCGGCGCGCAGAACGCCTTCGTCCTGCGCCAGGGCCTGCTGCGCCGCCACGTCGCCGGGGTGGTCGCGGTGTGCGCCGTCTCCGACGCGGTGCTCATCACCGCCGGCGTGGCCGGCGTCGGCGGGCTGGTCGACGCCGCGCCCCTCGCGCTCGAGGTGCTGCGGTGGGGAGGGGTCGCCTTCCTCGTGACGTACGGCGTGCTCGCCCTGCGCCGGGCCACCCGGGGCGACGCGCTCGACCCGGCGGCCGCCGCGGGGGCGGGGGCGCGCCGTACCCTCCTGACGGCCGCGGCGCTGACCTGGCTCAACCCGCACGTCTACCTCGACACCGTCCTCATGCTGGGCTCCGTGGCCCAGCAGGAGGGGCCGGACCTGCGCTGGTGGTTCGCGGGCGGCGCGGTCGTCGCGAGCCTCGCGTGGTTCACGGCGCTGGGGTACGGCGCGGGCCGGGCCCACCGCCTGCTGTCGCGCCCGGCGACCTGGCGCGTGGTCGAGACGCTCGTCGGCCTCGTCATGCTGGCCATCGCCGCGCGGCTCGCGTGGGCACCGGTGGCCTGAGTCACGGCGCTCCAACCGGCGTCCGGCGTCGCGGCGAGCCCGCGCGGACGACGAGGGGCGGGGTCACGGGCCTCCTCTAGGATGGGAGCCCCGACCTCCGTAGCCCGCCCTCGCTGCACCGCCCGCACCTGCGACCGCGACCAGCACCGACCACGAAGGCCGTCACTCCTTGCTGCTCGCCGTCGTCGCCGCCCACCTCGTCCTCGCCGCGGTGGCCCCCGCCCTCGTGCGCCTGCTCGGCCGCCGCGCGTTCCTCGCCCTCGCCCTGCTCCCCGGGGCCACGACCGTCTGGGCGGCCACGCTCCTCGACGACGTGCGTGACGGCGGCACCGTCACGACGGTGGTCGACTGGGTCCCCGCGCTCCACCTCGAGCTGGCCTTCGCGGTCGGCACGCTGCAGTGGGTGATGCTGCTCGTCGTCGCCGGGATCGGCACGCTCGTGCTGACCTACTGCGCCTGGTACTTCGAGGACGGCGCGCCCGGGCTCCCGATCTTCACGACCAGCTTCGTCGCCTTCGTCGGCGCCATGCTCGGCCTCGTCATGGCGGACGACCTGCTGGTGCTCTTCGTCTTCTGGGAGCTCACGACGATCTTCTCGTTCCTGCTCATCGGGTTCGAGCCGACGAAGCGCTCCAGCCGGCTCGCGGCCATGGAGGCGCTCGTCGTCACCACGCTCGGCGGCCTCGTCATGTTCGTCGGCATGCTGCTGCTGGGCCGCGAGGCGGGGACGTTCCGCATCAGCGAGATCCTCGCCGACCCGCCGGCCGGCACGGCGGTGACGGTCGCCGTGCTGCTGCTGCTCGTCGGGGCGGTCAGCAAGTCCGCGATCTTCCCCTTCCACTTCTGGCTGCCCGGCGCGATGTCGGCGCCGACCCCGGTCAGCGCCTACCTGCACGCGGCCTCGATGGTGAAGGCCGGCATCTACCTCGTCGCGCTGCTCGCGCCCGCCTTCGCCGACGTGCCGGGCTGGCACCTGTCGCTGCTGACGCTGGGCACCGTGACGATGCTCGTCGGCGGCTGGCGGGCGCTGCGCCAGATCGACGTCAAGCTGCTGCTCGCCTACGGCACCGTCAGCCAGCTGGGCTTCCTCGTCGTCGTGCTCTCCATCGGCTCGCGCACGGCCGGGCTCGCGGGGCTCGGCCTGCTGGCGGCCCACGCCCTGTTCAAGGCGACGCTCTTCCTCTCCGTCGGCATCGTCGACAAGCAGACCGGCACCCGCGACCTGCACCGGCTCTCCGGCGTCGGCCGCGCGATGCCGGCCGTCGCGGTGGCCGCGATCCTGGCGGGCGCCTCCATGGCCGGCCTGCCCCCGCTGCTCGGGTTCGTCGCCAAGGAGACCGTCTTCACCGCGCTGCTCGAGCTGACCCACGGCGAGACCGCCGGCGTCCCCGGCTGGGCCGGGTGGCTCGTCGTCGCCGGTCTCGTCGCCGGCTCGGCGCTGACGGCCGGCTACACGGCGCGCTTCCTGTGGGGTGCGTTCGCCGCCAAGCCGGGCGTCGAGGCGACCGCGGTGAAGCCGCTCCACCCGGCGTTCGTCGTCTCCCCGGTCGTGCTCTCCGCGCTCGGCCTGGGCCTCGGCTTCGCCGGCGCGGCGCTGACGACCGTGTTCTCGCCGTACGCCGACACGCTCGTCGCGGGCGAGCACGAGGAGTACCTCGCCCTCTGGCACGGCCTCGGGCTGCCGCTGCTGTTCTCGCTGGTCACGCTCGTCGGCGGCGTCGCGCTCTTCGTGGTGCGGGAGCCGCTGTGCCGCTTCCAGCGGCGGGTGGCGCTGCCGGTCACGGCGGAGGGCGTCTACCGGTTCTGCATGCGCGCGGTCGACCGGGTCTCGGTCGAGGTCACCGGAACGCTGCAGCGCGGCTCGGTGGCCAACTACCTCGCGATCATCCTCGGCGTCGTGCTGCTCCTGCCGGGGTACGCCGCGGTGCGGGCCGTCGCGACCGGTCAGTCCCCCGTCGAGCTCGTGGCCTGGGACCGCATGGCGCAGCCGGTGATCGGCGTCGTCGTCGTGGCGGCCGCGATCGCGACGGTGCGCTCGCGCCGGCGGCTGCGGGCCGTGATCCTGGCCGGCGTCACCGGGTACGGCGTGGGCCTGCTCTTCCTCGTGCAGGGCGCGCCCGACATCGCGCTGACGCAGGTGCTCGTCGAGACGGTCAGCCTCGTCGTCTTCGTCCTGGTGCTGCGCCGGCTGCCGGACTACTTCACCAACCGGCCGCTGAGCCGCCAGCGGTTCTGGCGCATGGGGCTCGCGGCGCTGTTCGGCACCGCGGCCGCCGGGTTCATGGTCGTCGCCGCGGCCGCCCGCACCGCCACGCCCGTGTCCGCCGCCTTCCCCGAGGCGTCGGTCGAGTTCGCCTACGGCAAGAACATCGTCAACACGACGCTGGTCGACATGCGCGCCTGGGACACGATGGGCGAGATCTCCGTGCTCGTCGCCGCCGCGACCGGCGTGGCCAGCCTGATCTTCCTCGACACCCGGATGTCCGGCATCCGCCGCGTCCACGACATCCCGTACCCGAAGGGCGTCGAGAAGCAGCCCACGTCGCCGGGGCGCCGGGTGTGGCTGCCCGGCCCGCGCACCCTCAGCCCCGACCGCCGCTCGATCATCTTCGAGGTGGTCACCCGGCTGGTCTTCCACGTGATCATGGTGTTCGCGATCTACCTGCTCGTCGCCGGCCACAACCAGCCCGGCGGCGGCTTCGCGGCCGGCATGGTGACGGGTCTCGCGCTCGTCATCCGCTACCTGGCCGGGGGCCGCTACGAGCTCGACGAGGCCGCGCCGATCGACGCGGGCATCCTCATCGGCACGGGCCTGTTCATCTCCGCGCTGGCCGGTCTGGCGCCCATGCTCTTCGGCGGGGTGCCCCAGCAGACGGCGGACTACTACCTCCACCTCCCCCTGCTGGGCGAGGTGCACCTGGTCTCCTCGATCTTCTTCGACATCGGCGTCTACCTCGTGGTGGTGGGACTCATCCTCGACCTGCTCCGCACCTTCGGCTCGCGCCTGGACCGCCAGATCCTGCGGGCGGAGCGCGAGGGCCGTCCGGCCGGCTCCGGCTCGAAGCCCGGGGCGGTGGTCTGACGTGGAGGTCAACGCCACCCTCGTGGTGACCTGCGGCGCCCTCGTCGCCTGCGGCACCTACCTGCTGCTCGAGCGCAGCCTGACCCGCGTGCTCGTCGGCCTCGTGCTGCTGAGCAACGGGGTCAACATCATGTTCCTCATCTCCAGCGGGCCGTCGGGGAGCTCGCCCATCGTGGGCTCGTCGGATCCCTCGGAGATGACCGATCCCCTCCCCCAGGCGCTCGTGCTGACGGCCATCGTCATCACACTCGGCACGGTCGCCTTCCTGCTCGCCATGGCCCACCGGTCCTGGCAGCTGCACGAGCACGACGACGTGCAGGACGACGTGGAGGACGCCGCCATCCGCAAGCTCGCCATCGACGACGCCACGTCCGACAGCTACGGCCTGACGACGCGGGCCCAGCGGGACGACGACGAGGCCCCCCGGGAGGACGGCGCATGACCAACCTGGTCCCGCTCCCCGTGCTGCTGCCCCTGCTGGGCGCCGGCCTCGCCCTCATGCTGTCGCGCCGCCCGCAGGCGCAACGGGCGGTGACGTTCGGCGTGCTGGTCGCCATCGTCGTCATCGCCGCCGTGCTGCTCGTCGCCGCCGACCGGGACGGGCCGCAGGTGGTGTGGCTCGGGGCGTGGGAGGACATCGGCATCGCGCTCGTGGCCGACCGCCTGGCCGCGCTCATGCTGCTCGTCTCGTCGGTCGTCACGCTCGCGGTCCTCGCCTACTCCATCGGCCAGGGCATGACCGGCGACGAGTCGGAGGCGCCGGTCTCGATCTACCACCCGACCTTCCTGGTGCTCGTCGCCGGCGTCTCGAACGCCTTCCTGGCCGGCGACCTGTTCAACCTGTTCGTCAGCTTCGAGATGCTGCTCTTCGCCAGCTACGTGCTGCTCACGCTGGGCGGGACGGCGGCCCGCGTGCGGGCGGGCACGATCTACGTCGTCGTCAACGTGACGTCCTCGATGCTGTTCCTCATCTCGCTGGCCGCGGTGTACGCCGCCGTGGGCACGCTCAACCTCGCGCAGATCGCGCTGCGGCTCGACGACCTGCCCCACCACGTGTCGCTGACCCTGCAGCTGCTCCTGCTCGTCACGTTCTCGATCAAGGCGGCCGTCTTCCCGCTGTCGCTGTGGCTGCCCGACAGCTACCCGACCGCGCCCGCCCCCGTCACGGCCGTCTTCGCGGGCCTGCTGACGAAGGTCGGCGTCTACGCGATCCTGCGGCTGCAGACCCTGCTGTTCCCCGACAGCCCGCTGACCGACCTGCTGATGTGGGCGGCGCTGATCACGATGCTGGTGGGCATCCTCGGCGCGGTCGCGCAGTCGGACATCAAGCGCATGCTGTCCTTCACGCTGGTCAGCCACATCGGCTACATGATCTTCGGCATCGCCCTGGCCACCGAGGCCGGGCTGTCGGGTGCGGTGTTCTACGTGGCGCACCACATCACCATCCAGACCGCGCTGTTCCTCGTCCTGGGCCTCGTCGAGCGCCGCGCCGGCAGCACGGCGCTGCTCCGCCTCGGCGGCCTGGCCCGGCTGGCGCCGCTGCTGGGCGTGCTCTTCTTCGTGCCGGCGATGAACCTGGCGGGCATCCCGCCGCTGTCCGGGTTCCTCGGCAAGGCCGGGCTGCTGCAGGCCGGCCTCGCCGACGGGTCGTGGCTGGCGGTGCTGCTCGTCGCCGGCGGCACCCTGACGAGCCTGCTGACGCTGTACGCCGTCGCGAAGACCTGGGCGCTCGCCTTCTGGCGGTCCCCGGAGCAGGCGCACGAGATGATGCGGATGCTGCCCACCGGAGCGGACCCGGCCGAGGACACCACCTCGTCGGCGCCGCACCTCGTGCGCCACCGCGGTCACGTGCACGTCGGCTCGGTCGCCTTCGGCGAGCGCGACGTCGCCGAGGCCAAGCGGGTGGCGGACGACGACGAGCCGGACCGTGACCTCCACCAGCGGCTGCAGGACGGCTCGCTGCCGTCGCGCCTCCCGGCGTCCATGGTCGTGCCGGCCGCCGGCCTCGTGCTGGTGAGCGTCGCCATCACGTTCCTGGCGGGCCCGCTGTTCGCGTTCACGGACCGCGCGGCCGACGACCTGCTCGAGCGCACGCCGTACCTCTCCGCCGTTCTGGGGGACGAGGGATGAGCCCGCAGATGAGGACGACGCGGTCGGGTCTGCAGCGCCCGGCGCGCTACCGCTCCGTGCAGTGGCCGATGGTGCTGGTGCTCACCCTCGTGTGGTGGGCGCTGTGGGGCAGCTACAGCGCCTTCTCGTTCGTCGGCGGCATCGTGGTCGCGGTGGGGGTCTGCCTCGTCTTCCCGCTCCCGCCCCTGCGGATGCAGGTGCGGCTGCGGCCCTGGGCGTTCGTCGTGCTGGTGGCCCGGTTCCACTGGGACGTGCTGGTCGCCAGCGTCCAGGTCGCCCGCGTGACCCTCTTCCCGCCGAAGGACCTGACGAGCGCCCTGGTGGAGGTGCCGCTGCGCACCGAGTCCGACTTCGTGCTCACCGTCGTCGCCCAGCTCGCCTCGCTCGTGCCCGGCAGCGTCGTGGTCGAGGTCCACCGCGCCAGCCACACGCTCTACCTGCACGCGCTCGACGTGTCCGACGAGGCCGACCTCGAGGACGTGCGCCGCCGCGTGCTGGCGCAGGAGGACCGGGTGCTCAACGCGTTCGGCGGACCCGAGGAGCACACCCTGACGGAGGTGGACCGATGACCGTCATGACGGCCCTCATGGCCGTGGCGGGGCTGCTGCTCGGCGTCTCGGCGCTGCTCGTGGTGCTGCGGATGGCGCTGGGCCCCACGATGCTCGACCGCGCCATCGCGTTCGACGTGCTCATCGCGGTCAGCATCTGCGCCGTCGCCGTCGAGGCGGCGATCGACGCCAACACCGAGACGATCCCGCTGCTGCTCGTGGCGACCCTGCTCGGGTTCGTCGGCTCCGTCAGCGTCGCCCGGTTCTCGCCGGGCAGCGACGACGTCGAGGCCGAGGAGTCCGACGACCCCGACAACCGCGCGCGGCTGGCCCAGCGCCGGGCGCGCAGCCTGCGCGAGGACAGCCTGCGGGCGAGGAGGATGAAGCGATGAGCCTGACGGACGTCCTCGACGTGGTGGCCGCGGCGCTCCTGCTGCTCGGAGCGCTGCTGACCCTCATCGCGGCCATCGGGCTGCTGCGCTTCCCGGACCTGCTGACCCGGATGCACTCCGCGACCAAGCCGCAGGTGCTCGGCCTGCTCCTCGTCGTGCTCGGGCTCGCCCTGCGCCTGCGCGACCCGTCCGCCACCGCGCTGCTCGTGCTCGTCGCGGTCTTCCAGATGGTCACCTCGCCCGTCGCGTCGCACATGGCCGGGCGCGCGTCGTACCGCGCCGGGCAGGTGCGCGACGACCTCCTCGTCGCCGACGAGCTCAGCGAGGCCCTGCCGCGGCTGAAGGAGAACCGCGGCGCCCCGTGACGAGGCGTGGCGGGTTGTGGCGTCGGGTGTCGCCCGGAGGCAGGTCCGGGGCCGGTACGACGGCCCGCCCCGCCGCGCGCCGATCTCGCTCGGCGGGGCTCGAGGCCGCGCCCGGCCCCGGACGCGCGAGAGCCCCCGAGCATCGCTCGGGGGCTCTCGTCATGCCGGGGACGCCCGGGGGCGTCGGCGGTCAGCGCGTGAAGCGCTGCTCCTTGCTCCACCGCTCCTTCTTGCGACCCGCGCCCTGGGGCGCGTCGTCGCGGTTGCGCGGGCCGCGCTCGGAGCGCTCGGGGCGGTCGGTGCTGCGGGCGCCCGCCGGGGCGCCGTCGCGGTTGCCGCGGTAGCCACCCTCGCGGTTGCCCTGGTAGCCGCCACCCTCGCCGGAGCGCTCGGGACGGTTGCCCTGGTGGTAGCCACCCTCACGGTTCCCGCGGTAGCCACCCTCACGGGCACCACCCTCACGGTTGCCCTGGTAGCCACCCTCGCGGTTCCCGCGGTAGCCACCCTCGCGGGCACCACCCTCACGGTTGCCGCGGTAGCCGCCCTCGCGGTTGCCCTGGTAGCCGCCACCCTCGCCGGAGCGCTCGGGACGGTTGCCCTGGTAGCCACCCTCACGGTTCCCGCGGTAGCCACCCTCACGGGCACCACCCTCACGGTTGCCCTGGTAGCCGCCGCCCTCGCGGTTGCCGCGGTAGCCGCCCTGGCCGCCGCGGTTGCCGAACGAGCGCGAGCCGCCGCCACGGGGGCCGCCCTCGCTGCGGGGGCCGGCGGAGCGCTGGGGAGCGGCCTCGCCGGACTCGTCGAGAGACTTCACGGTCAGCGGACGCTGCGCCTTGCGGAAGTCGTGGTGGCGCACCTCGACCGCGGCGCCCTTCTGCAGGCGGACGACGGAGGAGAGGAACTTCGGCGTGGTCAGCGTGACGACACCACCGTCGTCACCGGCGCGAGCCGTGCGGCCCGAGCGGTGCAGGTAGGCCTTCGGGTCGGAGGCCGCGTCGAAGTGCACGACGAGCTTGACGCCGTCGACGTGGATGCCGCGGGCGGCGACGTCGGTGGCCACGACGGCCTGGGCGTCGCCGGAGGAGAACCGCGCAAGGTTCCGCTCGCGCACCCGCTGCGACAGGTCGCCGTGCAGGTCGACGGCCGGGAGGCCGGCCTGCTCGAGGGCGTCGGCGAGCTCGATGGCACCCTCACGGGTGCGGGTGAAGACGATCGTGCGGCCGTTGGCCTTCACGAGGTCGACAGCGGCGTCGACCTTCTCGCGGAAGCCGCCGACGACCATCGTGTGGTGGGTCATGGTGGTGACCGCACCGGCGTTCGGGTCGAGCTGGTGCAGGCGCGGGTCGCGCAGGTGGTGGCGCACCAGCGTGTCGACGTCGCCGTCGAGCGTGGCGCTCAGCAGCATGCGCTGCGTGCCGGCCGGCGTCATGCCGACGAGCTCGTCGACGACCGGGAAGAAGCCCAGGTCGCAGAGGTGGTCGGCCTCGTCGAGGACGGTGACCTCGACGTCGTCGAAGAAGCAGTAGCCGTTCTCGAGCAGGTCGCCCAGGCGGCCCGGCGTCGCGACGACGATGTCCGCGCGCTGGCGGAGCTGGCGGGTCTGGCGCTCGTAGGGCACCCCGCCGTACACGGTCGTCAGCTTGAGGCCGACGGCCTCGGCGAGCGGCTGCATCGAGCGCGTCACCTGCGTGGCGAGCTCGCGCGTTGGCACGATGATGACGGCGCGGGGGTGACAGGGGCGGCTGCGCTTGCCCGCGAGACGCTGCATCACGGGGATGCCGAACGCCAGCGTCTTGCCGGAGCCCGTCTGGGCGCGGCCCAGGACGTCGTGGCCGGCGAGGCCGTCGGGGATGACGGCCTGCTGCACCGGCGTGGGCGACGTGATGCCCTGCACGGCGAGCGCGGCGATGAGGTCGGCGCGCAGCTCGGGGAACGACGGGGCGTCCTCGGCGGCCGCGGCGAGCGCCTCGGCGATCTCGGTGGCCTCGTCGGCCTCGGGGACCTCGACGTCGGTGGTCGCGGGGGTCTCGTCGGCGGCGGGGGCCTCCGACTCGGCCGCGGCGGCGGCCTCGGTCTCGACGGACTCGATCGGCGCGGACTCCGTGGCGGGGTCCGTCACGACGGGCTCGGCCGTCGGGTTCTCGGAGGTGCTGCTCGGGGCAGCGGTGTGCTCGGGGGTGTGGGAAGACAAAGCGGAACCTTCAATTCACAGCGGTGACGGGCATGCGTCTGCGCGCGGAACCGCGGGTGCGGAGCCGATGGGCCTGACGAGACGCGATCTCGATGAACCCGATCGCTGGTCTCTGCATCCCCTGGAGCGGGGACGCACCACACCGGGTGCAAGGAAAGAGGTGGCTGCCGCCGCGAGGGGCGGACCACTGGCCGTCGTCAAGAGTACGCCGCTGCTCCCCCGACCGTGAATCCTCACGATTGTCTCGTGGGTCACCCCCGGGACGGCGGACGCCGTGGTGGCAGTCTGTGCCCGTGAGCACCGATCCCGCCGACGAGACGTCGGGCAACCCGACCACGACGCCGCCCGACAGCCGGCCCGTGCTGATGCGTCGTCGCTGGTGGGTGACCTTCACGGTGCTGCTGGCGGCAGTCGTGGCCGTCGTCTGGTGGGTGCGCCAGCCCGACGCCGACCCGCCCGCCGACGACCCGGAGAGCTCGAGCGAGAGCGGCGAGGCCGGCGGGGCCGGGGACGGCGCGGCCGCGACCGACGGGACGCTGGCCGTGCCCGACGGTTTCGACGTCGGCGGCACGGCGTGGGAGCGCGACACCTCCCCCGCGGCGCAGCAGCGGCTCGACCAGGCGCTCGAGGTGCTGTCGGACCGGCCGGCGGGGGCGGAGGGCGGTCCGGAGGGCGGCGTCTACGCCGTCGAGGGCACGAGCGACCCGGCCGAGCAGCTGGTCGCCGTGGTGCTGGCCAGCGAGGCCCTGGGCACCGCCCCGCCCGCCGAGATCGCTGCCCAGACGGTCGAGTTCAACCTGGGCCAGGAGATCGTCTCCGACGAGGTCGACGGCGGCGGCGTGGCGTGCGGCTTCGTGCCCGTCCTGCTCGCGGACGAGCAGCAGGCGCAGCAGTGGTTCTGCGCGGCGGCGTACGGCGACGCGGTCGCCAACCTCCTGCTCCCCCTGTCGGTCACCGACGCGGCCGCGGCCACCACGCAGGCCACCGCCTTCTACGAGGCCGCCCGCGCCTGACGGTCGCGGGGACCGGCGCGCTCCCGGCGCTCAGCCCTCCCCGCCGAGCGGCAGCAGCAGCTGCGCCGGCCCGTCGGCGCTGACGCGGACCGGCACCCCCCAGTCCTGCTGGTGCAGGTGGCACGCCGCACCCTCGGCGGGCACGCCGTCCGGCGCCACGTCGCACGACGCGGCGCGCGCGGCCACGTGGAGCACGCCCTCCCCGACGGCCGGGTCGAGGACGAGCCGGCGCACCAGGTCGGTGCCCCGCCCCTCGCCGTCGCGCAGCAGCGCGGGCGGGGTGGCGGAGACGAGGAGCTGCGAGGGCGGACCGAAGCGGTCGTCGACCTTCTGGCCCGGCGGCGGCGTGAAGGCGACCACGAGCTCGACGCCGCCCGCGACCTCGGTGACCGGGCGCTGCGTGGTGTGAGCGAACCCGTCGGTGGCGACGACCCCGCCGAGGGGCACGCGGGTGAGGCGGTGGGCCGTCGACTCCACGACCACGAGGTGGTCGCCCTCGACGTGGGCGCCGCTGGGCTCCGCCAGGTCGGTCGCCAGCGTCGTCAGCTCGCCCCGCTCGCCGGCCCGCGGGTCGAAGCGGCGCACCGCGCCGTTATAGGTGTCGCAGACGGCCACCGAGCCGTCGGGCAGCACGGTGACGCCGAGGGGGTGCTGCAGCAGTCCCGCGTCCTCGTCGTGGCCACCGGGGCCGTCGCGGAACCCGAAGTCGAACAGCCCGGAGCCGACCGCGGTGCGGACCTCGCCGGTCGTGCCGTCCACCCAGCGCAGCGACGAGGTCTCGGAGTCGGCCAGCCAGAGGCGGTCCCCGTCCACCGCCAGGCCGGAGGTCTGGGCGAACCACGCCGACGCGAGCGGGCCGTCGAGGAGGCCCTCGTTGGTCGTGCCCGCGGCGACCTCCACCGCACCGGTGAGGGGGTCGAGGGTCCACAGCTGGTGGATGCCGGCCATCGCGACCCACACCCGGTCGCGCCACCACACCACGTCCCACGGCGAGGACAGCCGCTCCGTGCCGTCGCCCTGCATCCACTGCGTGCCGTCGCCGGCGAGCACCCGGGTGCCGCCGTCGGCGAGGGTGAGTCCCACCAGCCGGTGGGCGACGGTGTCGGCGACCACCACGTCGTACCCCACCCGCTGCGCCACGTCCGCCGGCAGCAGGCACAGCCCGTTGGGCTCGCGGAACCCGCCGAAGCGGCGCAGCACGGGGCCGTCGGCACCGGCGAGCTCGACGACCTCGTCGTGCCCCGCGTCCGCGACCAGCACCTTCCCGTCGGGCAGGGGCACCGCCTTCGCGGGGAAGCGCAGGTCGCCCGCGACGGCGGGCGGCGGGACGTACGGCGAGTCCCCCGGCTGCAGGGTGCCCCGCGCGCGGTGCTCGACCACCAGCTCGTCGAGCAGCCGGTCGACGGCGTGAGCGTGGCCCTCCCCCGCGTACTGGGCCACGACGTAGCCCTCCGGGTCGACGAGCACCAGCGTCGGCCACGCTCGGGCCGTGTAGGCCTGCCAGGTGACGAGCTCGGGGTCGTCGAGCACGGGGTGGGCGACGCCGTACCGCTCCACGGCGGCCACGAGCGCGTCCGGGTCGGCCTCGTGGACGAACTTCGGGCTGTGCACGCCGACGACGACGAGGTGGTCGGCGTGCTTCTCCTCCACGGGGCGCAGCTCGTCGAGGACGTGCAGGCAGTTGACGCAGCAGAAGGTCCAGAAGTCGAGCAGCACGAAGCGGCCCCGCAGGCCGCCCAGCGTCAGGGGCTCCGCCACGTTCAGCCAGCCGCGCCCGCGCAGCTCGGGGGCCCGGACCCGGGGGACGGTGCCGTCGTTCCTCGTCATGCGGGCGAATCTAAGCGGCGCCGCCGACCGTCCCGACGTGGCCCTCCACAGGACGCCGCGGGGCCTCCCCGTGGGTCGGCGCCGTGGCTACTGTGGCGCCCATGACGACGCAGGAGTCCGTGCCCGCGACCACCGCCCCCGACGACGACACCGCCCGCCTGGCGGCGTACGTCGACGTGTGGTGGCTGGCGGTCGGCGAGGCCCTCGAGCTGGCCGAGCAGGTCCCCGACGACGCCTGGACGACGCCGACCGAGCTGCCGGGGTGGACCGCGCGCGACGTGCTGGCCCACCTCGCACACCTCGAGGCCGTCGCGGTCGGCGCCGAGCACACGCCGGTGGACGTCGGTGAGGCACCGCACGTCCGCAACGACATGGGCCGCTTCTGCGAGGAGGGCGTCGTGGCGCGGCGGGACTCGCCGCCCCGCACGCTGGTGCACGAGCTGCGCGCGGCGGCGACGACGCGGCGCACCGCGCTCGCGGCCACCCCGCCCACCGACCCGACCGCCCCCGCACCGGGCGCCTTCGGCGCGATCGGCTGGGACACGGAGACCTTCCTCGGCAACCGCCCCCTCGACGTGTGGATGCACGCGCTCGACATCCGGCGGGCCGTCGGCCTGCCGGGCGAGGTGGAGGGGCCGGCGGCGTCGTACGTCGCGACCAAGCTGCTGCGCTCGTTGCCGTTCGTGGTCGGGAAGCGGGCGCAGGCGCCCGTTGGTACGACGGTCGTGCTCGACGTCGCGGGACTGTCCCCCGTCGCGGTCGAGGTGGGCGCGGACGGCCGGGCGCGGGAGGTCGACGTCACGGCCGTGGCGAGCCCGTCGGTGCGGCTGTCCTGCGACCTGGAGACCTACGTGCTCGCCGCGGGCGGGCGCGGGACGCTCGACCCGGCCGCGTTCGGCGTCGAGGGCGACCGCGCGCTCGCCGACCGCGTCCTCGCCAGCCTGGCGGTCACGCCGTGAGCGCCTGGTCGCTGGCCGACGTGCCGTCACTGACCGGCCGCACGGTGGTGGTCACGGGTCCGACCAGCGGGCTCGGCGAGGTCACTGCGCTCGAGCTGGCCCGCGCCGGCGCCCGCGTCGTGCTGGCCGCCCGCAGCGAGGCGAAGCTGGACGTCACGGAGGCGGACATCCGCCGCGAGGTGCCCGGCGCGCAGCTGGAGCGCCTGCTCGTCGACCTGTCGTCCCTGGCCTCCGTGCGCGCGGCGGGCGCCGCCGCCGCGCCCCTCGGCGCGATCGACGTGCTCGTCAACAACGCGGGCGTGATGGCGACGCCGGCGCGCCGCACCGACGACGGCCTCGACCTGCAGATGGCGACGAACCACTTCGGCCCGTTCCTGCTGACCGGCCTGCTGCTCCCGCAGCTCGTCGAGGGCGGCGAGGGGCGCGTCGTGACGGTGTCGTCGATGATGCACACCATCGCGCGCACGCCGCCGCTGGGCGACCCGCGGCGGGCACCCCGGCGCTACAGCCGGTGGGGCGTCTACGGGCAGACGAAGCTGGCCAACCTGCTGTTCACCCACGAGCTGCAGCGCCGGGCCACGGCGGCCGGTCTCCCGCTGCGGGCGCTGGCGGCGCACCCGGGCTACGCGTCGACGCACCTGCTGTCCTACGGGCAGACGGGCGGGTCGGGCGGCGGGGCCGCCTCGATCCTCGACGCCGTCACCCGGTTCACCGCCCAGTCGGCGGCGCAGGGTGCGCAGCCGACGATCATGGCGGCCACCGCGGACCTGCCCGGCGGCACCTACTGCGGACCCGGCGGGTTCCGGGGCATCCGCGGCAAGCCCCGGGTCGTGGGTTCCACCGCGCTCTCGCGCGACGCCGAGGCGCAGCGACAGCTGTGGGAGCTGAGCGAGGAGACCGTCGGGCTCACCTGGCCCTGACCGAGGTCGCCGGCCCACGGCCGGTCCCGGTGGTCGAGGTGGCCGCCCCCACCTGTGGTTGAGGTCGCCGCGCCCACCCGGTGGTCGAGGCGGCCGCCCCCACCGGTGGTTGAGGTGGCCGCGCCCACCCGGTGGTTGAGGTGGCCGCGCCAGCGGCCCTCGAAGGCACGCCCATCCACCTGCGCCCGCCCGGTGGTTGAGGTGGCCGCGCCAGCGGCCCTCGAAACCACGCCCGGCTGCCCCTCTGGGCCCGCTCCGGATATGGCCTGACCTGCCAGAACTGGTCCGGTGGAGAACCCTCGATCGGGTCCGAGAATGTCGGTGGTCGCTGGTGTGATGGGTCCATGACCGAGACAGCGCTGCACCCCCTCGCCGGGGTTGCTGCGCGTCTGCACGCCGACCTCGACGACGGCTTCGACCTCGGTCTGCTGACCCTCGGGTCCGCCGCGACGGGTGCCGCCCTCGTGGAGCTCGAACGCGCTGCGAACCGCCTCTCGGCGTTGCAGTCGCGGTTGCTGGCCCACGCCGTCGAGGTGCGGGTGGAGGAGGAGACCGGTGCGCCGTCGACCGCGGTGTGGTTCGCGAACGCCACGCAGGTCACCCGCGCGGAGGCGCACCGTCGGGTCCGCACGGCGATCGCGGTGGACGAGCAGTACGACGCCCTCGCCACCGGCTGTGCGTCCGGGGAGGTCTCGCCCAGCCAGGCCGAGGCCGTCGTGCGGGCGCTGGACGACCTGGGCGGTGCCATCAGCGCGGAGGTCCGGGCGGATGCCGAGCGCGCACTGGTGGGGTTCGCGGTCGATCACGACGCGAAGGACCTGCGGGTGCTGGGCCGGCGCATCCTCGACGTCGTCGCCCCCGCTGTCGGCGAGGCCCACGAGGCGGAGGTGCTGGCCCGTGAGGAGCGGGAGGCCGCCGCCAAGGTCCGGTTGACGATGCGGGAGGACGGCCACGGCAGTGTCCACGGTCGGTTCACGATGCCGGAGATGCACGGGGCGATGTTCGCGAAGATGCTCGACGCCATCGCCTCGCCCCGACGGGATCACCTACGCGGCGGGGCGGACCACGACGCCGCTGACGACACGGGCGACGCTCGGCCGTCGTGGGCGCGCCGCGGTCAGGCGTTCGTCGAGCTGATCGAGCGGATGCGCGACGCCGACCTGCCCGACGCCGCAGGAGCGGGGGCGACGGTGGTGGTGACGATGCAGGTCGCCACCCTCACGGGCGGTCTCGCTGCGGCGTCCCTCGACACCGGGCACCGCATCTCGCCCGGCGAGGCCCGACGGCTCGCCTGCGGCGCGGACCTCGTGCCGGCGGTGCTCGGCAGCAAGAGCGAGGTGCTGGACCTCGGCCGGTCGGCGCGGTTGCACAGCAAGCCTCAGCGGATCGCGATGATCCTGCGCGACGGCGGCTGCACCGCCGACGGATGCGACGCACCACCCCACCGCTGCGAGGCCCACCACGAGGACCCCTGGTCACGAGGAGGCCGGACCTCCGTCGCGAGGGGGCGGCTCTTGTGCTGGCGACATCACCGCGTCGCCCACGACCCGACGTACCTCACCGAGACCCTCGGCACCGGCAAGCTCCGGTTCACCCGGCGGAACTGAGCAGCCCCCACGATCGGGCCCCGGTGGTTGAGGTGGGTTGCTCTGACAACCCCTCGAAACCACGCCCAGGAACCCCGTCGTGGTTCCGAGGGCCGCTGGCGCGGCCACCTCAACCACCGAACAGGCGCAGCCACCTCATGCCCTCGGTGGTTGAGGTGGGTTGCTCTGGCAACCCCTCGAAACCACGCCCGAACAACCCCTCGTGGTTCCGAGGGCCGCTGGCGCGGCCACCTCGACCACCGCACTGGCGCGGCCACCGCGTGCCTTCGGTGGTTGAGGTGGGTTGCTCTGGCAACCCCTCGAAACCACGCCCAGGTTCCCTCGTGGTTTCGAGGGCCGCCGGGGCGGCCACCTCCACCACCGGACAAGCTCGGCCACCGCATGCCCTCGGTGGTTGAGGTGGGTTGCTCTGGCAACCCCTCGAAACCACGCCCGAACAACCCCTCGTGGTTTCGAGGGCCGCTGGCGCGGCCACCTCAACTACCGGACAGGCGCGGCCACCTCGACCCCACGCCCCTCGCAAACCGCTCGCGCGCGCTGCCCCACCCCGCGACGATGCGACCCGTGGACACGGTGGTGTGGATCGACGAGGCGGAGGCGGGGTGCTGCGGGCCGGCGTTCGCGGTCGCCGACGTCGTCGCGTGGCCCCTCACGGCCGACGTGGAGGCCCCCGACGGCCTGCATGACCTCGACCCCGAGCTGGGGTAGGTCGCGTGGCGGCTGTCCCTGCACGACCAGCCCGCGCCGGCCGCGCAGCGCGGCAGGGTGCGGCGCATCCGCGCGCTCAAGACCGACGTCGACCCCGAGCCGCCGACCCGGTGGCCGGCGCCGCCCCGACCGCGGCGGGGCGGCTACGCGCCGGGGCCGGAGCTGGCGTCGTACCTCGTCGACGTGCCCCAGGTGCACCGCGACGACGAGCCCTCGTCCGCGGACCGGCGCATCGCCGGGTGGCTCGTCGACCTCGACCTGTTCTGACCCCCGGGAGCCGGGGGCCGGGAGCCGGAGCCAGGAGCCTCAGCGCGAGCGCGGACCGAACGACGGCGTGATCTTCGCGAACGCCGACTCGCGGGCGACGCGGGCGTTGCGGGTCGCGAGCAGGAGCACCTGCTCGATGCGCTCGCGACCGAAGGTACGGCGCGCGCTCGACGTCTGCGCGCCGTCGAAGAGCCGCTTGGCGGCAGCGATCGCGTCGGGCGACTTCGTGCGCAGCGTCTCCGCGAGCGCCTCGGCGGCGGCGACGGGCTCGGGGTCGAGCTCGGTCACCAGGCCCAGGTCACGGGCCTCCTTGCCCGAGATGACCTCGGCGGTCATGGTCAGCTTCTTCGCCACGTCGATGCCGACGAGCTCGGAGATGCTCCGCACGCCGCTCATGTCGGGGATGAGGCCCCACTTGCCCTCGAGCACCGACCAGCGGGAGTCGGGGGTGGCGATGCGGAAGTCCGCTGCCAGCGCGATCTGCAGCCCGCCGCCGTAGCAGTGGCCGTGCACGGCCGCGATCACCGGCACGGGCACCCGGCGCCAGGCCCAGCAGGCCTCCTGGAACTTGTTGGTCCCCCGCAGCGGCGACGGCAGCAGCGCCGCCGCGATCGCCGCCGGCTTGCGCATGACGGACCCGAAGTCGAGACCGGCGCAGAACGAGTCCCCCTCGCCCGAGATGACGACCGCCCGCAGGCTGCGGTCGGTGCGCAGCCAGCGGGCGGTGCGGATCAGGTCGTCGAGCGTCTCGAGCGTCAGCGCGTTCAGCTTGTCGGGACGGGCCAGGCGCACGTGCGCCACGCCGTTCTCGACCGTGCAGGTGACGTATGTGGTGGTCGGCGAGGAGGCGCGCATGTCCGCGATGGTACTCGCGGGTAACGAAGCGCGCCTCCCCCCGACTCAGCGGAAGCGCTTGCTGACGTCCGCGGCGCTGTGCGAGGAGCCCGAACCGGCGGGCCGGGCCGCGCCGGAGCGAGCGGCGCCCGCACCGGCAGTGCGGCCCCCGCCGGAGCGCGCGCCGCCCGTGGAACCACCACGGCCGCCGGCCGAGCCGGAGCGGCCGGAGCCGCCGGAGCCGCCCTGACCGCCGGCGGGACGCGACGAGCCGGACCCGCCCTGGCCGGAGCCCCCGCCGGAGCCGCTGCGACCACGGCGCCGGCGCGGTCGGCCGCCCCCGCCACCGCGGCGCTCGTCGGAGCCCTCACCCGAGCCGGAGGTCGAGCCCGAGCCGCGGCCCCCCGAGGCGACCTCGGTCGTCAGGTCGAGACCACCGGGGACGAGCGTGCGCTCGCCCGGGGCCAGCTCGGCGAGGACCGCGTCGGTGGGCCCGGCGAGCTTGGTCGTGCGCGGTCGGATGCCGGCGGCCTTCGTCAGGGCGCGCACGTCGCGCGCCTGGTCGTCGGTCATCAGCGTCACGACGGTGCCCGCGGCGCCGGCGCGCGCCGTACGCCCGGAGCGGTGCAGGTAGGCCTTGTGCTCGGCCGGCGGGTCGGCGTGCACCACGAGCTCAACGTCGTCGACGTGGATGCCGCGGGCCGCGATGTCGGTGGCCACGAGGGTGGTCGCCCGGCCGGCGTGGAACGCGTCCATGTTGCGGGTGCGGGCGCCCTGCGACAGGTTGCCGTGGAGGTCGACCGCCGGCACGCCCGCCTTGTTGAGCTGGCGGGCCAGCGCCTTGGCGCCGTGCTTCGTGCGGGTGAAGACCACGGTGCGGTCGGAGCCGCTCGTGAGGTCGACGAGCACCGGCAGGCGGTGGTCGCGGCTCGCGAGGTGCAGCACGTGGTGCTCCATCGCGGAGACCGGCGACTGCGCCGAGTCGGCCTCGTGGGTGACGGGCTGGTGGAGGAACTGCTTCACCAGCGCGTCGATGGCGTTGTCGAGCGTCGCCGAGAACAGCAGCCGCTGGCTGCGCTTCGGGGTCGCGTTGAGCAGGCGTCGTACGGCGGGCAGGAACCCGAGGTCGGCCATGTGGTCGGCCTCGTCCAGCACGGTGATCTCGACGTCGCCGAGGCTGCAGTGGCCCTGGCCGATGAGGTCCTCGAGGCGGCCGGGGCAGGCGACGACGATGTCGACGCCGCGGCGCAGCGCCTGCACCTGCGGGTTCTGGCCGACGCCACCGAAGACGGTGCGCGTCGTGAGGCCGCTCGCGGCCGCCAGCGGGGCCAGCGACTCCTCGATCTGCCCGACGAGCTCGCGCGTCGGGGCCAGGATCAGGGCGCGCGGGGCGCCCGGGCGCGGACGGCGGGCGGCGCCGGCGGTGAGGCGCGCCACCAGCGGCAGGAGGAACGCGTAGGTCTTGCCGGAGCCGGTGCGGCCGCGGCCGAGCACGTCACGGCCGTTCAGCGAGTCGCCGAGCGTGGCGGCCTGGATCGGGGTGGGGACGGTGATGCCCTGCGCGGACAGCACGTCGCAGAGGGCGGTGGGCACGCCGAGATCGGCGAAACCGGGAGAAGTCATGAGGGGGGTCGACCTTCGTCAGCTGACGTCCCACCTGGGGGCCCGGCCGGCGACGGGGCCGGCGGGCACGTGCCGCGTCGGAGCGGCCACGTCCGCCGCCACGAGGGGCGGACGCTCGGTCCGAGGTGAGACGGGACGGGCCGACGCGACCAACCTAGCCGTGCGCCCCGACGTACGACGATTCCCCACCCCCCGCGCGGGGGGTGGGGTGGCCGAGGTCACGCCGCGGCCGGGACCGGCTCAGGACCAGGCGAGCGCGTCGTCGTCGAGGTCGGCCCCGCGGATCGCCCGCAGGTCGGCCACGTAGTTCTGCCGCAGCCGCCACGGGGCCTCGGCGCCCTGCTTGGGCAGCTGGTCGATCGAGCGGAGCACGTAGCCCGCCTCGAAGTCCATGAACGGCTCCTCGGGGACCGCGGGGTCGCGCCGCACCTCGACCTTGCGCAGCCCCGAGCCGTGCAGCCGCCCGAGCACCTTCGAGACGTAGTCGGCCACGAGATCGGCCTTGAGCGTCCACGAGGCGTTGGTGTAGCCGATCGTGTACGCGAAGTTCGGCAGCCCGGTGAGCATCAGGCCGCGGTAGGCCATCGTGGTGGGCAGCGCGACCTCCTCGCCGTCGACCGCGAAGCGGATGCCGCCGAACGCCAGCAGGTTGAGCCCCGTCGCGGTCACCACCACGTCGGCCTCGAGCTCCTCCCCGCCCTCGAGCCGGATCCCCGTGGGCGTGAACGTCTCGATGCGACCCGTCGCGACCGACGCCCGCCCCGAGCGCAGCGCCTTGTAGAGGTCGCTGTCGGGCACGACGCAGAACCGCTGGTCCCACGGGTCGTACGGCGGGTTGAAGTGCGTGTCGACGTCGACCTGCGGCAGCTGGCGGCGCGTGTAGGCCCGCACGGCCTTCTTCACGGGGCCGGGGAACTTCTGGCTCACGTTGTAGAACGCCATCTGCTGCAGCACGTTGCGCCAGCGCACCACCTGGTAGGCGGTCATCTCGGGCAGCACCTTGCGCAGGGCGAGCGACAGCTTGTCCTTGGCCGGGATCGAGATGACGTACGTCGGGGTGCGCTGCAGCATCGTCACGTGCGCGGCGGCGCCCTCGCCCGACGACAGCGACGGCACCAGCGTGATGGCGGTCGCCCCGGACCCGATGACGACGACCCGCTTGCCGCTGACGTCGAGGTCCTCGGGCCAGTCCTGCGGGTGCACGAACGTGCCCCCGAACTGCTCCTCGCCCGGGAAGGTGGGCCGGTAGCCCGAGGCGTAGTCGTAGTAGCCCGAGCAGCAGTAGAGGAAGCCGGCCGTGTACGTCGTGGGCTCGCCGTCGACGAGCGCCTCGACCGTCCAGCGGGCGGCCGCCGAGTCCCAGGACGCGCCGACGACGCGGTGGCCGTAGCGGATGCGCTCGGTCAGGCCGAACTCCTCGGCGGTCTCCCGCACGTACTCCCGGATGGCGGGGCCGTCGGCCAGGGCCTTCTCGCCGAGCCACGGCTTGAAGCGGTAGCCGAGCGTGAACATGTCCGAGTCGGAGCGCACGCCCGGGTAGCGGAAGAGGTCCCACGTGCCGCCGAGACGCTCGCGCGACTCGAGGATGACGAGCGAGAGACCGGGGTGGTCCTGCGCGATGCGGGCCGCCGCGCCGATGCCCGACAGGCCGGCGCCGACGACCAGGACGTCGACGTGCTCGGCGGGGGCGACGTCACGCACGACCTCGTCGTGCGGGGCGGGGCCGGTGCTGCCGGCGGCCCCGGCGTCGTCCGCCGAGGTCGACGGGTCGCCCGGGACTGCGAGGTCGGTGGGCTCGGGGGTGTCGCCGGAGCGAGCCGGTGTCTGCGCCATGGTCGGGATCATGGCGCAGACACCGGCTTGTTGTCACGCGTTCAATAGCGCGACGGGTGGTCGATCAGCGGTTCAGAAGATCTCGCCGCCGGGCACGATGTTGAGGCGGAAGTCGCTCGTCGCGGCCGGGTCACCCGTGTACTCCGTGACCTCGATCTTGTAGGCCTCGCCCTCGACGACCTCGATGGCGCACTCCTCGTCGTCGTACGAGCTGTCGCGGTTGCACAGCTCGGCGCGGGCCCCGTCGAGCACCCGCAGGCGGAAGTCGATCGCCCCGCCCGAGCCGCCGCCGGCCACGTCGATGAGCTCGATCGTGATGACGCCGGACGCCGTCGCGGTGATCGTCGTGCTGGCACCGCCCGGGGGCATCGTCGTGCCGCCCGAGGTGCTGCCGTCGGGCAGGACCGCCGCGCCCGGCGTGCCCGACGTCGTCGGCTCGTCGGTCGGGCTGGGGTCGGCGTCGGTCTCCTCGATCGTGAGGCCGGAGTCGGTGACGACGGCGAGCACCTCGCCGTACAGCGTGCACTCGTCGCCGTCGCTGCAGAAGAAGTCGGTGAACATGCCGCTCGGCACGGCGTACTCCCCGTCGGTGTCCTCGTAGATCGCCGCGCCCACCTCGGCGCCGTCGGCCAGCTCGACCTCGTCGCCCGGCTGGATGCGCTCGGCGTCGATGACGTCGACGTAGACCTCGATCGACGTCAGGTCCTCGTCGCCGTCGTAGGCGATCCGGATCTCCTGCGTGCCGTCCTCGGCCGCGTCCCAGCCGCTGACGCCCGCGCCCTCGAACCAGCCCTCGTCGACGTAGAAGTCGTCGAAGTCGTAGGTCGGGTCGGAGAGGTCCTCCTGCTCGGAGGACAGCACGATGATCTGCCCGGCCTCGGCCTCGACCTCGATGACGGCCTCGTCGCCGTCCATCTCGACCTCGTTCACCGCGCCGAGCTCGATGCCCGAGCCGCTGTCGCCGCCCTCGGTCGACGACGTGTCGTCGCCGCCCGGGTCGTCGTCGCCGCCGTTGTCGTCACCCTTGAAGACCGTCAGCATCAGCACGGCCACGATGGCCGCGACAACCAGCAGCGCGACGATCGACCAGATGATGATCCACTTGCGCTTGCCGTTGCCCCCGGAGCCGCCCGCCCCGCCGGGGGGCGCGCCGTACTCCCCGCCGTCGTAGCCGCCGGGCCCGTAGCCGCCCTGGTTGAACCCACCCTGGTCGTAGCCGCCCTGGCCGTACTGGCCCTGGTCGTAGCCGCCCTGGCCGTACTGGCCCTGGTCGTAGCCGCCCTGGGGCGCGGCGTAGCCACCACCGTACGGCGGAGGCGCACCCTGGTCGCCCTGGCCGGCCTGGCCGCCCTGGCCGCCCTGGCCGTAGGCACCGGAGAAGGTCGTGGGCGCCTCGCCGGAGGGGCCGCCGTACTGCCCCTGGGGCGCGTACGACGGGGAGCCGGTGGCGCCGAAGGGCTGCGTGGGGTGGTTGCCGGAGCCGTGGACGTTCGTGGCGTCGCTCGGGGTGCCGCACTCCTCGCAGAACGCGGAGTCGGGCGGCAGCTCGTGGCCGCAGGCGGTGCAGTTGGTCATGACGGATTCCTTCCAGCGCCCGGGCCTTCGGGCGAGCGACGTGAGGCTACCGGGTGGCGAGCCCGGCCGGGGCGCTCCCTACCCCGCGGCTCACCCCGCCAATCCAACGGATCGGAGGGTGCCACGTCACGCCGACGGGCCGCGGGGATGCTGGTGCATCCCCGCGGCCCGTCGTGGTGCCTCGGCGTCGGCTCAGGCGGCCTTCTCGACCTTCCGCGCCGCGGCGAGGCGGCGGGCCTGCTGGTCGAGGCGCAGCTGCGCGACGCGACGGACCTTGCGGTCCCCCGTCGTCATGGCCCACAGCAGCTTGAGCTGGCCCGGCAGGTTCGAGCGGTTGGTCGTCTCCAGCCAGCCGTTGGGCAGCGAGAGGCGCACGACCTTGTGCCAGGCGGAGTAGACCTGCGCCACCAGCGGGGCCTCGTGGTAGTTCAGCTCGTACTTGTCGAACAGCGCCTTCACCTTCGGTGCGACCTCGGCGTAGCGGTTGCTCGGCAGGTCGGGGAAGAGGTGGTGCTCGATCTGGTGCGACAGGTTGCCCGTCATGAGGTGCATGGCCTTGGAGCCGGAGATGTTGGCGGAGCCCAGCATCTGGCGCAGGTACCACTCGCCGCGGGTCTCCTTCTCCGGGATGGCGGCCTTCTCGTAGGTCTCGACGCCCTCGGGGAAGTGGCCGCACATGATGACGGAGTGGCTCCACAGGTTGCGGACCAGGTTGGCCGTGAAGTTCGCGGCCAGCGTGGGCAGCAGCGACCCGGTGGGCGCCGACAGCAGCGGGTGGACGACGTAGTCCTTCGTCGCCTGCTTGCGGATCTTCGCCAGCGTGGCCCGCGCCGACTTCTTGAACGACTCGGGACGCTTGTCCTTCGGCGTCTTCAGGTTCTTGCCGAGCTCGAGGTCGTAGGCGGCGATGCCGTACTCGAAGAAGCAGGCGTTGATGAAGTTCCACACCGGCTGCGCCAGGTAGAAGGGGTACCAGCGCTGGTCCTCGTCGACGCGCATGATGCCGTAGCCGAGGTCGTTGTCCTTGCCGATGATGTTCGTGTACGTGTGGTGCAGCTCGTTGTGGCTGTGCTTCCAGCCCTCGGCCGTGGACGCGTTGTCCCACTCCCAGGTGGTCGAGTGGATCTTCGGGTCACGCATCCAGTCCCACTGGCCGTGCATGACGTTGTGCCCGATCTCCATGTTCTCGAGGATCTTCGCGATCGACAGCCCGATGGTGCCGGCGACGAAGGCGGGCGGGAACGCGCTGGCGAGCAGCACGGCGCGCGAGCCCAGCTCGAGCTTGCGCTGCACGTCGATCACCTTGCGGATGTACGCCGCGTCGCTGCCGCCGCGGGCGTCGAGCACCTCCTGGCGGATGGCGTCGAGCTCGCGACCCAGCTCCTCGACGTCCTCGGGCGACAGGTGGGCGATGGGGCTCTCGGACTTCTTGCTGACGACGGTCATGGGTGGATCCCCTCAGATCTCGATGTGGCAGGGGCCGGCGGCGGCCGTGATGCAGGTCTGGATGCGGATGCCCTCGGGCCCGACCTCGCCGGGCACCGCGGTGGTCACCTCGCCGTTGCGCAGGTCGCGCACGGAGCCCTCCTTGAGCGGGAGGACGCAGCCGAAGCAGACGCCCATGCGGCAGCCGCTCGGCATGAGGACGCCGGCGGACTCGCCGGCGTCGAGCAGGGTGGTGGCGCCGTCGGCGTCGACGGTCGCGCCCGTGCGGGTGAAGCTGACCTCGCCACCCTCGGCGACGACGAGGTTGGCGGGCCGGAACTGCTCGGTGAAGAGCTCGAGCCCGGCCTCGGCGTGGTGGGCCTCGAGCGCGTCGAGGAGACCGCCGGGGCCGCAGGCGTACGTCGTGCGCTCGCCCAGGTCGGGGACCAGGTCGGCGAGCCGGGAGACGTCGAGCAGGCCGTGCTCGTCGTCGTACCGCGCCACGAGGCGGATCGCGCCGGCGGCGTCGAGGGCCTCGAGGTCGCGACGGAAGATCGAGTCGGGCCGGCTCGGCGCCACGTGGACCACGGTGATGTCGAGGTGGGCGCTGCGCGGGAGCCGCAGGACGCCGTCGTCGGTGGCCGGGAAGAGGTTGCGCAGCATCCCGACGACCGGGGTGACCCCGGAGCCCGCGGTGACGAACAGCAGCTTCGCGCGCGGCCCGTCGGCGGGGGCGTCGGCGGGGCCGTCGGCGGGGCCGTCGGCGACCTCGGGGGCCAGCACGAACTCGCCGGTGGCCTGCTCGAGGTGCACCAGGGTGCCGACCCGCACCTCGTGGACGAGGTGGTTGCTGACGACACCCTCGGGGACGGCCTTCACCGTGACGGAGATGAGGCCGTCGCGGCGCGGGCCGTGGGTCAGGGAGTACGCGCGCCACTGGCGCACGCCGTCGACGTCGACACCGATGTGGACGTACTGGCCCGGCACGTGGCCCGCCCAGTCCGACCCGGGGCGGATGACGATCGTGGCGGCGTCGGCGGTCTCGGGCTCGACGGCCACGACGCGCCCCCGCAGCTCGGCGCCGGCGCGCAGCGGGTTGAAGAGGTCGAGGTAGTCGGCCGGGACGAGCGGCGTGACGGCCGCGTTGGCCAGCCGCTCGAGGCGCGCCCGCAGGGCCGGGCGGGTGCCGGACCCGCCCGAGCGGCTCTGCAGCAGGGGAGCGAAGGAGCTCATGACCCCATCGTGGCGTCCCGACGGCGTGATCCCGTCACGCCCGGTGGTTGAATCGACCCGGGCGAGTTGTTCGCTCGGGACAAGGTCGGCGTGCCCAGGCGCGCCCCGGAGGGCCGGAGGCACCGTGGACTCACCGCTGCAGGACGGGGTCACCCTCCCCGCGTCCACCGTCACGTCGTTGCGGGCCGCGCTGCCCGAGGTCGCCGGGCGCACGGTCGAGGCGATCATCGCCGACGTGCCCAGCTACGCCGGCGCGCTGTCGGGGCCCATGGGGGCGACCATCCGCCAGGCCGTCGAGCTGGCTCTCGGCGGCTTCGTCTCGCTCGTCTCCGGCGGCGCCCGCGATCCCCGCACGCCGACCGCCGCCTCCGTCCGCGGCGCCTACGACCTGGGCCGCGGCGAGGCGCGGAGCGGCCGCTCGATGGAGGCGCTGCTCGCGGCGTACCGCATCGGCGCGCGCGTCTCCTGGCGCGAGCTGTCGCGCACGGCGGTCGAGGCCGACATCGACGCGGCCACGCTCGCGGGCTTCGCCGAGCTGGTCTTCGCCTTCATCGACGAGCTGTCGGCCTCCAGCGCCGCGGGCCACTCCGACGAGCTGGCGGCGAGCGGCCGGGTGCGGCGCCGCCGCCTCGAGCGCGTCGCGCACCTCCTGCTGGAGCGGGCGCCCGCGGACGCCGTGCACGCCGCCGTCGAGGTCGTCGACTGGTCGCCGCCCACGACCCTGACGGCGCTCGTCGTGCCCAGCGAGCAGGCCCGCGCGGCGCTGACGATCGTGGACCCGGCGACGCTGCAGCCGGCCGACGAGCTGCCCGCCCTGGGGGACGGCGAGCGGGTGCTGCTGCTGGTGCCCGACGTACGGCGGCCCGCACTGCTCGCGGCGCTGGCCCGGCGCGACGTGGTCGTCGGCCCGACGGTGCCGTGGCTGGAGGCCCGCACCTCCTACGACCGCGCCGAGCGCGCGCTGGCGCTGCGGGCACCCGAGGGCGAGGCGTTCGCCGTACCGGACGGGGTGCTCGACACCGACGACCTGCTCGCCCGGCTCGTGGTGCACGCCGACCCCGCGGCGCACGCCGCGCTGCGGGCCCGCGCCCTCGCGCCGCTGGCCGGCGTGCGCCCCGACACCGCGGCGCGCCTCGAGGAGACGCTGCGGGCCTGGCTGCTCCACCAGGGCCGGCGCGACGACGTCGCCGCCGCCCTCTTCGTGCACCCGCAGACCGTCCGCTACCGCATGGGCAAGGTGCGCGAGCTGTGGGGCGAGTCGCTCACCGACCCGCAGGTCGTGCTCGACCTCGTGGTGGCGCTGGCGTAGGGCCCGGCGTGGGGCCGCGCGGATACTGGACGCATGCGTCCGCTCCGCCCCCTGCTGGGCCCCCTCGCCACGGGCACCGCCCTCCTGCTCGCCCTCGCCGCCTGCAGCGACGACGGGTCGGGCTCGGACGGGGCCGGCGGGGCCGGCGGGGCCGGCGGGGAGCGCAGCGGGGCGACGTCCGCGGCCGAGGAGACCCCCGAGGGTCCGGCGGTGCGCACCGACGACTCCGACGACCACGCGGACCAGGTCTACGTGGCGATGGGGGACTCCTACACGGCCGCGCCCGGGGTCGACCCGGCGCAGGGCGACTCGGGCGTCTGCGGGCGCTCGCAGGTCAACTACCCGTCGCTGGTGGCCGGCGCGTTCGGCGGCTCGACGCTCGTCGACGTGTCCTGCTCCGGCGCCACCACGGCCGACCTCCTGGGCAGCCAGCAGCTGGCCGGCCAGACGTTCCCGCCCCAGGTCGACGCCGTGACCGCCGACACCGACGTCGTCACCCTCAGCACCGGGGGCAACGACTTCGGGGCCTTCGGCGTGCTCGCCGGCCAGTGCGAACAGCCCGGCGCGACGTGCCCCACCCTCGACCTCGCGACCGCGCAGGCGGGGCTCGCCCGCGTCACCACCGACCTCGTCGCCGTGATCGGCGCCGTCCGCGAGCGTGCTCCGCAGGCCCGGGTGCTGGTGGTCGGCTACCCCCAGGTCGTGCCGCCGGGCGCCGAGGGCTGCGCGGACCTGCCCGTCGACGGCGAGCTGCTCGGCCTCGCTCGCCTGCTCAACGAGGAGCTCGTGAACGCGCAGCAGCGGGCCGCCGAGCAGGCCGGCGCCGACTACGTCGACGTCTTCGCCGCGACCGAGGGCCACGCGCTGTGCAGCGACGACCCGTGGATCAACGGCAGCGACTTCGTCGAGGCCGCGCCGTACCACCCCCTGCCCGCCGGCCAGCGCGCCGCTGCCGCCGAGGTGATCTCCGCGCTGGACGGGTGAGCACGCCTCCGACCTTGGGAACAGATACCCCCCGGGGGTATGTTCTCCTCTCGTGAGCACCACCGGAGGAGGAACCATGGCGGACGGACCCCGCACAGCGACCCGGCTCGGGCTGTACGCCGGCGCACTCGCCCTCGTCTTCGCCGGCGCGTACGGCGCGGGCGCGGCGCTCGTGCCCGACCCCGTCGTCGACCGATGGGTCGAGCGCGCGGGGGCCGGCGACCACGGCGCGGAGGACGGCGTCGAGGACGGCGGCGACGGCGCCCACGAGGGCGGGCACCGATGAGCACGACCAGCCTCGAGCTCGCCATCGGCGGCATGACCTGCGCGTCCTGCGCCAACCGCGTCGAGCGCAAGCTCAACAAGCTCGACGGCGTCGAGGCGTCGGTCAACTACGCGACGGAGAAGGCGCGGGTGGCGGTGCCCGAGGGCTTCGACCCGCTCCTGCTCGTCGCCGCGGTGGAGCAGGCGGGCTACCGCGCCGAGCTGCCCGCCGTACCGGACGAGCGGGGCGCTCCCGGCGGGGACGCGGGGACCGCGACGGACGACCGTGCCGCCACCGAGCTGCGTGCGCTGCGCGACCGGCTCGTGGCCTCGGCCGTGCTGACGGTGCCCGTGGTCGTGCTGGCGATGGTGCCGGCGTGGCAGTTCACCCACTGGCAGTGGCTCTCGCTGGCGCTGGCGTGGCCCGTCGTCGTCTGGGGCGCCTGGCCGTTCCACCGCGCCGCGGCGGTCAACCTGCGCCACGGCGCGGCGACGATGGACACCCTCGTCTCGCTCGGCACGCTGGCCGCGCTGGCGTGGTCGGTCTACGCCCTCTTCTGGGGCACGGCCGGCACGCCCGGCATGACGCACGCCTTCGAGCTCACCGTCGCGCCGTCGGACGGGGCGGCGAACATCTACCTCGAGGTCGCGGCCGGGGTCACGACCTTCGTGCTCGCGGGGCGCTACTTCGAGAAGCGCGCCAAGCGCCGGGCCGGGGACGCGCTGCGGGCGCTGCTCGACCTGGGCGCGAAGGACGTCGCGGTGCTCCGCGGCGGCGTCGAGACCCGCGTCGCGGTGGCGGACCTCGCGGTGGGCGACGAGTTCGTCGTGCGTCCCGGCGAGAAGGTCGCGACCGACGGCGAGGTCGTGAGCGGTACGTCGGCCGTCGACGCCTCGCTGCTCACCGGCGAGTCCGTGCCCGTCGAGGTCGGGCCGGGCGACGCCGTCACCGGCGCCACGATCAACGCCGGCGGCCGTCTCGTCGTGCGGGCCACCCGGGTCGGGGACGACACCCGGCTCGCGCAGATGGCGCGCCTGGTCGAGGACGCGCAGTCGGGCAAGGCGGAGGTGCAGCGGCTGGCCGACCGGGTGTCCGGGGTCTTCGTGCCCGTCGTCATCGCCATCGCCGTGGCGACGCTCGGGGCGTGGCTCGGTGCCGGCTTCCCGGCCTCGGCCGCGCTCACCGCCGCCGTCGCGGTCCTCATCATCGCGTGCCCCTGCGCGCTGGGCCTGGCGACGCCGACGGCGCTGCTCGTCGGCACCGGGCGGGGCGCGCAGCTCGGCGTGCTCATCAAGGGGCCCGAGGTGCTGGAGTCCACCCGCCGCGTCGACACCGTCGTGCTCGACAAGACCGGCACGGTCACCACGGGCGCGATGGCGCTGGGCGACGTCGTACCGGCCGCGGGCGAGGACCGGGCCGTCGTGCTGCGTCTCGCCGGGGCGCTCGAGGCGGCGTCCGAGCACCCGATCGCCCGGGCCGTGGCCCACGCGGCGGCCGAGGCCGACGCGGACGTGCCGGGGGTCGAGGGCTTCACCAACGTCCCGGGACGCGGCGCCCACGGCGTCGTCGAGGGCCACGCCGTGGTCGTCGGGCGGCCCGCGCTGCTCGCCGACTGGGCGCAGCACCTCGACGCCGACCTGGAGGCCGCCCGGGCCCGTGCGGAGGCCGAGGGGCGCACCGTCGTCGCCGTCGGCTGGGACGGTCGCGCGCGGGGCCTGCTCGTCGTCGCCGACGAGGTCAAGCCGACGAGCGCGGCCGCCGTCGCCCGGCTGCGAGAGCTGGGCCTGCGGCCCGTGCTGCTCACCGGCGACAACCGCGCGGTGGCCGAGCAGGTGGCGGCCGAGGTGGGGATCGACGAGGTGGTCGCCGACGTGCTGCCCGAGGACAAGGTCGCCGTCGTCACCCGGCTGCAGGCCGAGGGCCGCGTCGTGGCGATGGTGGGGGACGGCGTGAACGACGCCGCCGCGCTGGCGGCCGCCGACCTCGGCATCGCGATGGGCACGGGCACCGACGCGGCCATCGCGGCCGCCGACATCACGCTCGTGCGGGGCGACCTGCGCGCCGCCGCCGACGCCGTGCGGCTGTCGCGGGCGACGCTGCGGACGATCCGGGGCAACCTCTTCTGGGCGTTCGGCTACAACGTCGCGGCCGTCCCGCTCGCGGCGCTCGGGCTGCTGAACCCGATGCTGGCGGGCGCCGCCATGGCGTTCTCGAGCGTCTTCGTCGTGGGCAACAGCCTGCGCCTGCGGAGGTTCCGCGCCGGGAGCTGATGGTGGTGCCGCTGGCGGCCACCTCGACCACCGGAACGGCCTCAGCCCAGGTCGATGCCCGCACCGTGGACGGCGCGGCCGGCGACGTACGTCGCGGCGACGGGCAGGTGGCGCAGCCAGGCGCCCTGCTCGGCGGTGGTGGGGAACGCGGCGTACGGGTCGGCGTCGAGCAGCACGAGGTCACCCGGGTGGCCCACGGCCACGGTGCCCCAGCCGTCGGTGGACGCCGCGAGCGCCTCGGCGACGGTGAGGGCCTGCTCGCCGTGCCACGGCTCCCGCTCGTCGGCGCTGCGGTGCACCGCCGCGGCGATCGCCAGCCACGGGTCCAGCGGCGACACGGGCGCGTCGGAGCCGAGCACGACGTCGACGCCGTCGTCGAGCATCCAGCGGTAGGCGAAGCACCGCGCCGAGCGCTCCTGCCAGATCTTCTCGGTCAGGTCGCGGTCGTCGAGCAGGTGCGCCGGCTGCACGCTGGCCCGGATGCCGAGCTCGGCCATCCGCCGCGAGTCCGCCCGGTTCAGCATCTGCGCGTGCTCGATGGAGCCGCGGGCGCCGGTGGCGGCGTACGTCGCGAGCGCGGCCGCCGCGGCCGCGTCCCCGATCGCGTGCGTGGCGACCTCCAGCCCCGCGGCGTGCGCCCGGGCGAGCAGGTCGTGCAGCTCGGCGCCCGACAGGTTGGGCTGGCCCGCGGGGTACTCGAGGCGGTGGGCGTCGGCGTACGGCTCGCAGCACCACGCCGTGCGGGTGTTGAGGGAGCCGTCCGAGATGATCTTCAGCGGGCCCATCGTCAGGCGGTCGTCGCCCGGGCCGGTCACGTCGGCCACGCCCGGCAGGACGTCGCCGGTGCGCAGCCCCAGGCGCAGCACGTCGTCGAGGCCCTCGGCGTAGGTCGACATCCGGATCCGCAGCCGGTCGCAGCCGTGCTCCCAGCGGTGCAGCCACTCGGTCGCGCCGCCGGAGAACTCGAAGTCGACGAGCCCCACGACGCCGAGCGCGGCCGCCGCGTCGAGCGTCCGTCCGTACGCCTCCGGCGACGTGCCGTCGTCGCCGACGAGGGTGGACAGGCGGGCGTACGCCGCGAACCACTCCCCCTCGCGCACGACCGAGTCCCGCACCGGCATCGCCAGGTGCAGCAGCGCCGTGGTGTTGAGCCAGGCGTGGTGGGCGTCGCCCGAGATCAGGACCACCGGCACGTCGCCCGACACGGCGTCGAGCTCGCTCACCGTCACGTCGCGGTCCCACCCGCCCGAGCGGTGCCCCCACCCGATGACCGGGTGGCCGGGCAGCTCCGCGAGGCGCTCGGCGACCCGCTGCGTCACGTCCTCCGGGGAGCGCGCGGCCGTGAGGTCGAGCCGCTGCGACGCCAGCGTCCACTGCCCGAGGTGCACGTGGGAGTCCCACAGCCCGGGGATGAGCCACCGGCCCTCTGCGTCGACGACCTCCGCGTTGCTCGCGCCCGGCGGGACGGGCAGGTCGGGGCCGACCGCGGTCACCCGGCCGTCGGTCACCGCGACGTCGACGGGACGACCGGAGGGGCCGGGGACGACCCCCCGACCGACGGGCACCAGACGGGCCTGGCGGATGAGCAGGTCGGACATGATCGGCACCCTAACGACGGCCTCCCCGGGCCCCGGCCCCGTCCACGTCGCGCCGGTGTGAGGCTGCGCACGCCGGGCCGGGACGGCACACTGAGCGCCATGTCGTCGCCGCGCCCGCTGCCGCCCCGCCCGACACCCGGTCGTGCCCCCGACCCGGGCGCGACGGCCCCCGGCCAGGCCCCCGATCAGACCCCCGGCGAGCAGCAGGACGCGCGGGGCGGTGGGGCCCGCCGTACCCGCACGTGGCTCGCCGCCGGCGCGGCGGTCGTGCTCCTCGCCGGCGCGACCGGCGTGGGCGTGGTCACCGGGCTCGACGACGACACCGCCGACCGCGTCACCGGCGGCGCCAGCGAGGCCGGCCCCCGCGAGGGCGGCGGCGACGACGGCGACGACAGCGGCGGGGGCGCCGGCGGGGGGAGCCGCGGCGGCAGCGACACCGACCTCGACCCGGTCGAGCTGCCGGACGACGCCGAGCTCGCGGTGGCGCGGAGCACGCCACGCACCGACTCGGTCTACCCCGACAAGGGCCACCCCGGGGTCGACGCGCTGCACTACGACATCGAGCTCCGCTGGTTCCCCGACGACGCCGACGACGGCGAGGACCCGGAGCTCGAGGGCACCACGACGGTCACCTTCCGGTCGACGAGCGCCGCACCGGGGTTCCGCCTCGACCTCGCCGCGCACCTCGAGGTCACCGACCTCGTCCTCGACGGCACCCCGACCGACGCCTTCCGCCGCGAGGGCGACCACCTGGTCGTCGACGAGCCGGTGCTCATCGAGTCGCAGCACCGGCTGACGGTGACCTACCGCGGGCCCGCCGAGCCCGCCGCCGCCCCGACCGACCGCAGCGACTTCTCCGGCGTCGGCCTGACGCGCTCCACCTCGCAGGACAGCGAGGACTGGCTCTGGACGATGCAGGAGCCGTACGGCGCGTTCACCTGGTACCCCGTCAACGACCAGCCGGCCGACAAGGCCCTGTACGACGTCACGGTCCGCACGCAGCCGGGCTGGACGGGCGTCGCGAACGGCGAGCTCGTCGAGCAGGCGGAGGACGACGAGCAGTCGGTGGCGCGGTTCCACGCGCCGGAGCCGATGTCGTCGTACCTCGCGACCGTGGCCGTCGGCGACTACGAGCTGACCGAGGACGTCAGCGACTCGGGCGTGCCGCTGACCTACTGGACCCCGGACGGCGACGACGAGGCCCTCGAGCGGCTCGGGGCGACCAAGGAGGCGCTCGCCTGGCTGGAGGAGCGGCTCGGCCCCTACCCGTTCAGCAGCCTCGGCTCCGTCGTCGTCGACTCCGAGAGCGCCATGGAGACCCAGACGATGATCACCTACGGCAACACCGGGTACACGCTGTCGCCCGAGGTGATCGTCCACGAGATCGCGCACCACTGGTACGGCAACGTCGTCTCGCCCGACGACTGGAGCGACGTGTGGATGAACGAGGGCATGTCCATGTACCTGCAGATCCTGTGGGAGGCCGAGGACATCGGGGAGGACGTCGACGACTACGTGGGGTACTACGCCCTCGAGGACCAGGCCCTGCGTGACTCCTACGGCCCGCCCGCGGCGTACGACGGCAGCTCCTTCGGCCAGAGCAACATCTACGTCCCGCCCGCGGTGATGTGGCACGAGCTGCGCACCACCGTCGGTGACGAGGCGTTCTGGGAGATGGTGCGGGCGTGGCCGACGGCGGGCGGCGAGGGCGTCTACCGCAGCATCGGCCGCGACCAGTACTGGCCGTGGCTCTCCGAGCAGCTGGGCACCGACCTCACGCCGTTCCTCACCGCGTGGCTCCTCGGCACCCAGGAGCCGCCCACGACCTTCGGCCCCGTGGGCTGAGCCCGGGCCCGCGGGACCGGCCCCGCGGGCGGCGCGGCCCGGGGCGCAGTTGGTGCCGTCGCGCAGGCTGGGGGCATGTCCGAGCAGACCTCGCAGACGCCGCCCCCGCCCCACGTCGTCGTGCTCTTCGGCGCGACGGGCGACCTCGCCGAGCGCAAGCTCTTCCCCGCGCTGCTGCGCCTGGCGGCGTCGGGGTGGCTGCCCGCGTCGTACCGGGTCATCGGCTCGGGCCGGCACTCCCCCGGCAGCGACGAGGAGTTCCGCGACGGCCTGCGCGACGCGCTGGTCGAGCAGGCGGAGCCCGACGAGCGCGACGCCGTCGACGGGCTGCTCGAGCGGCTGAGCTTCCAGACGGCGTCGGCCGACGACGGCTCCGACCTCGCCGCGGCCGTGCGGGCCGCCGAGCAGGAGGTGGCCGACGAGGCCGGCACCGACGTGGAGGAGGTACGCCGGCTCGTCTACCTGTCGCTGCCCCCGTCGGCGATGACCGACATGATCGGGATGCTCGACCGCGAGGACCTCACCGACCGCGCCCGGCTCGTCGTGGAGAAGCCGTTCGGGCTCGACCTGGCCTCGGCGGAGCGGCTGGACGCCGCGCTGCTCGACGTGGTGAAGGAGGAGCAGGTCTTCCGCATCGACCACTTCCTCGGCAAGGAGGCGGTGCAGAACATCCTCGCGCTGCGGTTCGCCAACGGTCTCTTCGAGCCGGCCTGGGACCGCCGCTCCATCGCCTCGGTGCAGATCGACGTGCCCGAGTCGCTGTCGATCGAGGGCCGGGCGAGCTTCTACGAGTCCACGGGCGCCCTGCGCGACATGATCTCCACCCACCTCTTCCAGCTGCTCGGCTTCGTCGCCATGGAGGACCCGGGCGCGTTCGAGGCCGACGCGGTCCGCGACGCCAAGTCGGCGCTGTTCCGCGCCATCCGCCCCCTCGACCCCGCGAAGGTCGTGCTCGGGCAGTACGCCGGCTACCGCGACGAGGAGGACGTCGCCGACGACTCCGACGTGGAGACGTTCGTCGCCGCCGAGGTCTGCGTCGACAACGAGCGCTGGCGCGACGTGCCCTTCCTGCTGCGCACCGGCAAGTCGCTCGCCGAGGGCCGGCGCACCATCACGCTGCGCTTCCGCGACCCCGAGTCGTCGATGTTCGCGGCGCCCGCCTGCGGCAACGAGCTGGTGCTCGAGCTGACGGACGAGCCGCGGATCACCGTCGACGTGCGCGCCAAGCGGCCGGGGCGCGACTTCGACATCACCATCGCCACCATGGAGCTGCAGGTGCACGGCGACGGGGGCGAGTCGTTCGCGCTCGAGGCCTACGAGCGGCTGCTGCTCGACGTGCTGCGCGGCGACCAGACGCTCTTCACACGCTCCGACGAGGTGGAGCGGCTCTGGGAGGTCTGCCAGCCGGTGCTCGACGACCGCCCCGAGGTGCTCCCCTACGAGCCCGGCTCGTGGGGCCCGCAGGCCGCGCTCGACCTCGCGCCCGGCGGGTGGCGCCTCGGTGACTGAGGAGGCCCGCACCGACCGGGCGCCCGACATCGCCGCCCACGGCCTCATCGGCGACCTGCGCTCCTGCGCCCTGGTCTCCACCGACGGCACCATCGACTGGTTCTGCCCGGGCCGCTTCGACGCGCCCAGCATCTTCGCCGCCCTCCTCGACCCCGAGGTCGGCGGGGCGTGGACCCTGCGGCCGACCGGCGAGGTGACGCGCACGCAGCAGTACTACCTGCCCGACACCGCCATCCTCGTCACCCGCTTCCTCACCCCCCAGGGGGTCGTCGAGGTGCAGGACTTCATGCCGGTCCTGCGCCCCCACGACGACGAGCACCGCCAGCGCGTCGTACGACGGGTCTCGGCCGTGCGCGGCGCCGTGCCGTTCGTCACCCGCGTGCAGGTGCGCCACGACTACGGGCGCGAGGACGCGACGCCCACGCAGGTCGAGGGCGGCATCTCCATCCCCGACGGCCACGTCGACCTGGTGCTGTCCTCCACCCACGACCTGGTGATCGACGGCGGGGTCGTCGTCGCCGACGTCGAGCTGGCCGAGGGCGAGACCGCGCTGTTCGTGCTCGAGGTGCTCGCCGAGGGCGCCGAGCCCGTGCCCTGCGCGGTCGACGACACCGCGTCGCTGCTCGATCGGACGACGTCGTACTGGCGCGGCTGGCTGGCCAGCTCGTCGTACGCCGGCCGCTGGCGGGGTGCGGTCGAGCGGTCGGCCATCACCCTCAAGCTGATGTGCCACGAGCCCAGCGGCGGCGTCATCGCGTCGCCGACGACGAGCCTGCCGGAGGAGATCGGCGGCGAGCGCAACTGGGACTACCGGTTCGTCTGGATCCGCGACGCGGCGTTCACCCTCTACGGCCTGCTGCGCCTCGGGTTCACCGACGAGGCCGCCGCGTTCACCGCGTGGCTCTCGCGCCGCATCGGCGAGGCCGACCGCGACGACCCGACGTACGAGCGCCTCGGCCCGCTGCGGGTGCTCTACGACCTCGACGGGAAGGTGCCGGTCGAGGAGCACGAGCTCGACCACCTCGCCGGCCACCGCGGCTCGCGCCCCGTGCGGGTCGGCAACGCGGCGGTCGACCAGCTGCAGCTCGACATCTACGGCGAGCTCGTCGACTCGGTCTACCTCTTCGACAAGTACGGCGCCGGCATCAGCCACGACGGCTGGTCCGACCTGTGCACGGTGCTCGAGTGGGTGATGGACAACTGGGACCGCGACGACCACGGCATGTGGGAGATCCGGCAGGAGCCGCGGCCGCACACCACGTCGCGCCTCATGTGCTGGGTGGCGGTCGAGCGGATGATCCGCGTCGCCCGCCGCCGCGGCCTGCCCGGCGACATCGCGGCGTGGGGCAAGGTGCGCGACGAGATCTACGAGCGCGTCATGGCCGAGTCGTGGGACCCCGACCTGGAGTCGTTCACCCAGGCCGAGGGCTCCCGCGTGCTCGACGCCGGGCTGCTGCTCATGCCGCTCGTGAAGTTCACCGCCCCCGGCGACCCCCGCTTCCTCTCGACGCTGGACGCCATCGAGGAGCACCTCGTCACCGACTCGCTCGTCTTCCGCTACGACCCCGAGGCGCAGGACTCCCACGACGGCCTCGACGGCGCCGAGGGCACCTTCTCGATGTGCTCGTTCTGGTACGTCGAGGCACTCACCCGCGCCGGTCGGGTGGACGACGCGCGGCTGGCGTTCGAGAAGATGCTGACCTACGGCAACCACCTCGGGCTCTTCGCCGAGCAGGTCGGCCTCACCGGCGAGCAGCTGGGCAACTTCCCGCAGGCGTTCACGCACCTCTCGCTCATCAGCGCCGCGACCAACCTGGACCGGGCGCTGGGCTGAGCGGGCTGCGGGCGGCGGGATGCGGGGGCGCGCGCTCACCCCCAGGAAGCGGGGCTACATTCGCCCGGTGACCGCGCTCGACGTCGACCTCACACCCGCCGAGCGGGCCGAGCTGGAGGCCCTCGAGGCCCGGGACCGCGACCGTCGCCTGGGGTGGCTGCTGGTCGTGACCGGCGCCGTCGGGTTCGTCGCCGCGGTGACGCTGCTGCTGGAGCGGATCCAGCTGCTGGTCGACCCGTCGTACGTGCCGTCGTGCAGCCTCAACCCCGTGCTCAGCTGCGGTTCGGTGATGGTGACCGAGCAGGCGCGGGTGTTCGGGTTCCCCAACCCGGTGATCGGCGTCGCCGCGTTCCCGGTCGTCGTCGCCGTGGGGGCGGGGATCCTCGCCGGCGCGTCCTACGCCCGGTGGTTCTGGGCCGGCCTGCAGGCCGGCGTCGTGCTGGGCGCGGCGTTCGTGGCCTGGCTGATCGCCCAGAGTCTCTACTCGATCAACGCGCTGTGCCCCTACTGCATGGTCGTGTGGGCCGTCGTCGTGCCGCTGGCCTGGCACGTGACCGTGCGCAACGCCGAGGCCGGGGTGCTCGGCGCCGGCCTCGCGCGGTCCGGCGCCGTCCGCGCCGCCCGGAGGTGGTCGCTGCTGGGCGTGGTGGCGGTGTACCTCGTCGTCGTCGTGCTGATCCTCGAGCGGTTCTGGGACTACTGGTCCACGCTGCTCTGAGCGAGTCCCGGTGGTCGAGGTGGCCGCGCCAGCGGCGTTCCGGTGGTCGAGGTGGCCGCCAGCGGCGTTCCGGTGGTCGAGGTGGCCGCGCCAGGGTCCGATCCGGTGGTTGAGGTGGCCGCGCTAGCGGCCCTCGAAACCACCACGACACCCGGGCGTGGTTTCGAGGGGTTGCCAGAGCAACCCACCTCAACCACCGCACGCGGCCACGTCAGACCGGTGGTTGAGGTGGCCGCGCCAGCGGCCCTCGAAACCACCACGACACCCGGGCCTGGTTTCGAGAGGTTGCCAGAGCAACCCACCTCAACCACCGGGGCCAGAGCAACCCAGCCTCGACCACCGAGAGCGGGCCTCAGTCCTCGCGGCGGCGCAGCAGGTAGCGCTGCACCTTCCCGCTGGGGGTCTTCGGCAGCTCCGCGACGAAGTGCACGATGCGCGGGTAGGCGTGGGCCGAGTACTCGTTGCGCACCAGCTGCTGCAGGTCGTGGGCCAGGTCGTCGGTGGGCTCGGTGCCGGACGCCAGCACGACGTACGCCGCGACGACCTCGCCGCGCACCTCGTCGGGCTTGCCCACCACGGCCACGTCGACGACGGCGGGGTGGGTGACGAGCACGCTCTCCACGTCGAACGGGCCGATGCGGTAGCCGGCGGCGAGGATGACGTCGTCGTCGCGGGCCGAGAAGTAGAAGTGCCCGTCCTCGTCGACGCGGCCGGTGTCGCCGGTGAGGTACCAGCGACCGTCGCGGGTGAAGCGCTCGGCCGACTTCTCCGGCGCGTCGTGGTAGCCGCGGAAGAACATCAGCGGCGAGCCCTCGACGTCCAGCGCGATCTGGCCCTCGACCATCCCCGCGGCGAACCCGGGCAGCGCCGGACCCATCGACCCGGGCCGCACCGGCTCGCGCACGCCGTCGGCCCAGCAGTTGACGATGCACATGCCGTGCTCTGTCTGGCCGTAGTGGTCGCGCACCTCCACGCCGAGCGCCCGCTCGCCCCACGCGACGACGTCGGGCGTCAGCGGCTCGCCCGCCGACGAGGCGCGCCGCAGCGTGAAGCCGGTGAAGGAGGGGTCCTTCGACATGGCGCGGTACATCGTGGGCGCGCCCGCGAAGCTCGTCACGCCGAGACGCTCGATCACCCGCCGCGTGAGGTCCGGCGAGAAGCCGGCGTCGACGAGCACGTTGGTCCGGCCCTGCGCCAGCGGGCCCAGCACGCCGTAGTAGAGGCCGTAGGCCCACCCCGGGTCGGCGGCGTTCCAGAACACGTCGTCGGGCCGGACGTCGAGCCCGTGCACGAGGTAGGAGCTGAACGCCGCCAGCGCCCGCACCGGGATCGGCACGCCCTTCGGCTTCCCCGTCGTACCGCTTGTGAAGAGCATCGCCAGCAGGCCGTCGCCGCCGACCACCGCCGGCTCGGCCAGCGGCTCGCGGGTCAGCAGCGCGTCGTACTCCGGCCCGGTCACGAGCACCTCGACGCCCTCGACCGCGTCGAGCTTCGCCCGCTGCGACGGCTCGGTGACGACCAGCCGGGCGCCGCTCCCGCTCACCCGCACCTGGATGGCGCCGCTCGCGAACGCCGTGAAGAGCGGCACCAGCACGGCGCCGAGGCGCCACAGGGCGACGACGGTCACGACGTACTCCAGGCGCTTGCCCATCAGCACCCCCACCGCGTCGCCGCGCCCGACGCCGCGCTCGGCGAGCCCCGCGGCCAGCCGGGAGGAGAGGTCGCGCAGCTCGCCGTAGGTCAGCGCCCGCACCCCGAGGTCGGCGTCGACGAGCGTGAACGCGACCGCGTCGGGGTCGTGGCGGTCGCAGAGCAGCGCGGCCGCGCAGGCGTCGGGTGCGGCGTACTCGGCGAGCCAGCCCTCGATCCTGCGGGCGGTGTCGGGGGTGGTGTCGGGGGCGACGTCGGGGGCGGCGGTCACGGGGGCCTCCTATGATCGGCACGGGTGGTCGGCGTCACATCGTGCGCCGCCCACCTCCCGGCGACCACCCTCCGAGGAGGGGGGCCGGGCGTCGGCGACGAGGGCGGGCGGGGAGCACATGGCGGAGCGGGACCGGGGCGTGGGCGCCGGGGACGTGCGGGCGGCGACGCGCCAGGCGCTGGGGCGGGTACGCCGGGACGCGGCCGTCTCGCTCGCCTTCGCCGGCCGCGTCGAGGACGGCCGGGTCACCCTCGACACCTTCGACGGCCGCACCGTCGGCGCCCTCGCGGGCACCCGCCTGCAGCCCGGGCACGGCCTCGGCGGCCGCGTCATCACCCTCGGCCGGGCGCACGCCTTCAGCGACTACCTGTCCTCGCGCTCCATCTCCCACCGCTACGACGCGATCATCGCCGCGGAGGGCCTGCGGGCGATGGCCGCCGTCCCCGTGGTGGTCGGCCGGCGCCCCGTCGCGGTGCTGTACGGCGCGCTCCACGCCCCGGGCGGCCTCGCCGGGCGGGCCCTCGACGTGCTCACCGCCGAGGCCCGGGCCCTCGAGCAGGAGCTGGTCCTCTCGCGGGCCACGCCGCGACCCGTCCCGCCGCCCGAGGCGCCCGGGCCCGACCCGCTGCGCGAGCGGGTGCGCGCGGCGTACGCCGACCTGCGGCTGATCGCCGGGCAGCTCGACGACCCGCGCCTGCGTGACGCGCTGCTGCGCACCGCCGACACGCTCGCCGAGCGGACCCCGCGGGGCACGGGCGAGGGCCCCGGCGCGACGCTGCCCGCCGTCGCGCTCACGCCGCGCGAGGCAGACGTGCTCGGCCTGGTCGCGCTGGGGCACGGCAACGCGCGGATCGGGGCCGAGCTCGGCCTGACGCTGCACACGGTGAAGGGCTACGTGAAGGCCGTGATGGCCAAGCTGGGCGCGTCGACCCGGCTCGAGGCCGCCGTGCTCGCCCGCCGCCACGGCCTCCTGCCGTGAGCGGCCCGGCTCGGCGGCTCAGCGGGCGCCGGGGAGCTGCACGGTGAAGGTGCTGCCGGTGCCCATCTCGCTCGTGACGGCCACGGTGCCGCGGTGCGCCTCGACGATGGCCTTGACGATGGCCAGACCCAGACCGGTGCCGGGGACGGCGTCGGCGATGGCGGTGGGCACGCGGTAGAGGCGCTCGAAGATCCGCTCCCGCTCCTCGACCGGGATCCCCGGCCCGGTGTCGGCGACGGTGAGCACCACGCTGTCGCCGAGCACCTCGACGCCGAGCACGACGCGGCCACCGGCCGGCGTGAACTTGAGCGCGTTGCCGAGCAGGTTGTCGAGCACCTGCCGCAGCCGCTGCGGATCGGCGCGGGCGACCGGCGCGCGCGCGGCGGCTCCCGCCGTACCCCGCTCGGCGTCCGCGTCGGACAGCCGCGCGACGAGGGTGACGGCCCGGCTGGCGGCCTCGGTGCGGCGCTCGGCGACGGTGGTCCGCACCAGGGCGTCCAGGTCGACGTCCTCCAGCTCGAGGGGCACGGCGTGCAGGGTGCCGGTCGCCAGGGTGAGGAGGTCGTTGACGAGGGTGAGCTCGCGGTGGGCGCTGCGCGCCACCTTGCCGAGCATCGTGCGGCGGGCCTCGGGGCGCAGCGTCTCGTCGAGCTCGAGGAGCATGTCGACGTAGCCGATGATCACCGTCAGCGGCGTGCGCAGCTCGTGGGTGACGGTCGCGAGCATCTCGTCGCGCAGGCGCTCGGACTCGGCCTCGAGCCGGATCCGCTCGGAGATGTCGCGGACGGTGGCGGCCGTCCAGGTGGTGCCGTCGCCGAGCTCGATGGGCGCGAGCGAGATCTCGGCGGGGAACTCGGTGCCGTCGCGGCGCACGGCGGCGAGCTGCAGCAGGCCCATGGGACGCCGGGTGTAGCTCGAGCGGCGCCGCGGGTGCCCGGTGCGGAGGCGGGTGGGCACCAGCACCTCGATCAGCTGCTGCTCGAGCTCGGCGGGCCGGTAGCCGAACACGCCCTCGACCTGGGTGTTGGCCGTGACGATCACGCCCTGGCCGTCGACGATGACGACGGCGTCGGGGACCGCGTCGAGGGTCGCGCGGAAGAGGTCGGGGTGCTCGCTCGCGAGCAGCGCCGTCACCGCGACGGGCCCGTCCTGGCCCGGCGCGCTCCCGGGTGGGGGCATGTGGGGGATCCGATCGCCGTGCCGCACCCGCGTGCGGCCGCCGCCAGGTTACCGGTCGGTCCCCTGGTCGGACGGGAGCCTCGCACGGGCCCGGCCGGCGGGCTAGCGTCCACCCCGTGACCGAGCGACTGACCTCCCACGACCTGATCGACCTCGTGCTCGACGCGGGCAGCTGGCGCTCCTGGGACACCCCGCCCGTGCGGGGGGAGATCTCGGAGGAGTACGGCGCGGAGCTCGCCCGCGCCGCCGAGAAGGCCGGCACCGACGAGTCGGTCGTGACGGGCGAGGCGCTCATCCGCGGTCGCCGCGTCGCGGTGCTGCTCGGGGAGTTCCGGTTCCTCGCCGGCTCCATCGGCCGGGCGGCCGCCGACCGCGTCGTGGCCGCCGTCGAGCGCGCGACCGCCGAGGGCCTGCCCCTGCTGGCCGCGCCCGTCTCGGGCGGCACCCGCATGCAGGAGGGCACGCCGGCGTTCGTGCAGATGGTGCGCATCTCGGCCGCGGTCGCCACGCACAAGAAGGCGGGGCTGCCCTACCTCGTCTACCTGCGCCACCCCACCACCGGCGGCGTCATGGCCTCGTGGGGCTCGCTCGGGCACGTGACCGTCGCGGAGCCCGGCGCCCTGGTCGGCTTCCTCGGCCCCCGGGTCTACGAGGCGCTCTACGGCCAGCCGTTCCCCGAGGGCGTGCAGACCTCGGAGAACCTCTACGCCCGCGGCATCATCGACGCCGTCCTGGCCCCGCACGAGCTCGCCGACATCGTCGACCGCACCCTCACGATCCTGCTCGCCCGGCGCCAGGGCGTGGGCACGGTGCCCGCGCCGGTGCTGGACGCCGTACCCGACGTGGAGACGTGGGACGCCGTCACCCGCTCGCGCGACCCGGAGCGCCCGGGCGTGCGCCGCCTCCTGAAGTACGCCGCCAGCGACGTCGTGCTGCTCAACGGCACGGGCGAGGGCGAGGCGGACCCGGGGCTCATCATCGCCCTGGCCCGCTTCGGCGACGCCCCCTGCGTGTTCCTCGGCCAGGACCGGCGCGGGCAGACGCGGGAGCGGCCCATGGGACCGGAGGCGCTGCGCGAGGCCCGGCGCGGGATGCGGCTGGCCTCCGACCTCAAGCTGCCGCTCGTCAGCGTCATCGACACCCAGGGCGCCGCGCTCTCGGCCGACGCGGAGAACGGCGGGCTGGCCGGCGAGATCGCCCGCTGCCTGGCCGACCTCGTGACCCTCGACGCCCCGACGCTGTGCCTCATGCTCGGCGAGGGCAACGGCGGCGGGGCGCTCGCGCTCCTGCCGGCCGACCGGGTCGTCGCGGCGCAGCACGCGTGGCTCTCTCCCCTGCCGCCCGAGGGCGCGAGCGCGATCGTGCACCGCGACCTCGACCACGCCGCCGAGATGGCCCGGGCCCAGCAGGTGCGGGCGCTCGACCTGGCGGCGCGCGGGGTGGTCGACGTCGTCGTGCCCGAGCAGCCCGACGCCGCCGAGGAGCCCGAGGCGTTCTGCGCCCGCGTCGGCTCCGTGCTCGAGCACGAGCTGTCGCGCCTGCTCGTCGCCGGCGCCGGCTCCGTCGCGCAGCGCTCGCGGCGCTACCTGTTCTGAGGGCCCCTGGGGTCTCCCCGCCCGGGCGGGGAGACCTGTGGTCCGCGGTCGACGCCTGGGCCGCAGACCCCAGGCTTTCCTCGCAGGGTCCGCCGTGGCACGGTGCTGCGATGAGCCTGCACATCGTGAACATCTGCGTCGACTGCGCCGACCCCCGCGCCCTGGCCGCCTGGTGGGGCCGCGTGCTCGAGCTGCCGGTCTTCGACGACGACGCGGACGGCGACGACGAGGAGACCGGCATGACGCTGCCGGACGGCCGCGACCTGCTGTTCCTGCGCGTCCCCGAGCCCAAGACGGTCAAGAACCGCCTGCACCTCTGCCTCGCCCCGAGCGGTGAGGACGACCGGCGCGACGCCGAGGTCGAGCGGCTCCTCGGCATGGGCGCCACCCTCGTCGACGACCTGCGCGCCGAGGACGGCACCGGCTGGGCCGTGCTGGCCGACCCCGAGGGCAACGAGTTCTGCGTGCTGCGCGGCGAGGCGGAGCGCGCCGGTTCCTGACGCGCCCCGGGGGCCACGCCGTACCGGCCGGCCGTCTGCTGCGGTGCTGAGGTCACCTGCGGTGCTGCAGCGTCTGGGACAGGCGCCGGACGCGTGTGCAGCAGCCCGGACACCGCGTTGCACGGGGCGCCGAGCCGCCTGACGCCCGGGGTACGGCGAGGAGGGCCGCCGCCGGTCTCCCGGCGACGGCCCTCCCGTCGGTGCTGCGGTACTACAGGTGCTGCGGTTCGGTCAGCGGCGCACGGGCACCGAGAATGACGCGCCGGCGGCCGCGATGGTCGGGTGGTTCGCGTCCGTCCAGACCCGCAGGCGGTACCAGCCGGTCGGCATCGCGGGCAGCGTCACCCGGGCGAGGCCGTTGCGGACGTTCGCCACGAGGCGCACGTCGCCGTAGACCACCTGGGCGGTGCCGTTGTACGGCGCACCGCTCGAGTTGCCCACCTGGATGCCGAGCGTGCCGGTGCGGCCCGCCGGGATCGGCTGCGGCCACGCCGAGACCAGCAGCGTGGAGCGGGCCTTGCCGACGGTGACCACGACGCCGCCGGTGGCGGGGGTCGTCGTGTCGTCACCGAGGTAGCGCAGGCCGACCCGGTAGGTGCCCGGGCGCCACGACGCCGGCAGGCGCAGCGTGGCCCGGCCGTCGACGACCGCGGCGGTCGCGACCGCGCCGGTGCCCCACAGGGCCTCGACGGTGCCGGTCGCCCCCGGCGCACCCTCGGGCGTGCCGACCTCGACGACGACCGTCGCCGCCGTGCCGAACGAGCCCGTCGCCGTCGCCGGCGCGGTGAGGCTGGTGGTGTCCCGCACGAGGGTCGAGCCCTCGACGACCCGGCCCGTGCCGGCGCCGGTGGCGGTGAGCGCCAGGGCACCGCGCGCGGTGTCGGCCGGTACGGCGAGGCTCGCCGTCGCGACGCCGTCGCCGTCCGCGACGACCCGTACCGGCTCGACGCCGGGCGCGGTCACCGTGACGGACTCGCCGGCGCGGAAGCCGCCCGCGGTGACGGCGAGCGCCGTACCGGGGGTGACCGACGCCGCCACGTCGAGCTCGCCGCCGGTGAGGGTGGCCAGCTCGGCGCACGGGTCGCCGCTGGTGCCGACGGGCGGCAGCTCCGGCACCGCGGTGCCGGTCGGGGTGGCGGCGACGGTGCCGTCGTCCTCGCGGATCGTGGCGAAGACGATGGAGTCGGTGCCCATGACGGCGCCGCGGGTGTTGACCACCGACGCCTTGAGCGCGGTCGACGCGGTCGTGCTGGCCGTCGTGTCGCCGTTGAGCGTGGCGGTGACGACCCGGCAGGTCTCGCCCGGGGCGAAGTCGACGCGCTCCATGGCGGCGCCGGCGCGGGCGGTGCCCGAGCCGAGCAGGGAGACGTAGCCGGTGACGGTCGACGTGGCCGGGCGGTCGAGGTGGACGGCGACGTCGGTCGTGCCGGGCGCGTCGCCCTCCTCGGTGGCCGGGGCGAAGACCTCGACGACGGGCAGGTCGCCGACCCCGAGGTCGCCCACGGCGGACGACTCGAACGCGAGGTCGGACAGGTAGGCACCGCCGGTCGTGGCACCGCCCTCGACCGGGGCGCCCGTGAGGCTCACCTCGCGGAGGTCGCCCAGGTCGAGCCCGGCGGCCGACAGCGTGCCGAGCGGCACCGCCAGCTGCTGGAGGACGATCTTGCCCAGCGTGCTGGCGCTCGTCGCCGTGTCCGAGGACGGGAGGCGGCGCAGGGCCTGCGGGTTGAGCTCGGAGACCAGCGCGGACCAGCGGGCACCCGTGCCGTCGACGACGGTGAGGGTGGCGTCGGTGCCGCCGACGACGGTCTCGTCGGCCGCCACCTTGAGCGACAGGCGCTCGTACGGGCTGGCGTCACGGCGCGCGGCCGGTACGGCCACGCGCAGCCCGGCGCCCGCGGCGGTCCAGCTCAGCCGGGTCATCGGCGTGGCGGGCACGTTGGTCGCGTTGGACGCGGGCGTCCAGTGCGGCACCTGGGCCGACTGCGCGGTGGTGGCGCAGGCCGGCAGGGTCTGGCCGACGGTGCGGCCGCCGAGCGAGGCGCAGACGGTCGCCGTGGCGCCCGTCGTGGTGCGGATGAGCGAGCTGGTCTGCTCGAACGTCGCGACCGTCGAGCGGGCCGACGCGGGCGCGGTGGCCTGCGTGCGGACGTCCTCGGCACCGAGGGCGGCCGGGACCGCGCCCGTGCCGTCGAACATCGGCAGGAACTGCTCCTCGCCGCCGAGCGTGAGGCGGAACCAGGCGGCCATGTACGACGTGCCCTGGTCGTACTGCTCCTGCGCCGTCATGCGGATCGACGTCGCAGCGGTGCTCGGGGCGGTGCCGCAGACCGGCTCGGTGGCGCGGGCGCTGGCGGGGTTCGTGCCGCTCCAGTCGTCGCTGACGCTGTAGCGGTAGACGCCCGGGGTCCAGACCGTGTTGTAGAAGTTGTGGTTCGCGCCCATCACCCACGTGCCCGAGCGCAGCGCGTCGTCGCCGAACGCGTAGCGGCTGTCGTCGAGCATGTGCTGGCCCTGCTGGTTGCTGACGTCGCCGTCGCAGTAGGGCAGCACGACGTTCATCGCGAGGCCGGGCACCGTCATGCGGCCGAAGTCGACCGGGGCCAGCGGCAGCACCGAGGTGAAGCCGAAGGGCTCGTCGCGGGCGCCGTTGAGCGTCGCCGCCGACGTGATGCCCTCGCCGCCGCGGGAGTGGCCCATGAGGCCGACGTTGGTGAGGTCGAAGCGACCGACGAGGTCGCTCGCGGCGAGGTCGTCGGGCGCGTCGTACCCGCCGACGAAGCCCTCGGAGCGCTCCGCCACGGCCGCCGTGCCGGCGTCGAGCGCCGCGTCGAGCGTGACGTCCGCGTCCGTCGCGGCGTCGTGGAGGACGACGGGCTCGCCGGCCGAGGCGTCGGCGAGCAGGTCGAGGGTGTCGAGCACGAGCTGGCCGCGCGCGACGGCGCCCTGGTCGGCCGCGAGCTGGTTGTCGTTGGCGTTGATCGCGTTCGCCGAGATCGACACCACGGCGTACCCGTGGCTGGCCAGGGTGCGGGCGGTGCCGTCGTACCCGAGGTAGCTGGGGATCGACAGCTGCGTGGCCGAGCAGGGCCAGCGGTCCGGGTTGGCGTCCCCGGTGCCGTAGCAGTAGCTGTGGCGGCCGTGCAGCAGCACGACCGTGGGCCGGGCCTCGTCACCCTCGGGGAGGTAGAGCTTGCCCTCCATCTCGCCGCGGATGCCGCCGATTGCGGCGAGGTCGACGGACTGGTCGCCGAAGGAGTAGACCGCCTCGTCCCAGGCGAGGTCACCGAGCGCGGCCGGGTCGTCGGCCAGCGCCGCGAGCGCGGACGCCTCGGGGGTCGCGGCGGGCGCCTCGGCGGCGAGGCCGGCGGCGCCGGTCGGCGCCGTGCTGGCCCAGCCGGGCTCGACGGTGCGGGCGCGCAGCACCGAGGCGTCCGTGGTGACGGCCGCGAGGCTGAGGCCGTCGGCGGACTCCGTGGCGACGCCGAGCGACTGGCCGTCGACCACGATGGTGGGCGCGTCGGAGACGATCGGCAGCGGCGCGTCGAGGTCGACGGTCACCTCGTAACCGCCGGGGACGACCTCCACCTCCCAGTCGTCGCCGGAGGGTGCGGTGGTCGGGGCGGCGGACGCGACGCCCGCGGACAGGGTCGCCGCGACGAGCGCGGCGCCGCTGAGCGCTCGGACGGCGTTCCGGGTGGCGCTCCGGGCGCGGGGCGCTCCGGAGCGGGTGAAGGCAGGCAGCAAGGACAAGACAGACCTCTCGTGGCCGCGGGGGACGGGTGCCGGCGTCACGCCCCGGGGGGAGGGTCGTGCTGGCAGCCGGACGCTACGGAGGGCCTGTTTCTAAAACGTTTCAATCGTGGGGCGGTCGGGCACGCACCCGCGGGGACGCCCCCCGCGGGTGCGCCGACCTCAGAGCAGCAGCGCGTTCGCCGGGTCCTCCAGCACGCTCGCGACGTCGGTGAGGAACGCCGCCCCCGTCGCCCCGTCGACGTGGCGGTGGTCGAAGCTCAGCGTCAGCGTGACCACGTCGCGCGGCGCCAGCGTCTCCGTGCCGTCCGCGTCCGTCACCACCCACGGGCGGCGCTGGACGGCGCCGAGGCAGAGGATCCCCGACTCGCCCGGGTTGATGATGGGCGTCCCGCCCTCGATGCCGAGCACCCCGACGTTGGTGATGGTGAACGTGCCCCCGGCCTGGTCGGCCGGCGCCGTGCGTCCCTCGCGCGCCGTCGCGACCAGCTCGCCGATCGCCCGGGCGAGCCCCGGCAGCGACAGCGTGTCCGCCGCCTTCACGTTCGGCACCACCAGCCCGCGCGGCGTCGCGGCCGCGATGCCGAGGTTCACCCGCTCGCGCAGCACGACCTCCCCGGCGCCGTCCGCCGCGTCGGCGTCGAACCAGGAGTTGAGCAGCGGCGTGCGGCGCACCGCGAGCGTGACGGCCCGCGCCACGAGCAGCAGCGGGGAGACGGGCAGGTCGGCGAAGTCGCGCCGCGCCCGCAACCGGGCGAGGTACGCCGTGGACGCGCTCACGTCCACCGTCGTCCAGATCGTCACGTGCGGCGCCGAGAACGCCGAGGCCACCATCGCCTCGGCCATCGCCCTCCGGACGCCCTTGACCGGCTCGCGCGTCTCCCCGACCCCGTCCGGTACGGCGGCCCGCACCGCCGCGGGGGCCTGCTGCCCGGCGGGGGTCGGGGCGGGGGCGGCGGGGGCGGCGGCCCGCTGCACGTCCTCCCGCGTGACGTCACCGTGCGGGCCCGTCGGCGTCAGCGCCGCCAGGTCGACGCCGAGGTCGGCCGCCAGCCGGCGCACGGGGGGCTTCGCCAGCACCCCGGCGGGCGGGGCGACGGCCACCGCCGCGGGCGCGCGGCGGGGGCGGCGCGCCGTACCGGTCTCGCGGGGGCCGTAGCCGACGAGGGTCGCGTTGCCCTCCGGCGGGACGTTGGTGTCGATGGGCTCGTGGGGGGTTCGAGACGCCGGCTCGCTCCGCTCGCGGGGCTCCTCACCCACCGCAGACGCCGGCTCGCTCCGCTCGCGGGGCTCCTCACCCACCGCAGACGCCGGCTCGCCGACGGCGATGATCGGCGTCCCGACGGCGACGGTCTCGCCGACCTCGACGAGCAGGGCGGTGACCTCCCCGGCGTACGGGCTGGGCAGCTCGACCACCGACTTGGCGGTCTCGATGTCGACGATCGGGTCGTTGACCTCGACCACGTCGCCGACCTTCACGTGCCAGGCGACGATCTCGGCCTCGGTGAGGCCCTCGCCGACGTCGGGCAGGTTGAACTCGGGCACGGGCGGGCTCCTCAGAAGGCCAGGGACGCATCGACGGCGTCGAGCACGCGGTCGAGGTCGGGCAGGAAGTGGTGCTCGTTGCGGGCGGCGGGGTAGGGCACGTCGAAGCCGCCGACCCGCAGCACGGGCGCCTCGAGGGAGTAGAAGCACTGCTCGCTCACGCGGGCGGCGACCTCCGCCCCCATGCCGAGGTTGGTGTGGGCCTCGTGGGCGACGACGACGTGGCCCGTGCGACGCGCGGACTCCACGACGGGGCCGAGGTCGAGCGGGGAGAGCGTGCGCAGGTCGATCACCTCGAGCGACCGGCCCTCGGGCACGGCGGCCTCGGCGGCGGCGAGGCACGTGCGCACCATGGGGCCGTAGGTGACGAGCGTGGCGTCGGTGCCCGGGCGCACGACGCGAGAGGCGAGGAACGGCGGCGGCTCGGCGGTGGTGTCGAGCTCGGCCTTGTCGCCGTGGTACTGCCGCTTCGGCTCCAGGAAGATCACCGGGTCGTCGCAGGCGATCGCCTGCTGGATCATCCAGTAGGCGTCGACGGGGTTCGAGCAGGCCACCACCTTCAGGCCGGGCGTGTGCGCGAACTGCGCCTCCGGGCTCTCGCTGTGGTGCTCGACCGCCCCGATGCCGCCGCCGAACGGGATGCGGATGACGACGGGCAGCCGCACCCGTCCCTGGGAGCGGTAGGACATCTTCGCGAGCTGGCAGACGATCTGGTCGTACGCCGGGTAGACGAACCCGTCGAACTGGATCTCCACGACGGGCCGGTAGCCGCGCATCGCCATGCCGATCGCCGTGCCGACGATGCCGGACTCGGCGAGCGGCGAGTCGTGCACGCGGCGCTCCCCGAAGTCCTTCTGCAGACCGTCGGTGACGCGGAAGACGCCGCCGAGCCGGCCCACGTCCTCGCCCATCAGCACGACCTTGTCGTCGGCCTCCATGGCCGCCCGCAGGCCGGCGTTCAGCGCCTTGGCCAGGGTCACGCGGCTCATCGGGAGACCCCCGGCGTCGTCGCGGCCGGCGCGTCGAACTGCGCGAGGTACGCCGCGTAGGCGTCGCGCTGCTCCGCCAGCTCGGGAGGCGTGTCGGCGTACACGTGGTCGAAGAGCGCGAGGGGCGCCGGGTCCGGCAGCTCGCGGCAGCGCCGGCGCAGGTCGGCCCCGAGGTCGGCCGCCTCCTGGTCCAAGGCGGCGAGGTAGGCGTCGTCGATCGCGTCGGCGCGGCGCAGGTAGGTCTCGACGCGCGCGATCGGGTCCTTGCGGCGCCAGGCGTCGACGTCGGCGCCGGAGCGGTAGCGGGTCGGGTCGTCCGTCGTGGTGTGGGCGCCCATCCGGTAGGTGTAGGCCTCGACGAGCACGGGGCCCTCGCCCGAGCGCGCCCGGTCGGTCGCCGACCGCATGACGGCGTACGTCGCGAGCGCGTCGTTGCCGTCGACCCGCACCCCGGGGAAGCCGAACGCCGGGGCCCGCCAGTGCAGCGGCGTGCGCGACTGGCGCTCGATCGGGGCCGAGATGGCCCACTGGTTGTTCTGGCAGAAGAAGACGACGGGCGCGTCGTAGGTCGCGGCGAAGACGAACGACTCCAGCACGTCGCCCTGGCTGGAGGCGCCGTCGCCGAAGTGCGCGATCGCGCAGGCGTCGCGGGCCGGGTCACCGGTGCCGACGCAGCCGTCGGCGGTGAGGCCCATGGCGTAGCCGACCGCGTGGAGCGTCTGCGCGCCGATGACGATCGTGTAGAGACCGACGTTGTGCTCCGCCGGGTCCCAGCCGCCGTGGTCGACGCCGCGGAACAGGCCCAGCAGGTGGGCGGGGTCGACGCCCCGCACCCACGCGACGCCGTGCTCGCGGTAGGTCGGGAAGAAGAAGTCCTGGGGCCGGGTGGCGTGGGCGGCGCCGACCTGGGCCGCCTCCTGGCCGAGCAGCTGGGCCCAGATGCCGAGCTCGCCGTGGCGCTGCAGCGCGGTGGCCTCGGTGTCGACGCGCCGCACGAGCACCATGTCGCGGTGCATCGTGCGGACGAGGTCGTCGTCGCCGTCGAAGTGGTGGTCCGGGTGCTCGCGCCGCTCGCCCTCGGGCGTCAGCAGCTGCACGTAGTCCGGTTCGCAGTCGGCCGACTCGTGTGCGGTCGGCGCGCCGGTCAGGATCGTCATGGCCCGCTCCTCGCCCGGCCGCGGGGTCACCGCCGTCGGGCTCGTCGTGACGGCCCCGGTACGGCGCGGGGGTGGGGCGCCGGTCGGGTCGTCGGGTGTGTAGTGTTGTGACCCAGGTCACTGGGCGCCACCACGGTAGCGGACCGGGCGCCGGCGGGCGAGACCGGCGCGCACCTGAGGACCCCCGACGTACGTTGACGAGATGAGCATCCGCAAGGGGACGACGGTCACGTGGAAGTGGGGCAGCTCGGAGGCGAGCGGCACGGTCACCGAGGTGCACCACGACAAGGTCACGCGCACGACGAAGGGCAACGAGGTCACCCGCAACGGCAGCGACGACGACCCGGCCTACGTCATCGAGCAGGAGGACGGCACCGTGGTGCTGAAGCTGCGCAGCGAGGTCGAGCGGGACTGAGCCGGAGCGAGCCCGGCGACCGCCGGGTGTCGACGAGGCGGCCGTTCGGGGGCGCTGGTCCGGCAGCCTTGGGCGGGCCCGGCGCCGTGGCTACGTTCGATCCATGAGCGCACACGACGACCGCCCCGAGATCGACCTCTCCGCCGTCGCCGGCGAGGACACCCCGCCGCAGACCGCTCGGACGGACGAGGAGCAGGTGCCGGCCGAGCGGGACGTCGAGCGGCACCAGCAGGACGACGACCAGGGCGGCGGCGCCAGCCTCGGCGGCACCATCGCCGGCCAGGAGGGCGGCTACCCGGTGGACGGCCCGCCCCTCAGCTGAGCGCCGGCACGAACCCGTACGGCGGGCGCCCGCCCGCCGTGGGTCCCGCGGCCTCAGTGGGCCTCGCCGAGGTCCTCGTGGGCGCGGTGGGTCGCGGGCTCGATCTGGAACGTCGCGTGGCGCACCTCGAAGTGCTCCGCCACGCAGTGGCTGATCCGGTCGAGCATCCCGCCCACCCCGTGCTGCGCCAGCGCCTCCTCGGTCACGGTGACGTGCGCCGACAGCGACGGCAGCCCCGACGTGATGGTCCAGGCGTGGAGGTCGTGCACGTCGAGCACGCCGTCCATCGACCGGATGTGGGCGGTGACGGCGGCGAGGTCGAGGTCGTCGGGCGCCACCTCCAGCAGCACCCGCAGGGCGTCCCGGGCGAGGCTCACGGCGCGGGGCAGGATCATCACGGCGATGAGCAGGGAGGCGACAGGGTCGGCGCGCTGCCACCCGGTCACCAGGATCACGACGCCGGCGGCGATCGCGAAGACCGAGCCGAGCAGGTCGGCCACGACCTCCATGAGCGCCCCGCGCAGGTTGAGCGAGCCGGTGTCGGAGCGGCTCAGCACCGCCATGGACACGCCGTTGGCGACGAGGCCGCTGAGCGCGAACAGGATCATCGGGCCCGCGTCGACCTCGCCCGGGTCGACGAGTCGGCTCGCCCCGAACCACAGCAGCACGGCGCAGAGCCCCAGCAGCACCACCGCGTTCGCCAGCGCCGCGACCACCTCGGCCCGGTGGTAGCCGAACGTGGAGCGCTCCCCCGCCGGCCGCGCCGCGACGTACGACGCACCCAGCGCCAGCAGCACGCCACCGGCGTCCATCGCCATGTGTGCGGAGTCGGCGACCAGCGCCAGCGACCCGGTCAGCAGGCCCCCCACGGCCTGGAGCACCATGATCGAGCCGGTGACCGCGAGCACGATGCGGAGCCGGCGACGGTCCGCCGCCCGGCCGGCCCCGTGGGCGCCGTGACCGCCCGGGCCGCCGTGGCCGTGCCCGTGACCGTGCCCCATCGCTCCTCCTGACCGTCCGCCCGATGCCGCCGCGACCATACCCCCAGGGGGTACCTTGCGGCTGATTCTCGTTCGCCCGGACGGGCCCGGCTCAGCGGGCGAAGGCGGGCGTGGGCCCGAGCGCCTCGCGCCCGTGCGGCGTCGTCCAGCCCGACAGGTCCGGGCCCTTCGGCACGACCTGCGTCGGGTTGATGTCGCTGTGCACCACGTAGTAGTGCGCCTTGATCTGGTCGAAGTCCGTGCTCTCGCCGAAGCCGGGCAGCTGGTAGAGGTCCCGCGCGTACGCCCAGAGGACGGGGAGCTCGGTCAGCTTCTGCCGGTTGCACTTGAAGTGGCCGTGGTAGACCGCGTCGAAGCGCACCAGCGTCGTGAACAGCCGCACGTCGGACTCCGTCAGCCGGTCGCCCAGGAGGAACCGCCGGTCGGCCAGCCGCTCCTCCAGCCAGTCGAGGGCGGTGAACAGCCGGTCGTACGCCGCGTCGTACGCCTCCTGGGAGCCCGCGAAGCCGCAGCGGTAGACGCCGTTGTTGACCTCCGTGAAGACCCGCTTGTCGACGACGTCCATCTCCTCGCGGAGGTCGTCGGGCCACAGGTCGGGGGCGTCCGCGCGGTGGTGGTCGCGCCACTCGTGGAAGAGGTCGTGGGTGATCCACGGGAAGTCGTTGGTGACGACCTCGCCGCTGGCGACGTCGACGATCGCCGGCACGGTGATGCCGCGGGGGTAGTCGGGGTAGCGCCGGAAGTACGACTCCTGCAGCCGCTCGACGCCGAGCACCGGGTCCCGGCCGTCGGGGTCGAGGTCGAAGGTCCAGGAGCGCTGGTCGTGCGTGGGGCCCGGCGTGCCGAGGGAGAGGACGTCCTCCAGCCCGAGCAGGCGCCGCACGATGATCGCGCGGGTGGCCCAGGGGCAGGCCTTCGCCGCGACGAGGCGGTAGCGACCCGGCTCGACCGGCCACAGCGGCACGTCGGCGGGGCCGTGCGCGGGACGCCGCGGCTCACCCGTCGCCGGGTCGACCGCCGTGATCCGGTCCGGGATGTAGTTCATGTCCCGGTCGAACCCACCGCCCTTGATGACGTAGCCCGGCCCGCTGTCCTCGCTCATGGCCCCCAGCGTAGGCAGGCCGCACCCGTCGCCGGGGTCACAGCCCGGTCGGTGCCCGTCACCGGCGCCCCGGCGGCTACCGTGCCCACCTGACCGCGCCGCGGCGCGGACGACCGAGAGCGGGAGGCCCACGGGTGAGCGCGGAGACCCTGATCGCGGAGTACCGGGTGCTCGACCAGCCCCCGGCCGCGCTCCAGGGCGTCGTCGAGACGGCCGCGCTGGTCGCCGGGGTGCCGCTCGCCTCGGTCAACATCTTCACCGCCGGAGCGCAGCACCAGGTCGCCGTCGTGGGCATGGCCCCCACCGTGGTGCGGCGCGAGCACACCATGTGCGCCGTCGCGGTCGACGGCGACGAGCCGGTCGTCACCGGGGACGCCCGCCTCGACCCCCGCTTCGCCGACCACCCCTTCGTGACGGGCGAGCGCGGCTCGATCCGCTTCTACGCCAGCCACCCGCTCCGCACGCCCGACGGCACCGTCATCGGCACCCTCTGCGTCTTCGACGACCAGCCGCGCGAGCCCGACGCCGCCCACGTGCGCTCGCTGGCCCACCTGGCCGACCGGGTCGTCGACGTGCTCGAGCTGGACCGGCGCACCCGTGCCCTGCAGTCCGCCCTGCGCTCCGCCGAGGACCTGCGGGCCGAGCTCGAGCGCTCCAACGAGCACCTCGCCGCCTTCGCCGGGCAGGTCAGCCACGACCTCGCGAACCCGCTGGCCACCGTGGCGATGGCCCTGCAGCTGCTGGAGCTGCAGCTGGGCGCCGTGCCGGCCGACGCCGTCGAGTCCCTGCGCACCGCCCAGCGCGGCGCGGACCGCATGCGGACCCTCGTCGCGGAGGTGCTGGCCTACGCCCGGGTCGGCGGGAGCCTCCAGCGCCGGCCCGTCGACCTCGCCACGACCACGGCGTCCGTCGTCGCCGACCTCGGGGACGCGCTCGCCGGGACCCGGCTCGAGGTCGGGCCGCTGCCCACCGTGCCGGGCGACCCCGTGCAGCTCTCCGCGGTGCTCGCCAACCTGCTCGGCAACGCGGCCAAGCACGCCGGGCCCACCCCCACCGTCGAGGTGGGGGCGCGGCGCGTCGAGGCGGGCTGGCGGGTCGAGGTCACCGACGACGGCCCCGGCATCGACCCCGCGGACGCGGAGCGGGCGTTCGAGCCGCTGGTGCGCCTCGACGCCGCCGGTGGCGACGGATCGGGTCTCGGGCTGGCCACGTGCCGGCGCGTCGTCGAGGCCCACGGCGGCACCATCGGGCTGCTGGCGCGCCCGGACGGCGGCACGGTGGCCTGGTTCGAGCTGCCGGCGGTCTGAGCCGCCGGGGGGCCGACCGGGGGGCCGACCGGGTCGCCCCGACCGGCCGGGGGCCTCAGCCCCAGACGCCCGTGGACAGGCGGCGGTGCGTGGTGGCGCGCACCTCGGCGGCGTCGCCGAGGCCGCTCACGTGCTCGCTTGGCTCGCCGGTCTTCTCGTCGACCACCCAGGCCACGAGGTTGCGCGACCAGGAGACGGAGCCGTACGCCGCCACGTGCTGCAGGACCGGTCCGACGCTGCGCTGCATGACCTGCGGCTCGCCCTCGCGCACCAGCGCGCGGGCCAGCTCGCCGGACGTGACGGGCTCGGTCGTCTCGCGGGCCCGGGACACCAGGTAGGACTCCGCGCGCTCGGCGAGCACGGGCACGGTTCTCTTCGTCATCTGGGCAACTTAACCGCTGCAGGCCCCGCAGCGGCCATCGGCGGACGTCCCCCGTCGCGCGGCAGCCGCGCGGCGCAGGCGCGACGACCGTGCGGCAGGCCTCAGTACGCCGCGCGCGGCGGCGCTGCGGGACGGCGCCGGCGTACCACCGCGAGCGCGACGACGAGCAGCACGGCGACGACGACGGCGACGACGAGCGCGGTCAGCGCCCGGGTCCGCAGGCCGGCGAGCAGCACCTCGAGCACCGCCGAGGCCAGGTCGCGGTCGGCCGGGTCGACCTGCAGCTCGGCCACGTCGGCCCCGACGCCGAGAACGGCGAGCAGGGCCCCCGAGGTGATGGCCGCGCCGATCGCCGCGACGAGCCCGACACCCAGGCGCGAGCGTCCGGCGGGCAGCGCGAGGGCCACGACGAGCAGCACCACGGCGAGGACGGGCAGGAGCGTGCCCGCGCCCACGACGCTGGTGTAGCCGTCGCGCACGTCGGCCAGGCGTTCACCCGAGGCCACCCGGAACGTCATGGCCCCCTCGGGCACGGCGCCGGTGGGCACGCCCCGCGCCCCGAGCTCCTCCAGCGCCGCGTCCAGCAGCGGCCGCAGGGAGACCTCGAAGCTCTCCCCGTCGCCGCGGCCGTCCATGATCGCGAGGAACTGCTCGTGGGCCGAGCGGTTCGCCTCCTCCCACGCGGCCACCAGCTCGTCGCTGTCGAGCACGTCCTCCACGGTCGCGTCGACGACCTCCTGGACGGCCGCGGGCAGCTCGACGCCGCCCAGGCGGCCCTCGACGGCGGCGGTGACCGCCGTACCCAGCCGGTCCACGACCTCGGCGCGCACGACCTCGTCGCGGGCCACGTCGCTCACGTTCTCGACGTAGGCGTCGGTGTCGTCCACCTCGGTGTCCGCCCACGACGCCACGAGGGCGAGGGGCAGCACCAGGGCGAACACCAGCGCCACCATGGTGCCGAGCGTCGTCCGCAGTCCGCGCACGTGTTCCTCCTCAGACGTCGGCGTCGCTGCCGGCGCCGGACTCGGCGAGGGCGGCGACGAAGTCCAGCTTGTCGAGCACGGGGTCGGGGATGACGAACGGGTAGAGGTCGTCCTTCCCCATGGACTTGTTGATCTCGTTGAGCGCGATGCTCAGCGGCACCCAGACCCCGACCACCAGGTCGCGGAAGGAGCCGAACACCGACGGGTTGACCGTCAGCAGGCCCTGCTCGACGGCCGTGTCGACGGTGTCGGAGATGTGCAGGTAGTGCGCGAAGGTCTCGGCGAAGTCCTCGAACGGGTGCATCGTCGCGTACGTCGTGATGTAGCGCCGCTGCCAGTCGTCGGGCGGGCCCTCGGAGTAGTGCCGGTCGATCTCCGCCTGGTAGTCGCGGGTGTCGTCCCCGAACAGCTCGCGGCACCGGGTCAGGAGCGCGTCGCCCGTCACGAGCTTGAACTCCACGTAGTGGCCCACCTCGTGGCGCAGGTGGCCCAGCATCGTGCGGTAGGGCTCTCCCAGCTCGACCCGCACGCGCTCTCGGCGGGCGTCGTCGGTCTCGGCGAGGTCGATGGTGATGACGCCGCTGGCGTGCCCGATGACGACGTTCTCCTCGACGCTGCTCAGCATGTCGAAGCACAGGCCCGTGTCCGGGTCCTCGTCACGACCCACGACGGGGAAGCCCAGCACGTCGAGCTCGTGCACCAGCCGGCGCTTGGCCGCCTCGGCGGTCGGCAGCTGGGCGAGGCCCTCCGCGTCGTCGTCGGCCGGGCGGGTGCGGGTCAGCGCGCAGGCCCCGCAGGGCGTGCCCGGCTCCGCGCTGAGCCAGTTGCAGCGGACCGCGCGCCGCAGCGAGCACGTGTGCCACGCCGTGCCGCCGGCGTCGACGTACCGCCCCTCGTCGTCGACGGGAACCATCGCCCGCTCGGCGCGGGAGAAGCCCAGGGCCGTGCCGCACGAGACGCACCGGGAGTTGTCGAAGTAGAGCGCGTTGTCGCACACGCGGCAGCGGAAGGCCTTCACGAGCGGCAATGGTGGCACGGCGGGGAAGCGCACCGGGGCCCCGCCGACGGAGCGGCGGGGCCCCGGTGCTCGAGCGGGTGGTCGCGGGCCTCAGAGCCCGTCGACGACCTTCCACTCGCCGTCCTCGCGGACCATCTCGAGCTCGTCGGAGCCCTCCTCGGCCTCGTCGCCGACGGCGTCGCGGATGTCCTCGTCGTCGCCCGTGTACTCGGTCGTGTAGTCGAACTCGACCGTCGCCTCGTCACCGTTCTCGGTCACCTTCGTGATCTCGGTCGAGATCTCGAAGTCCTCGGTCGAGAAACCGCCCTCGTCGCCGGCGGACTCGATCTCGTCGGCCAGCCCGGCGCAGTCGTCGACGCCGTCGAAGGTCTCGAACTGCTCCTGCTGGGAGTCCTCGCTGGAGAGCTCGCAGGCCTTCTCGTAGTCGTTGTCGGCGACGGCGTCGAAGTACTCCTCCGCCGCGTCCTCGGCGCTGTCCCCGCCGCTGAACACCGTGAGGAACAGCACGAGGAGGATCACCAGGGCGATGACCACGCCGGCGATGATGCCGATCAGCTTGCCCTTGCCCTTGAGGGCGCCGCCGCGGCCGCCGTGGCCCGCCGCCGCGCTGGCGCCGCCGGGGCCCCAGCCCTGCTGCCCGTACGCCGGTGCGCCGTGCTGGCCCCCCTGGCCGTAGCCCGGCGCGCCGTACTGGCCCGGCTGCCCCGGCTGACCCGGCTGGCCCGGCTGACCCTGGCCGCCCTGGCCGTAGCCGGGCTGCTGGCCGTAACCGGGCTGCTGGCCGTAACCGGGCTGCTGGCCGAACGACTCCTGCTGGCCGAACCCGCCCTGCGGGCCGAAACCGGGCTGCTGGCCGAAGCCCTGCTCGCCCTGGCCGGGTGCGCCGTACCCGCCCTGCTGGCCCGGCTGGCCCTGCTGGCCCTGCTGACCCGGCTGGCCGGTCTGGCCCGAGGCGGCCGCCTGCTCGAGGCGGCGGGGGTCGTGCGCGACCTGGGTGCGGTCGGCACCGGCACCGCCGTCGGCGCCCGGCGTGCCGGCGGGGTCGCCGGCGGCGCTGCCGCTCGCGGCGTCCCCGAGGTCGCCGGGGCCGGGCTGGGTGTGCTGGGTCCAGGCCTGGCCGTCCCACCAGCGCTGGGTGCCGGAGCCGTCGTCGTACCAGCCGGCGGGAGTCGTGCGGTCGTCCGTCATGGGCGCCATCATGGCCCGCGGGTGGTCACCGTGTCTCCCGACCCGCCCGACGGGCCGCCGGGCTCAGGCCTCGGACAGCGGCGCGACGTCGACCGCGACGGCCAGCGAGGAGCTCGTCGCCTCGGTGTAGATGACGCCCTTGAGCGGCGGCACGTCGCCGTAGTCCCGGCCCCAGGCGACCGTCACGTAGCGCTCGTCGACCCACGTGTCGTTCGTCGGGTCGACCATCAGCCAGGTGCCGGGCTCGCGCCCCTCGCCGGCGGCGCGCCCCGGGGCCCACACCGCGATCCAGGCGTGGGTGGCGTCGGCCCCGACGAGGCGCTCGCGTCCCGGCGGCGGGGTGGTGGCCAGGTAGCCGGAGACGTAGCGGGCGGCCAGGCCGTGGGCGCGCAGGCCGGCGAGCAGGAGGTGCGCGAAGTCCTGGCACACCCCGGCGTGCGCGGTCATCACCTCGGCGACCGAGGTGGTCACGGTCGTGGCGCCGGGCCGGTAGGCGAAGTCGGCGTGCACCCGGCGGACCAGGTCGGTGAGCACCTCGCCGAGGGGGCGGCCCGGGGTCAGCGACGCCCCGACGTACTCCCGCACCTCGGGGCCGGGTGCGGCCAGCCGCGTCGGCAGCGCCCCGTCCCAGGCCTCCCAGGCGTCCGGGCTGTCGGGGCGGGCGGCCGGGCGGGCCTCCTCCCACGGGGTGGCGAGCAGCTCCGCGTCGTACGACGGCGCGGTCACCTCGACGACGCTCTCGGCGCGCACGACGAGCTCGCGGTGGGGCCGGACCACCTGGAAGAAGGTCGCCACGTTGCCGTGGACGTCGACGTCGTCGCGGACCTCGTCGGTGGCCGGGGAGACCGTCAGCTCGCGGCTGACCACGCGCTGCAGGTCGCCCGTGCGGGGCGTCAGGTAGGCGATGCCGAGGCTGTCGGTGACGTCGGCGTCGTAGGTGTAGGTGGTGCGGTGCCACACGCGGTACCTCACGCCTGGCCCTCCTCGGTGCCGGTGGCCGCGCCGAGCCGGGCGGGCAGCAGCTGGGTGAACGAGCGCGGGCCGGGGCCGCTGGGGAAGTGCAGCAGGGCGATCGCGTCGGAGAGCCGGGCGACGTCGGCGACGACCTCGTCGAGGAAGCGCGCGAGGTGGGGGCGGCGCTCGCCCCCGAGGGCCACGAGCGCGCGGGGGTCCACCGTGGTGACCCGCTCGACCAGCTCGTCGAGCAGCCGCTCGGGGCGGGTGGAGCCCGTCGAGCCCGGCACGGCGGCCAGGTGGGTGCGGAGCTCGCCGAGCGCGTGCGCCACGGAGCGGGGGTTGGCCCTGTCGAGCAGCAGCAGGTCGAGGGTGCTGCCGACCTTCACGTAGCCGCGGTGGCGGCGCCGGTGCGTCACCACGGACTCGGTCGAGCCCAGGACGGCGTTGAGCACCCGCCGGTCGGTGTCGAGGCCGCGGCGCTCGACGAGCGTCGCCCGCAGCAGGCGGGCGACCTGGTGGACCCGCTCGACGGCGCGGCCGGCGCCGATCATGTGCCAGCCCGGGTCGCGCACCATGTTGGCGCTCACGCCCGTCAGCGCGAGCACGCCGTCGAGCATCCGGCCGCACACCTCCTCCACGCGGTGGCTGTGGGGGGAGGCCCGCAGGTCGGCGGCCGCGCGGTCCAGCGCGGCGAAGGTGCGCCACGTGTCGGCGGACAGGTGGTCGCGCACGGCCAGGGAGCAGGCGCGCAGCGCCGCGAGGGACTGGGCCACGCTGCCCGCGCGGGTCGCGTCGAGCACGACGGCGCGGAACTCCTCGTCGTACCCGCCGTCGTGCCCGCCGTCGCCACCCGGCCCCGGGCCCGCGCCCGGGCCGGACCGCGGCGGGCAGAGGGCCTGGACGGCGCCCCAGGTGACCGCGAGGCTCGCGCCGCCGGCCGACAGCGGGCGGGTGCGGTAGTCGTCGGCCAGCGCGTGGGCGGTGAGCAGGAGCCGCAGCAGGTCCTCGGCGCGCTCGAGGTAGCGCCCCGACCAGTAGAGGTCGTCGAGCACGCGCGGCACCATCGCGGTGCCCGGGTCGGTGTAGGACAGCTGCAGCTGGTGGGCGAGGTGCTGGTCCGGCTCGGCCGGGTCCCGCTTGAGCACCCACACGTCCTTGGCGGTCGCCGGGACGGTACGGCGGCCCTCCCGCCGCTCGCGCACGGTCGCCAGACCGCCGACGAGCGGGCGGTAGGAGGAGCCGTGCCAGAGCGTGAAGGTGCGCAGCGAGAGCGGGCCGGGCGCCACCGCGGCGCCGCTCGCGGACGTGCGGGCGGACGAGACCGTGGGGGCCTGCGACAGCGCGACCGGCAGCTGGCCGACGTGGGTGTGCGGCGACTCCTCGACGCGGCGGCGCAGCTCGTCGCGGGTGCCGTCGACGCGGGTGCCGTCGGTGCGCCGCACCTCCAGCTCGTCGAGACGGTCGAGGACGGTGCGGCGGGCCCGCTCGTCCCCGCACCACCACGTGGGCACCGCGTCGAGGCGCAGCTCCTCGCCCAGGAGGCGCTCGGCGACGGCCGGCAGGTAGGGCAGGAGGCCGGGGTTCTCGACGACGCCCGCACCGAGCCCGTTGACGACGCGCACCGTGCCGCGCCGCACCGCCTCGGTGAGCCCGGCGACGCCGAGACGGGAGCCGGCCCGCAGCTCCAGGGGGTCGCTCCAGGCGGCGTCGACGCGGCGCAGCACGACGTGCACCCGCTCGAGGTGCTCGAACACGCGCATCCACACCGCCCCGTCGCGCACCACGAGGTCATCGCCCTGCACGAGCGGGAAGCCGAGGGTGCTGGCCAGGAACGCCTGGTCGTAGGCCGTCTCCGAGCGCGGCCCCGGCGACAGCACCACGACGCGCGGCGTGGGCGGGTCGCCCGGGGCGGCGTTGAGCAGCATCGTGCGCAGCGCGTGGAAGAAGGGCGCCATCCGGTGCAGGTCGGCCTGCCGGTAGAGCTCGGGCAGCACGCGGGAGACGACGCGGCGGTTCTCCATGGCGTAGCCCATGCCCGACGGCGCCTGCGCGCGGTCGGCGAGCACCCGCCACGACCCGTCGGCGGCCCGTCCCAGGTCGCACGCGGTCAGCAGGAGCGGTCGCGGGTCGGCCGTCGAGGGGCGGGCCAGCACCCGCTCGTAGCCCGGGTGGCCCAGCACGAGCGGCGCGGGCAGCACGCCCTCGGCGAGGAGGCGGCGCGGCCCGTGCAGGTCGGCCGCGAGCGCGTTGAGCACCTCGGCGCGCTGGGTCAGGCCCACCTCGAGGGTCGCCCAGTCCTCGGGGTCGAGCACGAGGGGCACCGGGTCGAGGCGCCAGGGCGCGAGGTCCTCGCCGGGGGCCGCGTAGGTGACGCCGTCGTCGGCGAGGGCCCGGCGGATCTCGCCGTGCACGCGCGCCAGGTCCTCGGAGGTGAGCCGCACCGCGACCTCCGCGAGGCCGCGCCACGCGGGCCGCAGCGAGCCGTCGGGGGCGACCAGCTCGTCGTACCGCTCGGGGCCGGCGTCGAGCCGCGGCTGGGCGAGGGCCGCCGTGTAGTCGTCGAGGGCGGTCACGGCTCCACCCCGGTCGGCATGCACGGCACGGGGACACCCTGACACGGGCACGCGCCGTCGCCCGCCCCGTCCCGTCCTGGCCCGTCCTGGCTCTTCCTGCGCGAGGAAGCACGAGAAGGGGCCGCAGCACGTACCGTGACCCCGGTGAGCACCGACACCCCCCTCGCACGCGCCGCCGAGGAAGCCCTGCGGCAGGTCAACGCCCCCCGGGACGTGCCGACCACGCTGCAGACGATCGTCGAGGTGGCCCGGCGCACCATCCCGGGCATCGACCACGTCAGCGTCTCCCTGGCCCGCCGCGACGGCACGCTCGAGACGGTCGCGGGCACCGACGACGTGGCGAAGGGGTTGGACCGCGTGCAGTACGAGCTCGGCGAGGGCCCCTGCCTGTACGCCGTCCTCGAGGAGCGCACCGTCCGCGTGGAGCACCTGCGCCACGAGCAGCGCTGGCCCGGGTACGTCGCGCGGGCCGTCCGCGAGGGCCTGCAGGCCCAGATGGGGCTGCGGCTGTTCGTCGACGAGGACACCCTCGGCGGGCTCAACCTCTACTCCTCCACCCAGGAGACCTTCGACGAGGGCACGCTCGAGCTCGCGGAGCTGTTCGCCGCCAGCGCGGCCGTCGCGCTCGGCGGGGTGCGGGAGCGCTCGCAGCTGGCCGAGGCGCTGGAGTCGCGGGAGCTCATCGGCGTCGCCGTCGGGGTCGTCATGCAGCGGTTCGGCCTGGACCGCAGCCGCGCCTTCGAGTTCCTGGCCCGCACCTCGCAGAACAGCAACACCAAGCTGCGCGACGTCGCCGAGCGCCTCGTCGCGCAGACCGAGCACGAGGGCCCGGCCGACGGGGCCGACGGGGCCGACGGGGCCGACGGCAGCTAGGGCCTAGGGGGCGCGGGACTCCACGACGACGCGGGCCAGCACCGCGGGGGCGACGTCGGCGAGGCGGGCGGCCTCGACCAGCTGCTCCTCGGCCCGCAGCACGCTGATGCCGTGGGCGGCGGCCAGGATCCCGGCCGCCACCGCCACCGTCGTCTGGTCGCGCAGCTCGCCGGGGGTACGACGGGCCGCCTCCAGCGTGGAGAACGTCAGGTCGGCGTTGAGCACCGCGCCGTGCGCCCAGGCGCCGAGCACGCTCGCCAGCTCCTCGACGTGGTCGGCGAACGACCCGGGCCGCGAGCCGTAGAGGTTCACCCCGCCGATCACGCGTCCCCGACGCAGCAACGGCAGCGAGAGGGACGACAGGACGCCCGTGGCCGCCGACGCGGCCGAGTAGAGATGCCACCGGCCCTCGTCCAACGGGGAGTCGTCGACCGGCTCGGTCGCCGCGTCCCCGATCGCGAGCCGGTCGTGGTCGACGTCGAGGTGCAGCACCTCGCCGCTGCGCATCGACTCCACGCAGGGCCCGCCGTCGAGGTACTGCACCGCGTCGAGCGCCGCCGTCGTGGTCGAGGTCGACGCCAGCGTGAAGGTGGCGCCGTGGTCGTGGAGCGAGATGCTGAGCCCCACGCACTCGGGGGCGATCTCCTGCACCTCGCCGGCGATCTCGCGCAGCTCCTCGAGCACGTCGCGGTCCGGGACCAGCTGGCGGAGCTCGCCTGCCGCCTCCACGGTCTCCGGCAACGGCTCCATCCCCACGCACGTACCTCCTGCTCGGGTGCCGCCCCTCCCGGTCGGGGCGACTCGTGGACCGCCGGTACCCAACCCGCGCGCTCCGGTGCGCCGTCAGCCGGTCGGGGCGCTGGACGCCTGCGGGACCGCGGGCGCGACGAGGAGCCCGACACGCGAGGGGTACGTCGCGTCCTGCGTCGCCACGTCCGTCACCGCGAACCCCACGACGACGCCGTCGGCCTCGCGGACGAACGTGCGCAACGCGGACAGGGTGTCGGACTCGAACGCCTCGCCCTCGACGAAGCCGGCCGCGGCGAGACGTTCGTCGGTCGTGACCTCGGCCAGCTCGGGCACGTCGGTGGAGCGCAGGAGGAGGAACCAGCCCGTCTCGGCGCAGCCGTAGGACGCCACGTCGGCCGGGTCGACGCCGGCGGGCAGCACGTCGGCGGGCAGCTCCGCGGGCACCACCCCGGCCCCCTCGGTGCTCGTCGTGCCGTCGACCGCCGGCAGGCCGTCGAGCGCCGCCTGCAGCCGGTCCGCGGGGGAGACGGACGGGTCGACGGCAGCCGACCCGTCCCCGGCACCGGTCGCGGTGCAGCTGTCCGCCGCCTCGCCGACCGTCGGCTCCGGCGTCACCGTCGCCTCGTCCGACCCGCCGCAGGCGGTGAGCGCGGCCAGCGCGAGGGAGGCGACCGCGGCGGCCAGGGGCCGGGCGGCGCGGGCGGGGCGGGGCGGGCGCGTCATGGCGCCGATCCTCCCAGCCGAGGCTGAGCGCGACCTGTGGACGTGGCCGTCAGCGGCGGTACGCCGACGCAACCGCGAGCAGCCGGTCGCACGCCTCCTCCTCGCCGATGGTGACGCGCACGCCGTCGCCCGCGAAGGGGCGCACGACGATGCCCGCCTCCTCGGCGGCCGCCGCGAACGTGCCGGCGTGGTCGGGGGCCCCCGCCGTCGTACCGGTCAGGGGGAGCCACACGAAGTTGCCCTGCGCGTCGGGGACGTCCCAGCCGGCCTCGCGGAGCCCGGCCAGCACGCGGGCGCGCCGCTGCACGACCGCCTCCACCCGCTCGGCCAGCGCCCCGCCCTCGGCCAGGGAGGCGACGGCGGCGGCCTGCGCGACCGCGGACACACCGAAGGGCAGCGACACCGCGCGGAGGGCGGCGGCGACGTCGGGGTGGGCGACGGCGTACCCGACCCGGAAGCCGGCGAGCCCGTAGGCCTTCGAGAACGTGCGGGTGACCACCACGTTGGCGTGACGGGTGACCGTGGCGACCCCGTCGACGGGGTCGTCGCTGCGCACGAACTCGACGTACGCCTCGTCGAGCACCACGACGACGTGGCCGGGGACGCGGGCGAGGAACGCGTCCACCTCGGCCTGCGTCAGCGCGGGCCCGGTCGGGTTGTTGGGCGTGCAGAGGATGACGACGCGGGTGCGGTCGGTGACGGCCGCGGCCATGGCGTCGAGGTCGTGGCGGTGACCGGGGCCGAGCGGCACCGCCACGCCGCGCGCACCGCCCGCCGTCACGGCGATCGGGTAGGCCTCGAACGAGCGCCAGGCGTGCACCACCTCGTCGCCGGGCTCGCAGTAGGCGGCGACGAGCTGGTAGAGCAGCGCGACCGACCCCGTGGCGACGCTCAGCCGGTCGCTCGGCACGCCGAGGTGGTCGGCGAGCGCGGCGTACAGCGTGGCGCTGCCCATGTCCGGGTAGCGGTTCATCTGCGCCGCCGCCTCGTGCGCGGCCGCCAGCACGCCGGGCAGCGGCGGGAAGGGCAGCTCGTTGCTCGACAGCTTGTACGACGTGAGGCCCGGGCGGGTGGTGGGCGGCCGGCCCGGCACGTAGGCCGGGATCGCCAGCACGCTGCTCCGGGGCGTGGGCGCGGCGGCGCCCGGGACGGGATCGGTCATGGAAGCCAGGCTAGGGGGTGCGCCGGGCGCGCCACGGGCGGAGCACCACGGCGAGCAGCACCCCGCCCGCGGCGCCCAGCGCGGCGCCGGTCGCGTTGTCGATCACGTCGGTGACGTCGCAGGCGCGGTCGATGCGTGCCAGCTCGAGCTGGGTCCACTCGATGCCGACGGAGTAGAGCGCGAGGCCCGCCGCCACCAGCGGCACCAGGCCCCAGCCCGCCCGCCAGCGGCAGGCGGCGAGCGCGCCCAGCGCGCCGGCGGGCACGAAGAGGGCGGTGTTGAGCAGCCGTTGGCCGCCGTCGAAGATCCAGAACCCGTCGGGGGCGGGCCCGCCGACGTCGAAGGAGCACGTCGCGGCCCGCGTCTCGGCCGCGACCCAGCCCGTGGTGCCGCCCGCCGGCACCAGGGTGACGAGCGCGATCACCACCACCCACCAGGCGAACCCGGCCGCGGCGACCGCGAACACGGGGCCCGTGCGGCGTGCCGCCACGACCGCGGCCCCGGCGAGCACGACGCCCGCGAGCACCGCGCCGAGCAGCATCACCGCCGGTCCGCCGTAGGTCACCACGACGCGAGAACCTACCGGGGCCGGCTGTGCGTCGGCTGAGCGCGAGCGGCGGTCCCGCTCGCCGGGCGGGCGGGTCGCGGTGCCTGCGATAGTCCTCCCCTGCCGCTCCTACCGCTCCCACACCGCGACCCGCGCACCTGGAGGACCTCCGTGAGCACCCCGCCCGACGCCGGTACGCCGGCCCGCACCGGCCGCGTCGTGGTGGTCGGATCGGTCAACGTGGACCGGGTCCACCGGCTCGCGGCGCTGCCCGCGCCCGGCGAGACGGTGCTGGCGCGCTCGATGACGCTCGGACCGGGCGGCAAGGGCGCCAACCAGGCGGCGGCCGCGCGCCGGGCCGGCGCGCACGTCGCGCTGGTCGGACGGGTGGGCGCCGACGGCGAGGGGGCGGCGTACCGTGCCCGGCTCGACGACCTCGGCGTCGACACCACGCACCTGGCCGCCGACGCGGCCGCGCCGACCGGCAGCGCGACGATCCTCGTGGACGACGCGGGCGAGAACTCGATCGTGGTCGTCGCGGGGGCGAACGGGGCCGTGGACGCCGCCGACGTGGCCGGGGCGGGCGCCGTGCTGGCCGCCGCCGACGTGGTGCTCACCCAGCTGGAGGTGCCGCTCGCCGCGGTGGAGGCGCTCCTCGACGCCGTCGCGGCGACGTCCGCCCGGCTCGTCGTCAACGCCTCCCCGGTGCCCGACGACGCCGCGGGACGCGACCGGCTCGCCACCCTGCTGTCCCGGCTGGGCCCCGACGACGTGGTGGTCGTCAACGAGGTCGAGGCGGCGCGGCTCGGGCTCGCCGCCGACGACCCGCGCGCCTGCACGACGCTGGGTGCGGCGGGCGCGCGGTGGGCGGGTGCCGTCGTACCCAGCCCGCAGGTCGAGCCCGTCGACACCACCGGGGCCGGCGACACCTTCGCAGGCACGCTGACCGCGGCACTGGCCCGGGGCGCCGACCGCGCCGCCGCCCTCACCGCGGCCGTCGTCGCCGCCGCCCGCAGCACAGAGTGGGCGGGCGCGCAGCCGGGCTGACGGGGCTCAGCCCCCGACGACCTCGCCGCCGGGCACGTGCACGAGGTCGCGGCCGACGACGACGTCGAGGGGGTTGGTGAGGCAGCGGATCGAGCCGCCGCCCTTGTGCAGCTCGGAGACGTCGACGAGCACCACGTCGAAGCCCCACGCCTCGAGCTGCTCGCGCACCCGCGGCGGGCAGGCCGGCATGAGGACGGCGCGGCCGACGACCACCGAGTTGGCGCAGAACGTCAGCGCCTCGACCTCGTCGAGCACCAGCGGCTCCGGTACGGCGGCCAGCAGCGCCGCCGCGGACTCCTCGTCGAACGCCGCCGGGCAGACCATCGCGCGGCGCTCGTCGAGCGGGCAGAAGGCGAGGTCGAGGTGGTACATGCCGGGGTGCGTGATCCGCAGCCCCCGCACGCGCACCTCGAGCGCGGCGGCGATGCCGGCCAGCGCCGCGTCCTCGGTGCGCGGGCCGAACCCGGCGAGCAGCTCGCCGCCGAAGGGGAACAGGTCACCGGCCTCGACGTGCGCGCCGACGCCGTCGCGGCCGACGTACGCGACCTCCCGGCCGCGCGCCTCGGCCCAGGCCACGGCGCTCGCGGTCTCGGCGCGGCGCTGCGGGTAGCGCATGTGGGAGGCGAGGAACGCGGGGGTGCCGTCCGCCCGCGTGAACGGCAGGCCGAGGTTCATCGCGTAGACCATGTCGGGGCTGTCGCCGCGCTGGCGCAGCACGTCGACGCGGGCGCCGGCGTCGCGCAGGGCGGCGAGCATGCCGTGCCACTGCTCGCGGGTGCGCTCGGGCTCGGGCTGCGTCGCGGGGTCCATGTAGGGGTTGATGACGTAGTCGACCCGGAAGTGGTCGGGGCTCACCGTCAGGTAGGAGCGGCCCCACGGCAGGTCGGCGACCCGCTCCGTCTCCCGCTCCACCACCGAGCTCGGCTGGTCCACCAGGTCCGTGCGCATCCGTCCACCTCCGTTGATTGTCCGACAATCCGACCGCCGGTGAGTGTGGCACGGCCGCGCCCCACCCGCCAAGACGACGGGCCCCGGTGTCGCCGGGCTCACGGACGCGCGATGATGCGGGGCGTGTCCGATCCCTACGCCGGCCTGCGCGTCGAGGTGACCTCGACCGTCGCGCGCGTGGCCGACGAGCTGCGGCGCGCGGTCTTCGACGGCGAGCTCGAGTCGGGTACGCCGCTGCGGGAGGTCGCGCTCGCCGCCTCCCTCGGCGTCGCGCGCTCCACGGTCCGCGAGGCGCTGACCGTGCTGGTCGCCGAGTCGATCGCCACCCGCGAGCCCAACCGCGGCGTGACGGTGGCCGTGCCGGACGTCGCGTCCGTGCGCGACGTCTGCCGGGCCCGGACCGTGCTCGAGGTGGCCGGCGTGCGCCACTGGGCGGGTGCCGACGAGGCGGCCCGCACCGCCGTGCGCGAGGCGGTCGCGGCGTACACCGACGCGGTGGGGCGGGAGGCGTCGTACGCGGAGCTGAACGAGAAGCACCTCGCCGTGCACGTCTCGTTCGTCGGTCTCGTGGGGTCCCCGCGGCTCGTCGCGACCGCCCGCTCGCTCGTCGCCGAGCTCAAGCTCGTGCTCGCCCAGATCGACCGCGCGGAGCGCAACGCCCACGACCAGGCGCACACCCACGGCGCGCTCGTGGCGATGCTCGACCGGGGCGACGTGGAGGGCGCGGCGGCCGAGGTCGAGCACCACCTGGCCCTCGCCGAGCAAGACATCCTGCGCGCCCTCGGGGCCCGCTGAGCCGCGCGCGACCCGCCGTACCCCTGGCCCGGCCTGCCTAGGATCGGGTGCGTGAAGTTCGTCGCCTGGGTCCTCGTCAACGCGCTCGGCATCGCCGTGGCCGCGTGGCTGTTCGACGGCATCGCGTTCGACGGCGCCACCACCGGCCAGGCGGAGATCGAGGACAAGATCCTCCCGCTGCTCGGCGTCGCGCTGATCTTCTCGGTCGTGACGGCGTTCGTGACGCCGCTGGTCAAGCTGCTGTCGCTGCCGCTGATCCTGCTGACGCTCGGGCTGTTCCTCTTCGTCGTGAACGCCGCGATGTTCCTGTTCACCGGGTGGGTCGCGGACCGCTTCGACATCCCCTTCACGGTCGACGGGTTCTGGACCGCGCTCGGCGCCTCGATCGTCATCACCGTCGTCACGTGGATCGTCGAGGCCGTCACCGACACCGAGGTGCGCGGGTGACGGGGGTCCTCCCCCCGCCCCGACCCACCCGCGCGGACGGCTCCGCGCCGTACCGGCTCGCCGTCGTGTGCCTCGGCAACATCTGCCGCTCCCCCGTCGCCGACGTGGTGATCGAGGCGCGCCTGGCCTCGGCCGGTCTGGCCGACGCGGTCGAGGTGCGCTCGTTCGGCACGGGCGGCTGGCACGTGGGCGGCCCGATGGACGAGCGGTCCGCGGCGGTGCTGACCCGCGGGGGGTACGACGCCACCCGCCACCGCGCGCGCCGCCTCGACGCCGACGAGGCCGCCGGCTTCGACCCGCTGCTCGGCATGGACGCCACGAACGTCGCCGACGTGCGGGCCCTCGCGGGCGACGCCGCCGACCGCGTCCTGCTCTTCCGCGACCTCGACCCCGCGGGCACGGGCGACGTGCCCGATCCGTACGCGGGCGGCCCCGAGGGGTTCGACGCCACGCTCGCCGTCGTCGAGCGGGTCGCCGACGCGCTCGTCGCCGAGCTGGGCGCCCTGCTGCGCGCGCCCTCAGCCGCGCCCGGGCCCGCCCCGACCTCCCCCGCCCCGACCGGGGGTGCGGTATGACGCGCCAGCCCCTCGTCGCGCGCCGGGCCGAGCAGCTGCTCGGCACCGCGGTCGCCGCCACCTCGCCCGTCGCGGGTGGCGACACCTCGACCGCGACCCGCCTGCGCCTGGCCGACGGGCGCAACGCGCTCATGAAGACCTGCCCCGGGGCGCCGGCCGGCTTCTTCGAGGCCGAGGCGCGCGGGCTGGCGCGGCTCGCCGGCGTACCCGGGGGCGTCGAGGTCCCCGAGGTGCTGGCCGCCGCGTCCGACTGCGTGATCCTGCGGTGGGTCGACCCGGGCCGCCCGTCGGCCGACGCCGCCGCCGCGCTGGGCGCCGCGCTGGCCCGCACCCACCTCGCCCCCGCGATCCTGGGCGCGGAGCAGGACGGCTTCATCGGCCGCCTGCCCCTGCCCTGCTCCGCCCCGCCGGGCGCGACGTGGGCGGAGTTCTACGCCGTGCGCCGCGTGCTGCCCTACCTCAAGCTGGCCCGCGACCGCGGCGCCGTGCTGCCCGAGGACGCCCGCAAGGTCGAGGCCGTCCTACCCCGCCTCGCCGGGCTGCTGCCCGAGGAGCCCCCGGCCCTGCTGCACGGCGACCTGTGGAACGGCAACGTCCTGTGGGGCGTGGGCGGCACCGTGCACGTCGTCGACCCCGCGTCGTACGGCGGGCACCGCGAGGTCGACCTCGCCATGCTCGCGCTCTTCGGCCTGCCCCACCTCGCCGAGCTCTGCGACGCCTACGAGGACACCGCGGCCGCTGCCGGCCGACCGCTCGTCGGCGGCTGGCGCGACCGCGTGCCGCTGCACCAGCTCTTCCCGCTGCTGGTCCACGCCGCGCTCTTCGGCGGCGGGTACGGCGCCCGCGCCGCCGCCGTCGCGTCGGCGTACTCCTGAGCGCGCCCGACCGATCCCGCCCGTCTCTCAGCGCGGCCTCAGAGACGTTCGGCATACTCGACGGGTGCCGGACACCAAGGGATCGCGCGTGCTCGTCGTCGACGACGACCGCGCCGTGCGGGAGTCGCTGCGCCGCTCCCTGGAGTTCAACGGGTACGTCGTGGCCACCGCCGGCGACGGCGCGGAGGCCCTCGCGGGCATCGCCGCCGCCGCGCCCGACGTGGTCGTGATGGACGTGATGATGCCGCGCCTCGACGGGCTCGAGACGACGCGGGCGCTGCGGGCGGCGGGCAACGACGTGCCGATCCTCGTCCTCACCGCGCGCGACGCCGTGGGCGAGCGGGTCGAGGGCCTCGACGCGGGGGCCGACGACTACCTGACCAAGCCCTTCGCGCTCGAGGAGCTGCTGGCCCGCGTGCGGGCCCTGCTGCGCCGGGTCGTGCCGACCGAGCAGGCCGACGAGTCGCTGTCGTTCGCCGACCTCACGATGGACGTCGCCACCCGCGAGGTGCGCCGCGGCTCGCGTGCCATCGAGCTCACACGCACCGAGTTCACCCTGCTCGAGATGTTCCTGCGCCGCCCGCGCCGCGTGCTGGAGCGCTCCTTCATCCTCGAGGAGGTCTGGGGCTACGACTTCCCGACGACCGCGAACTCCCTCGAGGTGTACGTCGGGTACCTGCGCCGCAAGACCGAGGCCGAGGGCGAGCCGCGCCTCATCCACACGGTCCGCGGCGTCGGCTACGTCCTGAAGGAAGCGTGAGCACCCGCCCCGGGAGCCCCGCCCCCGCCGCTCCCCTCCCCCCGGCGCCCCGGCCCGCCGGCCCCCCGCCGTACGACGGCGACCTCGGCGCCCCCGCCGACCCCGACCTGCCGGACCTGCCCGACGGCCGGCGCTGGCACTACCGGCGCTCCCTGGCCAGCCGGGTCACGCTCCTCACCACCATCGCGGTGGGCACGACGGTGGCGCTGCTGTCGCTGAGCGTCTACCTCGTGGTGCGCGTGCAGATGCAGCAGACGATGGACGAGCAGCTGGTCGAGCGCGCGCAGACCACGGCGAGCGTCTACAAGGGCGACGCCGTGACGACCTACGACACCCAGCCGTGGCTCGACGAGGCCAGCGACGTGCGCGTCGTGCTGCTGACCGTGAGCGGCACCCAGCTGCTGCAGGGCCACCAGGACGGGGCGCTGCCCTTCGGCCAGGACGAGCTGCAGGTCGCGGCCGGCGCGGCGAACCACGCCGTGCTGCGGACCGTGACGATCGAGGGGGAGCGCTACCGCATCGCCACCGTGCCCCTGCCGAACCCGGTGGGGATCGAGGGCACGTCGGAGTACGCCGGCGCGCTCATGCTCGCCCAGAAGACCGCGTCGCAGCAGGCGTTCCTCGGCAAGCTCGGCCTCGTGATGGTCGTGCTCGGCGCGAGCGGCGTGCTCCTCGCGGGTCTCGCCGGCACGGCGGTCGCACGCAACGGCCTGCGGCCCGTGCGCCGGCTCACCGACGCGGTCGAGGAGATCGCCCGCACCGAGGACCTGCGCCCGCTGCAGGTCGAGGGCGACGACGAGATCGCCCGTCTCGCGACCGCGTTCAACCAGATGCTCACCGCCCTCGAGGCCTCGCGCGTGCGGCAGCGGCAGCTGGTGGCCGACGCCAGCCACGAGCTGAAGACGCCGCTGACGTCGCTGCGCACGAACCTCGACCTCCTCGCCCAGGCCGAGAGCGCGTCCGCCGCGGCCGTGCTGCCCCCCGAGACCCGCCGCGAGCTCATCGACGACGTCCGCGCCCAGATCATGGAGCTGAGCACCCTCATCGGCGACCTGGTCGAGCTGGCCCGCGACGAGCAGGTGCGCCACGTGGTGGAGCCGGTCTCGCTCGTCGAGGTGCTCGACCGGTCGGTCTCGCGGGTGCGGCTGCGCGCCCCGAGCGTCACCTTCGAGGTGCGCGCCGCGCCGTGGTGGCTCGTGGGCGAGTCGCACTCGCTGGAGCGCGCGATCACCAACCTGCTCGACAACGCCGCGAAGTGGAGCCCGGCGGGCGGCCGCGTCGTGGCGACGCTCGCCAACGGCATCCTCACCGTGGACGACGAGGGCCCGGGCATCCCCGAGCCGGACCGCCCCCACGTCTTCGAGCGCTTCTTCCGCTCCACCGAGTCCCGCGGGATGCCCGGCTCGGGTCTCGGGCTGTCGATCGTGCGGCAGGTCGCCGAGCGGCACGCGGGCACCGTCGCGGCCAGCGAGTCCCCGTCGGGCGGGGCCCGGATGACCCTGCAGCTGCCCGGTTCGCCGCTCCACCCCGACGCCGCCGGCGCCTGAACCTCGCCCGGCGCGGCGCGGCAGGTGCAAGCCGGGGCCGGGCGGGGTAAGGATCACCGCCATGACCGACCAGCAGCCGCCGCGCCCGGACCGCCGCGGACCCGTGGGCCCTCCCCCCGGCACCTCCCCCCGCCTGCCCGCGCCCCCGTCGTACGGCGCGCCCTCCCACCCGCAGCACGGCGCGGGCCCCGGCTACCCCGGTCAGCAGGGGTACCCCGGCCAGCCCGGCCAGCAGCCCCACCCGGGCCAGCCGGGCCAGGGCCAGCCGTTCGGCCAGCAGGGTCAGCACGGCCAGCAGGGCCAGCAAGGGCCCGGCCAGGGGGGACCGGCCACGCCCCGGCGCGCGCGGCGCGAGCGCAGCGGAGGCGGTCGCGGCGTCGGCCTCCTCGCCGGCGCCCTGGCGCTCGGCCTGGCGGGCGGCGTGGGCGGCGCGGCGGGCTACTCCGCGCTGGTCGACGAGGGGATCTTCGAGGCCCCGGGCGAGGGCACCGGCACGGGCGGCGACACCCGCATCGACGCCGAGGAGATCGACACCGAGAGCCTCGACCCGCTCGACCTGGTCTCCGTCAACGACATCTCCAACGTCGTGCTGCCGGCGGTCGTGCAGATCAACGTGCCGGTGGAGGGCGGCTACTCCCAGGGCTCGGGCTTCGTGGTCTCCGAGGACGGCGAGATCATCACGAACCACCACGTCGTCGACTCGGCGTCGCCGGGCGACGAGATCGTGCTGACCTTCTACGACGGCTCGTTCGGCACCGCCGAGGTCGTCGGCAGCGACCCGCTGCTCGACGTCGCGCTGCTGGAGATCACCGAGGGTCCCGACGACCTGACGGTCGCCTCGCTGGGCTCCTCGGACGAGACCGAGGTCGGCCAGGCCGTCGTGGCCATCGGCGCGCCGTACGGCCTGCAGTCGACCGTGACCGCGGGCATCGTGAGCGCGATGAACCGGCCGTTCGTGCTGTCGCTGCCGGACGAGCTGGTGGCCTACCCGGCCATCCAGACCGACGCCGCGGTGAACTCGGGCAACTCGGGCGGGCCGCTGGTCAACCTGCGCGGCGAGGTGGTCGGCATCAACGGGGCGATCGAGCTGGCGCAGGGCGAGACGGGCTACGAGGCCGGCTTCATCGGCATCAGCTACGCCATCCCGATCGACGTCGCGAACGTGGTCGTCGACCAGCTGCGGGAGGGCGAGGAGCCGGAGCACGCCTCCCTCGGCGTGGCCGCCGAGACCGCCGTCATCGACGACATCGTCGACGGAGCGGCGGTGGTGACGGACGTCGACAGCGGCGGGGCGGCCGACGAGGCCGGCCTGGAGCCGGGTGACATCATCGTGCAGGTCGGCGACATCCACGTGAACGGCACGGAGGCGTTGCTGACGGCGGTCCTCGACCACGAGGTGGGCGAGGAGGTCGAGGTGACGTTCCTCGACGACGGCGAGCAGGAGACCACCACCACCGTGACGATGGGCAGCGACCTGGATGGATGACCCACGACGACACGGCGGCCCGACCCGGGCCGCCGTGCGGGCCGTCGGGCTGGCGCTGCTGGGCGCCGTGGCCCTCGCGGGCTGCGGCGGCGACGGCGACGACCTGCCGGCCGGCGCGTCGACGCAGACCAGCTTCCCCACCGCCGACCCGTCGGTGAGCGGTACGGCGGGGGCCGCCCGGGAGGTGCCCGACCCCTGCGCGGCCGCCACGCCGGAGGAGGTCGCCGCGCTGCTCGGCGTGGACCCGGTGCGGGAGGAGCCGGCCGGGGCGGCGACGTACCGGGGCTGCACCTACACCGACGTCGCCACCGACGTCGTCGTGCTGACCATCACCACCGTCGCGGCGGCGGCCGACTTCGAGACCATCTGGGGGGCGACGCTCGGCGAGATCGCGGCGCCGACCGAGGACCTCACCGTCGCGGGCGCCGACGGGGCCCGGCTCGTCACCGACGCTGGGGACGACGCGGTCGCCATGACCGGTCTGGCCTCGCACGACGCGCTCGTGGACATCGTGAACCTCAGCGTGCCCGCGCCGTACGACGTCGCGACCCAGCGCGCGGCCGTCACCACCGTGCTCGAGCAGCTGGTGGCGCTGGGCGGCTGAGCCTCTCGCCGTCCGTGGCCCCGTTCGTGCTCAGCGCAGGTACGACGCAGGCTCAGCGCAGGGCGCCCAGCACCCGCTCGACCTTCCAGCCGGCCTCGGCCCACTCGTCGGCGACGCGCGAGCGCACCGTGATGCCCCCGCCGGTGCCGGCGCGCCACGTGCGACCATCCGCGCCGTACAGGCTGCGGATCACCACGCCCAGGTCGGCGCCCTCGCCCGAGAGCCAGCCCAGCGCGCCGGCGTACGGGCCGCGCGACGCCCCCTCCACCGCCGCCACGACCTCCATCGTGCGCAGCTTGGGGGCGCCCGTCATCGACCCGGCGGGGAAGAGCGAGCGGACGGCGTCGACCACGCCGACCTCGGCGCGCAGCTCGCCGACCACCGTCGAGACGAGCTGGTGGACGCCGGGGTAGGTCTCGGTCGCCATGAGGTCGGGCACCCGCACCGAGCCGGGGCGGCTCACCGACGCGACGTCGTTGCGCAGCAGGTCGACGATCATCAGGTTCTCGGCGCGCGTCTTGGGGTCGGCGGCCAGCGCGTCGCGCAGCGCGGCGTCCTCGACGGGGTCGGCGCTGCGCGGGGCGGTGCCCTTCATCGGCTTGGTCTCCACGACCCGGGCGCCGCCCGTCGTGCCGATGCGCGCGAACCGCTCCGGCGACGAGCCGAGCAGCCAGGCCCGGGCGCGGTGGGGCGCGGCGTCGCCCGTACCCGTGACGTCGTGCTGGAGGAACCCGGCGTACGGCGCGGGGTTGGCCGCGCGCAGCCGGGTGTAGGCCGCCCACGGCTCGAGGTCGGTGCGGGCGGTGACGCGGTGGGTGAGGTTGACCTCGTAGGAGTCGCCGGCGTGGAGCGCCTCCTGCACCCGGTCGAACGCCGCGGCGTAGGCGGCGGGGACGGCGCCGGACACGTCGCCGGGCGGCGTGCGGGGGCGGTCGGCGGGCGGCATCGCGGGGGCCGAGGGGACGGGGCCGTGCTGCACCTCCCGCACCCGGCTCGGCCGCAGCCACACCGCCTCGGGCGGGTCGGCCGCGTCGAGGAGGGCGGGCAGGTCGCGGCGCGCGGCGTACCCCAGGTAGCCGAACCACCGCGCCCCCGGCTCCTGCTCGACCTCGGCGGCGAGCACGGTGAAGGGGTCGTCGCCGACGACGGTGCTGCGCCAGCGACCGGGCCGGCCCGTCCAGCGGCGCACCTCGCCGGCCACCGCGTCGTACGTCAGCGACACGTCCTCGGGCTCCAGGCCCGCCACGAACGAGCGGCGCCCCGACCAGGCGCGCCCGGCGCCGCCGTCGAGCCAGACGCAGCGGGGGTACGCCGTCGCGAGCGCCTCGAGGTCGACGTCGGGGTCCGGCGGGGGCACGGGCAGGACCGTAGCCGAGCCGCGCGCACCCGGGTTCGTGGTAGGAGCGCCGCGGGATGTCTGGCGCTGCCACCACGAACGGGGGCCGGGCGGGGGCGGTGGGACGGGCTCAGCGCCCCAGGAACGCCGCGACCATCTCCGCGCCGTGCTCGCTCAGCACCGACTCGGGGTGGAACTGCACCGCCTCGAGCGGCAGGTCGCGGTGGCGCACACCCATGACGACATCCGGCTCGCCCGGCTCGCCGGCGCACGTCGCCGACACCTCGAGGCAGTCGGGCACCGCGACGGCGCCCAGCGAGTGGTAGCGCACGGCGGCCAGGCCCTGCGGCAGGCCCGCGAACACCCCGCGCCCGTCGTGGCGCACCCGGGCGACCTCGCCGTGGGCGGGCGTGAGGCGGGTGACGCGTCCGCCGTACGCCGTCACGAGGCCCTGCAGCCCGAGGCAGACGCCGAGCACGGGCCGGGCCCCGGCGCGCAGCACCGCGCGCCCGACCGAGAAGTCGCGCTCGACCTCGGGGTGGCCCGGCCCGGCCGACAGCACGACGTGGGAGTGGCGCAGCACGTCGGCGGCGTCGACCTCGTCGTGCTGCACCACCCGCGGCAGCTCGCCCGTCACCGCGGCGACGAGGTGGGCGAGGCTCTGCGTGTAGGAGTCGTGGTGGTCGACGACCACGACGTCCGGCGCGTCCGGGCGGCTCACCGGGGCCGGCTCAGACGAGCAGCTCCCGCACCAGGCGGTGCAGGATGTCGAAGCCGTTCTGGGTGAGGATCGACTCGGCGTGGAACTGGATGCCGCGGTAGTGCGGCCCCGCCAGGGCGTGCACGTCGCCGGTCGCGGGGTCGGCCTCGACGCGTACGCCGCCGCTCACCGCCGCGCGGCCGTCCGCGCCGACCTCGTCGGTCGGGACGCGACCGACGAAGGTGTTGTAGAAGCCGACGCGCTCGGTGCGCCCGTCCATCCGCACGGGCGACTGCGTGCCCTGGAACACGATGTCCTTGAACGCCAGCGGCAGCCCGAGGTGGTGGCACAGCGCCTGGTGGCCCAGGCACACGGCGAGGAAGGGCCGCTCGGTCGCCATCAGCTCGGCCACGGCGGCGCGCAGGTGCGCCATCTTCGGGTCGTCGCCGTCGCGGGGGTCCCCCGGCCCGGGGCCGACCACGACGAGGTCGAACCCGTCGAGCGCGCCCGGCGCGTAGGCCTCGTGCCGAACGACCTCGCTCGTCATGCCGAGCACGGCGAAGACGTGGCGGAGCATGTTCACGAAGTCGTCCTCGCCGTCGAGGATGACGACGCTGCGCCCGGCCAGGTCCGCGTCGGCGTCCTCGCCGGCCTGGTCGGTCAACCAGAACGAGGAGAGCCGGCGGTTGCGGGCGTTGAGCGCGAGCAGCACGTCCTCGTCGGCGACGAGCTCGTGCACGTCGACGCCGCTGGCCGGGGCGGCGGGCACCAGGCCGAAGGCGCTGAGGATGCCACCCGCCTTGGCGTGCGTCTCCGCGACCTCGTACGCCGCGTCCGAGTCCCGCACGAGGGTCGCGCCCGCGGTGACGGTGAGGTTGCCGGCGACGTCGACGTCCGCCGTACGGATGACGATGGGGCTGTCGAGCACGGGCTCGCCCTGCTCGTCGCGGCCGAGGACCGCGAGCGCCGCGCCGTAGTAGCCGCGGCCGCCGGGCTCGTGGGCCTTGATGAGGCGGCAGGCGTTCTCGACGGGGCTGCCGGTGACGGTGGCGGCGTACATCGTGTCGCGCAGCACCTCGCGGACGTCGCGGTCGGTGCGGCCGGCGAGGAGGTACTCGGTGTGCACGAGGTGCGACATCGGCTTGAGGAACGGGCCGAGCACCTGGCCGCCCTCGTGGCAGATGTCGCACATCATCTTCAGCTCCTCGTCCACGACCATGAAGAGCTCGTAGACCTCCTTCTCGTCGGCGAGGAAGTCGAGCAGCCGGGGCTTGAGCTCGGCGGCCGCCGCCTCGCCGCGCGGGAGGCGGAAGGTGCCGGAGATGGGGTTCATGCGCACGTCGCCGCCGTGCACGCTGACGTGACGCTCGGGGCTGGCGCCGACGAGGTAGCGGTCGCCGGTGAAGAAGCAGAACGTCCAGTAGGCGCCGCGCTCGCGCTCGAGGAGGCGGCGGTAGACCGTCAGCGCCTTCTCGGCGCTCCAGTCGGCGACGACCGCGCGGTACTGCCGGCCGATCACGAGGTTCGCGCCCTCGCCCTGCCCGATCTCCTCGGTGATGACCTGGTCGACGACCTTCGCGTAGGCGTCGTCGTCGATCTCGAAACCCCCGCGGTCGGTGAACTCGACCTCGCCGACCGGCAGCGCGGCGACCACCTCGGCCACGGAGAACTCGAACTCGTCCTCGACGTCGACGACCACGAGCGGCGTGCCGTCGTCGTGCGCCTCGAAGCCGCGCTCGGCGACCTGGCGGAACGGCACGGCCACGAGGCGGTCGCACGTGCGGCCCGGCGCGGGCACGCCCGTCTCGAGGGGGATGTCGAGGATCGACTCGGCGACCCAGCGCCGCCCGCCCACGAACCCGACCGTGTCACGGTCGCCCGCCCGCGTCGAGCGCCGGATGATCGCCCACGCCTCGTGCCCCTGGAGCGCGGCGAGGGCGTCCTCGACGGTCAGGGCGGCGGGGGGCGTGGTCATGGCAGGTGAGCCTACTTTCCCCGTACGGCGCGCCTCGCCGCCGTCCCAGGCCCGGGGACCGGAGGTGGTCTCGAGGGCCGCTGGCGCGGCCACCTCGACCACCGCGCCGCATCGACCTCCGGTGGTTGAGGTGGGTTGCTCTGGCAACCCCTCGAAACCACGCCCGGCGACCGCTCAGCGGCCCGCGTGCGCCCAGCGGGCGAGGTGCTCGACGAGCACGGCGCGGTCGCGGTCCCAGTTGTGGTGGGCGGCGACGTACGCGTGGCCGCGCTCCGCCATCGCCCGGGCGCGCTCGCGGTCGTCGGCCAGGGCCAGCACCGCGTCGGTGGGGGCCGCGCCGAAGGGCACGACGACGCCGCCGCCGGAGGCCGCGAGGAACGCCTCGACCTCGGGCAGCGGGGTCGCGACGACGGGCACGCCGTGCGCCAGGTACTCCATGTTCTTCGTCGGCAGCGACACCCGGTGGTTGGCCTCGTCGTGCAGCAGCGCCAGCCCGGCGACCGCTCCCTGCACGAGCGGCAGCGCCCGGTCGTTCGGCACGAACCCGTGCCACACCAGCGTGCCCGCGTCGTGCGCGGCCTGCAGCGCGGCGCCGACGGTGCCGTGCGCCGTACCCACGACCTCGACGCGCACGTCGTCGCGCCCGCGGTCGGCCAGCTCGCGCGCCAGCGCGACGATCTCGTCGGCGCCGCGGTCGCGGGTCAGCGAGCCGAGGTAGACGACCCGCGCGGGGCCGTCGGCGTCGGGGCCGGGCACGGTGGCGGGCACGGACGTGGAGTTCGGTACGACGGGGTGGTCGCCGCGGAACAGCCGGCGGTAGCCGTGCTCGGCGAGCAGCAGGTGGTGGCGCCGCTCGGCGCGGCCCAGCAGGAACCGCAGGAAGCCGGCCAGCGGCACGCGCAGCCAGGTCGGGATCCAGGTGCGGATCTCGACGGTCGCGGGCACGTCCTCGTGCACGTCCCACACCACGGGTGTGCGCCCGGCGGCGCCCGCGACGAGCAGCAGCTCGGGGTCGTGGAGCAGCACGAGGTCGTGCTCGGGCGCCAGCGCCCGGATCTTGCGCCGGGCGTCGAGCAGCGCGCCGAGGCGGCGGCGGCCGTAGGAGCGGCGCACGTCGACCACCGTCACCCCCGGGCGAGCCGGCACGGCGAAGCCGGAGAACGGCGCCAGGTAGGTGACCTCGAACCCCGCGTCGAGCAGCGCGCCCATCTCGCGGTGCGCGATCCGCGCGTCGCCGGGGTGGTGCACGACCGTCGCGACCAGCACGCGCAGGCCCGCGCCGGGTCGCTCCCCGCCGGTCACCGCACCGCTCACCGGGCTCACCCGACCGTCGACAGCAGCTGGGTGGCGCGGGTGAGCACGACGTACAGCGTCGCGCGCCCCGTCTGCGACTCGTCCTCGATCTCCTGCGGGCGCACCACCACGATGCCGTCGAACTCGAGGCCCTTGGTGTCGAGGCCGGTGAGCACGACGACGCGGTCGGTGCCGCTCGGCGCGCTCGCCGAGTCGACCGACGCGGCGGCCGACGGCGCGTCCTGCGCCAGCTCGGGCCACGAGGCGAGCCACGCGTTGACCTCGGAGCGGCGGGCGACGGGCACGACGACGCCGACGGTGCCGGCCACCTCGCCCGCGATCCGGGCGACCTCGGCGCGCACGGCGGCCTCGAGGTCGGCGTCGGCGACCGGGCCGGTCTCGACCGGCGCCGTGCCGGTACGGCGGACCGCGTCCGGCAGGTCGGCGTCGAGGCCGACGCGCGCGGCGTAGGCGGCGGCGTACGCGTAGATCTCGGCCGAGTTGCGGTAGTTCGTCGACAGGTGGAAGGAGTGCTCGACCTTGCCCTCGAGCGCCTCGGCGCGCGCGGCGGCGGCCTCGGCGGGCACGGGCCACGACGACTGCGCCGGGTCGCCGACGATCGTCCACGACGCGGTGCGGCCGCGGCGGCCGACCATGCGCCACTGCATCGGCGTCAGGTCCTGCGCCTCGTCGACGAGCACGTGGGCGTAGGGGTCGTCCTCGATGCGGTGCGTCGGCGGGGTCCAGGCGCGGCCCGACGGGGCGTACTCCCGGTCCGACGCCGTCGTCAGCTCCTGCAGGTCGACGCCGCCCTCCGCGGCGCCGAGAACGTCGTCGAGCGAGGTGTCCGACTCGGTCGCGGCCGGCACGTCGCCCAGCGCGTAGCGCAGCTCGTCGACGAGCGGCACGTCCTCGATGCTGAGCCCGGCGCCCGTGCGCGGGTCGACGGGGCCGGTGCCCCACGACTTCACGAGGAGGCGCTGCTCCTCGGGCTCGAGGAGGCCGTCGGCGACCCGGGCGAGCAGCTCGGGGTCGCGCAGCCACGTGAACACCTCGACGGCCGACAGCGGCGGCCACCACGCGGTCGCGAACTCGACGAACGCGGCGTTGTCGAGCATGTCCTCGTCGAAGAACTCGCGGCCCAGGTCGCGCCCGCGCTCCGAGCGCACCTGGCGCCACATCGCGTCGAGCAGCGCCCGCGGCACGCGCGGCAGCTGCCGGTTGCGCAGACCCTGGCTCATCAGCTGGCGGCGGATCCGGCCCAGCACCCCGCGGTCGAGCACGATGCGGTTGTCGCGCCAGAAGACGGAGAACTCGGTCGGCGAGCCGGGCGCCTGCTGGCGGGCGACGCGGCGCACCACCTCGGCCATGCGGGCGGAGCCCTTGACGTCGGCGACCCGCGGCTCGTCGTGGCGGCTCGCGCGCACGCCGTCGACGACCTCGCCCAGCGAGCGCAGCGCCACCGCGGTCTCGCCGAGGCTCGGCAGGACCCGCTCGATGTAGCGCATGAACACGCCGCTGGGACCGATGACGAGCACGCCGCCGGTCTCGAAGCGCCGGCGGTCGTTGTAGAGCAGGTACGCCGCGCGGTGCAGCGCCACGACCGTCTTGCCCGTGCCGGGGCCACCGGAGATCGAGACCACGCCCTTCGAGGGCGCGCGGATCGCCTCGTCCTGCTCGGCCTGGATCGTGGCGACGATGGAGTGCATGGACCGGTCGCGGGCGCGGGACAGCTGGGCCATGAGCGCGCCCTCGCCGATGATCGGCAGGCTGCGCCCGGCGGCCTCCGCCTCGGCCTGGCCCTCGGCGTCGAGCAGCTCGTCCTCGACGCCGAGCACGGTGCTGCCGGTGCTGCGCAGCACGCGGCGCCGCACGACGCCCTGGGGCGTGGCGGCCGTGGCCTGGTAGAACACCGCCGCCGCGGGCGCGCGCCAGTCGATGAGCAGCATGTCGTGCTGCTCGTCGCGCAGCCCGATCCGGCCGACGTAGCGGGGCTCGGGGTCGCGGTCCTGGGTGAGGTCGAGGCGGCCGAACACGAGGCCCTCGTGGGCGGCGTCGAGCTGCGCCATGCGCTTCGCGGCCTGGAAGACCATGGCGTCGCGCTCGACGAGCCCGCCCTCGTGGCCGAGCTTGCCGCGGGCGTGGCCCTCCGCCGCGAGGCGCTGGGCGCGCTGGGTGGAGTGCACCAGCTGGGCCTGCACGTGGTCGACGAACGCCTGCTCCGTCGCCACCTCGCGGGCGGCGAGGTCCTCGCTCTGCTGCGCGCCGTCCTCCGGCGCCTGGTCCTGCGTCACTTCTGCACCTTCCGCACCCTCCGACGGGCCCCGGCGCGGGACCCTGCGTCCGTCGTACCCACACCGACGGGACAAGCAGGAAACCTTACCTGCGGGACGTGACCGCCGTGATATCCCGCGACGACCCGTGGACCCGCACAATGGGCCCGTGAAGCGCGACATGGGCTGCCGCCTCGAGATCGACGTGCTCGACCCCACCGACCTGGAGCTGCAGGTCGCCGTCAGCGGCCGGTACGACGAGGGCCAGGTGACGGAGAACCTCAGCTGCACCCTCGACGGGCGCCCCGTGGAGGTCCGTGAGATCCGCGACCCCTCCGGCGCCCGCATCCACCAGCTCGACCCCGGGCGGGGCCGGCTCGTCGTGACCTACGAGGCGACCGTGCGGGGACGCGCGCAGCAGGTCGCGGGCACGGCGTACGAGCGCTCCCTCTACCTGCGGCCCAGCCGCTACGCGGAGGCCGACAAGTTCTTCGGCTTCGCGGCGACCGAGTTCGCCGAGGTGCTCGAGGAGCACGGCGACGCCCCGCAGGTGCTGCTGCCGCGCGTGGCCGCGTGGGTCGGGGCACGCCTCGACTACGTGCCCGGCGCGAGCAAGCCGACCGACGGCGCGACCGACACGCTGCTCGAGGGCGCGGGCGTGTGCCGCGACTACAGCCACCTGACCGTCGCGCTGCTGCGCGCGCTCGGCGTGCCGGCCCGGCTGGCGGCGGTCTACGCGCCGGGCTGCGACCCGATGGACTTCCACGCCGTGGCCGAGGCGCTCGTCGGGGACACGTGGTTCGTCGCCGACGCCACCTGCCTGGCGCCGCGCTCCTCGCTGGTGCGCATCGCCACGGGCCGCGACGCCTCCGACACGGCGTTCTGCGACAACCACGGCGGCCAGATCGAGCTGCTGTCCTCGCAGGTCTTCGCGATCGTCGACGGCACGCTGCCCGGCGACGACCTCGACGAGCTGGTCGCGATCACCTGAGCGGGGCCCGCGGGTACGGCGTACCGCTCACCGCCCCCGCGACAGGAACGCCGTCATCGCCTCGCGGGCGGCGTCGGAGCGGAACAGCCGCGCGCTGAGCTCGACGAGGCGCTCGCCGTCGGCGTCGATGCGGGCCAGCAGGTCGCGGTTGAGCAGCGCCTTCGTCTCGGCCAGGCCCTGCGGCGCCCCGCTCGCGAGCGCGGCCACCACCCGGTCGACCTCGGCGTCGAGCTCGACGGGCTCGACGGCGGTGGTCACGAGCCCGTACGCCGCGGCGCGGGCGCCGTCGAACACCTCGCCGCCCAGCGCCACGAGGCTCGCGGCCCGGGACGTCAGCCGGGGCAGCACGGTCAGCGAGATCACGGCCGGGGTCACGCCGAGCTTGACCTCGGTGAGCGCGAACGTCGCGGCGGTGCTGGCCACCACCACGTCGGCGGCCGCCACGATGCCGATGCCGCCGGCGCGCACGGGGCCGGGCAGTGCCACGACGACCGGCTTCGGGTGCGCCACGATCCGGCGCTGCAGCTCGACGACCGCGCGGGCGCCCTCCTCCATCGGCGCCGTGGCCGCCTCCGACAGGTCGGCGCCGGAGCAGAAGACCCGGTGCGCGGTGCGGAGCACGACGACCTTGACCTCCGGGTCGTCGGCCGTCGCCGCGAGGTGACCGAGCAGCTCGGTGACCAGCTGGCGCGACAGTGCGTTGCGGTTGTGGGGCGAGTCGAGGGTGATCGTGGCGACCCGGCCGTCGGCGGTGTCGGCGTGGGCGAGGTGGACGAGCTCGTCGGTCATGGCGGGCATCCTGCCGTCTCGGGTGCCCGCCGTCGCCCCTCAGCGCAGGACCGGCTCCGGTGTGGCGGACAGGCCGAGGTGGTCGCGCAGCGTGCGGCCCGTGTACTCCTCCCGGAACAGGCCGCGGCGACGCAGCTCGGGCACGACCTGGTCGACGAAGTCGTCGAAGGTGCCGGGCGACTGGGCCGCGGAGAGGATGTACCCGTCGGCCTCGCCCCCGGTGAAGCCCTCCTCGATCTGGTCGGCGACGTCGGAGGCCGTACCGACGAACTGCGGGAGCAGCACACCCTGGGCGTAGAGCCGACCGATGTCGCGCAACGTCAGGTCGTCGCGCTCGCCGAGCCGTCGCGCGACGTCGAAGAGACCCTGGGTGCCCGCGACCTGCACGTCCTCCACGGGCGCGTCCAGGTCGTACGTCGAGAAGTCGTGGTCGGTGTGCACCGAGAGCGTCAGCAGTCCCGAGATCGGGTCGGCGAGCTCGTTGTGGAACGCCTGCTTCTCGCGGGCGATCGACGCCGTCTCCGCGACGAACGGGATGAAGGACGGGAAGACCTTCACGGTGTCCGGGTCCCGGCCGGCGTCGCTGGCACGGCTCTTCAGGTCGTCGTAGTACGCCCGGCGGCCCTCGGGGGTCGGATCGATCTCGAAGACGGCGTCGGCCCAGCGGGCCGCGAAGTCCTTGCCCTTCCCCGAGGCGCCGGCCTGGATGAGCACCGGCCGGGTCTGGGGGGAACGGGGGGTCGGCAGCGGGCCGCGCGTCTTGAAGAAGAGACCGTCGTGGTCGACGGCGTGCACCTTCGCGGGCTCGGCGAAGACCCCGGCGGCCTTGTCCTGCACGAGCGCGTCGGGCTCCCAGCTCTCCCACAGCGCCACGGCCGCCTCCACGAACTCCTGCGCGCGGTCGTAGCGCAGGTCGTGGTCCAGGGCGTTCTCCAGGCCGAAGTTGCGGGCCTCTGCCGTGCTCAACGACGTGACGATGTTCCAGGCGACGCGGCCGCGGCTGAGGTGGTCCAGCGAGGCGAACACGCGCGCCACCTCGAACGGGTGGAAGTACGTCGTGCTCTTGGTGACCGCGACCCCGAGGTGACGCGTGACGGCGGCGATGCTCGTCGCCACCAGCGTGGGATCCAGGGTCGCGCTGGCCTGGGTGCCGCGGCGCAGCGCCTCGTCCTGGTCGCCGCCGTAGTTCGTCGGCACCGCGAGCAGGTCGGCGAAGAAGACGAAGTCGAACGTGCCGCGCTCCAGGGTGCGGCCGACGCGGTGGTAGTACTCCGCGTCGAGGAACCCGGGGTCGGAGCCGGGGTGCCGCCAGGCGGCGTGGGAGTGGGTGACGTGGGACGCGATCTGGAAACCGCCGAGGTGCAGCTGTCGGGTCACGGGGACCTCCTCGTGGGGGATTAAGTCGATCGAGACACTACGGTTTGGACCGACCGCGGCCCCCGACGTCCCGAACCGTGGACCGCGCCCAGGCGGCGGGGCTCAGGCCACCAGCGCCGCGGCGGCGGGGCTCAGGCCACCAGCGCCGCGGCGAGCGTCACGACGGGCACGGACAGCACCGTCGTGAGGAAGACCGCGTCGCGGGCGAGCACGACGCCGCGGTCGTAGCGCGTCGCGTGCACGAAGACGTTCTGCGCGGTCGGGAGCGCCGAGATGACCGTGACGGCGAGCAGCGCCGTGTCGTCGAGCCCCAGCACGAACCGCCCGACCGCCCACGCGACGACCGGCTGCACCCCGAGCTTGAGCGCCGTGATGAGGAGCAGCTCCGGGGCGTCGTTGAGCCCGGGACGCGGGCCGAGCCGCAGGTACACGCCGTACGCCAGCAGCATGCTCGGCACCGCCATCGCGGCCAGCAGCTCCAGGGGGTCGTGCACGGCCCGCGGCAGCTCGACGTCGGTGCCGGCCAGCACGAGGCCGATCACGGAGCCGACGGTCAGCGGGGTGCGCAGCGGCCGGCTGAGGATGCGCCACACCGAGAGCCGCTGCTCGGCGACGGCGACGTCCATCACGGTGAGCGCCAGCGGCTGCAGCACGAGCAGCTGCAGCAGCAGGACGGGCGCGACGAGCGCGGCGTCGCCGAGCACGTAGGCGGCGATGGGGATGCCGAGGTTGCCCGCGTTGACGTAGGCCGAGCACAGCGACCCGACCACCGTGTGGGCGAGGTCGCGGTGCAGCACGAGCCGGGCGACGAGGACGTAGACGGTCGCCGTGACCACCACCGCGGCGGCCGAGGCGACGAGGGTGGAGGAGAGCACGGCGCCGATGTCGGCGTCCTCCAGCACGGTGATCAGCAGCGCCGGGCTGGCGACGTAGAACGCCAGCAGTGAGAGCGCCCGCTGGCCCGGGAGGTCGATGACGCCCAGGTGGGCGAGCAGCACGCCGACGAGGATGAGCACGCCGATCGTCGCGAACCCCTCGAGCACCGCCGTCACGCCGCGACCCTACGGGCGGGGCGACCCATCCGCCGCACCGGCGGCGACGAACACCTCCCATGGCCACCTCAGCGAGCGGTACGACCCACCGCAGCCCCGCCGCCGGCGGGCGCGCCCGCACGGCGATCGCCGCTCTCGGCGGCGTCCTCGCCACCCTCGTCGGGATGGCCGTCGGCCACCTCGTCGCCGCCCTGCTCGACCCGTCCGCCTCGCCGGTGCTCGCGGTCGGCTCGACCGTCATCGACCTGACGCCGACGCCGGTGAAGGAGTGGGCGGTCGCGAACTTCGGCAACGCGGACAAGCCGATCCTCATCGGCTCCGTCCTGCTGGTGACGCTGCTGCTCGCCGCGGTGGCGGGCATCATCGCCGCCCGCCGCTTCGTCGTCGGGCTCGCGCTGCTGCTGGTGCTCGTCGGCGTCGCCGGCGTGCTGGCGCTCGTGCGCCCGACCGCGTCCGTCGTCGACGTCGTGCCCGCCCTGGCGACCGCGCTCACCGGTGCGGCCGCCCTGTGGTGGTTCCACCGCACCGCGCTGGGGGTGGGACCGGGTACGACGACCGCGGCCGACGCCCCCCGCGAGGCCACGACCCAGGACACCGAGGGTGCCGGCGCGACCGACCACCCCACGGGCCCGCGCCCCACGCGTCGCGGCGTGCTCGTCGCCGGCGGCGTCCTCGCCGTGACCGCCGCCGCGGCCGGTGCGGTCGGCCAGTGGATCGGCTCGGTCAAGACCCGCATCGGCAACATCGTGCTGCCGACCGCCGTCGACTCCGACCCCGACCTGCCCGACGGCCTCGACATCGACGGCCTCTCGAAGTTCCGCACGCCGAACGACGAGTTCTACCGCGTCGACGTCAACCTGACGGTGCCGGTCGTCGACCAGGACGACTGGACGCTCACCATCGACGGCGACGTCGAGAACGAGCTGACGATCACGTGGGACGAGCTGCTCGACATGGACATGGTCGAGCGCGACATCACGATGACCTGCGTCTCCAACGACGTGGGCGGGCAGTACGTCGGCGCCGCGCGCTGGCTGGGCGTGCCCCTCACCGACCTCCTCGACCGCGCCGGCGTCGGCGACCGCGCCGACCAGCTGCTCTCCACGGCGGTCGACGGCTTCACCATCTCCACCCCCCTCGACGTCGCCACCGACGGCCGCGACGCGCTCGTCGTCGTCGGCATGAACGGCGAGCCGCTCCCCCGCGAGCACGGCTTCCCCGTGCGCCTCGTCATCCCGGGCATCTACGGCTACGTCGGCTCGACGAAGTGGCTCACGAAGCTGACGCTCACGACGTACGACGAGGAGGTCGCCTACTGGACCGAGCGCGGCTGGGCCACCGAGGCGCCCGTGAAGATCTCCTCGCGCGTCGACGTGCCGAAGGCCGCCGAGGAGATGGAGCCGGGCAAGGTCGTCATCGCCGGTGTCGCCTGGGCCCAGACCCGCGGCATCGCGAAGGTCGAGGTGCAGATCGACGGCGGCGGCTGGACCGAGGCCACGCTGGGCGCCGACGCCGGCGTCGACTACTGGCGGCAGTGGTACTACGAGTGGGACGCCACCGAGTCCGGCCGTCACACCGTCACCGTCCGCGCCACCGACGTCGACGGCGAGGTGCAGACCGACGCCCGCATGGCCCCGTTCCCCGAGGGCTCCAGCGGCCTGCACACCCGCGCCATCCAGGTCGCCTGACGCCGAGTCGTCGCGAACCGCACGCCACCGAGCTGCCGTCACCCCCGTACGTCGGGAGTGGCGGCAGCTCGTCCGTGTGCCGGCCCGGACCCGCCCGGCGCAGCTGGCGACGACTCGACGGCCCCGCGCCGACCGTTCGCGACGACTCGGCGGAAAGTCCCGAGAAAAAGTTCGCCCGCGTCCAATCCGTCCCCGGAGCACCACCGAACTACCTGTGCAAGCCCGCGGAGGGACCGGTCAAGCAGAGGCCGGCCGGACAGTGCGGGACGACGAACCGGAAGGGCCATCACCATGAAGACCATCTCCCACCGCTCCACGATCCGTCGCGCGAGCGGGATCGCCGCCCTCGCCCTGACCATGTCGGTCGGCCTGGCTGCGTGCTCCGACGACTCCTCCTCCGAGGACGGCGCCAGCGACTCGTCCGGCGATACCTCGGAGTCGTCGTCGCCCAGCGAGTCGGCCTCGTCCGACGCCAGCTCGGACGGCGCCGCCACCGAGTCCGCCGTGTTCGGCGACGCGTGTGGCCAGATCCCGACCGACGGTGCCGGCTCCCTCGAGGGCATGACCGTCGACCCGGTCGCCACCGCGGCCAGCAACAACCCGCTGCTCTCGCAGCTCGTGGGCGCCGTCGGCCTGGTGCCGGGTCTCGCCGACCAGCTCAACTCGGCCGAGGGCCTCACCGTCTTCGCGCCGTTCAACGGTGCCTTCGAGGCCGTCCCGGCCGACGTCATGTCGGGTCTGACGGCCGACCCCGAGGGTGCTCTCGCCCCGGTCCTCAGCTACCACGTGGTGCCCGAGCGCCTCGAGCCCGACGAGGTCGCCGGCGAGCACGAGACCCTCAACGGCGCGATGCTGACGGTCGAGGGTGACGCGGAGCAGGGCGTGACGTCCGGTGCCACCGGCACCGAGGCCACCGTCCTCTGCGGCGGCATCCAGACCGCCAACGCCACCGTCTACGTGATCGACAGCGTCATGCTGCCGCCCGCGTGACGGACTGACTGCGAGAACACCGAACACCAGGGAATGATCAGCGCATGACCACCCTCCGCTCCGTGCCCTCCGGCGATCCGCCGGAGGGCACGGGCGGGCAGACACCGCCCGCCGCCCCCGCCGCTGGAGCCGCCGTCCCCGCCGACGGCGACGTGAACACCCAGCTCGGCTCGCTCCTCCGGCTCTCCTGCCGGGGCGACGAGCAGGCCTTCGCCGCGTTGTACGACGCGACCTCGGCCCGCGTGCACGGTCTGGTGCTGCGCGTGGTGCGCAACCCGTCGCAGGCCGAGGAGGTCACCCAGGAGGTCTTCCTGGAGATCTGGCGGACGGCCTCGCGGTTCGACCCCGAGCGCGGCTCGGCGCTCTCGTGGCTCATGACCATCGCGCACCGCAAGGCGGTCGACCGGGTCCGCTCGGCGGAGGCGGCGACGCGGCGGGACACGTCGTACCACCAGCAGAGCCAGGGCGTCGACCACGACGCCACGGCGGAGGCGGCGCACTCCTCGATCGAGGCCCAGCGCGTCCGTTCCGCCCTCGGGGCACTGACGGCGGTGCAGCACGAAGCCGTGCAGCTGGCCTACTTCGGCGGCTACACGCACACAGAGGTGGCAGCGATGCTCGACCTACCGGTCGGCACGGCCAAGACACGTATCCGGGATGGGCTCATCCGGTTGCGCGACGCGATGGGAGTGGGCCAGTGAACGACATCCACGCTCTCACCGGCGCCTACGCGGTGGACGCCCTGTCCGACGCGGAGCGCGCCGAGTTCGAGGAGCACCTGGCGCTGTGCGCGGACTGCCGCGCCGAGGTCGCCTCCCTCCAGGAGGCCGCCGCCCTGCTCCCCCTCGTGTCGGAGACGCCCGTCCCCGCGTCGCTGCGGGCCTCGGTGCTCGACAGCATCGCCCAGGTGCGCCCGCTGCCCCCCGTGGGCCCGGAGCCGCTCCACCCCGCCGCCCCGTCTGCCGCCCACTCTGTCGCTGCCCCGCCGGCCGCGCCGTCGAACGTCGTGCCGATGCGGCGTCGCCGTCTGCGTACGGCGCTGGTCGCCGCCGCGGCCGCGGTCGTCGTGGCCACGGGTGTCGGCGTCACCGCGCAGCAGCTCGGTGACGACGGCCGTGACGGGCCCTCGATCGCCGACCCCACCCAGGGCCCGACCGACAGCGACGTCGCCGCCGTGCTCGCGGCCAGCGACGTCAAGGTCGCCCACCCCGCCGCCGGCGCCCAGCTCCCCCCGGGCGCCGAGGCCACCGTGCACTGGTCCGACGACGTCGGCCGCGCGGTCATCGTCACCTCGGGCATGCCGGCCCTGGACCCGTCGCAGGTCTACCAGCTGTGGTTCCAGTCGGCCGACGACGAGATGCTGCCGGCCGGCACCATGACCGGCGACAGCGACCGCCCGCTCCCCCTCGAGGGCGACGCCGACGCCGCCAAGGCCGTCGGCATCACCATCGAGGCCGCGCCGGGGGTGCCCGCGCCGACGCAGAACCCGATCGCTTACTTCTCCTTCGAGTCGGCATGACCCCCGCCCCGCGCCGGGTCGCCGTGATCGGGTCCGGGGTCGCCGGGCTCACCGCCGCGTACGTCGCCTCCCGCAGCGCGCACGTCACGCTGTTCGAGGCCGACGCGCGCCTGGGCGGCCACGCCGACACCCACCTCGTGCCCGTCCCCGACGGTCGGGGCGGCGAGGTCGTCGTGCCCATCGACACCGGCTTCATCGTCCACAACGAGCGCACCTACCCGGTGCTGCTGCGCATGTTCGCCGAGCTGGGCGTCGCGACGCAGGACTCCGAGATGTCGATGTCCATCCGCGACGACGCCGCCCCCGGTGGCGGCCTCGAGTGGGCCGGCGCGCTCGGCCTGCCCGGGCTGTTCCCGACGTGGCGCCACGCGCTGCGGCCGGGCTACCTGCGGATGCTCACGGAGATCCCCCGCTTCCACCGCATGGCCCGCCGCCTGCTCGACACCGAGGGCTCCGACCTCGGCGCCCGGGAGACGTTCGGCGACCTGCTGGACCGCGGCGGCTTCTCCGCCGACTTCCGCGCCCACTTCGCAGAGCCCCTCGTCGGCGCCGTGTGGTCCACCGACCCGGCGCAGGCGCTGGAGTACCCCGCCCGCTACCTGTTCCGCTTCCTCGACCACCACGGGATGCTCGGCGTCTTCGGCTCGCCGCAGTGGCGCACCGTCACCGGTGGCTCGCGGGAGTACGTCGAGCGCGTCGCCGCCCTGCTCCCCGACGTGCGCGTCGGCACCAAGGTGACCTCGGTCGTCGAGACGCCGGACGAGGTGCGGGTGACCGACGGCAACGGCGAGCAGTCGTCGTACGACGCCGTGGTCATCGCCACCCACCCCCACCAGGCGCTGGCGATGCTCGCGCAGCCGACGCCCGCGCAGCAGCAGGTGCTGTCGGCGCTCACCTACACGCCGAACACCGCCCAGCTGCACACCGACACCTCGGTGCTGCCTCGCAACGAGCGGGCGCGCGCGTCGTGGAACTACCTGCGCCGCGACGCCGCCCGGCTCGACGACCTGCCGACGCTCGAGGAGCGCGGCGGGCCGGTCACGATCACCTACGACCTGACGCGCCTCATGCGGGTGCCGGAGCTGCCGGGCGCCCCCGGCACGCGCTTCCTCGTCACCCTCGGCGGCCTCGACCTCGTCGACCCGTCGACGGTGATCGACACGATGGAGTACGAGCACCCGCTCTACACCCGCGAGTCCGTCGCCGCGCAGGCCCGCCTGGGCGAGTGCGACACCGCGCGCATCGCGCTGGCCGGCGCCTACCACGGCTGGGGCTTCCACGAGGACGGCGCACGCTCCGGCGTCGAGGCCGCCGGCCGGCTCGGGATGACCTGGGAGGGCACCGCGCCGACCGCGACCCCCGGTACGGACCCGGCGGGCACCGTCTTCCGCACGACGATCCGCCACACGCGCCGCGCGCCGTGGCGCCGTACCTTCGAGCACTCCTCCCGCACCTGGGTGGTCGACCTCGACGACCTGCCCGACCACGGCGCGCTCGCGGGGGTGAAGGGCAGCTTCGAGGCCCGCGACCACCTCGGCGACCCGGAGCGGTCGATCCGCTGCAACGTCGAGGCGTTCCTCGACCTGCACGGCATCGAGCTCGACCGGGCGGGCCGGCGCGGCCGCGTGCTCATGGCCGCCCAGCCGCGGGCGTTCGGCTACTGCTTCAACCCGATCAGCGTGTTCTGGTGCTTCGCCGGCGACCAGGCCCTCACCGACGTGCCTGCCGCGGTCGTCGTGGAGGTGCACAACACGTACGGCGACCGCCACGCCTACCTCGTCCACCCCGACGAGCAGGGGCGCGCGGAGACGCCGAAGGCCATGTACGTCTCGCCGTTCCACGGCACCGACGGCACCTACACGCTCGCCGTGCCGACCCCCAGCGCCGGCGCCGACGGCCGGCTCCACGTGGCCGTCGCGCTGCGCACCGACGACGGCGCGACCTTCAGCGCCTCCCTCTCGGGGCGGCCCGACCACGGCCGCAGCAGCACGTGGCGCGCGGCCGGTGCCGCGCTCCGGGGATCCGTCCTCATCCGCCTGCACGGCGTCTGGCTCTGGGCCCGCCGGCTGCGGATCCACCCCCGTCCCGACCACCACCAGGAAGGCGTGCGATGACCACCGACGCCCACCGTGAGGTCACGCCGTCGACGCCCCCCGCCGTCGTCCCCCCGGCGCCCGCACGTCCCGACGTCCACCGCTGGCCCGACCTCGGGCGCGTGCCCGCCGGGCCCCGCGCCACGGCGTACGCGCGGATCGCCCGCGTCCTCTTCCACGGCGTCGTCAGCCGCCTCGACGTCACCGTGCGGATCGGCTCGGGCCCCGACGCCCCGGCCTGGGGTCGCGGCGGCCCCGTCATGGTCGTGCACCGCCCCGACGAGTTCTTCGCCCGCCTGGGCCGCCACGGCCTCATCGGGTTCGGCGAGGCCTACCAGACGGGGGCCTGGGACGTGCCGGGCGTCGACGAGGGCGCGAGCCCCGGCGCCCTCGGCGACTTCCTCACCGTCCTGGCCGCCCAGATGGGCTCGCTCGTGCCCGAGCGGTTGCAGCGGCTGCGCGCGGCGTACGTCACCCGCCCCCCGCGCCACCAGGTCAGCTCGACGGAGAACAGCCGGGCCAACATCGCCCACCACTACGACCTGAGCAACGAGCTGTTCACGCGGTTCCTCGACCCGACGACGAGCTACTCCTCCGCACTGTTCGAGCACCAGCTCATCCCCCGCACCGACGCGGTGGGCCCCCACCACGTCGCGACGTCACCCGACCCCCGCTCGAACGAGGCCCTCGCCGACGCCCAGGGCACGAAGATCGACCGCCTGCTCGACGCGGCCGGGGTGGGCGCGGGCACGCACGTGCTGGAGATCGGCACCGGCTGGGGCGAGCTGGCCCTGCGCGCCGCCCGCCGCGGCGCCCGGGTGCACTCCGTGACCCTGTCGACCGAGCAGCAGGCCCTGGCCCGGCGGCGCATCGCCGACGCGGACCTCACGGACCGGGTGGACGTCGAGCTGTGCGACTACCGCGACGTCGTCGCGCCGCCCGCCGGTTTCGACGCCGTCGTGTCGGTGGAGATGGTCGAGGCGGTGGGGCACGAGTTCTGGTCGACCTACTTCTCGAAGATCGACTCCGTGCTGGCCCCCGGGGGCCGTGCAGGCATCCAGGCCATCACGATGCCGCACGACCGGATGCTTGCGACCCGGGAGACCTACACCTGGATCCACAAGTACATCTTCCCGGGCGGGATGCTGCCGTCCGTGCAGGTCGTCGACGAGATCACCCGCAGCGAGACCGACCTGCGCCTCCTGGGCGGCGAGCACCGGCTGTCGTTCGGCGGCCACTACGCCGAGACGCTGCGCCGGTGGGACGAGGCGTTCCTCGCCGCGTGGCCCGAGATCACGGCGCTGGGCTTCGACGACACCTTCGCCCGGATGTGGCACTTCTACCTGGAGTACTCCCGCGCCGGCTTCTCCTCCGGCTACATCGACGTGCAGCAGCTGGTGCTGCAGAAGGACCCGACATGAGCGCCTCCACCACCTCCGGCACCCCCGTCGCGATCCGCCTGGAGGACGCGCTGCGCCCGTTCGTCGGCGGCGACCTCCCCGTGCGCCTGCGGGCGTGGGACGGGTCCGAGGCCGGTCCCGTCGACGCCCCGCTGGTCGAGCTGCGCTCGCCCGCCGCCGTACGACGTCTCGTGCGGCACCCGGGCGAGCTCGGCGCCGCGCAGGCCTACGTCACCGGCGAGCTCGAGGTGCACCACGACCTCGACGACGCCCTGACCCACGCGTGGGGCGTCGTCGCCGAGCGCGACCTCGGGGGCGTGCGCCCCGGTCCGCAGGCGTACGCCGCCGCGCTGCGCGCCGCGCTCGACACGGGCGCCGTCGGCGTGCCGCCGCGCGCCCCGCGCAGCCAGGCGCAGGTCGGCGGTCCGCTCAACGCCCTGCTGGGCCGGCGCCTGCACTCGAAGCTGCGGGACCGCCTCGCGATCAGCCACCACTACGACCTCTCCAACGAGTTCTACGCGGCGATCCTCGACGACCACATGGCGTACTCGTCGGCCTACTACACCCAGGACCCGGCGACCCCCGGCTACACGCTGGAGGACGCGCAGGCCGACAAGCTCGACCTCGTCTGCCGCAAGCTCGGCCTGCAGGCGGGTGACCGTTTCCTCGACGTCGGCTGCGGCTGGGGCTCGCTGTCGCTCTTCGCGGCCGAGCGGTACGGCGCGCAGGTCACCGGTGTGACCATCGCGGCGGAGCAGAAGAAGTTCATCGACGCCCGCATCGCCGAGCGCGGCCTGCAGGACAAGGTCGAGATCCGCCTCCAGGACTACCGCGAGGTCCCCGAGGCCCAGGGCGGCGCGGGCCACTTCGACGCCGTCGCCTCGATCGAGATGGGCGAGCACGTCGGCCAGCGCAACTACCCGACGTACGCCGGCGTGCTCCGCGACGCCGTGAAGCCGGGCGGGCGGGTGCTGATCCAGCAGATGTCGCGCTCCGGCGGGCGCGGCGGCCACCCCGGCGGCGGCCCGTTCATCGAGTCGTTCATCGCTCCGGACATGTACATGCGGCCCGTCGGCGAGACCATCGCGTTCCTGGAGCGCGGCGGGCTGGAGGTCCGGGACGTGCACGGCCTGCGCGAGCACTACGTGTGGACGGTCGACGCCTGGATGCAGCGGTTCGAGAAGAACGAGGCGCGCCTGACCGAGCTGGTGGGCGAGGAGGTCGTGCGCGTGTGGCGGCTCTACCTCGTCGGCGGGCGGATGGCGTTCCGCGACGGCCGGATGGGCGTGGACCAGATCCTGATGGTGCGGCCCGGCGGCGAGCACACGCTCCCGCGTCGTCGCGACTTCTGAGGCCGTCGTGACGCTCGTTGCCGCGCTCGTCGCGGCCGCCGTCGTGGTCGCCGTGCTCATGACCGGTACGGCGCTGCTCGCCCGCCGCGTCGGCCGGCTGGCGGTCGTCGACGTCGTGTGGGGCGCCGGGTTCGTGCTCGTCGCGGTCGTGGCCGCCCTCGTGGTGTCGGTGGACGACGCCGGGGGGCCGGGCACCACCGCGCGGCGCTGGCTGCTGGTGCTGCTCGTGGCCGTCTGGGGTGGCCGCCTCGCGTGGCACATCCGGCAGCGGGCGCACGGTCTGCTCGGCCCGGGCGAGACACCGCCGGAGGACCCGCGCTACGCCGATCTCATGGAGGGCAAGCCGTTCTCCCACGCCGTGACCCGGGTCTTCCTGACGCAGGGCGTGGCGATGTGGCTGGTGGCCACGCCGGTCGTCGTCGGCATCGCGCTGGCGGTGCCGGAGGACCCGTGGGCCCGGTGGCCGATCGCGCTCGGGGTCGTCGTGTGGGCGGTCGGGCTGACGTTCGAGGCCGTCGGCGACGCCCAGCTGGCGGCGTACAAGGCCGTGCCGAAGGAAGAACGTCCGTCGGTCATGGACACCGGGCTGTGGGCGTGGTCGCGGCACCCGAACTACTTCGGCGACGCGTGCGTGTGGTGGGGGCTGTGGCTCGTCGGCGGCCTCGGCTCGGGCTGGGTCGCGGGCCTGGCGACGGTGGTGGCGCCGGTGGCGATGACGTACTTCCTCGCGTTCGCCACCGGCGCGCGGCTGCTGGAGCGGGAGATGATGCGGCGCCCCGGCTACCCCGAGTACGCCGCGCGCACGTCGATGTTCGTGCCGCTGCCGCCGAAGCGCGCCTGACCCGTCGGCCCCGCGGTGGTTGAGGTGGCTTGTTCTGGCAAGCCCTCGAAACCACGCCCCGTGCGGCCCCTCCGGTGGCTGAGGTGGCTTGCTCTGGCAAGCCCCTTCGGTGGTTGAGGTGGCTTGTTCTGGCAAGCCCTCGAAACCACGCCCCGTGCGGCAGGATCGCCCCATGAGCGACGCGCCCGCTGCCGACGTACCCGACGCCTCCGGCCTCGAGACCGTGACCGCCCGGATCGGCGGCGTCGAGGTTCGGGCCACCGCGCGGGCCCGGATGGCGCCGCTGGCCCAGGGCGTGCTCAACCAGGTCGCGGCGCTCGGCACGGCGCCGGTCGACGGGCTCGCGGCGGCGCCGGGCTGGGGGCCGTTCACGCTCCGCGCCCGCGACGGCGGGTTCGTGGTGGTGGCCCCGGCGTACGAGACCGACGCCGCGCAGGAGACCGAGGACCTCAGCCACGCGCTGACCATCGACCTCGAGCAGGTGCGCGTCGCGGGGGCGTCGAGAGCCCGCGCCACGTTCGCCCGCTTCGACCAGCGCGTCATCGGGGTGCGCGGCTGCCTCGACGCGCCCGCGCTGCTCCTCAAGCGCGACCACGTGACGAACCCGACGGACTCGGGGTGGTTCGTCGAGCCCTTCCCGCCGACAGCCGACCGCAGCTGGACCCCCGAGCGCCTCGCGGCCTGGCCCGCATGGGAGGTCGCCCGGCGCCGCTGGGACGTGGGCCGGGCGCTCGCGCTTCCCCACGGGTACGTCGCCGTCGTCGAGGCGGGCCGCGTCGTCCAGGTGCGCGACGCCTCCGACGCGGTGGTCGGGGAGGACCTGTGAGCGAGCCCCGTGTCGCGCTCTACCTCGACTTCGAGAACCTGGTCGCGTCGCAGTACAACGCCGTGCACGGCAAGAGCGCCTGGATTAAGGACCGCGTCGTCCACGCCGCCGCCGACGACCCGACGGTCGCCCCGCGGCTGGAGGCCTCGCGGATCGACGTCGACGCGATCGTCGACTACGCGGCGTCGCTGGGCGTGGTGGCGATCAGCCGGGCCTACGCGAACTGGGCGTGCCCGGCGTTCGCGTCGTACGCCCGCGACGTCACCGCCCGCGCCCTCGACCTGACGCAGCTGTTTCCCCTGGCCGGCACGAAGAACGGGGCCGACATCCGGCTCGCCACCGACGTCTTCGACGACATGCTGCGCCACCCCGACATCACCCACGTCCTGGTCGCGGCCGGGGACTCCGACTACGTGGCCGTCGCGCAGAAGGCCAAGCGCCTCGGCCGCTCCGTCGTCGGCGTCGGTGTCGCGGGATCGGTCGGGCGCTACTGGGAGGCGGCGTGCGACGAGTTCACCAAGTACGACGCGCTGCCCGGCGTCGAGCGGGTGGTCCGCCCCGAGACTCCGCCCGCTCCGGCCGCCTCCGCGGCGGACCAGGGGGCGGACGCCGCGGCGTCCGGTGCGCGCGCCGCCGCGGCCGCTCGGACCGAGACGGCGCCGGAGGAGCGGGCCAAGCCCATCCCGTACTCCAAGCTCTTCCGCAACGCCATGAACCTGCTGGCCCGCAAGAGCGACGACGGCAAGGTGCGGATGTCCGAGCTGAAGCAGGTGCTCGTGCGGATGAGCCCCGGCTTCGACGAGGCGACGCTGGGCCACAAGACGTTCTCGAGCTGGGTCCGCGCCCAGCCCGGTGTCGCGACGGACGCGAAGAACCAGCAGGTGTGGTTCAAGGACTGACGGTGGCTCGCTCGCGGACGTCATCCCGATCGTGGCGCAGGGCGCTCGCCCCGCATGACGTCCGGTGTGGGTCCACGCCGCCCTCCCGCCTCCCCGCGGGACGTCATCCCGACCGTGGGCCCCAGCGCTCGCCCCGCATGACGTCCGCCGTGGGCGGGCGCCGCGGCTACCCGTTCGGCGGGGCTCGCCGTCACCCGCCGTCGGGCAGGTCGATCGTCGTCACGACGCTCGTGATGCTCGGGCGCGGCGGCGTCGAGCTGAACCCGAAGCGGGCCGGTGGGTCGACGGGGCGCAGCGCGCCGAGGTCGACGCCGTCGAACGAGCCCCGCACGGCCGTGACGGCGCGGACGCCGTGCGCGCCGTACCACTCCCGCCGCCCGCCGCCGGCGGACCCGCGGGTGCGCACGCCCCGCAGCAGGACGCGCGCCACGGGGTCGGTGACGGCGCACCACAGCGGCGAGGTGGCGATGCGCCGAGGCACCAGCGCGACGAGCCGCCCGAGCAGCGTCGGCCGCCCGACCTCGATCTCCAGGCGCAGCGACGGGCTCGTGAACCGGCGCGTCCCGTCGGTCGCCACGAGCTCGACGGGCTCGACGCGCACCTCGTCGAACGTGTAGGTCGCGGCGATGAAGTCGGCGAGGTCCTGGCTGGGGGCGACCAGCACCCGGTGGCCGTCGGCGGTCTCGACCATGGCGTCGGCGACCTCGCCGTACGGCGAGCGGACCCACCGCCCCACGACCACCCGCACGCCGCTCGTCGACCCGACTCCGGCGATCTCGCCGTGGAAGCGCACCCGCATGCCGCCAGCCTGTCACCCGGCCCGTCACTCGGCCGGCACCCGCTCTTGAACCGCGTTCAACAACGCCCCTAGAGTCCCCCCATGACCGACCTCGCAGCGCCCCTGACCCTCCCCTGCGGCCAGGTGCTGCCGAACCGCCTCATGAAGTCGGCCCTCAGCGAGTCGCTCGGCACGTCCGCCGGGGCGCCGACCGCCCGCCTGGGGCGCTTGTACGACGCATGGGCCGGCGGCGGGTGGGGCCTGGTCGTGACGGGCAACGTCATGGTCGACCTGCGCCAGCGCGGCGAGCCCGGCAACGTCGTGGTCGAGGACGAGCGCCACCTCGAGGCGCTCACCCGCTGGGCCGACGGCTTCGCCGGCTCGGGCACCCCGCTGTGGATGCAGGTCAACCACCCCGGCCGCCAGGCCAACGCGCTCGTGGGCCGCTCCCGCCCCGTGGCGCCGAGCGCGGTGGCCGCCGCCGTACCCGTCGCCACCCGCCCCCGCGAGCTGTCCGAGTCGGAGATCCTCGACGTCGTCGAGCGCTACGCCCGCACCGCGGCGGTCGCCGAGGCCGCCGGGTTCGACGGGGTGCAGGTGCACGCGGCGCACGGCTACCTCGTCACCCAGTTCCTGTCCCCCCTCGCCAACCGGCGCACCGACGGCTGGGGCGGCGACCCCGAGCGGCGCCGCCGGTTCCTGCTCGAGGTGGTGCGCTCGATCCGCGAGCGCGTCTCGCCCGGGTTCGCGGTCGGCGTGAAGCTCAACTCCGCCGACTTCCAGCGCGGCGGGTTCGACGAGACGGAGTCCCGCGACGTCGTCGCCGCCCTGGCCGCCGAGGGCGTGGACCTCGTCGAGATCAGCGGCGGCACCTACGAGTCGCCCGTCATGTTCGGCCCCGACACGCGGCGGGAGTCGACGAAGGCGCGCGAGGCCTATTTCCTGGAGTACGCCGCGGGCGTGCGCGCCGCGGCCGGCGCGGTGCCGCTGGCGGTGACGGGTGGCTTCCGCTCGCGCTCGGCCATGGACGACGCCCTCGCGAGCGGCGACTGCGACGTCGTCGGTCTCGGACGCCCGGCGTCGGTGTTCCCGCACGTCGCCCGGTCGCTGCTGGAGGAGGGGCTCGAGCGCGTCGAGCTGCCGACCGTGCGCGTCGAGCGGGGCCGGCGCGCCGTCGGGCGCGTGACGGCGCTGCACACCGTCGACAGCGCGCTCGACCTGTCGTGGCACACCGACCAGCTGCACCGCCTCGGCGCGGGCCGCGCGCCCGACCTCGCCCGGCCGTGGTGGCGCGCCGCCGCCTCCGCGACCCTGCGCAACGGCCCCGGCGCGTTCGTGCCGAAGCGGGGGTGAGTGCCGCCGTACCTCCGCGGGTCCCGCCTCAGCGCCCGAGCCACTCCGCGGCGAGGTCGGCGAGCTCGCGGCGCCGGGCGCCCTTCATCTTGTCGAGGGTGCGCACGGTCATCGACGTGCGCGGGTTGGCGGCGAAGCCGTCGCGGTGGTCGTCGACGAACTGCCAGTAGAGCGCGTCCCACGCGTCGGCCCAGGAGCGGCCCTCGGCGTCGCGCTCGCCGTCGCGCTTGGAGAAGTTGCTCATCCGCAGCACGTAGTTCGACCCCGAGACGTAGGGCTTCGTCGTCACCGCCTCGGCGGCGGCGAACTGGCTCATCGCGTAGACGTTGGGCACCATCACCCAGTCGTAGGCGTCGACGAACATCGCCATGAACCACTCGTAGACCTCGTCGGGATCCGTGCGCAGCAGCAGCATCGCGTTGCCGAGGATCATCAGCCGCTCGATGTGGTGGGCGTAGCCGTGCTCGAGCACGCGTCGTACGACGACGTCGACCGGGTGCAGGCCGGTCGTGCCGTCCCACCAGCCCGGCTCGAGGTCACGGGCCAGGCGCAACCGGTTGCCGGTGCGCAGCCGGCGGCCGCGGGTCACGTAGACGCCGCGGATGTACTCCCGCCACCCGATCACCTGCCGCACGAACCCCTCGAGGCTGGCCAGCGGCACGTCCTCGGCGGCCAGCGCGGCGTCGAGCACCTCGCGCGGCGAGAGCAGCCCGAGGTTGATCAGCGGGCTGAGCGTCGAGTGGAAGAGGAACGGCTCGTCGGCCGCGATCGCGTCCTCGTGCGGGCCGAACCCGGCGAGACGGTCCGCCACGAACCGCTCCAGCCACCGCTTCGCCTGCGCCCGGCTCGTCGGCCACGCGAACGCCGCCGGGTCGCCGGGGTTGTCGGGGAACTCCGCCGCCACCCACGCGATCGCGTCGCGCACGTGGGCGTCGCGGCGCACCGTCGGCAGCGGCGGTACGTCGAGCCCTCCGCGCGGGTAGGGCTCCCGGTTCTCCTCGTCGAACGACCAGCGCCCACCGGCGGGCTCCCCGGCCTCGACGAGCACGTCGAGGCGTCGACGCTGCCAGGCGTAGAACGTGGCCATCCGCGGCCGGCTCCCCCGCTTCGGCGCCAGCTGGGCGCGCACCTCGGCGTCGCTGGTGAGGAAGGCCGGCGTCTCCTCGACCTCCGGCTCGATGCCCAGCCCCGCGGCGACGGCGCGCAGGTCACGGTCGAGCCAGTCGTCGACCACGTCGAACCAGCTGAGCCGGGTCGCCCCCCGCTCGCGCAGCAGGTCGGCCAGCTGGGCGTCCGTGTCGCGGTCGGCCAGCGTCTCGACGTACGCCGTCGCGCGGCCCGCCTTCGCCACCTCGGCCGCGAAGCGGCGCATCGACGCCCGGTGCAGCACCAGCTTGTGGCTGTGGAACGCGAACTGCCGGAAGAACAGGTCGGGCTCGACGAGGACGAGGAGGTCGGCGCCGACCGTGCGCTGCTCGTCGAACAGCTGGTGCGGGAGGACCAGGCGCGCGTGCATGGTCCCCAGCCTCCCCCCGGGGCGAAGCGGCGGCGCCCCGCCGGCCGGCGCGCGCCGTACTGCGGGTCACAGAGGGGCTGACGGAGTGGTTACCGGGTGGTAGGAAAGTCAGATGACCTCCCGCACCGTCGTCATCACCGGCGCCGCCGCCGGCATCGGCCGCGCCGCCGCCCTCACCTTCGCCCGCGACGGCTGGACCGTCGGCGCCTACGACGTCGACGAGGACGGCCTCGCGACCCTGGCCGACGAGGTCGCCGCGCTCGGCCAGCGCGCCGTCACGGGCCGCCTCGACGTCTCCGACGCGGACGGCTTCCGCGCGGCCCTCGACGCGTTCGTCGCGGAGACCGGGCGCCTCGACGTGCTCGTCAACAACGCCGGCATCCTCACCGCCGGCAAGTTCGAGGAGATCCCGGTCGAGCGCCACCACCGCGAGATCGACGTCAACGTGCGCGGCGTCGTCAACGGCCTGCACGCGGCCGAGCCGCACCTGCGTCCCGGCTCGGTGGTGGTCAACCTGGCGTCGGCCTCGGCCATCTACGGGCAGGCGGAGCTGGCGGTCTACAGCGCGACCAAGTTCTTCGTGCGCGGCCTCACCGAGGCGCTCGACATCGAGTGGGGTGAGCGGGGTGTGCGCGTCGTCGCGCTGTGGCCGCTGTTCGTCGAGACGGCGATGACGCAGGGCGTCTCGACCGGCACCACGCAGTCGCTCGGCATCAACCTCGGCCCGCAGGACGTGGCCGACGCGATCGTCGCCGCCGTCGAGCCGTCGCGGCTCGCCCGGACGTTGCACCAGGTGCACTTCCCCGTCGGGCGCCAGAGCGAGGTGCTGTCGCTGGCCTCGCGCTTCTCCCCCGCCTGGCTGACGCGCCTGGTCAACAAGAAGCTCGCCGCGCACTGAGGGGGCTGGGGTCTCCCGCCTAGGTGGGGAGACCCCGGAGCCCGGCCAGCTTCGCCGGGTTGCGCACGAGGTCGACGCGGACGACGCGCCCGCCCGCCGTGGTGAGTGCCACGACGCCGGTGACGCGGGTCGTGGCGCCGCCGTCGGGGCCCTCGGGCCGCACGATCGCGAACCCGGTCGCGCCGTTCACCCGCACCAGCTCGACCCGCTCGCGCCCGGCGGCGTCGACCTTGGCGAGCACGCCGAGCAGGAAGCGCGCGACGCGGTCGGCGCCCACCACCGGGCGGCGTGCGGAGCTGACGACGCCGCCGCCGTCACCGGTCAGCACGACGTCGGGGTCGAGCACCGCGACGAGACCCGCGAGGTCGCCCTGCAGGCTCGCCCCGGCGAAGGCGGCGACGACCGCGTCGTGCTCGGCCGGGTCGACGGGTGCGCGGGTGCGCTCCGCGGCCAGGTGGCGCCGGGCCCGGCTGGCGAGCTGGCGCACCGCGGCCGGCGTGCGCCCCACGACCCGGGCCACCTCGTCGAACGTCAGGCCGAACACGTCGTGCAGCACCCACGCCGTGCGCTCCGCGGGCGAGAGCCGCTCGAGCAGCACCAGCAGCGCGTAGTGCACCTCGTCCGCCAGCGTCACCCGGTCCGCGGGGTCGTCGCCGTCGCCCGCCCCTCCGGGACCACCGGGCGCCGCGAGCCCGCCGAGCACCGGCTCGGGGAGCCAGGGGCCGACGTAGGTCTCCCGCCGTACCCGCGCGGAGCGGAGCACGTCGAGCGCCCGCCGCGACACCGCGACCACCGCCCACGCCTCGAGGTCGTCGAGCGGCTCCGCGACCCCCGCGAGCCGCAGCCACGTGTCGGCGACGACGTCCTCGGCGTCCGCGCGGGAGCCGAGGATCGCGTAGGCCACGCCGACGAGCCGGGGCCGCAGCGCGTCGTACCGCTCCGCGAGCTCGGCCGGGCTCGAGCGGGGAGCGGGGTCAGCGGCCACCGAGCCACTCCGCGAAGGTCTGCGTGCCGACGAGGTCGGGCGCGGCGGGCACGAGCGCCCCCGCGCGCACGCCCTTCCCGAACGCGCCCGGCACGGGCACGGGCACGACGAAGCGGGGTCCGTCCCCGCGGCGCGCCGGGGTGCGGGCGGTGCGGCGGGCCATGGCGGCGAGGTCCTCGCGGGCGGGGCCGGCGAGCTCGAGGACGGTACGACGGGGCTCGCCCACCGCGAGCCGTGCGAGGACCTCGGCGACCTCCGCGGCGGCGACGGGCCGCACCGGCATCCGGGGCGCGAGGCCGACGGGACCGAGCGCCATCCGCTGCGTCATCTGGCCGGCGAACTCGTGGAACTGGGTGGCGCGCAGGACCGTCCAGGGCACGGGACCGGCGGTCACGAGCGCCTCCTGGCGCAGCTTGCCGGCGTAGTAGTCGTAGGGGACCCGGTCGATCCCGACGATGGAGAGCACGACGTGGTGCCCGACACCGGCGGCCTGCTCGGCGGCCAGGAGGGCCTCGGTGGTGCGGCCGAAGAACGCCTCCGACTCCGCGCCCTTCATCGTGACCACGTTGAGCGCGTCGACCACGGCGTCGACGCCGGCGAGGCGCTCGGTCAGCGTCGCCGCGAGTGCGGCCCCCGGCCGCGTGAGGTCGACACCCGTCGAGCGCGCCAGCACCACCGTCTCGTGCCCCGCGGCGCGCAGCGCCTCCGCCGTGAGCGCTCCGACCAGCCCGGTCCCGCCCGCCACTGCCACCCGCATGTCCGTCCCTCTCCGTCGCGGCCCCCGGCGGGCCGTCCACACCGAGGACGAGACGGCCGGCCAGAGTGTGACATCCCCGCCGCCGTGCGCGGCGCGTCCTTGCCGCGCCGACGTAGCGTCGCCGCATGAGCGAGACCAACGACGCCGTCGCCGAGGTCTGGGACGACTGGCAGGACGCCGTGAACATGACCCCGTCCGAGCTCGAGAAGTGGCTCGAGACCGACGAGTCGCAGTCGGTCGGGCAGGGCGAGGGCGAGTCGACCGGGCACAAGTCGGGCCGCCGCATCGTCGAGATCAAGCACAAGAACAAGACCGAGCTCACCGACGACGACGCCGCCCACATGCGCAAGGTCGTCGGGTACGTCGCGCGCCACTCCGCGCAGCGGCCGAAGGGCGACGTCACCGACACGAAGTGGCGCTGGTCGCTGATGAACTGGGGCCACGACCCGCTGAAGTAGCCGGCCGCCCGGATCGGGTACCGGGCCCCCATGAGCCGACGACTGGTACGACGCGTGGTGGGGCAGGGCCTGGCGGCCGGGGCGATCGGGGCCGTCGTGATGACGCTCGGCGAGAAGGTCGAGCAGCGTCGGACCGGGCGGCCAGACTCCTTCGTGCCCGCGCGCGTGCTCGAGCGACTCGTCGGGGCCGACGAGCAGACCGGGGCGCGGTCGACGGCGACGAACTGGGCGATGCACTTCGGCCAGGCCGCCCTGCTGGGCGTGGTGCGGTCGACGATGGCGCACGCCGGCCTGCGCGGGCCGCTGGCCTCGGCGAAGTTCACGGTCCTGCGCCTCACCACCGACCAGGTGCTCGAGAACGCCACCGGCGTCGGGGCGCCCCCGCAGACCTGGCCGCGGGGCGAGCTCGTGCTGGACGTGGTCCACAAGACGGTCTACGCCTTCACCACCGGGCTCGTCGCTGACGCGCTCGCCGCGAAGGAAGGCCCGGGTCCCGGCCAGCGCCACGCCGCCGCGGTGCCCGGGCGTCACGCCGACGTCGGCCCGGTCCCGCGCGACTCGGCGTTCGGGCGCTGAGGGCCCGGGCCGCCCGCAGCGGTACGCCGGCCCGCCCGCGCCTCCCGCCGCCGCCAGCGGTACGCCGGCCCGCACGAGCCGCCGTACCGGCCCGGGATTTGCCTCCGGGCGACACTTGACGCCGCAACCCGCCACTTCCGGCGGAAAGTTTTCGCCCGGAAGTGGCGGGTTCCCCGGTGCACCGGGGAACCCGCCACGACCCGCCCCTCAGTACGACTCCGGCCGCCCGCAGCGGTACGCCGGCCCGCGCGCGCCGCCGTACCGGCCCGAGATTTGCCCCTGGACGACACTTGACGCCTCAACCCGCCACTTCCGGCGGAAAGCTTTCACCCGGAAGTGGCGGGTTCCCCGGTGCACCGGGGAACCCGCCACGACCCGCCCCTCAGTACGACTTCGGCAGCCCGAGGGTGTGCATGGCGACGAAGTTGAGGATCATCTCGCGGCTGACGGGCGCGATGCGGCCGAGCCGTGCGGCGACCAGCATGTTGCCGAGCCCGTACTCCACCGTCAGGCCGTTGCCGCCGTGGGTGTGGACGGCGACGTCGGTGGCGTTGCAGGCGACCTCGCCGCCGGCGTACTTGGCCATGTTGGCGTACTCGCCGGCCCCGAAGTCGTCGCCCGCGTCGTACAGCGCCGCGGCCTTCTGCCACAGCAGCCGCGCCTGCTCGAGCTCGATCTTGATCTTCGCCAGCGGGTGCGCGATGCCCTGGTGGGCGCCGATGGGCTGGTCGCGCCAGACGGTGCGCTCCTTGGCGTAGGCCACGCCCTTGTCGAGCGCGTAGCGCGCCATGCCGCACGAGAAGGCCGCGCCCATGATGCGCTCGGGGTTGAGCCCGGCGAAGAGCTGCCACATCCCGCCGTCCTCGTCCCCGACGAGCGCGTCGGCCGGCACGCGCACGTCGTCGAGGAACAGCGTGAACTGCTTCTCCGGCGCCTGCCACGACATGGGGATGACCTGCTTGTCGAAGCCCGGGGCGTCGGTCGGCACCACGAACAGCGCCGGCTTGAGCTTGCCCGTCGTCGCGTCCGCCGTGCGCGCCACGATGAGCACCGACGCGGCCTCGTCGACGCCGGAGATGTAGGTCTTCTGCCCCTTGATCACCCAGTGGTCGCCGTCGCGCGTGGCGGTCGTGGTGATCTGGTGGGAGTTGGACCCGGCGTCGGCCTCGGTGATGCCGAACGCCATGAGGTGCGTGCCGTCGGCGATGCCCGGCAGCCAGCGCTGCTTCTGCTCGGGCGTGCCGCAGCGGTTGATGATCGAGCCGCAGATCGCGGGGCTGACGACCATCATCAGCAGCGGGGCGCCGGCCGCCGCCGACTCCTCGAGCACCGCCGCGAGGTCGGCCATGCCGCCGCCGCCACCGCCGTGCTCCTCGGGGATGTTGACGCCGAGGAAGCCGTTGCGGCCCATCTCGAGCCACATCTCGGTCATCTTGCCGCCCTCGCGGGCCTGCTTCGCGACGTACTCGTGGCCGTACTTGGCCGCCAGCTTCGCGACCGCCTCCCGCAGCGCGGTGCGCTCGTCGGGCTCGGTGAACGTGCTCATGCCTCTTCCCCTCCGTCGGCGACGACCGCGAGCACCTCGCCCGCGGCCACCTGCTGCCCGGCAGCGACCGGGACGTCGGTGACGGTGCCGTCGTGCGGCGCCGCCACGGTGTGCTGCATCTTCATCGCCTCGAGCACGAGCACCGGGTCGCCCGCGGCGACCTGCTGCCCGGCCTCGGCCACCACCCGCACGACCGTGCCGGGCATGGGCGCGAGCAGCGAGCCGCTCGCGACCGCGTCGGCCGGGTCGGTGAACCGCGGCAGCACCCGCAGCGCCACGTGACCCCCGGGGCCGTCGACGTCGACGACGCCCACCCCGCCCGCGGGCACGGCGACGGCGTACGTCGAGCGCACCCCGTCCACCTCGAGCACCACGCGCGTGGGGCTCGCGGCCACGACCACGGCGTCGTCCACGACGTACCCGTCGGCGCCCCCGCGGGCGCCGCTCCACGCCACCTCGACCTCGGCGTCGCCGTGCACGAACCGGGTCACCTGCGGCTGCGAGGGCACGTTGCGCCACGCGACCGGGATGCCCCGCTGCACCGTCCGCTCGCCACGGGCGGTCTCGGCGAGGGCGACGGCGGCCGCCACCGCCGCCGGGCGTACGGCGGGAGCCTCCCCGCCGAGCGGGCGCTCGCCGAGGAACGCCGTGGAGACGTCCCCGGCCAGGAACGCCTCGTCGCCCAGCACCGCGACGAGCTGGTCGCGGTTGGTCACGAGCCCGTGGATGCGCGCCCGGCGCAGCGCGCCCGCCAGCGCCCGCGCGGCCTGGCGCCGGGTCGGCGCCCACGCGATGACCTTGGCCAGCATGGCGTCGTAGTGCGTGCCGACCTCGTCGCCCCCGGCGAACCCGGAGTCCAGCCGCAGCCCGGCCGGGGCGGTGCCGAGCTCGAACGCGACGTCGACACCCGGCAGGTCGAACGCCGTCAGCAGGCCCGACTGGGGCTGGTAGTCGGCCGCCGGGTCCTCGGCGTAGAGCCGCACCTCGATCGCGTGGCCCACCGGCTCGGGGCGGGCGGCGGGCAGCGGCGTGCCCTCCGCGACCGCGAGCTGCATCGCGACGAGGTCGACCCCGAAGACCTGCTCGGTGACGGGGTGCTCGACCTGCAGGCGCGTGTTCATCTCGAGGAAGAAGAACCGCTGGGTGGTCGCGTCCATGAGGAACTCGACCGTGCCGGCGCCGCGGTAGTCGATCGCCTCCGCGGCCCGGCGGGCCGCCTCGTGCAGGGCGCGCCACGTCTCCTCGGCGAGCCCGGGGGCGGGTGCCTCCTCGACGACCTTCTGGTGGCGGCGCTGCAGCGAGCAGTCCCGCTCGCCGAGCACGATCGCGCCCTGCTCGGTGCCGACGACCTGCACCTCGACGTGGCGGCCGCGCTCGACGTACGGCTCGACGAAGACGGTGCCGTCCCCGAAGGCGCTCGCGGCCTCGGCCTGGGCGGCCGCGACGGCGTCGGGCAGCTCGGCGAGGGTGCGCACGATGCGCATGCCGCGCCCGCCGCCGCCCGCCGAGGCCTTCACCAGCAGCGGCAGGTCGTCCTCGGTGGCCGCCGCGGGCTCGACCGAGTCGAGGACGGGTACGCCGGCGCCCGCCATCAGCTCCTTGGCGGCGACCTTCGAGCCCATGACGTCGATCGACTCGGGGCTGGGGCCGATCCAGGTCAGGCCCGCGTCGACCACGGCCCGCGCGAACGCGGCGTTCTCCGACAGGAAGCCGTAGCCGGGGTGCACCGCGTCGGCGCCGGCCGCCCGCGCGGCCGCCAGCACGAGGTCGGCGCGCAGGTAGGTCTCGGCCGGCGTGCTGCCGGGCAGCCGCACCGCGGTGTCGGCCTCGGCCACGAACGGCAGGTGGGCGTCGGCGTCGGAGTGCACGGCCACGGTGGCGACGCCGAGACGGCGGCAGGTGGCGAAGACGCGGCGGGCGATCTCGCCGCGGTTGGCGACGAGGACTCGGGTGATCACGGGTGCGCTCACATCCTGAAGACGCCGAAGCGGTCGGTCCCGCGGATCGGCTGGTTGTCGATGACGGACAGGCAGATGCCGAGCACGGTGCGGGTGTCGCGCGGGTCGATGACCCCGTCGTCGTACACGAGCCCGGAGAGGAAGAACGGCAGGCTCTGCTCCTCGACCTGCTGCTCGACGTACGCGCGGATGCCCGCGGCGCCCTCCTCGTCGTACGGCTGGCCCTTGGCCTCGGCGCCGGCCCGCATGACGAGGTCCATGACGCCGGCGAGCTGCGCCGGGCCCATGACGGCCGACTTCGCCGAGGGCCAGGTGAAGAGGAAGCGCGGGTCGTAGGCGCGCCCGTTCATGCCGTAGTTCCCCGCGCCGTAGGAGGCGCCCATGATCACCGTCAGGTGCGGCACCGCGGAGTTGGAGACCGCGTTGATCATCTGGGCGCCGTGCTTGATGATCCCACCCTGCTCGTACTCGGCGCCGACCATGTAGCCGGTCGTGTTGTGCAGGAACAGCAGCGGGGTGTCGACCTGGTTGGCGAGCTGGATGAACTGCGTCGCCTTCTGCGCCTCCTCGCTGAACAGCACGCCCTGGGCGTTGGCGAGGATGCCGACGGGCCGCCCGTGGATCCGCGCCCAGCCCGTCACCAGCGAGGAGCCGTAGAGCGGCTTGAACTCGTCGAAGGGCACGTTCGCCGCCGGCCCGACACCGGGCGTGGTGCCGTCGACGATCCGCAGGATCGCCTCGCGGGGGTCGAACGGCTCCTTGAGGTCGGTCGGCACGAGGTCGAGCAGGCCGTCGGGGTCGAGGTCCGGCTCGGCGTACGCCGGCAGCGCGGCGTCGGCGCGCGCCTTGCGGACCCCGAGGCGGGCCACGATGCGCCGCCCGATGCGAATGGCGTCGTGCTCGTCGGCGGCCAGGTAGTCCGCGAGGCCCGAGGTGCGGGCGTGCATCTCCGCACCGCCCAGCGACTCGTCGTCGGACTCCTCGCCGGTCGCCATCTTCACCAGCGGCGGGCCGCCGAGGAACACCTTGGCGCCCTCCTTGACCATGACGGTGTAGTCGCTCATGCCGGGGATGTAGGCGCCGCCGGCGGTCGAGTTGCCGAACACGAGCGCGATGGTGGGACGCCGGTCGGCGGAGGCCCGGGTGATGTCGCGGAACATCCGCCCGCCGGGGATGAAGATCTCCTTCTGCGTCGGCAGGTCGGCGCCGCCGGACTCGACGAGCGCGATGGTCGGCAGCCCGTTCTCGGCCGCGACCTGCGCCGCCCGGAACGCCTTCTTCAGCGTCCAGGGGTTCGACGCACCGCCCTTCACGGTCGGGTCGTTGGCGGTGATCATGCACTCCACGCCCTCGACCACGCCGATGCCCGTGACGAGCGAGGCGCCGACCGTGAAGTCGGAGCCCCAGCCGGCCAGCGGGCTCAGCTCGAGGAACGCCGAGCCCTCGTCGAGGAGCAGCTCGATGCGCTCGCGCGCCAGCAGCTTGCCCCGCTTCTTGTGCCGCGCGACGTACTTCTCCCCGCCGCCCGCCACGGCCTTCGCGTTCTCGGCGTCGAGCGCCTCGACCTTCTCCAGCAGTGCCTCGCGGTTCGTGCTCATCGGCCCTCCTCCAGGACGCGCGCCATGCGGTCCAGCGTCGTGCGCATGCCGCGCTCGTTGGTCCGGCCCCGCAGCTGCCCGAGCAGCAGCCAGTACAGGCGCACCGGCAGCGCCGGGTCGAGGCGGTAGTACTCCGTCACCCGGGTGCCGTCGCCCGCGGGCTCGAGGCGGTAGCCCCAGTTGTTGATCGTCTGCTTCGGCGTGCCCACCGACCACTCGAGGACGCGGCCGGGCTCGCAGCGCGTGATGCGACAGGGGGTCCAGTACGTCGGCCCCACGCCGTTGCGCTTCACGTGCCCCTTGAAGGTCGCGCCGACCGCGGGACCGGTGGAGCCGCGGGTCCAGCGCGCCTCGAACGTCTCGGGCGAGAACTCCCCGATCCGCGTGACGTCGCTGACCAGGTCCCACACCGCGTCGACCGGCGCCGCGACGTGGCGCGACACCTCCCCGCCGAGGGGGCGCAGGAGCCTCATCCGGCGTACCCCAGCAGCCGCGCGGAGAGGTCGGCGAGCACCTCGTTGGCGCCGCCGCCGATGCCCAGCAGCCGCACGTCGCGGTAGTGGCGCTCGACCTCCGAGCCGCGCATGTAGCCGGTGCCGCCGAACAGCTGCACCGCCTCGTGGCAGACCTGCTCGGCCGTGCGCACCGCGGTCTCCTTGGCCAGGCACGCCTCGGCGATCACCTGCTCTCCCGCGACGTGCCGGGCCGCGACCGCGTGCGTGTAGGTGCGGGCGACCTCGACCTGGCGGCGCATCTCGACGAGCTTGTGGCGCACCACCTGGCGCGAGCTGAGCGGCTTGCCGAAGGTCTGCCGCTCGTGGGCGTACGCCGCGGCGAGCGCCAGCGCGCGGGCGGCCGCAGCGTAGCCCTGCACCGCCAGGCCGATGCGCTCGACGACGAACTGCTGCGCGATCTGGACGAACCCGGTGCCCTCCTCGCCGACGAGGTTGGCCGCCGGCACGCGGCAGTCGACGAACGACAGCTGCGCGGTGTCGGAGCAGTGCCAGCCCATCTTGTCGAGCTTGCGGTCCACCGTGAACCCGGGCGTGCCGGCCTCCACGACGAGCAGCGAGACGCCACCGTGGCCCTGGCCCGGCTCGAACGCGCCGCCCGTGCGCACCGCGGTGGTGACGAAGTCGGCCCGCGTGCCCGAGGTGATGAAGGTCTTGGCGCCGTTGACGACGTAGTGGTCCCCGTCGCGCACCGCCGTGGTGCGGATCGACGCCACGTCGGAGCCGCCCTCGGGCTCGGTGACGCCGAGCGAGCCGATGGTCTCGCCGGCCAGGGTGGGCCGCACGAAGCGGTCGACGAGGTCGGCGTCGCCGCTCGCCACGATGTGCGGCAGCGCGATGCCGTGGGTGAAGAGGCTGGCGATGAGGCCACCCGAGCCGCCGCCGTCGAAGATCCCCTCGGTCACCGTCACGGAGTCGAGCAGGTCGCCGCCGTCGCCGCCGACGGCCTCGGGGAAGCCGATGCCGAGCAGGCCCGCCTTCGCCGTCGTGGCGTGCAGCTCGCGCGGCAGGGCGCCGGCGTCCTCCCACTCCTGCAGGTACGGCGCGACCTCCCGCCGCGTGAACGCCGCGGCGGCCTCGCGCAGGGCGGTGCGCTCCGGCGTACCCGTGAAGGCGACGTCGGCGGCCAGCGAGGTCTCCATCCGCCCGCTCACAGCAGCGAGTCCTCGACGCTGACCATCCGGCTGCGCACCCACTCGCCGAGGCCCTTGGCCTGGGGGTCGAAGCGGGTGGAGGCCGCCACCCCCTCGCCGAGCAGACCCTTGACCACCACGTTGACTCCTCCGAGGTTGGGCAGCGGGTAGACCTCGACCTCGAGGTCGGCCGCCTCCGGCACCAGCTCGCGGATGCGGCTGGGGGTGACGAGCTTGGTCAGCCAGGTGACGCGCGCCGCGTGCTTCGCCGGGTCGTGGCGGGCGCCGGTCGTGGCGACCCACAGCCCGATGTTGGCGTCGCCGCCCTTGTCGCCCGAGCGGGCGTGGACGAACGAGCCGAGCGGCATCCGGCGCGTCAGCGTGTCGATCGGGGCGGGGTACGGCGAGGGGCGCTGCGCCTGCGCCTCCACGTCCGCCACCTCGTCCGCCCCGGTGGTCACCGGGGGGTCGGCCACGACGACGCGCTGCTCCTCGCCGTCGGCATCCCGCACGACGACGAGGTGCTCGACGGCGCCGCGGTCGACGTACGCCGGGTGGTAGACGCCGTACGGCGAGGGCTTGGCCGGCGGTGCGGTGATCGCGAAGCCGGGGTAGGAGCCGAGGGCGAGCTCGACGGCGGCCGAGGTGAAGGAACGGCCGACCTTCTCGGCGTCCGGGTCGAGCACGGTGGCGCGCAGCAGGACGGACGCCGACTCCTCGGTGGGGGCGTCCGGCGTGGCGGGCCCGGTGTCCGACCAGTCGAGGGTCGCGGGCCGGCCCAGCGGCGAGGCGTCGAGGGTCGACTCGACCTGGGCGCGCACCCACGCGGCCTTATGGTCGATGTCGAGGCCGGTGAGCACGAACTCGACGCTGTTGCGCCAGCCACCCAGCACGTTGACGGCGACCTTGAGCCGCTCCGGCGGCGGGCTGCCGACGACGCCGCCGACCCGCACGCGGTCGGGGCCGACCTGCTCGAGGCGCACCGTCTCGAGGTGGGTGGTGACGTCGGGGCCGTGGTAGCGGTTCGACTGGATCTCGTAGACCAGCTGGGCGGTGACGGTGTCGGTCGTGACCGCGCCGCCGGTGCCGTCGTGCTTGGTGACGACGAACGAGCCTTCGGCGGCGATCTCCGCGACGGGGAAGCCCAGGGGCGTGGTGAGCGCGTCGGGCGGCAGGTCGCCGAACCCGGAGAAGTTGCCGCCGGTGGCCTGCGTGCCGCACTCCAGCACGTGGCCGGCGACGACGGCGCCCGCGAGCTCGTCGTACGCCGTGGGGCCCCAGCCGAAGTGCGCCGCCGCGGGGCCGACGACGAGGGAGGCGTCCGTGGTGCGGCCGGTGACGACGACGTCGGCACCGGCGCCCAGGGCCTCGGCGATGCCGAACGCGCCCAGGTAGGCGTTGGCCGTGAGGGCCTGCGACCAGTCGCGGTCGGCCGGGTGCAGCGCCACCGCGCCCTCGCGCAGCGCGGCGGACAGGTCGTCGCCGCTGACGTGGGCGATACGCGGCGACAGGCCCAGGCCCTGCGCGACCTCGGCGAGGCGGTCGGCGAGCCCGGCGGGGTTGAGCCCGCCGGCGTTGGCGACGATGCGCACGCCCTTCTCGAGGGCGAGACCGAGGCAGTCCTCCGCCTGGCGCAGGAAGGTGCGGGCGTAGCCGGACGTCGGGTCGCGCATGCGGTCCTTGCCGAGGATGAGCATCGTCAGCTCGGCGAGGTAGTCGCCGGTGAGCACGTCGAGGCCGTGCGGCCCGTCCGGGCCGGTCGTGACGCCCTCGAGCATCTCGCGCATGGCGGAGAGCCGGTCGCCGTAGAACCCCGAGCAGTTGCCGATGCGCAGCACGTCGCTCACGCCGGTCCTCCCTGGCTGTCGGTGCTGGTGGCGGTGCCGGTGTCGGTGCCGGCCGGCGCGCGGCCCGGGCCGGGCGGACCGGCGAAGGCCTGGGCGACGTCGAGCCAGTGGTCGGCCTCGGCGCCGGTCGCGCGCAGGGCGAGGTCGGCGCGGTGCCGGCGCTGCGTGACGAGCTGGGCGAAGTCGACCGCGGGGCCCTCGACGCGCTGCGCGGCGTCCTCCGGACCCCACGTCCACGTGGCACCCGAGGGGCCGACGAGCTCGACGCGCACCTCGGCGGTGGGGGCCTCCTCGCCGCGGTTGAGGTGGGAGAAGGCGCGGGTACGCACGCCGATGTGGCAGACGTGGCGCACGCCGTCGTCGTGCTCGACCGGCGCGCCGAGGGCGTCGGCGACGTCGAGGCCGTGGGCCCAGGTCTCCATGTAGCGCGCCGTCGCCATCGACGTCGGGCTCATCGGCGGGCCGAACCAGGGCATCTTCGCCCCCGGGTGCCGCTCGGCCAGCTCGCGCAGCGCCGCCTGCAGGGTGGCGCGGCGGTCGCGCCAGTCGGCCAGCAGCGTGGCGGGCGGTACGGCGCCCCCCTCCGTCGCGGACGTGTCCACGAAGTGCTCGGGGTCGCTCATCGCCTGCAGCACGAGGGCGTCCCAGGGCTCCTTCGCCCCGGCCGCGGCACCGGCGGCCGCGGTGGCGGCGACGTCGGTCCAGGCGAGGTGCCCGACCTGGGCCGCGACGTCCCAGCCCGCCGCCGGCGTCGGGCGGCGCCAGTCGGCCTCGGGCAGCGGGGCGACCAGGGCGTCCAGGCGGACCGACAGCGCGTCGAGGTCGGCCAGGACGCCCGCGAGGGCGCCTCCGGCGGCGGGGTCGGGGGGCGGGGCCATCAGGACTCCTGGAGGTCGGGGGTCGGGGCGGGGGCGGCGGGCGTGGCGGGGGCGGCGTCGAGCGCGGCGTCGAGCGTGAGCGCCCACTGGTCGAGGATCCGGGCGCGGCGGGCGGTGTCGTCGCCGAGCGTGGCGGCGAGGCCGAGGCCGCGCACGAGGTCGAGCGTGGCCTGCACGAGCTCGCGGACGCCGGGTCGCGACTCGTCGGCGCCGAGCAGCTCGACGGCCAGCTTGTGGGTCTCGCGGCCGAGGTGGCGCTCGAAGGGCGCGACGACCTCGCGCAGCGCGTCGTCGGCGCGGGCCGCGACCCACAGCTCGAGGGCCGCGGTGAAGACGGGGCCGGTGAACAGGTCGGCCAGCATGCGCAGCACCGCGCCCGTGCTGCGCCCCTCGCCCAGCGCGGCGACGGCAGCGCTCAGCTCGGCGCGCCGCGCCTGCGTCAGGTGCTCGACCGCGGCCACGACGAGGTCGCTCTTGGACGGGAAGTGGTGCAGCTGCGCGCCGCGGCTCACGCCGGCGCGCTGCGAGACCACGGTCGTCGACGTGCCCGCCCAGCCCCGCTCGGCCAGCACTTCGACGCAGGCCTCGAGCAGGCGTGCGCGCATGGCCCGCGTGCGCTCCTCCTGGGGCACGCGGTTCGTGCGCTGCGTCACGGTCACCCGGCCCACCCTGGGGCACGAGCCCACAAACAGTCAAGCCTGTCTTTTTCTCCCACGGCCAGGACGCAACCGATCCGAGGGCCGGCGCGTCGGACCCCGGGCGGGTACGGCGGGCGCGGGGGTGCCGCCGTACCCGGCCCACGGCCCGGCGGCGTCTCGGTCACACTGCCCGCATGAGCGACGCACGCACGATCGTCATCACCGGCGCGAGCTCCGGGCTGGGGGCGGAGATGGCCCGCCAGTTCGCGGACCTCGGCTACGACCTCGGGCTGTGCGCGCGCCGCACCGACCGCCTCGACGAGCTGCGCTCCGAGATCCTCGCGCGCCACCCGGAGCGGCGCGTGGAGGTGCGGGCGCTCGACGTCACCGACGACGACGCCGTCTTCACCGTCGTGCACGACCTCGCCCGGGCGCTGGGACGCATCGACCGCTTCATCGTCAACGCGGGTCTCGGCAAGGGCGCGCAGCTGGGCACCGGCAAGCACCGCGCGAACCGGCAGACCGCCGTCACCAACTTCCTCGGCGCACTGGCGCAGACCGAGGCCGCGCTCGAGGTGTTCCGCACGCAGGGCGACGGGCACCTCGTCATGGTGTCGTCGATGTCCGCGATGCGCGGGCTGCCGGGGTCGACCACGACGTACGCCGCGACCAAGGCCGGCGTCGCCCACCTGGCCGAGGGGGTACGGGCCGACGTGTACGGCTCCGACATCAAGGTCACGGTGCTCTACCCCGGGTTCATCACCTCGGAGATGAACGACGGCACGGGCGGCAACCCGCCGATGATCGTCTCGACCGAGAAGGGCGTGCGCGCCATGGTCGCGGCGATCGAGAAGGAGAAGGCGTCGGCCTGCGTCCCGCCCCTGCCCTGGGCGCCCATGAGCGTCGTGCTCAAGCACGCCCCGCTCGGCGTGCTCCGCAAGCTGGTCTGAGCCGCGGGGAGACCCCCGCGCCCCTCACCCCCCGACGGGGGCGGTGGCCTCGAGGTGGACGTGCTCGTTGAACGACACGAGGCGGACGCCGGCGGGTCCGACGGCGACCTTGGTCACCGCCGTGTTGACCACGACGGGGTGCAGGCGCGTCCAGGCGCCGGCGAGCTCGGCGGCCGGCACCTCCGGCTCCCAGCCGCCCACCATCGCGACGACGACCCAGGCGATCGCACTGCCGGACGTCACGACCACGACGGGGCCGCCGCTGCGGGCGCGCTCGGCGGCGTCGCCCAGCGCGTCCCACGTGCGGCGGGCGAAGGCGGCGAACGCCTCGGTGTAGTCGTCGTGCTCCCCGCTGGTCCAGCGCAGCATCGCCACCTGCAGCCACTGCTGCACCTGCACCGGGTCGGGGTCGGCGCCGCCGACCATCGTCGGCATGTGGTCGCGCAGCACCTCGCGGTGGTCGTAGCAGTTCCACCGCGCGTCGAGCACCGGCTCGGTCGACCAGCCGGCCGCCTCCGCCATGCTCTCGACGGTCCCGGCGTGGCAGGGCGGCTCCCCGTGCAGCAGCGTCGCGGGCGCGACCCCGCGGGCCGCGAGCGTGCCCCCCAGCAGCCGGGCCTGCTCCCACCCCAGCGGCGAGATCGAGTACGGGCCCTCGGCGTCCCACGCGGCGTGGCCGTCGCGCACGAGGAGCACCGTGCCGCTCACGCGTCCCACCCCACGGGTCCGTGCTCGACGACCTGCCGGCAGCGCTGCTCGAGCAGCCCCACCATCGGTCCGAGCGCGGCGAAGGCCGGGTTCGTGGTGGCGCCGGTGACGAAGCGCGCCCAGATCTGCTGCGCGATGACGGCGAGGCGGAACAGGCCGAAGACCTCGTAGAAGCGCCAGGAGCCGGCGTCGACCGCGAGGCCGCGGCGCGCGGCGTACCCCTCGACGACCTGGCGGCGCGTCCACATGCCCGGCAGGTGGGTGGGCTGGCGCCGGGAGACGCGGAACGCGGGCTCGTCGTCGGCCTGCACCCAGTAGGCCAGCGCGCTGCCGAGCTCGCACAGCGGGTCGCCGACGGTCGCGAGCTCCCAGTCGAGCACGCCCGCGACCTCGAACGGCCGGCCCGCGCGCGGGTCGCCGTGCAGCACGAGGTTGTCGAACCGGAAGTCGTTGTGCACCAGGCAGGAGCCGACGTCGGCGGGCCGCTCGGCCTCGAGCCACGCGGTCACCTCCGCGAAGTCGGGTACGTCGGGAGTGCGGGCCGCGGCGTACCGGCGCGTCCAGCCGGCGACCTGCCGGGCCACGGAGTCGCCGCCCCGGCCGAAGCGCTCCAGCCCGGCGGCGGCCACGTCGACGTCGTGGAGCGCGCCGAGCACGTCGACCGCCCGCCCGCACAGCTCGTCGACCGCCTCGGGGGTGAGGGCGGCGGCCAGCTCCGCGGGCACGTCGGAACGCAGGATCGTGCCGGCGAGCCGCTCCATCACGTAGAACTCCGCGCCCAGCACCGCGGTGTCGGTGCCGTGCACCACCATGGCGGGCACGAGCGGGAAGACGGGGCGCAGGGCGGCCTGCAGGGCGAACTCGCGGCCCATGTCGTGGGCGCTGCCGCCGCGCGCGCCGTGGGGCGGGCGGCGCAGCACGAGCTCGCGCACGCCGGCGGACCCCGACTCGCCGTCGGAAGTGGCGGCGAGCGGGCCGTAGCGGAGGAGGTAGGTCAGGTTGGAGGCACCACCGGGGAACTGGCGCACCACGGGCAGGCCGGGCGGCAGCGCGGCGCGCTCGCTGCCGAGCACGCCGGGGGCGACCTCGGCCCCGTCCGCGGTGCCTGCGAGCGCCCTGCGCAGCCACCCGTCGACCGCCGCGACGTCGAAGGCGTCCTCGTCGCGCACCGGCTTCGTCGCGTCGCCGACCACACCGTCCTCGCTCACGACCACGCTCTCCTCACGCTGCCCGGACCGGCCGGTACGACGTCGGCGGGTGCCCGCGTCCGCCCTTCCGGTCCCGTCCGGCATTGTGTCCGACATCATCGGGCGGCGAGGCGGATTCGGCAGGTTGCGGGGGGAGCGGGCATGAGGCGCAGGTTCGGTCGCGGTGGCGTGGCGACGGTGGTGGCACTGGTCGTCGCGGCGTCGCTCGTGGCGTGCAGCGGCGACGACGAGGAGCGCGAGGCCGCGACCGACGTGGTGACGACGCTGGCGCAGGCCCTCTCGGCCGGCGAGCTCGACGACGTCCCGCTGTCGGGCGCCCGCCCCGCCGAGGCCCAGGAGCAGCTCGACACCATCGTCGCCGGGATGGGTGACGTCGAGCCGGTCGTCAGCGGCTCCGCGGTCGAGGTCTACCCCGACAACGGCCGCGCCACGGCCGAGCTCTCCTGGTCGTGGGAGCTCGGCTCCGCGACGTGGGACCACACGACCACCGTCGAGCTGACCGGTGCCGGCGAGGACTGGTCGGTGCGCTGGTCCCCCGCCCTCGTCGAGTCCTCCCTGCTGGAGGGCGAGGTGCTGCGCGCCCGCACCGTCGCGGCGCCCCGCGGTGCGGTGCTGGCCGGGGACGGCACGCCGATCGTGCTCCCGCGCCCCGTCGTGCGCTACGGCATCGACAAGTCCCTCGTCGACGCGTCGATCGTCGCGACGTCGGCGCAGGCCCTCGCCGAGGCGCTCGGCATCGACGCCGCCGCCTTCGTCCAGCGCGTCGCGGCCGCGGGTCCGCGCGCCTTCGTCGAGGCCCTCGTGGTCCGCGCCGAGCAGGCCGACCCGAACCTGCTGTCCGGCACGCCGGGCGTCGCCGCGCTCGAGGACACGCGCCAGCTCGCCCCCACCCGCACCTTCGCCGCCCCGGTGCTGGGCACCGTCGGCGAGGCCACCGCCGAGGTCGTCGAGGAGTCCGACGGCGCCGTCGCCGCCGGCGACGAGGTGGGCCTGAGCGGCCTGCAGCGCCGGTACGACGACACGCTGCGCGGCACCGACGGGCTCGCCGTCGTGGTGGTCGACGCCGAGGGCGGCGAGCGCGAGGTCCACGCCGAGGACCCGGTGCCCGGCACCGACCTGGCGACGACCCTCGACGTACCCCTGCAGACCCTGGCCGAGTCGGCGCTGGCGGAGGTCGGCCCCGCGAGCGCGCTCGTCGCGGTGCGCCCCTCGGACGGCGCCCTCCTGGCCGTCGCGAACGGGCCCGGCGCCGGGGGGAACAACGTGGCGACGTCGGGCCGGTTCGCGCCGGGGTCCACCTTCAAGGTCGTCAGCGCCCTCGCGCTCGTGCGCGCCGGGGTCGCGCCCGACGACGCGGTCGAGTGCCCCGCCACGACCACGGTCGACGGGCGCACCTTCGAGAACTACGACGACTACCCGGCCGCCGCGCTCGGCCGCATCACCCTCACCGCGGCGGTGGCGAACTCCTGCAACACCGCCTTCCTCGGCAACGCCGACCTCGTCGGCGAGGGCGCGCTCGCCGAGGCGGCCGCCGCCCTCGGCCTGGGGGTCGACCACGACCTCGGGTTCCCGGCGTACCTGGGCTCCGTGCCGGCGCCGGAGGGCGCCACCGAGGCCGCCGCCTCCCTCATCGGCCAGGGCCGGGTGCAGGCCTCGCCGATGGCGATGGCCACCGTCGCGGCCTCCGTCGCCGCCGGCCGGGCCGTGCTGCCCCGCCTGCTCCCGGAGGTGGCGACGGAGCAGGTGCCGCCCGCGACGCCACTCACCGCGGAGGAGGTCTCGGCGCTGCAGGGGTTCCTGCGCGCAGTGGTCACCGAGGGCAGCGGCCGCGCGCTGGCGGACCTGCCGGGCGCGCCCGTCGGCGCCAAGACCGGTACGGCGGAGTTCGGCACCGCGACCCCGCCCGCGACCCACGCCTGGATGATCGCGACGCAGGGCGACCTCGCCGTGGCCGTCTTCGTCGAGACCGGCGAGTCCGGCTCCCGCACCGCCGGCCCCGTGCTGCGCGACTTCCTGGCCGGCGCCGCCCGGTAGCGGCGACACCGGCCGGTCACCAGGTCGACACCTCGCGGGGGCTGACGCGGGGGCCCGCCGGGAGTAACTTCGGGCCCACACCATCCAGCTCCGTCGCGGACTCGGGCCCGCTGCCGGCCCTGACCGGGCCGGTGCGGCGTCGTGGCCGTGACCCACTCGGGGGAGTCACGCACGTGGTCAGGTCCGCACGCCTGCACCCGGTCACCCGGACCGGGTCCGCCCTCCTGCTCGTCCTCCTCGGCATGGTCGCGCTCGGCGCCCCCGCCCAGGCCACCACCGGCCTCGAGGTGGGCATCCGCGCGACGACCGCACCCCAGGCCCCCTCCGGCACCCCGTTCGGCTACGAGGTGCGCGTGGCGTGCTCGCGGCCGGAAGCCCCGTGCGAGGGCGTCGTCGCGCGGCTCCCGCTGGGTGACGCGGCGGCGTACGACGTGGTGCCCGGCGAGCCCGGTGCCGCGGGCGGCGTGCAGGTCACGACCGCCGTCGAGGCCGGGGCGCTCGTCGCGCGGGTCGCCGGCCCGCTGCCCGCCGGCACCTCGGTCACCGTCCCCCTCACCGTGACCCCGCCGAACGACGTGCTCGCCGACGGCAGCGGCTGGTCGCTGACCCCGACGGCGACGAGCACCAACGCGTCGGTGCGCGGCGCCCCCGGCGGCTACACGCCGACGACGCGCAGCAGCGTCGAGGCGCGCACGTCGGTGGTCGCGCGGGCGGTGACCGCGGGCAACGTGTGGCGCAAGCCGGGCGACGAGGTGCGCTTCGAGGTCGAGGTCGGCTGCCTGCAGCCCGAGGTCGGCAACGTCTTCCCGGGCCGCCTCGAGATCGTCGCCGAGCTCGCGCCGGGCCTCGAGCTCGTGCGGGCCGAGCCGGGCGCCACGCGCCGCGACGACCGCACCGTGACGTGGGTGGCCGACGCGGCCCACCTGCCCGCCAGCTGCACCGAGCGCGGCGCCACGACCCCGGTGCGCGGCGCCGTCGTCGCCCGCATCGCCGCCGACCAGGTCGACGGCACGCAGCTCCCGCTCGTGCTCCGCGCCCGCCCCAGCTCGGGCGGGTCCACCCCGGTCGTGACCGGCGAGACCGTCCGCACCACCACCCAGGTCACCGTGCGCACGCGTCCCGAGGCCAGCCCGGGCGGCCTGTTCGCCGGCGCGTTCGGCCAGGTCCGCACCAGCACCTCCGACACCGGCTCCACCGAGGACCGCTCGCAGGCGACGTACGCCGGCGACTGGCTCGGCACGCTGGCCGCGCAGCCGGGCAGCACGCTGGCGCAGTACCAGCCGAACGAGGCGACCGGGCTGACCCAGGCGGGCTTCAAGGCGTCGTACAACAACGTCGAGGGCGGCTCGGGCTACCAGGTCGCGCTCAGCCAGCAGCTGCCGTGCCTGACCGGCGGCACCCGCCACGAGCCCCGCGACGGCGCCTGCGCCCCGGCGTTCCACGCCACCACCGCGGCCGTGTGGGTCGACAACGACGCGGAGGGCGACCACGGCCCGGCGCTGCCCCCGACGTACCGCGCCCAGGCCCTGCTGACCGACGGCTCGCGCGTCCCGCTGCACCGCACCGGCGCCTCCCCCGGCCTCGCCGACGGCGGCCAGTGGGTCGCGTTCGCGGTCCCGCAGGGCGCCGTCGGCCAGGTGCGGGCGCTCGAGTTCCCCCGCACCCCGGGCGCGGAGTCGTTCCGGATGCACTGGGCCGTCTACGGGTACGCCGACGCCGGCGTCGCCGCGGGTGACGTCCTCGTCGCCCGCACCAGCGCGCGCGCCCACCACGGTGACTGGTCGACGGCGCTGGCCCCGCGCGACGCGCAGCTCGCCGTCGCCGGCCGCCCCCAGCTCGGTGTCGCGACGTCGTTCGCCGACGACGTCGTGGAGGAGGTCGGGGGCACCACGACGCTCGACCTCACCGGCCGGGCCCTGCTGCCCGGTGCCGCCGGGGGCGACCTGGTGCTCGCCGACCGCCTGCCCGTCGGCACCCGCTGGGACGGCGCCGTGCCCGCGACCCTGCCCGTCACCGTCGACGTCACCCACCGCGGGGACGACGGGCGCCAGGCGGAGCGCACGGCGACGCTCGAGGCGCCGCTGCGCGTCGCGGCCAACGTGGGCGGCAGCGGGCGCACCCTCGTGACCGTCACGGTGCCGGCCGCCGAGCTGGCCCCGTGGACGAGCGCCGGCGGCGCGCGCCTCGAGCTGGCGGCCCGCCTGCCGGTGGCCACCACCCGCCCGGGCCTGCACGTCAACGAGGCCCGCCTCCTGCTGCCGCGCGGCGCGGTCGCCGACACCTGCGCCCAGACCCCCGGCGCCCGCGCCGGCACGGTCGCCCCCCACGTCAGCGGGCTCGCCGTCCCCGCCGCGGGCTGCGGCGCGACCGCCCCGCTGCGCGTCGAGGTCGGCGACGGCGCCGCCTCGTTCTCCGTCGACACCGTCGTGCGCGGCGACCGCGACGCGGGCGCGAAGGCCGCGCCCGCCCTCGGGCTCGTCAGCGCCGAGCGCGGGGAGGCGACGTACACGGTCCGGTGGCGCAACACCGCCGACGTGCCGCTGAAGGACGTGGTGCTGTACGACGTGCTCCCCACCCCCGGCGACGAGCTGCTGGCCGGCGCCGCGGTCGGCACCCCGCGGGGCAGCGGGTTCACCACCCGGTTCGTGCGCATCGAGGACGCACCCGCGGGCCTGCAGGTGCAGTACGCGACCGGCACCGACGTCTGCCACTCCGACCTCGGCAGCCCGCTGGCCGACGGCTGCGCCACCTGGCGCGAGAGCGCCCCGGCGGGCGAGGTGCGCGGCCTGCGCGTCACCTCCCGCGACACCTACGCGATCGGCGAGGGCTTCGACCTCACCTTCACCGTCGCGGTGCCCGCGGGCGTCGCCCCCGGCGCCGTCGCGTGGAACACCGCCGCCGCGACGGCCCGCAACGCCTGGACCGGCTCCGGCCTGCCCGCCCGGGAGAGCCAGAAGGTGGGCACGACCCGGTACGCCGAGCACCTGCCCCCCGTCGTCGAGCTCTCCGCCGACCGGGCGTACGCCGGCGCCGGCGAGGCCGTGACCTACCGGCTGTCCGTCAGCAACCCGGGCCCCTCGCCCCTGACGACGAACGCCCCCGTCGGGCGCCTGCCCGTCGGCCTGCAGTTCCTCAGCGCCACCCTCGGCGGGGTCGTGCAGCTGCTCCTCGACGCCGTCGGCCAGCTCGCCGACGGGCTGCAGACCGGGCTGCTGGGCGCCGCGGAGCGACCGCTGCTGCCGACGCTCGAACCCGAGCTGCCCGTCGACCCGGAGGCGCCGGTCGACCCGGAGGTGCCGGTCGACCCGGAGGCGCCGGTCGACCCGGAGGTGCCCGTCGAGCCCGTCCCCGCGCCCGCCACGGGCGGCGAGGTGACGTGGCCGGCGCTCGAGCTCGCGCCGTACGAGACGAAGGTCGTCGAGCTGGTCGCCGCGCCCGACGCCTACGCGGCCGGCAGCCTGCTGAGCCGCTTCGAGCTCGAGGGCGCGATCCTGCCCGACCCGTGCCCCGAGGGCGCGGGCGTCTGCGCCGAGGTGAACGTGCCGTCGGGCGCGCTCGAGATCACGCACGAGGCGGACGGCGACGGTGTCGCCCTCTTCGGCTCCGGGCCCACGGCCATCCAGGTCGACTGCGTCCGCGGCGGCGTCGCGGTGCACGGCTTCCCGCGCACGGTGCAGCTCGCCGACGGCGAGGCCGTCCGCGACCTCCCGGTGCCCTTCGGCTCGGTCTGCTCGGCCGGCGTCACGCAGGACCAGGGCGCCACGGCCGTCGCCGTGCAGCCCGCGGCCGGCACCCGCGTGACGCCCGCGTCCCCCGGCGGCCGCCTCCAGGTGGCCACCCGCTTCGACCTCGCGCGCCTGCTGGTCGTCAAGCGCGTCGCCGGCGTGGGCGCGCCGATGGCCCCGGCGGCCAGCCGGGTCGAGGTGACCTGCACGTGGCGGGGCACCACGCTGCCCGGCCTGCCCGTCCAGATGGACCTGCGCCACGGCCGGGCCGCCGAGGTCGCCGCGCCGCTGCCGGTGGGCGCCCTGTGCAGCGCCGCCGACACCGACGCGGCGGGCGCCGACGCGGGCGCGGCCGGCGCGGTCGCCCTGCGCACGGCCACCCGTGACGGCCACACGGTGCTCGAGCTCGTGTCGGCCTGGTCGGCCGGGCGCCTGGTCGTGCGGGGCGACGACGCACTCGCCGGCGCCGCGACGGTCGACGTCACCTGCCGGCGCGGCAGCGCGCCCGTCTGGTCGGGTCGCGTCGAGGTCGCCGCCGGGCGCTCGGTCGTCGCCGGACGCGACGGCGCGCCCGCCCTGCTCCCGGCCGGCACGGCCTGCACGGCGGCGGGGGGCACGGCGTACCGCGTCTCGGCCGACGGCCCCGCCACCGCCGTGACCGTCGCGGCGGGCGACCCGAGCCGGCTGCAGGAGCTGGTGATCACGGTGGGGCCGCGGACGGCGTACGCCGACCCGGTCACCCGCGCCGGCCTCGGCCCGCGCTCGACGACCCCGGTGCTCCCGCCCGCGCCGGGTCTCGGCGCTCCGGCGACGGGCCTCCCCGGCGCCGCGCCCGGGAGCCTCCCCGGCGCGGCGGTGCCGCTCGGCGTGCCGCCGCTGCTCCAGGCCGCCCCCGACAGCCGCGTGGTCCCGGGCGCCGAGGACCCCGAGGGCTCGCTGGGCCTCGCCGCCCCGGCCGCCGCCGAGGCGGGCCCGGACGAGGACGGCCGTCGCGTCGACCCGCTCGTGCCCCTGGCCGTCGCGGGCGTGCTCCTGCTCGGCGCCGGCGCGCTCTGGTCGCGGATGCGGAGCGCCTGACCTCCGGATCGTGGTGGCAGCGCCAGGGATTCCGTGGCGCTGCCACCACGGATCAGGCCGGGCGGCGGGTGCGCAGCAGCCAGGCCAGGCCGAGGAACGGCAGCACCAGCGGCAGGTAGCCGTAGCCCGACCCGAACCGCGACCACACGGTGTCGTCGGGGAACCAGTCGCCGTGCACGACGCTGACGGTGCCGACGGCGAGCACCCCGACGAGCTCGACCAGCACCGCCACCCAGGCGACCCGGCGCCACACCGGCGCGGGACGGGCCAGGCCGAGGGTGGCGGCGACGTAGACGAGCGCCGCGAGCGCCGAGAGCCCGTAGGGCACGGGCGCGTCGGCGGCGTGGGTGAACAGCTGCACGGACGAGCGGCCGGTCGCGGCGAGCGCGAGCACGGCGTACACCGCGACGAGCACCCGCCCCCAGCCCCCCGACGTACGGCGGGACGCGGCCGCGGTGGCGTCAGGCACCGACCGGGTCCCAGATCTGCTCGAGGCGCACGACGAGCACGGGGATGACGAGCAGCACGACGAGCAGCACCCCGGTGCCGGCGCGGCTCGGCTCGCCGCGCGCCCACCAGATGCCGACCGGGATCAGCGCGACGAGCCCGAGGAGGTAGCCGACGAACGTCGCGACGCTCACCCCGTCGGGCACGCCCCGGACGGCCTGCACGAGGCCGACGACGAGCTGCGCCACCAGCAGCAGCTCGACCACCCACAGCGGGAGGCCGAGGAGGGGGTCGGGGCGGCGGTCGCGCCAGACGTAGAACCCGGCGAGGGCCGCGACGGCCAGGGAGGCCACGACGACGGCGAGCTGCAGCGGGTCCCACACGGGAGCCATCGTAGGGACCGGTGACCACCGCCCTACGCTGACCCGGTGACGACCTCGCTCCCCGACCACGCGCGCCCGGGGCTGCCGGGCGCGGCCGACGTCGACCGGGCGGCCGCCCTCCTCGCCCCGGTGATCCCGCCGACGCCCCTGCAGCACAGCCCGCGGCTCTCCGCGCTGACCGGGTACGACGTGTGGCTCAAGCGCGAGGACCTGACCGCGGTCCGCTCCTACAAGGTGCGGGGCGCCTACACGGTGATCGCGGGCCTCGACGCGGCGGCGCGGGAACGCGGCGTGACCTGCGCGAGCGCCGGCAACCACGCCCAGGGCGTCGCCTACGCCTGCGCCCGGGCGGGGGTGGCCGCCACGATCTTCCTGCCGCGCACCACGCCGCGGCAGAAGCGCGACCGGGTCGCCACGCTCGGCGGCCCCCACGTCGAGGTCGTCATCGCGGGCGAGGCGTACGACGACGCCGCGTCGGCCTGCGCCGAGTTCGCCGAGGCCTCCGGCGCCACCGTCGTGCCGGCCTTCGACCACCCCGGAACGGTCGCGGGGCAGGGCACCGTCGCCGCCGAGGTCGTGGCCCAGGCGGCGGCCGCGGGCCTCGCGCCGGCCGCGGTCGTCGTACCGGTCGGGGGTGCGGGGCTGCTGGCGGGCACCACGACGTACCTCACCGAGCGGGCCCCGGGCGTGCGCGTGCTCGCCGCGGAGCCGGCGGGCGCGGCCTCCCTCGCGGCGGCGCTCGCGGCCGGCGGGCCCGTCGACCTGCCGCACGTGGACCCGTTCGTCGACGGCGCCGCGGTGCGGCGGATCGGGGCGGTGACGTACGCCGCGGTGGCCGCGGCCCGCCGTACCGTCGAGCTGGCGACCCTCGCCGTGCCCGAGGGCCTCGTGTGCGTGGAGATGCTCGACCTCTACCAGTCCGAGGGGATCATCGCCGAGCCCGCGGGGGCGCTGGCGAGCGCGGCGCTGCGGATGGTGGCCGGGCCCGACGCGCCCCCGGCCGGCAGCACCGTGGTCTGCGTGGTGTCGGGCGGCAACAACGACGTCTCGCGCTACGCCGACGTCGTCGAGCGGGCGCTGGTGCACGAGGGCCGCAAGCACTACTTCCTCGTCGAGTTCCCCCAGGAGCCCGGCGCGCTGCGCCGCTTCCTCGACGAGGTGCTCGGACCCGACGACGACATCACCCTGTTCGAGTACACGAAGCGCAACAACCGCGAGACGGGCCCGGCCCTGGTCGGCGTGGAGCTCGGCGACCCGGGCGAGCTCGGGGCCCTGCGCGAGCGCATGGCGGTCTCGAACCTGCGCGTGACGAAGGTCGACCCCGACAGCCCCCTCTTCGGCTTCGTGCTCTGACACCGGGCGCCCGCGCCGCGGCGCGTCCTCGTGAGCGGGCGACGAACGGGTACCGGCCGGTCCTCAGGTCGGGGCCGCACCGGCCGATCTCCCCCGGGCAGTTGTGACGGGGAGCACAATGGGCGGTCCGACCGGTGGACGGTCGGCCGGGCGCGAGGAGGGGTCACGCGATGCGCAGGACGAGGAGGGCGGCGGAGTCCGTCGCCGCGGCGTCGGCGACGACGCCCGACCCGCTGGAGGGGCTCGAGGCCGAGGGCGCGCTCGCCTCGGTGACCTCGGTCGCCTCGGCGCGTGCGGCGCGGGCCGACACGACGCTGGTACGGCGCGACCACGGCGGCGGCGGCGCCCGCAGCGCGGCGCTCGACCTGTGGCTGCGCGCCACGGTCCGCCCGCTCATCGGGGTCTGGACGCTCGCGCCCCACCTGCCCTGGCCCTACCACGCCGTGGACCACCTCGGCCGGCTGCTGCGACCGCTGCCCGGCACGACCTTCGACCGCATCCGCCTGCCGCACTGCCCCGGCACGCGGGTCACGACGGACGCCGCGGCGACGAGCGGTCGGACCATCGTCTACCTCCACGGGGGCGCGTTCCTCGTGGGCGGCAACCACCTGCACCGCCAGCTGCTGAGCCGCGTCGCGCACCGCACGGGGGCGACGATCGTCGCGCCGGAGTACCGCAAGCTGCCCCGCCACACCGTCGCCGACGCGCTCGAGGACGCCGTCGACGGCTACCGCTACGCGCTCGACCACGGCGCCGACCCGGCGCGCACCGTGCTCATGGGCGACTCGGCCGGCGGCTTCCTCTCGGTCATGCTCGCCATCGCGATCCAGCGCGCCGGGCTGCCGGCGCCCGCCGCCGTCGTCGCGCTGTCGCCGCTGGTGGACTTCGTGCCCTCCGACGACGTGACCTACCCGGGCTGCACGCTCTTTCCCCGCGCCGCGATCGGCCGCTTCCAGCACTTGGCCGCGCGGGTCAATCAGCGCCGGGGCCGGGGCGAGGACCCCATCGAGTCGCCGACCCACGCCCCGCGGCGCGGACTGCCGCCGGTGCTGGTGCAGGTCAGCTCCGCCGAGTGCCTGTACGCCGACGGGGTGCGGCTCGCGGAGACCCTCGCCGCCGCGGGCGTGCAGGTCGAGCTCGAGGTGTGGGACAAGCAGGTGCACGTGTTCCAGGCCGCCGCCGGCTTCGTTCCCGAGGGCCGCGAGGCGCTCGAGAACGCAGCGCGGTTCGTCGAGCGGGCCACGGGAGCCGAGCAGGTGCAGCAGGCCGTCACCGCCTGAGCCGGCCCTCAGGGGTGCTGGTGCTCGCCCGGGTCGACGACGTTGCGCGGGTCGCGGATCGCGCCGTGCAGCTCGCCGTCGGCCGAGAGCCGCACGGCGTCCGGGTCGTCGACGACGTCGAGCACCAGCACCGTGACGTTGTCCCGGCCCCCGCCGTCCAGCGCGGCCCGGACGAGGGCGTCCGCCGCGGCGGCGGGGTCCGCCGTACCCAGCAGCGGGGCGAGCGCCGCGTCCTCGACCATGTCGGTGAGGCCGTCGCTGCACAGCAGCAGCCGGTCCCCCGGCTGGGCGTCGAGCACGGCGATGTCGGGCTGCACCTCGGCCTCGGTGCCCGACCCGGCGTGCAGCGAGCGCATGACGACGTTGCGCATCGGGTGGGTGCGCACCGCTTCGGCGGAGATGTCGCCGGCGTCGACGAGCGCCTGCACGAAGGTGTGGTCGTGGGAGACGCGCAGCAACTGGCCGCCGCGCATCAGGTAGGCCCGCGAGTCGCCGATGTGGGCCAGCACGACGCGGTGCCCGTCGGTCGCGACCGCCGTCAGCGTGGTGGCCATGCCCGTGCGGTCGGGGTCGGCGGCGACGCCGCGGTGCAGGTCGAGCACGACGGTGCGGATGGCCTCGCCGAGCACCACCGCCGGGTCGTCGTCGGGGTGGGAGCGGGCGGTCGCGGCCACCACCCAGGCGGCGGTGGCGGAGGCGACCTCTCCGGCCGCCGCGCCCCCGACCCCGTCGGCGACGAGGGCGAGGTAGGGCGACGAGTACGCCGCGTCCTCGTTGTGGTCGCGCACGAGCCCCACGTGACTGGAACCCGCACCGACGAACCGCAGCATGCCTCCCATCCTGCCAGTAGCGCCCATCCGGCCCCACGCCGTCCGCGCCCCGTCCGCGTCTCGCACGGACGGGTGAGGGCCCGTGTGATCCCTCGCACGGAACGGCCAGATGTCGCGCAGAAGTCGTACTGTCGACAGGTGCGTTACCACCCCTACGTGACCTGTGTCGGCGGTGCGGTCCTCAACCGCTCCTACCGCGTGACCGGTCCCGTCGTCCTCGGGAAGTCCCACCCCGCCACCGGCGGCACCGCGTACGGCGGCGTCGCCCGCAACGTGGCCGAGAACCTCACCCGTCTCGGGGTGCGCGCCGCGCTCGTCTCCGTCGTCGGGGACGACGTGCCCGGCCGCGCCCTGCTCGACGACCTCGAGCGCATCGGCGTCGACACCTGGGCCGTGCGCCCCATCGCGGGCCGCACCACGGCGACGTCGAGCACCGTCCGCGGGCCGGGCGACGAGCTCGTCCTCGGTGTCTCCGACACCGGCGTGCTCGACGAGATGACGCCCGAGCGCGTCGTCGAGCCGCTGTCGCGCGTCGAGACCGGAGCGTGGATCTTCGCCGACGCGACGCTCCCGGACGCCACGCACACCCGGCTGGCCTCGACCCGCCGCACCCGCGACCTGCGGCTCGCCGTCGACACCGTGTCGGTGGCCCGCGCCGCCCGCGTGCCGGCCGACCTCGGCGCCGTCGACGTGCTCTTCACCAACCTCGACGAGGCCCGGGTGCTGCTCGTGGACCGTCGCCGCCCGCCGGGCGAGACCGCGCACGACGCCGCGCTCGCGCTGCTCGACGCCGGGGTGCGCTCGGTCGTCCTGACGCTCGGCGCGGAGGGCCAGGTCGTCGCCGACGCCGACGGCGTCACGATGCTGCCGGCCGTGCCCTCCGCCGTGCTCGACGTCGAGGGCGCGGGCGACGCGCTCGTCGGCGGCACCCTGGCCGACCTCGTCGTGGGCCGCCCGCTGCGCGAGGCCGTCGCCACCGGCGCGGCCGCGGCCGCCCTCGCCACCGAGGTGCGCCCGCAGGTGCACCCCCGCCTCACCCGCCAGCTCGTCGACGCCCGTCGCGCCGCCGTGCCCCAGGGCGTCTGAGCGGGACCCCGGTCGCCGGGAGGGGAGCTCAGCCCGGGCGCTCGACCTGCTCCGCCAGGCGCGCCGGGGCCTGGATGCAGTAGGAGTCGGTGAGCAGCTCGGCCACCTCGGTCCAGTCGGTCGCCTCGTCCAGCAGCATCCCGGCGCCGTCGCCGGACCACCCGAGCACGAAGTAGGGGTCGCCGAGGTGGCCGAACGCCATCACCTCGGCGGGCTCGGCGCGGAAGGTGACGCGGAACAGCTGGTCCTCGCCGCCGAACACGTGCGCGACCGTCGCCCTCCCGACGCGCCAGCGCACCCCCGTCCACGCCGCCTCCTCCTCGCACTCGGGGAGGGCGCCCAGGATGCGCCGCAGCCGCTCCAGCATCGCCGGGGGGACGTCGGGACGTGCCATGGCGCCACGCTCCCACAGGGCACCGACGAGCGGCACCGATGAGAACCGCCGCCCGCCCGGGTCGGAGCAGCGACGCGACCCGACGGGGGCCGCGACCCGACGAAGGAGCACGACGATGGCGACGCACATGAACACCTACCTGGTGTTCGGCGGCAACACCCGCGAGGCGATGGAGTTCTACCGATCGGTCCTCGGCGGCCGGCTCGACGTCATGACGTTCGGCGACATGGGCGAGACGGGACCGGTGCCGCCGCCCGAGGGCGTCATGCACTCGTTCCTCGTCACCGACCACGGCTTCCGCCTCATGGCCTCCGACGGCCCGCCGGCCGAGGAGATCGTGCACGGGAACGACTTCGCCGTCGCCCTCAACGGTGACGCGGAGGACGAGGCGGTCCTGCGGGGCTGGTACGACGCGTTCGCGGCGGCGGGGACGGTCGACGTACCGCTCGAGAAGCAGGTGTGGGGCGACTGGTTCGGGCAGGTCACCGACCCGTTCGGCATCGCCTGGATGTTCAACATCGCCTCCGGCGAGGAGCCCGGCGACGCCTGACGGCGCCTGCTCCGCCCGGTCACACCCGCAGCTCGCCGACGGCGGGCGCGTCGGTGCCGAAGTAGTCGGCCATCGTGCGGTCCAGCACGGCGGTCGACCACCGGTCCAGGCGCGCCCGGCCGCCGGGAAGCCGCCGGTCGACGCGGTAGCGCCACGTGTTGAGCCCCAGCAGGTAGAGGTGCGCCCACGGCGGGCGCGCGGGCAGCCCGAGGTCGCGCATCGAGGCGCGGCCGAGGAACGTCGTGAGCATGCTGAGCGTGCGCTCCTGCTTCCAGCGGCCGTGCTCCATGTCCCCGAGCATCGCCACGATGTCCTGCGAGAGCCGGCCGCCCGCCGGCGTGACGTCGCCCTGGGCGAGCAGCACGTGGTAGTTCAGCCGGTGCCGCTCGCGCTCGTCGTCGACGAGCCACTGCTCGTCCACGCCCATGAGCCACCCGACGTACCTCCACAGGTGCATGACCGCCCGGGACTCGCGCCGGCTGACCGGTACGCCGAGGGCCCGCGCCCCGAGCAGCACGACGCCGTCGAAGAGGCCGAGCGTGCCGGCCTGGTCGGCCTGGTTGATCGGCAGCCCCCAGCGCTCGACGTCCCACGAGTCGACGAACGAGGCGTTGACCAGCGCGTGCATGGCACGCACGTGGACGGTGGCGCGCCAGCCCTCGCCCCACCGGCCGTCCGCGTCCTGCCGCAGCGCTCGCGGCGCGCTCAGGCTCGCCGTCCACGTCTGCGTCTCGGCGAGGCGGCGGCGGGTGCTGTCGCCGGTCAGGCCACCCGTCGCGACGAGCAGGTCGGGCGGCCCGCCGAAGCGGTAGCCGCCGATGAGCGACAGCTGCAGCAGCACGTCGGCCGCGTTCTGGCCGAGGCGCAGGTAGGTGGCCGCGCCCTCCTCGACGAGGTCGAGGTCGACCCACCCGGGGGTGGCCGACACGTGGGCGAAGAACTCCCGCAGCGCCGGGGGCGCGTCGGGCACCGCGTCGACCCCGTCGGCCAGCGCGGTGCGGAAGGCGCGCATCGTGACGCGCTCGGGGTCGCCGGCGGGGCGGCGCATCGCCGCGGCCAGCCGGGCGCCCACCTCGTCCTGCTGCCGCAGCGCGACCCCGATCCGGGCCATCAGCTGCTCGTCGAGCTCGCGCACACCGGCGGCGAGCCGCAGCGTGCGGCCCAGTCGCCGCGCGCGCTCGGGGGCGGAGCGGAACCGCGTGGGTGGCGGCGCCGGCACCTCCGCGGGGTCGGCGAGGGACGGCGTACCGGGGGACCGATCGACCTGGGCGCTCATGCGTCCAGCCTGACGCGAGCACTCGCTCGCATACAATTCGCGTCATGAGCCCGGCCCGCCGCCCCGAACGCGCGGCGCCCACCCCCGCTGGCCTGCGACGACAGCCCCGCCAGCAGCGCTCGCGCGCGATGGTGGAGCGGATCGTCGACGCGGCTCGCGAGGTGCTCACCACCGAGGGGTACGACGCGTTCACCACCAACCGGGTGGCGGCGCGGGCCGGAGTCAGCCCGGGGTCGCTCTACCAGTACTTCCCCGACAAGGCGGCGCTCGTCGACGTCGTCGCCGAGCGGTGGGTGGACCGGGTGAGCGAGGACGTGGCCCGGGCGCTGCTCGACCGCCTCGGCGAGCAGGGGCCCGCGATGGTGCGCTCGACCGCCGACGCGCTGCTCACCGCGCTGGAGCGCGACACGAGCCTGCTGCACGTCGTGTGGGAGGACCTCCCGGGCGCGCGCCACCGGGCGAACCGCGACGCCCTCGAGCGGCGCGTGCGGGACGTCCTGACGGCGTACCTCGCCGTGCGGCTCCCGCCCGAGCAGGCGGGCCGCGCAGTGCGGCTGGCGTGGATGGTGGTGCTGACGACCGAGTACCTCACCGTGCGGTTCGTTCTCGACCCCGACCCGCCGCTGACCCGCGACGAGCTGCTCGACGAGGTCGTGGCGATGAGCCTGGGCTACCTCGGCGGGCTCGCGCTCGACTGACGCTCAGCGGCCCGCGGGACCGCCGGGGTCCACGGGGGCGGTGCGCCGCGCGGGGTCCGCGGGGTCGCCCGGCGCGTCGACCGCGGCGCGCGCCCGCTGGGAGCCGGGCCCCCGGAAGCGCCGGATGCTGTAGACGATGAGTCCGGCGGCGATCGCGGCCGACGCGACGAGGGTGATGCCCGTGCCGAGCCCGCCGATCAGCCACCAGCTGTCGCGCACCGGCCACCACGAGGGGGCCGGCGGGCCCACGATCCACAGCACGCCCAGCCCGAGGAGCCACACCGCGCCGAGGCACGAGAGCACGATGCGGGGGACGGTCTCGACACCCTCGGCCGCGGCGCGCATCGCGGCGCGCTCGACCGGGGCCAGCCGCCGCTCGGCCCACTCGTACTGCTGCGAGAGCACCGCGAGACCGCCGAACAGCATGAGGAGCCCGGGTCCGGGCAGCACGAGGGCCGCGATGCCGGCCACCACCAGGGTCCAGCCGGCCACCTCGACCACGATCCGCTTCGTCGCGCCACGCACGGTCACAGCCTCCCAGACAGGTGGTCGTCGTGGGGCGACTCGTCGAACCCCGTCCTCGTCACCGGTCCTGCCCCCACCTCAGCCGAGGCCGAGGGCCCGCGACGCGTCGCCGACCAGCAGGAGCCCGACGACCGCGAACACCCACCACGACGCGCCGGACGTCACCCGCTCCAGCCAACCCGAGAACCGGGCCAGCGGCCCCTCGACCCGGGACCCCAGCGCGAGGCGCCCGGCGAGCAGCAGCAGGGCCGGCGCCACCATCACCAGCGCGTAGGCCACCACCACCCCGACCGACGCCGCCAGCGGCAGGTCGGCGGCCGTGATGATCCCGACCGCGCCGAGGAACGGCAGCATGCTCGCCACCTCGACGAGCGCCGCGGCCAGGCCGACGCCCACGACGACCCGGTACGACGCACCCGGCCCCACGAGCCGGGACCGCCACGACGCGGTACGGCGAGGCGTCGCCGCCGGCTCGCCCGCGACGGCCCCACCGACGGCCCCACCGACGGCCCCGCGCGGCGCGCGCCACCGGCGTACCCGGGCGAGCACGAGGTCGCCCACGAGACCGGCGGTGAGCAGCACCCCGCCCACGACGAGCTCGACCCACCGCAGCCAGGTGAGGTCGCCGACCTCGGCGAGCAGTCGGACCGCGGCGTCCGCGCCGAGCACGAGCCCGATCCCCACGAGCGCGTAGAAGCCGCCGACCGTGCCGAGGAACACCAGGTAGCGCCGCACGTCGACGCGCGGGGCGGTGAGCAGCACGAGGGGCAGCACGAGGGTGCCGATGCTGGTGCTGTCGACGAGGGCGAGGCCGGCGAGCAGGCCGAGGGTCACGAGGTCCACGACGGTGACGCTAGGGGGCCCGGGGGGCGCCCCGCGTCGGCCGAAGGTCGCTCCCCGGCCCTACCCGGGTCGTCTCGCCACCGGCCGTACGGACCCCCGGCGTGGCCGGCCTCCCGCTGGCCGGGGACGCTCGAGCGCGCGCCACTCCTCCACGAGCACGGCGTGCACCTGGGTGTCGGTCCACTCCCCCCGCATCCACCAGTCGCGGCGCAGGTGCGCCTCGAGCCGCATCCCGAGCCGGGCGCAGACGCGGGCGGACGCAGCGTTGCGGGCGTCGAGACGCGCCTCGACGCGGTGCATCCCGTAGTGGTCGAACGCGAGGTCGGCCAGCGCCGCCGCCGCCTCGGTGGCGTAGCCGCGACCGCCGTGCCGCGGGTCGAGCACCCAGCCCACCTCGCCCACGCCGCCCCAGGCGTCGACGACCTTGAGCACGACGTCGCCGACCACCACGCCGTCGCGCTCGACCACCAGCGGCAGCGTCTCCCCCGGCGCCCGGGGGTGGAGGGAGGTCGCGCGGCGGGCGACCATCGCGTCCCGCTCCGCCTCCCCGAGGGCGTGCAGGAGCATGAAGCGGGTGACCTCGGCGTCGCCGTAGTACGCCAGCGCCGCGGCGTCGCCGTCACGGTGGGCGCGCAGCACCAGCCGCTCGGTGCGCAGCGGCAGCGGCGGCGGGCCCGGGTCGGGCCGGTACGGCGGAGCCGCACCCCCCGGCGTACCGGACCCGGTGGTGCTCACGCCGGGTCGTCCACCCGGCGCACGACCCGGGCCGGGTTGCCCACCGCCACGACGCCGGCAGGCAGGTCGCGGGTCACGACGGACCCGGCCCCCACGACGGTGTCGTCGCCGATCGTCACGCCGGGGCACACCACGACGCCGCCGCCGAGCCACACGTTGGACCCGATCGTGACGGGGCGGCCGCCCTCCCACTTGTCGCGCCGCGGCCCGGGGTCGACCGGGTGGGTCGGGGTCAGCAGCTGCACGTTCGGGCCGATCTGGGTGTCGTCGCCGATGGTGATGGCGGCGACGTCGAGCGCGACGAGGCCGTAGTTGGCGAACACCCGGCTGCCGACGGTGATCTGCGTGCCGTAGTCGACGTAGAAGGGCGGACGGATGGCCACGTCGTCGCCGACCGAGCCCAGCAGCTCGACGAGCAGCGCGCGGCGGCGCTCGAGGTCGTCGACGCCCGTCGCGTTGTAGGCCTCCTGCAGCCGCTGCGCGCGGACCACGCCGGCCACCAGCTCCGGGTCGTCGGCGAGGTAGGGGTCACCGGCGAGCATGCGCTCGCGCATCGTGCGGCCGTCGGGCTCGTAGGCGCTCATGCGCCCCAGCCTGCCACCCGCCGGGGACCCCCCGCCGCCGTCAGCGGCTGCCCGTCAGCGGCTCGTCGTGCGGCGGTACTGCCGCACGGAGAGCGGCACGAACACGACGAGGATGATGACCACCCAGATGAGCGTGTAGAGCGCCGGGTGCTGCATCGACCAGGCGTCCGGCACCGGCAGCGAGCGGTCCACGTTGCCGAACAGCTCGCGCGTCGCCTGCGTCAGCGTCGACACCGGGTTCCACTCCACCAGCGTGCGGAGCACACCGCTGAAGCTGTCGAGCGGCACGAACGCGTTGGAGACGAACGTGAGCGGCATGATGACGATGAACGAGGCGTTGTTGATGACCTCGACGCTGGGCACCAGCAGGCCCACGTAGGCCATCACCCAGCTGATCGCGTAGGCGAAGAGCAGCAGCAGGCCGAACCCGAGCGCCGCGTCGACGACGCCCTCGCGGATGCGCCACCCGATGAGCAGGCCCGTGATCGCCATGATGACGAGCGACAGCACGTTGTAGACCACGTCGGAGGTCGTGCGGCCCACCAGCACCGCCGACGGGGACATCGGCAGCGACCGGAACCGGTCGATGATGCCCTTCTGCATGTCCTCCGCCAGCCCGGCGCCCGTGAAGGTCGCGCCGAACACGACCGTCTGGGCGAAGATGCCGCCGATGAGGAACTCGCGGTAGCCGATCCCGCCCTCGGAACCGATCGCGCCCTCGAAGACGAAGGCGAAGAGCAGCACGAACATGATCGGGCTGACGAGGACGAAGACGAGCACCTCGGGCACCCGCTTGATCTTGATGAGGTTGCGCTTCGTGACCACCCAGCCGTCGCTGGCGGTGCGGGCCAGGGTGCTCATCGGGACTCCTGCGAGGTCGTGGCGGGCTGGTCGTCACCGGAGCCGGGCTCGGCGGCCCGGCCGGTGAGGGTGAGGAAGACGTCGTCGAGCGTGGGCCGGCGCAGGCCGACGTCGAGCAGCGCGACGCCCTCCCGCTCCAGGGCCTCCAGGGCCCGCCGCAGTGCCGGTACGCCGGACGTCACCGGTGCCGTGAGGGTGCGGCCGCCCGCGTCGACCTGCACCTCGGCGACCGCCTCGGCCGCGAGCACGCGCCGGGCCGTGTCGAGGTCGGCGCCGTCGCGCAGCACCGCCTCGATCCGCTCGCCGCCGGTCTGCGCCTTGAGGTCGTCGGCCGTGCCGCGGGCGATCGCGCGCCCGTGGTCGATGACGACGATGTCGTCGGCGAGGCGGTCGGCCTCCTCCAGGTACTGCGTCGTCAGCAGCAGGGTCGAGCCGCCCGACACCAGCTCGCGGATGACGGTCCACATCTCCTGGCGGCTGCGCGGGTCGAGCCCCGTCGTCGGCTCGTCGAGGATGAGGACCGGGGGCGCGGCGACCAGCGCGCCGGCCAGGTCGAGGCGGCGCCGCATGCCGCCCGAGTAGGTCTTCGAGGGGCGGTCGCCGGCGTCGGCGAGCGAGAAGCGCTCCAGCAGCTCGCGCGCCCGCTCCCGCGACCGGGCGCGGCCCAGGCCGTAGAGCCGGCCGACCATCTCGAGGTTCTCGAACCCCGTCAGGTGCTCGTCGACGGCCGCGTACTGACCCGACAGGCCGATGCGGCGGCGCACCCCGTCGGGGTCGGTGGCCACGTCGACGCCGGCCACCTCGGCCGAGCCGCCGTCGGGCTTCAGCAGGGTCGCCAGGATGCGCACGGCGGTGGTCTTGCCCGCGCCGTTCGGGCCCAGCAGCCCCAGCACGGTGCCCTCGGGCACCGCGAGGTCGAGGCCCTTGAGGGCCTCCACCTCGCCGTAGCGCTTCACCAGTCCGTGAGCGCGGATCATGTCGGTCATCGCGGTCCTCTCCTCGTCGGGGCCACCGTGGCAGACCCCGCCGACATCCAGGACTCATCGGCGTCGGCGTCGCGGATCGGACCAGACCAGACCAGCCCGGACCAGCCCGGACCAGCCCGGACCAGCCCGGACCAGCCCGGACCGGCCCGACCCGCGACGTACCGGGGCTCAGGCCCAGGTGGCGACCGTCTGGCGCAGCGTGCGCGGCGCCCGGCCCAGGAGGCGCGCCAGGTCGTCGCCGGTGGGGGCGAGCACGCCGTCGGCGATGTTGGTGTCGGCGGCGACGAGGAACCCGGCGGTGCCCTCGTCGAGGCCGGCGCCGAGCAGGACCTGGCGGTACTCCTCGGCCGGGAGCGCGTCGTAGGCGACCTCGGTGCCGAGCACCTCGCCGAAGGCGGCGGCCAGCTCGGCGTGGCTCCACGCCTCTTGGCCGACGAGCTCGAGCACGGCCCCCTCGTGGCCCTCGGTGGTCAGCACGACGGCCGCCGCCTCGGCCAGCTCCGCCCGCTCGACGCTGGCGACCCGGCCGTCCCCGGCCGCCGCGGCGATGCGACCCGTGGCGCGGGCCTGGGCGAACGCGGGCTGGTAGTTCTCCGTGTACCAGCCGTTGCGCAGCAGGGTGGAGGGCACGCCGGAGGCGCGCAGCAGCTCCTCGGTCGCCTTGTGCTCGGGGGCCACGACCAGCGGGGAGGTGTCGGCGGCGGGCGCGCTCGTGTAGGCGATCCGGGCGACGCCGGCGGCCCTCGCCGCCTCGATGACGTTGCGGTGCTGCTCCGTGCGGCGGCCCACCTCGCTCGAGGAGACGAGCAGCAGCACGTCGCCGGCGCCCAGCACGGAGCCGTCGACGTCGCTGTAGTCGAGGCGCGCCGTGCGCACCCCTCGCGCGGCCAGGTCGGCCACCTTCGCCGTGTCGCGGGCGGTCGCGAGCACCTCGTCCGCCGCCACGCCCCGCTGCAGCAGGGCCTCCACCACGAGCCGCCCGAGCTGTCCGCTCGCCGCCGTCACCACGATCGCCATGTTCATCCACTCCTCGTCGTACGCCGCGCAGGTCGCGGCCGTCGGGGAGCTCAACCGGCAGCACCGACGTACCCTTCCCGGCGCGGGGTACTGACTTCGAAGTGGGGTACCCACCCGCAGGTAAGGTGAGCCGGTGCCCACCTCGTCGCCGGCCCCCGCCCCGCCCCTCAGCACCCTCGACACGGCCTGCCCGCAGATGCGGCTGCTGGTCGAGCACGTCACGAGCAAGTGGGGCCTGCTGGTGCTCCTCGGGCTCGCGGGCCGCACGCTGCGCTGGAGCGAGCTGAAGCGCGAGATCGCCGGCGTCAGCGAGAAGATGCTCATCCAGACGCTGCAGACCCTGGAGGCCGACGGGCTCGTGCACCGCGAGGCGCGCCCGGTCGTCCCGCCGCACGTGGAGTACTCGCTGACGCCCGCCGGCGAGGAGGCCGCCGCGCTGCTCGAGCCCCTCGCCCGGTGGGCGCAGGGGCGGGTCGGCGGCGCGACGAGCTGAGGAGGCCCGCCGCCCGCGCGGCCGGCGGATGGGTACCGGGCCGCGACCGCCATCGGTCGCCGTGGTCGTCGTGGTGCCGAGCCGAGGCTCCGCAGCCCCGGCTCGCCGCAGTCCCCGCCCACCCCCCAGGACGGACCCATGCCCACGGACCTGATCAACGCCGACTTCGTCTACCTGCTGGCCGGGATCTCCCTGCTGCTCGCCGTGGTGCTCCCCCACGCACTGAGCTCCGTGGCCCTGTCCGCCCCCACCGTGCTGCTCGGCGTGGGGGTGCTGGCGGGGCTCCTGCCGCTGCCGGCGGAGGTCGTGCTGTCGCCCACGGAGGACCGCCCGTTCATCGAGCACCTCGCCGAGCTGACCGTGCTGGTCTCGCTCATGGGCGTGGGGCTCGCTCTCGACCGGCCGCTCAGCTTCCGCTCCCGCGCGTCGTGGCGGCGGTGGGGCACGACGTGGCGCCTGCTGCTGATCGCGATGCCGCTCTCCATCGCGGCCGCGGCGTGGCTGGGCTGGTGGGTGCTCGGCCTGGCGCCCGCGTCGGCGCTCCTGCTCGGCGCCGTCCTCGCGCCGACCGACCCCGTGCTCGCCTCCGACGTGCAGGTCGCGGGCCCCACCACCGACGAGGAGGACGACGACCAGGTGGACGGGGCCGTCGACGAGCGCGACGAGGTCCGCTTCGCGCTGACGTCCGAGGCCGGGCTCAACGACGCGCTCGCCTTCCCGTTCGTCTACCTCGCCATCATCGTCGTGGGTGCCGGGTCGGCGCTGGACGACGTCGGGAAGTGGCTGGCCTGGGACCTCGTCGGCAAGATCGTGGTCGGCGCGGCCGTCGGGATGCTCATCGGGTGGGCGCTCGCCAAGGCGGCCTTCCGGTCCCGCGTGCGGTCGGTCCGCACGGCGGAGACGGGTGAGCCCCTCCTCGTGCTCGCCGCCGTCCTGCTCTCGTACGGCGCGGCGGAGGTCGCCCAGGGGTACGGCTTCCTGGCCGTGTTCGCGTGCGCCATGACGTTGCGGTCCTTCGACCGCACCGACAGCTACCACGCGCTCATGCACGGGGTCGTGGAACGGCTCGAGCGGCTGCTGACGCTCGTGGTGCTCCTCCTCCTGGGGGTCGCGATCTCCGGCGGGCTGCTCGACGCGCTCAGCTGGCGGGGCGCCGTCCTGGGCATCGCCCTCGTCCTGCTGGTCCGTCCGGTCACGGCGTGGCTGGCCCTGCGGATCGGCCCGCGCCCCCGCGACCGGGTCGGCGACGACCACCTCCAGCCGCGCGAGCGCTGGGTCACGGCGTTCTTCGGCATCCGGGGGATCGGCTCGATCTACTACCTCGCCTACGCGACGGGGCAGGACCCCTTCTCCGGCCAGGACACGCTGTGGGCCACGGTCGGCTTCGTCATCGCCTTCTCCGTCGTGCTGCACGGCATCTCGGCGACGCCCGCCATGACGTGGCTCGAGCGGCAGCGTCCCCAGCCGGCGGCCGAGGACGGCGACGTGCAGGAGGCCGCCGGGCCCTGACGGACCCGGGCGTCGCTCAGCGGCGGCGCAGCGACCCCAGGAAGTCCGCGATCCGCTCGATCGCCTCGGTCAGCACGTCGACGTCCGGCAGCGTGACGAGCCGGAAGTGGTCGGGCTCGAACCAGTTGAAGCCCGTGCCGTGCGTGACCAGCAGCTTCTTCGCGCGCAGCAGGTCGAGCACGAACGCCTGGTCGTCGACGATGCCGAACATCTCGGTGTCGAGCCGCGGGAAGCAGTAGAGCGCGCCCATCGGCTCGACGCAGGAGACGCCCTCGATCTCGTTGAGCAGGCGCCAGGCCGTCTTGGACTGCTCGTAGAACCGACCGCCGGGCACGATGTACTCGTTGATCGACTGGTAGCCCCCGAGCGCGGTCTGGATCGCGTGCTGGGCCGGCACGTTCGCGCACATGCGCATGTTGGCGAGCAGCGTCAGGCCCTCGAGGAAGCTCGCCGCGGCGTGGCGGGGGCCCGAGATCATCACCCAGCCGGCGCGGTAGCCCGCGATCCGGTAGGCCTTCGAGAGCCCCGAGAACGTCAGGCAGAGCACGTCGTCGCCGGCGTACGCGGCCGTGTGGTGGTGCACCGCGTCGTCGAACAGGATCTTCTCGTAGATCTCGTCGCTGAAGACGACCAGCTCGTGGCGCCGGGCGATGTCGACGAGGCCCTTGACGGTCTCCTCGCTGTAGACCGCGCCCGTCGGGTTGTTCGGGTTGATGATGACGATGCCCTGCGTGGCCGGGGTGATCTTGGCCTCGATGTCGGCGAGGTCGGGGTTCCACCCGTCCTCCTCGTCGCAGCGGTAGTGCACCGGCGTACCGCCCGAGAGGGTCACCGCTCCCGTCCACAGCGGGTAGTCCGGGGCCGGCACGAGGATCTCGTTGCCGTCGTCGAGGAAGGCCTGCAGGACCAGCGAGATCATCTCGGAGACGCCGTTGCCGATGAACACGTCGTCGACGGCGGTCTCGGTGAGGCCGCGGGACTGGTAGTACTGCGCCACCGCGGTGCGCGCCGAGTAGATCCCCCGCGAGTCGGAGTAGCCCTGCGCGTCGGGCAGGTGCGCGACCATGTCGGCCACGATCGACTGCGGCGCCTCGAACCCGAAGGGCGCCGGGTTGCCGATGTTCAGCTTGAGGATCCGGTGACCCTCCGCCTCCAGCCGCTGTGCCTCGACGAGGATCGGGCCCCGCACGTCGTAGCGCACGTTCTGCAGCTTCTTGCTCTGGACGATGTCGCGCATGCGGCTCAGTCTCGCAGCCCCGGGCGTCGGGGTGCGCGCGGGTTTGCCGCGCGCGGCGGTCCGACCCGGAGCCGGTGGACCGCTCGGGGCCCCGCCTCCTACGCCTGCTTGCTCGCCGCGACCGCGAGGCGGTCGACGAAGTCGTTCATGACGTCGCCCGAGTGACCCTTCACCCAGCGGAACGCCACGTCGCCGCGGCCCGACACCTCGGCGACGAGCGGCTCCCACAGGTCGCGGTTGGCGACCGGCTTGCGCGCGCTGTTGGTCCAGCCGCGCTCGAGCCAGCCCGCCCACCAGCGGTCGCGGAAGCAGTGCACGACGTACGTCGAGTCGCTGACCACCACCAGCGGCCCGGGGTTGGCGAGCACCGCCTCGAGGGCGGCGCGGATCTCCATGCGCTGGTTCGTCGAGGCCCGCTCGCCGCCCGACGCGTGCGTGGTCTGGTCGAGCGCCCACGCCCAGCCGCCCGGGCCGGGGTTGCCCGCGCAGGCGCCGTCGGTGAAGACCTCGACGGCCCCGGGCGGCGCCACCATGTCCGCGGGCCGCGGGCGGCGCGCCCGGGTGGTGCGGGTGGCGGGGGTACGGCGGGACGCGGTCGGCACGGAGGGGCTCCTCGGTCGGCGGGGGGCGCGGGGGTCGGGCGGGTGGAGAGGAGACCGTAGCCGCGCGGCGGGCTCCCGGCGTACCCGGGGAACACCAAGCCGGTCGGCGGCGTTGGGCAGGGGTAGCACGGACCGCTGCCGACGACGACAGGAGTGCAGATGACGACCGTGACCGTGGGTGCCGCCGACTTCGAGCGCACCGTGATGGAGAACGACCTGGTGCTGGTGGACTTCTGGGCGTCGTGGTGCGGCCCCTGCCGCCAGTTCGCGCCCGTCTTCGACAAGGCCTCGGAGCAGCACGGCGACGTGGTGTTCGCGAAGGTCGACACCGAGGCCGAGGCCCAGCTCGCGCAGGCCGCGCAGATCACGTCGATCCCGACGCTGATGGCGTTCAAGAAGGGCCAGCTGGTCTACCGCGAGGCGGGCGCCCTGCCGGCCACCGCGCTGGAGCAGCTCATCACCGCCGTGAAGGACCTCGACGTCGAGGCCGCCCTGGCGGAGCAGGAGGCCGCCGAGAAGGCGGCCCAGCAGGACCAGCCGGGCCCGCAGGCCTGAGCGGGGCCGCGCCGGCCCGGCCCGTGACAGGACCCCTCACAGGGCCAGGCCGGTGCGGCTCCACCACACCTCGTAGGTCACGACGACCAGCGCGACCCAGGCCGGCAGCAGCACCGCCGAGAGCCGCAGCAGGTCGCGCGGCGCGAACCCGTCGCCACGGTCGTCGGCGTCGGCGAACACGAGCAGCGCCTTCGAGCTGACCGGCAGCGTCAGGCAGTAGTCGATACCGGTGCTGACGAGGAACACCACCGCCACCGCGTCGAGGTCGAGGCTGGCGGCGAGGTAGAGCGACGGCGGCACGAGCGCGATCGCCCGCACCGTGTGCGACGTGACGTAGAGGTGCGCCGTCGCGCTCAGCAGCGCCAGCACCGCCACGACCGCGAGCGGCGACGCCAGGTCCTGGACGCCGCTGAGCGCGAAGAGGCCGCCGACGACCCAGTCGCCCGCGCCCGACGACACGAGCGCGCCGCCGAGCGCCAGCGCGCCGGCCACGAAGAGCACGAGCGACCACGACACCTCGCCGAGCCCCTCCTTCCACGTCATCACCCCGACCGCGGGGGCGCAGAGCGCGAGGGCCGCCAGCAGCGTCACCGTCGCGATCTCGAGGCCGTGCAGCGGCTCGGTGAGCCACCCGGCCAGGGCGAGCCCGAGCACCGCGCCCGCCACCCGCTCCGCACGGCTCCAGGGCGCTCGCTCCACGGCCGGTACGGCGACCGCCCGCCGCCGCTCGTCGCGCCGCAGGAAGAGCAGCTGCACCGCCAGGCAGGTCAGCGCGCTCGCGGCGATCGCGAACGGCATGCCCCACAGCGCCCACGCGGCGTACGAGATCGTCTCCCCCGTCGCCTGGTGCAGCAGGTCGACGGCCACGAGGTGCGAGGTCGCCCCGACGAGCGTGCCGACGGTGGACACGAGCACGACGCTCGGCACGAGCAGGGCCAGCGCGCGGGTCACGCGCCGCTCGCTGCCGCGGTCGCCGTGCCCGGTCCTCGGGCCGTCGAGGTGCTCGCCCAGCGCGCGGTGCACCGGCAGCAGCACGGCCGCGCGACCCGACGTGGAGGGCACGAGGAACGCCAGCGGCACGATCGCCGCGGTGACGAGCCAGAAGGTGCCGCCCACGGTCCGGGCCCGGCCGACGACGGCGGCCGTGAGCCGCCCCGCGAGGCCCGAGCGGGCCAGCGCCCCGCCCACCACGAAGGCCCCGACCACGAGCCAGACGACGTCGTTGCCGAGCGAGGCGAAGAGGGCGTCCTGCCCGCCGACCGGCACGGTGGCGAGCACGCCGGCGCCGAGGGCGACGTACCCCGCGTCGAGGTCCGTCAGCGTCCACAGCACCGTCGCGACGCCGAAGGCCAGCAGCGCCAGCCGGGCGTCGAGCGACAGCCCGTCGGGCACCGTCACGAGCGCGGCCACGTCGACGACGAGCGCCGCCGCCCAGGTGGTGCGGCCTGAGACCCGCACCCCCGGGCGCCGCGGGCCCGGCCGACCGGGCAGCGGCCGCGTCCCCTCCTCGTACGGCGGGTGCTCCCCCACCCCGGTGATCGGCCGGGTGTCGACGTCGACGCTCACGCCGCCCCCATCTGGCACCCGATGAGCACGAGCCGCATCGCGCGCTCGGCGGCCTCGGTCAGCAGCTCGGGGCAGCGGGCGATCGACTCCTCGAGGCTGAGCGGCAGCGGCACGATCGACGCGACGGCGTCGATGCCGATGTCGTGCACGTGGTGGGCGCGGCGCCCGATGGTGCCGGCCAGGGCGAAGACCGGCTTGCCCTGCGCCTTCGCCCGGCGCGCGACCTCGGCCGGCACCTTGCCGTGCGGCGTCTGCTCGTCGACGGCACCCTCGGCGGTGATGACGAGGTCGGCGCGCGCGATGAGGTCGTCGAGGTCGACGTGGTCGAGCATCACGTCGAAGCGCGGCATGAGGCGGGCGCCGAGGCCCGCGGCGAGGCCCGCGCCGAGCCCGCCGGAGGCGCCGGTGCAGGGCCCGGTCGCGAGGTCGACGCCCGCGGCCTGCACGCCGTCGCGGCGCAGCACCTCGGCCCAGCGCTCCATGGCACCGGCCAGCAGCTCGACCTGCGCCGGGCTCGCCCCCTTCTGCGGGCCGAACACGCGGGCGACGCCGCGCGGGCCGGTCAGCACGTTGTGGGGGTTGCAGGCGACGAGGAGGTCGACGTCGGCCAGGCGGGGGTCCAGCCCGGAGAGGTCGAGCGAGGCGACGTCAGCCAGGGCGCTGCCACCGGGCCCGACCTCGGCGCCGCGGGCGTCGCGCACCCGCGCGCCCAGCGCCTGGAGCGCGCCGGCGCCGCCGTCGCAGGTGCCGGAGTCGCCGCAGCCGACGAGGATGCGACGGGCACCCTCGTCGAGCGCGGCCCGGATCAGCTCACCGACGCCGCGGGTCGTCGTGGCGCCGGGGTCGCGCAGCCCGGCGGGCACGAGCCGCAGCCCGGCGGCCTGGGCCATCTCGACGACCGCGGTGCCGCGGGCCTCGCCGCCGAGCAGGGCGAGCGTGGCCGTGACCGGCTCGCCGACGGGGCCCGTCACCGTGCGGGTGACGAGGCGACCGCCGGTCGCCGCGGCCAGGGTGCGCGCCGAGCCCTCACCCCCGTCGACCACCGGGACGCGGTCGACGACGACCCCGGGGAGGGCACGCCGTACTCCCGCGGCGATGGCGTCGGCCACCTGCTCGGCCGACAGGCTCTCCTTGAATCCGCTGGGGGCGATCAGGACCCGGCCCGGGACGTTCATCATCGGCTGCTCCTCCTCGTGGGCGCGGCGATCGCCGCGCGCTGAGGAGGACGGTGCCGTTCACCCGTGAGACACCTGTGAGTCGTCCATGAGGCACCTCTCACGGAGGCGCCGCGCGAGCCGGGTGGCCGGGCCGCGTCAGTCGGCCAGCAGCTCCCGCACGCGCGGGGCGACCTGCGTGCCGTAGAGCTCGATGGCTCGCATGAGCCGGCCGTGCGGCATCGGGCCGTTGGAGTACTTCAGGTCGAAGCGCTGCACGCCGAGCCCGCGCACGGTGCGGGCGATCTTCGCCGCGACGGTCTCCGGCGAGCCGACGTAGAGCGAGCCGACCTCGATCTCGGCGTCGAACTGCTCGCGGGTCGCCGGGCCCCAGCCGCGCTCGCGGCCGATTCGGTCGCGGTTGGCCTTGAAGTGCGGGAACAGCAGCTCGCGCGCCTCCTCGTCGGTGTCGGCCACGAAGCCGGGCGAGTGCACGCCCACCGGCAGCAGCGGCGCGTCCGCGTCGTCGCCCAGCTCGCGCAGTGCGCGGTGGTAGAGGTCCACGTAGGGACCGAAGCGCTCCGGCTCGCCGCCGATGATGGCGAGCATCATCGGGAACCGGTAGTGCGCCGCCCGCACGACCGACTCGGGCGAGCCGCCGACGCCGACCCAGGTCGGGATGTGGCCGGCGGTGGGCCGCGGGAAGACCTCGGCCTCCTCGAGCGGCCCGCGCACGGAGCCGCGCCAGCTGACGGGGCCGTCGGCCTGCAGCGCCGCCCACAGGTCGAGCTTCTCGGAGAAGAGCCGCTCGTAGTCGCCGAGCTCGAAGCCGAAGAGGGGGAACGACTCGGTGAAGGAGCCGCGGCCCAGCGTCACCTCGGCGCGGCCCGGGGCGAGCGCGTCGATCGTGGCGAACCGCTCGTAGACGCGCACCGGGTCGTCGGAGCTCAGCACGGTGACGGCGGTGCCCAGCAGGATGCGCTCGGTGCGCGCGGCGACCGCGGCCAGCACGACGTCGGGGGCGGAGACCGCGTAGTCGTCGCGGTGGTGCTCGCCGATGCCGATGGCGTCGACCCCCACCTGGTCGGCGAGCACGGCCTGCTCGACGACGTCGCGCACGACCTGGGCGTGGGGAACGGGCCGGCCGTCGTCGTCGACGGTGACGTCCCCGAACGTGTCGAGGCCGAGGTGGACGGTCATGGGTGCCTCCGGTGGGTCGGCTGCCGGGCGGTGGCCCGATCTGGTTGCACAGTCAACCACTTTAGTCGTCCCAGGATTCCGCTCACCCCTCGCGGGGCGCGTACATGATCACGGCCATCCCGGCGAGGCAGATCGCGGCGCCGGCCACGTCCCAGCGGTCGGGGCGGTAGCCGTCGGCCACCATCCCCCACAGGATCGAGCCGGCCACGAACACCCCGCCGTACGCCGCGAGGATGCGCCCGAAGTGGGCGTCGGGCTGGAAGGTCGCGACCACGCCGTACGCGCCGAGGGCCAGGAACCCGACCCCCACCCAGAGCCAGCCGCGGTGCTCGCGCAGGCCCTGCCACACCATCCAGGCCCCGCCGATCTCGAGCACGGCGGCGACGGCGAACAGGGCGAGGGAGCGGGCGACCACGCGGTCAGGCTAGGCCGTCGGGGAACGGGCGGGATCACGGTGGAGAGACCCTGCGGCGGGGGCGGGGGGTGTGGCACGATCAGCCGCGGGTCCGCGATCGCGACCCACCCACTGCAGCACCGAGGGGTCACGGGGGCCATGCACACGACCGACGCACGCGACGGGGGCGACGACATCGTCCGCGAGTACGTCGCGCTCGACCGCGCCCTGCGCCGGCTCGAGGCCGTCGACGCCGGCCAGTCCGCGGGCCTGCGCCTGCAGCTCTACCGGGCGCGTGCCGCGTACCACCGCAGCGGGGCCCGGGGTCAGGCGGCGTACGCCGACACGCTCGCCGTCCTCGGCGCCGCCTGCGCGAGCGCGCTGGTCGAGGCGGGCCACGGCGACGCGGCCCCCGAGCGGCCCGTCGCGCACGACGCTCGCGACACCTCGTCGCGCTGAGCCTCAGCCGATCCGCACGCCCAGCGTCACCACGTCACCCAGCTCCACTCCCTCGGCGCGCCGCAGCGCGACCTTGACCGGCACGACGTACCCGCCGTCCTTCGCGAACAGGGACGTCGGCAGCGTGGTCGCGCCGAGCGTGACGACGGCCGGGATCATCCCCCAGCCGTAGGTGACGACGGCGGCCAGCGCGCGGATCTCCTCGGCGTCCTCGGGCCCGACGGCCACGAAGTGGAACGGCGCGGGGCCGCGCCACCAGAACACCTCACCGGTGACCTCCAGCTCGAGCATCGAGGGCTGCATGGCGGCACGGTACGGCGGGGGCCCACCCGCCGTACCCCGTTCGTGGTGCCAGCGCCACGGAAAGTGCGGCGCTCCCACCACGAACGGGCGCGCAAGGAACACCCGGCCTGCTCAAGGTCGGCCCCGGAGGCTCAAGGCCGGGCGGTGGACGGTTGCGCAACAGTTGTCGCGCTCTCGCGCCGCGCTGGTGGCTGGGGGCGCACAGTGGGGGTGGGCCCGCGGTGGTGTCCAGCAGAGGGCCTCGCCGCGGGCCTCTCCACGTCCCGGGCGGGAGCGCGCCCGGCCCGCGTCGTCCGGTGACCCGCGATGAGTTCCGTCGGCGGCGGCGGTCAGACTCGCCGTACCGCACCCCCCGCCCCCGGCGGGCCACCGAAGGAGAGAGCCATGCGCCCCCTGGTCGTCACCGAGTTCATCAGCCTCGACGGCGTCGTCGACTCCCCCGGGGGCGGCGACCACCCGCACGCGGGCTGGACGTTCGCGGAGGTCCCGTTCGAGGAGGCGGCGTACGAGATCAAGGGCCGCGAGACCGAGGCCGCGACCGCGCTGCTCCTGGGCCGGGTGAGCCACGACGAGTTCGCGCCGGTGTGGCCGCAGATGGAGGAGTTCGCGGAGTACAACGCGATGCCGAAGTACGTCGTGTCCACCACCCTGGAGGGCTCGCCGTGGAACAACACCCACGTGCTGCGCTCCCTCGACGAGGTCGCCGCGCTCAAGCAGACCGACGGCGGCGAGATCCACGTGCACGGCAGCGCGACCCTGGCGCAGGGCCTGGCGGCGGCCGGCCTCGTCGACCGCTACCACCTCCTCACGTTCCCCGTCGTGCTCGGCGGCGGCAAGCGCCTCTTCCCCACCGACGGCCCGGGGGCGACGGCGCCGCTGCGGCTCGTCGAGCACGCGGCGTACGCCAACGGCGTGCAGCTCTCGGTGCTCGAGGTGCAGCACTGACCGCAGGACGGGCCTGACGCGGCACGAGCCGTTCACCTGCGCGTCGCTCGGTGAGAACAGGTCTCACGGAAGCCTCACGGTCGCCTCATCCGGCGCCCCCAGGCTCCTCGTCATGACCACCCTCGCCGCGCCCTCCGCCGCCGCCGACCGGACCGTCCGCACCCTCGACCCGCGCCGCCTGCGCGCCGCCAAGCTCGCCTACACGACCCGCCACGTGGCGGCCGACGTCGCGACGAGCGGCACCGGCTACTCGCTCGTGTCGGGGTCCGGCGTCGTCCCCCGCGCCGGGGACGTGGTGCTCGCCCGGGTGACGTCGATCGGCAAGCACACCCGCCTCGAGGGCCCCGGCTCGCGCCGCCAGCTGCTCTTCCCCGGCGACGAGGTCGTGGTGGCGTACGGCGCGCGCTACGCCCCCGACCAGTTCCTCGCCGAGGTGCCGGGCGACCTCGGTCCCTGCCACCTCGTCGCGGCCGGCGGCCTCGCGGGCACCGTCGTCGAGCAGCACGCCGCGATCACCGAGGCCACCGCGATCGAGCCGCTGGGCCTGCTGGCCGACGCCGAGGGCGTCGTGACCCTGGCGCGGACCGCGCCGTACGGCGTGGACGCCCGCGGGCGCCTCGGCGACCGCCCCGCCGGCGGCCCGCTGGTCGTCGCCGTGCTCGGCACGTCGATGAACTCGGGCAAGTCGACGACCCTTGCGTGCCTCGTCAACGGGCTGACCGCGGCCGGCCTCGTCGTCTCCGCCGGCAAGGCGACCGGCACGGGCGCGGGCAACGACGCCCACCTGTTCCGCGACGCGGGCGCCACGCGCGTCCTCGACTTCACCGACTTCGGCCTGCCCAGCACCTACCGCCTGCGTCCCGCCGAGGTGCGCGGGCTGTGGAGCGCGCTCGTCGACGAGCTGGCGCTGGACCGCCCCGACGTGGTCGTCGTCGAGCTCGCCGACGGGCTCTACCAGGGCGAGACCTCCGCGCTCGTGGCCGACCCGTCGTTCGCGACCGAGGTCGACGCCGTGCTGTTCGCCGCCCAGGACGCGATGGGCGCGGTCGCCGGCACGACGGTGCTGCGCGAGCACGGCCTGCCGGTGGCCGCCGCGTCGGGTGTCGTCACCTCCAGCCCGCTCGCGACCGGCGAGACGCGCCGCGCGCTGGCCGCCGCCGACGTGCCGGTGGTCGGCACGTCCGACCTGTGCGACCCCGCCGTCGCGACGCGCCTCGTGCGCGCCCGCGCCGCGGCGTGAGCCCCACGACCCGGCCGACGGCGCCGTCCACGGTCCCACCCCCGCGGCTCCCGGCGCTGCTCGTCGGGCGGCGGCGGGGGCTGGTGGGGCTGCTCGTCGCCACCGCCACGACCCAGGCCGCGCTGACGGTCGCCGTCGCCCTCCTCGTCGGGGCGCTCGTCTCCGCGCCCCCGGGCGGGACGACGCCCGTCGCCGCCGGGCTCGTCGTCGTGCTCGCCGCGGCGGGGGGCACGGCGTACGGCGCGCGCGTGCTGGCCGAGCGGCTGGGGCAGGACTACGTGCACGAGCTGCGGGGCCGCCTCGTCGGCGCCGCGCTGCGGGGCGCCGGCGCCCGCTCGCTCGGCATCACGATCGCGCGCACCACCAACGACCTGACGGCGGTGCGGGGCTGGGTCGCGGAGGGCATCGCGCCGCTCGTGGCCGCGGTGCCGCTCGTCGCGGGCTCGCTCGGCCTGCTGGCGGCGCTGCACCCCCGGCTGGCGCTGGCCGCCGGCGTACCGCTCGTGCTCCTCGTCTCCGCCCTGCTCGCGGTGACGCCCCACGCCTACGAGCGGGCCGCCGCGCTCCGACGGCAGCGGGGTCGGCTCGCGGGGCGGGTCACCGACAGCCTCCGCGCCCGCGACGGCATCGTGGCCGCCGGCGGCGAGGAGCGCGAGCTGCGCCGCGTCGCCCGCGACAGCCGGCGGGTCGGTACGGCGGCCGTCGCCCGCGCGCGCACCGCCGGGCTGCTCCAGGCCGCGTGCCTCGTCGCCGGCGGGGCCACCGCGGCGCTCGTCGTGGCCGTCGCCCGGGCCGACGACCTCCCCGCCGGGGTGCTCGCGACCGCGCTGACCGTCACGGGGGCGCTCGCCGCGCCGCTGGCCGGCGTCGGGCGGGTGGCGGAGCTGCGGCAGAACTTCCGCGCCGCGCGGCGGGTCGTCGCGCCGCACCTCGGCGAGCCCCCGGGGCCGGGCGGTCCGTCGGCGCCGGCCACCCGGTCGTCGGCCCTGCGCGTCACCAGCGACGCCGAGCGCGTGTTCGTGCCCGGGCTGCTCGACGCCCGGCCGGGCGACCGCGTGCGCGTCGTCGGCCCCGACGCCGCGACGACCACCGCGACGCTGCTCGGGCTCGTCGCGCCCGAGCCGGGCCACGAGGTCGTCGTGGACGGGTGGGACTGCGGCCGGGTCGCCCCCGCCGTGCGCCGGCGGCTCGTCGGGCTGGCGGCCCACGACGTACCGCTCGAGCGGGGGACGCTCGCGCGGGCCGTGCGCTACCGCCGCCCGGACGCCGACGACGACGCCGTCACCGCGGCCCTCACCGCCGCGGGGCTCGACCCCGTGCTCGCGCGGCTGCCCCGGGGGGCGCGCACCGAGCTGCGCCGCGGCGGCCACCCCCTGACCCCCGCCGAGGTCGCCCGGGTGAAGGTGGCGCGGGCGGCGCTCGGCGCCCCCGTGCTGCTGGTCCTCGACCGCATCGACGCCGCGCTCGACGCCGAGGGCCGCCGCCACCTGCGGGCCCTCGTCGCCGCGCACCCGGGCGTCGTCGTGTTCGTCTCGGACACCCCCGAGGAGGTCGCGCCGGGCTACCGCACCGTCGAGCTCGACGCGGAGGGGGGAAGCGTTCGCGCCGGGACCGCCAGGGTCGCCGGCGCCGCGCCCTGACCCTGCGCCGCCCCGGCGCGGTCGGCCGCGAGCAGCAGCAGGCCCACCGCGGCCAGGACGCCGTGGGCGACGCGCCCCCCGGGCGGCAGGAAGAACTGCGGGAGGTACGTCGCCAGCGCCACCGCCGTCAGCACCAGGCCGGCACCGGCGAGGGGGCCGGGGCTGCGCCGTACCGCGACGACGACCAGCCGCGCCCCCGCCACCGCCAGCGCCACCCAGCCCAGCGCGAAGAGCGTCACCGCGACGGGCTCGTAGCGGAACAGGTCGGCCGCACCGTCACCCGCGCTCAGCACCGCCGCGTCGCCGGTCTCGACGACCCGGCGACCGACCGCGTGCAGCCCGTAGGCCTCGGCGCCGTAGTAGGGCAGGAGCAGCGCCGTGGCGACGACCGTCGCCCGGTGCGCGGCCCGGTCGACGGCCGACAACCCGGCCGCGACGAGCACGAGACCCGCCATGGCGAGCACGTGGGCCCACAGCCAGGCCGGCCGGGCGTAGAGCTCCGCGGCCGCGAGGCCGTCCTCGACCGCAGAACCGCGCAACGCGGGGTACGCCGCGAGCGCGGCAGCGGCGAGGGCGAGGAGTGCTGCGGGGCCGGCGGATCGTGCGGGCAGCCCGGCGTTCGGTCCGGCAGTAGGCGGGTCGGGCTCCATGGGTCCTCCGGATGTGAGCGGTGCTCTCTGAATGCGTCCAGCGTGACGCAGACCCATCTCGATTGCAAGAGCGGCGCTCACATTTGTCACGGGCGCTCACTCCTGCCACGATGCGGCGGATGAGCGAGCGCCGCACCCCCCGCCAGATCGCCCGCGAGGAGACGCTGGTGCGGATCAAGACGATCGCCCTGGCCCAGCTGGCCGCCGAGGGGGCGCCAGGCCTGTCGCTGCGCGCGATCGCGCGGGAGCTCGAGGTCGTCTCGAGCGCGGTGTACCGCTACTTCTCGGGACGTGACGAGCTGTTGACCGCCCTCATCGTCGACGCGTACGGCGACCTCGCCGCCCGGCTGGAGGCGGCTGGCTCCGGGCGGGGGTCCGCCCGCGCGCGGTGGACGGCGACCTGCGACGGGCTGCGCGCGTGGGCCGTGGCGGAGCCCCACCGCTTCGCGCTCGTGTACGGCTCGGCCATCCCGGGCTACCGCGCGCCGGCGACCACGATCGAGCCGGCCGCGCGGGTGGTCCGGGCGTTCGCGGCCGCCGTACCCCCGTCGGCCCGGCGGGCCGCGAACGACGACCACGCGGTGTCGCGCACGCTGGCGCCCCAGCTCGCCGGCACCGCCGAGGTGCTCGACCTCGACCTGGAGCCGCCGGTGGTGCTGTGGCTCGTCGGGGCGTTCGCCCGGGTGCTCGGGGCGCTGACCCTGGAGCTGAACGGCCACCTGGTCGGGGGCTTCGAGCCCGCCGACGATCTCTTCGAGGCCCTCGTTGCGGCGGAGGCGGCCGCCCTCGCCTGGTGAGCCGGCGTCGGCGGCGGGCGTGGCAGGCTCGGGGGGTGAGCGGTACGACGGACGCGCTGCGGGCGGAGCGGGCCGCCGTGCTCGCGCGCATCGAGCGCCTGCGCGTCGACCACGCCGGGTTCGTCGCCGCCAGCCGCGACAGCAACGCCGACGACGAGCACGACCCCGAGGGCGCCACCATCGCCTTCGAGCGCGCCCAGGTCGAGGCGCTGCTGCGCGAGGCCGAGCGCCGCCTGGCCGACGTCGACGCGGCGCTCGAGCGTGCCGGCACCGGCGGCTACGGCACGTGCACCGTCTGCGGGCGCCCCATCGACCCCGCCCGCCTCGAGGTGCGGCCCTCCGCGACGACCTGCGTCGCCTGCGCCCCGGCGCGCCGGCGCTAGGTCCGCTTCCTCCCGCGCGGCGTCTCCACGGCCCAGACGTTGCCCCACGGGTCGATCTCGAGGCGCACCCGCCGCTCGGCGGGGGTCGAGAGCGTCGAGGCCAGCCAGACGATCGCCCACAGGCCGGCGGTGAGGAGCGTCAGGACCGCGTGCCACCCGTGCGAGACGCGGCCGGGATAGCCGAGGACCGCCCACAGGTGGTCCCGCTCGCGCACCACCGCGCCGGCGAGCACCTCCTCCGACACGGCCTGGCGCAGCAGCGCCTCGCGGCGGGACGGCTCGAGGGACGGGCCGGCGTCGGGGCGCTCCGAGCGGCGCAGGGCAGCAGGATCCCGCGCGTACACCGCCGGCACCCACGAGCGGCCCGACCACCGCGTCCACCGGCGTCGTCGTTGCTCCCAGCGGAGGTCGCCCACCGCCCGCGGCGCCGTCGTCGTGCTCATGGCGGCACGGTAGGGCCGGCGCCCGGCTCGCGTCCGGCATTCCGAGGACCCCGCTTGACCTTGACGCAACGTCAACCCCCGAAGGTGGCCCCATGACCACCAGCACCCCGCGGCCCGTCGCGGTGCCGTTGTACGTCGGTGGGGCGGCGCTGTCGCTCTTCGGCAACTCGGCGATCTCCATCGTCCTGCCGTGGCTCGTCATCAGCACGACGGGCGATCTCTCGTCGGCGGGCGTCGTGGCGGCCGCCTCGGGCATCGCGGCGGTCCCCGCCACCTTCCTCGCGGGCCAGCTCGTCGACCGCCTCGGGGCGCGGCGGGTCGCGGTGGTGGCCGACCTCGGCAGCGCGACGGCCGTGGCGTCCCTCGCGGTGGTCGACTGGCTCTGGGGCCTCGACCTGGTCTGGTTCATCGCGCTCGGCGTGGCCGGGGCGGTCTTCGACGTGCCGGGCATGGGCGCGCGGCAGGCCCTGCTCGCCGGCGTCGCGCAGGTCTCCGGGGTCCGCACCGACCGCGTCGCGGCGATCTACCAGGGCGCGTTCTCCCTGGCCTTCCTCGCCGGCCCGGCCCTCGCCGGCGTGCTGCTGGCCTGGTGGGACCCCGTCGACGTCGTCTGGTTCACCGCCGCCTGCTCGGCCGGCGCCGCCCTGCTCACCCGCCTCGTGCCCGTCGCCGCGGCGCCCCCGATCGCGGCGGAGGACGCCGGGCTCAGCGGCCTGGGTGTCCTCCTGCGCAGCCGCGCGCTCGTCGCCGCCGTGGTCATCGGCTTCGCCTCCGCCTTCGTCTTCTCGCCGCTGCTCGCCGTCGTGCTGCCGGGCCACTTCACGCGGCTCGACGCGCCGGGCCTGCTGGGGGCGAGCATGTCGGCGTACGCCGTGGGGTCGCTCGTGGGCGCGGCCGGCTACGCCCTGGTGACGCGGCGCTCCCGACGCCTCGCCTACGTGCTGGGCCTGGTCGTCATGAGCGCGGGCGCCTGGCTGGTCGCGCCGCTGGGCGCGGGCGGGTTCGTCATGGCCGGCATGGCCGCGATGGGCCTGGGCGGTGGGCTCTTCGGGCCCGTCTGGAACGTCTACATCGCCGAGAGCGTGCCGGCCCACGTGCGCGGCCGGGCCCTGTCGTGGCTCAACGCCACCAGCCTCGTCGCCGGGCCGCTCGGGCTCGGCGCGCTCGCCCTGCTCCTCGACGGCACGGGCGACCTCGGCCTCGCGGCCGTGCTCGTCGCAGCCACCTGGACGCTCGCCGCCACGTGGGCCGTGCTCAGCCGCGGTGGGCGGGAGCTCTCGGGCCCGGCGCCCGCCGTACCGGCCGACCAGCCCGGGCTCGAACGCGACTCGTGGTAGCAGCGCCACGGAATCCCTGGCGCTCCTCCCACGAACCGGGGCCGGGGACGGTCCGCTCCCGGCTCACGGCGCCGGCAGGTCGATCTCGAAGTAGTACGACGTGACGTCGGGCCCGCGCCGCTCGTGCCGGTCGAACCCGACCGACTCGTAGAGCGCGACGGCGGCCTCGTCGGCGCTGGTGGTGGTGAGGTCGAGGTACGTCGCGCCCCGCTCGTGCGCGTGGGCCATCGCCGCCCGCAGGAGCACCCGCCCGTGCCCGCGACCGCGCAGCGACGGCACCACGTAGAGCTCCGCCAGGTAGGCCTCGTCGGCGTCCTCCCACAGCGACGGCCGCAGCCGCAGCAGGGCCAGCCCGTGCGGGCCGGGCGGGCCGGGCGGGCCGGGCTCGTGCGCGTCTCCCGCCCCGGCGCCGTCCACCTCGAGCAGCACCACCGCCGTGTCGTCGCCCAGCAGCGCGCGGACGCGGTCGGCGAGCCAGTCCTGGGCGGGCGCGGGATCGTCGTACTCCGCGTTGAAGGCCCGCAGCAGCCGCGCGACGTCGGCGGCGTCGCCGGGGCCGGCCACCCGGGTGCGCGCGGCGCCCGGGCGCATCAGTCGACGGCCGCGGTGCGGCCGGGCGGCTCGGGGCTGTGGCGGTGCACGGGGCACGTCGGCGCGAAGGTGCCGAGGCGGTCGACGCGGAACCCGGCGGGGTAGCTGCGGCCCCGCGCCGTGCCGACCAGCGACCGCGGCCGTCGCCGGGCGGGCAGGAGCGCCACCGTCCGGGCCCGGGTGCGGAGCGCGGCGAGCGTCGCGCGGCGCACCCCCGGACCCGGGTCGGGGTAGCCGAGCGCCTCGCGCAGCGGCGCGTCCATCAGCGCCAGGGCGGCCGCGTGCACGAGGTGGTGGGTGCCGGCCGGGCCGAAGCCGGCGACGAGGTGGAGCAGCGCGTCGGCGACCTCCCGGGCGCCCGGGTCGTGGCCGAAGTGCTCCCGCTCGTGCTGGTCGACGAGGGCGGCGAGGTCGGCGTAGGTCGTCGGCAGGCCGCCCACGTGCATCCGCCGGGCCACGTCGCGGTGGTAGCGGATGCTGGCCTCGAGCTCCGCGCGGGTCAGGGCGCGCCAGCCGTGCCGGGCGATCCACCGGGCGGGCACGACGACCTGGGTGGCCAGCGCGTAGCGCAGGTCGTCGTCGGCGATGTCGTGCATCGCGTGCATCTCGTTGATCCGCCGGAAGGCCGTGCGTCCCCGCACGCTGTCGAGCCCCTCGACGAGCGGCACCTCCATGAGCAGGGCGGTGTCGTCGTACCGCTTCCGGGGCCGCTGCCGGAACTCGCCCGTGCGCGCCAGCAGCCCCCCGATGCGTGGCACGGCGAGCGTGCGCAGCTGGGCCGCGACGGCGGCGACCTCCATGTCCCACGGGAACTCGTGGAGCACCGTGTTGCGGTGGATCTCGGCGTAGTCCGTCGCCGGGTCCAGGCGCGCGACGCGGCGCCGCCGGCTCGACAACGCCACGACGACCACCTCCGGTGTGAGGTGGCTCACGGTACGGCGGACCCGCCGCCCCGGCAACGCCTCGCGCCGGGCCTGTGGACGGGCACGAGGCGGATGGCCGGACCGTCCCCGCCGGATGCGACGATGCGGGGCGTCAACGGGCGGGGAGGGCCGCCGTACCGAGGGGAGGAGGCCGGTCGTGAGCGACATCGTCGACGAGCTGGCACGCACCGGCGAGGCGTTCGAGCAGCCGACCCTGCGCCTGCTCCACCAGCGGCACGCGCCCCTCGTGCTCGCCGTCTTCCGCTCCTCGTTCGGGCGCGACAACGCGCCGATCCCGACCGGGCGCCTGCACGAGCAGGTCGAGACCTACCTCGCCGAGCTGCGCCTGGCGGGCACGGAGAACCTGCCGACCGGCAGCGGCCGCGACCTGTGCCTGCGGTGGATGCGGCGCAAGTGGCTCATCCGCGCGAACGACCCCGCGACCGACGGCGAGGTCTACACGCTGACCTCCTACGCGCAGGCGGCGCTCGAGCAGGCCCGCACGCTGTCGCGGGAGCGCTCCAGCCTGTCGGAGCACCGGGTGGCCAACATCGTCTCGGCCTTCCGGCGCTTCAACTCCGAGGCCAACCCCGACCGCACGACGCGCGTCACGATCCTCAACCAGGAGATCGCGCGGCTGCGGGCCGAGCGCGACCGCCTCGTCGACGGCAGCGAGCTGCCGGTGGCCGGCGAGGACTACATGCTCCAGGGCTTCACCGAGCTGCTGTCGCTGGTCGGCGGCCTGCCGAGCGACTTCGCGCGGGTGGAGGAGGCGTTCGTCCGCATCCGCCACGACATCCACGAGCAGTTCCGCGCCGACGAGCGGCCGGCCGGCGAGGTCGTCGACGACTACCTGGCGCGCATCGACCAGCTGACCACGGCGACGCCGGAGGGCCGCGCGTTCGAGGGCGCCTTCCCGCTGCTGCGCGACGAGGCGCTGCTGCAGCAGCTGCGCGAGGACATCGCGGACCTCCTCGACCACCCCGTCACCGGCACCGTCCTCGGCGACACCGAGCGCCGCGAGATCCGCGACACCGTCAAGCAGGTCCGCGCCGGCCTCGACCGCGTGCTCGCCCAGCGCAACCGCGCCACCGCGACGCTGCGCGGCAACATCGAGGCCCGCGACGTCAACCGCGACCGCGAGCTCGAGCGCGTGCTGCGCAACCTGGAGGGCGAGCTCGGGCGCTGGTACGCCGCGACCGGCCCCCGCACGCACGTCGGGCTCCCGCTCCTGCCCGAGCGTGCCGCGGTCGACCACCTGCGCGAGCGCACCTACGACCCGACCGAGGACAAGGCGCCGCCGCCGCTGCGCCGGGCCGACGCCGACGGCGCCGAGGCCGTGTCGTGGACCGCGCTGCGCGCCGCGGGCGGCCCGTCGATCGCCGAGCTCGACGCGCTGCTCGACGCCGCCCTCGCGGGCGGGGGCGGCGCCGCCACCGTCGGCGAGCTCTTCGCCTCGCTCGAGGACGACCTGCGCCGCCCCGTCGAGGTCTTCGGCCTGCTCCACCTCGCGGAGCGCCGGGCCCTCGCCGACGGCGAGGGCACCGAGGAGGTCGTCACCGTGCGCCCCGACGGCTCCCGCCGGGTGCTGCGCGTGCCGCGGGTGCGCACCGTGCCGCGGCCCCCCGCCGTACCCCCCGCCGTACCCCCCGCCGACCCGGCCACCACTCCCGCAGGAGACGACCGATGAGCACCACGACCGACGAGACCTGGGCCGACGCCCGGGACGGGTACGACGCGCGCGACGCCGACCTGGTCCCCGAGCTGGAGGGCTCGACCTTGCTGTCGCTCTTCGACGGCGACGAGGGCGGCCTGCCGCTGGCTCAGCGCCGGGCGTTGCTGGCGCTCGTGAAGCTGCGGTTCGTCACGGCGCGCACGCACCCGCGCGAGTGGGAGGCCCTGCTGGAGAACCCCCGTGCGGTGGCCTCGCGGCTCAACGACCTCTTCCTCGAGCTCGTGCTCGACCGGGAGCACGAGGTGGCCTACAAGCGGCAGGCGGTGCCCGAGGCCGGCGGCCGGTTCCCGACGCTGCTGCACGACACGGCGTGGAACCGCGAGGAGACGATCGCGCTCGTCTTCCTGCGCAACCGGCACTTCACCGACTCCGCGCGTGGCGACGACCGCGTCTGGGTCGACGTCACCGACGTGGTCGCCCACGTGATGGCCATGCGCCCGCCGCACTCCACCGACGCCGCCGGCGACGAGGGCCGCGCCCGCAACGCCGTCGCGAGCCTCTACAAGGCGGGCCTGCTGCTCGGCCCGGCCACCGGCGACCGCTTCGAGGTCAGCCCCGCGGTCGAGGCGCTGCTGCCGCTCGAGCGTCTCCAGGAGCTGCTGGAGTGGCTGCGCACCCCGCCGCCGGAGGACGACCGCGCCCCCGACGAGCCGGTGCCCGCCGACGAGCTGGGGGACGCGCCGTACGACGGCGAGCCCGCCGACGACGAGGTGGTCCCCGGCGCCGAGGCCGCGGAGCCGGAGGAGGACCTCGAGCCCGACACGGCGTTCGACGACCTCGACCTGGGGCCGGCCGCCACCGAGGACGCCACCGAGACCGCCACCGCACGCACCGACGACGAGGACCGGGCATGAGCGAGGAGACGACGACGGTCGACGACGCGGCCGAGGAGCTGGCAGCCCTGGACGCCGACCTCGAGACCGACCTCGAGACCGACCTCGAGACCGACCTCGACGACGAGGGCGCGCCGGACCCCGAGGACCGGCTGCTCGAGGCCGCCGACGAGGCGCTCTTCGGCATGCACGGCGCCACCGAGGGCAGCACGCAGTGGCGCATCGCGTCGATGCAGGTCGTCAACTGGGGCGGCTTCTCAGGCCACCACGAGGTCGCGTTCAGCCGCGACGCGACCCTGCTGACCGGGGCGTCGGGCGTGGGCAAGTCGTCGCTGCTCGACGCGTGGACGACGCTCGTCATGCCCTCCGACACCCGTCTCAACGGCGCGTCGAACGACATGACGACCGGCCGCGCCCGCTCGTCGGGGCAGCGCAACCCGCTCTCCTACCTGCGCGGCGTCGTCGACCAGACCGAGGACCGCGCGACCGCGCAGGCGCGCCAGGTCACGCTGCGCGGGTCGGGCGAGGACACGTGGGGCGCCGTGGCCGCGACCTTCGTCGACGACCGGGAGCGGCGCTTCACGGCGCTGCGCGTCTTCTACGTGCCGCGCCGCGTCACCCGGGCTCCCGACGTCGTGATGCGCCTGGCGACCCACGAGGGCCCGGTCGACCTCGGCCTGCTGCAGAAGGCCGTCGCGACCCGCTTCCAGCCGCGCGACCTACGTGCCCTCGTGCCGGGGCTGGCCGTGCACGAGACGTACGCCGCCTTCGCCGCCCGGCTCTACACGCGCCTCGGGATCGGCGCGAACGGCGACGGCGACAAGGCGCTGCGCCTGCTCGCGCGGATCCAGGCGTCGCAGCCGGTGCGCTCGGTGGACGAGCTCTACAAGGAGATGGTGCTGGAGCGGCCGGCCACGTTCGCCGCCGCCGACCGCGCCGTGGAGCACTTCGACGACCTCGAGGGCTCCTACGAGACGATGATCACCGAGCAGCAGAAGGCCGACCTGCTCGCCCCGATCACCGACCTGCACGACCGCGTCACCGGCGCGCAGGCGCGCATCGACGAGCTCGACGCCCACGGCGCCACCCGGAAGGGCCCGACGCCGCTGCGGCTGTGGGAGCTCACCCGGTACGGCGCGCTGCTCGACGCCGCGGTCGGCGCCAACCAGGCCGCCCGGGAGGCGAACCGCAACCGGCGCGCGACGCTGGGCCGGCGCAGCGCCGACCTCGAGGCCGAGCTGGTGGCGGCGCGCGAGGCGCACCGCGGCGCCGGCGGCGAGACGCTCGAGCTGCTGGCCGCCGAGCTCCGCAAGGAGCAGGCGCACGCCGACGAGCTGCGCGAGCGCCGCGAGCGGCTGGCGCCCCGCGTCGCGGTGCTGGAGGTCGACCTGTCCTCCGCCGAGGACGTGGCCCGGGCGCAGGCCGCGGGCCGCACGCACGCCGCCGAGCACGAGGCCGCCACGGCCCGTCTCGACGAGGCGGGCACGGCGCTGGCCCGGGCCCAGGGACCGCTGCTGGCCCGGAAGGCCGAGCTGACGAAGGACCGCGCGTCGCTCGCGGGCCGCCACGGCCGGGTGCCGCGCGACCTCGACGAGGTCCGCACGCTGCTGGCGCAGGCCGCCGGCCTCGACGAGCTGCCGTTCCTCGCCGAGCTCGTCGACGTGCGCACCGAGGAGGCGCGCTGGCGCCCCGCCGTCGAGACGGTGCTGGGTGGGGCGGCCCGGCAGCTCCTGGTCCCCCGCGAGCGGCTGCGGGAGTTCTCCGCTGCCATCGACCACCTCGACCTGCCGCGGCGCATCACGTTCGTCGGCGCCGACGTCGACGCCGACGCGCCCGACGCGCAGCCGGCGGACCGGCTCGCCGGGAAGCTGGAGTACCGCGCGGGCGCCTTCGAGGGCTGGGTGCGGTGGTACCTGGCCGACCCGTCCCGCAACGCCCTGTGCGTCGAGCGGGCCGAGGACCTCGACGGGCCCGGCCTGCGCGTCACCCTCGCCGGACAGACCCGGTCCGGCTCCCGCGGCTCGCACGGGCGCAGCGGCGGCGGCGACGTCGTCGGGTTCACCAACACCGAGGCGCTCGCCGCGCTCGACGCCGAGCTCGCCGCCGTCGAGTCCGAGCTGGAGCGCATCGACGCCGAGCGGCGCGAGCTGGACGAGCAGCGGCGGCGCGCGGCGGCGGTGCTGGCGGCGTACCAGGCCCTGGCCGACGTGCCCTTCGCCGACGTGGACGTCGAGACGAGCCTCGCGCGGTGCGCCGACCTGGAGGCCCAGCGCGAGCGCGTGCTGGCCGCGGACGACGGGCTGCGCCAGCTCGCCGACGTCGTCGCCGACCTCGAGCGCCAGGCCCGCGAGGCCGGCGTCGAGCTGGCGCGGGCGCGCGACGAGCACGAGGCGCTGCAGGCGGAGCAGGGACGCCTGGTCGAGCTGGAGGACGCGACGACCGACGAGCGGGAGGCGATCCTGGCGGCGGGCGAGGTCGTGCTCGGCCCGGAGCAGGCGGCGGCCCTCGACGCCGAGTTCGCCGAGGCCGTCGGGCCCGGCGACCCGACCGCGCTCGACCGGTTCGAGGAGCACCGCGCGCGGCTGCGCGACCGGCTCGGCGCCGCGTCGCGCGCCGCGTCCGAGCAGGTGGCGGCCGCGAGCGAGGAGCTGCGGCGGATCTTCACGCAGTTCCTCACGCGCTGGCCCGACCCGAACCTAGGCACGACGCTGCTGTCCTACCGCGACTACGCCGACATCCTCGACGACATCCGCCGCACCGGCCTGGCCGAGCGGCGCGAGGAGTGGCAGCGCCGCCTCACCGACTGGTCGGGGCAGGACCTGGTGCCGCTCCAGCAGGCCATGGCCGCCGCGGTCGAGGAGATCGAGGACCGGCTCGACCCGATCAACGACATCCTGCGGCGCCTGCCGTTCGGCGCGGGGAACGACCGGCTGCGCATCCGCATGCGCCGCCTCGCGCCCACCGAGCTGACGCTCTTCCTCTCCGACCTGCGGGCGCTGACCGCGGGCGCCGGTCCGGAGGAGACGAGCGGGGAGCTGGAGGACCGGTTCCGCCGGCTGCAGGGCTTCATGGCGCAGCTGCGCCGCCGCGACGACCCGCGCGCCGGCACCGAGAGCCGGCACCGCGACCTGCTCCTCGACGTACGCCGGCACGTCGAGATCTCCGCGGAGCGCTACGACCCGCGCACGGGGGCGCACCAGGCCTGGTACCGCACGCTCGGCGAGAAGTCGGGCGGCGAGTCGCAGGAGCTGGTGGCGTTCGTCATCGGCGCCGCGCTGCGGTTCCGCCTCGGCGACGAGCTGCGATCCCGCCCCCGCTTCGCGCCGGTCTTCCTCGACGAGGGGTTCGTCAAGGCCGACGCCGAGTTTGCCGGCCGCGCCGTGCAGGCGTGGCGCGGCCTGGGCTTCCAGCTCGTCGTGGGCGCGCCGTTCGACAAGGTCACGGGGCTGGAGCGGCACATGGACGAGTTCCTCGAGGTCGTGAAGAACCCCGTCACGCAGGAGGCCCGCGTGCGCCGCGTGGTCGACGCCGAGGAGCCCGCGGGCGCCTGACCCCGGGCGGCCTCAGGCCCCCAGCGAGACGGGGAGCGTGAGGTACCCCCGCAGGATGCGCGTCGTACGGCGCTGCGCACCGTCGCGCACCCGCAGCTGCGGGTGGCGCTCGTGGAGGCGCTGAAGCGCCACCCGTCCCTCCATCCGGGCGAGCGCGGCGCCGAGGCAGAAGTGCCGGCCCGCCGAGAACGCGACGTGCTCGCGTGCCTCCGGCCGCGTGATGTCGAAGCGGTGCGGGTCGGTGAACACGTCGGGGTCGCGGTTCGCCCCGGCGAGCAGCGTCGTGACGACCGACCCGGCGGGCACGTCGACGCCGGCGATGCGGGTGTCGCGCTCCGTGGTCCGCCCGGTCAGCAGCACGGGCGGGTCGAAGCGCAGCACCTCCTCGACGACGTTGCCCCACAGCGCGTCGTCGGCGACGGCGGCCGCGCGCTGGTCGGGGTGGGCGGCGAGGAGCGCGACGCCGTTGCCGATGAGGTTGACGGTGGTCTCGAACCCGGCGGCGAGCACGAGGCCGGCGGTGTTGCGCAGCTCGGACTCGGTCAGCGGGGTGCCGTCGTCGTCGCGGGCGGCGACGAGCTGGCTCAGCAGGTCCTCGCCGGGCTCGCGCCGTACCCGCTCGACGTGGCGACCGAGCCACGCGTCGAACTGCCGCAGGGAGCGCTCGACCGCGACGAACTCCCCCAGCGGCAGGCCGAGGTCGAGGCTGGGGGCGGCCCGGGTGCCGAAGCCCCGCACGAGCTCCTCCTCCTCGGTGGGCACGCCCAGCACCTCGCAGATGACGAGCACGGGCAGCCGGGCGCAGTAGCGCTCGACGAGGTCCACGGGGTCGCTCGTCTCGGCGGCGAGCTCGTCGAGGAGCGCGTCGGCGATCTCGACGGTGCGCTCCTCGAGGCGCTGCACGGCCTTGGCCGAGAAGACGCGCGTGACGAGCCGGCGCAGGCGGGTGTGGTCGGGCGGCTCGATCGCCAGCAGCGACGGCGGGCGCAGCGGGCCGAGCGGCGCAGAGCCCTGCGACCAGCCGCCGAGGCGACCGAGCGGGCCGTCGCCGCGCAGGTCGATGCCGGCGCGCACGTCGGGGCTGCCGAGCACCTCCTTGACGGTCTCCAGCCGCGCGGTGACGAACGACAGGCGGGAGCGGTAGAGCGGACCGGCCGCCCGGATGGCGTCGAACACCTCGACGGGCATGCCCGGGGTGCGGTTGGCCTCGAGCAGCGCGCGGGCGTGCAGGTCGCCGGAGCGCGCGCTGGCGGTGAGGGCGAGCCGCGGCAGGGCGTGGCCCACCCCCCAGCGGGCGGCGAGCTGGGCCGTGTCGCGGGCCCGGGTCCGGACGGACGGGCGTGCGGTGGTGGTCGTGCTCATGGGTCCTCGCCTCGGCTGGGGGTGGCGCGCGTGCGCCGTCGATACCGTTCGGTATCGGATACGTTCCGGTATCGTGCCGCAGGTGTCAACACCCCCGGCTCCCGAGCGCCCGCGGCGACCGGGCCGCAGCGAGGTGCGCGCCACCCTGCTGGCGGCGGCCACCCGCGTCTTCGCCCGGCGCGGGATCGACGCGGCGAGCGTGGACGACGTCGCAGCCGCAGCCGGCTACACCAAGGGCGCCGTCTACTCGAACTTCACCAGCAAGGACGGCCTGGTCGCCGCCATCGTCGAGGACCACACGGCCGCCTACCTCGAGCTGGGCCTCGCGGCCGCCGCCTCGGCGGAGGGGTCGCTCGCCGAGCGGGCCCGGGCCCTCGGCGACCGCCTCGACGCCGCCTCGGCCGACGAGCGCGACTGGCACCTGCTCTTCGTCGAGCTGTGGCAGCGCGCGGTGCGCGGCGACCCGGCGGTCGAGGGCTTCCGGCACCGCCGCACGGCGATGCGCGACGCCATCGCCGCCGCCGTGCGGGAGCACGCCGAGGCGTCGGGGGCCGAGCTCGTCGTGCCGGCGGAGCACGCGGCGGTGGCGATCATGGCGCTCGCGAACGGGATGGCCCTCGAGCGCCTCGTCGCCCCCGACGACGCGCCCGACGGGCTCACCGGCGAGCTGCTGGCGGGGCTGGCGGCGTCGTTCTCCCGGCCGGTCGCCGACTGACGGGGTCGCGGTAGCAGCGATAGTCCTCGACTACCGCTCCTACCGCGACCCGCCCTGGCTCCGCACGCGGCGGGGTACGTCGGCGCTCACCCGCCCGGCGCGCCCAGCCGCCGGGCCCCCGGCCCGCCGCCGCCGAGCACGTCGCCCGGGTTCGACACGGGGCAGGTGTCGAGCGACAGGCAGCCGCAGCCGATGCAGTCGCTGAAGCGGTCGCGCAGCGCGACGAGCCGCTCGATGCGCTCGTCGAGCTCGTCGCGCCAGGCCGAGGACAACCGGGCCCAGTCCTCGCGGGTGGGCGGCCGACCGTCGGGCAGCGTGGCGAGGGCGGCCCGGATCCGCTCGAGCGAGACACCGACGCCCTGCGCGGCGCGCACGAACGCGATGACGCGCAGGGTCTCGCGGCGGTACTCCCGCCGGCCGCCCGCCGTACGACGGCTGGCGATGATCCCCAGGCCCTCGTAGTAGTGCAGCGTCGAGACGGCCACGCCCGCGCGGCGCGCGAGCTGGCCCGGCCGCAGCCACACGGTGTCCGTGGCGGCCATCACGCCTCCTCCTGCCTTGACGTCAAGTGCACTTGACGTAGTCCTCTGGAGGCCCAGTGAACACGACGAGAGGCACCCCCGCATGAGCCGCCGCCCGCTGACCGACGTCGAGCGCCGCTTCCTGGCCCACCCGCAGGGACTCGCGCGGCTGGCGACCGTGGACGCGGCGGGGCTGCCGCACGTCGTACCGACCGTGTGGCGCTGGGACGCCGCCTCCGGGGACCTGCTGCTGACCGGGCGCGACCTCGCCCGCACCGTCCGCGCGCGCAACGTGGCCGCCCACCCGTTCGCCGCGGCGGTCGTCGACGGCGTCGCCGACGGGCCGGGCTGGCAGCCGTGGGCGCTGGCGGTGCGGGGGCCGGCGCGGTACGACGAGGGGGTCGCCGCCATCCGGCTCACCCCGCTCGACGTGACGTCGTGGGGGCTGGAGGCGTGGGAGGCGACCCTGCCCGCCGCCGGCTGAGCGGTCCCCCGGCGGGCTAGCCCCCGAGCCCGTGGCGGTGCGCCCAGACGACGGTCTGCACGCGGTCGCGGGTGCCGATCTTCGTCATCGCGCGGCCGAGGTGGGACTTCACGGTGGTCGTCTCGACGACGAGCTCCGCGGCGATCTCGGCGTTGGACAGGCCCCGGGCGAGCAGGCGCACGACCTCGGTCTCGCGCTCGGTGAGCGCGTCGGCGAGGGCCGGCTCGAGCGCGGGCGCGCTGCGGCGCCGCGCGAACTCCTCGATGACCCGCCGCGTGATCCCGCCCTGCAGCAGCCCCTCGCCGGCGGCGAGCCGGCGTACCGCGTCGACCAGCTCCTCGGGCTCGCAGTCCTTGAGCACGAACCCGCTGGCCCCGGCCTCGAGCGCGCCGAACACGTAGTCGTCGAGGTCGAACGTCGTCACGACGAGCACCGGGGGCGCGGCGTCGCCGTGCTCGTCGCGGATCGCGCGGGTGGCGGCGAGGCCGTCGCCGCCGGGCATGCGCACGTCCATGCACACGACGTCGGGGCGGGTACGACGGACTGCGGCCACCGCCTCGGGGCCCGACGACGCCTCGCCGACGACCTCGAGGTCGGGGTGCTCGGAGAGGATCACCCGGAACCCGGCGCGCACCACGGCCTGGTCGTCGACGAGCAGCACCCGGATCACGCCGTCTCCCCCTCGGTCTCGTCGCCGTCGGTCCCGACCCCGGCGGGGAGCTCGGCGCGCACCCGCCATCCTCCGGCGGCCGTCGGACCGGTGTCGAGCCGGCCCCCGACGAGCTGCACGCGCTCGCGCATGCCGAGGAGCCCGACGCCGGGGGTGGTGCGGTCCCCCGCGGGGTCGCCGCCGCGCTCGGCGCCCGGCTCGTTCGTCACCGCCACGACCAGGCGGTCCTCCTGGCCGACGAGCTCGACGACGACGGGGGCGCCCGGAGCGTGCTGGCGGGCGTTGGTGAGCGCCTCCTGCACGAGCCGGTAGGCGGTGACGTCCGCGAGCGGGTCGAGCCCGGCGGCGCGGCCCTCCCGGCGCACCTCCACCTGCGTGCCGAGCGACCGGGCGTCGGCCACGAGCTCGTCCAGCACCGCCAGTCCGGGCACGGGGCCGCCGTCCTCGGCGGTCGCCGGGTCGCGCAGCACGCCGACGAGCATCCGCAGGTCCTCCAGCGTGCGGCGGCCCTGGGCGCGGATGGCGAGCAGGCCCTCCTTCACCGCGGCGGGGTCGCGGTCGACGAGGCGGGACGCGGCCGTCGCCTGCACCACCATGCCGGAGAGGTGGTGGGCGGCGATGTCGTGGATCTCGCGGGCCATCCGGGTCCGCACGCCGGCGACGGCGGAGCGCAGCCGCTCCTCCTGCGAGGCCTGGGCCTCCAGCGCGCGGCGCCGCACCACCTCGACGTACCGGCGCCGGGTGCGCACGTTCGAGCCCGCCAGCGCGGACGCCCCGTAGGCCAGCGCCCCGCCGACCACCCCGGCCAGGCCCAGGCCGAGGGCGCCGGCGGGGGCCGTCACCGCCACCGAGCCCACCAGCTCGACGAGCACCGCGAGCCCGACCGCGCCCGCCGCCGCCCGCCCGGGCAGCACCGTCGCCGCGGCGTAGGCCGCCAGCAGGGGGGCCGCGCCCCGCACCCCGGACTCCGCCGGGGTGACCGCGACGACGGCCACCTGCACCGCGGCGACGAGCAGCAGGCAGGTCACCGGGTGGGTACGCCGCAGCGCCAGCGGCAGGCACTGCCCGACGCTGAGGGCGGTCAGCGCGACGACGACGCCGGGCCCGACGCCGGCCCCGTCCCCCGCGGCGCCCAGCAGCAGCACCGGCGGGAGCACGACGGCCGTGGCGACCGCGACGAGCGCCGCGAGCAGCACGTCCCGCTGCGACGCCCGGGTGAGGCCACGCGCGGTCAGCCAGGCGTCGAGCCGTGCGACGCGGGTGGGCGGTGCCGGGACGGCGGGGCTGGTCATGGGTCCTCCGTGCTCGGGGTCGTCACGAACCTAGTGCTCGCGCCGGGTGCTCGTGCTGGGCGCTCGCGCCGGGTGCTCGCGCCGGGTGCTCAGTAGCTGATGTCGGGCGACAGGAGGCGCAGCGTGACCGCGGCCCACCCGGTGCCGGCGAGGGCGAGGGCCACGACCGCTGCGGCGACCACGCGGCGTACCCCCTCCCGGTGCCGCACGGCCAGCGCGACCCGCGCCACGGCCGGCACGACGGCGAGCAGGCCGACGACCTGGAGGGCCTGCAGCGACCGGATGACCAGCGGGGACGGGGTCTGGAAGGTCATGACGCCGGCGACGAGGAGCACCCAGCCGACGAGGGCGGCCACGGTCGCGGTCACGCCGACGCGCACCAGCGTCTGCAGCACGCGCGTCGTGCGGTCGGGGCGGACGGAGCGGTCGGCCCGGTCGGCCTCGGCCGGGTCGCGGCGCCGGCGCACCCACCGCACGGGCGCCAGCACGAGGCCGCCCAGCAGGGTCGCGACGAGGACGGCGGTCGAGGCGCCGACGACGGGCACCACGACGGCGGCCGAGCGGTGCGCCGGCACGGGCAGCAGCGTGAACGCCGAGTCGTAGCCGACGGCCTCGACCTCGCCGCCGACGGCGCGGGCCGCGATGGTGCTGCTGCCGCCGACCTCGCGCCACGTCCAGTCGCCGACCGGCTCGTAGCGCGCGGGCTCCGCCGCGTTGGGTCCCGGCGTGATGAGGACGCGCCCGTCGTCCTCGGCCTCGATCGTCGTCTGGCCGGTCGCGAACGCCGCGGCGAGGAAGTTGCTGCGGATGGTGCGCGAGGTCTCGTAGGTGCCCGCCAGCGCCGCCGCCTGGTCGTCGGCGTCGCCGGTGGCCGCGGCGGCCGGCTCGTCGCCCGGGTGGTAGCGGTCGGCGAACCCCTCCAGCAGCCCGTTGCGCAGGTCGACGGTCGACAGGGCGTCGCTGCCCGAGCCGTTCATCGTCACGAAGATGCCCGACCCCTCGTCGGGCCACAGGGCCAGGTCGGAGTGGAAGACGTTCGTGTCGCCGCCGTGCTCGACGACGCGGTGCCCGCCGCGGCTGCGGTCGAACCAGCCGAGCGTCATGCGGGGTCCGGCCGCGAGTCCGCCGAGGGCGTCCTCGTCGAGGCCGGGGGCGAACATCCGGTCGCGCGTCGCCGGGGCCAGCAGCGCGGGTTCCTCGCCGAGCTGGGCGAGCATGAAGCGCGCCATGTCGTCCGCCGAGCTCGTCAGCGCGCCGGCGGGCGGCGTGCCGACGGTCTCGAACTCCACGGGCGGCGCGGTGGCGTCGGCGTACCCCGCGGCCAGGCGGTCGGCCAGCGGCTCCGGCAGCGGCTGGGCGAAGGACGAGGAGGTCATCCCGGCCGGCGCGAGCACCTCGTCGGCGACGTACTGCTCGAAGGGCCGCCCGTCGACCTCCTCGACGACGAGGCCGGCCAGCGCGTTGCCGTAGTTGGAGTACGCCGGCACGGTGCCGGGCTCGTAGACCTGCTCGGGCGGGTCGGTCGTGAGGGTCTCGCGCAGGTCGACGGTCTCGCCGGGCCCGCGGATGAGGCCGGCGACCTTCTCCTCGAACCCGCCGGTGTGGGTCAGCAGGTGGCGCAGCGTGACGGGGCGCTCGAGGTCGACGTCGACGTACTCGCCGACGTCGGTGTCGAGGTCGACGGCCCCGTCCTCCACCAGCTGCATGACGGCGGTCGCGGTGAAGACCTTCGAGACCGAGCCGACGCGGAAGAGGGTGTCGGCCGGGTCGACGGGCTCCCCCGCCTCGCGGTCGGCCCAGCCGAAGCCGCGGGTGGTGACGACCTCCCCGTCGTGCACGACGGCGACGCTCGCGCCGGGGATGCCCTCGCGCTCGAGGGCCGCGGGCAGGTAGCCGTCGAGCCACGCGTCGACGTCGGCGGTGGTCAGGGGGTGGGGTACGGCGGCGCTCCCCGCCGCCGCGGAGGCGGCGGGTGCGCCGGGGGTGGCGGCGGGGGCGGTCGTGCCCCCGCACGCGGTGAGGGCCAGCAGCGTGCCGGCGGCGAACGTCGCGGCGAGGCCGCGGGGGATGCGGGGGATGCGGGAGGTGTCCATGCCCCCAGGCTCGGCCGCGGGCGGGGTCCGCCACATCGTGCGCGGGTGCGGACCCGCCCTCCTCCGGAGGTTGTAGACGCGGGTGGCCGCAGGTCGCGAGCGGGCCTCGGCCGGGGCGCTGGTTGCCGTGGCCGTGGGCGGGGAAGGAGCATCCGCCATGCGCAGAGCCCTCCCCTCCGCCTCCCTCGCCCTCCTGCTCCTCCTCGCCCCCGCCGGGCTGGCGGCACCCCCGCCCGCGGCGGCCGGGGGTACGGCGACCGCGGCCGCCGCGGAGCCCGACGACCCCGGGAGCCTGGCCCTCGTGCTGGACTCGTCGGGGTCGATGGCGGAGCCGGCGGGCGGTGGCGGCGGGTCGCGGATCGAGGCCGCACGCTCGGCGCTGACGACGGTGGTCGACGGGCTGCCCGACGACCAGGCGGTGTCGTTCCGGGTCTTCGGCGCGAGCGACGTGCCGGAGGGCGACCCGGCGGCGTGCACCGACTCGGAGCGGATCGTCGACCGGGGCACCGACAACCGGGACGACCTGCGGGCGGCGATCGCGGCGTACGAGCCCGTCGGGTGGACCCCGACGGGGTACGCACTGCAGCAGGCGGCCGACGACCTCGGCCCGGAGGGGCCGCGCACCATCCTGCTGGTCTCGGACGGCGAGTCCACCTGCGACCCCGACCCGTGCGTGGTGGCCGCCGAGCTCGCGGCCGACGGCATCGACCTGCGCATCGACGTGGTCGGGCTCGACGTCAGCGGCAGCGCGCGGGACCAGCTGGCCTGCGTCGCCGAGGCCGGCGGGGGCACCTACGTGGACGCCGACGACGCCGACAGCATCACCGAGGGCCTGCGCGACGCCGCGGTGCGCGCCAGCCGGCCGTTCGACCTGACGGGCGAGCCCGTCGAGGGCACGGTCGACGTCGCGGGGGCGCCGACCGTGGGGACGGGGCAGTACCTCGACCGCTTCCGTGGCGCCGGCGAGCAGTTCTACCTGCTGGAGCGCGCCGCACCGGGCACGACGTTCCACGTCGGACTGACGCTCGTCGGCGAGGGCGGGTCCAGCGGCTCGGGCGGCGGTCTGGCCCTGGCGCCGCTGCGGGAGGACGGCACGGCGGGGGTGCCGTGCGACACGGGGTCGGCGTTCGACTCGAGCATCGGGGAGCAGCGACCCGTCTTCTACGCCTCGGCCGACTCGGGCCGCGACCCCGACGCGGAGTGCGCGACGGCCGACCGGCTCGTGCTGACGGTGCGGGAGGCGCAGGCCAACGTCGGGCAGGGGGCGGCGTTCGAGCTGGCGGTCTACGAGGAGCCGCCGCTGGCCGACCCGGCGGAAGCGACCGGCGAGCCGCTGCCCGACCCCGCCTGGTCGCCGCTGGAGCCCGGCGCGGCCGACGACTCCGTCGTGCCGGGCACGAGCCTGTCGAGCGCGCCCGTGGTCGGCGACGGCAGCTACGCGCTGGACATCAACGCGGGCGAGACCCAGGTGCTCGCCGTTCCGCTGGACTGGGGCCAGCACGTGCAGGCGCAGCTCGACGCGACGCTGACGGGGCCGGTCATGGAGGCCGCCGCGATCGGCAGCCAGTTGCGGGTCTCCTTCATCGGGCCGCTGCGCGACGCCGCGTCGGCGGACCTCACCGGCTCCGACGCCCCGGCGGACTGGACGACCGGGGCGCTGGCCAACCTCACCGATCCGGCGTACCGCACCGGCGCCCTCAGCCGCACCGTCGCCTATCCGCAGCGGTTCGCGTTCGGCCCCGAGAAGGGGTCGTCGGTCGCGGGGCTGCGGTACGTCGCGGTGAACCTCGCCGTGCGCGGCGACGAGGCCAACCAGCCGTACACGTTGACCATCCGCACCGGCGGCACGGCGGGCGAGGGGACGCCGGAGTACGAGGAGGTCGACGGCCTCGAGCCGCCCGCCGCCGACTCGGCGCTCGTGTCCTCGGCCGTCGGGGAGTCGCAGCCGGAGGACGGCGAGGCCTCGGACGGGTCGGGCTCGTCGGGGTCGTCGGACGGGTCGTCCGCCGACGCTGGCGTGTCGGTGGTCGGGATCGGCGCGGGCGTGGCGGTGCTCGTGGTGCTCGCCGTGCTGGTCGTGGGCGGGCTGCTGCTGGTACGACGGCGCGCCCGCCGGTGAGCCGACCGGCGTCAGGCGGTCGCGCGGCGGCCGGCGGGCAGGGGGAGCACGCGGACCAGGACCGGTACGGCGACCGCCACCACGACGACGTGCATCACCATGAGGGCGGCCACCGCGCCCCAGCTCACGCCCGGCATGTCGCCGGCGACGCCGAGCAGCACGTCGGGGACCAGCGTGACGGCGAGGACGACCGGGACGAGCACCCGGAGCACGCGGCGCGGGTTGCGCGTCCGCGCCCGAACGAGCGCCCAGCCCACGGCGCTGACGACCACGCCGATAACGGACCAGGTGACGACGGGCCCCGCCTGCAGGGGGACGAAGTCGTCGGACGCGCCGAGCGCGCGGGCCACGGCGGCGACGGCGAGGTTCGCGAGCGCCGCGACGACAGCGGCGGACAGGATCCCGACGGCGACGCGGACGGGCGTGCCCGCGCCGGCAGCGGCGGGTGGGGCGACAGGTGAGGTCATCGAACGCTCCGGTGCTGGTGGGGGCCGTCGGGAGGCGGTCCCTCCCGCCCGGTCCACGCTAGGCCCCGCACGGCCGTTCGCGGCGCGTCGCGTGGCGGCGGGTTGACGCGGCGGTCGCCCGCGCCGTGGACCGCTCGCCTAGCCTCGGCGACGAGCACCTCGTCGACACCTCGACGACGGGCCACCAGCCGAGGAGCACCCCATGACCAGCCTGCCGCCGGACCTCGTCGAGATGCTGCGCGGCCGCGCCCTGTGCTTCGTGACGACCCTGATGCCCGACGGCTCGCCGGTCACCACCGAGACCTGGGTCGACACCGACGGTGAGCACGTCGTCGTCAACACGGTGACCACGCACCAGAAGTCGCGCAACATCGCCCGCGACCCGCGCGTCGCCGTCGCGATCGCCGACCCCGACCAGCCGGCGCGCTACTGGGGCGTCCGTGGCCGGGTGGTCGCCACGACCACCGAGGGCGGCGACGCGCACATCGACCAGCTGTCGCAGCGCTACCTCGGGCGGCCCTACCCCGGCTTCGGCGGCGCCGGCTCGCGGCTGATCGTCACCATCGCCGCCGACCGGGTGCACTCGCCGCAGCGCTGAGCACCACGGAGGCGCCCCCCGCGCTCACTGCGCCATGTCGACGAAGCGCGAGTAGTGGCCCTGGAACGCCACGACGATGTCGCGGGTGGGCCCGTTGCGGTGCTTGGCGATGATGAGGTCGGCCTCGCCGGGGCGGGTCGACTCCTTCTCGTAGACGTCGTCGCGGTGCAGCAGCACGACCATGTCGGCGTCCTGCTCGATCGAGCCCGACTCGCGCAGGTCGCTGACCATGGGGCGCTTGTCGGAGCGCTGCTCGGAACCACGGTTGAGCTGCGACAGCGCGATGACCGGCACCTCGAGCTCCTTGGCCAGCAGCTTGATCTGCCGGGAGAACTCCGAGACCTCGAGCTGGCGGCTCTCGACCTTCTTGCCCGAGCTCATCAGCTGCAGGTAGTCGATGACGACGAGGCGCAGGTCGTGCTTCTGCTTGAGCCGCCGCGCCTTCGCGCGGATCTCCATCATCGTCAGGTTCGGGCTGTCGTCGATGAAGATCGGCGCGCTCGACACCTCGCCCATCTTCTTCGCGAGCTTCGCCCAGTCGTCGTCGGTCATCTGGCCGTTGCGGATGTGGTTCAGCGGCACCCGCGCCTCGGCCGAGAGCAGGCGCATCGTGATCTCGGCCCGGTTCATCTCCAGGCTGAAGAAGACGCTGGTGAGGTTGTTGTGGATGGACGCGGCGCGGCAGAAGTCCAGCGCCAGCGTGGACTTACCCATGGCGGGTCGCGCGGCGATGATGATCATCTGCCCGGCGTGCAGGCCGTTGGTCAGCTCGTCGAAGTCCACGAAGCCGGTGGGCACGCCGTACACCCCGCCGTCGCGGTTGCCGATCGCCTCGATCTCGTCGAGGACGCCCTCCATGATGTCGGCCAACGGCGCGTAGTCCTCGCTCGCCCGCTTCTCCGTGATCTTGAAGATCTCGGCCTGCGCGGTGTCGACGATGTCGTCGACCTGGCCCTCGCCCGAGTACCCCAGCTGCACCACCTTGGTGCCGGCCTCGACGAGGCGCCGCAGGATCGCCTTCTCCCGCACGATCTCCGCGTAGTACCCCGCGTTCGCCGCGATCGGCACGTTCGCCGAGAGCGTGTGCAGGTACGGCGCGCCCCCCACCCGCTGCAGCTCGCCCTTGCGGTGCAGCTCGGCGGCGACGGTCACGGGGTCCGCGGGCTCGCCGCGGCCGTAGAGGTCGATGATCGCGTCGAAGACGATCTCGTGGGCCGGCCGGTAGAAGTCGGTGCCCTTGATGGACTCGACGACGTCGGCGATCGCGTCCTTGCTCAGCAGCATCGACCCGAGCACCGACTGCTCTGCGGCGTTGTCCTGCGGCGGGGTCCGGTCGCCGGGTCGCGAGGGGGCCTCGCCGGGGCTGTACGACGACGGCCCGTCGCCCCACTCCTCGGGCGGCGGGGCGCCGTAGTCCTGGTCTCGCTGCGTGACGCTCACGGCTCCCCTTCCTGGCGCGTTCCCCGTCGACGTCCGACCCCGAGACGAGGCTAGGACCGGCCATCGACAGTCTTGGCTGGCGACCGGGAGAGGCCCGACCGTACGCGCCCGGAGGGGGCTCGCGACACCACCTTCTCCACAGCCCCTGGGGATAACTGGGGAAAGTCCGTGGAGGACGCGGCGTGGCGGTCCTCCCCGCCTGGGGAGAACCCCGTGGAGAAGCGCGCCGCGGCTAGTTGCCAATGCTCTGACCTGGTGAAACGCAGTCTCAGACCTGTGGAGCAAAACTTGTGCCCTGTGGATTCGCGATCGCCGTCCCCCGGGCCCGGACCACCCGCCCACGAGGCCTCCCACACGGGGATATGCACAGGTTGTCCCCAATACAAGCACCGGGGCCGGGATGTCCACCGAACCGGCGAATCTTGTCCCAAGCACTAGAGTGCGGACGGTGCTCGGCCCCCGCGATCGCGAGATCCTCCGCCTCGCCGTCCCGGCCTTCCTGGCCCTCGTCGCCGAGCCCCTCTTCCTGCTCTCCGACGCCGCGATCGTCGGCCACGTCGGCACGGCCGAGCTCGCCGGCGTCGGCATCGCCTCCGTCGTCCTGCAGACCTTCGTCGGCGTGTGCGTCTTCCTCGCCTACGGCACCACCGCGGCCGTCGCGCGCCACCTCGGCGCCGGCGACCTGCGCCGCGCGCTGGCCCAGGGCATCGACGGCATCTGGCTCGCCGTCGCCATCGGCGTCGTCGTCACCGTCGTCGGCATCCCCCTGGCCGGCCCCCTCGTCGGGCTCTTCGGCGCCGGGGCGGAGGTCAGCGGCCACGCCACGACGTACCTCCGGATCTCCCTGCTCGGCGCCGCCCCCCTGCTCGTCATGCTCGCCGCGACCGGCGTGCTCCGCGGGCTGCAGGACGTGCGCACCCCGCTCGTCGTCGCCGTCCTCGGCAACGGGCTCAACATCGTGCTCAACCTGCTCCTCGTGTACGGCGCCGGCCCCGTCCCCGCGCTCGGCGTCGCCGGCTCCGCCACCGGGTCCGTCCTCGCCCAGCTCGCCAGCGCCGCCGTGCTCGCCGCCGTCGTGGCCCGGGGCGCCCGGCGCCACGGGGCGCCGCTGGGCCCCGACCTGCCGGGGATCCGCGCGGCCGGGCGGTCCGGCGTACCCCTCGTCGTGCGCACCCTCACCCTGCGCGCCGCGCTGCTCGTCACGACGTACGCCGCCACCCTCGCCGCGACCCAGGGCTCCGGCAGCGCCGTCACGCTCGCGACCCACCAGCTCGCCTTCACGCTGTGGACGTTCCTGGCCTTCGTGCTCGACGCCATCGCCATCGCCGCCCAGGCGCTCACCGGCCGGTCGCTGGGCGCCGGCGACCTCGAGGACACCCGCGCCACCACCCGGCGGATGGTGCAGTGGGGCATCGGCAGCGGGGTCGTCACCGGTGCGCTGCTCGCCGCCTCGAGCCCGTGGCTCGGCGCGCTGTTCACCCCCGACACCGGCGTGCACGACCTGCTGGTGCCCGTCCTGCTCGTCATCGCCGTCGGTCAGCCACTGGCCGGGGTGGTGTTCGTGCTCGACGGCGTCCTCATCGGCGCCGGCGACGGGCGCTACCTCGCGTGGGGTGGCGTCGTCGTGCTCGCGGTCTACGCCCCGGTCGTCCTCGTGCTCGCGCACGTGGCGAGCCACCTCGTCGTGATCTGGGCGGCCCTCGCGTTCGTGTTCATGGGCGCCCGCGGCGTCGTGCTGGTACGGCGCGCCCGCACCGACGCGTGGATGGTCACCGGCGCCCCCGCGCGCTGACCCCGACCGGCTCGCCCACCGCGCCGCCCCGTAGTCCCTGACGTTCTCGACGCGACATGCCGGTCCAGGGCGTCGGAAAGGGTCCGGGACCAACCGGCCGCGGCGACACCCCGCCGTACCCCGGCGGCGCCGGGCGTCTCCTGCGGTGCTGATGTCTCCTGCGGTGCTGGAGCGTCTGGATGCACCGCAGACCGCGTGTGCAGTAGACCGGACACCGCGTTACACGGGGCGGGCCGCCACATCCCCCGGGCGCGGGCGGCCGGCGACCACGCCCCGGAGAACGCGGAACGGGCCGCCCTCCCGCAGGAGGACGGCCCGTCCGGAGCCGGTGACGAGGGGACTCGTCAGGCGGGCTGCACGTTCAGCGACACGGCGGCGGAGACGTCGTCGTGGAGCTTGACCGACACGGCGTGGGCGCCGAGCGACTTGATCGGGTTGGTGACCACGATCGTGCGCTTGTCGACGGGCTCGCCCGTCGTGCCCTTGATGGCGTCGGCGATCTCGGCGACCGTGACGGCGCCGAAGAGGCGACCGCCCTGGCCCGAGCGGACCTTGACGTCCACCGTGGTGCCCTCGAGCTTGCCCTTGATCTCCTCGGCGTGCGCCTGGTCGCGCACGGCACGGGAGGCACGGGCCGCCTTGATGGACTCGACGGTCTTCTCCGCACCACGCGTCCACGCGATGGCGACACCGCGGGGCACGAGGTAGTTGCGGCCGTAGCCCGGCTTCACGTCGACGACGTCACCGGCAGCGCCGAGACCGTCGACTTCCTGGGTCAGGATGAGCTTCATGTTGTTTCCGACTCTCCTTCTCAGCGACCGGCCGACGAGTACGGCAGCAGGGCGACCTCGCGGGCGTTCTTGATCGCCATGGCGATCTTGCGCTGCTCCTGGACGCTGACGCCCGTGACGCGGCGCGCACGGATCTTGCCGCGGTCGGAGATGAACTTCCGCAGCAGGTTGACGTCCTTGTAGTCGATGTACGTGACGCCCGCAGCCTTGAGGGGGTTCTGCTTCTTCTTGGGCTTGCGGATGACTGGCTTCGCCATTGTGGTGCTCCTCTAGTCAGAGCCCGGCCGAGGCCGGAATGGGATGGTGGAACAGGTTTGTCAGACGGTCCCGAGGACCGCCGTTGGGTGAGCCGAGGCTCGCGAGGAGGGTCAGAACGGGGGCTCGTCGCCACCGACGCCGGGGGCACCCCACGGGTCGGCCGACTGGCCGCCGCGCGAACCGCCACCCTGCGAGGGCGCGGGCGAGGCCCACGGGTCGTCGGAGGCTGGGCCGGACGAGCGCTGCGGCCCGCCCTGGTCGAAGCCCCCGCCGCCACCGGCACCGCCGCCGCTGTTGCCGCCCCCACCGAAGCCGCCGCCACCGCCACCGCCGGAGCGGGTGGCGCGGGCGACCTTGGCAGTCGCGAACTTCAGCGACGGACCGACCTCCTCGACCTCGATCTCGAAGACGGTGCGCTTCTCGCCCTCACGGGTCTCGTAGCTCCGCGCCTTCAGGCGACCCTGGACGACGACACGCATGCCGCGCTGCAGCGACTCGGCGACGTTCTCCGCCGCCTGGCGCCACACCGAGCACGAGAGGAACAGCGCTTCGCCGTCCTCCCAGTCGTTGGTCTGGCGGTTGAACGTGCGCGGCGTCGACGCGATCCGGAAGTTCGCCACGGCCGCACCCGAGGGGGTGAAGCGCAGCTCCGGGTCGTCGACCATGTTGCCGACCACGGTGATGACGGTCTCGCCTGCCATGTCAGGTCTCCTCGTGAAGTCTCAGCCCGTCGGGCCGCCCTGCGGTGTCGCGGGGCCTAGCGCCGGGGTCGTGCCACATCGTCGCCCGTGGCGACCCCGCGGCGCGACCCCTACTTCCCTGCTTGTGGAAGGACGCTCAGCCGCGGATGTCGGGGCGGATGACCTTGGTCCGGAGGATCGACTCGTTCAGACCGAGCTGACGGTCGAGCTCCTTCACCGTCGCCGGCTCAGCCTGGAGGCTGATGACGACGTAGATGCCCTCGGCGTTCTTCTTGATCTCGTAGGCCAGGCGACGCCGGCCCCACACGTCGACGTTCTCGACGGTGCCGCCGTCCTTGCGGACGACGTTCTCGAGGTACTTGTCGAGCGACGGGGCGACCGTCCGCTCCTCGAGGCTGGGGTCGAGGATGACCATCACTTCGTATGCACGCACAGCGGTCTCCACCTCCTCTGGACTAGGCGACCACGGTCTCTCCGTGGCAGGAGGGCTCTGCGTCCACCCCCTCGCCGGCTCGCACGGGTACGACGCCGGCAGCGTGGGTGGGTGTCCTCGCCGTACCCCGTCGGTCGGGGCCGCACGAAAGACCCCTGAAGATAGCAGCGCCGCGCCTCGAACGCCGAAATCCCTCCACCGGTGGTCCCCGCCGGCCGCGGCGGGATTGCGCCGGGCCGCCTCGGGGCAGGACGCGGGCCATGACCGACGAGACCACCGTGCCCGCCCGCCACGTCGACATCCGCCTCGACGGCGTCGAGATCGACGGGCGGCTGTTCGCCTACCCGGTCCTGCTGGAGGACCTGGCGCAGATCTTCACCACCGAGCCGTTCGACATCCCCCCGTCGAAGCGCAACCGCGGCTCGTGGTGGTGGCGGGCCGAGGGCGTCGCCGCCGGGACGAGGGACGAGGTGCACGCCGAGAGCCTCCGGTTCACCGTCGACGAGGTGGACCGGGAGGTGCTGATCGAGGGCGTGCCGTTCGGCGAGGAGTTCGGACCCACGGGCCCGACCTACCCCAGCCGGGACTTCGGCACCGGCTTCGTCATGGTGCACCGCTCGGACCCCGGGCCCGACCAGCACGTGCGCGAGGTGATCGTCGAGCAGAAGGTGCCGCGCCGGCGGGCAGCCCCGAGGAAGAAGGCGCCGGCCCCCGCCGCACCCCCCACACCCCCCGCCGTCGTGGGCTTCGCCGACCTCAACCTGAAGCTCGCGGTCGTGCAGGTCCTCATGTACGAGAAGGGGCTGCTGACCCCCCGGTTCGTCGTGGACGACTTCGTCGACACCTGCGAGCGGGAGATCGACCTCGTCACGGAGGGCCACGAGCCCATCCCCGAGGTGCTCGCGCACTTCGCCGCGCTCGAGATCCCCGAGGAGCTGCTCGCCGAGGTGGACGAGATCTACATGGACGGCGGCAACGACGTCTACCTGCAGGTCGCGCCGCAGTGGGACGGCGAGAGCAGCGCGTTCGACGTGCGGCGGTGGGACGACCTCGACCGGCTCCCCGCTCTTCGCTCCGTCACCGTCATGGGCGGGGACGAGGCGACGCTGGCCCTGCTGCGCGACCGCGGCATCGACGCCCAGCCGCTGTAGCCGCGCGGCCCCGCCGCCTGCCCGCCGCCCGCCCCCCGCCGTCGGCGCCCGTCCCTACGATGACGGGCATGAGTGCGCACCCCACCGACCTCGTCATCGGCGCCCACGTGGACCAGGCGGACCCCATCGCCGAGGCCCAGGCGCGCCGGGCCCCGGTCGTGCAGATGTTCCTCGGCGACCCGCAGAGCTACAAGGGGCCGGTCGTGGCCTACGCGGGTGGCGCGTCGGCCCTGCGCGACGCGGCCGCGGCGGCGGGCGTCGGCATCTACGTGCACGCGCCGTACGTCGTGAACGTGGCGACGACGAACAACCGCATCCGCATCCCGAGCCGCAAGCTCCTGCAGCAGCACGTCGACGCCGCGGCCGAGATCGGCGCGCTCGGCCTCGTCGTCCACGGCGGCCACGTCGGGAAGGACGACGACCCCGCCAAGGGCTTCGACAACTGGCGCAAGGCGGTCGAGGCGACCGACCTCAAGGTGCCGCTGCTCATCGAGAACACGGCCGGCGGGGAGAACGCGATGACGCGCTACCTCGACCGCATCCGCGGGGTGTGGGACGCGATCGGCTCCGCCGAGGGCGCCGACCGCGTCGGCTTCTGCCTCGACACCTGCCACGCCCACGCCGGCGGCAACGCCCTCGAGACCGTCGTCGACGACGTGCTGGCCATCACCGGGCGCATCGACCTGGTGCACGCCAACGACTCCCGCGACGAGTTCGACTCCGGCGCCGACCGCCACGCCAACTTCGGCGCGGGCCGCATCGACCCCGACCTGCTGGCCGCCGTCGTGCGCGACGCCGGGGCCCCGGTCGTCTGCGAGACCCCCGGCGGCGCCGACGCGCACGTCGCCGACTTCGCCTGGCTCCGCGAGCGCCTCCCGGCCCGCGGCTGACCGGGTCCCCGGGTTTGCCCCCGCCGCACCGCGGGCACCACACGTCCGGCCGGGGACCCGAGCGTCACGGGGGACCGCTCGGGCCCCCGGCCCACCACGCCCGGCCCCCCGGCCCCTGCCCCGGGCCCCCCGCCGTACCGCCCCCCGCCCGGTAGCCTCGCCCCCGTGACGACGACTCCCTCCCCCCGCCCGGACCCCCGCCCGGAGCACCTGCCGGAGTCGCCCCGAGGACCGCTGACCGTGCGCACCGTGACGGCGGACGAGCACCGGGCGTTCCTCGCCACCCGGCGCTCCGCCAGCTTCCTGCAGACCCCCGGGTGGGGCGCGGTGAAGGCGGAGTGGCGCCACGAGTCGATCGGCTGGTTCGACGGCGACGCCCTCGTCGGCGCGGCCCTGGTGCTCTACCGCCAGGTCCCGCGGCTGAAGCGCTACCTCGCCTACCTGCCCGAGGGCCCGGTCGTCACCTACGACGACGGCGACCTCGCCGGCTGGCTGGCGCCCATGACCCGCCACCTGCGCGGCCAGGGCGCCTTCGGCATCCGCATCGGCCCGCCGGTCGTCGTCAACCGCTGGGACACCGCGACCGTCAAGGCCGGCATCGCCGACGAGTCCGTGACCCGCCTCGGTGCGCTGCCGCCCACGCAGCGCGAGCCCGGCGGCGCGACGGTGGTCTCCCAGCTGCTGGAGCTGGGGTGGCAGCGCCTCACCGCCGAGGGCGGCTTCTCCGCGGGCCAGCCGGCGTTCAACTTCCAGGTGCCGCTGCGCACCGCCGACGGCACGGCCCGCACCGAGGCCGAGGTGCTGGCCGGCATGAACCAGCTGTGGCGGCGCAACATCAAGAAGGCCGACAAGGCCGGCGTGGAGGTCACGACCGCGACCGACGACGCGGCGCTCGAGGCCTTCCACGCCCTCTACGTCCACACCGCCGAGCGCGACCACTTCACCCCCCGTCCGCTCGCCTACTTCCGCACGATGCGCGACGCGCTGAACGCGGAGGCGCCCGACCGCTTCACGTTCTTCCTCGCCCACCACGAGGGCGACCTCGTCGCCGCGACGATCGCGATCCGGGTGGGCGCGCACTACTGGTACTCGTACGGCGCGTCGTCGACGGAGAAGCGCGACGTGCGCGGCTCCAACGCCGTGCAGTGGGCCATGGTGCGGGCGGCGCTGGCGGCGGACTGCGACGTCTACGACCTGCGGGGCATCACCGAGACCCTCGACACCGACGACGCCCACGTGGGTCTCATCCAGTTCAAGGTGGGCACCGGGGGCGAGGCGGTGGAGTACGCCGGTGAGTGGGACCTCCCGGTCAACCGCCTGCTCTACCGCGCGTTCGACCTCTACATGCGGCGCCGGGGCTGAGGAGGAACCATGAGTCTGGTCCTGACCGTCGACGGCGAGCGCTGGCGCTCCCACCTGCGGGGCTTCGCCGAGCGCCACCCGGGCCTCGTGCCCGTCGCCAAGGGCAACGGCTACGGCTTCGGCCTCGGCCGGCTGGCCCGCAAGGCCGCGTGGCTGGGCGTCGACACGCTGTCCGTGGGCACGTACGACGAGCTCGGCGAGGTCGCGAACCGCTTCGACGGCTCACTGCTCGTCCTCACCCCGTGGCGCCCGTTCGGTGCGGCCCTCGACCTGGCGCCGGGCAGCCCGCTGACCCGCCGCGTCATCCACACCGTCAGCCGCGTCGAGGACCTCGAGGCGCTCCTCGCCCGTGACCCCGACGCCCGCTTCGTGCTGGAGCGCACCACCTCGATGCTGCGCCACGGGCTCTCCGCCCGCGACCTGCGCGCCGCCGGGGCCCTGCTCGCCGCCCGCGGCGGGCTGCGCGAGCAGCTGCGCGGCGTGGCGCTGCACCTGCCGCTCGCGCAGGGCTCCCACCTGGGCGAGGTGCGCCGCCTCATGACCGACGTCGTCGCCGCCGACCTCGCCACCACGACCGTGTGGGTCAGCCACCTCTCGGAGGCCGAGCAAGGCGAGCTCGCCGCGGCGTACCCCGACTTCACCTTCCGCCCGCGCACCGGCACCGGCCTGTGGCTCGGCGACCGCAGCGCGCTGCGGGTGACCTCCACCGTGCTCGACGTGCACCCGGTGGAGCGGGGCGAGGTCTTCGGCTACCGCGGCCGCTCCGCGCCGAAGCCCGGCACGATCCTCGTCGTCTCGGGCGGCACCGCGCACGGCATCGGGCTCGAGGCGCCCAGCGGCGACCTGTCGCTGCGCTCGCGGGCGGCGACGCTGGCCCGGGGCGGGCTCGACGCGGTCGGCTTCGTGCGCTCGCCGTTCTCGATCGACGGCAAGCAGCGCCTCTTCGCCGAGCCGCCCCACATGCAGGCCTCGATGCTGTTCCTGCCCGCCGGCGCCACCGTCCCCGCGGTGGGTGACCTGCTCGACGTACGGGTGCGCTACACGACCACGTCGTTCGACGACGTGGTCATCTCCTGACGTTCGCGGCCGCCGGCCGGGCGGGGGCGAGCACGTCGTACGACGGCATGACCACGTCGCGCACGACGAGCCCGGCGAGCGCGACCAGCGCCCCGAACCGCACCAGGCCGAGCACCACGAGCGGGCCCGCCGCCGGCTCCGAGCCCGAGTCGAGGTAGCCCGCCGCGGTCCACCACAGCACCAGGGCGTGGACGATCTCGACGACCTGCCAGGCCAGGAGCGGCAGGAGGCGCGGCAGCGCCAGCACGGCCAGCGGCAGCACCGCGAGGCCCGCGGTCGGCCCCGCGCCGAGGAGCGCGACGGCGACGGCCACGAGCACGAGCGCCAGCTGCTCCGGGCGGGCCGGGCGCGGGGCGCGCCGCTCGACGAGGAGCACCGCCGCGGTCCACAGCGCGAGCACGACGAGGGCGACGGGCACGTACGCCGGCAGCTCGCGGCCGACCGTCTGCTCGACGGCGAAGCGCAGCGAGCCCGGCGTCGCGGGACCCACCAGGGTCTCGACCCAGCCGGCCCGCCAGGCGTCGGGACCGCCCACCACGGCGCTCAGCGTCACGCCCAGCCACACCAGCGCGGCCGCGCCGGCGGTCCGCAGGGCGGCCGGGGTCGCGCCGCGTCGAGCCCGCGCGGCCACGACCGCGAGCAGCACGAGCCCGGCCGACCAGGTCACCGTCAGGCCGAGCCCCAGGAGCGCCCCGGCCACCAGCGCACGCCCGCGCCCGGCGGCGACGAGCCCGCCCACGGCCAGGGCGACGCCCACGAGGTCGACGTCGGCGAGCCCGGTGACGAGCAGCAGGGGCGCCGCGGCGACGAGCACGCCGTCCCACGGGCGCTCGGCCCGGTGGCGGGCCATCGCGACCACGAGCACGAGGGCGGCGAGCGCCACGAGCACGGCCGCGGGCAGCAGCACCCGGCCCGCCTCGGCGCGCACGTCGTCGTCGCGCGGCAGGTCGGCGGTCGGCACCAGGCTCCGTCGGTCCGTCACCGCCGGGTCGGTCGGGGCGACCAGGGCGCCGAGCACCCCGCGGAGGTACGTCGCGCCCACGAGCACGTGACCGGCGCCCGCGGAGTGGCGGGCCCCGTCGTCGACGTCGCCCACCGCGTCGTCGTACGGCGCCGCTCCCTCCGCGGCGCCGCTCGCGACGTACGCGCCGGGGAGCGCCGAGAAGCAGGACGCCTCGGTCCAGGTGGTGCCCGCGCCGGACCACCCCGGGTCGGGGCAGTCGGCGCGTGCCACGAGCCCGAGCACGACGCTCAGCACCGCGAGCACCCCCGCGACCGCGAGCGGCACCCAGCGCGTGGCCCGCGCGTGGACACCGGCGGGCCCGCCCAGCACCTCGCTGAGGGCCGCGGCTGCCGGGTCCTCCTGCGTGGGTACGGCGACGCGCCTCACCGCCGCGTCACCGGCCCGGGCAGGCCGTCACGGACGACCGGTGCCGGCGCCGGCGCCGCCGCCCCTGCCCTGGCCCTGGCCGGCTCCGCCCGTCTGGGGTGCGGTCGGCGTCGGGCTGGGGCTCGGGATGATCGGGGGCTCCTCGACGGGCGGCTCCGGCGTCGGGGTCGGGGTCGGGGTGGGCGTGGGGGTCGGGGTGGGCGTCTGCGTGGGGGCCGGGGCGCTCGTCGACGGCGCGGAGGTCGCGTCGTCGTCATCGTCGTCGCCGCCACCACCACCGGAGCCGGACCCGCCGCCCCCGTTGCCGCTGCCGCTGCCGTTCCCGCTACCGCTGCTGGACTCGCCCGAGTCGGAGTCGACGTCGCCGTCGAGGAACGCCGGCTCCGGGAAGTCGAGCTCCTCGGAGTCGCCGAGCGCGCGGTCCATGACCTCGGTCCACGTGCGGGCCGGGAAGGCGCCGCCGAAGTACTGCGGCAGCCAGTCCTGCAGCTGCTCGCGCCCCGTGCCGCGGGTGTAGGCCACCGCCGTCGCCAGCTGCGGGGTGTAGCCGACGAACCAGGACGACGACACCTCGCCGCGGTCGTTGGTCGCCGTACCGGTCTTGGCGGCGGCCGGGCGGCCGAGCTCGAGCGCCGCGGTGCCCGAGCCGTCCTGCACGACCTGCTGCAGGGCGTAGGAGGTGTCGGCCGCGACGTCGGAGGAGATGGCGCGCTGCGGGTCGGACTCCCACTCGTACTTCACGGCGCCGAAGCGGTCCGTCACCTTCTGCACGACGTGGACGTCCTGCTGGACACCGTCGTTGGCGATCGTGGCGTAGGCCGCGGCCATGTTGATGGGGCTGACGTCGCCCGAGCCCAGCGAGACGCCGAGGTTGGTGTCGAGACCGCGCGAGGTGCTCGGGATGCCGTACTCGCTGCCCCCGTTGCCGGGGATGCCGAGGCGCCCGGCGGCGTCGAGGATGAGGCCGGGGCCCTCCTCCATCTGCTCCGTCATGTCGACGAAGGCGGTGTTGATCGAGTTCTGCGTCGCGGTGCGCAGGCTGACGGCGCTGCCGTAGTCGGTGTCGCCCTGGTTCTCGACCTCGCTGCCGTCCGGGGTCTCGTACGGCGAGTTGCCGTCGAAGGTGTCGCGCAGCGAGAAGCCGTACTCGAGCGCCGCGGCGACCGCGAAGGCCTTGAACGTCGAACCGGGCTGCACCAGCGAGGCGGCCCAGTTGATCTCGGACTGCAGGTAGTCCTGGCCCGCGTAGAACCCGCGCAGCGCGCCCGTGCTCGGCTCGACCATCGCCACGCCGACGTGCAGCTCCTCGTTGGAGAAGCCCTCGGGGAACTCCTCGGCCACGCCCTCGCGCGCCGCCTTCATCGCGCTGCCGGAGAACGTGGTCTCGACGCGCAGGCCGCCGCCGTCGATCTCGTCCTCGGTGAAGCCGAGCTGCACCAGCTCGTCGCGCACCAGGCGGAGCATGTGGCCCTTCTCCCCGCCGTACGAGTCCGACTGCTCGCCGTCGGAGAACGCCGGCAGCGCCTCGGCGGCCGCGTCGGCCTCGGCCGCGTCGACCTCGCCCTCCTCGGCCATGCCGTCGAGCACGTAGCGGTAGCGGCCGAGCAGGCGCTCCTCGGCCTCGGGTCCGTTGGCCGGGTCGAAGGCCGTCGGGTTGTTGATGACCGAGGCCAGCACCGCGGCCTGCTGCAGCGTCAGGTTGTTCGCGTTGGCCTCGGGCCCGAAGAACGCCCGGGCCGCCGCCTGCACGCCGTACGCGCCGCGGCCGAAGTAGATGGTGTTGAGGTAGCCCTCGAGCACCTCCTCCTTGCTCAGCTGGCGCTGGATCTTCAGCGACAGGATCGCCTCCTTCGCCTTGCGGCTCAGGGTGCGCTCCTGGGTGAGGTAGAGGATCTTCACGTACTGCTGGGTGATGGTGGAGGCGCCCTGCGTCGAGCCGCCGGAGGCGTTGGAGAACGCGGCGCGCACGATGCCCTTGGGGTCGATGCCCCGGTTGGTCCAGAACGAGCGGTCCTCGGCCGCGACGACCGCGTCGCGCATGTACTCCGACATGTCGTCGAAGGGCACCGACTCGCGGTTCTGCGTCGCGAACGACCCGATCTCCGCACCCCCGCCGGTGTAGTAGATCTTCGTCGTCTGGGTCTGGAAGTCCTCATTCGGGTCGGGGATGTCCGTGGTCTGGTAGAGCACCACGAACGCGCCGACGCCGATGAGCGCCAGCGCCAGACCGACCGTGGTCGCCCACAGCAGCGCGCGCTTCCACCAGGCGCGCTTCGCCTTCGGGTCACCGGACCGGGTGGCGCGTCCGGCGCCGCGGTCCCGGGTGGCCGCGGTGCCGTCCGCGCGACGCTTTCCAGCCATCTGGGGAGCCTCCTGCAGGTGGGGGGCCGGTGCGGGGGCACCGGGCAAACCTGACCCAGGGTACGCATCCGCCGCCACGGCGCCCCCGGAACCGGTACGGCGCACGCCCCGGCGGGCCCCGCAGGGGGGTGCTCGGACACGTGACGGACGTCGCCGGCACACCGGGGGTTCACTTACCCGGATATATCGCTACGATAGATCGCGTGGCACGTCGCGCGGAGACCATCGAGCTAGCAGTCCTCGGACTGCTGCACGAGGCACCCATGCACGGCTACGAGCTGCGCAAGCGCCTCAACCTCATGCTGGGCTGGGGACGCCTGCTGTCGTACGGATCGCTCTACCCCGCCCTCAAGCGCCTCGTGCGTGCGGGCCTCATCACCGAGACGACGGTGTCGACGACCCCGGTCACCCGACGCCCGCGCATCGTCTACGAGGTCACCGAGGACGGGAAGCTCGAGTTCAAGCGGATGATGTCCGACTCCGGGCCGGCGGCCTGGGAGGACGACACGTTCGACATCCGCTTCGCCTTCTTCAGCCGCACGGACATGGAGATCCGCCTGCGCGTGCTGGAGGGGCGCCGTACGCGGCTGCAGGAGCGGCTGGACCGTGTCCAGTCCGACCTCAGCCGCACGCAGAAGGAGGTCGACCGGTACGCCGTGGAGCTGCAGCGCCACGGGGTCGAGTCGGTCGAGCGCGAGGTCCGCTGGCTGTCGGACCTGATCGACGCCGAGCGGGGCCGTCCCGCCGACGACGCACCTCCGGGCGACCAGCCGAGCACGGCCTGAGCGGCTCGTGCACGTCCCGATGTGATCCCACCACCAGACCTGTCCATTCAGGAAGATCAGTAAGGAGAGCCCCATGGGTTCGGTTCGAGTAGCGATCGTCGGCGTCGGCAACTGCGCCACGTCGCTGGTCCAGGGCGTCGAGTACTACAAGGACGCCGACCCCTCCGGCTCCGTGCCGGGGCTCATGCACGTCGTCTTCGGTGACTACCACGTCGCCGACGTGGAGTTCGTCGCCGCGTTCGACGTCGACGCCAAGAAGGTCGGCTTCGACCTCGCCGAGGCCACGCAGGCCAGCGAGAACAACACGATCAAGATCTGCGACGTGCCGCCCACCGGCATCACCGTGCAGCGCGGCCCGACGTTCGACGGTCTCGGCAAGTACTACCGCGAGACCATCGAGGAGTCGGACGCCGAGCCGGTCGACGTCGTCCAGGTCCTCAAGGACACCGGCGCCGACGTGCTCGTCTCCTACCTCCCCGTGGGCTCGGAGCAGGCCGACAAGTTCTACGCCCAGTGCGCGATCGACGCCGGCGTGGCCTTCGTCAACGCCCTCCCCGTCTTCATCGCCTCCGACCCCGAGTGGGCCGAGAAGTTCAAGGTCGCGGGCGTCCCGATCGTCGGCGACGACATCAAGAGCCAGGTCGGCGCCACCATCACGCACCGCGTGATGGCGAAGCTGTTCGAGGACCGCGGCGTCACGCTGGACCGCACCTACCAGCTCAACGTCGGCGGCAACATGGACTTCAAGAACATGCTCGAGCGCGAGCGCCTGGAGTCGAAGAAGGTCAGCAAGACGCAGGCCGTCACCTCGAACCTCACCGGTTCGCTCTCGGGCAAGGTGCACGACAAGAACGTGCACATCGGCCCGTCGGACTACGTGGCGTGGCTCGACGACCGCAAGTGGGCGTACGTGCGCCTCGAGGGTCGCGCCTTCGGCGACGCCCCCATCAACCTGGAGTACAAGCTCGAGGTGTGGGACTCGCCGAACTCGGCCGGCATCATCATCGACGCCATCCGCGCCGCGAAGATCGCCAAGGACCGCGGCATCGGCGGCCCGATCATCTCCGCGTCGTCGTACCTCATGAAGTCCCCGCCGGTGCAGCTGCCGGACGACGAGGGCCGTCGTCGCGTCGAGGCCTTCATCCGCGGCGAGGAGTGAGCGCGCTGGTCACCCGGCCGGCCTGAGGCCGGTCACCCGTCGTACGACGAGCGCCCCGTGGGTCCTGGACCCGCGGGGCGCTCGTCGCGTCCGCGCGTGCGTCAGGAGGTGGGGACCGGCGACCACTCGAAGGCCTGGACCACGACGAAGCCCGGGCCCTGGAAGACGTACTGCAGCGCCTCGCCCGTGCCGCCGCGCAGCATCGAGCGGGCGTTCATGCTGTTCTTCACGCCGGGCTCGAGGTTGGCCGACCAGCAGACCGCGGCGTCGGAGTCGACGTACACCGGTCCCTGCGAGCAGTCGAGCACGGTGACGAGGCCGACCGCGTTGATCGCGACCGTGCCGGTGCCGCCGATCGTGGTGTTGAAGAGGCCGGCGCCCATCATGCCGGCGCCCTTGGTGCGGTTGATGTCCCACTGCAGCGTGGCGTCGAAGGCGAGCAGGTTGCGGGCGTTGATCGAGATGCCCTCGTTCTCGAGGTGCATGAGGTTGACGTAGCCGGCCTGCTCGGCGAAGTAGACGACGCCCTGGCCCGAGACACGCATGAGCGCGAGGTTCTCGCTGGTCAGCACCTTCTTCGCGAGCTTGCCGATGCTGCCCGAGCCCTCGTGGTCGAAGCTGATGTTGCCCTGGTAGGCGATCATCGAGCCCTTCGCCGCCAGGACGTCCGGGCCGAGGCCCACCCGCAGGGTCTGGGCGTTCTGCAGCAGGAATCGCTCGTTGCTCTGCTTGGGCAGGTTGTCCTGCGCGAAGAGTTCGCTTCTCATGGGGGCAACTGTGCCCGATCACGCGCCTGCCCGGCACGCGATCGGCTCAGGCGCGTGCCGGGCAGGGCGGGTGGAGCGGGCCTCGACGGGAGGCGGGCGGCGCGTCAGGCGCGCTCGGCCTCCTTCTTGATGGCGGCGAGGGTGCGCGCCATGCCGGTGCGCAGCTCCTCGGTGAACTGCGGGACGCCGCCGAGCACGCGGGTGGTGAGGCCGATCGACAGCTTCGAGATGCCGTCGGGCGTCTCGCGCCGGTGCACCAGGCGGGTGCCGCCCTCGTGGGGGACCAGGCGGTAGGACCAGATGGTGCGGTTCTCCGCGACCCGGAACGCGATCTCGCGCTGGGGGTCGAAGCGCACGACCTTGGCGCGCGTGGGCCACACGAGCAGACCGCGGTGGTTGAGGTTGATCATCGTGGCCCCGAGGCGGACACCGCCGGGCACGAACGTGCGCACGACCTGCGGGCTCCACTCCGCCATGCGCGGCAGGTCGGAGACGAGCGCCCAGACCTGCGCGGGGCTGGCGTCGATGTCGGTCGTGGCCTCGAGCTCGGTCGAGGTGGACTGCTGCTGGGTCACGGGGGCTCCGCTCGTCGGCGGCGCACGCCGGCGCGCGGGCGCGCGGGGGTACGCCGGGTGGTCAGGCTCCCGGCGCACGCTACTGAACGCGCGTCAACAAGACAAGGGTGGGGAACCGCCGGCGGACGTCATGCGGACCCGAGGCCCGGCGCCACGATCGGGATGACGTCCCGGAACCGGCGGCGAGCGCCTCAGCCCTGGCGCCCCGCCCACCACGCGCGCAGCGCGGCCTCGGCCACCGCGGCCTCCTGCGGGCCCTCGTCCATCCGCAGCTCGAGGAGGAACCGGTAGGCCTCGCCGACCTCCCGGCCGGGGCCGATGCCGAGCACCTCCATGATCCGGTTGCCGTCGAGGTCGGGCCGGATGGAGTCGAGCTCCTCCTGCTCGGCCAGCACGGCGATGCGGCGCTCGAGGTCGTCGTACGTGCGGCGCAGCCGCTCCGCCTTCCGCTTGTTGCGCGTCGTGCAGTCGGCACGGGTGAGGATGTGGAGCCGCTCGAGCTGGTCGCCGGCGTCGCGGACGTAGCGGCGGACGGCGGAGTCGGTCCACTCCCCGTCGCCGTACCCGTGGAAGCGCAGGTGCAGCTCGACCAGCTTCGCGACGGCGTCGATCTGCTCGCCGGAGAACCGCAGCGCCTTCATGCGCTTGCGGGCCAGCTTGGCGCCGACGACGTCGTGGTGGTGGAACGTCACGGTGCCGCCGTCGACGAACCGGCGCGTGCGGGGCTTGCCGATGTCGTGGATGAGCGCCGCGAACCGCACGACGAAGTCGGGCACGCCCGCGCCGTCCTCGCCGGCGAGGCGCGGCTCGAGGTCCATCGCCTGCTCGAGCACGGTGAGGGAGTGCTCGTAGACGTCCTTGTGCCGGTGGTGCTCGTCGCGCTCGAGGCGCAGCGCCGGCAGCTCGGGCAGCACCCGCGCGGCCAGCCCGGTGTCGACCAGCAGCGCGAGCCCGAGACGGGGGTACGGCGCGCACACCAGCTTCACGAGCTCGTCGCGCACGCGCTCGGCCGAGATGACGTCGATCCGCTCCGCCATCGCGGTCATCGCCGCGACGACCTCGGGCGCGACGTCGAAGCCGAGCTGGGCGGCGAAGCGGGCCGCGCGCATCATCCGCAGGGGGTCGTCGGAGAAGGAGTCCTCCGGGCGCCCCGGCGTGCGCAGCACCCGGTGGGCGAGGTCGACGATGCCGCCGAAGGGGTCCTCGAAGCGGCGGTCGGGGATGGAGACGGCCATCGCGTTGACGGTGAAGTCCCGCCGGCCGAGGTCGCCGCCCAGGTCGGTGCCGTAGGCGACCTCGGGCTTGCGGGAGTCGGGGCTGTAGGCCTCGGAGCGGTACGTCGTGATCTCGATCGTCCAGCCGCCCTTGCGGCAGCCGATCGTGCCGAAGGCGCGCCCGATGTCCCACACGGCGTCGGCCCAGCCCTTGAGGAGGCGCTCGACCTCCTCGGGCGTCGCCGAGGTCGTGAAGTCCAGGTCGTCCTGCAGCCGGCCGAGCATGGCGTCGCGCACGGGCCCGCCCACGAGGTGCAGCTGGTGGCCGGCGGCGACGAAGCGCTCACCCAGCTCGTCGACCACGGCCCCGATGCGCTCCAGCTCCGCGGCGACGCGCTGCTGCACCTGCACCATCGACAGCTGCTCACCGCCCGCGGACGGGGTGGCGGCGGGGCTCGCGGGCTCGGTGGACACGACGGACCACTCTAGTTGCCCGCGCCTGTCCTAGAGTCGTCGCCATGCTCGAGCCGGTCGCGTCTCCCCCGCGCGCCCCGCGACCCCCGGCTCCCGGGCGTCCGACGCCGCCCGCGCCCTCTCCCGCGACCGCGGTGCTGCGGGCCGCGGTGACCGGCGTCGTGGCGCTCCTCGCCCTCGTGCTGCTCGGCCCGACGATGCCCGCGGCGGCGGGTGCCGCCGTACCCGCGCCGGAGGCGTCCGGGTCGGCCCCGAGTACGGCGGCGCTCGCCGCCGACGGCGACGGCGCGGCCCTCGACGTGCGGCTGCTCGACGTGACCCCCGAGGTGCTGACCACGGCGACCGAGGGCGTCGTCACCGCGACCGGCACCGTCACGAACACCTCGGACGACGAGTGGCGCGACGTCCGCATCTACCCGTTGACCTCGACCGAGCCGCTGACGGACGCCGACGAGGTGGCCGACGCCGCGGCGAGCGACGTCGACGACCCCATCGGCAACCGGATCACGGCCGAGGGCGCGTTCGACGACTCCATCACCACCCTGGAGCCCGGTCAGACGCGGCCGTTCACCATCGTCCTGCCGCGGGCGGCGCTCGCGGTCGGGAGCGAGCCGGGGGTCTACTGGCTCGGCGTCCACGCGCTCGGCGCGACCGACGAGGGCCGCAGCGGCAACGCGGAGGGCAAGGACCGGGTGCTCCTCCCGCTGCTGCCCGCGCAGCCCGCGACGCCTCCGGGCGTGCAGGCGTCGGTGGTGGTGCCGCTGCGCGAGGCGGTGCGCCACGCCCCCGACGGCTCCGTCGCCGACCCCGAGCGCTGGGCCGAGCTGCTCGGCGACGACGGTCGCCTGCGCCACGTCGTGGACGCCGTCGCGCAGCCCGGTTCCGGGCCGGTGACCTGGCTGGTGGACCCGGCGGTGCTCGACGTCGCCCAGCGCCTCGCCGCGGGCAACCCCGAGCGCACCCTGGCCCCGCCCGCCGCCCGCGAGCCGGGGGACGGCGCGACCACCGACGGCGGCGCCGAGGGCGACAGCGACGGGGGCGGTGGTGACGACGCCCCCGCCGCGGACGACGACCTCGCCCGCGACGCCGCCGCCTGGCTCGAGGACGTGCTCGCCCTCCTGCGTGCCGGGGAGCTGCTGGTGCTCCCGTACGGCGACACCGACCTCGCCGGCGCCGCCGAGCACCGCCCGCAGGCCTACGCCCGCGCGCGGCTCCTCGCCGACGAGGCGCTGGAGCGGTTCGAGCTGAGCGGCGTCCCCGCCGTCGCCCCCGAGGGCGAGGGCGTCTCGCAGCAGGACCTGGACGTGCTCGAGGACGACGCCGTCCTGCTGGTCGGCGACGACCGCCTCCCCACCGAGGACGAGGAGCTGGCCGTCGGCGACGAGCCCGTGCTCGACCTCGGCGGACGCACCCTCGTCGTCACCGACGGGTCGGCCGGCGGGTCCGACGCCGTGGCGACCGACGGTGACACGGGCGGTGACGCCGGCGACACCGACGACACGGGCGACGCCGGCGACGAGGGGACCTCCGCCGCCGGGGCCGCCGAGACCGCGGCGGCTCGTACGTCGGGGCTCGCCGTCCGCCAGCGCCTGCTGGCCGACGCGGTCGTGGGGGCGCTCGGGCCCGACGCCGCGTCGTACTCCCCGCCCGTCGTCGTGCTGCCCTCCGCGTGGGAGCCGGGCGCGTCGGCCTCCCCCACCGCGGGGCTCGACACGGGGTGGCTGCGGGCGGTGCCGCTCAGCGAGCTCGCGGCCGGCGACCTGCCGACCGCGGAGCCCGGGGACGTCGTGACCGACGCCGGCGCCGAGACGCTGCCGGCCGACGTCTTCGACCGGGGCCAGCAGCTGCTGGTGCGCGGCGCCCGCCTCGACGAGATCCTCCCGGACACCGACGCCGTGCGGAGCCAGGTGGAGCGCGAGGCCGCGGTGCTGCTGTCGTACGCGCACCGCAACGACGTGGCCCGCACCCGCGAGACCACCCAGGCCGCAGTCGCGCAGATCGAGTCGCTCCTGGGCGAGGTCACCGTCGAGGGCCCGCCGTCGGTGACGCTGGCGTCGGAGTCGGGGCGCTTCAGCGTGCGGGTCACCAACGGCCTCGAGCAGCCGGTCGCCGTCGAGCTGCGGGGCGCCGAGGGCGACCCCGTCACCCTCGAGGACTCCGGCCCGGTCGAGCTGCCGCCCGGCGGCAGCGCAACGGTGCTGCTGTCCGCGACCCTCGACTACATCGGCGTCTTCGACGCGCAGGTGCGGGTCACCGACGCCGAGGGCGTGCCGCTCGGCGCCTCGACCACCGTGCCGCTGCGCTCGACGGCGGTGAGCGACGTGATCTGGATCGTCATCGCCGTCGCCTTCGTGCTCCTGGTCGGCACCTCCTCCATGTTCGTGCGCCGCCGGCGTGCAGCAGCGCGGCGCCTCGCCGCCGACGAGACACCCGAGCCCGCCCCCGCGGCGGAGCCGGCGGACGAACGGACGGGCAGCACCGCGTGAGCTCACCGCAGGACCCCCCCTCGCCCCACGGGTCGTCCCAGGGGGCGCCCCCCGGCTGGGAGGACGACGGCTTCCCCCTCGACGAGACCCGCGAGCGCCCGGCACTGTGGCTGCCCGACAGCGGCCACGCCCTGCCCGCGGCGCCCGTCGAGGACCCGGCCGAGCCCCCGTCCGGCGGCAAGCACCGCGCCCCCGGCCCGGCCGCGGTGGGTGCCCCCCTCTCGGGCGACGCCGCCACCGGCGAGCTCGCGCTCGGCGACCTCGGCGCCGTCGGGGACCCGCGAGCCGAGGCCCGCGCCGCGGAGCGCGAGGCCGACCGCGAGGCCGACCGGGAGGCCGACCGCGAGCCCGGTGCGGGTCGCGGCGGCAAGCGCGCCGCCGAGCACTCCGTCGACGAGGGCGTGCTCGGCTCCAGCGCCGTCATGGCCGCGGGCACGATCGTGTCGCGCCTGTCGGGCTACGTGCGGGGCATCCTGCTGGCCGCTGCGCTCGGCACGCAGATGCACGCCGACGTCTTCAGCATCGCCAACACGGTGCCGAACATGGTCTACATCCTGCTCGCCGGCGGCGTCTTCAACGCCGTGCTGGTGCCGCAGCTGGTGCGGGCGATGAAGCACGACGCGGACGGGGGCGAGGCCTACGTCAACCGCATCGTGACCCTCGCGACCCTGTTCCTGGGCACGGTCACCGTGCTGCTGGTGGTGGCTGCGCCCTGGGTGATGTCGATCTACCTCGACGACGCCTTCGACTCGCCGCAGCTGGCGGCGCAGCGGGAGTCCGCCGTCGACTTCGCGCGCTACTGCCTGCCGCAGGTCTTCTTCTACGGCATGTTCGTGCTCGTCGGGCAGATCCTGAACTCGCGCGGACGCTTCGGCCCCATGATGTGGGCGCCGATCGCCAACAACGTGATCTCCGTGACCGTGCTGGTCGTCTACCTGACCACCTTCGGGCCCGTGGCCGAGGACCGTCAGAACGCCGCGTTCTCGACCGGGCGCGAGCTGCTGCTCGGGATCGGCTCGACGCTCGGCATCGTGGCCCAGCTGGTGATCCTCGTGCCCTTCCTGCGGGCCACCGGGCTGCGCTTCCGCCCGCGCTTCGACTTCGTGGGCACCGGCCTGGGCCGCACCTTCCGCCTGGCCGGCTGGACGATCGGCTTCGTCATCGTGAACCAGCTGGCGTACACCGTCGTCGTGCGCCTGGCGTCCGCCGGCACGACGGAGGCCGCGGCCAGCGGCGAGCTCGGCACCGGCTACTTCGTGTACTCCCAGGCCTTCCTCATCATGATGGTGCCCCACTCCGTGGTGACCGTGTCGCTGACGACGGCCATCCTCCCGCGGCTGTCGGCCGCGGCTGCGGAGTCGGACCTGCGCGCCGTCGCCGACACGCTGTCGAGCACACTGCGAACCACGCTCGCGTTCGTGGTCCCCGCGGTGACGCTCGTGGTGGTCGCCGCGCGGGACCTGGCGAACCTCATCTGGGGGTACGGCGCGGCCCGCGACTCGTTCGAGGTCTTCGTCCCGTCCCTCGTGCTCTTCGCGCCCGTGATGGTGCTGTTCACGGTGCACTACATGATGCTCCGGGGGTTCTACGCCCTGGAGCAGACGCGGCGGGTGTTCCTCGTGCAGTGCGTCATCGCCGTCGTCAACATCGGCGCCGCCGTCCTGCTGGTGCGCCGCGCGAACCTCTACGACACCGCGCCCGCGCTGGTGCTCGCCTACGGCTGCGCGTACGCCGTGGGTGCGGCGCTGTCGTACGCGGTGCTGTCCCGGACCCTCGGCGGGCTGCACACGGGTCGGACGGCGGCGTTCCTCGCCCGCCTCCTGCCCGCCGTCCTCGTCGCGGCCGCCATCGCCTGGGTGGTCCGGCTGCAGGTCGTCGACCTGCTGCCCGACCGGCCCTCGCCGGTGCTGGCCGCGGGGGTGCTGGTGGTCGTCGGCCTCCTCTACCTCGTCCTCGTCCTCCTCCTCGCGCGCCTGCTGCGGGTGCGGGAGGTGAACGACGTGGTGAGCACCGTCGTGCGCCGGGTCCGACGCTGAGCCCACGCGCGCTCGGCCGGCGTCCTACGATGGCCCGAGCCGATGACCAGACCGACGGGTGAGGAGGTTGCGGGTGCCGACGATCCGGCCCGGTGACGTGCTCGCCGACCGTTACCTGCTCATCGACCTCCTCGCCGAGACCGGCGACGGGCGCTTCTGGCGGGCGCACGACCGCGTCCTGGCCCGCCACGTCGCGGTGTTCGTCAGCCCCGCCGGCACCCCGCGCGCCGCGACCCTCCTCGAGGCCGCCCGCGGCTGCGCCCGCCTGACCGACCGCCGGTTCCTCCGCGTGCTGGACGCCGAGGTCAAGGCGGGCATGACGTACGTCGTCACGGAGTGGGGGACCGGCACCTCCCTGCTGCTGATGCTGCAGCACGCGCCGCTGGCCCCCCGCCGCGCCGCGTGGATGGTCGGCGAGGTCGCCGGCGCCATGGCGGCCGCCCACGCCGTCGGCGTCACCCACGGCCGCCTGGCCCCCGAGAACGTGCTCGTCGACCTCTCCGGCTCGGTGCGCGTCGTCGGCGCCCAGGTCGACGCGGCGCTGAAGGGGCTGCCGCCGGCCACGGAGCGCGACGACGTGCACGAGATCGTCAGCCTGCTCTACGCGGGCCTCACGGGCCGCTGGCCGGGTCGCTCCCCCTCGGAGATGCCCGCCGCCCCCCTCGACGGCCACACCGTCCTGCGCCCGCGGCAGGTGCGCGCCGGCATCCCGCGCGTGCTCGACGAGCTGTGCGACGACGTCCTGAACGCGACGGACCCGCCGCGCGCGCCGTACGACCTGACCACCGCGCGGGGCGTCGCCGACTACCTGCGCGAGTACGTCGGGGACCCCGCCGGCATGGCGGCCGCCGAGGCCGAGCGCGGCACCGAGGCGACCGGCACGATCCCGGCCGTCTCCCCCGCGCTGCTGACCCCGCTCCCCCCGGTGCTGCCCCACGACGCGCGCAACGGGGCGACCGCAGTGCGCCCGGGCGCGGCCGTGCCCGCCACGCCCCCCACCCCTCCGCCCGCATCGTCCGACCCGCTGTCCGACCCGCTCCCGGACCCGCTCGGCGCGCCCGCCCCCGCTGCGGCCGCCGCCCGGGTCGCGGACGCGCGGCCGGGGCTGGCCTCCTCCGCCGTGAGCGGCACGACGAGCGCGACCCCCGCCGTACCCCCGGCGTCGGCGCCGGCGCCGGCGCCGGCGCCGACGGTGACCGCGCAGCACGACAGGCAGCACGACGGGGAGCACGACGGGCCCCTCACCTCGACGGCCGAGCGGGCCGCGGTGACGGCCACCCCGCCGGCCGAGGAGCGCCCCGCAGGTCGGCCGCACGTGCGCGCGGCGCAGTCCCTCGACGTGCCCACGCAGGCGGGCGTCCCGATCTTCCACGAGGGCGACGAGGGGGAGTCGGGCGACGTGTCGTGGCTGGCGAAGCGCGCCGAGCCGCCGCCGCCCCCGCCCGACTTCGAGCCCCACCCCGAGCGCCCGCTCTTCGCGCCGGAGACCCCCGAGCAGGTCGAGGCCCGTCGGCGCGCCCAGGAGGCGAGCCCCGCGCCCGTCTCCGAGGAGTTCTGGCCCTGGGCGACCGGGCACACGACCGGCGCCGTGCTGCCGCACCCGGTGCGCGACCCCGGCGCCCGCAAGCGCACCGCGCCCGGCCGGTCGTGGCTGCAGCTGGCCGGCTTCCTCGGCGCCCTGGTCGCGCTGCTCCTCGTGGTGGCGGTCGTCTACCAGTTCGTCGGCCGCTCCGACGACGGGGGCAGCGGCTCCGACGACGCCTCGTCGGGGTCGTCGTCGAGCACGCCGTCCGCCGCGCCCGAGCCGCTGACCGGCCTCACCGCGACGTCGATCGACCCCGAGGGCGACGGCGAGGAGCGGGAGGGCCAGGTCGCCGAGGCGCTCGACGGTGACCCCGCCACCTCGTGGACCAGCGAGCGGTACTTCCAGCAGCTCGGCCCCGACGGCCTCAAGACCGGCGTCGGCCTGCAGGTCGACCTCGGCGAGAGCCGCGACGTCCGCGAGGTGCAGCTCGACCTCGCCGGCACAGGCGCCGCGGTGTCGGTCTACCTGGGCGAGGAGGCGGTGGACGACGTCGACGGTCTCGAGCCCGTCGCCACCGGCGCCGACCTCCCGCAGCAGGCGTCGGTGGCGGTCGAGGACGGCTCCGGCCGCTACCTGACCCTGTGGTTCACCGCCCTGCCGCCCGTCGAGGGCGGGTTCCGGGCCGAGGTCGCCGAGGTGCGGGTCCTCGGGTGAGCGGCAGCCCGGAGGGCCCCGACGACCACGCCCTCCTGCGCGCCCACGTCGCGGGTGACCCCGACGCGTTCGGCCTGCTCCTCGCCCGCCACCGCGACCGGCTGTGGGCGGTGGCGCTCCGCACGACCGGCAACCCCGAGGACGCCTCCGACGGGCTGCAGGACGGCCTCGTGGCGGCGTACCGGCGCGCAGGGACCTTCCGTGGCGACTCCGCGGTCACGACGTGGCTGCACCGCGTCGTCGTCAACGCCTGCCTCGACCGGCTGCGGGCCCGCAAGGTGCGGGCGGCCGACCCGCTGCCCGACGACCTCGACGAGCAGGCGTCCCGCGGGGCGGTGGTGGGCGCCCCGGTGCCGGCGACCGACCCCGAGCGGGCCGCCACCGACGCCGAGACCCGCGAGCGCGTGCTCGCGGCGCTGGCCACCCTGCCGCCGGAGCAGCGGGCCGCGCTGGTGCTGGTCGACATGGAGGGGTACGGCGTCGCCGAGGCCGCCGCGGTGCTCGACTGCGCCGTCGGCACCGTGAAGTCGCGGTGCTCCCGCGGACGGGCCCGCCTGGCGGCGCTGCTCGCCGACCTCGTCGCCGTACCGGCCGCGGAGCAGCCCCCCGCGCCGCCACGGAACCGTCCGGCGCCCTCCGGCGTCCCATCCCCGCGCACGACGCGCGGGCCGCCGGCGGACGCGCCCTGAGCCCGTCCGGGCCCCGCAGCGCCCCCGGGTCCCCGCGACGACCACCCACGACCGCCGAGGAGGTGACATGACCGACCCGACCGAGCCCGACGCCGACGCGCCGCTCGATCCCGCCACCGAGGCGCGCGTGCGCGGACTGCTGCGCGCCGCCGCCGAGCGCTCGCCGATGCCGGCCGACGTCGCCGCCCGCCTCGACGACGTCCTCGCCGGCCTCGCCGCGGAGCGGGCTGCGGCCTCCGACCCGGGCAGCTCGCCCGACCCCCGTGCCGAGCCCGCCCCCGAGCTCGTCGACCTCGCCGCGGCCCGCCGCCGGCGCCGCGTGGCCCGGGGCCTGCTCGTCGCCGCCGCGGCCGTCGTGGTCGTCGGGGTGGGGGGCACGGTGGTGCCGCGGCTCGGGGGCTCGGGGAACGAGTCCGACTCGGCCGGCGTCGCCGAGTCGGCGCCGCAGGACGCGTCCGCCGATGAGGAAGCCACGCCCGACTCCGCCGGTCCAGCGCAGGTCCCCGAGGCCGACGCACAGGACAGCGCGGTCACCGCGGTGGACACGCTCGCGCCGTACGCGGGCCAGGTCCTCGACCCTCTCCCCGGCGCGGCGCTCGACCTCGACGCCGACCTCGGACCCCAGGTGGCCGACCTCCTGGCGGCCGCGGCCGCGTCGCCCGCTCGCGCGACGTCCGCGGGCTGCGGCGAGCCCGGGCCCGACGCGGTGGGTGTCCTCACGACGTACGGCGGCACACCCGCCCGCGTCGACGTCACCGTCCCCGGGGGCGGCGCGGGGACCGTCGACGTCGTGGTGCGGGCCTGCGGCACCGGCGAGCGGCTCGACGCGCTGCGGCTGGCCCGCCCGTGACGGCCGGCCGGGAATCCCTCTCGCCTACGATCGGTTGACGACTGTGGCGAGGGCACCGGCCTCCGCCGTACCGACCTCAGGAGCCTCGACCCCCATGACCGACCAGACAGCCACCGCCACCCCCGCCGCCGGGGAGCCCCGCAACGTCATCGTCATCGGGTCCGGGCCGTCGGGCTACACGGCCGCGGTCTACGCCGCGCGCGCGAACCTCGCGCCCCTGGTGTTCGAGGGCTCGGTCACGGCCGGCGGCGCGCTGATGAACACCACCGAGGTGGAGAACTTCCCG
>NZ_JADEVT010000003.1:264825-268177 GCF_030466625.1 Nocardioides sp. ChNu-153
CGACGCCATCACCTCCCAGCCCTGGGACGTGGCCCGGATCGCGCTGCCGCTGCTGGCCTACTTCCTCGTGATGTTCGGCGTCTCGTGGGTCGTCGGTGTCCGCCTGCGGCTGGGCTACGCGAAGACCTCGACGCTGGCGTTCACCGCGGCCGGCAACAACTTCGAGCTGGCCATCGCGGTCGCGATCGGCACCTTCGGCGTCACCTCGGGCCAGGCCCTGGCTGGCGTCGTCGGTCCCCTCATCGAGGTGCCCGTCCTCGTCGCCCTCGTGTACGTCGCCCTGTGGCTGCGCGATCGCGCCCCCTCCGGCGACCCCTCCCGCGTCCCGGCCCGCTGATCCGTACCCTCCACCCGACACCGAGGAGCCCACCGCATGACGACTGCCGACGCCGCCCACCTCCCCGACGGCACGGACGGCGGGGAGACGCGGCCCCAGGTCGTGTTCGCCTGCCGCGCCAACGGCGGGCGCTCGGTCGCCTCCCGCCTGCTGACGGAGCACTACGCCGGGGGCCGCGTGGTCGCGATCTCCGCCGGCACCGAGCCCGGCGAGCACGTCCACCCCGAGGTCGCCCGCGTGCTGGAGTCCCTCGGTCTGGACACCTCGCGGGAGTCCCCGAAGCTGCTGACCACCGAGATGATCGCCGGGAGCGATCTGGCCATCACGCAGGGCTGCGGCGAGAACTGCCCCTACGTCCCCGGCGCCCGCTACCGCGACTGGCCCCTCGACGACTCCAAGGGGCAGGACGAGACCGAGGTACGACGGATCATCGCCGACATCGACGGCCGCGTCCGTGAGCTCCTCGTCGAGCTGGTCCCCGACATCGACCTCCCGCCCAGCCTCCTCGCCACCAACTGATTCAACCCACGACCCCCTCCGTCGCAGCCACGCCTGCCCGGACCCAGGAGCGATCAACGAACATGAGCGACCACACCACCCCCGCTGCCGGGGAGTCCCGCAACGTCATCGTCATCGGGTCCGGGCCGTCGGGCTACACGGCCGCGGTGTACGCCGCGCGCGCGAACCTCGCGCCCCTGGTGTTCGAGGGCTCGGTCACGGCCGGCGGCGCGCTGATGAACACCACCGAGGTGGAGAACTTCCCGGGCTTCCGCGACGGCATCATGGGCCCCGCGCTGATGGACGAGATGCGCGCGCAGGCCGAGCGCTTCGGCGCCGAGCTCGTGCCCGACGACGTCGTGTCGGTCGACCTCACCGGTGACATCAAGGTCGTGCGCACCGAGACCGACACCTACACGGCGCGCTCGGTGGTGCTGGCGATGGGATCGGGCTACCGCAAGCTCGGCATCGACGGCGAGGACCTCTACTCCGGCAAGGGCGTGTCGTGGTGCGCCACCTGCGACGGGTTCTTCTTCCGCGAGCAGGCCATCGCGGTCGTCGGCGGCGGTGACTCGGCCGTCGAGGAGGCCACCTTCCTCACCCGCTTCGCCTCGAAGGTCTACCTGATCCACCGCCGCGACTCGCTGCGCGCCTCCGCGATCATGGCCGACCGCGCGTTCAAGGACCCGAAGCTCGAGGTGCTCTGGAACTCCGAGGTCGCCGAGATCCACGGCGGCGACAAGCTGGAGAGCGTCACGCTGCGCGACACCGTCACCGGCGAGACCCGGCCGCTGGAGGTCACCGGCCTGTTCGTGGCGATCGGCCACGACCCGCGCTCGGAGCTGCTCGGCGGTCAGGTCGACCTCGACGACGAGGGCTACGTGCTGGTGCGCCACCCCTCGACGGCGACGAGCATCCCGGGCGTGTTCGCGGCCGGCGACCTGGTGGACCACCACTACCGCCAGGCGATCACCGCGGCCGGCACCGGCTGCGCCGCGGCGCTCGACGCCGAGCGCTACATCGCCGACCTGGACCACGCCGCGGTGACGCCGCAGGAGGCCCAGGACGCGGTCGCGGAGTCCGCCGCCGTCGAGACCGTGCAGACCGCCGGCCTCTGACGGGAAGAACCGAGCGCTCCCCGACGTTCCACCACCGACGCCCCGGTCCGCCGGGCGACTCCATCAACGAGAGGAACACGCCGTGGCTGACATCGCCGCTGTGACCGACGCCGAGTTCGAGGCGCAGGTCCTGAAGTCCGACAAGCCGGTCCTGGTCGACTTCTGGGCCGAGTGGTGCGGCCCGTGCCGCCAGGTCTCCCCGATCCTCGACGAGCTCGCCAAGGAGCACGGCGACAAGATCACGTTCGTGAAGATGAACGTCGACGAGAACCCCGTCACGCCGGGCAACTACCGGGTCACGGGCATCCCGACGCTCAACGTCTACTCCGGCGGCGAGGTCGTCAAGACCATCGTCGGCGCCAAGCCGAAGTCGGCGCTCGTGCGCGAGCTCAGCGAGTTCATCGGCTGACGAGCAGCTGCTCCGAGCCGGAGGCCGGTCCCGCACTGCGGGGCCGGCCTCTCGGCGTCCGGGCCCAGGTCGACGCCGCGCCGTTGCAGGCTAGAGTCGATCGACCGCAGCGCCGCAGCCACCGGGAGACCACGTGCTCGACCTGACCTACCCCGCCGTCATCGCCACCGCGAAGCTCTCCTTCCGCGCGCTCGGCCAGCGCTTCCAGATGACGGGCACCGAGCAGGTCCCCCGCACGGGCGGCGTGCTGCTCGCCGTCAACCACGTCGGGTACGTCGACTACGTGTACGGCGGGCTCGCCGCCAACCCGTCGGGCCGCTACGTGCGGTTCATGGCGAAGAAGGAGATCTTCGACCACCCCGTCGGCGGTCCCGTGATGCGTTCGTTCCACCACATCGAGGTCGACCGGGGCGAGGGCGCGGCGTCTGCCGCGAAGGCCGTCGAATACCTCCGCCAGGGGGAGGCGGTCGGCATCTTCCCCGAGGCCACCATCTCGCGCTCGTTCGAGATCAAGGAGCTGAAGACGGGTGCGGTGCGGATCGCGGCGATGGCCGGCGTACCGCTCCTGCCCGTCGTCATCTACGGCACCCACCGCATGTGGACCAAGGACCACCCCCGCGACTTCTCCCGCGGCAAGACCATCGGCGTGCACGTCGGCGCCCCGCTCCACCCGACCGCCGCCGACCCCGTCGCCGAGACCGCCGAGCTGCACGAGTCGATGAAGGCGCTGCTCGACAAGGCGATCGACCTCTACCCCGAGGACGAGAAGCCCGCCGGCGCCTGGTGGATCCCCGCCCGCCGCGGCGGCAGCGCGCCGACCCTCGAGGAGGCCGAGCGCCTCGACGCCGAGGAGAAGCGCGCCCGCGCCGCCAAGCGCGCGGAGAAGCGCCGCGCCTCCTGACAACGACGCTCGGTGGTCGAGGTGGCCGCCCCGTCCCGCGCTGGTTGAGGTGGCCGCCCCGTCCCGCGCTGGTTGAGGTGGCCGCCCCG
>NZ_JADEVT010000003.1:268187-324018 GCF_030466625.1 Nocardioides sp. ChNu-153
CTCGGGCTACCGCAAGCTCGGCATCGACGGCGAGGACCTCTACTCCGGCAAGGGCGTGTCGTGGTGCGCCACCTGCGACGGGTTCTTCTTCCGCGAGCAGGCCATCGCGGTCGTCGGCGGCGGTGACTCGGCCGTCGAGGAGGCCACCTTCCTCACCCGCTTCGCCTCGAAGGTGTACCTGATCCACCGCCGCGACTCGCTGCGCGCCTCCGCGATCATGGCCGACCGCGCGTTCAAGGACCCGAAGCTCGAGGTGCTCTGGAACTCCGAGGTCGCCGAGATCCACGGCGGCGACAAGCTGGAGAGCGTCACGCTGCGCGACACCGTGACCGGGGAGACCCGGCCGCTGGAGGTCACCGGCCTGTTCGTGGCGATCGGCCACGACCCGCGCTCGGAGTTGCTCGGCGGTCAGGTCGACCTCGACGACGAGGGCTACGTGCTGGTGCGCCACCCCTCGACGGCGACGAACATCCCGGGCGTGTTCGCGGCCGGCGACCTGGTGGACCACCACTACCGCCAGGCGATCACCGCGGCCGGCACCGGCTGCGCCGCGGCGCTCGACGCCGAGCGCTACATCGCCGACCTGGACCACGCCGCGGTGACGCCGCAGGAGGCCCAGGACGCGGTCGCGGAGTCCGCCGCCGTCGAGACCGTGCAGACCGCCGGCCTCTGACGGCAAACACGCGGAAACAGCGGTGTCTCACAGGTGAGATTCGACCAAACTGGAGCTCACATTGGTCGTTTCTGACCCACCCTGTGGTTCTCGCTCGTGGCCGGTTCAACTGGTGTGCTGCGGGTGGGCAGGTTGTGAGCCGGCGGGAATGGTCGGGGGGATTTGCCGGTGGGTCCGGGCGACGGCCCGGTGGCGAGGTGCGGGGGGTGCGGCACGAATCGCGTGGGGTGATCGTGCCGCACCCTTCGTTGCATCCCGGACCGGACCCTCGTGTGGTGCGGACTTGTTGCCGCTGGGGGTCAGGAGTTGAGCAGGGCCTGCATGGTCTCGATCTCGGCGGTCTGGGACGCGGTGATGTCGGCGGCGAGGTCGATGGCGGGCTGGAACTGGCCGTTGTCCTGCTCGGCTTCGGCCATCTCTACTGCGCCGGTGTGGTGCTCGATCATCATCGTCAGCCACAGCTCCTCAAATCGGGCGTCGGGTGCGGCCTCCAGGGCGCTCATGTCCTCGGCCGACATCATGCCGGGCATCTCGTGGTCCATGCCCTCCATCGAGTCCGTCGCATCGCCGGAATCGTGGTCGCTGTGGCCGCCGTTGACGTGGTCGCGCATCGTCTCCGGAACCTCCTCGCCCCAGTTGAGGAGCCAGTCGGTGAAGGTCTCGATCTCCGGGGCCTGGGCTGCCCGGATCTGTTCGGCCAGCTGGTGGACCGCGGGGTCGAGGTTGCGGCCTTCGGTGAGGTCGACCATGACGAGGGCCTGGGAGTGGTGTTGGAGCATGTCGGACGCGAATGCGATGTCGGCGTCGTTGTGCTCGGTGGTCGAGGTCTCGGAGGAGGTGTCGGCTCCTTCGTCGTCGGTGCCGCACGCTGCTGCGGTGAGGCTGAGGGACAGGCCGAGCCCGAGAACGGTGACGGCTCGACGGGTGGTGTAGCGGTTACGCATGGAGGTTCTCCTGGTTCAGGTCTGACAGGGGGGCGGAATGTCGTCACCGCCGGCGCAGAGGAGTACCCGAGGGCCGGGGTGATGCAACGCCTGTCAGCACCTGATGATCGAGAACCTCCACACCGCAGGCGGGCCCGTGCCTGTTGGTGCGACCCTGCGGGTGATCTGCCTGATGACGGCGGGGGCCAGTACCGCCCACAACCGCGGGAGCCTGCAGGCGAGAGCGCCGAGGGCGAGAAGAGCGGCGGCTGCAAGCATCGCGGCGCAGAGCATCATGACGTGTTCCGCCCCGCCGTCCCCATGTGCCCCGTGACCGGCGTCGCGGTCGGTTTGGCCGGTGGTGGGGGCGTGTGTCTCCTCTGCGTGTTGGGCGGCCATGGTGACCTGCGACGGCCCTGGAATTGTTGTCGAGGAGGCACTGTGGTGAGTCGTGTCGAGGGCGGGTAGCAGCGCGTGCGTTGCGCTGAGGGCAGTCGTGTGCCCTGGTGGCCCGTCGATGTCCTTGGTGGTGAGGGCGTGCATGCCCAGGATTCCGAACGCGATCGCAGCGATCACCACAACAGCCAGGCGACGGCGTCGAAGCGGGGAATGGGTGTGCCGCTGAGTCAGCCGGCTCCGAACCCCGCCGGGACTAGGGCCGTGACGAAGAAGGCTTCCGCCGGCGCTCGTCATGGGGCTCACCTCCTCCACCCCGCAGTTTACGGAACCGCTCACACCGAGAGGATACCCCCAGGGGGTATGTAGAGTGAGGACGACTCAATCGCTGAGGTGGGAAAAGAGATGAGCGAAGCGCCGCACCACCACGACCACGACGACCACCACGACCACCACGACCACCACGACCACCAGGGTGGGTCTGGGAGCTCGCGGTCGACGGCGGTCAGCGCGACCCTGCACTGCCTCACCGGGTGCGCGATCGGGGAGATCGTCGGACTGATGATCGGCACGGCGGTCGGCTTGAGCGCCGGGTGGACGATCGTGCTCGCCGTCGGTCTCGCGTTCCTGTTCGGCTACCTGCTCTCGACGCTCCCGCTGCTCAAGGCGGGCCTCGGGGTGGGGACCGCTCTCGGTGTCGTGCTCGCCGCTGACACCCTCTCGATCGCCACGATGGAGCTCGTCGACAACGCCGTCATGGCGCTCGTTCCCGGGGCGATGGACGCGGGCCTCGTCAACAGCACGTTCTGGCTCGCGATGATGTTCGCGCTCACGGTGGCGTTCTTCGCCGCGTACCCGGTCAACCGCTACCTGCTGGCGCGCGGCAAGGGACACGCCCTCACCCACCGCTATCACCACGCCGCCGGCGAGGTGACCGGCGCGCGTCGCTACATCCCCTCCCTGGAGACACCGGTGCTGGTGGGCGTCATCGCCGCCTTCATGCTCGGCGGTCTGGTCGTGTCGCTAGCCGACGAGCTGAGCACTGGGGGCGGCGCGCCCCCGCACGCGCTGCCGACGAGCGCCGCTCTGAAGCCCTTCTGAACTGGAGATTCGTCAGGACTTCCTGCTGAAGAGCCGGTTGAGCAGTCCGAATGCGGGCGCGGTCTCCTGGTGCCCGGTGCAGCGGTCCGCGCGAGGGACCCCGGTGAGGACCTGGTCTACGTGCTGGCCGCAGCCGGCCCAGGTCGTCCTGCCGCACTTCTTGCAGGTGACTGCTCGACACATGGTGGTCTGCGGGGTCAGCCGTGGGAGAACGTGATGGTGGGCAGGACGCGGCGCAGCCAGAAGGGGCTCCACCAGGCCGCGCGCCCGGTGAGGCGCAGCATCACGGGCAGCAGGACGAGCCTGACGAGGAAGGCGTCGAGCAGCACCGCGACGCCGAGCACGACACCCATCTCCTTCGGGGGGATCGGACCGGAAAGCGCGAAGGTGAAGAACACCGCGACCATCACCGCCCCGGCGGCGAAGATGACACGCCCGGAGCGGGCCAGCGCCTCGACCATGGCGACGTGGGCGTCGCCGGTCCGTTCGTACTGCTCCTTCGCGGAGGCCAGCAGGAACACGGTGTAGTCCATCGCGATCGCGAAGATCATCGCGAAGAAGAACACCGGTGACCACGCGTCGAGGAAGCCCTGGCTCTCGAAGCCGAGCAGGTCGGCGCCGATGCCGTCCTGGAAGACGAGCCGGGCGACCCCGAACGCGGCGGCCGTCGAGAGCAGGCTCGCGAGCGTGCCGAGCAGCGAGATCAGCGGCGCCTGCAGCGCCACGAGCAGCAGGAGGAAGCCGAGCACCAGGACGACGCCGATCACGAGCGGAGTGGACTCGTCCAGCTGCGCCTTCAGATCGAGGTTCTCCACCGGCGCCCCGCCCACGAGCGCGCTGTCGGGCAGGTCGGCGCGGAGCCGGTCGACCGTCTCGCCGAGCCCGGGGTCGGACGGGTCGACGGTGGGCACCGCCTGGAGGAGCACGAGCCCGCTGTCGTCGCTCGCCGGCATCGGCGGGAGCGCGGCGGAGATCCCGGCGTCGTCCGCGAGCACGGCGGACGCGGCGTCGGCGTCCGCGGCGTCGGCGACGACCTGCAGCGTCCCGGGCGCGCCTTCGCCGAAGGCGTCCTGCACGACGTCGTACCCGGCACGGGCGCTGGCGTCCTCGGGCAGCACCTTGATGGAGGGCATCGCCGTCGTGAGCCCCACGATCGGCGCAGCGAGCGCGAGCAGCACCACCGTGGCCGTCGCGCCCCAGAGGAGCGGGCGTCTCCAGAGCCGCTCGCCCCAGGCGGCGAACCTCGCGGAGCGGTGCTCCCCGGCGCCGAGGCGGGGCAGGGACAGCTTGTCGATGCGGTGGTCGAGCTTGGTGAGCACCAGGGGCAGCAGGGTGAGGGTGGCGCCCAGGATGAACACGACCGCGATCATGATGCCGCCGGCCATCGAGCGGAACGACGGTGACGGCACGAGCATCACCGCCGACAACGAGACGAGCACGGTGACCCCGGAGAGCAGGACGGCCTTGCCGGCGGTGTCCATGGTCTCGGCGACCGCCCCGCGCACCGAGCTGCCGGAGGCCGCGCGCGTGGCGCGGTAGCGGGCGACGAGGAAGAGGGCGTAGTCGATGCCCAGGGCGAGGGCGAACATCATGGCGAAGTTCATCGCCCAGATCGACACCGGCACGAGCTCGTTGACGAGCACCAGGGAGCCGGCCGAGGCGATGAGGCCGGCGAGGGTGAGCATCAACGGGAGACCGGCGGCGACGAGCGCACCGAAGGCGATCACGAGGATCACCATCGTGACCGGCCACGAGATCATCTCCGACGTCAGCATCGCCTCGAGGTTGGCCTCGTTGAAGTCCGACCAGAGCAGCGACGAACCGGTGGGTTTCACCTCCACGCCGTCGACGGAGAGCGCCTGCAGGTCGTCCTTGAGGTCGGTCGCGACCCGCACCATCTCGTTGGTGTCGACCCCGGCCCCGGCCAGGACGATCGCGGTGCTGCCGTCCTCGCTCAGCGTCGCTCCGGGCATCGGGGCGACGACGTCGGCGATGCGGGGCTCGGCCTCGAGCACCCGGGTCACCTCGTCGAGCACCGCGGCGCCGGCACCCTCGGTGACCGCACCCTCCTCGGCGCGCACGACGACCTGGATGGCCGAGGAGGCGTTGCCCCCGAAGCTCGCGCGGGCCAGCTCACGGGCGGCGACCGACTCGGAGCCGTCGGCCTGCCAGCCCGCGCCCGAGAGGTTGTGCTCGACCTGCGGGGCGAAGGCCCCGAGGCCGATGACGAGCAGGAGCCACACCCCGGTGACGATCCGGGCGTGGTCGGTGACCCAGACGCCGAGGCGTCCGAGGGGTCCGGGGCGGGGGCCCGGGGGGACGTCCGAGGCCTGGGAGGGGTGCTCGTGGGCGGTCGTGCTCATGGAGGGTCCGTTCTGGTGAGGGTGAGCAGGAGTGGTCAGACGAGGGCGGGCAGGGCCCGGGCCGCGGTGTAGCCCGCGATGGCGAGGACGAGGACGGTGAACCCGGCCGAGAGCCGACGGGGATCGACCCGGCCGGCGAGCCGGGCTCCGGCGACGGCGGCCAGCGCGGAGCTGAGGGTGAGCACCAGCACGACGCCCCAGTCCGGCGAGGTGCCGACCCCCGCCCGGGTCGCCAGGGCGGTCGCACTGGTGATCGTGATGACCACGAGCGACGTGCCGGCGGCGTACGGGAGCGGCAGGCCGAGGGCGAGCAGCAGCGCGGGTACGACGAGAAACCCGCCCCCGACGCCGAGGAAGCCGGTGAGCAGCCCCACCAGGGTGGCGGTGACCGCCACCTTGATCGCCCGCGGGCAGGCACAGGCGAAGGTCGGGCTGAAGGTGAGGATCGGGTCGTCCAGGGCGGGTCGCGCCGCGTGCGCGGGGCCGGCGGGCTGCCGCACCAGTCGCCACGCCATGAGCGTGCCGACCAGGAGCATCAGGGCCGCGAACGCGGCGAGCAGCGCGGCCTCGTCGACGAGGGCGGCCACCCTGGCCCCGACCACGGCGCCGCCGACGGCGACCGCCCCGAAGGTCGTGCCGCGGGCGAGCAGGACGTTGCCGGAGCGCCGAGCGGCCACGGCGCCCACGAGCGCGGTCACCCCGACCACGACCAGCGAGCCGGTCGTCGCCTGCGCGGGTGACTGGTCGAGCAGGAACATGAGCACCGGCACGGCGAGGATCGAGCCACCGCTGCCGAGCGCGCCCAGGCCCAGCCCGATCAGTACCCCGGCCACGACGGCCACGAGGAAAGTCACGTCGCGGGGCCCACGAGGTGCAGCCCGACCGCCTCGGCATGGTCGAAGGTGTCGTCGACGGCGACGGTGATGCGGCCGCGGGCGTCGAGCATCGAGGCGGCGACCGACGCTCGGTAGCCGCCGGCGCAGTGCACCCACACCTCACCGGCCGGCACCTCGTCGAGGCGGCCCCACAGCTCGTGGAGCGGGATGTTCACGGCACCCCTAATCGCCGCGGCGTCGTGCTCGTCGGCGCGGCGCACGTCGAGCACGACCACCTCGCGGTGGTGGCGCACCTGCGCGAGGTCGGCGAAGGTGCCCGTCGCGAAACCGGCCGGCGCGTCGCCTGCGGCGACCCAGTCCGCGGGCCCACCGGTCGCGTGGGCAGCCGGACGGTCGATGCCGATGCGGACCAGTTCGCGCTGCGCGTCGCTGACCTGCGCGGCGCTCTCCCCGAGGAGGGTGAGCGGGGTGCCCCACGGGATCAGCCAGCCGAGGTACGTCGCGAAGCCGCCGTCGAGGCCGAAGTTCAGGGCGCCCCGGGCATGCCCGGCAGCGAACGCGGTGCGGTGGCGCAGGTCGACGACCCACTCGCCGCCCTCGATGCGGCGCCGCAGCTCCTCGGCGTCGGCCCGCGCCGGAGCGCTCAGGTCCGGCGCCGAGGGCCCGGCCGCGTTGGCGGGTGCCATGTGGGCGTAGTACGCCGGCCAGGGGCCCAGCCCGGCGAGGAGCTCGCGGACGTAGCTCTCCTCGTCCTGCGTCAGCGCGGGATTGGTCGTCCGCTCGCGGCCGATGGTCGAGGACGTGGCGTCGGACTGGGTCGCGGAGCAGAACGACCCGAAACCGTGGGTCGGGAACACCTCGGCCGAGTCGGGCAGCAGCGTGGCCAGCCGGTGCGCGGAGGCGTGCTGGTGACGCACCAGGGCGTCGGTGTGCTCGTCGCCGAGCAGGTCGGGGCGTCCCGTGGCGCCGAAGAGCAGCGACCCGCCGGAGAACACGCCCACCTCGGTGTCGGGCCGGTCGTCGTCGCGGACCTCGCGGAGTGCGTAGGACACGTGGTGGAAGGTGTGCCCGGGCGTGGCCAGCACCGTCAGCACCATCCGGCGGCCGACCCGGATCTCGTCACCGTCCACCACGGGCACGCGCTCGAACGACACCTCCTCGGCGCCGTTGACGACGTACGACGCCCCGGTGGCGGACGCCAGGGCGAGGCCGCCCGTGACGTAGTCGTTGTGGAGGTGCGTCTCCAGGACGTGGGTGAGCCGCACCCCGTGCTCGTCGAGCAGCGCGAGTACACGGTCGATGTCGCGCTGGGGGTCGACGACGAACGCCGACTCACCGTCGTGCACGAGGTAGCTGCGATCGCCCAGCGTCGGGGTCTCGACGGGGACGATGGTGAGGGCGGTGAGCGCGGTGGTCACGTCTCCACCGCCCGGGATCCGCGGGCCAGCGGTCGCCCCGACCGCGCCCAGGCGCTGGTGCCGCCGCGCACGTTCACGGCGTCGAACCCCAGTGCAGTCAGCATCTCGACCACCGCCGCACTGCGGTTGCCCGAGGCGCAGACGACGTGGATCCGCGCGTCACGGTCGAGCTCGTCGATCCGGTCTGCGAGGCGGCCCATTCGAATGTGGTGGGCGCCCGGCACGTGGCCCTCGGCGTACTCGGCCGGCTCACGCACGTCGACGACCCTGGCGCCGCGCTCGATCGCTGCGGAGAGCTGCTCGACTTCGATCTCCTGCATGGGTCTTCATTCCTTTCAGTCTCGGAACCCCCTGGGGGGTTAATCGGAACCTAACAGAACCCCCCAGGGGGTTGTACAGTCAGAGTGGACGACGCCCCAGGGACCTCTTCGGCCCCACGCCCTTCACCGACGAAAGGCAGGACCCCAATGACGGACTACACGCTCTCGGTCACCACGGACCGCGGGTACGACGAGACGGTCGCGGCCGTGCGCGAGGAGCTCGCGGAGGCGGGGTTCGGCGTGCTGACCGAGATCGACCTGCGCGCCACCCTGAAGGCCAAGCTCGACGTCGACGTCGCCCCTCAGGTGATCCTGGGCGCGTGCCGCCCGCAGCTGGCCCACGAGGCGCTGCAGGCCGACCCATCGATCGCCGCACTGCTGCCGTGCAACGTGGTGGTGCGCTCGACCGGGGAAACGACGACCGTGGTCGAGGCCTTCGACCCGGCGGTCATGACCTCGTTCTCCGGCGACGCGGGCGAGGTCCTCCGTCGCGTCTCGCAGGACGCCCGGACCCGGCTCTCGTCGGCCCTCGCGGCCGTCGCCACCCGAGGAGAGCAGTCGTGACGGACCTCGACCCGACCGAGATCAAAGCGATCACCACCCGCATGAAGCGCGCCAACGGACACCTCGCGAGCGTCATCCGGATGATGGAGGAGGGCTCGTCCTGCGAGGACGTCCTGACCCAACTGGCTGCCGTCAACAAGGCGCTCTCACGCGCCGGCTACGCGATCGTCGCCACCGGCCTGCAGCACTGCCTGGCCGACGCCGGCGAGGAGGGCATCGACGCCGTCGACGTGAAGAAGATGGAGAAGCTGTTTCTAGCGCTCGCCTGACGGGGGCCGTGGAGTCGCGTGCCCCAAGGTGTGGTCCACAAACGGCGGTTTGTGATCTTCCAGACCGCCTGGCGGTTCCGCAGGCAAGGTCCCGGACAATCAATCGGCGCGACCGGGCGTCGACTTGGGCCTTGAGAGGATCAGTCATGCAGTTGGTTGGCCCGCGCGCTGGGGACCGATGGATTGCCAGGCAGGTCGTTCTGTCCGGCCTATGGTTCTTGCTGCCCCTAGCGCTGGCGGCAGTCGGCGTTTCCCTGATTGACGGCCCGCCGACCTGGGCTGAGCTACGCGCAGGCGCTGCGCCGCTTGCGGCCGCAGCCGGCTTGGGGCTGCTGTGGGGTGGGTTCCGGGCTTCGTACTGGTGCCGGAGGCTGGGCGACAACACGGTGGACCTCGCGGGCGATGAACTGGTTCTTTGCACCCGACGCGGCTCGCAGCGACTTGAGTTAGCCCGCATTCGAGGCGCGCGTGTCGACGGCCGGCTCCGATGGTTCGACTTCGTGCAGGTACCGGCTGGGGGCGAGGGGCCACCGCGCCTGCGGCTGTTCCATGATGGCGAGCTGGTGATGTCGGAGCCGTTGCTGATCTGGGGGGACCGCCGGGCTCAGCACATTCAGGACCTGTTGCGGGCCGAGACCGGCTGATTCCAGCACTGTCGATCTCAAGAATGCTCGATGGTCTTCGCCATCTTCAGCGGTCTGCAAGTCATTAGTGCGCCGAGCGGGACAGTGGTGCGCAATCGTTCTTTTCTGAGCCTGCCGTTCTTCGAGCGTTCCAGGGCCACATCGCGGTGGGTCAGAACCCGTAGCCGAAAACTACGGCTCACTAGAGGCCCGCCTACCGTTTGTGAACCTGACTGCCTCAAGTGGTGTGCCGCCGCCCAGCCCGCCGGCTGCTGAGCCGGTGCCGCCTCGGTGCAGACCCTGGTGCGCCGTGCGCGCGCGTACGACCGGCGACCAGCAGCCCGAGCTGCCGGTCGACGCGTCGGGCGCGGCACGTGTGGAGCGTGTGTCCGTGGAGGCCGTGACTGGGGCGGCGGCGTCCTGGCCGAGACCGACGCGGTGCTGGACCACCGCTCAGGAGGTGGGCAGGGTCACCACGAAGCGGGCGCCGCCGAGCGGTGAGGTCACGACGGCGGCGTCGCCGCCGTGCGCCCGCGCCACCTCGCGGACGATGGCCAGGCCCAGCCCGCTGCCGCCGTCGTCGCGGGCCCGGGCCTCGTCGAGGCGCACGAAGCGCTCGAAGACGCGGTCGCGGTCGGCCGGGGGCACCCCGGACCCGTCGTCGTCCACGACGAGCTCCACGACGCCGTCGGGCCGGGCGCCGGAGGACAAGGTGTGGCTTTCGCCGTTATATGGCGGGGTTCTGTCGACGCTCTGTGGCGGCATCTGCTCATGGCGATACACGCGAGCACCGGTCTGGTCACAGATAGCGGCAGACGGTCGTGGTGTCGCATTTGGTGGGGTCGCTGGTGGTGGCACTGTGGTGAAGGTGCGCGACGGTGTGTCGCAGTGCTTGCAGGTCGGCGATTTGGCGGTCCAGGTCGCCCAGGTGGGCTTCGAGCAGGGCGTGCACGTGCTGGCAGGGTGCGACTCCGGCGTCGCGGATGTCGAGGATCTCGCGAATCTGGGCCAGGGTGAGCCCAGCGGTGCGGCCGCGGCGAACGAAGTCCAGGCGCGCCAGGGCCGCAGGGGTGTAGTCGCGGTATCCGTTGGCGGTGCGCTCAGGCGCAGGTAGTAGGCCGGCTTCTTCGTAGAAGCGCAGCGTCTTGGTTGTGGTGCCGCTGGCCACGGCCAACTCACCGATGCGCACAGTGGCCCCTTTCTCGGCTCTCGTCCATGTTCGCCTTGACCTTCCCCTGCGCTGGAACGTCCACTATGGACGCTGAAGAGGGGTCACGCGAAGGAAGGTGGGCAAATGGGTGTGGACTACGACGTCGATCTGGCCGTGATCGGCTCAGGAGGCGCGGCGATGTCCGCCGCCATCGCGGCCAGCCAGGCCGGTAAGAGCGTCGTGCTGGTTGAGCGCGGTGTTCTGGGCGGGACGTGCGTGAACATCGGCTGCGTGCCGTCCAAGACGCTCCTGGCGGCCGCCGGGGCCCGGCACGCCGCGCTCACCAATCCCTTCAAAGGTGCCCCAACGTCAGCCGCACCGGTGAACCTCGGCGATCTGGTGGCCCAGAAGGACGCACTCATCGAGCGCCTGCGTGATGCGAAGTACGCCGATGTGGCCGCTGCCTACGGCTTCCAGGTCCGCCCAGGCCAGGCCAGCTTCCTGGACGGGGACACCCTGGCCGTCGACGGCCAGGCGCTGCGGGCCCGGGCCTATCTGGTCGCCACCGGTGCCACCCCCGCCATCCCGGAGGTGGTCGGTCTCGACTCTGTGGACCGGCTGACGTCCACCACCGCGATGCAGCTGACCGAGCTGCCTGAGTCCCTGGTCGTTATCGGTGGCGGGTACGTCGGGATGGAGCAGGCCCAGCTGTTCGCTCACCTCGGCACCCGGGTCTCTGTGGTCGGGCGTCTGGCGCCGCACGCCGAGCCGGAGCTGGCCCAGAGACTTCGGGAAGTCTTCACCGACGACGGCATCACCGTGGTCGAAGAGCGCGCGACCACTGTGGCCCGCGAACCAGGCCCCGCAGGAGAGGTGGTGGTGACCACGGACTCGGGCGAACAGGTGCGCGGCGCGCAGGTCCTGGTGGCCACCGGACGCCTGCCCCGCACCGACGGCCTGAACCTGGCCGCTGCCGGTGTGGACGTGGACGAGCGCGGCTTCGTCGTGGTCGACCAGACCCAGCGCACCTCCAACCCGCGCGTCTGGGCCGCCGGTGACGTCTCGGGGGCTCCCCAGTACGTCTACGCCGCCGCCGCCGGCGGTCGGGCCGCCGCGCTCAACGCCCTGACCGAGGACAGGTACCCGCCGGCAGCTCGGGTCGACTACGCCGGCTTTCCTGCGGTCGTGTTCACCCGGCCCCAGCTGGCCTCGGCGGGGTTGACCGAGGACGAGGCCCTCACCCGAGGGCACGCGTGCGACTGCCGCGTCCTGGACCTGTCCGATGTCCCCCGGGCGCTCGTCCAGCACGACACCCGCGGGGCGGTGAAGCTCGTCGCCGACGCCGTGAGCGGCAAGGTTCTGGGCGTGCACGCTCTGGCGGACGGGGCCGGGGAGATCATGCTGGCGGCCACCTACGCCATCAAAAGCGGCATGACCGTCGACGATCTGGCCGACACCTGGGCGCCGTACCTGACCATGAGCGAAAGCCTGCGCATCGTGGCCGGCCTCTTCCGAAACCAGATGCCGACGTCATGCTGCGCCTGAAACCCGCGGCCCCAGCGGGGTGGACGAGGGCTCCCGCGGCGGCCCGCCTGGCGCCGTGAATGTGCCTTAAAAACCTACAGTCTTATGAGACACCAGGCGGGGACCGGACGCCGAGACCGCTTCATGGGCCGATGGGCACCTTCTGCCTCTCGCGAAGTCGTCTCACCGTGAACTGTCGCAGGGTGGTGCTCGGTAGGGGTTTGTGAGTCATAATCATGTCATGAGGCTCTTGGGGTACACCCGCGTGAGCACTGCGAGTCAGGACGCGCAGTTGCAGTTGGATGCACTCGTGGATTCCGGGGTGCAGAAGCGGGATGTGTTCGCGGATGTGACCTCGGGTAGCCGGACCGCGATCGAACGCCCGGGGATGAAGCGCCTGTTGGACTATGCCGAGTCCGGCGACACGGTCGTGGTGTGGCGCATCGACCGGCTCGGCCGATCCTTGATCGATGTCCTCAACACCGTGAACCTGATGCGCGACAAGGGCGTAAAGATCAAGTCGCTTTCGGACGGCATCGACCCGGAGACCACTTCCGGCCGGTTAATGCTGGGCATGCTGGCCACGCTGGCCGAGTACGAGCGCGAGCTGATCACCGAGCGAGTCAATGCCGGCATCGCTGCGGCGAAGCAGAGCGGTACCCGGTTCGGTCGGCCGCCTGTTGACCCGGCGGTGATTGCGGAGAAACTCGACATCGCTCGGGACGCCCGCGCCAAGGGTCGCACCGCCGAGGAAGCCGCCCGATTGGTCGGATGGTCTCGCGCCACGCTGTACCGGCACCAACAGGCTGCCCGCGACCGCGACATGGTCTCCCAGCAGGTGTGACATGGACGGGCCGCAGCGGTGGCGAATCCTCCGGCTTCACGTCGAGGACGGCATCTCGCTGACGACCCTGGCCCGTGACACCGGCACCGGGCTGCGGACACTGCAACGCTGGCACCAGCTTTACAAGACCGGCGGCATCGCGGCGTTGGAGCCGCGGCCACGACGCGACACGGGATCTCGACGCACTCCGGCGGAACTGGTCACGTTTCTCGAGCACCTCGCGCTGACCCGCCCACGCCCGAGCACCGCTGCATTGCACCGGCTCACCACGGCCGAAGCGGGTCGCTTGGGTTTGGCGGCCCCGAGCTATGCCACGGTCCGCGCCATCGTCCACGCTTTGGACCCGGCCCTGGTGACGCTTGCTCTGGAGGGGCCGGCAGCATATCGGGACCGCTATGAACTGGTGTTCCGCCATCGCGCCGAACGGCCGAATGTGACGTGGCAAGCCGATCACACCGAACTCGACATCCTCATCACCGGCGCCAGCGGCACCCCCGACCGGCCCTGGCTGACGGTGGTGATGGACGACTACTCCCGCGCGGTCTGCGGGTACATGGTCTTCACCGGGGCGCCATCGGCGATGAACACCGCGCTGGTGCTACGACAGGCGATCTGGCGCAAGACCGAACCGGCCTGGGCGATGTGCGGACTACCCGACGTCCTCTATATCGATCACGGCAGCGACTTCACCAGCCGCCACCTCGAGTACACCGCGGTCTCACTGAAAATCCGCCTCATCTTCTCCACCGTCGGTCGCCCGCAAGGCCGAGGCAAGATCGAGCGGTTCTTCGGCACAGTCAACACCGAGCTCCTGGCCACCCTGCCCGGACATCTGGCACCAGGGGCCAAGACACCTCCATCTCTGGATCTACCTGCGCTCGATCAGGCGATCGCCGGTTTCATCGCCACCTACAACGAGCGGACCCACCGGGAGATCGGGACGAGCCCGAAGAAGGCGTGGATCGGTGACGGGTGGTTGCCACGCATGCCCGAATCCCTCGATGAACTCGACGGACTGCTGCTGACGGTGCCCAAGCACCGCACCGTGCAGCGTGACGGCATCCACTTCCAAGGCCGGCGCTACCTCGCGCCAACTCTGGCACCGTTCGTTGGCCGCCCGGTGACGATCCGCTACGACCCGCGTGACATCTCCGAGGTTCGCGTATACGACCGCGACACCTTCCTCTGCGTGGCCATCGATGAGGCGCACCCGAACCAACGGGTAAGCCTGCAAGAAGTCGAGACCGCACGCCGAGCCCGCCGGCGCCAACTGCGCAAAGACATCAACGACCGCATCCCGCGTATCGCCGATCGGGCCGAACCGCGCACCGCCGCCCCCGGAGCGCGGCCAACCAAGCTGCGCACCTACGAAGAGGACTAAGGATGGCCAAGGACTTCATCATCACCAAGGAACATCGCCGGTTCACCGAATTCGCCACCGCGGTACGCAAGGAACGCACCATCGGCATCTGTCACGGCGACGCCGGCATCGGCAAGACCCAATCGGCACGCCGATACGCCCACTGGGACACCGTGGAACCGTTCATCACCGAATGGGGGCCGCGCACCGAAGACGACGCCAAGCTTTATGCAACTGCGAACCGGTGCCGGACCGTGTTCTACACCCCCGAGGTGCTCCCCAGGCCCAAAATCCTCATGCACGAGATCGCGCACCTGCAGACAAAGCTCGGCATCTGCATCGACGAACACCAGCGCAACATCGGCAAAGTCACCGGCGCCCGCTCAGGTCACACCAACAAGTGGGTCGAGCTGCTCATCATCGATGAAGCCGAACGACTGGCCCCGACCGCACTCGAACTCCTCCGTGATGAACACGACCGCTACGACCTGGCGATCATCCTCATCGGCATGCCTGGCAGTGACCAGCGGTTTCGCCACTACCCTCAGCTCTACAGCCGCCTCGGATTTTCACACCGATACCGGGCACTAGGACGCGAGGAACTGCTCTTCGTCCTCGATCGCCATTGGAAACGCCTCGGCCGCACTCTTGACCCAGACGACTTCACCGACGCTCAAGCGATCGCCGCGATCGAACGCATCACCCGGGGCAACTTCCGCCTCCTCGAACGCCTCTTCCCTCAGATCGCCCGAGTGCTCACGATCAACCAACTCGAGACCATCACCGACGACGTCATAGAATCCGCCGCCAGCATCCTCGTGATCGGAAACTAACGCCCCCAAGCGATCACAGAAAACCGCCGCAAAGCACTCAAACCCACACCCGGGCCTCCGTCGGCGACAGGCTCAAAAACGACCGTTTGTGGAGCCTGCAGCTCGCGTGAGCATGGTCGGGCTAGGTGAGTTCCTCTTCGAGTTCGTGACGGTTGGCGCGCGAGGGGTGAAAGCGCTGCACCTCGACCGCCACCGGTTGGGGGGTAACGCCGGGCCCGCCGCGCGTGAGCCATGCGGCGATCTCGTGGGTGCTGAGGTCGTCGTTGCATTGTCCGATCCAGACCGGCGCCTCGCCGTTCGCGAGTTCCTGACTGGCGGGGATTAAGACGACCACGTTGGAGTGGTCGCACGCATCGAGGCAGCGGCTGGCGACGACGCGGCCGCCCCCCTCGATGGCGGCGGCGCGGAGTACCTCTAGTTGCCGGCGGTGATCGATGTCTGGGTGTTTGTGGCGGCTTCCGCAGTCGCCGCCCCGGCAGACCACCGCAACCATTTCCTCGGCGGCGCCAGTCGGTGCGCCCTTGGGCTTTCTGGGGTGTCGTCGAGGCACGCAGCTTCTCCGGTTCTTGTGTCGCAACGGGGTCACGTTGTGCGGGGCCAGGTGTCGCGTCGCGGTGCGATGGTCGGCCGGGATGCGCCGATCGCGCAGGTTGGCTGGTCGGTTAGACGAGTCGGCGGACGGTGAGGCCGAGGTCGGTGGTCGCGAAGACGTTCAGGTCGCTGACGGCGAGGACGTCGACCCCCGAGTCGGTGCGCGTAGCGCTGAGGGAGGTCAGGCCCGGCCCTACGGGGCCACCTGTGGTCCAGCTCTGGCCGGCGTTCTCGCTCAAGTACAGCTGCCCCTCGGGTGAGGCGGCGACGATGGTGGTGTCATCGGCGAACGTCGCCAGGGAGATGTCCGCAGGGGCAGGAGCGGTCGTCCAGGTGAGGCCTTGGTCCTGGCTGAGGTGGATGTCGGCGGCGGCCACGACCGCGATCGTGGTGCCGTCCGGCGAGAGCGCCAGGCCCGTGGGCGGGGCCGGCGGCACCAGAGTCTCCCATCGGGCGCCGTCGGTGGTGGCGCGGAGCTCGCTGTCGTACCCGACGATCACGTCGTTGCCCGCGGCGAGGCCGTGGAAGTCGGATTGGCCCCCGCGCGAGAGGGTGCTCCAGCTCTTGCCGCCGTCATCGGAGCTGATCAGGCCCATCGGCTCGTCGAAGTCGAGCTCGGGGCCGGCGTGCCCGGAGGCGTAGAACGTTCCGTCGGGCGCTCGGGTGAACCCCATGAGATCGAACGTGGGACTGATGAGGTCCAGCCGCGGAGCGTCGTCCTGACTGATGCCTCCATCTCCGCTTCGATCCGTAGGGGTCTTGGTGCGGTCCTCGAGCGCGAAGAGACCTTGGTGGGTGGCGAGGAGGACCTGGTTGGTCTCTGGGTCGCGGACCGCGGCGTGGATGTGCGTGATGGCGATGTCTTGCCCAGGACCTTCGTCCTCACCGCGGCTCGCGATCAGCTTGGTGGCGGTCAGCGCGGCGAGCACGAGGAGGGTGGCTACGCCTGCTCCAAGTAGCAAGCGGCGGCGGTTTGGTCGAGTGGTCGAGAAGACCGGGGCGCGTTCCGAGGCCTCAGGCTCAGGCGGTGGGGCGGGTGTCATGGGTGGTCGAGCTCCTCGGGCAGGGGCCAGACGTTGGGCTGGCAGCTGTCGAGGCCCTTGGTTTGCTGCTGCATCACGGGTGCCGGTTGGCCGGCGCCGGGGCAAGGACGATGGCCGTGGCCGAGGACGTGGCCGACCTCGTGGTTGATGACGTAGATGCGGTAGTTCTCGATCTGGTCGGCGTAGTCCGTGCTGCCGTGCTGCCAGCGCCAGGCGTTGATGACGACGTCGTCGCCGTTGCGGCACGACAGCCGCCCGCGGGTCTGCAGGGGAGCGCACAACGCGTCGGCGGTCTCGGGAGTGGCGATGACGATGCGGAAGTCCCCGTCGTCGACGTGCTGCGGGCGATGACCCCCGCCGTTCCATCCGCGGGGGTGGCTCAGGATGGTGTCGATCGTGGCCGCAGTGGAGGACACATCGAACGGCAGACCCTCTTCGACCTGAATCTCGTAGGTGACTGTGGGATCGGCAACGCTCGTGCTGTTCGTGGCGTCGGCCAGGACGAACTGACCACTTCCCGCTTCGGAAATCGGGGCCGTTGGCTCGCTGGTCTCCGCGGTATCGGACCGCTGCTGCGGGGCGCTGGAGCCGTCGTCGAGAAGATGGTGATGCACCAGCTCGGTTCCCGGCCCTCGTGACGCTGCTGGTCCTGGCAGTCCTGTTGAATCGGTTGGGTCGGCTAGACCCGCCGTTGCGGAGCCCGCAGGGCCACCGGAGCTCGACTCCGGCTCAGGGCTGTTCATCAACCATGGAGGCGGGGCGATCATTGCAGCCGACAGCGCGACGGCCGCTACGCCCGTCAGGGCGGCCCCAGCAGCCGTCTTGCCGCGCCACGCGAGGGGCTGGTCGCGCTCGCCACGGTGACGACCGGGTCGGCTTGACGCTTCGGACGTGCGCGAGCGTTCGGGGTCGGCGCCGGATGGCTGGTGGTGGCTCACCATCGGTTCCGGGTCCTCCCGCTCTCTTCGTCACTGCGTGTCGTCATCACCACGTCACAGTTGCTTGTTCGCCGTGAGGTCGAGTCGCCGCAGCAGCTGGGCGTTCAGTGCGACGACCACCGTAGAGGCTGACATGAGAATCGCTCCCACCGACATCGGCAGGACGAACCCGACGGGTGCGAGCACGCCGGCGGCGAGGGGCACCGCTGCGAGGTTGTAGCCGGCAGCCCACCACAGGTTCTGCTTCATCTTGCGGTAGGAGGCGCCGGAGAGCGTGTGCACGGCGACGACGGAGCGGGGATCGTCGCTGGCGAGGATCACTCCGGCGGAGGCGATCGCGACGTCGGTGCCGGCACCGATCGCGATGCCGACGTCGGCCTGGGCCAGGGCGGGGGCGTCGTTGACGCCGTCGCCGACCATGGCGACGCGTCGCCCCTCGGCCTGCAGCTCGGCGACCTTGGCTGACTTGTCTTCGGGACGGACCCCGGCGAAGTACCGATCGATCTGCAGGTCGCTGGCCACGCTAGAGGCCACGGCCTCGGCGTCACCGGTGATCATGACGACCTCGATCCCACGGCTGCGCAACTGCTCGACCGCCTGTCGTGACTCCGCTCGGACCTCGTCGGCGAGCTTGAGACCGCCGATCACGATGCCATCACGCACGACGTGCAGGATGATCGCCCCGTCAGCGCGCCATGACGCTGCCTCCTCGACCTCGGCCGCGCCAAGCTCCTCGAGCAGCCGTGGGCCACCCACCCGCACCTCCGCACCGTCGACGTGAGCGCGGACGCCGATCGCCGGGGAAGACTCAAAGCCCGTCGCCCGGGCCACCTCGAGGCCACGATCGTGCGCCGCGCGGACGATCGCCTGGGCGAGCGGGTGCTCGCTGTCGCTCTCCGCGGCGGCAGCCAACGTGAGGACCTCCTCCGGCGTCACCGACCCGCCCTGAGCGCCGGCACCCCGAGCCACTGCGGGGGCCACCTGCTCCACGACGGGCTCTCCCTTGGTCAGGGTGCCGGTCTTGTCGAACAGAACGGAGTTGACGGTGCGCATCTGTTCGAGCGCCAACCGGTCCTTGATCAGCACCCCCGCTCGTGCCGCTCGTTCGGTGGCGATCGCGACGACCAGTGGGATGGCCAGGCCCAGCGCATGGGGGCAGGCGATGACCAGAACGGTGATGGTGCGAACCACGCCGTCATCGGGCAGGCCGACCAACGCCCACGCCGCCGCGGTGATGGCCGCCGAACCCAGTGCGAACCAGAACAGCCACCCGGCCGCGGTGTCCGCGAGACGCTGCGCCCTTGACGAGGAGTTCTGCGCTTCCGAGACGAGTCGCTGAATGCCCGCGAGCGCGGTGTCGTCGCCGATCGCGGTCACTTCGATCCGCATGCCTGAGTCGGTGGCCACCGTTCCGGCCACCACGCTGTCGCCGACACCACGAGAGACGGTCCGTGACTCTCCGGTGATCATCGACTCATCCATCTCGGCGCGGCCATCGATGACCCGCCCGTCGGCAGGGACGTTGCCTCCCGGGCGCACGACGACGACGTCACCCACCCGCAGCTGCGCCGGGGGCACCCTCACTGTCTGACTACCTTCGACGCGTTCGGCTTCGTCGGGCAACAACGCGGCAAGCGAGTCGAGTGCGGAGCTGGTGCGAGCCAACGAGCGCATCTCGATCCAGTGGCCCAGCAGCATGATGACGACCAGCAGCGCCAGCTCCCACCAGAAGTCGAGCTCGTGGTGCAACAGCCCGAGGCTGGCGCCCCATGACGAGACGAACGCGACCGTGATGGCAAGCGCGATCAGCAACATCATCCCGGGGCGTCGCGCACGGACCTCCTCGACAGCGCCGGTCAGGAACGGCTTCCCGCCCCACACGTAGATGACTGAGCCGATCACCGGCGCCACCCACGTGAGCCACCCCCACCCAGGAAGGTCGTAACCCACGAGCATCGCGAACATCTCCGACGTCACCACCACGGGGATCGCCAGCACCAGCGTCACCCAGAACAACCGACGGAACTGCGAGACATGGTCACCGTGACCCGCGTGACCCGCGTGACCCGCGCCGTGCGAGCGGCCCGCATGCTCCGGGTGCTCACCGTGCTGATGCTCACCGTGCTGATGCTCACCGTGGTGGTGTCCGGCGCGTCCGGACGGGTCGTCGTGGTCGTGGTGCGGCATGTGTCTTCACCTTCGCTTAAGCGACAGCGCGTTCATCAGGTCCAGTGGCCCACCCGACCGAGCCCGGGCGGACCTGGCCGCGGGAGCGGCCGAGCCGACGAGGGTTATAGGTCTTAGGAGCGCTGCGCCTGGTAGCCGGCCTCCGCGACAGCTGCGAGGACCGTTGCGTCATCGACGCTGTTTCCAATCACGACCAGGGTGCCGCGTGCCGCGTCGACCTCGATCTGCTCGACCCCGGCCACCGCTGAGACCTCTTCGCGCACAGAGGCCTCGCAGTGTCCGCAGGTCATCCCCGTCACCGTGAACGTGGTCATGGACATCGTTCGCTCCTCGGCAGATTGGCGCCCCCTCGAGGAGCACCACCTCCGGCAAGATATACCCCCTGGGGGTATAACCCAAGTCGTCCTAGTCGTTGGCTACGCTCAACAGCGCAAGATGTGGTCGGCCCTGCACATGGGGCCGGAATTGGGGTTCCACGACGGGTTCGTACGGCTGCTTCGATCTGGAAAGTGGCAGTCCGCCCCCAGTGCTGCGGGAAGGATGGAGGTACGCGACTATGCGTGAAGCGCGTGTGCCCACACTCTCTCGGTCGCAGCGCCGCCCGGTTCACGCCCTGCTGCGCTCCGTGCTCGCGGTGGGCGACCTCGGGCAACGAAGTCGGCACAGGGTCCGGTTCCTTCAGTTGCTCGTCGGTGGGCTACTGACTCTCGGCGTGCTAGGGATGCACAGCCTCCCCGCGCCACCAACCACCGAAACGAAGAACCTGACGACGACGGCGGAACTCGCGCCCGCCACGCTCACTCCCTCGATCTCCAAGGCGGGCGAGGCGAGCGAGCACTCTGCAGCCGCCACTACCGAGCCAGCCGCCGCGACAACGGCCGCAACTGCAGCCGTGGCGTGCCACGAAACCGGCGATGCCGGTCACGGCACCCACGGCGCTCACGGGGGCCACGGGGGGGACTCAGGTGATGCCGGTTGCGGGGGGCATGACGTCTTGATGCTGTGCATCGCCCTCGTGGTCGGCATCGCGTCGGTGCTGATCGCCCTGGGACTGTTGAGCGCTCGGCCCTGGCGACCTCTGTTCATCGCGCCGCGATGGAGCGCGTTGCTCCAGACGCCGCCATCCCCGCAGCTGTTCAGCCCGCCATGGGCCCGGCGTGATCTGACGTGTGTGCACCGTTGCTGAGCGCCTCTCGCCAGCCCGACCGCGGAGCGTGACTGCTGATCGGCTGATCTGCAGTCGCTGCGCATGGTCGGAGCTGGCGCTCAGCAACCATCCACCAGCACACGTCACACCGCAGGAGACAAACTCATGCGCATTACCTTGAACCTTCACGCCTTCAAGCCCGCCTCGTCGCGGGGCGCCAAGCGGCGCGCCACGGCCGCGCTCGCCCTCGCCGCAACTCTCTCCCTCGGCCTGGCCGCGTGCGGCAACGGCGACAGCGATAGCAGCGGGGGCCACGGGGGTCACTCGAACAGCGACAGCAGTGGTTCAGCGGAGTCGGGCGCCGACTTCAACGACAGCGACGTGACCTTCGCCCAGCAGATGATCCCCCACCACGAGCAGGCCACCGAGATGGCCGCCCTCGCCGAAGGACGCACTCAGAACGCAGAGGTTCTCGCGCTCGCCCAGCAGATCGCCGACGCGCAGGGCCCGGAGATCGAGACCATGCAGGGCTTCCTGGAGGACTGGGGCGCTGAGGAAGTCGATCACGAAGGCATGGACCACGAGGGCATGCCGGGCATGGACGGGATGATGTCGGAGGAGGACATGGCTTCCCTCGAGGACTCCAGCGGCTCCGAGTTCGACGAGGCGTTCCTGACCATGATGATCGAGCACCACGAAGGTGCCATCGAGATGGCTGAGACCGAGCAGGAGGACGGCGAGAACCCCGAAGCCGTCGCCCTGGCGGGACAGATCGTCGAGGACCAGACCGCAGAGATCGCGACCATGCAGGAGCTGCTGAACTCCTGACAGTCTGAAGCACCACGCCACCGTGAGCCGACTGAAGACCGAAGATCGAGCTGCGGGCGGCACGAAAATTCAGTCCGGGGAGGAGCCGCAAGGGCCCTCCCCGGACTGCAGTAACTCCCGATCTCTCTGCCCGCGAGCTCAACAAACATCGGCGGGCATGGAACCGTCGCCTGGGCAACCACGGACGCGATACGCGTAGCCCGCCTCGCCCTTTAGCGACGCACGATCGCCCACCGAAGACGCTGTCCGGGGGCACGCCTGCGAGCGCAGGTTCGAAACCCGAGTCCTGAATCAAACCGGCTCAAAACCGACGGACGACGGAACAACGTTTCTGACCCGCCCCGCCTGTGACTTCGTCTGCTGAATGGCGGGGTTCTTCGGTCGCTTCGTGGCGGGGTCAGGTGGCACCGATGACCAGGGTGCTCTGTGCGGCTTCGATGACGTCGTTGGTGATGGTGTCGAGTTCGTTGATCTTCAGGACCCGCTGGATCTGGGGGAAGAGGCGTTCGAGGAGCCGGAAGTTGCCGCGGGTGATCCGTGCGATGGCTGCGATGGCTTGGGCGTCGGTGAAGTCGTCGGGGTCGAGGGTCTTGCCGAGGGATCGCCAGTGTCGGTCGAGGACGAACAGCAGTTCGTCTTGTCCCAGGGGCCGGTACTGGTGGGCGAAGCCGACTCGGCTGTAGAACTGGGGGTAGTGGCTGAACTGCTTCTCCAGGCCGGGCATGCCGATCAGGATCAGGGCGATGTCGTCGCGGTCGTAGCGATCGCGCAGCAGTTCCAGCGCGGCGGGACGCAGTCGTTCGGCCTCGTCGACGATGATCAGCTCCACGTAGTTCCTGCCGTGTCGCCATCCCCAGGCCTCGGGAGTGGCCGTGCCGGGAGGTACGAGGTGCTGCTCGATGCACATGTTGGTGCGGGTGATGGCTTGGGTCAGCTCGTCCTTCAGGGTCCGCGGGGTGGTCAGCACGCTGGGGGTGTAGAGCACGGTGCGGCTCCGGTTCAAGGCGGCGTAGATCTTGGCGTCGTTGTCGGAGCGCGGCCCCCAGTAGGTCAGCAGGTCATGAGCCTTCTCGTAGTGTGCGTAGCGGCGCGCGGAGAGTGTCTTTCCTACGCCGGCTGATCCGAAGCACAAACCGATGGTGTGCCCGCGGCGCACGGCGTCGGCGAACTCGGTGAAGCGGCGGTGCTCCTTGGTGACGATGAAGCGCTGGCTCACCTGAGGTCCTCCTTGTAGATCTTCAACGCCGACCTCGGCGCCGGAGCCGGTGCTTCGGTGATCCGTGGCGTCTCGGTAGGTGCGGCCACGAGGGCGATGCGTTCGTTGATGCCGGCTCGCAGCGCCCGGCGGCGGGCGTTGCGCGCGGCCTGGATCTCCTTGAGGCTGACCTTCTGGTCGTGGTGCTCTTGGTTGACGGCCTTGCAGACGAATTCGTCGTGATCGAAGACGCGGATCTCGGTGATGTCGCGGGGGTCGTAGCGGATCACGACCGAGCGTCCGACGTAGCCGGCCAGAGTTGGCGAGACGTAGCGCAGGCCCTGGAAGCGGATGCCATCGCGGCGCACGACGCGGGTCTTGGCGACGGTCAACAGCAGTCCGTCGAGGTCTTCCAGGCTCTCGGGCATTCGGGGCAGCCAGCCATCGGCGATCCACGCGCTGCGCGGGGAGGTTCCGAGCTCGCTGTGCGTGCGGTCGTTGTAGGTGGCCACGAACGCCTCCAGGGCGCTATCGAGTTCGGCCAGGGACAGTTTCGGTGTCGGCCAGGGGTGCCCTTCGGTGATGTGTCCGGGCAGGGTGGCGAGTAGCTCGGTGTTGATGGTGCCGAAGAACCGCTCGATCTTGCCGCGGCCCTGGGGTCGGGCGACGGTGGAGTGGATCAGTCGGATGTGGAGGTCGACGGCGGTGTGGGCGAGCTGGTCACTGGTGAAGTCGCTGCCGTGGTCGACGTAGAGCACGTCGGGCAGGCCGCACATCGGCCAGGCCGGGTCGGTCTTGTGCCAGATCGCTTGGCGCAGCGCCAGGGCGGTGTTCATCGCCGACGGTGCGCCCAGGAAGGCTGTGTAGCCGCAGACCGCCCGGGAGCAGTCGTCGAGGATCGTTGTCAGCCATGGCCGTGCGGGCTTGCCGTCGGTGCCCACCACCAGGATGTCGAGCATGGTGTGATCGGATTGCCACATCGCGTTGGGCAGCTCTGCTTGCCGGCGGAGCACCAGCTCGTGCTTGTCGCGGTAGGACGCTGCGCCCTCCAGGGCGAGGGTGACCATGCCGGGATCCAGGGTCCGCACGATGTCCCACACCACCGAGTAGGAGGGGACCGGCCACTTCCGGGCGGCGCAGATGCCGGTGACTTTGCGGTGGATGGTGGCGATGGCCGGCCGCGGCTTGCTCAGTGCCAGGCCCTCGATCAGGTGGACGAGGTCGGGCGGAAGGCGGCGGGAGCCGGTGTCCGCTCGCGAGGCTGTCTCCAGTCCGGCGTAGCCGTCGGCGCGGTAGCGGGCGTGCCAGCGCTCCAGGGTCCGCAGCCCTACATCGGTCTCGCGAGCTAAGCGCGCGAGGGGCACCTGGTCCTCGACGTGGAGCCTGAGGATTCGCCACCGCGCTCGAGCGTCCACGACGCACCTACTGCAAGGCGTTCTCGCGCCCGCGCTCGGCGCGCTGAAGGGCGCGGTAGACCGTGGAGCGGCCCACGCTGAACAGCTCGGCCAGCTCGCCCACGGTGTGCTCGTCGGCGGCATGTAGCTGGACGAGGTGAGCTTCTTGCCGGGGGGTGAGTTTCGGTGACTTCCCGCGCAGCCGGCCCTTGGCCTTGGCGACCTTCATCCCCTCGCGGGTGCGGGCACGGATGAGGTCGGCTTCGAATTCGGCGACCATCGCCAGCACGTTGAACAACAGTTTCCCCATCGGGTCGGTCGGGTCGTACACCGATCCGGCGATGCTCAGCTTCACTTCCCGCGCCGCGAGGTCGTCGGCGATCTGGTGGGCATCACGGACTGAACGCGCCAGCCGATCGAGCTTGGTGACCACGAATGTATCGCCGTCCCGACAGGCAGCCAGCGCCTGCCGCAGGCCCTCACGGTCGGCGTTGCGGCCCGTGAGCCCGTGATCGACGTAGATGCGCTTGGGATCGACGCCGAACGCCGCGAGTCCGTCACGCTGCGCGGTCAGGTCCTGCTCGTCGGTGGAGACTCGGGCATAGCCGACCTTCAAGGGGGACATGCTCCCCAGTGTGTCATATAGCCTCCCTTCACCGGACAGTTCACCGGACGGGTCTTACGGGACAGCCCGCCAGGCGTGCCGTCGTTCCTCTCGATAAGTAGCGGTGGTGTCCGGTGAGGGTTCCCCTTACGGGCATGCGATCTGGGCTGACGCCTGTGACCGAGTGTTCAGTGCGCGCTGTATAGTTCAGTCCATGCTGACTATTGCTTCGCGTCTCGACGTGATGAACCGCCTGGGTCGTGCACTGGCCGACCCCACTCGATCCCGGATCATCTTGACCCTGCTCGACCATCCCGCTTACCCGGCGGAACTGGCCCGAGATCTGGACCTGACACGCCCGAACGTGTCCAACCACCTGGCATGCCTGCGCGATTGCGGGATCGTCGTCTCCGAGACCGAGGGTCGTCGGACACGATATGAGATCGCCGATTCGCACCTGGCGCAGGCGCTGACGGCACTGGTCGATGCCACCCTGGCAGTGGACGAAGACGCCCCGTGCATCGATCCCGCCTGCTCGCTTCCCGGATGCGACGCAGCTGGGGAGGGCGCATGATCCTCACCTCGGTCTTGCAGGCGATGGGCCTGTTCGCAGCGACCAACATCGACGACATCATCGTGCTCTCCCTCTTCTTCGCGCGAGGGGCAGGCCAGCGCGGCACTACCGCCCGCATTCTGGCCGGCCAGTACCTCGGATTCGCCGGCATCCTCGGTGCCGCGGTCCTGGTGACCATCGGTGCCGGAGCATTCCTGCCCTCGGCAGCCATCCCGTACTTCGGTCTCATCCCTCTGGGCCTCGGCCTCTGGGCCGCATGGCAGGCCTGGCGCGGAGACGATGACGACGATGACGACGAGGCCAAGGTTGCCGGCAAGAAGGTCGGCGTGTGGACAGTCGCAGGCGTCACCCTTGCCAACGGCGGCGACAACATCGGCGTCTACACCCCTGTCTTCCTCAGCGTGGAACCTCTCGCAGTAGTCGCCTACTGCATCGTCTTCCTCGCGCTCGTCGCGGTCCTGGTGGCCCTGGCAAAGTTCGTCGCCACCCGCCCCCCGATCGCCGAAGTGCTCGAACGCTGGGAGCACATCCTCTTCCCCATCGTTCTCATCGGCCTCGGCATCGTGATCCTCGTCAGCGGCGGAGCCTTCGGACTCTGATGTAGCGGCAGCGATCCAAACGGCCCCGACCGGGCGCACCCCTCTCGGTTCAGACCGCGACACCTACCTGCAGCCAGCCCTGCGTGATCGCGGCAACAAGACCGCCACGGAGCGCTGCAAAAACCCCGCCACCAAGCGAACGAAGCCACAGACAAGGCGACCGTCCCGGTCGCGTGGCGCGCCGCGTTGTCGACGAGGTTGCGCACGACCTGGCCCAGGGCGGGTCCGTCGCCGGTGGTGCGCAGCGGCGTCACGCCCGCGCCGTCGACCCGGAGGTCGGGACGGTTGCGGCGCAGGCGCGCGACCTCGGTCAGGAGCAGGTCGTCGAGGTCGACCTCGGTACGCCGACGCGTCGCCGCCCCCTCCTCGGTGCGGGTGAGCACGAGCATCTGCTCCACGAGGTGCTGCAGGCGGGTGGTCTCCTCGAGCACCGCCGTCACGAGCTCGCCCTCGTCGAGCGCGCCCGGGTGGGCGCGGGCGACCTCCGCGGTCTGGCGCAGGCTCGCGAGCGGCGAGCGCAGCTCGTGGGAGGTGTCGGAGACGAAGGCGCGCTGGCGGTGCGCGGCCGTCTCGAGCCGCTCGAGCATCGCGTTCATCGTGGTGGCCAGGCGCGCGACCTCGTCGCCCGACGGGGGGACGGGGACGCGGCGCTCGAGGGCCCCGGAGCCGATCGTCGCGACCTCCGCGCGGATCCGCTCCACGGGGCGCAGGGCGCGCCCGGTGACGAGCCACGTGGTGACGCCCACCAGCAGCACGGCCACGGGGATCCCGGTGGCGAGCAGCGGCCAGAGCGCGGCGACGGAGTCCTCGGCGTCCTCGAGCGTCACGGCGACGGCCACGACGTGCTCCTGCTCGTCGTCGCCGGTGCCCACCTCCACGTCGTCGGTGCGCACGACGTACCGGTCGCCGTCGAGCCGGGTGGTGCCGTCGGCGCGGGGCAGGGTGAGGCCGCCCGTGCCCGACGACGCCACGAGCGTGCTGCCGCGCGTCACCTGCCAGGCGATGTCGTCGACGTCCTGCTCGTCGTCGCCGCCGTCGGGGTCGTCGGACGGCAGCGCCGCGACGCCGCCCTGCTCCAGAGCGGCAGCCAGCTCCTCGGCGCGGTTCTCGGCGGTGTCGCCGGCCGCGCCGCGCAGCGAGGCACCGAGGGCGAGCACGAGCGCGACCGCGCCGACGGCGAAGGCGAGGGCCACGACGAGCGTGGCGGCGGCCGTGGTGCGGGCGCGGACGCCGGCGCGCCGCCGTACCGGGGGGACGGCGGGTGGGGGCGTCGCGGGAGCGGACACGGCTCAGCCGCCGTCGCTGGAGAGGCGGTAGCCGGCGCCCCGCACGGTCTGGATGGCGGCGCGGTCGAAGGGCCGGTCGAGCTTGTTGCGCAGGTGCCGCACGTAGACCTCGACGATGTTGGGGTCGCCGTCGAAGTCGTCGTCCCACACCGAGTCGAGCACCCGCCGCTTGGAGACGACGTCTCCCTTGTGGCGCAGCAGGAAGGCGAGCAGCGACAGCTCGCGGGAGGTGAGCGACAGCTCGACGTCGCCGCGCCAGGCCCGCCGCGCCGCGGGGTCGAGCCGCAGGTCCCCGGCCTCGAGCACCGTGGGCCGCTCGCGCGCGCCGCGCCGGGCGACGGCCCGCAGCCGGGCCACGAGGACGGGGAACGAGAACGGCTTGGTGAGGTAGTCGTCGGCGCCGGTGTCGAGGCCCTCGACCTGGTCCCACTCGCCGTCCTTGGCGGTGAGCATGAGCACCGGCGTCCAGTTCTCCTCCGCGCGCAGCGTCGCGCACACGCGGTAGCCGTTGATGCCCGGCAGCATGAGGTCGAGGACGATCGCGTCGTACGTGTTCTCCCGAGCCATCCACAGGCCGTCGGTGCCGTCGTGCGCGACGTCGACCGCCATGCCCTCGGCCTCGAGACCCAGCTCCAGGGACCGCGCCAGGCGGCGCTCGTCGTCGACCACCAGCACGCGCATGGGCGTCATCGTGCCGCACCTCCGCTGAACGCGGGCTGAACGGTCGGCTCCCCGGGCCTAGGATGTTCCCTCGTGGCTGAACTGCACTTCTTCACCGGGACCATGGACTCGGGGAAGAGCACGCTCGCCCTGCAGACCAACCACAACCACGCGACGCGGGGGCGGGTGGGGCACATCTTCACGAGCCACGACCGCGCCGGCTCGGCGACCATCTCCTCACGGCTCGGGCTCTTCCACGACGCCGCCGAGGTGGCCGACGACTTCGACTTCTGGCGCTACGTGGTCGGGGAGCTGACCCGGGGCAGGCGCATCGACTACCTCATCTGCGACGAGGCCCAGTTCTACTCGGCGGAGCAGATCGAGCAGCTCGCCAAGGTCGTCGACGAGCTGCAGATCGACGTGTTCTGCTTCGGCATCCTCACCGACTTCCGCACCCGGCTCTTCCCGGGCTCGGCCCGGCTGGTCGAGCTGGCGGACCGCATGCAGGTGCTCCAGGTCGAGGCCCTGTGCTGGTGCGGCCAGCGGGCGACGCACAACGCGCGGACCGAGGACGGCGTCATGGTGACGGAGGGCGACCAGGTCGTCGTCGGCGACGTCGACCAGACCGGACAGCCGCCCGCCGAGGTGGCCTACGAGGTGCTGTGCCGCCAGCACCACCGCCGCCGGCTCACGGCCGCCCGTGCCAAGGCCGTCTCGCTCGTGTCCGAGCCGCTGCCGTTCGGGGAGTGAGGCGGTCAACCGGCGTGCCCGGGCACAAATGGACCCCGGTCCGCGTTCTCCGGGTGTGAGCACGACGCGCAGCCTCCACGACGCGGTGGTCGTCGGTGCCGGGCAGGCCGGGCTGTCGGCGTCGTTCCACCTGCGCCGGCTGGGCGTGGAGCACGTCGTCCTCGACGCGTACGCCGCGCCGGGCGGCGCGTGGCAGCACCGGGCCCACTCGCTGACGATGGCCGACGTGCACGGCGTCGCCGCGCTGCCGGGCCTCCCGCTGCCCGACGGCGACCCGCACGCACCCGCCCGGGAGGTCGTGCCGGCGTACTTCGCGGAGCACGAGGCCCGCTTCGCGCTGCCCGTCGAGCGGCCCGTCGACGTCACCCGGGTGGACCCGGAGCCGGACGGGACGCTGCTGGTCCGGGCCCGCGACGGGCGCGCCTGGCCCACCCGCACCCTGGTCAGCGCCACCGGCACGTGGCGCCGGCCCTTCGTGCCGCACGTCGCCGGGATCGAGACCTTCGCCGGTCGCACGCTGCACTCGTCGGCGTACGACGGGCCCGCGGACCTCGCCGGCCGCACGGTCCTCGTCGTGGGGGGCGGGGCCTCGGCGGTGCAGCTGCTCGGGGAGGTCGCGGGCACCTCGCGGACCCTGTGGGCCACGCGGCGCCCGCCGCTGTGGCGCGACGGCGAGGTGGAGCCGTTCGACGGTCGCGCCGCGGTCGCGCTCGTCGAGGAGCGGGTACGGCGCGGGCTGCCGCCCCGCAGCGTCGTGAGCGTCACCGGGCTGCACCTGCGCCCGCAGGAGCAGCGGGCGGTGGCCCTCGGCGCGTACGCGCGCCTCCCGATGCCGCAGCGCTTCGTGCCGGACGGGGCCGTCTGGGCCGACGGCAGCCACCGCGCGTTCGACGTGGTGGTGTGGGCGACCGGGTTCCGGCCGGACACGGGCCACCTGGCCCCGCTGCAGCTGCGGGCGCCCGGGGGCGGCATCGTGCTCGACGGCACCACCGTCGTGGCCGACCCGCGGGTGCAGCTCGTCGGCTACGGGCCCTCGGCCAGCACGATCGGGGCCAACCGCGCCGGCCGTGCGGCCGCCGTCGCGGTGCGCGACCGGCTCGCCGCGGGCGCCGACGTCACCAGTGCACGCCGCGGAACACCCGCGCCAGCATGAGCTGCTCGCTCTGCGAGCCGCCCTCCCCGCCCTTGCCGCCGCCCTCCCCGCCCGCCGTCCCGGCGGCCGGGCCGCGGGCCGCCGCCGAGTCGGGGAACACGTGGTACGCCATGTTGAGCACCCGGAACGCCAGCTTCGGAGCGAGCGTGTGCGCCACGGCGCCTGCGTTGCCGAGCGGGGTGTTGACCTCGTGGGGACGTTCGACGAGCGCCGTGACGACGAGGTCGGCGGCCTGCGCCGGCGAGATGGTCGGGAACCGGTCGTAGAGCTTCGTGGGCGCGATCATCGGCGTGCGCACGAGCGGCATGTGCACGTTCGTGAACGTGACGCCCTCGCCGACGAGCTCGGAGGCCACGACGGTGCTCCAGGCGTCGAGCGCGGCCTTGGAGGCGACGTACGCCGAGAACCGCGGCGGGTGGGTCTGCACCCCGATCGAGGAGATGTTGACGACGTGGCCGCCGTCGCCCTGCCGCAGCACCGGCACCAGCCCGATCACGAGGCGGATGGCGCCGAAGTAGTTGAGCTGCATCGTGCGCTCGAAGTCGTGGAAGCGGTCCTGGGACAGCCGCAGCGAGCGGCGGATGGAGCGCCCCGCGTTGTTGACGACGGCGTCCACGCCGGGGAGGTCGCGGATGAGCGCACCGCAGAGGTCGTCGATGGCGGTGAGGTCGGAGAGGTCGCAGGGGTAGACGTGGGCGGTGCCGCCCGCCCGCTCGATGTCGCGCCGCAGGGCGTCGAGCTTCTCCCGCCCGCGGGCGACGAGCACCGGCACGCCGCCGGCCTGGGCGACCTTGAGGGCGGTGACGCGCCCGATGCCCGAGGAGGCGCCGGTGATGACGACGTGGCGGCCGCCGAGCGCGGCCCGGGCGGAGCGGCTGCGCCCGACGTGGTCGTCGAGGTGCTCCTCCCAGTAGGTCCACAGCGTGGCGGCGTACGACTCGAAGCGGGGCACCGTGATGCCCGAGCCGGCCAGGGCCCGCGTGGTGCGGGTGGCGTCGAACACCGACGGGAACGAGGTGTGGGCGAGCACCGAGGCCGGCAGGCCCAGGCGTCCCACGGTGCGCTCCAGCACCGCCTGCGCGACCGGCGTGCCGAGCACCGTGGCGGCGACGTCGGCGGGCCGCAGGCCGCGGGGGAGCAGCCGCCCCAGCGACGGACGTCCGGTCGTCGCCGACCCGGCGAACCGGGGCGCGCCGGCCGCCGCGCACAGCGCGTTCACCATCTCCAGCACGGGCTGCGGCTCGGGGTCGACGAGGTGGAACGTCTCCCCGTCGCGCCCCGGCAGGTGCGCGAGGTGGTCGAGCGCGGCGGCGACGAAGTCGACCGGCACCACGTTGGTGTCGCCCAGGTCGACGCCCAGGAGCGGCGTCCACCCCGGGAGGGTGTCGCGCAGGCGGCGGATCATCGGTAGGAAGTAGTAGGGCCCGTCGACCTTGTCCATCTCCCCGGTGCGGGAGTGCCCGACGACGACCGAGGGTCGGTAGATGCGCCACGGCACGGACGCGGTCTCCCGCACGATGCGCTCGGACTCGAACTTCGTGCGGTGGTACGGCGAGGAGAACCGCTGCCCCACGTCGACGTCCGTCTCGCGGAACGGCCCGTGGTGGTCGCCCGCTGCGGCGACCGAGGAGACCTGGTGGAAGCAGCCCGCGTCGAGGGCGGCGGCCAGCTCGAGGGCGTGGCGGGTGCCGCCGAGGTTCAGCCGGTCGTTCGTCGCGGCGCTCGCGGCCATGTCGTAGCTCGCGGCGAGGTGGAGGAAGTGGTCGACGGTCCCGGCGTGCTGCGCGACCCAGTCGGCCTCGACGCCGAGGCCCTCCTCGTCGAGCGAACCGACGACCGGGTGGACCCGGTCGCTGCCCCACTCCGCGGCGTACCGCTCGAAGCGGGGGAGCGAGGTGCGGCGGACGAGGACGTGGACGTCACCCTCGCGCCGGCGGAGCAGCTCGGCCACGAGGAAGCGGCCGATGAACCCGGTGGCACCGGTGACGAAGTAGGACATGGGCCGCAGCGTAGTGGTCTGCGTCACGTCCGTGGGGTGCTCGGAGGGGTGGTGCGGGGCCTACTCGCCCCGCCCGCCGCCGAACATGATCTCGTCCCAGCTCGGCACCGAGGCGCGGCCGCGGGCCTTGCGGGCCGGCCGGCGCGGCGCGGGCGCCGGCTCCGGCTCGGCGGGCTGCTCGCCCTGGTCCTGATGCGGGTCCGTCGGGTCCGCGTCGGTGGGGTCCGGGTCGGCGCGGTCAGCGTCGGACGGGGCCGCCGGGGTGTCGAGGTCGCCCGCGGGCTCCCCGACGGCCTCGACGTGGTCGGCCTCGGACGGGCCGAGGTCGTCCTCCGGCGCCGCGGCTCCGGTGACGGCGGCACGCAGCTCGCCGAGGTCGCCCAGGTCGACGGTCGCCTCGCGGTCGGCGTCGCCGGCCCCGTCGCCCGCCCCGTCGTTGGCCAGGTCGAGCGCGTCGGCGCCGAGCCCACCCGGCTCGGCGGCGGGCCCGGCGGGGGAGTCGTCGTACGGCAGGTCGAGCAGTGCGTCCGCGGTGCGGGAGCGGGCTCCGGCGGCGCGGCGTCGGCGGGCCTGCTGCAGGTCGTCGCGGACGGGGTCGCTCGGCGCGTCGGGCACCTCGCCGATGAGCCAGCGGGCGTCCTCGTCGTCGGCGACCACGTAGCTGCCGCGCAGGTCGAACGTGAAGGTGGCGGTGCCGCGCCGCTTGCCGGCGACGAAGGTGCCGCTCAGGGTCCAGCGGCCGTCGTCGCGCCGCCACGCGTCCCACGTCACGGCGTCGGGGGACAGGGCGCGGGAGCGCAGGTGGGCGGCGACCGCCTCGCCGAGGGTGCGGGCGGCGGTGGCGCCGTCCCCGCGGCGGCGCAGGGAGGAGGCCTGGGCGCGCTCGGCGACGTGGGCACGCTCGGCGAGGACCGGCGCGACGAAGCCCATGATGCGCTCGACCGTCGTCTGCGCGGCCTGCGCGACGTCGTCCGGTGACGCCCCGGCCCGGATCCGGGCCTGGATGTCGCGGGGACGCAGGGTCGATTCCATCGTGATCTCCAACTGGCCGAGTCGGTCCGTGTCGCCGCGCAGCGCCGCGCGGAGTCGGGCGTCGACGTCGAGCGTGAACTCGACGCCCGCGTCGCTGACCAGCACCAGGCGACGCTTGTCCTGGCTGAGGCCCGTGAGCGTCAGGTGGACCATCGGGATGGCTGCCTCCTGCTCGCGGTCGCTGGTCGTCGGTCGTGCCGCGACGGCGCCGCGCGGTGGGGTCGCCCCGCGGGGTCCGTCGTGACCGCCGAGCCTACGCCCCGGGACCGCCCCGGCGTGGGCGACCGGCCGGGGCTACGCTCCCGCGGTGGGATCGTGGGACCTCGACAGTGCCGTGCTGCTCGTCGTGCTCGACCTCGTCGGCATCTTCGTGTTCGCGATCTCCGGGGCGCTCGTCGCCGTGCGCGGGCGGCTCGACCTCTTCGGCGTGCTCGTGCTCGCGGGCACGACGGGCCTGGGCGGCGGGTTCCTGCGCGACGTGCTCATCGGCGCCGTGCCCCCGGCCGCGCTCGCCGACTGGCGCTACCTGCTCGTGCCGGTGGTGGCCGGGCTCGTCACCTTCCGCTTCCACCCCACGCTGGGCCGCCTCGAGCGGCCCGTCGGCGTCTTCGACGCGTTCGGGCTGGCGGTCTTCTGCGTGGCCGGCGCCGTGAAGGCCCTCGACTACGGCCTGGGCCCGCTCCCGGCGGCGCTCCTGGGCATGGTGACCGGGATCGGCGGCGGCATGGTGCGCGACCTGCTGGCCGGGCAGGTGCCGGTCGTCTTCCGCGGCGAGCTCTACGCCACGCCCGCGCTCGCCGGGGCCGCCGTCGCCGTTGGGGGGCTCGAGCTCGGACTGCCGCTGCTGCCGGTCGCCGTGGTCGGCGCCGGGACCTGCCTGGTGTGGCGGCTGCTCGCGATGTGGCGGGGCTGGCGCGCGCCCCTGCCGGCCGGGCCGTCCGCCGCCTGAGGGGCGCGGGCGCGGGGAGCGGCGGGGTTCAGTCGCCCAGCACCCGGCGGGTGTAGGCGTTCGCCAGCACCCGGTCGGGGTCGAGGCGCTCGCGCAGCGCGAGGAAGTCGTCGAACCGCGGGTACGCCGGCGCGAGGTCGGCCGCGGTCCGCGTGTGCAGCTTGCCCCAGTGCGGGCGCCCGTCGTGGGCGCGCAGCACCGGCTCCACCCCGGCGAAGTACGCCGTGTGGTCGACCGCCGCGGGCACGTGGAACGCCAGGTAGAGCGAGTCCCGCCCGTACGCCGTCGACAGGGGCACGTCGTCGGCGCGGGCGGCCCGGATCTCGACGGGGAACCCGATGCGCCAGTCCGCGGCGGCGATGGTGCGCCGTACCTCCGCCAGCACGGCGGGGCCCGCGGCGCGGGGCACGGCGTACTCCATCTCGCGGAAGCGCACCCGGCGCGGCGACGTGAGAACGCGGTGGGGGACGTCGGAGAACGTGCGCGGCGACAGCGCCCGCGCGGCCACCCGGTTGAGGGTGGGCACGAGCGCGGGGACGCGGTTGCCCAGCGCGACGACGCCGCCGAAGACGGTGTTCGCGAGCAGCTCGTCGTCGACCCAGCCTCGCGCCCGACCCAGCGGCCGGGCCTCGTCGAGGTCGGCGTCGAGACGGTTGTCCCGCTTCGTCAGCAGGCGGTCGGTGTGGGGGAACCAGTGCAGGTCGACGTGGTGGTTCTCGTCGAGCAGCGCGTCGAGCGAGCCGATCGCCTCGTCCCACGTCATCGGCTGCTCGACGGCCTCGAGCAGGAGGAGCGGCTCGACGGCGAGGGTGACCCGGGTGAGGACCCCGAGGGCGCCGAGGGAGACGCGCGCGAGGTCGAGCACGTCCGCGTTCTCGGTGGGCGTGGCCACCACCACCTCGCCGGTGCCGGTCACCAGCTCGAGGCCGACGACCTGGGCGCCGAGCCCGGCCCACGTGCCCCCGCTGCCGTGGGTGCCCGTCGACACGGCGCCCGCGACCGTCTGCTCGGCGATGTCGCCCATGTTGTGCAACGTGAGGCCGAGGCGCTCGAGCTCGGCGTTGAGCACCTTCAGCGGCGTGCCCGCGAGCACGGTCACGGTCATCGCCGCGCGGTCGACGTCGACCACGCCGACGAGCCCCTCGGGGTGCAGCAGCTCGCCGTCGGTGAGCGCCACGTCGGTGAAGCTGTGGCCGGTGCCGACCATCCGGACGGTCGAGCCGTGCGACCGGGCCCGGTGCACGGCCGCGACGACGTCACCGACGTCGCGGGGGGTGCTCGTCGTCGCGGGGTGGGCGGTCGCCGTCCCCGCCCAGTTCGACCAGCTCGCAGCGCCCATGGGGCGGGAGCCTAGGGCGTCGGCACGTCGCGCGGCAGGGGCGCAGCGGCCCCGGCCTCGGGGACCGTCGCGGGGACGGGCGTCGCCCAGGCGGCGACGGTGGCGACGACCCCGGCGACCACCGGCACGGCGTACGCGGCCTGCGCGCCCCAGGTGTCGATGCACACGCCCGCCAGGGCCGCGCCGGGCGCGATGCCCGCGGCCATGCCGGTGTGGAGCACGGCCATGGCCTCGGTGACGCGGGTGGCCGGCGCCGCCTGCTGCACCAGGCTCATGGCGCTGATGAGGGTGGGGGAGATGGCGGCGCCCGCCACCAGCAGGCACACGCCCAGCACCAGGACGGAGGGCACCACGAGCAGGGGCGCCATGGCGACGGTGAGGGCGAGCGCGGCCCAGCGCATCCGCGCGTGCGGCCCGACGCGCCACTGCACGGCTCCGACGACGACGCCGGCGGCGAGGCTGCCGAGGGCCCAGGCGGCCAGCAGCACACCGGCCCACGCCTTCGCGCCCTGCTCCTCCGCGAACGCGACGGTGGCCACCTCGGCCGAGCCGAAGACGGCTCCGAGGCCGAAGCTCGACGCGGTGAGCGCGGCGATGGTCGCCCACGGCATCCGCGGACGGGCCGCCGACATCGTCGTACGGCGCTCGACCGGGGGCTGGGTGCCCCGCTGGCCGGTCAGCGCCAGGGTGCCGAGCACGCCGGCGGCCACCGCGACGAGCAGCCCGGCGGCGGGGTCCCACGCGGTGGCCAGCACCGTGACGAGGATCGGGCCGGTGATGAAGACCGCCTCGTCGACGACCGCCTCGAGCGCGAACGCCGTCTGCACGCCCGCGGTGTCGCCGCGCAGCACGTGGGCCCAGCGGGCCCGCACGCACGAGCCGACCTGGGGCAGGGCGGCCCCGGCCACGGCGGCCGCGACGTACGCGGTCCACAGGGGCGCCTCGGTCCCGACCGCGGCGACCAGCGCCGTGCCGGCGATCCCGAACACGACGATGGCCGGCGCGAGGGCCCGGGCCTGCCCCAGCCGGTCGGCGAGACGGCCGTGCACGATCGCGAGCGCGGCGTTCGCCAGCACGTAGACGGCCGACACGGCGCCGGCGACGCCGTACGAGCCCGTGTGCTCCGAGACGAGCAGCACGATGCCGAGCGAGACGGTGGAGATGGGGATGCGGGCGACCAGCCCCGTGAGGCTGAACGCGAGGGCTCCCGGCAGCCGCAGGATCCGGGTGTACGACGTCAGCACGACGACCGAGCCTAGGCCGCCCGGGCGTCCCTCCCGGCATCAGCGCGTGCCCTCCGCCTCCCTACGATGGCGCCATGCCGAGCGACACGTCCCCGCCCCCCACCGACGCCCCCGACGTCAGCCCGTACGACGCCCTCCTCCTGGTCGGTTTCGGCGGCCCCGAGGGTCCGGACGACGTCGTGCCCTTCCTGGAGAACGTCACCCGCGGGCGCGGCATCCCGCGCGAGCGGCTCGTCGAGGTCGGCGCCCACTACGACCTGTTCGGTGGTCGTTCGCCGATCAACGACCAGAACCGGGCGCTGCTGGCGGCCATCCGCGAGGACCTGGCGGCCCACGGCATCGACCTGCCCGTCTACTGGGGCAACCGCAACTGGGACCCCTACCTCGACGACGTCGTCACGCAGATGGCGCGCGACGGGGTACGGCGGGCCGCGGCCTTCGTGACGTCGGCCTACTCGTCGTACTCGTCGTGCCGGCAGTACCGCGAGAACCTCGCCGGCGCCGCCCGCGCCGCCGCCGACGCGGGCCTGGAGCCGCCGGTGCTCGACCGGTTCCGGGTCTACTTCAACCACCCCGGCTTCGTGCGCCCCAACGTGGAGGCGGTGCTCGCCGCGCTGCGCGAGCTGCCCGAGGAGGCCCGCGCGGGGGCGCGGATCGTCTTCGTCACGCACTCGATCCCGACGAGCATGAACGACGGCAGCGGTCCGACGGGCGACGCCTACCGCACGCAGCACCTCGACGCCGCGGGCGTGATCGCCGACGAGGTGGCGCGCACCACGGGCACCACCCACGCGTGGGACCTCGTCTACTGCTCGCGCTCCGGCCCGCCGCAGGTGCCGTGGCTCGAGCCGGACGTGAACGACCACCTCACCGAGCTGTCGGCCGCGGGCGTCCCCGGCGTCGTGCTGGCCCCGATCGGGTTCGTGTCCGACCACATGGAGGTCATCTACGACCTCGACACCGAGGCGCTCGCGACCGCCGCCGAGCTCGGCCTCCCGGCCGCCCGCGCGGCGACGGCCGGCACGCACCCCTCCTTCGTGTCGCTGGCCCGCGACCTGCTCCTGGAGCGGGCCGCGGTCGAGCGCGCGGCCGCGGCCGGGAGCGACGCCCCCGAGGCCGCGCTGCCCGACCGGCCCGCGCTCGGCGAGCTGGGCCCGCGGTGGGACCGGTGCGCCGTCGACTGCTGCCCCAACCCCCGGCAGTGGCAGCCCGTCGCCGGCGGGGTGGACGCGTGAGCGCCCCGGCCCGCGGTGCCCGCGCCCCCAAGCCGGGCACGGCCCCCGACGGCACGCCGTACGCCGACCTGCGCGACCTCGCGGTCGGCATCGCCCAGCAGGCCGCCGGCCTCGTGCGCCGTGCCCGCGCCCAGGGTGTCGCGGTTGCCGACACCAAGACGAGCGCCGTCGACGTCGTGACCGAGGCCGACCGCGCCAGCGAGGCCCTCGTCACCGACCTCCTCGCCCGCCTGCGCCCCGACGACGGGATTCTCGGCGAGGAGGGTGCCGACCGCGCCGGCACCAGCGGCGTGCGCTGGGTCGTCGACCCGATCGACGGCACGGTCAACTTCCTCTACGGCATCCCGCAGTACGCCGTCTCGATCGCCGCCGAGGTGGAGAGCGCCGAGGGCCGCCGGGTCGTCGCGGGCGCCGTGGTCGACGTGGCGGCGGGCACCGTGCACGAGGCGTACGCCGGCGGCGGCGCGCGCACCGACGGCGTGCCGATCCACGTGCGCGACGCCGCACCGCTCGCGGAGCGGCTCGTGCTCACCGGGTTCTCGTACGACGCGGAGCAGCGCCGCCGTCAGGCCACGGCGCTCGTCGGGCTGCTCCCGCGGGTGCGCGACGTGCGGCGGATGGGCTCGTGCGCCCTCGACCTGTGCGCCGTGGCCGGCGGGCGCGCCGACGGCTACCTCGAGGAGGGCACCCACCCCTGGGACCACGCGGCCGGCGTGCTCGTCGCCCGCGAGGCCGGCGCACGTGTGGCGACCGCGACCGGGGTCGGCGGACGCGAGCTGCTGGTGGTCGCGCCCGCCGAGGGCTTCGACGAGCTGTACGACGCCGTCGTCGCCGCCGGGTTCACCGAGGCGCCGCCCGCCGAGGCCCCCGTCGGGGCGGCCGCCGAGACCTCCGCGGAGACCCCCGCGGAGACCCCCGCCGAGACCCCCGCGGAGACCTCCGCCGAGGCCCCCGCGGAGGCGGCCGACGAGCCGTCGGTCACGCCGGTGACGAGCGGGAATAGCGGTGCCTAGACCACTGTTGGTGGCACCGGTGTCCGCAGACGGGACACCGGTGTGCGGGACCGGGCGGCGATGGTGCATGATCTGCCGCGCCCAGCACAGGCAACGAGCTACTTCCGGGGATGGGATCTGATGGCAACCGACTACGACGCACCTCGCAAGACCGAAGAGGACCAGAGCGAGGAGAGCATCGAGGAGCTCAAGGCTCGCCGTCACGACAAGAACTCCGGCAAGGTCGACGAGGACGAGACCGAGGCCGCCGAGTCGTTCGAGCTGCCCGGCGCGGACCTCTCGCACGAGGAGCTGGCCGTCGAGGTCAAGCCCCGCCAGGAGGACGAGTTCACCTGCATGAGCTGCTTCCTCGTGCACCACCGCAGCCAGCTCGCGGACTCGACGCGGCTCATCTGCCGCGACTGCGTCTGAGCGCGAGCCGACGCACCGGCCCGCAGGGCCCCGGCAACGCAGAGGCGCCGCCACTCCCGAGGGAGGGCGGCGCCTTCGTCGTCCTACGACACGCTCAGTGCGTGGGGGCCTTCGCCTTGTCCGCGCGCTGGCCGTCGGCCCGCAGCTCGCCGGGCAGGTGGCCCGTGGAGCGCGCGTAGTACTGCGCCGCCTTGCGGGCCGCGAGCATGCGCGCCAGCGCGATGATCGTGCCGCTGGCCACGGCCCAGGCGACGGCCTCCCACAGCTCGACGTCGGGGTCGGCCGGGTTGGCGGGCGGGTTCTTCCCGGTCGCGGCGCGCCACGACGTGGTGAGGCCCTTCTTGGCGACGGCGGCGGCGGCGATGGCGGAGACCGCCGATCCGGCCGTCCAGACCTTCGAGCTCTTCCCGACCTCGTTCGAGCTCTTCGACATGTGCTCCTCCTCGCGGGGCGGTTCGTCCACCGACCGCCCCTCGGGCGGCCGTGCCACCCAACCCTAGGGGGTGCCCGGAGCGGGACCGCTCAGCCGAGCTGACGGGCGCTCGCGACGGCGGCGGCGAGCCGCTCGGGGCGCCGGCAGCTCACGAGCCAGTACGGCGTGGGGTCGGCCGGGTCGGTGATGGTCACCTTGACGCTGCGCCGCAGGTAGGGCCGCAGGACGAGGTAGGCGCGGGCGTCGGCGTGCCGGCCGGCGACGAGCCGGGTCTGCTCCGCGTCGAGGGTGACGACGTCGCCGACGTGCTCCAGCCCGACCTCGGCGCGCCCGGCCACGAGGGTGCCGTGCTCGGTGACGGCGACGCGGGCCCCGCCGTACGTGGCGAGGCCGAGGGCCACGAGGGCGAGCACCAGGACCGCGATGGCGGACGGCACCCACGCCAGGTGCACCGGGAAGGCGACGACCGCCGCGATCCAGAACGAGGCGACGAGCATGGTGCCCTGCACCCACCACCGCAGCGGGACGGTGAGGCGTTCGGCGTACACGTCGCAGAGTTTCCCATCCCCGGGCGACCCGGGCGGCACCGGGCCCGCCCGCGCCGGGACGGGGGCGGCGGGGGCTATGTTCCCGGCGTGGCCGAGACCCCCGACGCACCGCCCCGCCCGGCGGACCCGACCGTCGCGCTCCTGCGCCTGGACCCCGGGCTGGAGCCGCCGGCGTACGCCCACCCGGGTGACGCCGGCGCCGACCTGCGCACGGCGGTCGACGTCGAGCTGGCGCCGGGGGAGCGGCGGCTCGTGCCCACCGGCGTGGCTCTCGCGCTCCCGGACGGCTACGTGGGGCTCGTCCACCCCCGCTCGGGCCTGGCGGCCCGGCACGGCCTCTCCATCGTGAACACGCCGGGGACGGTCGATGCGGGCTACCGTGGTGAGGTCAAGGTGCTGCTGGTCAACCTCGACCCGCGGGAGCCGATCGTGCTGCGGCGCGGCGACCGGATCGCCCAGCTCGTCGTCCAACGGGTGGAGCGCGCCTTCTTCGTCGAGGTCGACGCCCTTCCGGCGTCGGTGCGGGGCGCGGGCGGCTACGGTTCCACGGGGGGATTCGGCGCGACCACCGCGCCCGAGGGTGATGGACCGGCCCCCACCCACGCAGAGGAGAAGTGAGTGAAGTTCCGCCGCAAGCCCCGTGTCGAGGGTGACGGCGTCGCCGGTCCCACCGCGCTGACGCCGTCGTTCGGCGCGCCGCAGCGCACCGACGTGGTGACGACGGGCCCGTTCGACGAGAAGGACGCGCCGGAGGCCGAGCGCGCCGACCTGGGCTCGCTCCTCATCGCACCCGGCCCCGGTCGCGACGTGCGGCTGCAGGTCGACCAGAAGACGCAGCAGGTCCAGGCGGTCATCATCACCGGAGCCGAGGGCGCCATCGAGCTGCGGGCGTTCGCGGCCCCGCGCAACGGTGACCTGTGGGCCGAGACGCGTCCGCTGATCGCGGCCGAGACCGTCCGGCGCGGGGGCTCGGCCGTCGAGCAGGAGGGTCGCTTCGGCCCCGAGCTGCGCTGCGAGGTCACCGTGCAGCGCCCCGACGGCACGAAGGCGCAGCAGCCGTCCCGCGTCGTGGGCGTCAACGGTCCGCGCTGGATGCTCCGCGCCACGATCCTGGGCCGCCCGGTGGCGGACGCGGAGGCCGCCGCGGAGTGGGAGGACGTGCTGGCCGGTGTCGTCGTCCGCCGTGGCGAGGAGGCCATGGCGGTCGGGGACGCCCTGCCCATCACCGTCCCCGAGCAGGCCCGCCGGGTGCAGTAGTGGCGAGCGATGACGCGGCCCGCCGACGCTTCGGTCTCAGCGCGCGGCCGCACGGCCGGGAGGTGCTGGACCAGGAGACCTCCGATCTGCGCCGCGACCACGGCGGCGAGGGCCGCACCTGCATCGGCGACGCCCCCGACCGCGAGCGCGTCCAGCTGTTCGGCATCCTGCGCACCGTCACGCTCCAGCCGCGCGGGGGCGTGCCCGCGCTCCAGGCCGAGCTGGCCGACGGCACCGGATCCCTGACGCTCGTGTGGCTGGGGCGCCGCTCGATCCGCGGCATCTCCGCCGGCCGGTCGATCTCGGTGACCGGGCGCGCCGGCGTGCAGGACGGCGTCCGGGTGATGTTCAACCCCCGCTACGAGCTGAGGCCCTGATGAGCGAGCCCACCGCCGCCCGGGCAGTGGTCGACGTGGACACGGTCGAGGCACTCGTGCGCCGCCAGCTGGCGGCGGCCTTCGGGGGAGCGCGCGGCATCGTGGAGGCGGCCGTGCCCACGGTGCTGTTCACGGTCCTGTGGCTGAGCACGAAGGACCTGCAGCTCGGGCTCGTCACCAGCCTCGCCGTCACGGTGGTGCTCCTGCTCGCGCGGCTCGTGCAGCGCTCGACGGTGCAGTACGTCGTGAACGCGCTGGTGGGCATCGGGATCGGCTGGCTCTTCGTGCACCTCTCGGCCCGGTCCGGGGGCTCCGTCGACGACCAGGCCCTCGCCTACTTCCTGCCCGGCATCCTCTACAGCGCCGGCTACACCGTCCTGGTGGGAGCCAGCTGCGTCGTGGGCTGGCCGCTGATGGGGTTCCTCATCGGCAGCGTCACCGGCGACGCGACGGCCTGGCACCAGGACCGCGGCATCGTGCGCCTGTGCACCCGCCTGACGTGGCTGCTCCTGCTCCCCGGCGCGATCGGCGTGCTGCTGCAGGGCCCGGTGTGGCTGGCCGGTCACTCGGGGGCCCTGTCGGCCGGCACGGCCGTCGCGGTGCTCGCCGCGCTGCGCCTGGGGCTGGGCTGGCCGCTGCGCATCGCGTCCTTCGCCGCCATGATCTGGATGCTCTCGCGCGACCGCACGCCGCTGGCCGACCCGGCCGCGCCCGACGCGCCGGCCGCACCCGCCGGATGAGCGACGTACCCGAGGCCGACGGCCTGTTCGAGGTCCCGGGTGCCCGGCCGCCCGCCCGGAGCGGGTCGGGCTCGCTGAGCTCCGCCGACCACGCCGCCGCGCCGCTGGCGGTGCGGATGCGTCCGCGCACCCTCGACGAGCTGGCCGGCCAGGAGCAGCTGCGCGCCGCCGGCTCCCCGCTGCGCCAGCTGATCGAGGGCGACCGGTCGCTGAGCCTCCTGCTGTGGGGCCCGCCCGGGACGGGCAAGACCACGATCGCCTCGATCGTGTCGCAGCAGACGCAGCGGCGCTTCGTCGAGGTCTCGGCGGTCTCCGCCGGCGTCAAGGAGGTGCGGGCCGCCATCGACGCGGCGCGCGCCGACCTGGTGCGGACCGGCACCGAGACCGTGCTCTTCGTCGACGAGGTGCACCGCTTCTCCAAGGCGCAGCAGGACGCGCTGCTGCCCGGCGTGGAGAACCGGTGGGTGACGCTCGTGGCGGCCACGACCGAGAACCCCTACTTCTCCGTCATCTCCCCGCTGCTCTCGCGCTCGCTGCTGCTGCGCCTGCAGTCGCTCACCGACGAGGACGTGGCCGCGGTGATGGACCGGGCGCTGGGCGACGAGCGGGGTCTCGCCGGCGCGCTCACCATCACCGACGAGGCGCGCGCGCACCTCGTGCGGATGGCCGGCGGCGACGCCCGCCGCTCGCTCACCTACCTCGAGGCTGCAGCCGCAGCCGCGACGTCGCGCGGCTCCGACGAGATCGACCTCGCGACGACCGAGACGGCGGTCGACCAGGCCGCGGTGCGCTACGACCGGCAGGGCGACCAGCACTACGACGTCATCAGCGCCTTCATCAAGTCGGTGCGCGGCTCGGACGCCGACGCGGCGCTGCACTACCTGGCCCGCATGTTCGAGGCGGGGGAGGACCCGCGCTTCATCGCCCGCCGCCTCGTGGTGCTGGCCAGCGAGGACGTCGGGCTGGCCGACCCCACCGCCCTGACGACGGCGGTCGCCGCGGCCCAGGCGGTGCAGCTCATCGGGATGCCCGAGGCCCGGCTCAACCTCGCCCAGGCCACCGTCGCGCTCGCCGTCGCGCCGAAGTCGAACGCCGTCTACAAGGCCATCGACGCCGCGCAGGCCGACGTCCGTGCGGGCAAGATCGGCACGGTGCCGCCCCACCTGCGCGACGCCCACTACGCGGGCGCCAAGAAGATCGGCCACGGCGCGACGTACCAGTACGCGCACGACGCGCCCTACGGCATCGCCACCCAGGTCTACGCCCCGGAGCCCGTCGCCGACCGCACCTACTACGAGCCGACGGCGAACGGCGCCGAGGCCGCGCTGGGGGAGCGCTGGGCCCGCATCCGCCGGATCGTGCGCGGGCAGCCCGGCGACGGCGCGACGCGTTGAGCACCCCGCGATAAGGTCACCCTCCATGAGCGACGTACTGACGACGCCCTGGGTGCTGCCGTGCCTGGTGCTCGCCGCCCTGGCCGTCGTCCTCGTGCTCACCGTCGTCGTGCTGCGCCGCCAGGCGCGCACCCGCGCCGAGCTCGCCGCCGCCCGTGCCGACGCCGCCGAGCTGCGCGCCCAGGTCGCCGCGGTGGAGCGCCGGGAGGCGGAGCGGGACCGTGCGGCCGGTGACGTCGCCCGCAGCGAGGTGGCCCCCGCCGCGCGCCGCCGGCCGGCCCCCGACTACGTCATCACCCGCCTCGGCGCCGAGCCCGCGGCCCCCGTCGCACCGGCCGGCCCCCGGCGCACCGTCGAGGTCGCAGGTCGCGTCGACGGCCGGCTCTTCGCCGACCTCGTGCTGCGCGAGACGCTGGTGCGGGCCGCGGCGGTGACCTACGGCGTACGGCGCGCGCTCGCCCCCGAGACCCGCAACCGCGTGCGCTTCGAGGTACGGCGTGAGGTCAAGCGGTCGCGCCGCGCGCGCCGCGCCGAGCTGAAGCAGGCCCGCCGCGACCTCCACGCCCGCCAGCGCGCGGAGGAGGCGGCGTGAGGGGCGGCATCTGGTTCGTCACCGGCGCGGGCGCCGGCCTGTGGGCCGCGGTGCGCGCCCGGCGGGCCGCCGAGGCGCTCACGCCCGACGGGGCCCGCGACCGGCTCGCGGGGCTCCGGGTGGGCGCCCGCATGCTCGCCGAGGAGTTCACCGCCGGCGCCGCGGAGAAGGACGCCGAGCTGCGCGAGCGGTTCGGGCTCGTGCCCCACGGCCTGCCCGAGCTGACCCCGGGTGCGCGCGGCGCCACGGTGCCTGGCAGCATCACCGCGCCGGATCAGGCCCCCGACGGCCCCGCCGGGGTCGCCGGTGCCGCCCCGGCCCCGCACCACCCCCTCGACTCGACCCCCGGCCCCCGCGCCGGGCAGGAAGGCAGCAGCTGATGGACACCGCGGAGATCCGCCGCCGGTTCACCGACCACTTCGCGAGCAACGCGGCGGTCGGCGAGCACACGGTCGTGCCCTCGGCCTCGCTGCTCCTCGACGACCCGAACCTGCTGTTCGTCAACGCGGGCATGGTGCCGTTCAAGCCGTTCTTCCTCGGGCAGGAGACCGCGCCGTACCCGCGAGCCACCAGCATCCAGAAGTGCGTGCGGACCCTCGACATCGAGGAGGTCGGCAAGACCACCCGCCACGGCACCTTCTTCGAGATGTGCGGCAACTTCTCCTTCGGCGACTACTTCAAGGAGGGCGCCATCACGCTCGCCTGGGAGCTGGTCACCAAGGCCCAGGCCGACGGCGGCTTCGGGTTCGACGAGTCGGTGCTCTACCCGTCGGTGCTCGACGGCGACGAGGAGGCGGTGGCGCTGTGGAAGCGCATCACCGGGCTCCCCGACGACCGCATCGTGCGGCTGCCGCCCAAGGAGAACTACTGGTCGATGGGCGTGCCGGGCCCCGGCGGTCCCTGCTCGGAGATCCTCATCGACCGTGGGCCGGCGTACGGCGCCGACCGCGACTGGGACGCGGGCGACCGCTACCTCGAGTTCTGGAACCTCGTCTTCATGCAGGACGAGCTGTCCGCGGTGCGCAGCAAGTCCGACTTCGACGTCGCCGGCTCCCTGCCCCGCAAGAACATCGACACGGGCATGGGCCTGGAGCGGGTCGCGTACCTGCTGCAGGGCAAGGACAACATGTACGAGATCGACGTGGTCTTCCCCGTCATCGAGCGCGCCCAGGAGCTCACGGGCCGCCGGTACGGCGCGGACCCGGCCGACGACGTGCGCTTCCGGGTCGTCGCCGACCACGTCCGCTCGTCGATGATGCTCATCAACGACGGCGTGACTCCGGGCAACGAGGGCCGCGGCTACGTGCTGCGCCGCCTCCTGCGCCGCGCCGTCCGCTCGATGCGCCTGCTGGGGTACGGCGACCCGTCGCTGCCCGAGCTGCTCCCCGTGAGCCGCGACAAGATGGGCGAGGGCTACCCGGAGCTGCTCACCGGGTGGGACCGGATCAGCCGCGTCGCGTTCGCCGAGGAGGAGGCGTTCCGCAAGACGCTCCAGGCCGGCACGCAGATCTTCGACCTCGCGGCCGGCGAGGTGAAGCAGTCCGGCGGTGACCGGCTCTCGGGCGCGAAGGCGTTCGCGCTGCACGACACCTACGGCTTCCCCATCGACCTGACGCTCGAGATGGCCTCCGAGGCCGGCCTCAGCGTCGACGAGCAGGGCTTCCGCGGCCTCATGCAGGCGGCCCGGGAGAAGTCGAGGGAGGACGCGCGCCGCAAGAAGGGGCAGCACGCGGACACCTCGGCGTACCGCGGGGTGCTCGACGCGCACGGCCCGACCGAGTGGCTCGCCTACGAGACGCTCGAGACGGAGTCGCGGCCGCTGGCGCTGCTCGCCGACGGCGCCCCCACCGACGTGCTCACCGCGGGCCAGGTCGGCGAGCTGGTGCTCGACCGCACCCCGTTCTACGCGGAGTCCGGCGGCCAGGCCGCCGACGCCGGCACCATCGAGTTCGACGGCGGGCGCCTCGAGGTGCTCGACGTCCAGCGACCGGTCAAGGGTCTCGTGGTCCACCAGGTGCGCGTGGTCGACGGCGAGCTGGCGCTCGGCTCGCGCACCGGCGGCACCCTGCAGGCCCGCGTCGACCCGGACTGGCGCATCGGCGCCCGCCAGGCCCACTCCGGCACGCACGTGGTGCACGCGGCGCTGCGCGAGGTGCTCGGCCCCTCCGCGCTGCAGTCCGGCTCCTACAACCGCCCGGGCTACCTGCGGCTCGACTTCGGCTGGACCCAGGGCCTCACGCCGGGCCAGGTGCACGACATCGAGCAGGTGTCGAACCAGGCGCTGCGCGCCGACCTCGCCGTCGCGGCCCAGTTCATGACGCTCGGCGAGGCCCGCGAGTGGGGCGCGCTGGCGCTGTTCGGCGAGACCTACGACGAGACGAAGGTCCGCGTCGTCGAGATCGGTGGGCCGTGGTCGCGCGAGCTGTGCGGTGGCACGCACGTCGACCACTCGTCGCAGATCGGCACCCTCGTGGTGACCGGCGAGTCTTCGGTCGGCTCCGGCAACCGGCGCATCGAGGCCTTCACGGGCGTCGAGGGCTTCGCCTACCTCGCCCGCGAGCGCGACGTGGTGGCCCAGCTGACGGGTCTGCTCAAGACCCAGCCCGACGACCTCGTCGGCCGGGTGGGCGACCTCGTCGAGCGCCTGCGCGCTGCGGAGAAGGAGCTGGAGCGGGCCCGCCTCGTGCAGCTCCTCGCCGGGGCGGGCGAGCTGGCCGCCGGCGCCCAGGACGTGGGCGGGGTGGCCGTGGTCGCCACCCGTGCGCCCGGCGCGGCCGGGGGCGACGTGCGCACCCTGGCGCTCGACGTGCGGGGCCGCATCGCACCGTCGCGACCCGCGGTCGTCGTGGTCGTCGGCGACGGGGGCGGCAAGCCCGCCGTGGTCGCCGCGGTCAACGACGCGGCGCGGGAGCGCGGCCTCAGCGCCAACGCGCTCGTCCGGGCCGCCGGCCCCCACCTGGGGGGCAAGGGCGGCGGCAAGGACGACGTGGCCCAGGGCGGCGGCACCGACGTCGGCGGCATCGACGCGGCGCTCGCGGCGGTGCTCGACCAGGTCCGCGCCACCGCGGGCGACGGCGCCTGAGCGGGCCACGATGAGCGGAGTGCGGCTGGGGATCGACCCGGGGGACGCCCGCATCGGGGTCGCCCGGTGCGACCCCTCGGGCATCCTCGCCACACCCGTCGAGACCGTGCGGCGCGGGCCGGGCGACCTCGCCCGACTCGTCGCGCTGCGCGACGAGGTCGAGGCCGTGGAGGTCGTGGTCGGCCTCCCGCGCTCCCTGTCGGGCCGCGAGGGCCCGGCGGCGGCGAAGGTCCGCAAGTTCGCCACGCAGCTGGCGTCCCGGCTGGGTGGCACCCCGGTCCGGCTCGTCGATGAGAGACTCACGACCGTGTCCGCGGAGAGCATGCTGCGCGCGAGCGGTCGCAAGGCCAAGAACCAGCGGTCGGTCGTCGACCAGGCCGCTGCCGTGCTGATCCTGCAACACGTCCTGGACACCGAGCGGCGCACGGGGGTCGCGCCCGGCCGACTCCTCGAGGAGAACGATGTCTGACCCGTCCCCGCACCACGACGACCGCCTGGACGTGCTGGGTGCCGACGACCCGTACGACGAGCACCACGCGTACGACGAGCACGCCGGCTACGACGAGGTCCACCACGACGAGGAGGCCTACGAGCCCCGCCGTCAGGGTGGCTCGCGCCGCGCGAAGAAGAAGCGCAGGCCCGTGGGCTGCCTGCTGGGCTTCCTCGTCGTCATGGCGCTCGTCGTGGGTGGCCTCTACCTCGGCGTGAGCTGGGTGGCCGACCGGCTGGGCGGCGGGGGCGACCCCGAGGACTTCGACGGCGTCGCCTCGGTCGAGGAGTGCGCGACCTCCGGCGAGGTCGAGATCACGGTCCCGGAGGGCTACCTCATCGGGCAGATCGGTCGCCTGCTCGCGGACGAGGGGGTCGTCGCCTCGAGCGGCGCGTTCACGTCGGCGGTCGGGGCCGGCAGCGTCCGGGACGGCACGCGGACCATGTGCGAGGGCATGAGCGGTGCCCAGGCCGCCGAGCTGATGACGAACGCCGACTACATCGGCGGCGGCAACGGCATCACGATCACCGCGGGCCGGACGGCCGAGCAGACCTTCGCGCTCCTCGCGGAGGCGACCGGACTCCCCGTCGAGGACTTCGCCGCGGCCGCGGAGGACCCCGCCATCGGGCTGCCGGAGGGCGCCGACAGCGTGGAGGGCTACCTGTTCCCGGACAGCTACGACTTCGGGCCCGAGCCCACGGCCGTCTCGATCGTGACGCAGATGGTCGAGCGCTGGAAGGAGGTCGCGGCGGAGGTCGGTCTCGTCGACGACGCGGTCCCGGGCTACACCCAGGCCGAGCTGCTGACGGTGGCCAGCATCATCGAGAAGGAGGTGCTGCTCCCCGAGGAGCGGCCCGCCGTCGCGGAGGTCATCTACGACCGGCTGGCGGACCAGTGCGTCGGCGTGCCCGCCGGCCTGCTGCAGATGGACTCGACCGTCAACTTCATCAAGGGCGAGACCGACACCCCGTTCACCACCGACGAGGACCGCGCCGTCCAGAGCCCCTACAACACCTACGTCGAGCCGGGCCTGCCCCCGGGCCCCATCTCCGCCCCGGGGCGCAGCGCGATGGAGGGCGCGGTCAACCCGACGTCGGAGGGCTACTGCTACTTCGTCGCAGCGGGGGACGGGTCGAACTCGTCCGACTTCGCCGTGACCTACGCCGACCACCTCGAGAATGTCCGGCGCGCCCAGCAGCAGTGACCGCCTCGGGCGGTGCGCGGTCGTGGGCGACCCGATCGCGCACTCGCTCTCGCCGGTGCTGCACACGGCGGCGTACGACGCCCTCGGCCTGAGCGGGTTCAGCTACGTCGCCGAGCGGGTGCCGGCGGGCGGTCTGGCCGACTTCGTGGCGGGGCTCGACGCCTCGTGGCGCGGGCTGTCGGTGACGATGCCGCTCAAGCGCGAGGCGGCCCGGCTGGCCGACGAGGTCACGCCGCTCGCGGCGGCGGCCGGTGCCGTCAACACGCTGGTGCTCGACGCCGGCCGGGTGCGGGGCGACAACACCGACGTGCCCGGGGCGGTGAACGCGCTGCGCGAGCGGGGCGTCGACACGGTCCGCTCGGCCACCGTGGTGGGGGGCGGCGCGACCGCGACGTCGGTGTCGCTGGCGCTGGCCGACCTCGGCGTCCGGTCCATCACGCTGGTGGTGCGCTCCGCGGAGCGGGCGGCGGAGACGCTGGCCGCGGTGCAGGCGCACCCGTCGGCCCCCGACGTGGCGGTCGCCGGCGCGGAGGACGTGGCGCCGCCGGGCGAGGTCGTGGTCTCGACCGTGCCCGTCGAGGCGCAGGGGCCCGAGCTCGTGGAGCGCCTGGCGGTGGCGCCGGTGGTCTTCGACGCCGTCTACGACCCGTGGCCCACCCCGCTGGCCGAGGCCGCCGAGCGGCACGGCGCGGTGCTCGTCAACGGGCTCGACCTCCTCGTCCACCAGGCGCTGCTGCAGCTCGAGCAGTTCACCGGCGAGCGCGTGGGCGTCGACGTCATGCGCGACGCCGGCCTCGCGGCGCTGCGCGAGCGCTGAGGGGCCCAACCGTGGTGGTCGAGGTCGGTGCGGTGCTCGTCGGGGCGACCGCCGCGGCCGCCCTGGCCGCCGTGCTGCCCGCCGCCCTGGCCCGGGTGCCCGACCCGCCGCCGTACGAGGACGACGACGAGGCGGACGTCGGCATCGGTGCCGCGGCGCCCGACGCGCCGACGTACCCGACCTTCGGCGAGCTCGCCGCCGCGCCGGCCCTGCCGTTCGGTCTCGCCGTCGTCGCCGCGCTGGCGGGCGGGCTGCTGGGGGCGCACACCGGCTGGGCGTGGCCGCTGGCCTGGCTCGTGGTGCTGGCCGGCGTGGGCACGCTGCTGTCGTGGGTGGACCTGCGGACCTACCTGCTGCCGACGCGGATCATCTACCCGACGTACGCCGTGGTGGCCCTGCTCATGGCGACGGCGTGGCTGGTGGAGGGCGACGGTGCGCCGGTACGGCGCGCCGCCGTCGGGCTCGCGGTCGCGCTCTTCTGCTACTGGCTGCCGTGGCGGATCAACGCGAGCTGGATGGGCTTCGGCGACGTGCGCCTCTCGGGCCTGCTCGGCGCCGTGCTGGGCTGGGCCGGGTGGGCCGAGCTGGCGCTGGGCCTCTACCTGCCGTTCCTGCTCGGCGGGGTGGTCGGCGGGCTGCTGATGCTGCTGCGGGTGCTGGGCCGCTCGTCGTACCCGCTCGGGCCGTTCATGTTCCTCGGCACGCTGCTCGGTCTGCTCCTCGGGCCGTCGGTGCTGCCGGGCCTCGCGGCGTGAAAGACTCGCCCCCATGCTCCGATGGCTCACCGCGGGGGAGTCGCACGGCCCCAGCCTGGTCGCGATCCTCGAAGGTCTTCCCGCCCACGTCCGCGTCACGTCCGGCGACGTCGCCGACGCGCTCGCGCGCCGCCGCCTCGGCTACGGCCGCGGCGCGCGCATGAAGTTCGAGCAGGACGAGGTGCGCTTCGTCGGCGGCGTCCGGCACGGCGCGACGCAGGGCGGACCGGTGGCGGTCGAGGTCGGCAACACCGAGTGGCCCAAGTGGGAGAAGGTCATGTCGGCCGACCCCGTCGACCCCGCCGAGCTGGAGAACAGCGCCCGCAACGCCGCGCTGACCCGGCCCCGCCCGGGCCACGCGGACCTCGTGGGCATGCAGAAGTACGACTTCGACGAGGCCCGGCCCGTGCTCGAGCGGGCCTCGGCCCGCGAGACCGCGGCGCGCGTCGCGCTCGGCGCCGTCGCGGCCGCGTTCCTCGAGCAGACGACGGGCGCGCGCATCGTGTCCCACGTCGTCGAGCTCGGCGGCGTGCCCGCCCCGGCCGGCTCCGTGCCCGGCCCGGACGACGTCGAGCGCCTCGACGCCGACCCCGTCCGCTGCCTCGACGCGGCGGCGAGTGCCGCGATGGTCGAGCGCATCGACCAGGCCCACAAGGACGGCGACACCCTCGGCGGCGTCGTCGAGGTCGTCGTGCACGGCCTGCCGCCGGGCCTGGGCTCGCACGTGCACTGGGACCGCCGCCTCGACGCGCGCCTCGCCGGCGCGCTCATGGGCATCCAGGCCATCAAGGGCGTCGAGGTCGGCGACGGCTTCGAGCTGGCCGCCACGCCGGGCTCGCAGGCCCACGACGAGATCGTCGCCGACACCCCCGGCGCCGCCCCGGACCAGCTCGGCCTGCGCCGGGCCACGGCCCGCGCGGGCGGCATCGAGGGCGGCATGTCGACCGGCGAGGTGCTGCGCGTGCGCGCGGCCATGAAGCCGATCGCCACCGTGCCCCGCGCCCTGCGCACCGTCGACGTCGCCTCGGGCGAGGCGACCGTCGCGCACCACCAGCGCTCCGACGTCTGCGCCGTGCCGGCCGCCGGCATCGTCGCGGAGGCCATGGTGGCGCTCGTGCTGGCCGACGCCGTGACCGAGAAGTTCGGCGGCGACTCCGTCGGCGAGACCCTGCGCAACGTGGAGGGCTACCTCGCGGCGCTGAGGGTCCGGTGAACCCCACGACCCGCCCCCGGGCGGTGCTCGTCGGCTCGATGGGCGCCGGCAAGACCACGGTGGGCGCCGAGCTGGCGCGCCGGTGGGGCGTCGGGTTCCGCGACACCGACGCCGACGTGGTCGCCGCGGAGGGCCGCGAGGTCGCCGACATCTTCGTCACCGACGGGGAGGCGCACTTCCGCGCCCTCGAGCGCGAGGCCGTCGCCCGCGCGCTGGCCGAGCACGACGGCGTGCTCGCGCTCGGTGGGGGTGCGGTCGTCGACCCCACCACCCGCGCGCTGCTCGAGGGCCACGTCGTCGTGTTCCTTGAGGTCGGTCTCGCCGAGGCCGTGCAGCGGGTCGGGCTCGGCGCGTCGCGGCCGATGCTGCTCGGCAACGTCCGCGGGCGGATCAAGGCGCTGCTGGACGAGCGCACCCCGGTGTACGCCGGGCTCGCCACCGTCCGCGTCCCCACCGACGGCCTCGACCCGGCGCAGGTGGCCGACGAGGTCGAGGCCCGGCTGGAGCACGCCCGTGCCTGAGACCGCCCCCGTCGTCGGTACGACGACCCTCCACGTCGGCGGCGCGTCGCCGTACGACGTCGTCATCGGCTCCGGGGTGGGCGAGCACGTCCTCCCGATGCTCGGCGACGGCGTGCGCCGCGTCGCCGTGCTGCACCCCGAGGGCCTGCGCCACCTCGCCGCACCCGTCGTGGAGCGTCTCGAGGCCGCCGGACTCGCGGTGCTCGAGCTGGCCCTGCCCGAGGGGGAGGGCGCGAAGACCGCGGCCGTCGCCGTGCGGGCCTGGGACGCGCTGGGCGAGGCGGGCTTCACCCGCTCCGACGCGGTCGTGACCGTCGGCGGCGGCGCCACCACCGACATGGGCGGCTTCGTCGCCGCCACCTGGTTGCGCGGCGTGCGGGTCGTGCACGTGCCGACCACGCTGCTGGGCATGGTCGACGCGGCCGTCGGCGGCAAGACCGGCATGAACACCGCCGCCGGCAAGAACCTCGTGGGCTCGTTCCACGAGCCCGCCGGCGTGGTCTGCGACCTGGCCACCCTCGCGACGCTGCCGCACGACGAGCTCGTCAGCGGGCTCGGCGAGGTCGTCAAGTGCGGCTTCATCGCCGACCCCGAGATCCTGCGGCTCGTCGAGACCGACCCGGCGGGCGCGGTCGACCCTGCGAGCCCCGTGCTCGCCGAGCTGGTGCGCCGGGCGGTGCAGGTGAAGATCGACGTCGTGGTCGGCGACCTGCGGGAGACCGCGGGCACCAGCGGCGCCGAGCACCCGGGGCGCGAGGCGCTCAACTACGGCCACACCCTCGCGCACGCGGTGGAGCGCGCCGAGGACTACACGATGCGCCACGGCGAGGCGGTGGCCATCGGCATGGTCTTCGTCGCCGAGCTCGCCCGGCGCACCGGGCACGTCGACGACGCCCTGGCCGACCGGCACACGAGCGCGCTGGCCGCCGTGGGGCTGCCCACGTCGTACGACGGCGCCCCCTTCGAGGAGCTGCTGGCCACGATGCGGCTCGACAAGAAGTCGCGCGGCGACCAGCTGCGCTTCGTCGTGCTCGACGGGCTGGCCCGGCCCCGGATCCTGGCCGGGCCCTCCGAGGCCGACCTGCGGGCCGCGTACGACGTGGTCCGCACGGGCGGCCGGGGGTGAGCGGCGCGCGGACGGGCACGCCCGTGCTCGTGCTCAACGGCCCCAACCTCGGGCGTCTCGGGCGCCGGCAGCCGGAGATCTACGGCCGCACGACGTACGACGAGCTGGTCACCGCGTGCGAGCGGTGGGGGGCGGAGCTCGGGCTGACCGTCGAGGTGCGCCAGACCAACCACGAGGGCGTCCTCGTCGACTGGCTCAACGCGGCCGCCGACGACGCGGTGCCGGTGGTGCTGAACGCGGCCGCGTGGACGCACTACTCCTACGCGGTCTTCGACGCCTGCGCCCAGCTCGCGGCGCCCCTCGTCGAGGTGCACCTGTCGGACCCGACCACCCGTCCCGAGAGGTGGCGCCACACGTCCGTGGTGACGCCGCACGCGGCAGCGGTGGTCGCGGGCAAGGGTGTCGACGGCTACCGCGAGGCACTGGAGTTCGTGGCCGCCGCGGTCGCTCGCTAGACTCGCCCGCTGGCGTGCGCTGCGGCGTACCCGACCCCCACCCGTCGAGAGAAGGCTGACCGAGCGCATGGCATCCACGAACGACCTCAAGAACGGCATGGTCCTCAACATCGACGGTCAGCTCTGGGCCGTCGTCGAGTTCCAGCACGTCAAGCCGGGCAAGGGTCCCGCGTTCGTCCGCACCAAGCTGAAGAACGTCGAGTCCAACAAGGTCGTCGACAAGACCTTCAACGCCGGCACGAAGGTCGAGACCGCGACGGTCGACCGCCGCACGATGCAGTACCTCTACAACGACGGCACCAGCTACGTCTTCATGGACACGGGCACGTACGACCAGATCGAGGTCGCGCCCGAGATCGTCGGGGACGCCAAGAACTTCCTCCTGGAGAACCAGGAGGCGATCGTCGCCACCAACGAGGGCCGCGTGCTCTTCATCGAGCTCCCCGCCTCCGTCGAGCTGCTCATCACCTACACCGAGCCGGGCCTGCAGGGCGACCGCTCCACGGGCGGCACCAAGCCGGCCACGCTGGAGACGGGCCACGTCATCAACGTCCCGCTGTTCATCAGCAACGGCGAGAAGGTCAAGGTCGACACCCGCGACTCCTCCTACCTGGGCCGCGTCTCCAGCTGATGGGGGCTCGCACCAAGGCGCGCAAGCGTGCCCTCGACGTGCTCTTCGGTGCGGAGATGCGCGGCGAGGACGCCGTCGAGGCCCTCGACGCCGCCATCGCGGCCGGCGAGGCGCCGGGCAACCCCTACACGGAGGTGCTGGTGCGCGGCGTGCACGAGCACCGCGCCGAGATCGACGGGGTGCTGTCCGCACGGGCACAGGGCTGGTCGCTCGAGCGGATGCCCGCCGTCGACCGCAACGTGCTGCGCATCGGGGTGTGGGAGATCCTCCACGCCGACGACGTCGACGCCGCCGTGGCCATCAGCGAGGCGCTGACGCTCGTCGGCGAGCTGTCCACCGACGAGTCGCCGGGCTTCGTCAACGGCGTGCTCGCCTCCGTCGTGCGCGAGCAGCGCCAGGCCTGAGCCGCGGCTCCACCCCGGCTCCATCCGGGCTCCACCGCACGTCCGCCGACCCGGCGCCCCTCCACGGGGTGCCGGGTTCGTCGTGTCCCGGGATGGCCCGCGTTTGTCGGCCGGGGCCCGCGGGTAGGCCGGGCCGGCAGCCGTGCCCGCGCCGCCGCTCGGGACCGTGGACGACAGGAGGAGCCCGGTGACCCTGCCCGACCCGCACCCCGGCACCGGGGAGCACACGAGCGAACGGCTCTACACGACCGACGAGCTCGAGGCCTACACCGTCGAGCGGGACCGGGCCCAGGGTCGTCGCCGCGCCGACGTCGCCGCCGAGGCGCCGGCCGCCGACCCGGGCGACCCCGCCGGGCTCGTGCCCCCACCCCCGCTCGCCCCGCCCGTCGCGCCCGCGGGTGCACCCGCGCCGCCGCTCGGGTAC
>NZ_JADEVT010000004.1 GCF_030466625.1 Nocardioides sp. ChNu-153
TCACGCCGTCACGCTCGTTGTCCCGGTACAGGTCCGTCTCCGACAGCAGCACGGGGTTCGGCCCGCAGCAGCCCGCAGCAGACTGCGACGACCGTGCCGCCTCGGCGTACCGAGCCCGCACGGTCTCCCGCAGCTCCTCCGCACCAGCTCCCTCCTCATCGGTGCGCGACGTCGAGATGGTCTGCCCCCCACTCATCCGTGCCCTCCATAGGTGCGGCGGACGGCCGTTGATCGGCCCATAGATAGGACGAACGCTGGTTAGACGGTCGTCGATGCAACGAACCCTGTCGCACTGATTCGACGTCTGTCAATATATGTCGGGTGAACACCATCGCACCCGCCGTCGACGAGGCCCCGACGCGCACCGCAGCCGGCTCGGACCCCCCGACCGGTGCGCACGTCCCGGATGCCCCAGCCCGGCCGAGGGCGCGTTCTCAGTCGTGCAATACATCTTCTTCTGCCCGTGGTGCGGACAACCCCTTCCGACGGGTCTGCGAGATCAGTTGTACGACGAACTCGAGGAGCTGTTTCCTTCTGAGGACCTGGACTCCTGGGAGCGGCAGCGCCGGGCGCCCGCAAGGTTCCACAGCGGCGAGTGGTGGTACGGACGATACGACGACTCGGGGCGGCGTCTGTGACCCGACAAGGGGCATCGCCTCAGGCCACGACCGACCGGTTCGTTGAAGACAGCTGCCGCCATCACGCTCGAGTTTGGCACGCTGTTGACGCGCTGACCCACGACAGGTCGAGGGGCGGCTTCCGCTTGCGTCGAGGGGCCTCCGGCACGCCCGGTGCATCCAGCCAAGCGTCCGCCGCGGGGAGCCGCCGCGCGCGGGCGGGCTGTTCACGAGCCATGCTCAGAACCCCACCATGAGCCGCCTCGCTTGGCGCCCCGCCAGGCGATGAGCAGTCCGACGCGGGCGCAGTCGCCGCCCGACCGCGCGGCGGGATCGACCCACAGGTGTCCGGCTCCGCCGCCATCCACACAGGCTGGAACCAGACGTTGGATTCGAGGGTGGCGTGCCCTGCTCAGCTCGAGCGGCCCCATCGTGCGCACCCCCTGTTGCAACTCCACGCACTACTCCCCCGCCTCCTGAACGCGCCTTCAGGAGCGTTCAGCAAGGCTTCAGCGGCCCCGGGCGACGGTGGTGCCACCACCGGGCACACGACCCGGCCCGCCGCCGCAGCGGCGTGCGGGACACCGAGAGGAAGGCACCACCATGAGCATCCGCGACACCGTCCGCACGAAGCGCGTCGTCGTCCCCACCATCGCCGCGATCGCCCTGGTCGGGGCCGGCGGCCTCACCTGGGCCGCCGTCGCCGGCGACGACGACACCCTGTCGGACAGCCAGCGCACCAGCGCCGAGGAGGTGGCGCTCGAGGAGGTCGGCGGCGGCCGCGTGCTCGACGTGGACGTCGACGACGAGACCGACGAGAGCGGCGTCCGCGTCTACGAGCTCGAGGTCGTCGACGCGGACGGCGCGCGCTGGGACGTCGTGCTCGACGAGGACTTCTCGGTCCTCACCACCGCGGCGGACCGTGACGAGGACCACAGCGACGACGACCGGGGCGACCGCGACGACACGACCGGCGCCGGTACGACGGACGCCCCCGGCGCGGCGGGCACCGACGGGGCCGGCTCTGCGGCCGGGGTCGGTGACGACGCCCCGATCGCCGAGGAGGAGCGCACCCGCGTCGTCACCGCCGCCGAGGCGGCCGTCGAGGGCGGCACGGCGGTCGACGTCGACCGCAGCGACGACGCCGGTGAGGCCTTCGAGGTGGAGGTCGTCGACGTGCAGGGCCAGGACTGGGACGTCACGCTCGACGCCGACCTGCAGGTGGTCGCCGCGGTCCGCGACTGACGTCGTACCCGGCTTCAGGCGTCAGGCGACGAGGACCGGGATGAGCATCTCGTCGGGGGTCAGCGACCCGTGCAGGCCGACGAGCTCGGCCTCGTACCCGAACCGCCGCGTGGACACGACGGCGGTGTCCCCGGTGCAGGCGACCACCACGTCGCCGAGCCGGGGACGCACCGCATCGGCGGTGGCGCCGAACCAGCCCCGCCCGATGGCGTCCTCGCGCTCGAGCACCAGCGCCCGCTCCCCCAGCGTGCCGCGCCAGGCGGCGAGGACGTCGGGGACCGACCGGGTCGCGCAGTAGAGGTGGCGCAGGCGGGCCTCCCCGCCGAGGAGCCACACGCCCTCGAGCAGCTCGGGGTGCGCGTCCACGTCGACGCGCGCCTCTGGCCGCGTGTCGACCATGCCGTGGTCGGCCACGACCACCATGCGCACCTCGGGCGGCAGGGCGCCGCGCAGTCGCTCCGCGTCGGCGTCGACCATCGCCAGCTCCTGCAGCCAGGCGGCGGAGGCGACGCCGTGCTGGTGGCCCGTCGCGTCGAGCTCGGACTCGTAGACGTAGGTGAGCGAGGGCCGGCGGCGGGTCGCCTCCTGCACCGCCGCGACGCGGTCGCGCACCCGGTCCACCCCGACGTACCTCGCGCCGCGGTGCGCGGCACGGGTGAGGCCCGAGCCTTCGAAGGCCGCCTTCGCGACGCTCGTCACCGCGACCCCGGCGGCCGCGAGGCGCTGGAAGAGCGTGTCGTGCGGCTGCCACTGCAACGGGTCGACCCGGTCGTCCCAGGCGAGGGCCTGCAGCAGCCGGTCGGTGCCGGGCACCCGCGAGGTGAACCCGACGAGCCCGTGGGCGCCCGGGGTCAGCCCGGTGCCGAGCGAGGTCAGGCTCGTCGCGGTCGTCGACGGCACCCCGGCGGTGGCCGCCTCCGCCCCCGACGCGAGCGCGGAGAGGAACGGGGCGTCGCGGGCGTGCCGCGCCAGCAGGTTGGCGCCCAGCCCGTCGATGAGCAGCACGACGTACGCCGGTGCGTCCGGCAGCACGAGGTCGCTCGGGGCGGGGCCGACGACGTCGCCCCGGCCCAGCGCGTGGGCCACGGCGGGCACGACGTCGCCGAGCGAGCGCGCGCCGTACGCCGGGGGGACGAGCACGTCGGCCACGGGGTCAGGCCGGCCGGGTGAGCGCCGACAGCGCGTCGGCGAAGGCCAGCAGGCCCAGCACCGCGTCCTTGCCGTCGGCGGCCGACGAGACCCGCAGCGAGAAGTCGTCGCCCAGCAGCTCGCCGGTGTAGCCGTGGTCGGCGTCGCAGTCCGGGTCGTCGCAGGCGGCGGGCATGAGCTCGATGCGGCTCACGCCGCCCCAGCCGATGGTGAGCACGGCCTCGGCCGGCAGGCTCGGGCCCTTGGTGGGGTTGGTCGTCATGCGGGTGACGACGACGGAGCGGACGGCCGAGAGGGCCACGGCCTCGGACGACGTGGACGTGTAGGGCTGCGGCAGCAGCTGGTCGCCCGCGTGCTCGTCGGTGTGCACCTGGATGAGCCGCGACGGCGTCAGCACGGCCACGGTGATGTGGCGGCGCACCTCGTCGCGCTCGATCGTCGGCTCGTGGTGCACGTAGTAGGCGAGCACCTCCTCGCCGCCGACGGCCCCCTGGACGCCGTCGACGACCACCTCGGGGTAGTACCCGGTGCGCTCGATCGCGGTCCGGAGCTCGGCGGTGCGGTCGGTCGGGCGGGCGGAGCGGCTCTGCATGGACCGAAGTGTGGCACGCGCGGGCGGGGGCCCTCACTCCGGCAGCGTGTCCCCCACCATCGCGTTGAGGCGGCGCACGAACCAGTCGGAGCGGGCGTCGGCGACCGGCTCGACGCGCGCGGCCGCGTTGAGCACGGTCGCGCCCTCCGCCCCGGCGAGCACCAGGGAGAGGTCGAGCATCCGCACCTGGGGGATGTCGTTCTGCAGCTGGGCGACCCGGCGCACCAGTCGCTCGACGTCGCCGACGTCGGCCACGTCGCCGCCGCGGTAGCCGAACAGCAGTGGCGCGGCCTTGATCTCGCGCACCATCTCGGCGGCGTCGACCCTGCTCAGCGGCGGGATCCGGTAGACGCGGTCGCCCAGCAGCTCGGTCAGCGGCCCGGAGACGCCGAAGGAGATGACGGGCCCGAAGAGCGGGTCCTCGACCGAGCCGATGGAGACCGGCACGCCGGGCCGCGCGACCTTCTGCACGACGAAGCCGGCGGAGGCCGGGTCGGTGATGACGCCGCCGAGGAACTCCCAGGCGTCGGTCATCTCGCGCTCGTCGTCGATGTTGCGCCACACGTGTGCCTGGTCGGGACGCTCGCGCAGCCGCTCGGCCGTGGCCTTGAGCACCACGCCCCAGCCGAGCCGCTCGCCGGCGGCGACCGCCTCCTCGCAGGTGGTCACGGGCACGGCCGGCCACAGCTCGACGCCGTAGCTGGCCAGCAGCTGCACGAGCTCGTCCGTCTGGAGCACGTGCCCGTCGGGGTGGCGCAGCAGCAGCTCGTTGACGAACCGCTTCGCCTCGGTGGGGTCGACCTCGTCGTCCTCCTCCTCGGCGCCCTGCTTGCCGAGCCACACGGAGTAGCCGACGACCCGGGCCAGGGCGCGCACCGCGGCCTCCACGGCCGGGTACGACGGCACGGAGCCGCGACCGGCGGTCGCGCCGGCGACGTCGGGCACGCGCAGCAGCTCGGGGATGCCCTCGGAGCCGAGGAAGGTGGTGACCAGGGGCTTGTCGGACTGCTCCCCCACCGCCGCCAGCACGTTCGCGACGTCCTCGCCCGAGACGTCGAGCGGGGGGATGTAGACCGCGACGACCGCGTCGACGTCCGGGTCGTCGATGGCGGCGTCGAGCGCGTCCTCGAAGTCCTCCGCACCGGCGTCGGCGCCCAGCTGCACCGACTTGTTGACCACGAGGCCGACCGAGACGGCGGCGTCGGTCGCGAGGAGCCCGAGGGCGTCGGAGTTGCCGACGACGGCGACGCGGCGCCCGCGGGGCAGCGGCTGGTGGGCGAGCAGCTGCGCGACGTCGAACATCTCGTCGAGCGTGTCGACCTGGATCACGCCGGACTGCGCGAACATCGCGTCGACCGCCTCCGGCGGCGCGCCGATGGTGCGCACCGCGTGGCCCATGGGCACGCCCTGGGTGTTGCGGCCCGAGCGCACCGCCACGATGGGCTTGCGGCGCGAGACCCTCCGCGTGATGCGCGAGAACTTGCGCGGGTTGCCGATGGACTCCAGGTAGAGCAGGACGACCTCGGTGGACTCGTCCTCCTCCCAGTACTGCAGGAGGTCGTTGCCCGAGACGTCGGCGCGGTTGCCCGCCGACACGAAGGTCGACAGGCCCAGGCCGCGGTTCTGCACCTTCTCGAGGATGGCCGAGCCCAGCGCGCCCGACTGGCAGAAGAAGCCGGCGCGGCCGCGGGGCGGCATGACCGTCGACAGCGACGCGTTGAGCTGGCGCGACGGGTCGGTGTTGATGATGCCCAGGCAGTTGGGCCCGATGAGGCGCAGGCCGTAGCTGCGGGCCAGGCCGACCAGCCGGCGCTGGCGCTGGCGCCCTTCCTCACCCGTCTCGGCGAAGCCCGAGGAGATGACGATGAGGCCGTGCACGCCCTTGGCGGCGCAGTCGAGCACCACGTCCTGCACGGCCTCGGCCGGGACCGCCACGATCGCGACGTCCACGTCGCCGGGGATGTCGGCGACCGAGGCGTACGACGGCAGCCCGGCCACCGCCTCGGTCGAGGGGTTCACGACGTACACCCGGCCCGTGTAGTCGCCGGTGACGAGGTTGCGCACCAGCGTGCGGCCCACGGTCTCCTGGCGGCGGCTGGCGCCGATGATCGCGACCGAGCGGGCGTCGAAGAACGCCTCGATGGACGCGGACTCGGCCCGGTGCTCGCGCTGCTGCATGACGCCGATGGCGGTCTCGGTCGGGTCGATGTCGAACTCGAGGGTGACGACGCCGTCCTCGAAGCCGGAGGCGACGTGGTAGCCCGCGTCCTGGAAGGTCTGGATCATGCGGCGGTTGTCGGGCAGCACGTCGGCGGTGAAGACCTGGATGCCGCGCTCGCGGCCGGCCTGCGCGAGGTGCTCGAGCAGCACCTGGGCGATGCCGCGGCCCTGGTGGGCGTCCTGCACCAGGAAGGCGACCTCGGCCTTCGCGTCCTGGTAGGCGTCGTAGCGGCCCACGGCGATCATGTCGCCGCCGACGGTGAGTACGAAGGCGACGCGGCGCACGTGGTCGACGTTGGTGAAGCGCAGCACGTCGCGCTCGGAGAGCCGCGGCATGGGGGTGAAGAACCGGTAGTACTTGCTCTCGTCGGAGACCCGCGCGTAGAAGTCGACGAGCAGCTCGGCGTCGCCGGGGCCGATCGGCCGGATGTGCGCCGTGCGCCCGTCCCGCAGCAGGACGTCGGCCTCCCAGTGGCGGGGCGGCTCGGGCACCTCGGGGGCCTCGGGCACCCCGTCGTCGGCGGTCGCGGTCACGGGGTCCAACCTATCGCCTGCGCACCCGCCCGCGTGCGGGTCCCGGGCGGTCCGCGAGGTGCGCCGACCGGGCGTCGGCCCGACGACGGCGGCCCCGGACGGCGAGCCGGGCGCGGCGCCCGGGACCCGGGCGGCGACAATGCGCCCATGGCACGACGCACGCCACCCCCGCCCGCCGACGACGTCGAGGAGCACATCCTCGACATCGACGTCTCCGACGAGATGCGCACCTCCTTCCTGGAGTACGCCTACTCGGTCATCTACTCGCGCGCCCTGCCGGACGCCCGCGACGGCCTCAAGCCGGTGCAGCGCCGCATCCTGCACACGATGAACGACATGGGCCTGCGCCCCGACCGCGGGCACGTGAAGTCGGCCCGCGTCGTGGGCGAGGTGATGGGCCGCCTGCACCCGCACGGCGACGGCGCGATCTACGACGCCCTCGTGCGCCAGGCCCAGCCCTGGGCGGTGCGGCTGCCGATGATCGACGGGCACGGCAACTTCGGCTCGCCCGACGACCCGCCCGCCGCGATGCGCTACACCGAGTGCCGCATGGCGCCCGCCGCGGTGGCGATGACCGACTCCATCGAGGAGGAGACGGTCGACTTCCGCCCGAACTACGACTCCCGCGAGCTGGAGCCGGTCGTGCTGCCGGCGGCCATCCCGAGCCTCGTCGTCAACGGCACCACCGGCATCGCGGTCGGCATGGCGACCAACTGCGCGCCGCACAACCTCGGCGAGACGGTCGCGGCGCTGCGTCACCTCATCGAGCACCCCGAGGCCGACGTCGAGGCGATCATGCGCTTCATGCCGGGCCCCGACCTGCCGACCGGCGGCAAGATCGTCGGGCTCGCGGGCATCCGCGACGCCTACGAGACGGGCCGCGGCTCCTTCAAGATGCGCGCCACCGCCCGCATCGAGACCATCGGACGCCGCAAGGGCATCATCGTCACCGAGCTGCCCTACGGCGTCGGCACCGAGAAGGTCGTCGAGCGGATCAAGACGCTGGTGCAGGGCAAGAAGCTGCAGGGCATCGCCGACATCAAGGACCTCACCGACCGGGAGAAGGGGCTCCACCTCGTCATCGAGGTGAAGAACGGCTTCCACCCCGAGGCGCTGCTGGAGCAGCTCTACAAGCAGACGCCGATGGAGGACTCGTTCGGCATCAACGCCGTCGCCCTCGTCGACGGGCAGCCCCGCACCCTGGGGCTGAAGGAGATGCTCGAGGTCTTCCTCGCCCACCGGTACGACGTGGTGCGGCGCCGCTCGACCTTCCGCCGCGGCAAGGCGGCCGACCGGCTGCACCTCGTCGAGGGCCTCCTGCTCGCGCTCGTCGACATCGACGAGGTCATCCAGGTCATCCGCACCAGCGACGACGCCGGCGCGGCGCGCGAGCGCCTCATGACGGTCTTCGACCTCTCCGAGGCCCAGGCGCAGTACATCCTCGAGATGCAGCTGCGCCGCCTGACCCGCTTCAGCAAGCTGGAGCTGGAGAAGGAGTCCGAGGAGCTGCGCCGCACCATCGAGGAGCTCGACGCGATCCTCGCCGACGAGCGCCGCCTGCGGGCCGTCGTCTCCGACGAGCTGGCCGCCGTGGCCCGCGAGCACGGCACCCCCCGCCGTACCGTCCTGCTGGAGTCGGCGTCGCTGCCGGCCACGGCGGCGGTGCCGCTCGAGGTCGCCGACGACCCGTGCTTCGTGCTCCTGTCCTCCACCGGGCTGCTCGCCCGCACCCGTACGGCGGAGCCGGCCAGCACGAGCGCCGAGCCCGGCGCCCGGGTGCAGCACGACGTCGTGGTCTCCGCGGTGCGGACCACGGCGCGCGGCGAGATCGGCGTGGTGACGAGCGCCGGGCGCGTGCTGCGGCTCGGAGTGCTCGACCTGCCGTCGCTGCCCGACACCGCCAACGACCCCCACCTGGCGGGCGGCCACCCCGTCAGCGAGTTCGTGGCCCTCGAGGGCGGGGAGCGCGTCCTGTGCCTCACCGCGCTGCGCGAGGACGGGCCGGGCCTGGCTCTCGGCACCCGTCAGGGCGTCGTGAAGCGGGTCAACCCCGAGGTGCCGAACCGCGACGACTGGGAGGTCGTCCGCCTCGCCGACGGCGACGAGGTGGTCGGGGCCGTCGAGCTGGCCACCGGCCGCGAGGAGCTCTGCTTCACCACCTCCGACGCCCAGCTGCTGCACTTCCCGGCCGACGCGGTCCGGCCGCAGGGGCGTGCCGGCGGCGGCGTCGCCGGTATCAAACTCGGCGCCGGCGCCCACGTCGTGCACTTCACGGCGTTCGACCCCGACGGCCCGCCCGGCCTGGAGGGCCACGAGCCGGTGGTCGTCACGGTCGCCGGATCCTCCACCGCGCTGCCCGGCACCGACGTCGGCACCGTCAAGGTCACCCCGTTCAGCGAGTACCCCGGCAAGGGGCGCGCCACGGGCGGCGTGCGTTGCCACCGCTTCCTGCGGGGCGAGGACGCGCTGGTCCTCGCCTGGGCCGGTCCCGGGCCGGCCCGGGCCGCCGCCGCCTCGGGCGCGCCCGTGGACCTCCCGCCCGCCACCGGGCGCCGCGACGGCTCCGGCGTCGCGGTCGCGCAGCCCGTCGCGGGCTGCGGCGCCCCGGTCCTCGTCACCCAGGTCGGGCTCGGCGCGGACCCGCTCCCGACGCGACCCGATGTGGAAGGCTGAGTCGCATGGACTCCCCCTCGACCTCCCCCGCCGGCGACGGTGGCGAGCGGCCGCGCCCGAGCCGGCGCGGATGGATCATCGGCGGCATCATCGTGGTGGTCCTGCTGGTGGCCACGCTCGTGCCGGCGCTCCTCTTCGGTGACGACGACGACGGCCTGGACTTCTCCCGTCCCGACACGACGCCGGAGGACGTGCTGAAGGAGGCGAAGGAGAAGCTCGACGAGACCGAGGGCGTGGAGATCGCGCTGACCTCGCAGGGTCTCACCGACGACGTCTCGACGGCCCTGGTCAGCGCCCAGGGCACGGCCGTGCGTCCCGACGGGTTCTCCGGCGCGTTCGCGCTGCGGGCGTTCAGCCTGCCGGTCGACGTGGACATCGTGGCGACGGAGGGCACGACGTACGCCCGAGCGGCGCTGCTCGGGCCCGGCTGGCGCGAGGTCGAGCCCGAGGACTACAACGCGCCGGACCCCGGCACGCTGCTCGACCCGGACGCCGGCGTCTCCGGCATCCTCACCGCCACGCAGGACCCGGTCGAGGACGGCGAGGAGCGCTGCGGCGAGGCCACGGCCACCCGCTACACCGGCACCGTCCCCGCCGAGACCGTGCGCAACATCATCCCGGGCGCCGACGGCGACTTCGACGCGGTGTACCTCGTCGACGAGGGCGGCTTCCTGTGTCGGGCCGACCTCACCGGCGAGTTCTACACCGACGTCTCGCTGACCTACGAGATCGGGTTCAGCAACTACGGCGAGACGATCGAGATCACCGCGCCGTGACGCTGCGGGCGGCTGACCGGGCCCTGCTGGTCGTGGCGGCGGTCGCGGTCGCGATCGCCGCCGCCGACACCTACGTGGTGGTGCTGGCGCTGCCCGAGATGAGCGCCGCGGCCGGCATCGAGGCGATCGACCTGCAGCGGGCGGCGCCGATCATCTCGGGCTTCCTGCTGGGGTACGTCGCGATGCTGCCCCTCATCGGGCGCGTCGCCGACCTCGAGGGCCGGGTGCCCGTGCTCGTCCTCTCCCTGGCCGTCTTCGCGGTCGGCTCCGGCGTCACGGCGCTCGCCTACGACCTGCCCGGCATGGTCGCCGGGCGCTTCCTGCAGGGCGTCGGCGGCGGCGGGCTCGTGCCGGCGACGATGGCCCTGGTCGCCGACCTCTACCCGGTGCACCGCCGCGGGCTGCCCCTGGGCCTCGTGTCCGCGGTGCAGGAGCTGGGCAGCGTCCTCGGCCCGGTGCTGGGCGCCGCGGTGCTCGCCGTCGCCACGTGGCGTGGGATCTTCGCCCTCAACCTCGCCGCCGGTGTCGTCCTGCTGCTGGCCACCCAACGGCTGGCCCGCCGCTCGGCCATGGCGGACGCGCGCACCGCTGCCGGCGACGCGGCTCCGGTCGCCGCCGGCCCGGCCCCGCCACGACGCCACCTCGACGCCGTCTCCGTCATGCTCGCGCTGCTCGTCGCGGTGGCCGGGGCCCTCACCGCGCTGCAGCCCTCCGGGCTGGTGCGCCACGTCGTGTGGGGCGAGCTGTTCGCGCCGTACGTCGGGGAGAGCCGCTGGCTCGCTCCCGTCGGTCTGCTCGCGGTGCTGGGCCTCGTCGCCCTGCTCGCGTGGTCGCTGCTCGCCCCGGCGCCGCTGCTCGACCTGCGGCGCTGGGGGCGGGCGCTCGTCGCGGCCGACCTCCCGGGAGCGCTGCTGCTCGCCGTCGCGCTCGGCGGCGTGATCCTGGCCTTCGGCACGGGTGACCCCGAGATCCAGGTGTTCTCCGACCAGGGCCACTGGTACCTGCTCGGCTCCGCCATCGCCCTCGGGTGGCTCGTGGTGCACCTGCGCCGGTCGGCCCGGCCCCTCGTCCCGCGCGGGGCGCTGGCCGCCCGGGGCGCCTGGGGCGGGCTGCTGGTGAGCCTCTTCGTCGGCGCCGCCCTCATCGCGGCCGTGGTCGCGCTGCCGATCTTCGCCCGCACGACGGTCTACCCCGACTCCCAGCTGCTCGCCTCGCTGGTGCTGGTGCGGCTGCTCGCCGCCCTCCCGGTCGGCGCCGTGCTGGGAGGCCTGCTGCTGCGGCACGTGCCGGCGGGCGTGGTGGCCGGCGCCGGGATGGCGGCCGCCGCGGTGGGCTTCGTCGTGATGGCCCGGTGGGACGCCTCGGCGCTGGAGGGCTGGGGCGCCAACGTGCCCCTCCTGCTGACCGGTCTGGGCTTCGGCCTCGCGCTGGCCCCCGTCAACGCCGTCGTGCTCGCGTCGACCGACGACACGGTGCACGGCCTGGCCTCCGCCATGGTGGTCGTCGCTCGGATGGTCGGCATGCTCGTCGGCATCTCGGCGCTCACGACCCTCGGCCTGCGCGCCTTCTACGCCGAGCGGGACGCACTGCCGGCCATCGACGAGGTCTGCGGTCGCGTCGGCACCTGCGACGCGTACAAGGACCTCCTGCGCGACGCCGCCCTCACCCAGGAGCAGGTGGTCTTCGCGGGGGCAGCCGTGTGCGCCGCGATCGCGGCGCTGCTGGCGCTCGCCCTGTTCCGCGGTGCCGACACCCGCGGCGCCCAGCGGCCCGGCCTGCTGGTGGGCTGAGCCCTCCCGGGGGTCGGACCCGTGCGGCGCGCCGCCGGTCCCGTCCGCTACCTTGCCGTCCGTGAGCGACTTCGACGACCTCCTGGAAGCGAACCGCACGTTCTCCGAGACGTTCGAGTTCGGTGGCTTCGACGGCATCGCCCGCGCGGGCGTCGCCATCGTCACCTGCATGGACAGCCGCATCGACCCCCTCGGGATGGTCGGGCTGAAGCCGGGTGACGCCAAGATCTTCCGCAACCCGGGCGGCCGGGTGACCCCCCAGGCCCTCGAGGCCCTCGTGCTGGGCGTGCACCTGCTCAACGTGGACCGCATCCTCGTGGTGCCCCACACCCGCTGCGCGGTGGCGTCGAGCACCGAGGAGGAGCTGCACGAGCGGGTCACCGCCTCGGCCGGCGTCGACTCCACCTGGCAGACGTTCAACGTGGTGCGCGACCAGCGCGCGACGCTGGCCGCCGACGTGAACAAGGTGCGCTCGCACCCGCTCGTGCCGGAGTCCGTCAAGATCGGCGGGTTCGTGTACGACGTGGACTCCGGCCTGCTGGAGCCGGTGGCCTGACCTCAGCGGGCGGCGGTCGAGCCGTCGACGAGGGTCCGGTCGCCGACCGGCTCGTCGAGCTCGACCGTCGTCTGCCGCACCTGTCCGGGCGACGAGCACAACGCGGGACGGGGCACCTCGCGCACGACGAGCACGACCTCGTCGGCGCTCTCCTCGACGGACGTGACGCCCTCGTCGGCGCACGGGCTGGCGTCCCAGGTCACGGTGACGGAGCTGCCGTCCACCACCGCGTCGCGCCAGGCGACCGGGGTGCCGGGGTCCTCCCCGCCGACGGCGGCGCGCACGGCCGCCACCCCGCCGGCCAGGGAGCCCAGCAGCAGCACGACCGCGCCCACGAGCACCAGCCACTGGCGCCGGCCGGCCGGCGCCACCGGAGCGGTCGCGGCCCCGTCCGCCTCCGCCGCGGCGCGATCGCCGGCGGGGTGGTCGTGGGTCAACAGGTCCTCGAACAGCGACGTGTCATCTCCTCGCATAGCCCGTCCACCTTCGCACACCCGCCGGGCGTGCCCGAGGCGACGGCGGCGTGGCCCGGGCCACGCCGTACCCGGCCCGCCCGGCCCCGCCGGGCCCCCGCCGGGCCTCAGACGTCGATGGCGTCGCGGTCCACGCTGTAGCTGCCGGCCACGATGAACTCCTTGCGCGGCGCGACCTCGGAGCCCATGAGCAGCTCGAAGACGTCGGCGGCGCCCTGGGCGTCGTCGATCGTCATGCGGCGCAGGGTGCGGTGGCGGGGGTCCATCGTGGTCTCGGCCAGCTGCTGGGCGTCCATCTCCCCCAGGCCCTTGTAGCGCTGCACCGGGTCGCGCCAGCGGATGTTCTTCCGCTTCAGCTCGACCAGCTTCCGCTGCAGCTCGGCGTCGGAGTAGGTGTAGACGTATTTCTCCTGGCCCTTGCGGGGGTTGGAGAGCTCGATGCGGTGCAGCGGCGGCACGGCCGAGAAGACCCGTCCGGCCTCGATGAGCCCCGGCATGTAGCGGAAGAAGAGCGTCGCGAGCAGGCAGCGGATGTGGGCGCCGTCGGAGTCGGCGTCGGCCATGAAGATGATCCGGCCGTAGCGGGCGGAGTCGAGGTCGAAGGTGCGCCCCGAGCCCGCGCCGACCACCTGGATGATCGAGGCGCACTCGGCGTTCTTCAGCATGTCGGCCATCGAGGCCTTCTGCACGTTCAGGATCTTGCCGCGGATCGGCAGGAGGGCCTGGAACTCGGAGTTGCGCGCGAGCTTGGCCGTGCCCAGCGCGGAGTCGCCCTCGACGATGAACAGCTCCGAGCGCTCGGCGTCGGTGGAGCGGCAGTCGGCCAGCTTGGCGGGCAGGGCGGAGGACTCCAGCGCGGTCTTGCGGCGCTGGTTCTCCTTGTGCTGGCGGGCCGCGAGCCGGGTCCTCGCCGCGCCCACGACCTTGTCCATGACGAGGCGGGCCTGGGCCTTCTCGACCTTCTTCGTGCTGGTCAGGAACTCCTTGAGCTCGCGGGCGACGACCTTGCGCACGACGGTGCGGGCGGCCGGCGTACCCAGGATCTCCTTGGTCTGGCCCTCGAACTGCGGCTCGGCGAGGCTCACGGTGACGACGGCGGTGAGGCCCTCGAGCACGTCGTCCTTGAGCACGTCGGCGTCGGCCTGCTTGAGCGTCTTGGTGGCGCGCAGCACGTCGTTGAACGTGCGGGTCAGGGCCTGCTCGAAGCCGTTCACGTGGGTGCCGCCCTTGGGGGTGGCGATGACGTTCACGTACGAGCGCAGCTCGGTCTCGTAGCCGTGGCCCCAGCGCGCCGCCACGTCGACGACGAGCTCGCGCTCGACGTCCTGCGGCGTCATGTGGCCGGCCGCGTCGAGGACGGGCACCGTCTCGGTGAAGGTGTCGCTGCCCTGCAGGCGCAGGATGTCGGTGACCGCCTCGTCGTGGGCGAGGTGCTCGACGTACTCCGCGATGCCGCCGTCGAACTTGAACTCCTCCTCGCGGGCCACCTCGCCGCGCAGGTCGCGGATGACGAGCTGCAGCCCGGGGACGATGAACGCGGTCTGCCGCGCCCGCGTCACGAGGTCGTCCCACACGAAGGCCGCGTCCGAGGTGAAGATCTGGCGGTCGGGCCAGAAGCGCACCCGGGTGCCGGTGGCTCCCTTCGCCGTCACCCGCGGACCCTTGCGGGTCAGGCCCGAGCGGACCTCGAAGCCGGCGCCGGGGCCGTCCCCGTCGTACACCCCCGGCACGCCGCGGCGGAACGAGATGCCCTGCCGGGCCGGCGGCCGGTCGATGTCGACGTCGAGCCGCGAGGACAGGGCGTTGACCACGGAGGCGCCGACGCCGTGCAGGCCGCCGCTCGCAGCGTAGGAGCCGCCGCCGAACTTGCCGCCCGCGTGCAGCTTGGTGAACACGACCTCGACGCCCGGCAGCCCCGTGCGCGGCTCGACGTCGACCGGGATGCCCCGCCCGTCGTCGTGGACCTCGACGGAGTCGTCGGCGTGCAGCGTCACCTCGATGCGGCTCGCGTGCCCGCCCAGCGCCTCGTCCACGCCGTTGTCGATGATCTCCCACACGCAGTGCATGAGGCCCCGGGTGTCGGTGGACCCGATGTACATGCCCGGGCGCTTGCGGACCGCCTCCAGGCCCTCGAGGACGAGGAGGTTGGCTGCGTTGTACGTGGCGTCGATGACGGTGCTCCCTCTGCGTGCTGCCGGCGGCGTCGTACGACGTCGCGCGAGCCGCAATCTACCGGCGGGCGCCGACGGTCCCGGGGACCCGGTGCCGCCCCGCGTCGAGGGAGCGGCCCGCGCCGGACACGCCCGCGGGCGACGTACGACGAAATGCCCCCCGGCGACCCGCCCAGGCGGGAGGATGGCGTCGCCCCCTCGACGGCGAGGGGGCGACAGCCAGCACGGCACCACCGTGTGCACGTCCGCGGAGCACCTCCCCCGTCTCAGGAGTGGGGCGCACCGTCGGCGGGTAGAGCGGGTCGTGATGGGATCCAGGTGTCACCCCGGCCACAGCCCCAGGGGAATGTTTTCCCCCGGGGCTAGGTTGGAGGTGGCACCGATGAAGAGAAATGAGGCCGATGTGACCACTGCAGTTGCCCCCAACTCCGCGGCACTGACCGCGACGGACCGCTGCGACCGCTGCGGCGCCCAGGCCTACCTGCGTGTCGAGCTGGCCAGCGGCGGCGAGCTCCTGTTCTGCGCGCACCACGCGCGTCAGCACGGGGACGCCCTCCGATCCGTCGCGAGCAACGTCCAGGACGAGACCCACCGACTCCAGGGCACGCCCGGCGCGGGATCCGCCGAGTAACGCCCAGGGCGCGCACCGCGCCCCCCGACGACCGACCACGACGGCCCCGGACCACCAGGTCCGGGGCCGTCGTGCGTCCCGTCCCTCCGCGACCTGCGAGGATGACGGCCGTGACCTGGACCGACGCCCTCGTGGCGCTGCTCGTGGCCGTCGGCATCGTCGGCATCGTCGTGCCGGTGCTCCCCGGCACCCTGCTCATCGGGGCGACCTTCCTCGGCTGGGCCGCGCTCACCGGCGGCGCCGCCTGGGGGTGGTTCGCCGCCATCGCCACCATCCTCGTCGTGGGCACCGTCGTGCAGTACGCGCTCCCCGGGCAGCGCCTCAAGGCCGCCGGCGTGCCCGGCCGCACGCTCCTGCTGGGAGGCCTCGCCGGTGTCGTCGGGTTCTTCGTGATCCCCTTCGTCGGCCTGTTCGTCGGGTTCGTGGCGGGCGTGTACGCCGCGGAGGTGCAGCGCGTCGGGTCCGTCGCCGCCCGGCCGTCGACCGTCGCGGCGCTCAAGGCGGTCGCGATGAGCATCGCCATCGAGGCCACCGCGGCGGTCGTCGCCTCCCTCGTGTGGTTCGTGGCCGTCCTCCAGCTCTGAGGCCGGCCACCGGGGTACCGGGGGCACATGCGCCGCCACCTGCTCGCCGTACCCGCCCTGCTCCTGCTCCCCGCCCTCGCCGCCTGCTCGGCGAGCGACGAGGAGTCCCCCGACAACGTCGCGCCCGAGGCCAGCTCGAGCGTGGGCACCGGCATGACCGAGAGCGGCTCGCCGTCGGCGAGCTCCACCTCCTCCGGCAGCGCGGACTCGGGGGCGAGCTCCGACGCGTCCGGCGCCCCCGCCGACGCGCCGGCCTGCACCGAGGTGTGGGTCGCCGGCGGCAGCATCCCCGCCGACTACGCGGGCTGCCTCGCCGAGGACGGGAGCCTCGAGGTCGCCGAGACCACCGAGTGCGCGGACGGCCGCCAGCTGCTCACCGGACCGTCCGGCTTCGGCTTCGCGGGCGAGACCGCCACCCCGACCCCCGCCGGGCTCGACGAGCCCGACCCCGCCAGCCCCGAGTACGCCGCCGCGCTCGCGGACTGCACGGGCTGACCGCGCGCCCGGCACGACAGCCGGCTCCCGCAGCCGGTACGACGACGGCCCGCCACCGAGGATCTCGGTGACGGGCCGTCGTGGTGACGCGGGCGCTCAGTCCAGGTAGTCGCGCAGCACCTGCGAGCGCGACGGGTGGCGCAGCTTACTCATCGTCTTCGACTCGATCTGGCGGATGCGCTCGCGCGTCACGCCGTACACCTTGCCGATCTCGTCGAGGGTCTTGGGCTGGCCGTCGGTCAGGCCGAAGCGCATCGAGACGACGCCGGCCTCGCGCTCCGACAGCGTGTCGAGGACCGCGTGCAGCTGCTCCTGGAGCAGCGTGAACGACACGGCGTCGGCGGGCACGATCGCCTCGGAGTCCTCGATGAGGTCACCGAACTCCGAGTCGCCGTCCTCGCCCAGCGGCGTGTGCAGCGAGATGGGCTCGCGGCCGTACTTCTGGACCTCGACGACCTTCTCGGGCGTCATGTCCAGCTCCTTGGCCAGCTCCTCCGGGGTGGGCTCGCGGCCCAGGTCCTGGAGCATCTGGCGCTGGACGCGGGCCAGCTTGTTGATGACCTCGACCATGTGCACCGGGATGCGGATGGTGCGGGCCTGGTCGGCCATCGCGCGGGTGATGGCCTGACGGATCCACCACGTCGCGTAGGTCGAGAACTTGTAGCCCTTGGTGTAGTCGAACTTCTCGACCGCACGGATGAGGCCGAGATTGCCCTCCTGGATCAGGTCCAGGAAGAGCATGCCGCGACCCGTGTACCGCTTCGCGAGCGAGACGACGAGCCGCAGGTTGGCCTCGAGCAGGTGGTTCTTCGCGCGGCGCCCGTCGTCGGCGATCCACTCGAGCTCCTCGAGCACCTTGGGCGTGATCTTGCCGCCCTTGGCGAGCTTCTCGTCGGCGAAGAGGCCGGCCTCGATGCGCTTGGCGAGCTCGACCTCCATCTCCGCGTTGAGGAGGGGAACCTTGCCGATCTGCTTCAGGTAGTCCTTGACCGGGTCGGCCGTCGCGCCGGCCACCATGACCTGCTGCTCGGGCTCGTCCGTATCGTCGGCCGCCGAGACGACGAAGGAGGCCTCCTTCTCGTCCTGCTTGATCGTGGGGTCGGCCTTGACGTCCTTCTCGAACACCTCGTCCGGGATGTCGGGCAGGATCTTCTTGCCGTCGGGACCGACCTCGACCGCGGGGGTCTCCGCGCCGCCGGCCTCCTCGACCTCGACCTCGATCACGTCCTCGACCACCTCGATGCCCTCGAGGTCGACCACGTCCTCGACGTCCACGCCGTCCACCTCGGGGGCGTCCGGGGCGTCGGGGGCGGCCTTCGCCGCCGCCTTCTTCGCCGGGGCGGCCTTCTTCGCCGCCGCCTTGGCGGGGGCCTTCTTGGCCGCGGTCTTCTTCGCCGTGCCGGCGCTGGCCGTCGTCGTACGACGGGTGGCCGACGCCGCGACGGCGCGGGTGGCGCCCGCGGCGATGTCGACGGTGATGCCGAGGGTGCTCAGGTGCACGAGCAGGGCCTTGAGGTGGACGGGCTCGATGGCCGCGTCCTCGCTCGCCTGCCGGACCTGGTCGGGGGTGACCACGCCGGCCGCCGAGCCGTGCTCCACCAGAGCGGCCAGGGCGGGGTGCGCGAGCACCTCGGCGGGGAGCTTCTTGCGTGCGATCGAAGCCACGAACACCTCTCGTCAACTACATCAGGGCGCGGCAGAGCCAGGTACTGTCAAGAGCCGCGTGCACCATGATGCCACGGGCCCCCAGCCGTCGCCGACCTGACCCGCGTGACGCCCCGCGTCTCGTCCCGCGTCACGCTCCGGCGGCGTCGCCCAGGAAGCTGAGCCGCACCTCGCGCTCGGTGTTGTCCACGTTGAGGTCGACGAGGCAGATGCTCTGCCAGGTGCCGAGCGCGAGCCGGCCGCCCAGCACCGGCACGGTGGCGTACGGCGGGACGAGCGCCGGCATCACGTGGGAGCGCCCGTGCCCCCGGCTGCCGTGCCGGTGGCGCCACCGGTCGTCCGCGGGCAGCAGGTCCCCGAGCGCGGCCAGCAGGTCGTCGTCGCTGCCCGCGCCGGTCTCCAGGATGGCGATGCCCGCCGTCGCGTGGGGCACGAACACGTGGAGCAGGCCGTCGCCGCGCCCCGCGGCGTACTCCCGGCAGTCCTCGGTCAGGTCGAGCACGACCTCGCGGTCGCCGGTGCGGTAGGTCCGGGTCTGGCTGTCCATCCTGCGATCGTGCCAGGCGGGCCCGCGTCGCACCCGCCCCTAGGCACGACCCGCGTCCCGGACCGCCGCCTCCATGCGCGCGAGCTCGTCGGGGCGTCCGTGGTAGCGCCGGTAGCTGTGGACGACGAGGGCGAGGCTGACGAGCCCGGAGAGCACCTGGCTCAGGCCCGCGGTCAGGCCGCCGGGCAGCCAGGTCCAGCCGGGGAGCACCCACCACGACGGCTGGTCCGGCGCCCAGATCCAGAGGACGCCCGAGGCGGCGAGCAGCGTCGTACCGACGATCGAGGCCCATGCCTGGGGGTGGGTGCGCACGCCGCGGGCGGCCGCGAGCTCGACCTGCGCGCGCAGCCGGTCGACGCGACGGGCCGCCCAGTCCTGGTGGCGCGCCAGGATGCCGAGGCCGATGACGCCGACGAGCAGTCCCGGGCCCGGCAGGGGGAACAGCGCGACCCCGAGGAGCAGCAGCACCCAGCCGACCGTGATCGCCCCCAGCCGACGCATGCGGACGAGGGTGACCGCCCTCCGCGACCGGCAGGTGAACGCGCGACCACGAGAGCCACCGGCCGTCCGGATCCGGCCGTCGAGATCCGGCCGCCGCGCTCAGGCCGGCTCGAGCAGGCCCTGCTCGTCGACCAGCCGGGTCGCCAGGGTCTTGTAACCGTTCTCCTCGAACAGCACCGTCACCTGGTGCTCGTCGGCCGCGACGACCACCCCGGTGCCGAACTCGGCGTGCACCACGCGCTCGCCCCGGCGCTCGTCGTCGACCTCGGGCGCCTCCTCGGCCCGGCCCGAGCGGCAGTTGTCGCAGAGCCCGCAGACGTCGGCGGACTGGCCGTAGTAGCCCAGCAACCACGCGGCGCGGCAGCGACCCGTCTCGGCGTACTCCCGCATCATCTCCACGCGCGACTGCTCCAGACGGCGACGCTCGCGCGCGACCTCCAGCACGGCGTCGACGTCCGCGTCGGGGCCCGCGAGCTCGGCCAGGTTGAGCACGCGGGTGGCGGCCGCCGTACCGACACCGGCCGCCTCGGCGACCGCGCGCGGCTCCTCGGGGGCACCGTCGCCGTGCCGCCGGGCGGCGTCCAGCACCGAGCGGACGGTGCCGCGGCGCGGCACCCCGGCGGAGAAGAAGCGGCCGAGGGCACGGTCCTCCGGCCGGTGCACGAGCACGACGTCGGCCGGGTCGCCGTCGCGCCCGGCGCGGCCGATCTCCTGGAAGTAGTCGTCGACCGACGCCGGTGCGCCGGCGTGGACGACGAGACGCACGTCGGGCTTGTCGATGCCCATCCCGAACGCCGACGTCGCCACCAGCACGTCGAGGTCGCCCGCGTCGAACCGGGTGTGCACCTCCTCGCGGTCCGCGCGACGCAGGCCGGCGTGGTACGCCGCGCTGCGGCGGCCGCGGGCGGCGAGATCGCCCGCCAGCTGCTCGGCGTGCTTGCGGGTACGCACGTAGACCAGTGACATCCCGGTCCCCGCAGCGTCGTCGGCGGAGCGGTCGGCCAGGTCGAGCACGCGCTCGTCGAGCCGGTCGCCGTCGGGCACCTGCTCCACCGCGAGCCGCAGGTTGGGGCGGGACAGGTCGGCGGTGACCACTGCGGGGTCCTCGAGACCCAGGCGGGAGGTGAGGGACGCGAGCACCGGGGCGGCCGCGGTGGCGGTCGTCGCCACGCGCCGCGCGCGACCGCTCGTCTGGTCGAGCCGGTCGAGCAGGGACCCCAGACGCAGATAGTCGGGGCGGAAGTCGTGGCCCCACTCCGAGACGCAGTGCGCCTCGTCGACGGCCACGAGCCCGGGCGGGCAGGCGGCGAGCGCCTCGGCGACCTCGGCGTTGGCCAGCTGCTCGGGGGCCAGGAACACGAGGTCGACCTCGCCCCGGCCGACCGCCGCGAGCACCTCGGCGCGGCGCCCCTTGGCCAGCGTCGAGTCGAGCCGCTCGACCCGTACGTCGGTCTCCTCGAGGTGGGCGACCTGGTCGCGCTGGAGGGCGAGCAGCGGTGAGACGACGAGCGTCCACCCGTCGACGAGGCGCCCGGCCGCCAGGTAGACCAGCGACTTGCCCGAGCCGGTCGGCGCGAGCACCACGGTGTCCGTGCCCTCGACCACCGAGCGCAGCGCCTCCCGCTGCCAGTCGGTCATGTCGTCGACACCGAAGACGGCGGCTGCCGCGTCGATGCGCTCGTCCGTCGTCTGCTCCGCCATGCGCAGAGACTGGCAGCGCCCTCCAAGCGCGTCGCCCGGCCGGCACAGCGCCCTACTTCTTCGCCGCGGCCTTCTTCATCTTCTTGTAGTCGCGCACCTTCTGCAGCGACGCGCCGTCGACGACGTCGGCGACCGAGCGGTAGCCGGGCTCGGCGTAGTCGCCGACCGCCAGCTCCCAGCCGTCGGGGCGCACGTTGCGCTGCTTGGCCAGCAGGGCCACGAAGATCTGGGCCTTCTGCTTGCCGAAGCCCGGCAGGGCCATGACCCGCTTCAGCAGGTCCTTCCCGCTCGTCGCCTCGGTCCACAGCCGGGCGGCGTCCCCGTCGTGCTCGTCGACGACGATGCGGGCCAGCTCCTGCAGCCGCGCGGCCATCGAGCCGGGGAAGCGGTGGATGGCCGGCGGCGTGGCGCACAGGGCGGCGAACTCCTCCGGGTCGGCCGCGGCGATGCGCGCCGGGTCCAACGTGCCGAACCGGTCGAGCACCTTCGCGGGGCCGCGGAACGCGTGCTCCATCGGGTACTGCTGGTCGAGCATCATGCCGACGAGGAGCGCGAAGGGGTCGGACTCGAGAACGGCGTCGGCGGCCGCGTCACCGGTGATCTGGATGGCCATGGGCCCATCCTGCCGCAGCAGGCGCCCCGCAGCGCCCGGCAGCGCGCTCAGCCGGCCGCGGGCACCTTGACGGCGAGCACGGGGGTGCGGGCGTCGAGCAGGATCCGCTGCGCGTTGCTGCCGAGCAGCAGCTTGCCGACCGGGGTGCGGCGCCGCAGCCCGATGACGATGAGGTCGGCGTCGAGCTCGTCGGCGACCGCCAGCAGGTCCTCGGCCGGGTCGAACGCGCCGGTCGTCACGCGCACCTCGTGGGGCAGGCCGGCGGCGGCGAGCAGCTCGCGGGCCGGCTCGAGCCCCTCGACGGTGTCCTCGCCGCGGGTCGCACTCACCAGCACGACGCGGGCCTCGCGCAGCCGGGCCTCCTCGATCGCCTTGTGCAGGGCCGCCTCACCCTCCGGCTTGGTCACGTATCCCACGACGATCGTCGTCACGCTCTCCCCCTCGCTGCCCCAGCCGCTCCGGCCGCACCGGTCACGGCGGGCCCTCCCGGGCACGCTAGCCGATGCGTCCGCCCGGCGCGCTCTGTGGAGAGCCGCTCGCCCCGGACGGTGCCACGGGCCAGGCTGGCGGTCGTGACGATCCCGGTCCCCTGCCCCGCGCACCCGGTCGGCGACGGCCCGCCGGCCGGCACGTCGTACGACGAGCTGCGCGCCGCCGTCCGGGCCCTCCTGGCCGAGGGGCGTCGCACCCGCTTCGCGCCGCGGGTGCACGCGGGGCGGCCGGGCGGCACGACGCACAGCGTGGAGGCCACGCCGTACGACGACCAGGCGCTGCGGGCCGACGTGCTGACCGTGATGGTCGAGGCCCTGGGCGCGACCGTGCCGCCCCTCGTGTGGGTCACCCGGCCGGGAGGGGCGGGCGCGCCGGAGGTGGCGGACCTCGACCTGTCGTGGCTGCGCGCCACCCGGGCGGCGTCGGGCGAGCTCGGCCTGCCGCTGGCCTTCGCCGTCGTCACCCGGCACGGGTGGTGGGACCCGCTGGGCGGGCAGAGCCGCACGTGGCGCCGGCTGCGGTGAGCGACGGCCGGCGCTCCTCGGGGCTCAGACGTCCCAGGTGTGCACGGGCTCGTTGGTGTGCATCCGCTGGCGGTAGTCGCCGGACGCCCGGCGCAGCGCCTCCTCGCGGGGCACGCCGTCACCCTCCGCCCGCACCCGCCGCACGAGCCAGTCGGCACCGTTGGTGCCGCGCAGGCAGCGCTGCTCCACCACCCCGAGGAGCCGGTCGATCTCGTCGGTGCCCACGCCCCAGGCGAGCAGGCCGCTGCGGGCCTGCGGCAGCAGGCGGCGCAGCACCAGCTCGGTGACGGGCACCTGGCCGACGCCGGGCCAGTACACCTGGGCGTCGATGCCGTGCTGGGCGGCGGTGTGGAAGTTCTCCTCCGCCGCGCTGAACGACATCTGCGACCACAGCGGCCGCTCGTCGGTGGCGAGCTCGCGCACGAGCCCGAAGTAGAACGCCGCGTTGGCGATGGTGTCGACCACCGTGGGCCCGGCGGCCAGCACCCGGTTCTCGACCCGCAGGTGCGGCCGGCCGTCGGCGATGTCGTAGACCGGCCGGTTCCACCGGTAGACGGTGCCGTTGTGCAGCCGCAGCTCGGTGAGCTCCGGCACCCCGCCGTCTTCCAGCACGGCCAGCGGGTCCTCCCCCTCGGTGACGGGCAGGAGGGCCGGGAAGTAACGGACGTTCTCCTCGAACAGGTCGAACACCGACGTCACCCACCGCTCGCCGAACCACACCCGCGGCCGCACGCCCTGCACCTTGAGCTCCTCGCTGCGGGTGTCGGTGGCCTGCTCGAAGAGCGGGATGCGGGTCTCGCGCCACGCCTCCTTCCCGAACAGGTACGGCGCGTTCGCCCCCACCGCGACCTGCACCCCGGCGATGGCCTGGGAGGCGTTCCAGTACGCCGCGAAGTCCTCCGGCGCGGTCTGCACGTGCAGCTGCGTGCTCGTGCAGGCGGCCTCCGGCACGATCGAGTCGGTGCGGCTGCGCACCCGCTCCACGCCGCGCACGTCGATCTCGATGTCCTCGCCGCGGGCCGCGAGGATCTGCTCCGACAGCAGGGCGTAGCGCGGGTTCGGGCTCAAGGAGGCGGGTCGCATGTGGCCCTCGCCGAGCGTCGGCAGGATGCCGACCATCACCAGGTGGGCACCCACGGCCGCGCTGGCCGCCTCGGCGTCGTTGAGGCTGCGGCGCAGCCCCTCCTCGAACGTGGTCAACCCGCCGGGGCCCCCGGCGACCTCGGGCGCGAGCCGGGCGGGCGGCACGTTGATCTCGATGTTGAACTGGCCCAGCTCGGTCTGGAAGTCGGGGTGCGCGATGGCCTCGAGGACCTCGGCGTTCCGCAGCGCGGGGCGCTCCTCGGCGTCCACGAGGTTCAGCTCCACCTCGAGCCCGGTGCGCGGGTCGTCGGCCTCGAACGCGTCCTCGCGGAGCATGCGGGCGAGCGCGTCGAGGGAGTGCCGGACCTTCTCGCGGTGCCGCGTGCGGTCGGCACGGGTGAACTGCTGGTGATCGACCTCGTCGCCCATGGCCGCGAGCGTAGTGGGCGCCCGCGCAGGGGCACCTGCACTCAGGCGGGCGAGGGCAGCTCCCCCGCGCCGACCTCCTCCCACCAGTCCGGCGGCGTCGCCGTGAGCAGCAGGTCCCGCACGAGGCAGCCGAGGCCGTGGTCGGCCACCTCGGCCAGGCACACGTCGACCGCGCACCAGGCCAGGGCGCCGTCACCGTGCAGCCAGGCGCACAGCCCCACGAGGGCCGCCACGCCCGACCGAGCCCCCTCCGGCGCGCGGCGCAGGGCGGGCACCCAGAGGTCGAGGTGCGCCAGGGCGTCCGGGCGGGTCATCCCCGCCCACGCGGCGTCGCGGTTCACCCCGACGTCCAGGGCGACGAGCAGCCGGGCCAGGTCGGCCGCAGCCGGCTCGACCCCCGACTCCAGCGCCCGCAGCACGGTGCGCCGTACCCACGCCGCCTCCTCGCCGCGACGCACCCGGCGGCGCTCGCGCACGACCGCGGCGGCGACGTCACGTCGCCGGTCGGGGGGCAGCGGGGCCAGCTGCGCCGCCATCGCCGCCCGGGAGCGATGCACGACCCGGCCGTCGACCACGGCCCGGGTCCGCACCGGGTGGGTGTCGTTGCGGTACGGCGTGCCCGCCCCGGTGGGGACGGACCCGGCGCCCGCGTCGTACCAGCGCCGCCCGTCCGCCCGGACGGCGACCGCGAGACCCAGCCCCTCCTGCCAGCAGCGGTCGCGCAGCGCGTCGGCGACGGCGGTGGCGAGCGGGGCGTCGTCGGTGTAGAGGACGGCGGCGAGCACACCGACACCGTGCCGCACGCAGGGAGCGACGACCGCGTCGACGACGAGGTTGGCGTCGCGGGGGTCGGCCGGCAGGTCGATGCGCAGGTGCATGCCACTGCGGCCCGGCGCACCCGGGCGCCCGGACGCGCCGTCCGCCCCGAAGGTCAGCACGGCCAGCGAGTCGGCGGGCTCGAAGCCGAGCACGACCGGCACGGCGGCCAGGACGTCGGCGGGCGTGCGCAGGCGTACGACGGGCGGGTCGGTGGCGGGCGGGCTGGCGCTCGCGGGGACGGAGCGGAGGGGTCGGGGGCCGGTACGGCGTTGTTCGGTCATGCCTCCCGGGGTCCCCGGCCCGCGGGACGCCCACCCCGGGGATCGTCGGCCTGTGGAGGAGCGGCGGCTGACGCCGGGCTGTGGACGAGGAACGGCTAGCGTGCCCTGCGTGTCGCCGTCCGTGCCGCCTCCGCCCGGGCCCGTCGTCCGACGGCCCCACGCGTCGGTGCTGCACCTCGACCTCGACGCCTTCTTCGCCGCCGTCGAGCAGCGGGACAAGCCCTCCCTGCGCGGCAAGCCCGTCGTCGTGGGCGGCACCGGCGGGCGCGGCGTCGTGGCCACCGCGTCGTACGAGGCCCGCGTGTTCGGCGTGCGGTCGGCCATGTCGACCCGGGAGGCGCGCGCCCGGTGCCCGCACGCGGCGTACCTCCGGGGGCGCTTCGACGCCTACCGCGAGGCCAGCGGCGTCGTCATGGGACTGCTGCGCGAGGTCTCCCCGCTCGTCGAGCCCCTGTCGATGGACGAGGCGTTCGTCGACCTCGCCGCCGCCACGGACCCCGCGCTGCGGGACCTGTCGACGCCGGCCGTCACGGAGTTCGCCGAGGAGCTGCGCACCCGGGTGCGGGAGGCCACCGGCGGGCTGACGGCGTCGGTCGGTCTCGGCACCTCCAAGTTCGTCGCCAAGGTCGCGAGCGACCTCGACAAGCCCGACGGCCTCGTCGTCGTGGCGCCGGGGACCGAGCAGGAGCTGCTGCGTCCCATGCCCGTCTCCGTCATCCCCGGCGTCGGGCCCGCCACCGCCGAGCGTCTGCGCCGCGCGGGCGTGCGCACCGTCGCCGACCTCGAGGGGCTCGGCCTCGACGAGCTGGTGCGCCAGGTCGGCAACGCCCACGGCCGCTCGCTGCACGACCTGGCCCGCGCCCACGACCCGCGGCCGGTCGTCGCCGAGCGGGAGGCGAAGTCGGTGAGCGCCGAGGGCACCTACGAGACCGACCTGCGTGACACCGCCGTCATGGCCGACCTCCTCGCCCGGCAGGCCGGCGGCGTCGCGCGCCGCCTGGCCGACGCGGGGCTGTCGGGGCGCACCGTGACGATCAAGGTGCGCCTGCACGACTTCACCACGCTCAACCGCTCCGCGACCCTGCCGTCGCCGGTCGACGACGCCGCGAGCATCGCGCGCGTCGCCCGTCGGCTGCTGGCCGAGCTCGCGACCACCACCGACCTGCGCGACGGCGTGCGCCTGCTCGGCGTCGGCGTCTCGGGACTGGCCGACTGGGTGCAGGAGGACCTCTTCGGCACCCTGCTGCCCGGCCCCGACGACCCCGACGAGCCGGCCGCGGCCGCCGACCCCCACGCCGCCCCTGGCGCGGACCCGGAGGCGGGGGCCGGCCCGGCCGACGACCCCGCCGGCGCGGGCGCCCGCAGCGACACGACGTACGCGCCCGGCACCGACGTGGAGCACGACGAGCACGGCCGGGGCTGGGTGTGGGGCTCGGGCCGCGGCGTCGTCACCGTGCGTTTCGAGACCGCCGCGACGCCGCCCGGGCCCGTCCGCTCGTTCCGCGTCGACGACCCGGCGCTGCGGCCCTGGGTGCGGCCGACGTCCCCCGCCCGCGACCGGGACGCGGAGGACGGCGGGGAGGACGGCGGCGGCGCCGTCGTACCCCGCGACTAGCCTCGGGCCCATGACCTCGAGCGTCCCCGAGCACCCGCCCGTCGCCGAGCCCCGGCCCGTGACGACCACCCACCACGGCCACGAGCGCAGGGACGAGTACGACTGGCTGCGGGCCAAGGACGACCCGGAGGTCCTCGCCCACCTCGAGGCCGAGAACGCGTGGACCGAGGCCCGCACCGCGCACCTCGCCGACCTGCGGGCGACGATCTTCGAGGAGATCAAGGCCCGCACCCGGGAGACCGACCTGTCGGTGCCGACCCGCAACCGCGGCTACTGGTACTACTCGCGCTCCTTCGAGGGCAAGGAGTACGGCGCGAGCTGCCGTGTCGCGGTCACGGACCCCGACGACTGGACACCCCCGCAGCCGGCGGCCGACAGCGCTCCCGACCAGCCCGCGCTGCCCGGCGAGGAGCTGCTGCTCGACCTCGACGAGCTGGCGGAGGGCCACGAGTTCTTCTCCCTCGGCGGCTCCTCGATCAGCCCCAGCACGACGCTGCTCGCCCACGCCACCGACACGGTGGGCGACGAGCGCTACACGGTGCGGGTCAAGGACCTCGCGACCGGCGACCTGCTCGCCGACGAGCTGACCGGCGTGCTGGGCGGCGTCACCTGGAACCGGGACTCCGACGCCTTCTACTACACGACGGTCGACGACACCTGGCGCCCCGACAAGGTCTGGCGCCACGTGCTGGGCACCGACCAGGCCGACGACGAGCTGGTCTTCCACGAGACCGACGCCCGCTACTGGACCGGCATCGGCCGCTCCCGCACCGACCGGTTCCTCCTCGTCTTCACCGGGTCGAAGACGACGAGCGAGGTGCGCTTCCTCGACTTCGACGACCCCGCGGCCGGTCTCCAGCTGTTCGCCCCCCGCGTCGAGGGTGTCGAGTACGGCGTGGAGCACGCCCGCCTGCGCGGCGAGGACGTGTTCCTGGTGCTGCACAACGCCGACGGGCCCGACTTCGCGGTCGCGACCGCGCCGGTGGCGCCGACCCCGCGCGCCGCGTGGCGCCCGCTGCTCGCCCACGACGCGGCGGTGCGGCTCGAGGCCGTCGAGGCCTTCGCCGGGCATCTCGTCGTCCACCAGCGCAGCGAGGGCCTCACCCAGCTGCGCATCCTCGAGCTCGACGACGCCGCGCCGAGCGGCGTCGGGGACGACTACCTCGTCGCGTTCGACGAGGCGGTCCACACCATCGACACGGGCAGCAACCCGGCGTTCGACCAGCCGGTGGTGCGGCTGGGCTACACGACGTTGGCCGTGCCGGCGTCGGTCTACGACTACGACGTCCGCACCCGCGAGCGGCACCTGCTGCGCCGCACCCCGGTGCTCGGCGGCTACGACCCGTCCGACTACGTCGAGCAGCGCCTGTGGGCCACCTCCGACGACGGCGAGCAGGTGCCGATCTCGCTGGTGGCGCGGCGCGAGGTCGCCGACGCCGTCGCCGCGGGCACGCCCGCGCCGCTGCACCTCTACGGGTACGGCTCCTACGAGGTGTCAGTGGACCCGTACTTCTCGGTGGCGCGCCTCTCGGTGCTCGACCGCGGCGCGGTCTTCGCCATCGCGCACGTGCGCGGCGGCGGCGAGATGGGCCGGCGGTGGTACGACGCCGGGAAGATGGAGCACAAGCAGAACACCTTCACCGACTTCATCGCCTGCGGCCGCCACCTGGTCGCCGAGGGCTGGACGACCCCCGACCGGATGGTCGCCGAGGGCGGCAGCGCCGGCGGGCTGCTCATGGGCGCGGTCGCCAACCAGGCGCCCGAGCTGTGGGCCGGGATCGTGGCCGACGTGCCGTTCGTCGACGCGCTCACCTCCATGCTCGACTCGTCGCTGCCCCTGACCGTGGGCGAGTACGAGGAGTGGGGCAACCCGGAGGACGACCCGGAGGCCTACGCCCGGATGGCGGGCTACGCCCCGTACGACAACGTCGCCGCCGTCGACTACCCGCCGATCCTCGCGGAGACGTCGCTCAACGACACGCGGGTGCTGTACGTCGAGCCCGCGAAGTGGGTCGCCCGCCTGCGGGCGACCGCCGTGGGCCGCCGCGACTTCCTCCTGCGCACCGAGATGTCGGCCGGCCACGGCGGGGTCTCGGGCCGCTACAAGTCGTGGCACGACCGGGCCTTCAGCCTGGCCTGGATCCTCGACCGGATGGGCCTCGCGGAGCGTGCTCCCCTCGAAGACTGAGACCTCCCCGCGAGGACTGAGAAGTCCCTGAGATTACTGGTTCTGTGCAACTCGCAGGGATTCCCGCTCGTCGGGTACTGGTGAGACGCGCGGCGGGGGGACCCCATCCCATCGGGAATCCCCGCCGCGCCGAAGCAGTTACACCACACGTGCGGCGTACCACCCGACGCCGCACCGACGAGGAGGCGGGTCAGATGTCCACACGCACCACGAAGGCAGCAGGACGCGCGACCGGGGACCGCGACATCGAGGGTCGCGACAGCGTCGGCCTGTACCTGGACGAGATCGCCCGTACGCCGCTGCTCGACGCGATCACCGAGGTCGAGCTGGCCAAGACGATCGAGGCGGGCCTGTACGCCGAGCACCTGCTGGCGATCGGCCGGGTCGGCCGCCGCGGCGGCGGCGCACCGAAGTCCGCCAACCGCGAGGAGCTCGAGTGGCTCGCGGCCGAGGGCCAGCGCGCCATCGACACGTTCATCCAGGCCAACCTGCGCCTGGTCGTCTCGATCGCCCGCAAGTACGGCCGCTCGCAGATGCCGATGCTCGACCTGATCCAGGAGGGCAACACGGGCCTGATCCGCGCGGTCGAGAAGTTCGACTACGCGAAGGGCTTCAAGTTCTCCACCTACGCCACCTGGTGGGTGCGCCAGGCCATCACCCGCGGCATCGCGCAGCAGGCCCGTGTCGTGCGGCTGCCCGTGCACGTGGTCGAGGAGCTCAACCAGGTCAGCGGCGCCCGCCGCACCCTGGAGCGCCAGCTGGGCCGCGACCCCGAGCCCGAGGAGATCGCCACCGAGCTCGGCATGACGATGGAGCGCGTCACCGACCTGCTCTCGTGGGGCCGCGAGCACGTGAGCCTCGACTCCCCCGTCGACGAGGACGGCGACACCTCGCTCGGCGACCTCATGGCGCAGGAGACCTCGCCCGGCCCCGACCTGACGGTGCTCGACGTGGAGTCCCGCGACCGGCTCAACACGCTGGTCGCGCTGCTCGACGACCGCTCCGCCGACATCATCCGCTCGCGCTACGGCCTGGCCGACGGCCGCCAGCACAAGCTGGCCGACATCGGCACCAAGCACGGCATCTCGGCCGAGCGCGTGCGCCAGCTCGAGCGGGAGGCCCTGCAGAAGCTGCGCGGCTTCGCGGACCCCGACCTGGCTGCCTGACCCCGGCCCGGTCCGCCCGGGTCCTCAAGACCCGGGCACCCGCCCCAGCTCGCCGACGACCTCCACCACACGCTGGTGGAGGTCGTCGCGCGTCCCGGTGTTGTCGATGACGTGGGTGGCGACCGCGAGCCGCTCCTCCCGCGTCGCCTGCGCGGCGATGCGGGCGCGGGCGTCGGCCTCCGTCCAGCCCCGGTCGCCCGTCATCCGCCTGACCTGCACCTCGACGGGGACGTCGACCACGACCACGGCGTCGAAGCGACCCTGCTGCCCCGTCTCCACCAGGAGCGGGATGTCGTGCACGACGAGCGTCCCCGGCCCGGCCGCGGCCTCGACCTCGGCGGCGGCCGCCCGGATGAGCGGGTGCAGGATCCCCTCGAGGGCGACCCGCCGGTCGGGATCGGCGAAGACGATCGCGCCCAGCGCGGCCCGGTCCAGCGTGCCGTCGTCGGCGAGCACGGACGGGCCGAACTCCTCGACGACGGCGGCGAGCCCCGGCGTACCCGGCTCGACGACCTGGCGGGCGAGCAGGTCGGAGTCCACGACCACCGCCCCCAGCTCGCGCAGCACGGCGGCCACGGTGCTCTTGCCGGAGGCGACTCCCCCGGTCAGCCCGATCCTCATGCGTCCTCCCTCATGCGTCCTCCTCGGTGGCGGTGAACCGCGCGTGCACGCGGACGGTGAGCTCGACGGGGGCCGGGGAGACGGGCGCCTGCGCGAAGCCCGGGCCCGCGCCGGGGACGCTGCTCATGGCCCGCCACGCACCGCGCTCACCCGCCTGGTCCAGCAGTCCCGCGTCGGCGAGCGCGGCGAACCGGGGCGTGCCGAGGCCGGCCGCGGCGGCGTACCCCTCGGCGCGGTCGCGGGCGTCGGCGACCGCGGCGCGCCGCAACCGGGCCAGGACCTCCGCCCGGTGCTCCGGCACCAGGGTCCACGCGACGTGGGCGACCTCGAACCCGTCGACGTCGGAGGCCCGCGCGACCCACCGGGCGAGAGCGGCCGCGTCGTCCAGCTCGACGCGGATCGCGACGAGGGCGTAGCGCACCGGCGCGTCGCCCGCACCGCGACCCTCGCGCTCCCAGCGGTCCTCCCGGCCGGACACGACGGCGTCGACCGAGCGCGACCGGACGGGCCCGTCCGCCGGCAGGAGAGCCACGACCTGCTCCGCCGCTCGCGCGACCTCGGCGTGCACCTGCGCGCCGTCGGGGCCGGTACGGCGGACCCGGGCGTGCACCGTGGCCCGGTCGGGCGGGACCGCGGCGTGCGCCACGCCCTCGACGGTGATCTCGACCTGCGTCACGCCGCCGACCCTACTGGCCGGCCAGGGCCGCCTCCGCGCTCGCGCGGCACACCTCGTCCCAGGGCGTGGGCGCCAGCCCCAGCTCGGTCTCGGCGGCGGTCGAGTCCAGCACGTAGGGACGCTCGAACTGGTGGACCGTCTCGCGCAGCTCGCGGAGCAGCGGCACGACGGTGCCACCGACGGTGAGGAGCGCGCGCGGCCACGGCCGCACGCGCACGGGCGGGCGGCCCACTGCCCGGCACAGGTCGGCGATGGTCTCGGCCTGCGTGCGCGCCGGGTTGGTCGGCACGTGCCAGACGCGACCCTGGGCCTCGGGCTGGTCGACGACGGCCACCAGCGTGCGCGCGACGTCGCGCACGTCCGTCATGGAGTGGGGCACGTCCGTGCGGCCGAAGACGCGCACCGGCCGGCCCGCCAGCGCCCGGGGCGCCACCTGGGCGACGTGCGCCGTGCCGACGCCGGGCCCGACGTAGTCGGACCCCCGCACCTCGAACCCGCGCAGCCGGCCGGTCTCGTGCGCCTCGCGGACGTCGGCCCACATCCGGGCCCGCAGCGCGCCCTTGGCGCCCGTCGCCGCGTCGGGCATCCCCTCGACCATCGGGGCGTCGACCTCCCCGTACGGGTAGAGGTTGCCGGTCACCGCCAGCACCGCGCCCGTCTCCTCGGCCGCCCGCAGGAACGCCGCGGCCGCAGGGGGCCACCACGTCGACCACACGTCGTACGACGGGGGGTTGATGCAGTTGTAGAGGGCGACGGCGCCGTCGGTCTCGCGCACGAGCGCCTCCCCGTCCGCGACGTCGAGCGCGACGCGACACGCCCCCGGCACCTCGGGTCCGGTCCCCGACCGGCTGACGAGCCGGACCTCCTCGCCCCGCGCCGCCAGCTGCGCCGCGACCGCGCGCCCGACCGCCCCGGCGCCCACCACCACGTGTCCCGCCACCGTCCCACCTCCGTGATCACCGATCCAGGTCGAGAGCAGTGCTCTGCCCTCACTGGAACGGTCCCACGGTCGGCGACCTCGCGCAAGAGCAGTGCTCTCGTCGTGGTCGGGCGCTCCGAGGACCGCTACGCTGCCGGGGTGCCCCCGCTCCCCACCGACCAGTCCGAGCAGAGCGACCGGCCCGCGCCCTCGGCCGGCCGCACCGCCCGCGCCCTCGCCCGGGCCGAGCTGACCCGCGCCATCCTCGACAGCGCGCGTCACCAGCTCGCCGAGGTGGGGCCGGCCGGCCTGTCGCTGCGGGCGGTGGCGCGCGACCTCGACATGGCCTCCTCGGCCGTCTACCGCTACTTCGCGAACCGGGACACGCTGCTGACCGCGCTCCTCGTGCGGACGTACGACGACCTGGGCGCCGCCGCCGAGGAGGCCGACGCCGGCCCGGGGGTCGACCCCGGCACGCGCCTCGTCGCCGTCGGGCGCGCCTTCCGCGCCTGGGCGCGGGCGCACCCGCACGAGTACGCGCTGCTCTACGGCAGCCCCGTCCCGGGGTACGTCGCACCCGCCGACACCGTGGCGCCCGCCACCCGGATCACCCGGGTGCTGCTCGACATCGCGGCCTCCGTGCCGGGAGCGGCCGACCGCCCCGCCGATCCCGCGGCGCACCTCGACGCGGTCACCGCGGCGGCCATCGCCCCCGTGGCGACCCTGACGGACCGGCCGCTGGCACCGGAGAGCGTCGCCCGGTCGCTGCACGCCTGGGCGACGCTCGTCGGCGCCGTCTCGCTGGAGCTGTTCGGGCACCTGCACCGCGCGGTGCTCGACCACGACGCCCACTTCGAGCACGTGCTGCGGCAGGTCGTGACCGACCTCGGCGCCTGAGCCTCAGGCGGTCGCGGCCCGCTCGCCCTCGTCGCACGCGAACGTGCGGCGGTAGCGCTGCGGGCTGACCCCGCGCACGCGGGTGAAGTGGTGGCGCAGGGTGGCCGCGTTGACGAAGCCCACGTCGGCGGCGATCCGCTCGACCGGCAGGTTCGTGCGCTCCAGCAGCTCCTCGGCCAGCCGCACCCGCTGCGCGGTCACCCACGCGTGCGGCGTCGTGCCCGTCTCGTCGCGGAAGCGGCGCGCGAAGGTCCGCGGCGACATGTGGGCCCGCCGGGCGAGCTCCTCGACCCCGAGGTCGGCGTCCAGGTTCTCGGCCACCCAGGCGAGGAGCGGCCCCAGGGTCTCCGCGGTGCACTCCGGCACCGCGCGGGCGATGAACTGCGCCTGCCCGCCCTCGCGCTGCGGCGGGACGACCATGCGGCGCGCGACGACGCCGGCCACGGCCGACCCGAGCTCCTGGCGCCACACGTGCAGGCAGGCGTCGAGACCGGCCGCCGTACCGGCGCTCGTGACCACCTGGCCCGCGTCGACGTACAGGACCTCCGGGACGACCCTGGCCCGGGGGAACCGGGACGCCAGCTCGTCGGTGTACATCCAGTGCGTCGTGCACTCGCGGCCGTCGAGCAGACCCGCTGCCCCGAGGACGAACGCACCGGAGCAGACGGACAGCAGGCGGGCGCCGCGGTCGTGGGCGGCGCGCAGCGCCTCCAGCACGGCCTCCCCCGGCGGCTCGTCGCGCGGGAGCGCGGGGACGGCGACGAGGTCGGCGGTGGCGAGCCGCTCCAGCCCGTGGTCGACCGTCACGGACAGTCCGGGCACGGTGGTCGCCAGGGGGCCGGTGCGGGGACCGCACACGGCGAAGTCGATCGGCGGCAGCCCGTCGTCGGTGCGGTCGACCCCGAAGGCCTCGCACAGCAGGCCCAGCTCGAAGGGGGCGAGCCCGTCGTAGGCCAGCACGGCCACGTTCGTCAACACTCCGGCATCGTGCCACACGGCGTGGCAGGAAATCACGCTAACCCGGCATGACTGCCACTCGTGGCGCGATAGTGTCGGTAGCACGATTCCTGCCATGACCATCGCACTCATCGCCCTCGCCCTGCTGATCCTGCTCGCCGTCGCCCTGGGACGCACCGTCGCGCACGACCGCGGCTGCGCCCCCCGCTCGCACCCTGCGGACGTCTTCGACCCCACGGGGCCCGGGAGGTGGCGCTGACGCACCCGCGCACCGCGCCGAGCGCGCCCCGAGACGGACGAAGGGCGTCCACCCCCGTGGGGGTGGACGCCCTTCGCGTCGTTCGGTGCGCCGGTGGCGCGGGCCCTACCTCGGGCTCACGCGCCGCCGGTCAGCTTCTCGCGGAGCGCCTGGAGCGCCTCGTCGGAGGCGAGCGAACCGCCGCCGGTGCCCTCGGTCGCGCCCTCGACGACGTCGCCGCCGCTGGAGTACGACGTCGCCTCGCCGGCCTCGGCGTCGGCCTGCTTGGCCTCGGCCTGCTGCTTGACGTGGGCCTCCCAGCGAGCGTGCGCCTTGGCGTACTGCTCCTCCCAGGTCGCGCGCTGCTCGTCGAAGCCCTCGAGCCACTCACCCGTCTCGGAGTCGAAGCCCTCCGGGTAGATGTAGTTGCCCTGCTCGTCGTACGACGCGGTCATGCCGTAGAGCGTCGGGTCGAAGTCGTCGGCGTCGGCCGCGGCAGCCGTCTCGTTCGCCTGCTTCAGCGAGAGCGAGATGCGGCGACGCTCGAGGTCGATGTCGATGATCTTGACCATGACGTCGTCGTTGACCTGGACGACCTGCTCCGGGATCTCCACGTGGCGCTCGGCCAGCTCGGAGATGTGCACCAGGCCCTCGATGCCCTCCTCGACCCGCACGAACGAGCCGAAGGGCACCAGCTTGGTGACCTTGCCCGGCACGATCTGGCCGATCTGGTGGGTGCGGGCGAAGTGCTGCCAGGGGTCCTCCTGCGTCGCCTTGAGCGACAGCGAGACCCGCTCGCGGTCCATGTCGACGTCGAGCACCTCGACCGTGACCTCGTCGCCGACGGTGACGACCTCGGAGGGGTGGTCGATGTGCTTCCACGACAGCTCGGAGACGTGGACGAGACCGTCGACGCCGCCGAGGTCCACGAACGCACCGAAGTTGACGATCGAGGAGACGACGCCCTTGCGGATCTGGCCCTTCTGCAGCTGCGTCAGGAAGCCCTGGCGGACCTCCGACTGCGTCTGCTCGAGCCAGGCGCGGCGCGACAGGACCACGTTGTTGCGGTTCTTGTCGAGCTCGATGATCTTCGCCTCGAGCGTCTGGCCGACGTACGGCTGCAGGTCGCGGACGCGACGCATCTCCACCAGCGAGGCGGGGAGGAAGCCGCGGAGGCCGATGTCGAGGATGAGGCCGCCCTTGACGACCTCGATGACGGTGCCCTCGACGACGCCGTCCTCCTCCTTGACCTTCTCGATCGTGCCCCAGGCGCGCTCGTACTGCGCGCGCTTCTTGGACAGGATCAGGCGACCCTCCTTGTCCTCCTTCTGGAGGACCAGGGCCTCGACCTGGTCGCCGACCTTGACGACCTCGGACGGGTCGATGTCGTGCTTGATCGACAGCTCGCGCGAGGGGATGACGCCCTCGGTCTTGTAGCCGATGTCGAGCAGGACCTCGTCCCGGTCGACCTTCACGATCGTGCCGTCGACGATGTCGCCGTCGTTGAAGTACTTGATGGTCGCGTCGATCGCGGCCAGGAAGTCCTCTTCGGAACCGATGTCGTTGATCGCGACCTGCGGGGCCTCGGAACCGGGAAGAGTGGAGATGCTGCTCGTCATGTGGAAGGGGGAACCTTTGCGGTGGACAGTTGGTCGGTCGGGCACGCACAGCGGTCAGTCGTCACTACCGGTGATGACTGCCCCCGGGGCGGCTACGACCACCGCGGGGACGAGTAGCGAGCACGGGTCCACTCCGTCCGGGACGCAGGCAGACCTCTGGCGCTCGGAAGAGCCTACGCCCGGGCTCCCCGCGGCGTCCAACCGGGTCCGCAGCGCTGCCTAGGGTGGGACGGTGCCCGACCAGGACCCCCACGAGCCCGACCACGACGCGGTCGTGACCCTCGCCCACCGCCGCCCCGTCGACGACGCGACCAGCCGACGCGCCAACCGCGCGGACTGGGACCGCTCCGCCGACGACTACCAGGCCGAGCACGGGGCGTTCCTCGGCGACGACGGCTTCGTCTGGGGTCCGGAGGGCCGCACCGAGGACGAGCTGGCGCTGCTGGGCGACGTGGTCGACCGCGACGTCCTCGAGATCGGCGCCGGGGCGGCGCAGTGCTCCCGGTGGGTCGCCGCCCGCGGCGGCCGCCCCGTCGCCGTGGACCTCTCCTTCCGCCAGCTGCAGCACGCGCGGCGCATCGACGCGGCGTTCGGCTCCGCCGTACCGCTCGTGCAGGCCGGGGCCACCGACCTGCCGTTCGCCGACCGCAGCTTCGACGTGGCCTTCGCCTCCTACGGCGCGCTGCCGTTCGTCGCCGACGCCGGACGCGCGCTCGCCGAGGTGGCGCGGGTGGTACGCCCGGGCGGGCGCTTCGTCTTCTCCCTCACCCACCCCGTGCGGTGGGCGTTCCCCGACGTGCCGGGGCCCGCGGGGCTCGTCGCCTCACAGGACTACTGGGACGAGACGCCGTACGTCGAGGTGGACGAGGCCAGCGGGGAGGTCGGGTACGTCGAGCACCACCGCACGCTCGGCACGTGGGTGCGCCTGCTGCACGCGAGCGGGCTGGCCCTCGTCGACCTCGTCGAGCCGACCTGGCCCGCGACGAACGACGCGACCTGGGCCGGCTGGTCGCCGCTGCGCGGCCGGGTGCTGCCCGGCACCGCGATCTTCGTGACGCTCGTCGCCGGGCGCGGCTGAGGCGCCCGCCGCCGCCGGCCCGGCGCCGGACGCACAGGAGGGCGGCACCGTCGCCGGTGCCGCCCTCCTCCTGCTCAGGTGGTCACTTGACCAGCGAGGCGCCCCCGGTGTGCCCGGTGGTGCCGGTCGTGCCGTCGTGCCCGTCGCGGGTACGGCGACCGCCCCCGCGGGCGGTGACGAGCAGGAACGCGCCGGCCAGCAGCAGGATCAGGCCGAGGATGCCGCCCACGAGCGGGATCCACGTGCCGAGCAGCTTCAGCGTGCCGGCGTTGTCCTCGGCGCTGGCGACGTTCTTCTCCACCGTCTCGTCGGTGTAGGCCAGCTCGATGTCGAGGGCCACGGCCCCGGTCTCCGTCGTGCGGGTCTCGTCCTGCGTCTGCTTGATGATCGCGCCCGTGGTCGGGTCGATCCAGTAGACCTTGGTCTGGCTGTAGGTGCCGTCGACACCGTCGGCGATCTCGGTCTCGCGGTCCTGCACCGAGTACTCGAACTTGTAGGTGCGCAGGCCCTCGACCGACTCGGTGCCGACGTACTCCGCCGTCACGGCCTCGCCGAGGACGTCGTCCCAGACGTCGTAGTCCTTCTGCTCCACGCGGAAGGGCCACTTGTTGACGAGGCCCTCCTTCTGCTCGTAGTCGCCCGGGACGTACTCGCCGTTCTCGACCGCGACGGCGTCGCTGCGGTCGGTCGCGAACACGTCGGGCTCACCGATGGTGACGATGCGCTCGTCCTCGCCCGTCAGGCAGTACTCGTCCTCGTCGAGGTCCTGGTCGACCGCGAGGCAGGTGTAGGCCGCGAAGACGATGACGTCGTCGTCCGAGCGCTCGGAGTCGGCCTTCGTGACGTTGAGGGCCTTGACGGGCTGCGGCTCACCGTCGCCGACCTGCACGACCGCGCCGCTGGCCTCCCCGGACAGCGTGGTGCGGCTGTCGGTGTCGAGCGGCGTCCGCTCGGCGGCCGGCAGGCCCCACAGACGTGCCACCAAGGCGGCGATGACCAAGAAAGCACCCAGTCCCAGCAGTGCCCACGAACCGAACTTCCGCATCTCTTCCCTCCCACAGGAGCCACGATGGCCGCCGAAGGCTAGCAGCAAGTTACGCACCGGTCACCTCCAACTTGTGAAGTAGACCACGGCCTCTCCGAGCGTGGGAGACTCCCCGTCGTGCCCGGCGCGTCGTACCTCCCGTGGGCTAGACCTCGCACCGTCGCGCGGCTTTCCCTCGTGCTCGTCGCCGCCCACCTGGCGGTCCTGACCTGGGTGCTGCGCCGCTCCTGGTGGCACGGTCCGGACTACCGGCTCCTGGCCGACGCGCGCGCCGGGGTCGGTGTGCTCGACCCGGTCGACGGGCGTCTGTCGCCCCTCCTGCGTGGCGCGGCCGAGCTGGTCGCACGGGAGGACCCCGTGCGGTGGCCGCTGGCCGCCGGTCTCCTCGTCGGCGCCCAGCTGCTCGCCTCGCTCGCCGTGCTCGGGATGCTGCTCGCGGTCTGCGGTCGCCGCCCCCGGGTGGTCGTGCTCCTCGCCCTCTACCTCGCGTCCCCCCTCACCTGGGGCACGGGACCGTGGTGGGCCGCGGCGCTCACGACGTCCGTCCTCGTCGCCCTCGTGGCTGCGGCCCTGGCCGCGCGTTGGCGCGCGCTGCGCTCGGGCCGGCGCCGTTGGGACCTCGTCGCGGCGGCGTGCGCGGTGGTGGCCGTCCTCTGCTCCCCCGCCGCGCTCGCCCTCCCCGTGCTGCTGGGCGGCCTGGCCCTGGTCGCCCCGCGACCCCCCGGCGGAACGGACGGGACCGGCGGCGGGACCGACGGCGGGTGGCGTCGTACGGGCCTGGCGGCCGCGGCCGGGCTGCTCGTCGCCGTCGCGACCGCGGTGGCCCACGTCCTCCTCGTCCCCGGCAGCGCCCTGGGCGCGCCGACCGGGGCCGCGGGGCGGGTGGCGCTGACGGCCGTGGCGCACGCCTGGCTGCCCGGGCTCCTGGGCGGTCCGTGGACCTGGAGCGGCGCCGCCGCCACCCGCGTGCCCGACCCGCCGGTGGCGGTGGTCGTCGTCGCGGCGTCGCTCGTCGCCGCGGTCGTCGCTGGGCTGCTGCGCCGGCCCGGGCGCCGCGCCGCCGTCATCCTGCTGATCGGCTGGGTGGTCGCCGTGGCGGTGGTCGGCACCTTCCTGGGCGCCCCCACGGCGACCGCGCGGATCGAGGTGCCCGCCCAGCTCGTCGCCGTCCTCGTGCCCCCGACGCTCCTGACGGTCGGGGCGCTCCTCGGCGCCCGGCCGGCTCGGCACCCGGTCACCGCCCCGCACCTCCGGCCGGACCCCCGGCCGGACCCCCGGCCGGACCCCCGTGGCCGCCACCTGCTCAGCCACCTCGAGGAGCTGCGCCCCCTCGCGCCGTACGTCGTGCCCGCCGTCGCCACCCTCCTCGTCGTCGCGGCCCTCCTGTCCTCCGTGGCGTCGGTGCACGCCCGGCTCGCCGACGACGAGGCCGTGGACTGGGCGCGCACCGCCCGCCAGGTGGCCGAGGAGCGTCCCGTCGTCGACCTCGCCGACGCCCCTGTCCCCCCGTTCGTCGACGTCCCCGCCGGCGACGGGCCGTTGCGGACGGCCACCGTGCTCGACCTGGTCACCGACAACGTCCGCGAGGCGGCGACCACGTCGAACCTCGTGGTCGTCACCGAGGACGGGGTGCTCCGGCCCGCCCGAGTCGTCGGCGTCGCGGCGTACCCCGTGCTGACGGGCACCTGCGGGTCCCTGGTCGCCGACGCACCGGTGCGGGTGCGGCTCCCGGAGGCCACGGGCCCGGGCACGCACTGGGTGGCGATCGGCTACCTGTCCGGCGCGAACCGCACCCTCGTCGTCCGCGCCGGCGACACCGAGGCCCAGGTGTCCATGCGGTCCGGCGCCAAGACCGTCTACGTTCGGGTCGAGGGCGACGTCCGTACGGTCGTGCTCGACCCCGTCACCCGCGAGGGCGGGCCCGCCACCTGCGTGGTCGGCCTGGACGTCGGGGACGCGGAGTGAGCAGGAGGACCCCCATGACGACGAGCAGCACCGACCCCGTCACGACGACGGCGGCCGCGGCACCCGACCCGACGACGACCACGCCCGGCCGCGACTGGTTCCCGCTGCTCGACACGCTGCGGGCCGTCGGCGCCGTCGCGGTCATGACGACGCACGTCGCGTTCCTGACGGGCTCGTACGGCGGGCAGGGGTACGACGGATGGCTGCTGGCCCGCCTCGACGTGGGCGTCGCCCTGTTCTTCGTGCTCTCCGGGTTCCTGCTCTCGCGCCCCTACCTCGCCACCGCCGTCGCGGGTCGACCCGCGCCGTCCCTCGCGCGCTACGCCCGCCGGCGCGTCTGGCGCGTGCTGCCCCTTGCGGTCGTGACGGTGGTCCTCGCCCTCGCTCTCCTCGAGACGAACCGCGGCGCCTCCTGGTACGACCGGCTGAGCGCCCTCACGCTGACCAGCACCTACCTGCGCTCCTCGTTCCCCGCGGGCCTGACCCACCTGTGGAGCCTGGCCACCGAGATCACGTTCTACGTCGCGCTCCCCGCCCTCATGGTGCTCGTGGTGGGCCGCGGCCGACGGGCGCTGCGGGTCGGGCGGGTGGTGGCGCTCCTCGTCGGCAGCCTCGCGCTCTCCGTCGTGTGGTTCGCCCTGGCCGTCCCGGCGCTCGAGGGCGTGGGGGTGCCCTCGACCTGGCTCCCCGGCTACCTCGCCTGGTTCGCCGTGGGCATCGCCCTGGCCGCCGCGCGCGAGGCGGCCACGGCCGGGGCGGACGGCCGGGTGCTCAATGGGCTGCGGACGCTCGCCCTCCAGCCCGGCGCCTGCTGGACCGTGGCCGGCGGCCTGCTCCTGCTGTCGTCGACCCCGATCGCCGGTCCCGCCACGCTGGCCCCCGTCGACCCGGAGCAGCACGTGGTGAAGGTCGTGCTCTACGCCGTCGCGGCCGGCCTCGTCGTCCTCACCGGCGTCTTCCCGACCACGACCCGCTACGCCGCCGCGATGGGCCACGCGGCGCCGCGCCGGCTCGGCGCCATCTCCTACGCCGTGTTCTGCCTCCACCTGCCCGTCATCCACCTCGTCTTCTTCGCGACGGGCTGGGAGTTCTTCGGTGGGCGGTTCCTCGCCGTCTGGGTGTTGACGGCCGGGCTCACCTGGGTGGCCTCCGAGGCGGCGTACCGGTGGATCGAGGTGCCGGCCCAGCGGATCGGGCACGGGCGGCCCGTCAGGTCGCCCGGGTCCTGACGGGCTCGTCGTCCGCGGGTGCGTCCGGCTCCAACGCCGTGCGCAGGAGGATCCCGGCCAGGGTGACGAGGGCGGCGTGCTGGGGCCACGCCGAGGCCCCGGCCCACCCGGAGGCCGAGCCCCAGGGCTGCAGCGCGTAGCCGACGGCGTCCGCGAACAGCGGGAGGGCCAGGACCCACGGGACCACCTCGTCCGCCTGCTCCCGCAGCACGACGGCAGCGACGGCGAGCGCGACGCCGACGGCCGCGCCGACCAGGACGGCGCCGGTGCCGGCCACGACACCGAGCAGGAGGAGCACCAGGGCGGCCGCCGCCCACCGGTGGTGGCCGCGCGGGCGCAGGGGTGCCGACGACGTCCGGGACGCGCGCCCGGCCCGCCGGCGCCAGGCCGGGAGGGAGCCCAGGACGACGATCCCCACCAGCACCAGCAGTGCGACGCCGCCCACCGCCATGCCGGCGCGGTAGGTCGTGTCGGGGGCGTAGCGGACCACGACGGCACCGGAGCCGTCCTCGGGCAACGCCCAGCCCTGCTGCCAGCCGTCGACGACGACGGGCTCCAGCGCATCGCCGCCCTGCGTGGCCGACCACCCCGGGTTGACGTTCTCCCGGACGACCGCCAGGCGGTCGCCGTCCCGGACGTCGAGGGTGCGCGTCGCGGAGTCCGCGCTGATCCCCCCGGCTGACGGGACGGGGCTGGTGGAGGCGGTGCGGGCGCCGACCCGCGTCAGCACCACGCCGTCGACGGCGAAGGCCGCACCGTCCTCGACGACCACCTCGTTGCGGCCGGCGGTGAGGACCACCCGCGCGTCGTCGCCGCAGGGCAGCGCCTCGGCGGTCCGGGCGCCGGCGGCGTCCGCCCCCGACGTGACGACCTCGGTCGGGACGCGCACGTCGCCGACGACGAGGGTCGGGCCGGTGCCGCAGCCCAGTGCCCGGGGGGTCGTGGGCAGTGCGACGGGCAGGTCGGGGGCACCCTCCAGCCGCAGCTCGCTGATGCCGATGGACGGGCCGTCGTCCCCCGCCCCCGGGGCGCTGACGTCGCTCTCGGCCCGGACGACGGCGACGGTCAGCCGCTCGGCCGAGACAGGCGGGAACGTGGCCCGTCCGTCACGGAGCTCGACCGTGGTGCGTCCGCCGGGCCACGTGAGCGCCAGCTCCGTCGGCGCCCGGGCCGCGACACCGTCGTCGAGGCGCACCTCGACCTCCGTGACGACGCGCGGGCCGAGGAAGGTCAGGTCGAGCTCCGGGCGGAGGTCCTCGGGGTCGGCCAGCCAGGTGGTGCCGCGGAGGCCGTCGACGGCGGCGAGCGCCGACGCCCGGGGGTCCGGGACCGCCAGCGAGGACGCGGAGACCTGGACCGTGCCGTCGTCGCGCGTCAGCGCACCCAGGACGTCGCCGGCCCGGGGGCGGACGGTGAGACGCGGCACGTACTCGTCGGTCGTGGGGACGGTGACGACCCGGCGCACGGCACCGGGCTCCTCGTCGGCCACGACGGCCTCGGCAGCACACCGCACGGCGCTGCCGACCTCGGCGCAGCCGTCGCGGGCGTCCCGGTCGGCGCGCAGCGCCACCTGGTCGGGGGCACCCCAGGCGCCGGGGAGCTCGGGCAGCTCGTACCACCGCTCGACGACCGTGCCGGGCACCACGACCTCCGCCAGCGAGATGTCCTGCTCCCCCGCCGGCGAGGCGTCCTCGACGCGCAGCCAGCCGACGGGACCGTCGGCGTCGACCCGCACGTCGACGCTGTCGCCCGGGGGCAGGGGGATCTCCTCCGACGCCCCGCCCGGCCACCGCAGGCGCACGACCTGCTCGGGCGCGGCGTCGGCCCCGCCGGTCAGGCGCACCTCGGCGACCCGGGACGTCGACAGCGGCTCCTCGAGGTCGACCTGCCACCACGCACGGCCCGCGGTGCCCGCGTCCGCCGTCCACGACGACCCCGGATCACCGTCGAGCGCCGCGAAGGGCAGCGCGCCGCGCCGCGCCGCCCCGAACCCGCCCGCGTCGGAGACGGACGACGACGCCGACACGCGGGCCGCCCCGGTGAGGGACGCGGTCGTCGACCAGCGGTCGTCGGTGTCGAGGACGTAGTCGCGGGTCGGGCTCGTGGTGGTGCGCGGCTCGTCCCCCGTCAGCACGGGCGACGAGGCGTCGTCGATGCGCGCGAAGTCGCGCTCCCGGGCCCGCAGGCCGTCGGTCAGCACGACGCGGGAGCCGGCGAGCGCGCCGTCCAGCTCCTGCTCGGTCTCCTGCGGCACGTCGGCCGCCAGCACGGTGGGGCGGTCGCCGACGACTCCCAGGTCGAGGAGGTCCGGCAGGTCCTCCGGGCCACCGACGACCACGTCGGGCGCCGCAGCACTGGTGAGGGTGGTGGCGACGTCGGGGACCTCGAACACCTCGATGGCCGGGTGGAACTCCCGCCAGCCCCGGTCGAGGACGAGCCGGTCGCCGTCGTCGGCCTCGAGCACCGTCTCACCGCCGCGGTCGGGTCCGAACGTCGCGACCACCTCGAGACCGGGCGACGACTCGAGGGCCTGGTGCACCAGCGCGGTCGGCGGCTGGTCGCCGTCGGGCACCAGGTCGTTGCGCACGACCACGTGGCGCACGCCGGCCCGCTGCAGGTACGCCGTCAGTCCGGCGCCGCCCTCACCCTGGGCCAGGCGCTGCTCGACGCCGTCGAGCATGCGGATCGTGCCCGGCGGGGTCAGCGGGATGACGTTGCGCACCGCCCACCGCGAGTCGGCCTGGAACTGCAGTGGCTCGTCGCGCGGGCTGCCCCAGTCGTAGTCGGCGAAGCGGGACCCCGGCGCCAGCAGGGCCACCGCACCGCCGTCCGGGCCGGAGCCGTCGTCCTGCTCGGCGAGCCAGGCGGCGGCCTCCCCCCAGTAGTCGGGGACCCCGAACGTCTCCCCCGTCGGTGCGAGCCGGCCCAGCAGGGCCGGCATGGCCGCACCGAGGACCACGACCACCGTGGTCACCAGCACCGCGCTCCGCTCGACGACCCGGCCGGAGCCCGCCGAGCGGGGGGCGCGGCGTACCGCGTGGTCGAGGAGGAACGCCAGGCCGACGACCAGCGGGAGGCGGACGAGCGGGTCGAACTTGTGCACGTTGCGCAGGGGCGCGAGGGCGCCGTCGAGGGCCTGGGCGAGGTCGCCGGCGAACCAGCCCGACACCGCGCCGGCGTGGCCGGCGGTGACCATGAGGAGGCCCAGCGCCAGCCCGCTCGCCAGGAACGTGCGGTGCGGCGTGCGCCGGTCGAGGAGGCCGGCGGCGCCCACGAGCAGCACCACGCCGCTGTTGAGCGCGAGGTAGGACGTGGTCACGAGGTCGTTGCCCGCCCGGGACCGGACGTCGAGGTAGGGCACCCAGTTGGAGGTGCCGCGCAACGCGTCGAAGACGGTCGTCGGGAACGTGGTCGCGCCGCTCGTCTCGATGAAGTCGAGGAACGGCGGGCTGTAGGCGCCCATGAGGAAGAGCGGCACCAGCCACCACAGCGTGCCGAGCAGGGTGAACAGCGGCCACCAGAGCATGAGCGCGCGACGACGCGGTCCCGGCGCCCGGGTGAGCAGCCAGAGCGCGCCGAGCGGGATGACCGCGAAGGTCGCCGCGGCGTTGACGCCGCCGACCATCGCCACCCCGAGGGCGGCCAGCGCCGCGGCCCGGCGGGGGCTGCCGCGCTCGCTGCCGACCACCAGCGCGAGCAGCACCCAGGGCGCGAGCGCGCTCGGCCAGCCCTCGATGGAGATGGGCCCGAGCACGGTGAGCAGGCGCGGGGACAGGGCGTACGCCGTCGCACCGAGGAGCACCGCGAGGTCCGAGCGGACCCCCAGCGCGCGCAGCAGGAGCGCCGTACCGACCAGGGCGGTGCACAGCACGAGCGCCCACCACAGGCGCTGCACGACCCAGCCGTCGAGACCGATCGCGTCGCCCAGCCAGAAGAAGGGGCCCATCGGCCACAGGTAGCCGTAGGCCTGGTTCTGCAGCTGCCCGAACGTGCCCTCCGCGTCCCACAGGTGCAGCGCCCGGGCGAGGAACCCGCCCGGGTCCGCGACGAGGTCGAACTTGGTGTCCGAGACCAGCAGCCCCGGTGACTGCACGAACGCGAGACCCGTGAGCAGCACGCAGGCGGCGACGAGCCGCAGCCGCAGGCGGGAACCGGCGCGCCCTGCGGGGCCCGCCTCCCCCGGTACGGCGGTGCTCACCGCTTGCGCAGCACGATCACGAGGTTCCACGTGACCACCTCCCGCAGCACGGGCACGCGGACGATCCAGCGGGCCCACCACGGGTGGTAGCGCGGCAGGATCGCGAGGACCTCGCCGGCCTCCTGGCGCGCCGCCCACCGCAGGCCCTGCGCGACGGTCACGGCGAAGAGCGACTCGCCGTACTTGTTCTTGGGCTCGTGGCCGTGGGTACGGCGGTAGCGCCGCCGCGCCCGGGTGCCGCCGAGGTAGTGCCACGGCGCGGTCTCGTGGCCGCCCCAGGGGCCCCACCACACCGTCCACGACAGGAAGACGACCCCGCCGGGGCGCGTCACGCGCAGCATCTCGTCGGCCATCGTCCACGGCTCCGGCACGTGCTCGAGCACGTTGGAGGAGTAGCAGACGTCGACGACGCCGTCGCCGAACGGCAGGTCCATCCCGCTGCCGATCACCGTGCGGGGGTGGATGTCACCCGCGCCGGCCAGCTCGCCGACGTCGGCGTCGAGGGCGACGTACGTCGCTCCCGCCCCCTCGAAGGCCCGGCGGAAGTAGCCGGGCCCGCCGCCGACGTCGAGCAGCACGGCACCGTCGAGGTCGGCGTGCTCGGCGAGCTGGGCCACCGAGTCCTCCGCCAGCGCGGTGTAGAAGCGGGCCGGGTCGGGCTGCTCGTAGCGGAACTCGCGCAGCAGCCGCACCGAGCGCCGCAGCGTCGCGCGACGGGGACCGGGGCGGTGCGGGGGCCTGGGCACCCGCCGGAGACTACCCGTGACGGCCCGCACGTTACCGACCGGTTGGGATAACCTCGCGCGGCGGCCGGGGAGGGTCGCTGAGAGACGAGGGAGTGCAGTGCGCGGACGGCACGTCGTGTTCACCAGCTGGCGGGACACGCTCAACCCGGAGGGGGGCGGCGCCGAGCGCTACCTGGAGCAGGTGGCGACCGGTCTCGCCGCCCAGGGGGCGCGGGTGACGGTGTTCAGCGCCGCCTACCCCGGCGCCCCGCGGCGCGAGGTCCGCGACGGCGTGCACCACGTGCACGCGGGCACGAAGACCACGGTCTACCTGTGGGGCTTCTGGCTCCTGCTCACGGGCCGGCTCGGTCGTCCCGACGTGGTCGTCGACGTGCAGAACGGGCTGCCGTTCCTCACCCGCCTCGCGGTGCGCTGCCCGGTCGTCGTGCTGGTGCACCACGTGCACCGCGAGCAGTGGCCGGTCGTCTACCCCGGCGTGACGGGGCGCTTCGGGTGGTGGGTCGAGCGCTGGCTCGCGCCGCGGGTCTACCGCCGCTCCCGCTACGTCGCCGTCTCCGAGGCCACCCGCGACGAGCTCGCCCAGCTGGGCGTCGACCGCGAGCGGGTGACGGTGGTGCACAACGGCACCGACACGGCCCCGCCGACCGAGGTGCAGCGCGCGGACGTCCCCACGATCTGCGTCGTGGGCCGGCTCGTGCCGCACAAGCAGGTGGAGCACGCCATCGACGCGGTCGCCCTGCTGCGGGCCGCCCTGCCCGACCTGCGCCTGGTCGTCGTCGGCTCCGGCTGGTGGAGCGACGAGCTGGTCGACCACGCGGAGGCCCGTGGCGTCGCCGACGCGGTCGTGTTCGAGGGCCAGGTCGACGAGCAGCGCAAGCACGAGCTCTACGCGTCGTCGTGGGTCATGGCGGTGCCCTCGCTCAAGGAGGGCTGGGGCCTCGTCATCGTCGAGGCCGGGTCGCACGGGGTGCCGACGGTGGCCTACGCGGCCGCGGGGGGCACGCGGGAGTCCGTGCTGGACGGCGAGTCGGGCCTGCTCGTCGACACCTTCGACGAGTTCACCGAGGCGCTACGCCGGGTGCTGACGGACGAGCAGCTGCGGGGACGGCTGGGCGCCGGCGCGCGCCTGCGCGCCGGCGAGTTCACCTGGGAGCACGCGCAGTCGACGTTCGCGCGCGTGCTCGCCGGTGAGATCAGTTGTCGCCGTACTCGATGATCGAGCTGGTCGGAGCCTGCGAGTCGACCGGAGAGTCCTCCGGCGCCGCCGTCTGCGAGTTGACCACGCCGACGACCGTGACTGCTGCCACCGAACCGCCGACCACGAGCGACACGATCGTGCCGATGATTCCCGTACCCATGTGAGACCTCCCTCGTCCGTCGGGGACTGTACCAGCGAGTAGAGCGCGCGTCCTGATCCTCAGCGAGGTTCGTCACACGTCGCGGGGCCGGACCGCGGGGCGCTCGTCGCGCCGGTCTCGGACGGCCCGTGCCGCGGCGCGCGCCCCGGCCCCGGCGGCGAGCAGCGGCAGCGCACCGAAGGCGGTCCAGGCCACCGCGAGCGCGGCCGTCGCCACCGGCCCCGGTGCGTCGTCGGGCCGCGCGGCCACCGCGCCGTCGAGCCGCGCCAGCACCAGCTCGTCACCGGCGGCGACCACGGTCTCCTCCAGCGTCGGCGCCAGGCGCTCGGGCGCGGCGTCGACGTCGGGCCCGCGGGCGCGCAGGACGTAGGCGACGCCGAGCTCCCGCAGGGCGGTGGTCCGGTGCGCGGCGCCGTCGAGCGCCAGGGCCGCCGCCACCCGGGCCGCCCGGGGGTCCTCCCCCGCGACCGTCCGCCCGCCCACCACGAGCGCGTCGTCGGTGACGACGTCGGCGCCCCCCACCACCCGGGGGACCGGGTCCAGCACGGTGCGCCCGCCGTTCCACGCGGGGGCCCGGAAGGCGGCGAACGGCAGGCTGACGACGAGCCCGTCCTCCAGGTCGCGGGCGGCCGCGTCGGTGCGCCAGGCCTGCGCCGCCGCGGGGTACGCCGCGGGGTAGCGCTGGCCGCGCAGGTCCCCGGTCGCTCCCCCGGCCAGCCCCGGCAGCAGCGCGACGGGCAGGAGCGCCGCAGCGACCGTCAGCGCCACCCGACCCGGTACGGCGGGACGCACCCGCGCGAGCCCCTCGCCCGCGGCGGCCGCGAGACCCACCACCGCCGCCGGCACGACGAGCCCGAGCAGCCGGGCCCCGTCCCGGGCGACACCGCCGCCCGGCACGTGCGTCGCCAGCCACGCGTTCACCCCCGGCGCCGCCCACGACACGAGCGCGACGGCCCACGCCACGCCGGCTGCGCCGACCAGGGCCCAGCGCTCCGCGGCCGGGACACCGGCCCGTCCGGCGAGCACCACGGCCACGCCCCCGAGCACCACGGCGGCCCACAGCACCGAGGCCACGAGGCCCAGGCCCTGCGGGACGACGGCGGTGTTCCAGATGCCGCCCAGGCCGGCCACGGCCAGGGGTGTCGGCACGTCGTCACCGCGGGCGGCGAAGACCTCCGCCGCGACGCGCGCCGCGACCGGGTCGCTGCGCGTCACCCCGCCGGCGAGCCCCCCCGCGACCACCCACGGCGCGTTGGCCGCGACGACCACCGCGACCAGCCCCGCCCACGCCCGTCGACCGGCGCGGCCCGCCACCCCCACGAGGAGGGCGAGGGCGACCGCCGTACCCAGCCCGGCCGACGCGCTCAGCGACCCGACCGCCGCCAGGGCGGCCACGTGGGGCGGCAGGCCACCGCCCTCCGCGCGCAGGCGCCGACCGGCGAGCAGCAGCCAGGGCAGCACGCCGTACCCGAGCAGCACGGGCCAGTGCCCGACCAGCAGGCGCTCGGCGACGAAGGGGTTCCAGGTGGCGACTCCGGCGACCAGCAGCCGGGCGGCCAGGGGGGCGTCGCGCGCCAGCCGGTGCGCACCCGCGCCCGCGGCGACGAGCGCACCCAGCAGCACGACGCGCTGCAGCACGGCCCCGGGCACCAGCTCGTCGAGCAGCGCCACCACCTGGTCCGACGGCACGGCCCGCGGCACGCCCTCCACCCACCCCCACCCCGCGGAGGTCACCGCGAGGTCGGGCATCCAGACCATGTCGTAGGAGAGGACGAACCCCGGGGCGAGCGCGGGCCCCAGCGCCAGCAGCGCGAGCGCGAGCACGACGGTGTCGAGCAGCACGGCGGCGGGAGGTGCCGCACGTCCTCGCCCCGCTCCGCGCAGCGCCACGTGCCCGCACCTCCACCTCGTCCTCTAGGCTCCGCCGGGTGAGCGGATCGAGGGGCACGCTACGGGAGCTGCTGCGCACCGGCGCCGGCGTGGCGATCGCCATGGCGGTGATGAACGTCGGCACGTACGGGTTCACGCTCGTCGCCGCCCGCGTGCTCGGCCCGCGGGAGTACAGCGCCGTCGCCGCCCTCATGGGCATCCTGCTCATCGTCAACGTGCTGTCCGTCGGCCTGCAGGCCACGGGGGCCCGGCAGGTGGCCGCCTCCCCCGACGACCGCGCCACCATCGAGAACCGCGTGCTGCGCACCACCGACCGTTCCGCGTGGGCGCTCGGGGCCGTGTGCCTGCTGCTGAGCCCGGTGGCGACCGTGCTGCTCGACCTCGACTCGTGGCTGCCCGCCGTGCTCGTGGCCCTCACGGCGGTGCCGCTGACCAAGATGGGCGGGCAGGCCGGCATCTTCCAGGGCGAGAAGGAGTGGGCGCCGCTCGCCGGGATCTACCTCGGCATGGGGCTCGGCCGCCTCGTGTTCGGCTGCCTCGGGCTGCTCGTGCAGCCGGACGCCACCGGCGCCATGGCCGGCGTGCTCGTCGGCGCCGTCGTCCCGGTGCTCGTCGGCGGGTGGGCGCTGCGCCGTCGGCGCGGCGCGCGGCCGGGCCCGGCCGACGTGCGCTCGGTGCTGCGCGAGGTCTCGCACAACTCCCACGCCCTGCTGGCCTTCTTCGCCCTCACCAACGCCGACGTCGTGCTCGCCCGCGTCACCCTCGACTCCCACGAGGCCGGCCTGTACGCCGGTGGCCTCATCCTCACCAAGGCCGTGCTGTTCCTGCCGCAGTTCGTCGTCGTCATCGCGTTCCCGTCGATGGCCGCCGAGGGCGCGCGCCGGATGTACCTCAAGGGCATCGGGCTGGTCTTCGTCATGGGCGTGCTCGCCACCGCCGGCGCCTTCGTGCTCGACGGCCTGGCCGTGACGTTCGTCGGCGGCGCCGAGTACGCCGAGATCCGCTCGACCGTCTGGATCTTCGCGGCGCTCGGCACCGTGCTGGCGATGACGCAGGTGATGGTCTACGAGGTCGTCGCCCGCCAGCACCGCCGCGCCGTGTACGTCGTGTGGGCGGGCCTGCTCGTGCTGGGCGGGCTCGCGCCCCTGGCCGAGCACGGCACGGCGCTGCTCGAGATCGTGCTCGCCGTCAACGTCGTCGTGCTGTTGGCCCTGCTCGCCGTCGCGCTGCTGCGCCCCGCGGACGGGGACGCAGCAGCGGACGGGGACGCAGCCGCGCCGGACGCAGCCGCGCCGGGCTCAGTGGGCGGCGGCGTGCCAGCTGACGCCGGTGCCGACCGAGACGTCGAGCGGCACCCGTAGGTCGGCCGCCGCGCCCATCCGGGTGCGGACCAGCTGCTCGAGCGCCTCCGCCTCGCCCGGCGCGACCTCGAGCACGAGCTCGTCGTGGACCTGCAGCAGCAGCTGCGAGGTCAGGCCCTCGGCCTCGATCGCCCGCTGCACCTCGAGCATCGCGACCTTGATGAGGTCCGCCGCCGAGCCCTGGATGGGCGCGTTCAGCGCCATCCGCTCGGCCGCCTCGCGGCGCATCCGGTTGTCGCTCGTCAGGTCGGGCAGCTGGCGGCGCCGACCCATGATGGTCTCGGTGTAGCCGCTCTTGCGGGCCTCGACGACGACGCCCGCCAGGTAGTCGCGGATGCCGCCGAACGTCTCGAAGTACTCGTCCATCAGGCCCTGGGCCTCGCCCGGGGTGATGCGCAGCTGCTGGGAGAGGCCGAACGCCGAGAGCCCGTAGGCGAGCCCGTAGTTCATCGCCTTGATCTTGGCCCGCATCTCGCTGGTCACCGCGTCGGGCTCCACGTCGAACACGCGCGCAGCGGTGGTGGAGTGGAAGTCCTGGCCCGAGCGGAACGCCTCGGTCAGGCCCTCGTCCTCGGAGAGGTGGGCCATGATCCGCATCTCGATCTGGCTGTAGTCGGCCGTCATCAGCGACTCGCCCCCGGGGCCGACGACGAAGGCCTCGCGGATGCGGCGGCCCTCCTCGGTGCGCACCGGGATGTTCTGGAGGTTCGGGTCGGTGCTCGAGAGCCGGCCCGTCGCCGCGATCATCTGGTTGAACGTGGTGTGGATGCGGCCGTCGGGCTGGACCGTCTTGAGCAGGCCCTCGATGGTCTGGCGCAGCCGCGCCACGTCGCGGTGGCGCAGCAGGTGCAGCAGGAACGGGTGCTCGGTCTTGACGTAGAGGGCCTGCAGCGCGTCCGCGTCCGTGGTGTAGCCCGTCTTGGTGCGCTTGGTCTTCGGCATCCCCAGCTCGTCGAACAGGACAACCTGGAGCTGCTTCGGCGAGCCCAGGTTGATCTCCTTGCCGATCACGGCGAACGCGTCGTCGGCCGCGCGGCGCACCTCGTCGGCGAAGTGGGCCTCGAGCTCCTCGAGCCGCCCGGTGTCGACCGCGACCCCGGTGCGCTCGATCCGGCCGAGCAGCTGGATGAGCGGGAGCTCGACCTCGGCGAGCAGCTGCGCGCCCCCGACGGCCTCGACCTCGCCGTCGAGCGCCTCGGCGAGGTCGATGACCGCCCGGGCGTGGAGCATCGCCGTGTCGGCCACCTCGTCGCCGGCGTCGAACAGTGCCTCCTGCGCGTCGTCGCTCTCGCTGCGCAGCTCCCGGCGCAGGTAGCGCAGCGTCAGGTCGCCCAGCACGTAGGAGCGCTGGTCCGGCTGCACGAGGTACGCCGCCAGGGCGGTGTCGCTGACGAGGCCGGCCAGGGTCCACCCGTGGGCGGCGAGGGCGTGCTGCGGCCCCTTCGCGTCGTGCAGCACCTTCGGGCGGTCGGGGTCCGCGAGCCAGGCGGCGAGCGCGGCCTCGTCCTCGGCGGTGAGGCTCGGCACGTCGACGTACGCCGCGAGCCCGGTCGCGTCGGCGAGGGCGATGCCGTCGACGACACCGGTGCCGGAGCCCCAGGTGCCGCGGACGTGGACGCCGACGTGCTGTCCGCCCAGCCCCCCGAGGAACGCGGCGACCTCGCCGGCCGCGAGCTGGCGGCCCGTGAGCTGGAAGCCGCCCTCCTCGACCAGGACCTCCTCCTCGACGCTCAGGGTGTCGATCGTGCGCTGCCGCAGCTCGCCCCGGAACTCGAGCTCGTCGAAGAGGGTCAGCGCGGCCGCCCGGTCCCACGGGGCCAGCAGCAGGTCCTCCGGCGCCAGCTCGAGGTCGAGGTCGCGCACGAGCGCGTTGAGCTGGCGGTTGCGGATGACGTCGCCGAGGTGCTCGCGCAGCGCCTCGCCCTTCTTGCCGGTGATCTTGTCGGCGTTCGCGATGACGTTGTCGAGCCCGTCGTACGCGTTGATCCACTTGGCTGCGAAGCCCTGTCCGACGCCCGGCACGCCGGGCAGGTTGTCGGAGGTCTCCCCGACGATCGCCGCGAGCTCGGGGTAGCGGTGCGGGGGCACGCCGTACTTCTCCTGGACCGCCGCCGGGGTCATCCGCGCGAGGTCGGAGACGCCGCGCATGGGGTAGAGCACCGTGGAGCGGTCGGAGACCAGCTGCAGCGAGTCGCGGTCGCCGGTGAGGATCAGCACGTCCATCTCCGGGTCCTCCGCGAGCGCGCGCGTCACCCAGGTGGCGATGATGTCGTCGGCCTCGTAGCCCTCCTTGGTCGCAAACCGGATGCCCATCGCCCCCAGCACCTGCTGGATGAGGGGCAGCTGGCTGGAGAACTCCCCCGGCGTCTTGTTGCGCTTCGCCTTGTACTCCGCGTACTGCTCCAGGCGGAACGTCTGGCGGGACAGGTCGAACGCGACGCCCACGTGCGTCGGCTGCTCGTCGCGCAGCACGTTGACGAGCATCGAGGTGAAGCCGTAGACGGCGTTCGTGTGCTGCCCCGTGGTCGTCGAGAAGTTCTCCACCGGCAGCGCGAAGAACGCGCGGTAGGCGAGCGAGTGGCCGTCCAGCAGCAGCAGGCGCCTGCGCCCGCCGCCGGCGGTCGTGGCGGACGCGGACACGGGGGCGCTGCTCGGCTCGGGCACGCCCGCGACCCTACCGCCGCGCGCCGACCACCCCACGCGGGCGGGCGCCGGAGCACCGGCATGATGAACCCATGAGCGACGACGCCACGACCCCCGCCACGCCCGCCGAGGACATCCTCGCCGCCATGCCGCACGGCATGGGGAGCCTCAACGAGAAGATGGGCATCGAGCTGGTGGAGGTCGCCGCCGACCGCATCGTCGCCACCATGCCGGTCGAGGGGAACACGCAGCCCTACGGCCTGCTGCACGGCGGCGCGTCGGTCGTGCTCGCCGAGACGCTCGGCTCCATCGGCTCCGCGCTGCACGCCTACCCCGACCGCCTGGCCGTCGGCGTCGACATCAACGCCACGCACCACCGCTCGGCCAGCAGCGGCACCGTCACCGCCGTCGCGACGCCCGCCCACCTGGGGCGCACGTCCACCTGCTTCGAGGTCGTCGTCACCGACGAGCGCGACCGCCGGGTCTGCACGGCGCGCATCACCTGCGCGCTGATCCCGGCCGACCGGCTCGGTCACTGACCCGGGTACGGCGGGAGCCCCCCGGCCGCCGGTCCTGTCCGCCGGTCCTGTCCGGCGGCCCGGTCAGCCGGCGCGCGGCGTGGGGGCCTGACGGCGCGCGGAGCGCCGGGCGGCGAGCACGTGCGTCAGCTGCTGACGCCCGGCGGGCCGGGTCATCGTGGGGCGCATCGCGTTGATGCGGGCGCGCACCGCCGTGGTCGGCGCGAGGCGCAGCGAGGCGCGCGTGGCGAGCCCGAGGCGGGCCATGAAGCGGTTCGCGTCGCGGGAGGTGCTGAGCGAGGCGGTCGAGACCTGCGGGACGTCGTTCTCCTCCGCGAACGCGACCCCGGCCTCGATGAGCGAGCGGCCGACCCCGCGGCGGCGGAACTCCTCGCGCACCGTCGGCGACACGATGTGCACGACCGGCGTGAGGTTGAGCGGCGAGATGGTCGTCAGCTGCAGCAGCACGGCACCGGCGAAGTCGCCGTCGTGCTCGGCCACCACGACGCGGGTGGGACCGCCCGCCAGGGAACGCTCGACCACCTCGCCGAGGTCGACCTGGCCGTCCTCGGGCCGCACGGCGTCGCCCCACAGCTCGAGCAGGAGCGGCACGTCGTCCGGACCGGCGGCGCGGAGCAGGAGCGGTGCGGCCATCACGCGATCACCCAAGCCATCCAGTGCCTCCCAGCGATCCGGCCCGCGGCGCGGGCGGTGACGTGCGCGCATCCTCGCGCGGCACCCGTCGCGAGCCGGACGCCGGGGCCACCCTACGCTCGCCCGTGGCCGCCCGTCAGGGCGGCCGGTCAGACGCAGGAACCCCCACGGACCGCCCACGGTCCCATCCCGGAGGAGGCGCCGTGTTCACCGGCAGCGGCACGGCGGTCAACATCGTCACGGTCCTCGTGGGGTCGGGTATCGGCGTCGCCCTGGGCCACCGCCTCCCCGAGCGGGTACGCCGCGTGGTCACCGACGGTCTCGGGCTGGTCACGCTGCTGGTCGCGGGGACGGCCGCCGTCGACGTGCTCGACCCCGACCTGAGCGCGGCCACGGGCAGCGGTGCGCCGATGCTCGTCGTGCTCGGCGCCGTCCTCGTGGGCGGGATCGTCGGGGCGGCGCTCGACCTCGACGGCCGCCTCCTGGCGCTCGGCCACCTCGCGCAGCGCCGGCTCACCCGTCGTACCGCTCCCCCGGCCGGCGGGCCTGCCGACGCCCCGGAGGACGCGGACCGGTTCGCGGCGGGGTTCGTCGCCGCCTCGATCCTGTTCTGCACGGGGCCGCTCACCGTGCTCGGCTCCCTCAACGACGGGCTCGGGGCCGGCGCGGACCAGCTCTACCTCAAGGCCGTCCTGGACGGGTTCGCCGCGATCGCGTTCGCGGCGACGTTCGGCTGGGGCGTCGCGGCCAGCGCCCTCACCGTCCTCGTCGTCCAGGGCGGCCTGACGCTCGTCGGCGTGGTCGCCGGCGACGTCCTGCCCGCCGCGCACGTGGCGGCCCTCGGCGCGGTGGGCGGGGTGCTGCTCATCGGCGTCGCCCTGCGCCTGCTCGACGTCAAGCAGGTCGCGGTGGCCTCGCTGCTGCCCGCGCTCGTGGTGGCCCCCGCCCTGGTCGAGCTGGTCGTGCGGCTGCGCTGACGCCGTACCGGTCCGCCGTACCGGTCCGCCCTTCCTGCCGCCGCCCGGCCGGCCGGTCTGGTCCGCTTCGTCGCCCGCAGGCCGCCGGATGGTCACGAAACGGCCACAAATGACGGGACGTCGCGGACTCCCCCCCGCGGGCCGGTGCCGAGGGCTACCTTCCCTCCAGACCCCGGCGGTTCCCGCCGGGCGGATCCCGAGAATCCACGGAGGATTGATGAAGAGCAGGTCCACCACCTTCCGCCTCGCCGCGGTCGTGTCCGCCGGCGTGCTCGCCCTGTCCGCATGCGGCGGCAGCGACGAGGAGAACGCCGACGAGGGCAGCTCGAACGGCGGGGACAACTCCTCGGAGTCGCCCGCCGCCGAGGGCGACGGCACCCTGACCTTCGGGTCCCTGCTGCCCGAGACCGGCAGCCTCGCGTTCCTCGGCCCGCCGGAGTTCGCCGGCGTCGACCTGGCTGTCCAGGAGATCAACGAGGCCGGCGGCGTGCTCGGCCAGGACGTCGTGCACGTCCGCGGCGACTCGGGCGACGCCGACTCGGGCATCGCGCCCGCCGAGGTCGACTCGCTGCTGTCGGCCAACTCCGACGTCATCGTGGGTGCGGCCTCCTCGGGCGTCTCCATGACGGTCATCGACCAGATCATGGACGCCGGCGCGGTCATGTACTCCCCGGCCAACACCTCGACCGACTTCGACGAGGGCGACTACGCGGAGCCGGACCTCTACTTCCGCACCGCCCCCTCCGACATCCTCCAGGGTGCGGTCATGGCCAACCTCCTCATCGAGGACGGCCGCTCGAACGTCGCGATCCTGGCCCGCCAGGACGCGTACGGCGAGACGCTGGCCGAGCAGGTCCAGACCAACCTCGAGAACGCCGGCAGCTCCGTCGCCGCGACCGTGTTCTACGGCGAGAACGCCCAGTCGTTCGACTCGCAGGTCGAGGAGATCGCGGCCGCCGGCGGCGACGCGCTCCTGCTCATCGGCTTCGAGGAGACGGCCACGATCATCCCGCAGCTGATCACCGCCGGCGCCGGCCCGCAGGACCTGCCGACGTACTTCGTCGACGGCAACACGGCCGACTACTCCGCCGACTCCGACCCGTCGCTCCCCCCGGGCGTGCTCACCGGCACGAAGGGCACCATCCCCGGCGCGGACACCGCGGGCGAGTTCCAGGAGCGCCTGCTGGCGATCGACCCGGAGCTGACGTCGTTCGCGTACGCCGCCGAGTCCTACGACGCGGTCATCACCTCGGCGCTCGCCGCCATCGCCGCGGAGAGCGACGCCGGTGAGGCCATCGCCGACGCGCTCGTCGACGTGACGAAGGAGGGCACGAAGTGCATGACCTTCGCCGAGTGCGCCGAGCTCCTCGCGTCCGGCGAGGACATCGACTACGACGGTGCCTCCGGCCCCATCGAGCTCGGTGAGACGGGCAGCCCGACCGCTGCCTCGATCGGCATCTACGAGTACGACGCCGAGAACCGCAACGCCCCCGTCGACTACATCGCCGGCGAGATCTGAGCCGGTTCGACACCACGCACCACACCCCTGAGCGGGCCCGGGACCAGCTGGTCCCGGGCCCGTTCTGCGTCTGCGCCCGCAGGCCCCGCGCCGTGCGTCCTGCGGAGCGTGGGCCCGGGCGCACGGTCCGCATGACGTCCCGGCGCCCGGCGAGACGCCGCGTGCCCCGCGGCGGCGCCCCGCGCCGTACGTCATGCGGAGGGTGGGCCCGGGCGCACGGTCGGCATGACGTCTCGCGCCCACCCCGCGACCCGACAGCCCGCGCCGTGCGTCATGCGGAGGGTGGGCCCGGGCGCACGGTCGGCATGACGTCTCGCGCCCACCCCGCGACCCGACAGCCCGCGCCGTGCGTCATGCGGAGGGTGGGCCCGGGCGCACGGTCTGCATGACGTCCCGGCACCCAGCGCGACGCCGCGTGACCTGCAGCGGCGTCGTACGCCGTACGTCATGCGGAGGGTGGGCCAGGGCGCACGATGCGCATGACGTCCCGCGCACCCCGCGCGCTCCCCCGCCGCCGCCCTACCCCCGCCGCCGCCCCACCCCCGCGCCCCCACACCCGCTCCCCCACCTCCAGGTACGACGGAGGGCCCCGGTCCGCTGGTGCGGTCCGGGGCCCTCGTCGTGCGGGGTCGCGTCAGGCGGGGGTGGTGCCCTCGTCCTTCGTCTCGGCGGCGCCGAGCGTGCCCAGGTAGAGCTGGATGACCTTCGGGTCGTTCGCGAGCGAGCGGCCCGTGCCCGTGTAGGCGTTGCGGCCGTGGTCGAGCACGTAGCCGCGGTCGCAGATCTGCAGGCAGCGGCGGGCGTTCTGCTCGACCATGATCACGGAGACGCCGGCGCGGTTGATGTTGCGCGTCTGCACGAACACCTCGTCCTGCAGCACCGGCGAGAGGCCGGCCGACGGCTCGTCGAGCAGCAGCACCGACGGGGCCATCATGAGCGCGCGGCCCATGGCCACCATCTGGCGCTCGCCACCCGACAGGGAGCCGGCGCGCTGCTTCCGGCGCTCGCCGAGGCGCGGGAAGATGTCGGTCACGAAGTCGAAGCGCTCGGTGAACTTCTTCGGCGCCTGGTAGCAGCCCATCTCGAGGTTCTCCTCGATGGTCAGGCTGGGGAACACGTTGTTCGTCTGCGGGACGAAGCCGATGCCCGCCGTGACGAGCTGGTCGGCGCGCTTGTTGGTGATGTCGCGGCCCTCGAGGGTGACGGAACCGCTGCGCACGTTGACCAGGCCGAAGAGCGCCTTGAGCAGCGTCGACTTGCCGGCGCCGTTCGGGCCGATGATGCCGACGAGCTCGCCCTTGTTGCAGTAGAGGTCGGCCCCGTTGAGGATGTTGACGCCCGGCAGGTAGCCGCCGGTGAGGTCGTCGGCGCGGAGGATCGCGTCGCCCGCCGCGGCGAGGTGCGCCTCGCGCTCCGGCGTCGTGGTCGCAGCGGTCATCAGTGCTTCTCCTCCTCGTTGACGGCCTCGATCTCCGCGTTGGCCTCGGCCTCGAGCGCGGCCTCGTCCATCTCGCTGAGGTCGGTGTCGTGGTGGGCGCCGAGGTAGGCGTCGATCACGGCCTGGTTCTGCATGACCCGGTCGGGCGTGCCCTCGGCGACGATCCGGCCCTGCGCCATGACGATGACCCAGTCGGAGATGTCGCGGACCATGTCCATGTCGTGCTCGACGAACAGCACGGTGCGGCCCTCGTCGCGCAGCGACTTCACGTGGCCGAGCAGCGACTGCTTGAGGGCCGGGTTCACGCCGGCCATGGGCTCGTCGAGCATGATCAGCTCGGGGTCGACCATGAGGGCGCGGGCCATCTCGAGCAGCTTGCGCTGGCCGCCCGAGAGCGAGCCCGCGAAGTCCTCGCGCTTGGCGTCGAGCTTGAACCGGCGCAGCAGGTCGTCGGCCCGCACCGTGTTCTCCGCCTCCTGCTTCTTCCACAGGAAGGGGAACGCCGCCTGCCACATGCGCTCACCGCGCTGGCCCGTCGCGCCGAGGCGCATGTTCTCGATCACGGTCAGCTTGGCGAGCACCTTCGTGAGCTGGAAGGTGCGCACCATCCCGAGCCGCGCGACCTTGTACGGCGCCACGCGCTGCAGGGAGCGCCCGTTGAAGCTCCACTTGCCCTCGTCGGGCACGTCGAAGCCGGTGAGCAGGTTGAACAGCGTCGTCTTGCCCGCGCCGTTGGGCCCGATGAGGGCCGTGATCGCGCCGCGCTGGATCTCGATGTGGTCGACGTCGACGGCCTTCAGGCCGCCGAACTGACGCGTGATGCTGTCCCCGACGATGATCGGGTCCGGCTTGGGCGAGCCCGGCTCGCTGCCGACGCCCGACAGGTCGGGGCGCGGGCGCGGCTGGACGGAGGTGCTGGCGAGTTCAGCGGCCATCGATCGCGATCTCCCTTCGGTCACCGAAGATCCCCTGGGGACGGAAGATCATCAGCAGCATGAGTCCGAGGCCCGTCGCGATGAAGCGCACGAGGCTCGCCTGGGTGTTGTCCATGAACCAGTCCGGCATGAGCGGGCTGGGGCCCGACGTCGCCTGGTCGAAGAAGTCGCCGAGACCGGCGATGAGGAACCAGAGGATCATCGCGCCGACGACCGGGCCGAGCACACGAGCGGCCCCGCCGATCAGCAGCGCGGTGAACGCCAGGAACGTCATGTTGGTGGAGTAGTCGCTCGGCACGACCGAGGCCTGCTTGAGGGCCAGGAACAGACCCGCCAGACCACCGAAGACACCACCGAGGACCAGCGCCTGCATCTTGTAGGCGAAGACGTTCTTGCCGAGCGAGCGCACGGCCTCCTCGTCCTCGCGGATGGAGCGGAGCACGCGGCCCCAGGGGCTGCGCATGAGCGCCCACACGAGGAGGCAGCACAGGGCGACGAGCGTCCAGCCGACGACCATGGACCACAGGTCGCGGGCGCTGAACGAGACGATGCCGAGGTCGAGCCGCTCGCTGAACGGGTTCATGTCCTGGTAGGTGCCGGCGAAGCCGTTGAGGCCGTTCGAGCCGCCGAACACGTCCTTGGTCTCGACCGCGCCGAACACGAGCCGCAGGATCTCGGCCGTCGCGATGGTGGCGATGGCGAGGTAGTCGGCCCGCAACCTCAGTGTCGGCAGGCCGAGCACGATCGCGAGGGCCACGGGCGCGAGCAGGGCGATGAGGACGCCCATCCAGAACGGCAGGTCCCACGTCACGACGCTGACCGCGAGGCCGTAGGCACCCACGGCCATGAAGCCGGCCTGGCCGAAGTTCAGCAGGCCCGTGTAGCCGAAGTGGACGTTGAGGCCGATGGCCGCGAGCGCGTAGACGATCGCGTTGGGGCCGAACGCCTGGTTGAGGGCCGTGCGGAACACCCCGGTCAGCTCGACGTCGGAGATCCCGGCGGTGAAGCCGATGATCAGCCAGAGCACGAGGTAGACGGTGCCGATGACGCCGAGGACCTGGCCGGCGATCGCGAGGCCGCGCCCGCCCTGCCTGCCGTCGGACGCCTCGATCTCGCGCACGGCCTTGCGGCCGGCGAGCCAGGCGAAGGGCGAGGTGAAGCCGAACGCGAGGGTGATGCCGAGGATGCCGAGGACCACGGAGGTCACGGCACCGCGGTTGTTCTGCTGCGCCACGACCGGGGCAGCGGGCTTCGCCGTGGTCGAGGTGTCGCTCATGCGTTGCTCCGATCGTGGGCGGCGGGCGAGGGGACGGTCGAGGTGGACATGGCCGTCACCCGATCCGCTCGCGGCGACCGAGGATGCCCTGCGGCCGGATCAGCAGGACGAGGATGAGGACGACGAGCGCGCCGACCTCCTTGATCGACGACGGCACCCCGAACAGCGGGCCGACCTCGACCATGATGCCGATGACCATCGAGCCGAACAGCGCACCCCAGATGGTGCCGAGGCCGCCGAGGGTGACCGCCGCGAAGACCAGCAGCAGCAGCTTGAAGCCCATGAGGAAGTTGATCTGGCTGTTGATCGCGAGGAGCACGCCGGCGAGGCCCGTCAGGGCGGTGCCGAGCACCCAGACCGAGCTGATGACCCGGTCGACCTTGAGGCCCGAGGACGCCGACAGCGCGGGGTTGTCGGAGACCGCCCGCATGGCCTTGCCCATCCGGGTGCGCATCAGGGCGATGCAGACGACCACGATGGTGACGACCGAGATCCCGATGATCGCGATCTCCTTGTCGGCCAGGCTGACGATGCCGTAGTCGGTGCGCGCCTGGCTCACGTACTCGCTCAGCGACTTGCGCGAGCTGCCGATCGAGTACTGGTAGAGGTTGCGCAGCAGCAGGCTGAGGCCGATGGAGACGATCATCATGGCGATGAGACCCGTGCCCCGCCGTCGCAGCGGGCGCCACAGGCCCCGGTCCTGCGCCCAGCCGAACGCCGCGGAGACGACGACCGCCACCACGCCGGCGAGCACGACCGGCATGCCGAGGCCGCGGTTGGCGACGTACGTCGCGAGCGCCCCGAACGTGATGAGCTCACCGTGCGCGAAGTTCGTCAGCCCCGTGGTGCCGAAGATCAGCGACAGACCCAGGGCCGCCAGCGCCACGATGAGACCGAACTTCACGCCGGAGACGAGGCTGGTCGTGAGCCGGTCCGCGAACGAGACCGACTCGACCTCCTGCACGCCGATCGGGAACAGGCCGCCGTTGGCGCCGTTGATGCGGGCGGTGATGGTGATCTCGGATTTCGTGTCGTCGCCGAGCTCGATGCCGTCGGGCAGGGAGTCCTCGTCGAGCGTCACCGTGTAGGTGCCCAGCTCGGGGATCGGCACGATGACGACGCCGTCGGGGTCGGTCTGCGCCGACCCGACCTCCTCGCCGCCCTCCGACTCCACCGTCAGCGTCACGCCGGCGACCGGCTCGTCGGCGGCCTCGTCGAGCAGACGCACGCGCACGTAGGGGCCCTCGGCCGGCGGCTGGGCCGCCGGGGCCGTGGTCTCGCCGGATCCGGGCTCGCTCGTGGCGCCGGCGCTGGGGGACGGCGTGGGTGCGTCCGTCTCCTCGGCGGCATGGGCGGCGCTGAGCGGAAGCATCAGCACCACGAGCAGGGCGAGAAGCGCCATGAAACGCATTCGCACGCGGTGACTCCTGTCGTTGGAGCGCGCTGCGCGCTCGTCGGTCGGGACACCCTAACGGCGCCGACGACGCCTCAACGCGGGTTTCGGACCCCCGGAGGTAACAGTTCAGTCTCCGACCGTGATCGGTACGGCGGACGCGGCCACCGCGGGCCCGCTACGCGGTGCCGGAGGCCCCCGGACCGTGCGCGACGACGCCCTCGGCCACCTGCCGCATCGACAGGCGCAGGTCCATCGCCGTCTTCTGGATCCACCGGAACGCGTCCGGCTCCGACAGCCCGAGGTCCTTCTGCAGCACACCCTTGGCGCGGTCGACGGCCTTGCGGGTCTCGAGCCGCTCCGTGAGGTCGCCGACCTCCTGCTCGAGCTGGCTGAGCTCGGCGAACCGGCTGACGGCCATCTCGATCGCCGGCACCAGGTCGGTGGCCGAGAACGGCTTCACGAGGTACGCCATCGCCCCGGCGTCGCGCGCCCGCTCGACCAGCTCACGCTGGGAGAACGCGGTGAGGATCACGACCGGGGCGATGCGCTGCGCGGCGATCCGCTCCGCCGCCGCGATGCCGTCGAGCACGGGCATCTTCACGTCGAGCACGACCAGGTCGGGGCGCAGCTCCTCGGCGAGCTCGATCGCCTTCTGCCCGTCGCCGGCCTCGCCGACGACCTCGTACCCCTCGTCGGCCAGCATCTCGGCGAGGTCCATGCGGATGAGCGCCTCGTCCTCGGCGATCACGACGCGTCGGCGGGCACCCGGGGCTTGATCGGTCACGGGGTGAAGGCTAGCCCTCGGCAGCGGCGTCCGAGACCGTACGTCTCGCGGAGAGGCGGGGCTCACGCTGCGGTAGGGTCTGCGTCTGCCTGGCCGGGTTGGCGGAACGGCAGACGCGATGGTCTCAAACACCATTGTCCGAGAGGGCGTGTGGGTTCGAGTCCCACACCCGGCACCAGGCGACACCCGCTCTCGGACGGTCGGCGGTCGCCGACACACTCGTGCCGTGCACGTACGCCCGACCGAGACCGTCGCCTCCGCGCTGGCAGCGATGCGCGCGGGAGTCCCGGACGCGGCGAACGCGCGCAAGCACGGCGTGGCGCCGGGGACGATCCGCCGGTGGCGGCGCCTCTACCTCGAGCAAGGGCGTCCCCGCGGCCAGGCCCACCTCACCGCCCGGTGTCCGCGGTGCGACGCCGTCCCCCTGGACGGCGCTGCGTACGCCGAGCTGTTGGGGTGGTACCTCGGCGACGGTCACGTATCCCGGGGACGCCGCGACGTGTACGCGCTCCACGTGATCAACGACCTCAGCTACCCGGTCGCGAACGCGCGGATCCAGGACCTGATGCGGGCCGTCAAGCCCGGGAGCCGACCCCACACCCGGGACCGACCGGGGTCGGTCATCACCACCGTCTCGTGGAAGCACTGGCCCTGCCTGCTCCCCCAGCACGGCCCGGGGCGGAAGCACGAGCGCCCGATCGTGCTCGAGGCGTGGCAGCGGGAGGTCGTCGAGCGTCACCCGGGCGACTTCCTGCGGGGTCTGCTGCACTCCGACGGCGCGCGGGTGCGCAACTGGGCGACCCGGGTCGTGGCCGGCGACCAGCGCCGCTACGACTACCCGCGCTGGCAGTTCGTCAACGCGTCGGCCGACATCCGCGGGCTCTGCTGCTGGGCGCTGGACCTCGTGGGTGTGGACTGGCGGGCGTCCGGGCCCCGCACGATCAGCGTGTCCCGCCGCGACGCCGTCGCCCGCCTCGACGCGCTCGTCGGGCCGAAGGCCTGAGCGCCCCCGCTCGGGCCGAAGGCCTGAGCGCCCCCGCTCGGGCCGAAGGCCTGAGCGCCCCCGCGACGCAGCACGACCCCGGGGTCACCCGGGGCCGTGCGGCGTGCTGGGAGAGAGGAGGATCAGGCGGGCGCGGCCCGGCGGTACGCCGGGGCGACCTCGTTGATCGCGTCGCCCATCTGGTGCACGCGCAGCGCGTTGGTCGAGCCGGGGATGCCGGGCGGGGCGCCGGCGATGATGACGACCAGGTCACCCTCCTTGACGCGCTCGATGCGCAGCAGCGCCTCGTCGACCTGCCGCACCATCTCGTCGGTGTGCTCGACCTGCGCGGTCTTGAACGTCTCCACGCCCCAGGTCGCGGCCAGCTGCGAGCGGGTCGACGCGAGCGGGGTGAACGCCAGGATGGGGATGGGACCGCGGTAGCGGGCCAGGCGCCGGGCCGAGTCGCCGCTCTGCGTGAACGCCACGAGGTACTTCGCGCCGACGCGCTCCGCGACCTGCGCCGCGGCGAGCGCGATGATGCCGCCCTTGGTGTGGGGGTCCCAGTCGATGGCGCGGATGTCGGCGGCCGCGTGGCGGTCGGCGCTCTCGATGATGCGGGCCATGGTCTCGACGGCGGTCACGGGGTACTCCCCCACGCTCGTCTCGCCCGACAGCATGACGGCGTCCGCGCCGTCGAGCACGGCGTTGGCGACGTCGGAGGCCTCGGCGCGCGTCGGGGCCGGGGCGCCGATCATCGACTCCAGCATCTGCGTCGCCACGATGACGGGCTTGGCGTTGCGGCGGGCCAGGTCGACGATCCGCTTCTGGTGGAACGGCACGTCCTCCAGCGGGCACTCCACGCCGAGGTCGCCGCGCGCCACCATGAAGGCGTCGAACGCGTCGATGATCTCCTCGAGGTTGTCGATCGCCTGCGGCTTCTCGATCTTGGCGATGATGGGGACGCTGCGCCCCTCCTCGGCCATGATCGCGCGCACGTCCTCGGCGTCCGCGGCGGAGCGCACGAAGCTGAGCGCCACCATGTCCACGCCGATCCGCAGCGCCCAGCGCAGGTCCGCCACGTCCTTCTCCGACAGCGCCGGCACCGAGACGGCCACGCCGGGCAGGTTGATGCCCTTGTGGTTCGAGACCCGGCCGCCGACCAGCACCTCGACCTCGACGTCGGTCTCGGTGGTCGACACGACCCGCATGCGGACCTTGCCGTCGTCGATGAGGAGCGCGTCACCCGGCTTCACGTCGCCGGGCAGACCCTTGTACGTCGTGCCGCAGATCGACGCGTCGCCGTCGACGTCGCGGGTGGTGATCGTCCAGCTCTGGCCGCGGCGCAGCAGCACCGGGCCGTCGGAGAACGTTTCCAGGCGGATCTTCGGTCCCTGCAGGTCCGCGAGGATGCCCACCCCCCGGCCGCTGGCGTCGGACGCCTGGCGGACGTGCTGGTAGACCTGCTCGTGGTCCGCGTAGGCACCGTGGCTCATGTTGAGGCGCGCCACGTCCATGCCGGCGTACACCAGCTCCTGGACACGGCGGGCGGAGGAGGTCGCGGGACCCAACGTACAAACGATCTTGGCTCTGCGCACGAGGCAACGGTACTGCCGACCACCCTCACGGGTGACACTGGTCTGGATCGTTCAAATGAACTTCACAGCAACGCAACGGGGCCGGGACCCCGGAGGGGGTCCCGGCCCCGTGGGCGGGTGCGGCGCTCGCTCACACGACCAGCGGTCGCTCCGTCGACTTGATGGGCGCCGGCAGCGACGTCGAGCCCGTCAGGTACTCGTCCACCGCCGCCGCAGCCGCACGACCCTCGGCGATGGCCCACACGATGAGCGACTGGCCGCGGCCGGCGTCACCGGCCGCGAACACGCCCTCGACCGAGGTGCGGTACGTCGGGTCCCGCTTCACGTTGCGCCGCTCGTCGAGCTCCAGCCCGAGCTGCGCGACGACCGAGTCGGTCTCCGGGCCCGTGAAGCCCATCGCGAAGAGCACCAGCTCGGCCGGGATCTCCCGCTCGGAGCCCTCGACCTCGACGAACCGGCCGTCCTCGAGGCGGACGTCGACGAGCAGCAGCGCACGCACGTTGCCGTCCTCGTCGCCGCGGAACTCCTTGGTGGAGACGCCGTACACCCGGTCGCCGCCCTCCTCGTGGGCCGAGGAGACACGGAACAGCGCGGGGTACGTCGGCCACGGCTGCGCACTCGGGCGATCGCCGCCCGGCTGCGGCATGATCTCGAGCTGCGTGATGGACGCGGCGCCCTGGCGGATGGAGGTGCCGAGGCAGTCCGCGCCCGTGTCGCCGCCGCCGATGATGACGACGTTCTTGCCGTCGGCGCGCACCTGGCCCTCGACCGTCTCCCCGACCGCGACGCGGTTGGCCTGCGGCAGGAAGTCCATCGCCTGGTGGATGCCGCCGAGCTCGCGCCCCGGGACCGGCAGGTCGCGCGGGATCGTCGCCCCGGTGGCCAGCACGACGGCGTCGTAGCGGGCCCGCAGGTCGTCACCGGTCACGTCCGTGCCCACGTCGACGCCCGTGCGGAACACGGTGCCCTCGCGGCGCATCTGGTCGAGGCGGCGGTCGACGTGCTGCTTCTCCATCTTGAACTCGGGGATGCCGTAGCGCAGCAGGCCGCCGATGCGGTCGGAGCGCTCGTAGACCGCGACGGTGTGGCCGGCGCGGGTCAGCTGCTGCGCGGCGGCCAGGCCCGCAGGGCCCGAGCCGACGACGGCGACGGTCTTGCCCGACAGCCACTCGGGCGGCTGCGGCTTGACGTAGCCGGCCTCCCACGCGCGGTCGATGATCGAGACCTCGACGTTCTTGATCGTCACCGGGTCCTGGTTGATGCCCAGCACGCAGGCGGTCTCGCAGGGCGCCGGACAGAGGCGACCGGTGAACTCCGGGAAGTTGTTCGTGGCGTGCAGCCGCTCGATCGCCTCCTCCCAGTCGTCGCGCCAGACCAGGTCGTTCCACTCCGGGATGATGTTGCCCAGCGGGCAGCCCTGGTGGCAGAACGGGATGCCGCAGTCCATGCAGCGGCCGGCCTGCGGCGTGATGATCGGCAGCAGCGCGCGGCCGATGCCGTCGGGGTAGACCTCGTTCCAGTCGTTGACGCGCTCCTCGACGGGACGACGGGTCGCGACCTTGCGGCCCTCCTTGAGGAAGCCCTTCGGGTCAGCCATGCAGCACCTCCATGATCCGGGCGGCCGTCTGGTCCTCGTCGAGGCCCTCGGCTTCCGCAGCGGCTCGGGCGTCGAGCACCCGCTTGTAGTCACGCGGCATCACCTCGGTGAAGCGCGCCAGCGACGCGGGCCAGTCGGCGAGCAGCTGCTCGGCGACCACGGACCCGGTCTCCTCGAAGAACGTGCGGACGTGGCCGTGGAGCTCCTCGGCCGCGTCGCCCTCGACCGGGTGGAGGTCGACCAGCTCGCCGTTGACCCGCCACGGCTTGAGGTCGAGCACCCACGCGATGCCGCCCGACATGCCGGCCGCGAAGTTGCGGCCCGTCTTGCCGAGCACCACCACGCGTCCGCCGGTCATGTACTCGCAGGCGTGGTCGCCCACGCCCTCGGTGACGACGACCGCCCCGGAGTTGCGCACGCAGCAGCGCTCGCCCACCCCGCCGCGGATGAAGATCTCGCCCGACGTGGCGCCGTACGCGATCGTGTTGCCCGCGATGATCTGCTCGTGGGAGGCGAACGTCGCCGCCCGGTCCGGGCGGACGACGAGGCGGCCACCCGAGAGGCCCTTGCCCACGTAGTCGTTGCCGTCGCCCTCGAGGCGCAGGGTCACGCCCCGCGGGACGAAGGCGCCGAACGACTGCCCCGCCGAGCCGGTCAGGGTGATGTCGATCGTGCCGTCGGGCAGGCCCTCGCCGCGGTAGCGCTTCGTCACCTCGTGGCCGAGCATCGTGCCGACCGTGCGGTTGACGTTGCGCACCGCCACCTGGGCGCGGACGGGCTCGCCGTCCTCGAGCGCCGGGCGTGCGATGGCGATGAGCTCGTTGTCGAGCGCCTTCTCCAGCGCGTGGTCCTGCACCTTGGTGCAGCGCAGGTCCTGCTCCGGGAACGCCGTGGTGTCGGGCTCGTGGAGGATCGGCGTCAGGTCGAGACCGGCCGCCTTCCAGTGGTCCACGGCCTGCGCCACGTCGAGCGCACCGACCTGGCCGACGGCCTCGTCGATGCTGCGGAAGCCCAGCTGCGCCAGGTACTCCCGCACCTCCTCGGCGATGTAGGTGAAGAAGTTGACGACGTACTCGGCCTTGCCGCTGAAGCGCTCGCGCAGCACCGGGTTCTGCGTCGCGACGCCCACGGGGCAGGTGTCGAGGTGGCAGACCCGCATCATGATGCAGCCCGAGACGACGAGCGGGGCGGTGGCGAAGCCGAACTCCTCGGCACCCAGCAGGGCGGCGATCACGACGTCGCGACCGGTCTTGAGCTGGCCGTCGGCCTGCACCACGATCCGGTCCCGCAGGCCGTTGATGAGCAGCGTCTGCTGGGCCTCGGCGAGACCGAGCTCCCACGGGCCGCCCGCGTGCTTCAGCGACGTCAGCGGGGACGCGCCGGTGCCGCCGTCGTGGCCGGAGATGAGCACGACGTCCGCGTGCGCCTTCGAGACGCCGGTGGCGACGGTGCCGACGCCGACCTCGGAGACGAGCTTGACGTGGACCCGCGCCGCCGGGTTGGCGTTCTTCAGGTCGTGGATCAGCTGCGCCAGGTCCTCGATCGAGTAGATGTCGTGGTGCGGCGGCGGGGAGATCAGGCCCACGCCGGGCGTGCTGTGCCGCGTCCGCGCCACCCACGGGTAGACCTTGTGGCCGGGCAGCTGGCCGCCCTCGCCGGGCTTCGCGCCCTGCGCCATCTTGATCTGGATGTCGTCCGCGTTCGTCAGGTACTCGCTCGTGACGCCGAAGCGCCCCGAGGCGACCTGCTTGATCGAGCTGCGGCGCTCCGGGTCGTGCAGGCGGTCCGGGTCCTCGCCGCCCTCACCGGTGTTCGACTTGCCGCCGAGCCGGTTCATGGCGATCGCGAGGGTCTCGTGCGCCTCCTGCGAGATGGAGCCGTACGACATCGCGCCGGTGGAGAACCGCTTGACGATCTCCGAGACCGGCTCGACCTCCTCGACGGGGATCGGCTGGCGGCCGGTCGCGCCGGCGTCCTTGAACCGGAAGAGCCCGCGCAGCGTCATGAGCCGCTCGGACTGCTCGTCCACCCGGCTCGTGTACTGCTTGAACACGTCGTACCGGCCCGCCCGCGTCGAGTGCTGCAGGCGGAACACGGTCTCGGGGTCGAACAGGTGCGGCTCGCCCTCGCGGCGCCACTGGTACTCGCCGCCGATGGCCAGCTCGCGGTGCGACGGAGCCACCCCGCTGGGGGGGTACGCCGCGGCGTGGCGCCGCGCGACCTCCTCCGCGACCGTGTCGATGCCGATGCCGCCGAGCTTGGACGTCGTGCCGACGAAGTACTCGTCCACGAGCTCCTGGGAGAGGCCGACGGCCTCGAAGATCTGCGCACCGGTGTAGGACGCGACCGTCGAGACGCCGATCTTGCTCATGACCTTGAGGACGCCCTTGCCGAGCGCCTTCACGAGGTGCTTGACCGCGACCTCCGGCTCGGCCTTGACGTAGTAGCCCGCCCGCGCGAGGTCCTCGACGGACTCCATGGCGAGGTACGGGTTGACGGCGGCCGCGCCGTACCCGACGAGCAGCGCGACGTGGTGCACCTCGCGCACGTCGCCGGCCTCGACGAGCAGGCCGACCTGGGTGCGGGTCTTCTCGCGCACCAGGTGGTGGTGCACCGCGCCCGTGAGCAGCAGCGACGGGATCGGGGCCAGCTCGCGGGTGGAGTGGCGGTCCGAGAGCACGATGATGCGCGCACCGTCGGCGATGGCCGCGCTGACCTCGGCGCAGATCTCGCGCAGGCGGGCGGCCATCGCCGCGCCACCGCCCTCGACCGGGTACAGGCCGCGGGAGACGTGCGTGACGAAGCCGGGGTGCTCGCCGTCGCGGTTGATGTGGCGGATCTTCGCCAGCTCGTCGTTGTCGATGACGGGGAACGGCAGCACGACCTGGCGGCACGAGTCCGGACCCGGCTCGAGCAGGTTGGCCTCCGGGCCGATGGAGCCGTTGAGCGAGGTGACGAGCTCCTCGCGGATGGCGTCCAGCGGCGGGTTCGTGACCTGCGCGAACAGCTGGGAGAAGTAGTCGAACAGCAGCCGCGGCTTCTCGCTGAGCGCCGCGATCGGGGTGTCGGTGCCCATCGAGCCGATCGGCTCGGCGCCGGCGTTGGCCATCGGCGCGAGGAGGACGCGGAGCTCCTCCTCGGTGTAGCCGAAGACCTGCTGGCGGCGGGTGACCGAGGCGTGCGTGTGCACGACGTGCTCGCGCTCCGGCACGTCCTTGAGGTGCACGAGGCCGTCGGCGAGCCACTCGGCGTACGGCTGCTCGGCCGCGAGGCCGGACTTGATCTCCTCGTCCTCCACGATCCGGTGCTCGGCCGTGTCGACGAGGAACATCTTGCCGGGCTGCAGGCGACCCTTGCGCACGATGGTGGCGGGGTCGATGTCGAGCACGCCCACCTCGGAGGCCAGGACGACGAGACCGTCGTCGGTGACCCAGAAGCGCGAGGGACGCAGGCCGTTGCGGTCGAGGGTGGCGCCGATCTGCGTGCCGTCGGTGAAGACGACGCAGGCCGGGCCGTCCCACGGCTCCATCATCGTGGAGTGGAACTCGTAGAAGGCCCGCTTGGCCTCGTCCATCTCCCCGTGGTTCTCCCACGCCTCCGGGATCATCATGAGCACGGAGTGCGGCAGGCTGCGGCCGCCGAGGTGGAGCAGCTCGAGCACCTCGTCGAAGGACGCGGAGTCCGAGGCACCCGGGGTGCAGATCGGGAAGAGCCGGTCGAGGTCGCCCGGGATGGCGTCGGAGGCCAGGAGGGCCTCGCGGGCGCGCATCCAGTTGCGGTTGCCCATGACCGTGTTGATCTCGCCGTTGTGGGCGATGAAGCGGAACGGGTGCGCCAGCGGCCAGCTCGGGAACGTGTTCGTCGAGAAGCGCGAGTGCACCACGCCGATCGCGGACGCCACGCGCTCGTCGACCAGGTCGGGGAAGAAGTGGTCGAGCTGGTCGGTCGTGAGCATGCCCTTGTAGACGAGGGTGCGCGACGACAGCGACGGGAAGTAGGCCGCGGCCTCCCGCTCCGCACGCTTGCGCAGGCAGAACGCGAGCCGCTCCAGGTCCATGCCGGACACGGAGCGGTCGACGGGCGCCACGAAGAGCTGGCTGAACGTCGGCATGACGCCGAGCGCCATCGAGCCGAGCACCGCGGGCTCCACCGGCACGTCGCGCCAGCCGAGGACCTCGAGACCCTCCTGGGTCGCGATCTCCTCGATGGTGGTGCGCGCCTTCGCCAGGTCGTCACCCTCGCGCGGCAGGAAGCCGGTGCCGACGGCGTACGCCCCGACGGCCGGCAGGTCGAAGTCCACGACGGCGCGCAGGAACGCGTCGGGGACCTGGAGCAGGATGCCGGCGCCGTCGCCGGAGTTGACCTCGGCGCCGGCGGCGCCGCGGTGGTCGAGGTTGCGCAGCGCCTGCAGGGCCTTGGCCACGATGTCGTGGCTGGCCTCGCCGGTCATGGTGGCCACGAAGGCGACACCACAGGCGTCGTGCTCGAACCGCGGGTCGTAGAGCCCTTGGGCCTCGGGGATCGCGTGCGAGATGGGCACGTGGACATCTCCCGTCGTCGGGGCCCGGCGGGCGTGGGGGCGCGCCGGGCGATCACTGGTGCGGGGTGGTCGTGGCGTCGCGCGGCGCGGCAGCGCGTGGCTGTCGTGCCGGCTGGGTGCGAGGCCCCGGGCCCACCTTCGAAGGGACGACGTTGGCCCTGCAGGCGGTGAGGTTACCACCGCGAAACGTCGCTGGTGCGCGACGGCCACACGGTGGCGGTACGACGTTCAGCCGCGCGAGCGGAACCGGCGGCGTCGCGGGGGCGCGGGCGCGCCGCCCTCGGTGTCCTGGGTGGTCGCCGTGGTGCCCGTGCGACCGGCGCGGGCGTCGGCGGCGACCCCGGGCTCGGCGTCGTCCGCGTCGGCGTCGGCCGTCTCGTCGGCGTCGGCCGTCTCGTGCACCGCGTCGTCGTCCGTGACCGGGCGGCGGCCCTCGACGTACACGTCCTCCTCGCGGCCGCGCCCGCGGGTGACGACGAGGTAGGCGACGGCGGCGACGAACAGCACGATCGAGGTCCACACGTTGAGCCGCAGGCCGAGCACGTCGTCGAGCTGCACCTCGTCGATGCGCAGCGACTCGGTGAAGGCCCGCCCGACGGTGTAGGTCGCGACGTACAGCGCGACGACGCGACCGCCACCGAGGCGGTAGCGGCGGTCGAGCCAGACGACGAGCGCGAAGGCCGCCAGGTTCCAGAGGAACTCGTAGAGGAACGTGGGGTGGAAGGTCTCGAACTGCGTGTAGCCGGTCGGGCGGTTCTCCAGGTCGATGCTCAGCCCCCACGGCAGGTCGGTGGGGCGGCCGAACAGCTCCTGGTTGAACCAGTTGCCCCACCGGCCGATGGCCTGGGCCACCAGCAGGCCGGGCGCCAGGGCGTCGACGAGCGGCAGGAACCGGATGCCCTTGCGGCGGGCGCCGATCCACGCGCCGAGCGCGCCGAACGCGATCGCGCCCCAGATGCCGAGGCCGCCCTCCCACAGGTAGAGGGCGCGGATCGGCTCGCGACCCTCGCCGAAGTAGAGCTCCCAGTCGGTCGCGACGTGGTAGATCCGGGCGCCGACGATGCCGAACAGCACCGCGGGGACCGCGATGTCCTGCACGTCGCCGTACTGCCCGCCGCGGGCCACCCACCGGCGCTCGCCGATGATCACGGCGGCGACGACGCCGAGGATGATGCACAGCGCGTAGCCGCGCAGGGGCAGCGGACCCAGGTGCCACACGCCCTGGTCCGGGCTGGGCAGGGCGTGGACGAGCGCCGGGAACGCGTCGAGGGCCGTGAGCATGGGGCCCATCATCGCCCGTCAGGCGGCCGGCCGCGCCAGGAGGGTCGCGACGTCGGTGGCGAGCTGGTGGGGCGAGGTGTCCCGCATCCACAGCACCGGCACGGTGTCGTCGGTGTCGACGCCGCTCACCTGGTCGTTGTGGGTGACGTCGTAGCCGCCGCTCGGCAGCCGCGCGCCCTCCTCGAAGTAGACGTGGAAGCCGTCGCCGGCCTCCTGCAGCGCGGCCATGTCGCCGGTCAGCCCGACGAAGGCGGGGTCGAAGCGCTCCAGGTAGGTGCGCAGCGTGGCGACGTCGTCGCGCGCCGGGTCGGTCGTGACGAAGAGGACCTGCACCCGCTCCTGGTCGGCCGGCTCGAGCCGGTCGAGGGCGTTGGCGACGTTGGCCATCACCATCTGGCAGATGTCGGGGCAGTTCGAGTAGCCGAAGAAGACCAGCGTCAGGTCGGCCGTCGAGTCGGCCGTCAACGAGTACGGCGTGCCCTCCGCCGCGTCGCCCAGCGTCGAGGTCAGCGTCACGTCGGGGACCTGGTAGGGCGCCTGGTCGATGACCGAGCCGTAGAGCGCGTCGTCGCTGATCTCCGCGCCCACCATCGGGTTGAGCGGCTCGGCCGTGCCGCCGCAGGCGGTGAGCCCGGCGAGCGCGAGGGCGGCGACGGCGGCAGCACGGCGTACCCGGGCCGGGGTGGACTCACGCACCGCCGGCGCTCCCCCGGCGCACGCCCGTGGCGAGGTCCTCGGTGAGGGTGCGCAGCGCGGCCAGGCCCGCCTGGCGGTCGGTGCCGGCGTCGAGCAGCGTGCGCACGAAGGCCGAGCCGACGATGACGCCGTCGGCGTACGCCGCCACGTCCGCGGCCTGGTCGCCGTTGCCGACACCGAGGCCGACCCCGACGGGGAGGTCGGCGCCCCTGGGCTGCAGCGCGCGGGCCCGGGTGACGAGCGGGCCGCCGAGCTCGCTGGAGGTGGTGCGGGCACCGGTGACGCCCATGACGGCGGTGGCGTAGACGAAGCCGCGGCAGGCCGCCGTCGTCATCTCGACCCGCTCGTCGGTGGAGGACGGCGCGACGAGGAAGACCTTGTCGAGGTCGCGGGCGTCCGCCGCCGCGATCCACTCCGCGCCGTAGTCGGGCGTGATGTCGGGGGTGATGAGGCCCGCTCCCCCGGCCTCGGCCAGGTCGCGCGCGAACCGCTCCACGCCGTACCGCTCGACGGGGTTCCAGTAGGTCATGACGAGGGTGGGGGTGCCGGTCGCGGCGACGGCCTCGACGGTGCGCAGCACGTCGGCCACGCGGAACCCGCCGTCGAGCGCCTGCTGGGCGGCCGCCTGGATGGTGGGGCCGTCCATCACGGGGTCGCTGTAGGGCAGGCCGACCTCGATGACGTCGCAGCCGGCCTCGACCATCGTGCGCAGCGCCTCGATGGCGCCGGGCACGTCGGGGAACCCGGCGGGCAGGTAGCCGACGAGGGCCGCGCGGCCCTCCTCGCGGGCGCGGGCGAACGCGGGAGCGGTGCTCATGCCTCGACCTCCTTCTCCGTGCGGCCGAGCCCGAACCACTCGATCGCGGTGCCCATGTCCTTGTCGCCGCGGCCCGAGAGGTTGACGAGGACGGTGGCCTCGGGCCCCTTCGTGGCCGCCAGCTCGCGGGCGACGTCGAGCGCACCGGCGACGGCGTGGGCCGACTCGATCGCGCAGATGATGCCCTCGGTGCGGGCCAGCAGCGCCATGGCGTCCATGGCGGCGGCGTCCGTGACCGGCACGTAGGTGGCCCGCCCGACGTGGGCGAGGTGGGAGTGCTGGGGGCCCACCCCGGGGTAGTCGAGGCCGGCGGAGATCGAGTGCGACTCGACGGTCTGGCCGTCGTCGTCCTGGAGGAGGAAGGTGCGGGCGCCGTGGAGCACGCCCGCCTCGCCGGCGGTGATGGTGGCCGCGTGGCGTCCCGTCGCGACCCCGTCGCCGCCGGGCTCGAACCCGTAGACGGCCACGTCGTCGTCCTCGAGGAAGCCCGCGAAGAGCCCGATCGCGTTGGAGCCGCCGCCGACGCACGCCGCGATGGCGTCCGGGAGCCGGCCGTAGCGCTCCAGCACCTGCGCCCGGGCCTCGTCGCCGATGCCGCGGCAGAACTCGCGCACCATCGAGGGGAACGGGTGCGGACCCGCGGCGGTGCCGAACAGGTACGCCGTGTGGTCCACGCTGGCGACCCAGTCGCGGAACGCCTCGTTGATGGCGTCCTTGAGCGTGCCGCTGCCCGTGTCGACCGCGACGACCTCCGCCCCCAGCAGCTGCATGCGGGCGACGTTGAGCGCCTGGCGTCGCGTGTCGACGGCGCCCATGTAGATGGTGCAGTCGAGACCGAAGTACGCCGCCGCGGTCGCGCTGGCCACGCCGTGCTGGCCGGCCCCGGTCTCGGCGATGACGCGCTTCTTGCCCATCCGCTTCGTCAGCAGCGCCTGGCCCAGCACGTTGCGGATCTTGTGCGCGCCCGTGTGGTTGAGGTCCTCGCGCTTGAGCAGCACGCGGCAGCCCACCTGCTCCGAGAGGCGGGTCGCCTCGTACAGCGGGCTGGGGATGCCGGCGTACTCCCGCAGGATGGTCTCGAACTCGGCCGTGAAGCCGGGGTCGGCGAGGGCGGTGTGCCACGCGTCCGTGAGCTCGTCCAGCGCGGAGACCAGCGCCTCGGGCATGAACCGGCCGCCCCACTGGCCGGCCTCGCCGAAGAAGCCGCGGTCGTCGGCGTCGAAGCGGCTCACGGGGTGACCTCCACGGTCGGCTGGGGACTTGGCTGGGGAGTCGGCTGGAGAGTCGGCTGGGGAGTCGGTTGGGGTGCCGGCTGGGTGCTGGTGATGCCCGACATGGCGCGCACGGCGCCCTCGGGGTCGCCGTCGCGCACGAGGGTCTCCCCCACGAGCACGGCGCGGGCGCCCTGCTCGACGTACCCCCGCACGTCGGCGACGCCCCCGATGCCGGACTCGGCGACGAGCACGCGGTCGGCGGGCAGGAGCGGCGCGAGACGGCCGAACGCACCGGGGTCCACGGCGAGGGTCTTGAGGTTGCGCGCGTTGACGCCCACGAGCTCCGCGCCGAGGGTCACGGCGCGCTCCGTCTCGGCCTCGTCGTGCACCTCGACGAGCACGGTGAGACCGAGCTCGCGGGCCAGGTCGTGCAGGCGGTGCAGCGTCGGGTCGTCGAGCGCGGCGACGATGAGCAGCACGAGGTCGGCGCCCGCGGCACGGGCCTCGACCACCTGGTACTCCGTCACCACGAAGTCCTTGCGCAGCAGCGGCACGTCGACGGCGGCGCGCACCGCGACCAGGTCGGCCAGGGAGCCGCCGAAGCGGCGCTCCTCGGTCAGCACGCTGATGGCCGCGGCACCGCCGGCGGCGTACGCCGAGGCCAGCGCGACGGGGTCCGGGATGTCGGCCAGGTGCCCCTTGCTGGGGCTGCGCCGCTTGACCTCGGCGATGACGCTCGACCCCGCGGCGCGCAGCGCCGGCATGGGGTCCCGCGGCGGGTCGACGTCGGCCAGCCGCGCGCGCAGCCCGGCCAGGTCGACCTCGGCCTCGCGGCGCGCCAGGTCCTCGCGGACCCCTGCGACGATCTCGTCGAGGACGGTCACCGCGGTCAGTGGGTCTCCTCGTGCAGGCCGAGCTTGGCCATCACGAGGAAGAGGACGAACGAGCCGATGGCGAGACCCAGGCCGATGTAGAACACGACGAGGTTGATCGGGTCGAGCATGAGGCCCACGGACCCGACGGCGAAGCCGACCAGGGCGACCGTGACGCCCGTCCAGGCCGCGGGGGTGTTGCCGTGGTTGTTCGACATGCGGGGCTCCTCGGTCGGGGGGCAGCGTCGGCGCCGGGCTCACCGGGCCGAGACCGATCCTAGGTGGCCCGCCGAGCGGTCAGCGCGTCGGGTCCTCGCCCTCGTCGATGGCCTTCCACAGGTCGAGCGAGGTCTCGGGGGCCCGGGTCGTGGCCGTCGTCGCGGCGTCGGCGGGCGCGTCGTACCGCGAGCCCATCTCGGGCCACGACGGGGCGAGGCGCACCGCGGCGACGCAGGCGGCGAGAGCCAGCAGGGCGGCGAGGGCGGTGACCGGCAGCCACGCGGTGATCCCCGGGTCGACGTCGGTCGTGCCGCCGCGCGCGAGCTGCTCGGTCACGTCGTCGGGCAGGGTGCGCGCCGAGGTGACCGCGACGGCGACCACGCCCGCCGCCGCTAGCGCGCCGAGGGCGGCCGCGGCGCGGCGGAACCAGCCGCGCGTCACGAGGAGCACGCCCCAGCACGCGAGCAGCACGAGCCCGAGGGCGGCCGCGAGGGGGGCCTCGCCGACGTCCGTGGTCGTCGCCAGGCCGCTCGGGCCGATGCCCGCGACGCGTCCCGTCGCGCCGTCGGTGCCCACCCAGGCGCGCGTGCCGCCCAGCGCGGTGAGGCCGCTGGCGGCGAGCCCGACGAGGACCACGGGCCCGACCGTGCGGCGGCGACGCTCCGGCCCGGGGGCCGCTGCGCTCACGCGGGGCCCAGCCGGACGGCGTCGAAGCAGGTGCGGTCGCCGGTGTGGCACGCCGCGCCCTCCTGGTCGACCTTCACCAGCAGCGTGTCGCCGTCGCAGTCGAGGCGCACGTCCTTGACCCACTGGCGGTGGCCGGAGGTCTCGCCCTTCACCCAGTACTCCCGGCGGGAGCGTGACCAGTAGGTCGCACGCCCGGTCGCCAGGGTGCGGGCCAGGGCCTCGTCGTCCATCCAGCCCAGCATGAGCACCTCGCCCGTGTCGTGCTGCTGCACCACGGCGGGGACCAGGCCGTCCTCGGTGCGCTTGAGGCGGGCGGCGATCTCGGGGGCCAGGGTGCTCACCCCGCCAGTATCCGCGCCGCCCGGGACGGGGCCGTTCACCGGCCCGCTCACCGCTCGGTCGCCACGGCCTGCTGGGCCACCCACGAGCGGTGCAGCCGCGCGTAGACGCCGTCGGGCTGGGCGACGAGCGCCGCGTGCGGCCCGTGCTGCACGACCCGGCCGGCGTCGACCACGACCACCTCGTCGGCGTTCTCGGCCGTCGTCAGGCGGTGGGCGATGGTGATGGAGGTGCGGCCGTCCATGAGGGCCTCGAGCGCGCGGCTGATCCGCATCTCCAGGGCGGGGTCGACGGCGCTCGTCGCCTCGTCCAGCACGAGCAGGTCGGGGTCGGCGAGGTGGGCGCGCAGGAGGGCGACCAGCTGCCGCTCCCCCGCGGACAGCGACTCGCCGCGCTGGCCCACGCGGGTACGCACGCCCTCGGGCAGCCCGAGCAGCCAGTCGTCCACGCCGATCTCGGCAGCGGCGGCGAGCACGCGCTCCTCGTCGGCGTCGAGGTCGCCGTACCGGAGGTTGGCCAGCACCGTGTCGTCGAAGAGGAAGCCCTCCTGGGGCACCAGCACGACGCGGCGGCGCAGCGAGCCGCCCCGCACCTCGCGCAGGTCGACGCCGTCGAGCCGCACGGCGCCGTCGGTCGGGTCGGCCAGGCGCGTCAGCAGCTTGGCGATCGTCGACTTCCCCGAACCGGTCTCGCCGACGACGGCGACGCGGCGCCCCGCCTCGATGCGCAGCGTGATGCCGCGCAGCACGGGCTCGCCGCCGCCGTAGGCGAACCACACGTCGTCGAGCTCGACGTCGACCGCGCGGTCGGGCAGCTCCGCCCCGTCCTCGCCGGGGTCGACGAGCTCGGCGGGGGTGTCCAGCAGCGCCACGACCCGGCGCCAGCCCGCGATGGCGTTCTGGGCGTCGGTGAGGATCTGCGTGCCCATCTGCACCGGGCCGACGAAGAGGGTGACGAGGAAGGCGAAGGCCAGGATCTCGCCCGCGGTGACGTCACCGGCGAGCCCGAGCCAGACGCCGACCACGATGACGCCGGCGTTCGCCAGCCCGGCCGAGATGCCGCCGAGCGAGAACGAGACGGCGGTGAAACCCTGCGCCTTGGTCGCGGCGGAGCGGTACCGGTCGATCGAGGTGTCGATGCGGGCCTGGGTGCGGGCCTCCACCGCGTACGAGCGGACCACGGCCGCACCGACGACGGGCTCGGCGATGGCGGAGAGCATCACGCCGACCTGGTTGCGCACGATGCCGTAGGCCTGCGACAGCTTGCGCTGGAAGTAGCGCAGCGAGGCGAAGAGCGGGGCGAAGCAGACCCAGACCACGAGGGTGAGGCGCCAGTCGTAGACGGCCATCACGACGGTCGCGACCAGGATCTGGCCGATGCTCACGATGAACAGCACGCCGCCGAAGACGATGAACTGGCTGACCTGGTCGATGTCGCTCGTCACCCGGGAGACCAGGGCGCCGCGGCGCTCCGTGTCCTGCGTGCCCATGGGCAGGTCGTGCACGTGCCGGAACGCCTTGACCCGCAGGGTGGCCAGGCCGGTCTCGGCCGCGACGAACAGGCGGGCGGTCATGAGGTACGACGCCACGCCCGTCACCAGCACCGCGACGCCGGCGGCGACCGCCATGAGGACGGTGAAGCCGACGTCGGGGCCACCGGGCGCGCCGATGCCGCGGTCGAGCGTCTGCTGCACCGCGACGGGCACGACGACCTGGCCGACGGTGGACAGCACCGCGAGCAGCAGCGTGCCGACCATGCCGTCGACGAGCTCCGGGGAGTGGCGCACCCCCCGACGGATGGTGTCGACGGCGCCGATGTCGTCGCCCGTGCCGACGCTCGTCGTCGCACGGCGGGTCGGGCTGGTCACGGCGCTCACGCCTGGACCTCCTCGGGCAGGGCCTCGTAGGCGTTGACGAGCCGGGCGTACGCCGGGCTGCGCTCGAGCAGGGCGGCGTGGGGGCCGCGGTCGACGATGCGGCCCTGGTCGAGGTGCACGACCTCGTCGGCCAGGCTGATGGTGGCCTTGCGGTAGGCCACGACGACGACGGTGGCGCCGTCGGCGCCCTCCCGCAGCGCCGCGAGGATGCGGGCCTCGACCTCGGGGTCGACGGCGGAGGTCGCGTCGTCGAGGACGAGCAGGCGCGGGCGGCGCACGAGCGCCCGGGCCAGCGCGAGGCGCTGGCGCTGCCCGCCGGACAGGGTGGTGCCGCGCTCCCCCAGCTGGCTGTCGAGCCCCTGGGGCAGGCGAGCGACGAACCCGTCGGCCTGCGCGACCCGCAGCGCGGCCCACACCTCGTCGTCGGTGACGTCGGCACCGAGCGCGACGTTGCCCCGCACGGTGTCGTCGAAGAGGAAGGCGGTCTGCGGCACGACGGCGAGCACCTCGGCGAGCGCGCCGGGCGCAAGGTCCCGCAGGTCGGTGCCGTCCACGCGCACGTGGCCCGCGGCGGGGTCGACCAGCCGGCTCAGCAGGGCCGTCAGCGTGCTCTTGCCGGACGCCGTCGGGCCCACCAGGGCGACCGTGCGGCCCGGCTCGACCCGGAAGGACACGTCCTGCAGGACGGGGGCGGCCGCGTCGTACCCGTAGCGCACGTTCTCGACCTCGAGCAGCGCACCGCCCGCGTCGGTGCGGGGGGCGGGGCTCACGCCGTACTCCATCCCGGCCCGCTCCTCGAGCACGGCGTGCACGCGGTCGAAGCCCACGACGCTTCGCGGCAGCTCGCCGAGCAGCCAGCCGATGGAGCGGATGGGGAAGGCGACGACGGTCAGCAGGTAGGCGACCGTGACCACGGCGCCCGCGTCGGTGTCGCCGTCGAGCACGCGCACGACGCCGACCACCAGCACGAGCAGCACCCCGATGCTCGGGAGGGCGTTGAGCAGCGGGTCGAAGAGCGCCCGGCGCCGGCCCGCCTCGATGGCGACGTCGCGCAGGTCGGCGGTGCGGCGCGCGAAGCGCTCGGTCTCCTCGGCCTCGCGGCCCAGGGTCTTCACCACCAGGGCGCCCTCGAACGACTCGTGGGCGATCTCGCTGACCTCGCCGCGCAGCTCCTGCACCCGGGTCATCAGCGGGGAGGTGACGCGCTGGAACCACAGGTTGACGGCGATGACGGCCGGGAACACGAGGAGGCCCACCACGGCGAGGACGACGTCGGTGAGGAGCATCTGCGCGACGGCCACGACCATCATCGCGATGGTGCCGACGGCCATCGGCAGCGGCGCGACCGGGCCCCACGCCGCCTGGACGTCGGAGTTCGCGTTCGACAGCAGCACGCCGGTGGGGTGGCGGTGGTGCCACGACATGGGCAGCGACAGGTACTGCCGCGTGACGGCGCGGCGGTAGTGCGCCTCCATCCGGTACTGCATGATCCCGGCCCCGAGGCGCCGCGCCACGATGCCGACCGCGCGGAGGATGGCGACGCCGACGAACAGGCCGAACACCGCCCACAGCGCGCCCGCGCCCACCTCCCCGGTCTCGAAGGCGGGGAGGACGACGTGGTCGGTGGACCAGCCGAGCACCCAGGCGTCGGCCACGGTGAGGGCGCCGAAGAGCACGCTGCCGACCGCCGAGACGGTGAACACCCAGGGCTCGCGCCGGATCGCGACGCCGAGCACCTTCAGGCCGGCCGCGGTGGTGGAACGGTCGCGGGAGGAGGCTGGCACGGTGGTCCAACCTAGGAGACGGGACCGACATTCCGCACGTCGCCGGACCTAGGCTCGTGCGGGTGACGACGCTCGTGCTCGCCTCCGCCTCCCCCGCCCGCCTGGCCACCCTCCGCACGGCGGGGGTCGACCCCCTCGTGGTGGTCTCGGGCGCCGACGAGTCGGGGCTCGAGCACCTCCCCCCGGCGCAGATGGCCGGGCAGCTGGCCGTCCGCAAGGCCGACGCCGTCGTGCGCCGCGGCGGCCTCCCCGACGACGCCCTGGTCCTCGGGTGCGACTCGGTGCTCGAGGTGGACGGCGTCGCCCACGGCAAGCCGGGTACGGCGGAGGTGGCGACGCGGCGCTGGCAGCAGGTGCGCGGGCGCTCCGGCGTGCTCCACACCGGGCACGCGCTCGTGCACCTGGCCGGTGACCGGAGCACGACCGCGGTCGCCTCGACCGTCGTGCACTTCGCGGACGTCGACGACGAGGAGGTCGCCGCCTACGTGGCGACCGGGGAGCCGCTCGGCGTCGCCGGCGGGTTCACGCTGGAGGGGCGGGGCGCCGCGTTCGTCACGGGCGTCGAGGGCGACCCCCACAACGTGGTCGGGGTCAGCGTGCCTCTCCTGCGGACCCTGTGCGCCGACCTGGGGCTGCGGTGGACGGACCTGTGGTCTCCCCGATGACGGCGGCCGGCAGCGTCCTCGCCCGCTGCACGGGGCTGTTGAAGACGTAGGTGCGGAACAGGTAGAAGCGGGCGACGAAGCCGGCCGACAGCCCGATGACGTTCGCCGAGACGTTGTCGGCTACGGGGTCGCTCAGGCCGAGCACCGAGCGGCTGAACCACAGGCACGCCATCGGCAGGACCATCGTCACCACGTTGATCGCGACGTAGGCCAGGAAACCGCCGTCGGCCCCCGGGGCCTGGCGGTGCCGGAAGACCCACCGCTTGGTGCCGCTGTAGCTGACGAGCATGCCGACCGTGTTGGCCAGCACGTACGACGAGTAGGGCCGGTCGCCCAGCACGGGGTCGACCACCCAGGCGCCGTGGAGCAGGGCGTTGAAGAGCACGAAGGACACGAGGGTCGCGAGGACGCCGACGAGGCTGAACTTGCTGACCTCGGCGGCCAGCCGTCGCCACCGCCGCCGTCCCATGGGTCGCAGGCTATCCTCCGCGCGCCCCGGGCGTCGCACGCCGCCCCGCGGGGCGGTGCGGTACGCCGTACCGGCCGACAGGGACCGAATTCCGGATCCGCTCGCTCACGACGGCCCGGGTGCCCCTAGACTCCGCTGCGGTGGCGCCGCGGGGCGCGCCGTGAGTCGAGTGACCCGAGCCTTCGAGGAGTGCCCGTGCCCGAGATCAAGCCCTTGCGTCGCGTCCTCATCGCCAACCGCGGTGAGATCGCCGTGCGCGTCATCCGCGCCTGCAAGGACGCCGGCATCGGCAGCGTCGCCGTCTACGCCGAGCCCGACCGCGACGCCCTGTTCGTGCGGCTCGCCGACGAGGCGCACTCGCTCGGCGGCGCGACGCCCGCCGACTCCTACCTCGACATCGCGAAGATCATCGCGGTCGCCGAGAAGTCCGGCGCCGACTCGGTGCACCCGGGCTACGGCTTCCTCGCCGAGAACGCCGACTTCGCCCAGGCCGTCATCGACGCCGGGCTGACCTGGATCGGTCCCCCGCCGGCGGCGATCGAGGCGCTGGGCGACAAGGCCAAGGCCAAGCACATCGCGGTGAAGGCGAACGCGCCGCTCGCGCCCGGCACCAAGGACCCGCTGGCCGACGCCGACGAGGCCGTCGCCTTCGCGCAGGAGCACGGCCTGCCCATCGCCATCAAGGCGGTGTACGGCGGTGGCGGGCGCGGCCTCAAGGTCGCCCGCACCATCGAGGAGATCCCCGACGCCTTCGAGTCGGCGGTCCGCGAGGCGGTCGGCGCGTTCGGTCGCGGCGAGTGCCTGGTGGAGAAGTTCCTCGACAAGCCCCGCCACGTCGAGACCCAGTGCCTGGCGGACCAGCACGGCAACGTCGTCGTCGTCTCCACCCGCGACTGCTCGCTGCAGCGGCGCAACCAGAAGCTCGTCGAGGAGGCCCCCGCGCCGTTCCTGTCCGAGGCGCAGCTCACCGAGCTCTACGAGTCGTCGAAGCGGATCCTGCGGGAGGCCGGCTACCACGGCGCCGGCACCTGCGAGTTCCTCGTCGCCCAGGACGGCTCGATCTCCTTCCTCGAGGTCAACACCCGGCTGCAGGTCGAGCACTGCGTCTCCGAGGAGGTCACGGGCATCGACCTGGTCCGCGAGATGTTCCGCATCGCGGCCGGCGAGGAGCTGGGCTACGACGACCCCGAGATCCGCGGCCACTCCATCGAGTTCCGCATCAACGCCGAGGACGGCGGGCGCAACTTCATGCCCGCGCCCGGCACGCTCACGAAGTGGTCGCCCCCGCAGGGCCCCGGCGTCCGGGTCGACGGCGGCTACGAGAACGGCGAGACGATCCCCGGCGCGTTCGACTCCCTCATCGCCAAGCTCATCGTCACCGGCCGCGACCGCACCCAGGCGCTCGAGCGCTCCCGCCGGGCGCTCGCCGAGTTCGAGGTCGACGGCATGCCGACCGTCATCCCGTTCCACCGCACGGTCGTGGAGGACCCGGCGTACGTCGGCGCCTCGACCCCCAGCGGCGAGGGCGAGTTCACGGTCTACACGCAGTGGATCGAGACCGACTTCGACAACCAGATCGAGCCCTACGCGGGCGCGGCCGGCGAGGCCGAGGAGCAGGGCGAGCGCCAGACGGTCGTCGTCGAGGTCGGCGGTCGCCGCCTCGAGGTCGTGCTCCCCGCCGGGCTCGGCGGGGTCGCCGCCGCGGGCGCAGGTGCGGGCGGCGCGAAGAAGCCGAAGCGCAGCGGCGCCAAGAAGGCCGGCGCGGCCGCCTCGGGCGACTCCGTCACCTCCCCCATGCAGGGCACGATCGTCAAGGTCGTCGTCGCCGAGGGCGACGAGGTCGCCGAGGGCGACACGATCGTCGTGCTCGAGGCCATGAAGATGGAGCAGCCGCTCAAGGCGCACAAGGCGGGCACCGTGACGGGCCTGACCGCCGAGGTCGGCGCCACCGTCACGAACGGCGCCGTCGTCTGCGAGCTCAAGGACTGACGGGCCCCGTCACCAGCACGCCGGCACGCACCGGTACGACGCCGGGTCGCCCCTCGCGGGCGGCCCGGCGTCGTGCGTCCCCGGCCCCGCCAGGGCGTTTGGACCGGCGTGCTCGGGTGGATCCATGACGACCCGTTTCGGCTACACCCTCATGACAGAGCAGTCCGGCCCCAAGGACCTCGTGCGTCACGCCGTCGCGGCGGAGCAGGTCGGGTTCGACTTCGAGGTCTCCAGCGACCACTACTTCCCGTGGCTCTCGGCGCAGGGGCACGCGCCGTACGCCTGGAGCGTGCTCGGCGCCGTCGCCCACGCCACCGAGCGGGTGGACCTGATGACCTACGTGACCTGCCCGACGATCCGCTACCACCCCGCCGTCGTCGCCCAGAAGGCCGCCACGCTGGGGCTGCTGTCCGACAACCGCTTCACGCTCGGCCTCGGCGCCGGCGAGAACCTCAACGAGCACGTCGTCGGCGAGGGCTGGCCGAGCGTCGACGCCCGCCAGGACATGCTGGTCGAGGCCGTCGAGATCATCCGGGCGCTGCACACGGGCGAGCTGACGACGTGGGAGGGCGACTACTTCCGGGTCGACTCGGCCCGCGTGTGGGACCTGCCCGACGAGCCGGTCGACATCGGCATCGCGGTCGGCGGCGAGAAGGCCGTGCACCGCTTCGGCCCGCTCGCCGACCACCTCGTCGCCACGGAGCCGGATGCCGGGCTCATCGAGACGTGGAACGCGACCGAGGGGGCCCCGCGCATCGGCTCGCCCGGCCGGGCCGTCGGCCAGATCCCCATCGCCTGGGGCCGCGACGTCGAGGAGGCCACGCAGCGGGCCCACGAGCAGTTCCGCTGGTTCGCCGGTGGCTGGGCGGTCAACGCCGACCTGCCGACCACGGCCGGCTTCGCGGGCGCGACGCAGTACGTGCGCCCCGAGGACGTCGCCGAGACCATCCCGTGCGGGCCCGACCTCGACGCCGTCGTCGAGGCCGTCAAACCGTTCTGGGAGGCCGGGTTCACCGACATCGCCCTCGTGCAGGTCGGCGGGGACACCGTCGACGAGTTCCTCGCCGAGGCCGCCGAGCCCCTGCTCGAGAAGCTGCGGGCCGCGGCGCCCTGATCCGGGGCTCCCCCGCTCCACCAGCACGACCCATGCGCCCGGCCCGCACACCCGCGGGCCGGGCGCGTGCCGCAGAATGGGCGTGGCCGGCGAGGGGCGGCCACGGCGCCGGGCGCCGGTACGACGCGCGAGGGGGGCACCGACACGTGGCCGAGGACGAGCTGACCGCGGTCATCACCGCTCTCGACGAGACAGGCCTGTACGTCGCGCCCAGCGCCGCCCCCATGCTGACCCCCGACGAGGTCGCGGCCGTCACCGAGAACCTCGCCACCCTGGAGGCGGCGGGAGCGCCGGTGTACGTCGTGGTCGCCGATCTCCAGGGCCAGGACTTCGCCGGTGACATGGACAACCTGCTCGTCTCGGTGCACGACGAGACGGGCGGGGACGGTCTGTACCTCGGTACGGACTGGTTCTACGAGCCGGCCTACGTCGAGGAGAACGGCGGCCCCGAGTACACCCTCACCGAGCAGCAGTGGGGCACCTCGGTCGCGCTGCCCGACACGTTCGACGCCCTCGACGTCGACGTGGTCGAGCCGGAGCTGGGGCCGGCGCTCGTGCGGCTCACCGACGCCCTGGTGTCCTACGCCACCACGAGCGAGCAGACGGAGTGGCTGGACTACCAGGAGGAGGTCCGCGAGACCCGTGAGGAGAGCTACGCGCAATCGCCGTCCGCCGACGGTGACGGGCTGGGGACCGGCGCCACGGCCGGCATCCTGCTGGGGGGCGTGCTGCTGGTCGCCCTGGTCGTCCGCGCCGTGCGTCGACGACCGTCGAGTGCCGGCGCTCCCGCGGGAACGGCCCGTGACGGCGCCTTCGTCCTGCCCCCGTCCGCCCTGGAGCTCGTGCGCTCGGCGCGCGACGCCGGCGTGGTCGGCCGCGCACGCGACGAGCTGCTCGCGCTGGGCGAGGCCGTCGACGCCGCGGAGCTGACCCCGAGGGGCGACGCCGCGGCGTGGCAGTCCGCGCTCGACCACTACGACGCCGCTCGACGGGTCCTGCGCCCTGAGGATCCCACGGACGACGTGCCCCTCCTCGACGGCGTCGGCGGCCTGGTGCTGGCCCAGCGCGGGCGCGCCGCCCTGACCGCGGCGCTCCGGGGACGGGCGTACTCGCCCACACCGCCGTGCCTGCTCAACCCCCTCCACGGGCCCGGCGAGAACGTGCGCGACGTCGAGGTGGCCGGTGAGCGGCTGCACGCGCCGCTGTGCAACCGGTGCCGGCGTGACCTGAAGAAGGGCGCACGGCCCGAGATCCTGGACGTCATGGTCGACGGCCGGCCGCGGCACTACTTCGAGAGCGGCGTGGAGCCCTGGGCCTCGACCGGCTTCGGGGCGCTCCAGCCCGACCTGGTCGGGGCGGTCCACCGCCTGCGGCAGCGGTGAGCGCCGTGACCGCGTTCCCGGACGACGACCTCGGCCCCGCGCCCGACGTCGACGACGTCGTGGCCGCGCTGCGCGAGGACCCGGTGCTCGTGCACCCGCTCTTCGGCAACGGCGCGCGCGACGCCGTGGACGCCGCCCTCACCGCCCGGGCCGAGGCAGCGCGCGCGGAGGGCGTCCCCGTGTACGTCGCCCTCGTGCCCGGGGTCCCGGGTCTCGCCGAGGGCGACTACGGGAGCGAGGCAGCCGAGGAGCTCGCGATCCTGCTGTCGCGTCAGCTCGGCGACGGGTACTACCTCACGGCGACGGAGCCGCACTCGAACGTCTCCGCGTCCCTCGGGACCGGCGAGTGGGCCCAGACGTACCTCGACTACGTGCCGGGCCAGGGTGACGGCGGCCGGTCGTCCCTCGTGGGCGACGTCGCCTGGAGCCTGGACCAGCTGGCTGGCACCGAGGACGACCCGGGGCAGTACGTCACCGGCATGTGGCAGCGGCCGGACTGGGACGTCGGGGACGACGGCCCCTCCGACGCCTTCACCGCCTCCTTCGTGCCCGCGCTCGCCTTCGTCGCCGTCGGGATCGGCGTGACCCTCCTGCTCCGCAACGTGGCCCGCTGGAGGGAGACGGCACCCGTGGCAGCGCGCACGCAGCGCAGCGGCGACGTCGCCGTCGCCTCCCCGACGCCGGGCGGCGCCGGGGTCGACTCGCCCGACGGCCTGCGCGCTCTCGAGCAGACCGCCCGCCGCGAGCTCGACGCCGTCGGACGTCGTCGCGCGGAGCGGGCGGGCCGACCGCTCGACGCCACCACCCGCACCCGGGTGGACGGCTCGTACGCCACCGCCCAGGCCGTCCTCGACAGCGCGTCGCCCGGCCGGACCCGACGGGCGGACCTCGTGGGGGCCCTCGTCCTCGCCCGGGTCGCGGCCGCGGCTCTCGACGAGCCGGGGCGAGCGCCGTACCGACCCTGCTTCGTGAACCCGCTGCACGGACGTGCCGAGCGCACCCGCGAGGTGACCGGCTCCGGGGTCGAGGTCCCCGTGTGCCGGGCCTGCGCGGTCGGCGCCATCACCGACCCGCTGACCGTGCGTCACGGCCTGCGGCGCAGGCCCTACTACGAGACCGGGAGCGTGTGGGCGCGCACGGGGTACGGCGCCCTCGTCGACGACCTGTGGAGCGAGGTCGGCCGGGCGCGCGCCGGAGGGGGGACGTCGTGAACGCGTTCCTCCGTTCCCGCACCCTCGCCTGGGCCGTCGGCCTCGCGTGCGGCGGCCTCGCGGCCGTCGGCGCGTGGCGCGACCCAGGTGCCCCGGGAGCGCCGCGTGACGACCTCGCGGCGGGCGACGTCCTGAGGGACGCCATGGACGCCTGGGCGGCCGGCGACCACGTCGTCGTCGCCCCCGGGAGCAGCGCACTGCTCGCCCCGGAGGAGGAGGCGGAGGTGGAGCGGGTGGTCGCCGAGGAGGGCGCCCCCCTCTACGTGCTCGTCGTCGAGCAGTCCTGGAACGCGGGCTACGCCCAGGCCGGCCACGCCCTCGACCAGCTCATGGCCGCCGTCGAGGTCGACGGGGTCGTCGTGATCTGGGAGGGCGACGGGAACGGCGACGTGGCCCTGACGGGCCACCGGACGATGCCGCCCTCGTACCGTCTCGAGGAGGCCGGCGTCGTGCTGGCACCGCAGGACGCCGCGGTCTACGACCGGATCTCCTCCTACGAGATGCTCGGCCGGGCCGAGGACCGGCTCACCGAGTGGGCGCGCGCCATCCCGCCCGACATCACCGCCGTCGAGGCGACGGCGGACGAACCGGACGACCGCCGGGGGGACGCCGTGCTCGGGGTCGTCGCGGGGGTCCTGGCGGGCCTTGCCGTCAGCGGCGTGCTGTGGATCCTCGTCGGGATCGTGCGCGTCCGCACCGGCCGCTCGTTCGCGAACCAGCCGCTCGCCGGCGGATCGCCCGGGCGGTCGTCCTCGGACCGGTCGCGTCCGGTCGACCTGCGCAAGCGGCAGGGACGTGGGTCCGGCCCACGGTCCGGCCGCGAGCCCCGCCGGCCTGCCCGCAGGCGTCGGCGCTGAACCTCCGCCGTACCCGACCGTCCGCCACCCGGGCCTCGTGCACCCGCACGGGTGAGGTTGTGGATAGCCTCCCCCCATGTTCTCCAAGGTGCTGGTGGCCAACCGGGGCGAGATCGCGATCCGAGCGTTCCGGGCGGCGTACGAGCTCGACGTCCGGACCGTCGCCGTCTTCCCCCACGAGGACCGCTGGTCGGAGCACCGGCTGAAGGCCGACGAGGCCTACGAGATCGGGGAGCGCGGCCACCCGGTGCGCAACTACCTCGACCCCGACGCCGTGGTCGCGGCGGCCGTGGCCTGCGGTGCGGACGCGGTCTACCCGGGCTACGGGTTCCTGTCGGAGAACCCCGCGCTCGCCGAGGCGTGCGCGAACGCCGGCATCACGTTCGTGGGCCCCACCTCGGAGATCCTCGAGCTGACCGGCAACAAGGCCCGCGCCATCGCCGCCGCCAAGGAGGCCGGCGTGCCCGTGCTGGCCAGCGTCGAGCCGTCCACCGACGTGGACGCGATCGTCGAGGCCGCGTCGTCGCTGCCCTACCCGCTCTTCGTCAAGGCCGTCGCCGGTGGCGGCGGGCGCGGCATGCGTCGCGTCGAGCGCCCCGAGGCGCTGCGCGAGGCGGTCGAGACGTGCATGCGCGAGGGCGAGGCCGCGTTCGGCGACCCGACCGTCTTCGTCGAGCAGGCCGTCGTCGAGCCGCGCCACATCGAGGTGCAGATCCTGGCCGACGGCGCCGGTGACGTCATCCACCTGTTCGAGCGCGACTGCTCGGTGCAGCGGCGCCACCAGAAGGTCATCGAGATCGCGCCCGCGCCGAACCTCGACCCGGCGCTGCGCGACCGCATGTGCGCCGACGCCGTGAGGTTCGCGCGCCACATCGGCTACCGCAACGCGGGCACCGTCGAGTTCCTGCTCGACCCCGACGGCAACTACGTCTTCATCGAGATGAACCCGCGCATCCAGGTCGAGCACACGGTGACCGAGGAGGTCACCGACGTCGACCTCGTGCAGTCCCAGCTGCGCATCGCCGCCGGGGAGACGCTGGCCGACCTCGGCCTGTCGCAGGACACGGTGCGGCTGCGCGGGGCGGCGCTGCAGTGCCGGATCACGACCGAGGACCCGGCCAACGACTTCCGGCCCGACACCGGCAAGATCTCCACCTACCGCTCCCCCGGCGGCCCGGGCGTGCGCGTCGACGGGGGTACGACGTACGCCGGCGCCGAGATCAGCCCGCACTTCGACTCGATGCTGGCCAAGCTCACGTGCCGGGGCCGCACGTTCGAGAAGGCCGTCGAGAAGGCGCGCCGCGCGGTCGCCGAGTTCCGCATCCGCGGCGTGCGCACCAACATCTCGTTCCTCTCCGGCGTGCTCGCCGACCCCGACTTCACCGCCGGGCGGGTGACGACGAGCTTCATCGAGACCCACCCCGAGCTGCTGACCGCGCGCCCGTCGGCCGACCGCGGCACGAAGCTGCTGCGCTACCTCGCCGACGTCACCGTCAACAAGCCGCACGGCGAGGCGCCGGTCACCCTCGACCCGGCCACGAAGCTGCCGGCCGTCGAGGAGGCGGTGCCCGCACCGGACGGCTCCCGCCAGCTCCTGCTGGAGGTCGGCCCCGAGGAGTTCGCGCGACGGCTGCGCGCGCAGACCCAGGTGGCGGTCACCGACACCACGTTCCGCGACGCCCACCAGTCGCTGCTCGCCACCCGCGTGCGCACCCGTGACCTGATGGCCGCGGCGCCCGTCGTGGCCCGCACGCTGCCGCAGCTGTGGTCGCTCGAGGCGTGGGGCGGCGCGACGTACGACGTGGCGCTGCGCTTCCTGTCCGAGGACCCGTGGGAGCGCCTGGCCCAGCTGCGCCAAGCGGTGCCGAACATCCAGCTGCAGATGCTGCTGCGCGGGCGCAACACGGTGGGCTACACGCCGTACCCCACGGAGGTGACCGACGCCTTCGTCGCGGAGGCCGCGGCGACCGGCATCGACGTCTTCCGCGTCTTCGACGCCCTCAACGACGTCGCCCAGATGCGTCCCGCCATCGACGCCGTGCGCGCCACCGGCACGACCGTCGCCGAGGTCGCGCTCTGCTACACCGGCGACCTGTCGGACCCGGGCGAGCGGCTCTACACGCTCGACTACTACCTGCGCCTGGCCGAGGAGATCGTCGAGGCCGGCGCCCACGTGCTGGCCGTCAAGGACATGGCGGGCCTGCTCCGCGCGCCCGCCGCCCGCACGCTCGTCACCGCGCTCCGTGAGCGCTTCGACCTGCCGGTGCACCTGCACACCCACGACACCGCCGGCGGCCAGCTCGCGACCCTGCTCTCCGCGATCGACGCCGGGGTGGACGCCGTGGACGCGGCGACCGCGACCATGGCGGGCACCACCAGCCAGCCGTCGCTGACGGCCCTCGTGGCCGCCACCGACCACTCGGCGCGCGAGACCGGCCTCGACCTCGCGGCCGTCGGCGCGCTGGAGCCCTACTGGGAGGCGGTGCGCCGGGTCTACGCCCCCTTCGAGTCCGGCCTGTCCTCGCCCACCGGCCGCGTCTACCGCCACGAGATCCCCGGCGGCCAGCTCTCCAACCTGCGCCAGCAGGCCGCGGCGCTGGGTCTCGCCGAGAAGTTCGAGCAGATCGAGGACACCTACGCCGCCGCGAACGACATCCTCGGCAACATCCCGAAGGTGACACCGTCGTCGAAGGTGATCGGCGACCTCGCCCTCCACCTCGTCGGCACGGGCGCCGACACCCCCGAGAAGATCGCCGACTTCGCCGAGAACCCGGGCGACTACGACCTGCCCGACTCCGTCATCGGGTTCCTCTCCGGCGAGCTGGGCGACCCGCCCGGCGGCTGGCCCGAGCCGTTCCGCACCAAGGCGCTCGAGGGCCGCACGTGGAAGCAGCCCGCGGCCGAGCTGACCGACGAGCAGCGCGCCGGGCTCGCCTCGGACCCGCGCGGCACCCTCAACGAGCTGCTCTTCCCCGGCCCGACGAAGGACTTCCGCGCGGCCCGCGAGACGTACGGCGACGTCGGCCGCATCCCGACGCTCGACTACCTCTACGGCCTGCGCCGCGGCGAGGAGCACACCGTCGAGCTCGACGAGGGCAAGACCCTCATCCTCGGCCTCGAGGCCGTGAGCGAGCCCGACGAGCGCGGCTTCCGCACCGTCATGTGCACCATCAACGGCCAGCTGCGGCCGCTGTCGGTGCGCGACCGCTCCATCGCCGCCGACGACCAGAGCACGGAGAAGGCCGACCCGAGCGATCCCACCCACGTGGCCGCCCCGTTCCAGGGCGTGGTCACCGTCGTGGTCGGCGAGGGCGAGGAGGTGGAGGCCGGCGCGGTACTGGCCACCATCGAGGCGATGAAGATGGAGGCCGCCATCACGGCGCCGCGCGCCGGCACCGTCCGGCGCCTCGCCCTGACCGGCACCCGCCCCGTCGAGGGCGGCGACCTCGTCGCCGTCGTGGAGTAGGGCGCACGTCGTGGCCAGGCACGCACCGGCGCCCGTCCCCTTCGACACCGACCGGGGAGCGGCGAGCGACGTGGGCGTGCGCCGTCGCGAGAACGAGGACGCGTGGCACGCCGACGACCGGGTCTGCCTGGTCGCCGACGGCATGGGCGGGCACCACGACGGAGCCGCCGCCGCGGCGCTCGTGGCGCGCACCCTGGCCGAGCAGCCCTGGACGTACGGCGTGGACGCCGCCGGCCTGCGGGCCGCCGTGTCCGAGGCGAGCCGCCGCGTGGCGGGCCTGGCCGACGGGGCGGGCGCCGCCCCGGGCTCGACCCTGACCGGCGTCGCGGTGGCGGAGCAGGACGGGCGAGCGGGGTGGCTGGTGTTCCACCTCGGGCAGTCCCGCGCGTACCTGCTGCGCGACGGCGCCCTCACCTGCCTCACCACCGACCACACCCGGCGCCAGGAGCTGCTCGACCAGGGGGTCGGCGTGGCCGGGGCGGACGTGGCCGACGACGGACACGTGCTCACCCGGGCCCTCGGCGCGGGCCAGGGCACGGCTGAGGGTGACGCACCCGAGCTCGACGTCACCTTCCACCCGGCCCGGGCGGGCGACCGGGTGCTCCTGTGCACCGACGGCGTCTGCGGCGAGCTGACCGACCAGCTCGTCACCGCCGTGCTGCTCGCGCACCCCGACCCCCGGCTCGCCGCCGAGACCCTGGTGGCGGCCGCCGTCGACGCGGGCGGGCGCGACAACGCGACCGCGGTGGTGCTCGACGCCCGACGCACGGGCCGCCTCGCGACGGGGGGCGGTCGATGACCCGCCCCGGCGGCCGGCCCCCGGCCCACTTCCTCCACCTCCCCGGGGACCACCTCGGCGTCGTCTGCGAGGCGGGCGTCGCCATCGTCGACCGCACCGTCGGGGCACCCGCCGCGACCGTGCTGTGGGAGGTGCTGAGCGAGGGCGCCGACCTCGGCGTGTTCCTCGCGGCGCTCGGCGCGGTGAGCGAGCGCACCCTGCTCGACCTGCCGCCGTTCGCGATCGCCCTGTGGTCGGGCCCGACCCCCGAGCGTCGCACCCACCTCGCCGCCCGCGGCACGGGCTTCGTCGCCAGCGCGAGCGGCGACACCGACCACGCCGTGGCGGGCACCGGGGCCGCCACCTGGACCGAGCGCACCGTGGACGGCGCCCAGCGCATCGCCGTGCGGGCCACCCCGCCGGGCGCGAGCGGCGACGCCACGCCCACGGCGCCACCGCCCGCGCTCCCCATCGTCTCCGGGGTCGCGCCCGCCCGCCGGCTGCACTCCCCCGGCTGGGGCCGCTCCGACGCGGGCGCCGGCGCCGACCACGTCGCCGGCCACGCCGGCCAGCTCGCCGGCCGGCTCGCCCGGGCCCTCCCCGACGCGGGCGCACGGCGCCCGGTGCTGCGCCCGGGCGGGTCGCCCGACCGATCCGTCGACGTGTCCGGCACGCTGCACCGGCCCCTCGCCCCGCTCGCGGTGCCGCCCGAGGAGGGCATCGGCACCACGCGGCTCGGCTCCCGCGGCGGGCCCGTCCGGCCCGGAGGACCGGCGGACGGCGCGGCCGGCCCGGGCACGCTGCCGTCGGTGGCCTGCCCCGAGGGCCACCCGAACCCCCCGCACCGCACGACGTGCCGCGTGTGCGGGGTCCTCGTCACGCGCGACGTCCGTCCGGTCGCCGCACCCGTCCGGGGCCGGATGACGGTCAGCACCGGGGAGGTCGTCGAGATCGACGCCCCCGTCGTCGTGGGCCGCTCCCCCCGGCCGGACCTGGTGCCCCGACCGGGCACGGTGCGGCTGGTCGCCGTGCCCGAGGGCCACGTCTCCGCCACCCACGTCGAGGTGCGCCCCGACGGCTGGCAGGTCGTCGCCCTCGACCGGCGCTCGACCAACGGCACCTTCTTGCGCCGCCCCGACCACGAGCCCCTCCGCCTGCGGGACGAGCCGGTCGTGCTCGCCAGCGGGGACGTGCTCGACCTCGGCCACGGGGCGTGGCTGTCGTTCGACGAGCTCGCCTGAGGGCGGCTCCGCCGCGGGGACCGCTGGGGGCGGCTCCGCGCGGGGTCAGCTGCGGGGGGCCACCCGGAAGGTGAACCAGGTCGACTTCAGCCCCAGCTTGGAGCGCACCGTCGCGCCCGTGACCGTCACGGTCCCGGCGCTGCCGCGGAACGTCACGGAGTTCACCCGGCCGCCCCACTCGCCGTACCCGTTGCGGTCGGAGACCGCGATGGCCTGCAGGTTGCCGAGCTGGGGCCAGGCCCGCTCGATGGTGACGTCGGTGACGCGCAGCAGCCAGGTGTGGTTGGGGTTGGCGGACGTGCTGTCGTAGGGGTCCTGGCGGGCCGTGAGGTACGGCGCGGAGCCGTTGTTGGTCCACCCGCCGTTGGACGAGGAGAACTGCGCGAACGCCGGCTCGCCCTGGTAGCTGAGGATGGCGCCCGCCGTCGCGTCGATCGCGCGGTTGGAGCCCGACTTCTCGGCGGTGTACCCGCCGTACACCTGGCAGGTGGTGGTGTCGCAGATCTGGTAGTGGCGCGCCTTGGGCTCGGAGCGCTGCTGCACGGCGTACGTGCGGGCCGCGACGGCCTGCGCCTGCACGGCGGCCGGGGTCCACGAGGACGGCATCTCGCGCGGCACGACGCCGCGCAGGTAGTGCTCGAGCGTCACGTGGTTGACCGTGTCGCGGCGCGAGGCGCCGGGCTCGCTGATGGCGGCGCGCAGGGTGCCGCGGTACTGCACCGTCGAGCGCCCGCCGTCGAGGATCAGCGGGATCGCCCCGCCGCTGGCGTAGAGCTCGGCCTCGCCCTGCGTGCGCTTCCAGAACACCCACTTGCCGCCGCGGGCGAAGCTGACGATGGAGGTGTCCGAGCCGCCGTAGCTGACCCGCCAGCTGCCCGACACGCCGGCCGGGACGGGCAGGCGCGCGTTCGTCCCGCGGTCGACGACCGTCAGGCCCTCGCGCCAGCCGACGATCGTGTCGCCGTCGTCGTCGGCGCTGATGCGGACGCTGATGGTGCCGCCGGCCGTCGTGACGGTGGTGCCCGGGTAGTAGAAGCGCAGGATCTCGCGCACGTTCACGCCGCGCTGCGCCGCGCCGTACGCGCCGTACTGCGACATCCCGTTGCCGTGCCCGAAGCCGTGGCCGTCGATGGCGATCGTGGCCGCGTTCGGCACCGCCCACCACTGGTCGTCGACCGGTACGGCGCCCGCGCGGCCGCCGCCGGCGGCGACGAGGCCCACGCCCAGCAGCAGGGAGGCGAGGAGGCGGGCACGGCGCAGGCGGGGACGGCGCGGACGGACAGGCACGGGTGGGGCTCCTGGGGCACTCGGCGGCAGGCGGCAGCCCCGGGCGGGGGCTACCCGGGGCTGGTGTGAAGGGTGTGACGGATGTGCACGACGATCGGATCACAGGCCCGCGGGGCCGTGCAATCGGAACGCTTGAACTACAGAGGGGTAGTTAGCGCCCCGGGTCCGCGCACAACGACGGGGCCCGCCGCGCGGCGGGCCCCGTCGTCGTGCTGGGGGTGGTGCTGATGCTGGCGTCGGGTCAGACGTGGTGCATCCGGCGGGCCGCCTCGGCGATCGACCCGGACATCGACGGGTAGACGGTGAACACCGCGGCGAGCTGGTCGGCGGTGAGGCCCTCGCCCACGGCGACGGCGACCGGGTGGATGAGCTCGGAGGCGCGGGGGCCGACGACGACGCCGCCCACCACGATGCCCGTGCCCGGGCGGCAGATCAGCTTCACGAAGCCGTCGCGCACGCCCTGCATCTTCGCCCGGGGGTTCCCCGAGAGCGGGAGCAGCACGGTCTCGGCCTGGATCTCGCCCTCGTCGACCGACTGCTGCGACCAGCCGACCGTGGCGATCTCCGGGGAGGTGAAGACGTTCGAGGACACCTTGCGCAGGTCGAGCGGCTGCACCGCGTCGCCGAGGTGGTGCTGCATGGCGATCCGGCCCTGCATCGCCGCCACCGAGGCCAGCATGAGGACGCCGGTGCAGTCGCCCGCGGCGTACACGCCCCGCGCGCTCGTGCGCGAGACGCGGTCGACGCCGACGAAGCCGCCGTCCTTCAGGCGCACCCCGGCCTCCTCGAGACCGAGCCCCTCGGTGTTCGGCACGGAGCCGAGCGCCAGGATGCAGTGCGAGCACTCCACCTCGGTGCCGTCGGTCAGCCGCACGGTGACGACGTCGCCCGAGCGGGTGACGGACTCCATCCGCGAGCGGCTCAGCACCTTCATGCCGCGCCGCGTCAGCACCTCCTCGAGCACCCCGGCCGCGTCGGCGTCCTCACCGGGCAGCACCCGGTCGCGCGAGGACACCAGGGTGACGTCGATGCCCAGCGAGAGGTACGCCGAGGCGAACTCGGCGCCGGTGACGCCCGAGCCGACGACGACGAGCTTCTCGGGCACGTCGGCGATGTCGTAGACCTGCTCCCAGGTGAGGATGCGCTCCCCGTCGGGCACCGCGCTCGGGATGACGCGCGGCGAGGCGCCCGTCGCGACGAGCACCGCTCCGGCCTCGAGGGTCTCCTCGCCGCCGTCGACGAGGTCGACCACGACGCGGCTCGGGCCGTCCAGGCGGCCGCGGCCGTGGACCAGCCGCACCCCCTCCCGGTCGAGACGCCGGGCGATGTCGCTCGACTGGTCGGCCGCGAGCTGCTTGACCCGGGTGTTGACCCGGCCCAGGTCGACGCGGATCGAGGTGGCCGCGTCGCCCTCGACGTCGAGGAAGCTGAGCCCCAGCTCGGCGGAGCCCGACAGCTCCGACATGAGCTCGCTCGTGGCGATGAGGGTCTTGCTCGGCACGCAGTCGGTCAGCACGGCCGAGCCGCCCAGACCGTCGGTGTCGACCACGGTGACCTCGGCCCCGGCCTGGGCGGCGACGAGCGCGGACTCGTAGCCGCCGGGCCCGCCCCCGACGATGACGACGCGGTTCATCGGCACCTCAGAGGTTGATCATGTGGCCGGAGATGCCGTGGACGGCCTCCTTGACGGCCTCGGTCAGGGTCGGGTGCGCGAAGACGTTGCGCCCGACCTCGTCGGCGGTCAGGTCCCACTTCTGGGCCAGCGTCAGCACGGGCAGCAGCTCGGTCACGTCGGGGCCGATCATGTGGGCGCCGAGGATCTCGTTGTGCTCCGCGTCCGCGACCACCTTGACGAACCCGACGCCGTCGCCGAGGCCCTGGGCCTTGCCGTTGGCGCTGAACGGGAACGTGGACGTCTTGACGTCGTACCCCTTGTCCTTGGCCTGCTGCTCGGAGTACCCGAACGAGCCGATCTGGGGGTGGCAGTACGTCGCGCGCGGGATGAAGTCGAACTCGACCGGCATGGTCTCGGCGCCCGCGATGACCTCCGCGGCGACGATGCCCATGGCCTCGGCGACGTGGGCGAGCATCATGCGGCCCGTGACGTCGCCGATCGCGTAGACGCCGTCCACGTTGGTGCGGCCGTACTCGTCGATCGCGATGGCGCCGCGCTCGGTGAGCTCGACGCCCGTGTTCTCCAGGCCGTAGCCCTCGGTGCGCGGCGCGAAGCCGAACGCGGCGAGCATCTTGTCGGCCTCGAGCACCTGCTCGTCGCCGCCGGCGGCCGGGGCGACGGTGACCTTCACGCCCGAGCCCGTGTCCTCGACACCCTTGACGGCGGTCGAGGTCATGATCTTGATGCCCAGCTTCTTGTAGTGCTTGAGCAGCTCCTTCGACACGTCCGCGTCCTCGGTCGGCACGATGCGGTCGAGGAACTCGACGATGGTGACGTCGACGCCGAAGTTCTTCATCACGTAGGCGAACTCGACGCCGATCGCGCCCGAGCCGCCGATGATGATCGAGCCCGGCAGGTCCTCGTCGAGGATCTGCTCCTCGTAGGTGACCACGTTCTGGCTGATCTCGACGCCGGGCACCGTGCGCACCTTCGCGCCGGACGCGATGATGACGTCGTCGGCGGTGTAGGTCGTCGTGGAGCCGTCGGAGCCCTTCACGTCGATCGACTTGGGGCCGGTGAAGGTGCCCCACCCGTCGATCTCGGTGATCTTGTTCTTCTTCATCAGGTAGTGGACGCCCTTGACGATGCCGGCGCTCACCTGGCGCGAGCGCTTGAACGTCGGGCCGTAGGACATCGTGACGTCACCCTCGATGCCGTACTTGGCCTTGTCGTGGGTGAGCGTGTGGGCGAGCTCCGCGTTCTTCAGGAGCGCCTTGGACGGGATGCAGCCGACGTTGAGGCACACACCGCCCCAGTACTTCTCCTCGATGACGGCGACGGACTTGCCGAGCTGGGCGGCTCGGATCGCCGCGACGTATCCACCGGGGCCGGCACCAAGGACGAGGACATCGAAGTGGGTCACGGGGACCAGACTATCCACCCGGACGGCCCCGTCCCGGGCGGGATGGCTACCGCCCGGTACGCCCTGCGCGAACGGGGCCGGGAGGTACGTCGCCCGCGTGCGCCGACGGGTGTCGCGCGCCACTCTGGCCTACAGTTCGCGACGTGCACCACGACGACCTGGACCCGACCGAGGCCGCTACCGCTGCCGCCGCCCGCCTCGCCGAGCTGACGGGGGTGGAGCGCCACGACGCCGCCGTCGTCCTGGGCTCCGGGTGGCTCCCGGCCGTCGACATGCTCGGGGAGACGGTCGCCGAGATCGCCACCACCGACCTGCCCGGCTTCGCCCCCGCCGCGGTGGCCGGCCACGCCGGCAAGATCCGCTCCGTGCGCGCCGGCGACCGCTCCGTCCTGGTCTTCCTCAGCCGCACCCACTACTACGAGGGCCGGGGCGTGCGCGCCGTCGTGCACGGCGTGCGCACCGCCGCCGCCGCCGGGTGCCGCACCATCGTGCTGACCAACGGCTGCGGTGGCCTGAAGGACACCTGGTCCCCCGGCACCCCCGTGCTCATCAGCGACCACATCAACCTGACCGGCCGCTCCCCGATCGAGGGCCCGCAGTTCGTCGACCTCACCGACCTCTACTCGTCCCGGCTGCGCGCCCTGTGCCGCGAGGTCGAGCCCGGGCTCGACGAGGGTGTCTACGTGCAGTTCCCCGGTCCCCACTACGAGACCCCGGCCGAGATCGGCATGGTGCGCGCCATCGGCGGCCACCTCGTCGGCATGAGCACCACGCTGGAGGCCATCGCCGCCCGTCAGGCGGGCATGGAGGTGCTGGGCATCTCGCTGGTCACCAACCTCGCGGCCGGCATCTCCGGCGAGCCGCTCGACCACGCCGAGGTGCTCGAGGCCGGTCGCTCCGCGGCCACGCGCATGGGCACCCTGCTCGGCGCCGTGGTGCCGAGGCTCTAGGCCGCCCGTGCCGAAGATCTCGGGAGAGTCCCTGTCGGCCCACCGCGAGCAGATCCGCGAGCGGGTCTTCGCGGCGTTCGTCGAGCTCGTCGGCGAGCGCAGCTTCGAGGCCATCACCATGGCCCAGCTCGCCGCGCGGGCCGGCGTGGGACGCACGTCGATCTACCACCACTTCCCCGACAAGGACGCGGTGGTGGTGGCGTTCGCCTCCCACGAGACGACCCGCTACCTCGAGACGCTCGAGGCGGTGCTGGCGGACGCCGGCAGCCCGACCGAGCGGCTGCGCCGCTACCTGCACCACCACCTCGCCGAGGGCGAGCAGTTCCACCTGGGCCTCGGCCCCCAGGTCTACGGACTGCTCTCGGACTCCTCGCTGCGCGAGATCCGCGAGCACGTGGTGGCGGTCGAGACCGTGCTGCGCGACATCGTGGACGAGGGGGTGGCGAGCGGCGAGTTCGCGGTGCGCGACGTCGACGCCGTCCTCCCCCTCGTCCACGCCTGCCTCAACCCGCGGCAGGTGCCCGCAGACGTCGTGGTCGAGTTCGTCCTCGGCGGGATCAGCGCACGCTGAACGTGCGCGTCGCGCTCGACGGCTCGAAGACGTTGGACCCGCCGTACCCGACGACGAGCCGGTAGGACCCGGCCGGGAGCGCCGGCACCGCGAAGCGGCGCAGGCCGTCGAACGCCGCGTTCGCGACGAGCTGCTGGACGCCGGACGACCACGCCACCGAGCCGTCGGCGCGGTAGACCTTCACCGCGATCGGCCCACGGGCGCGGGGCACCGTGGACCCGGTCCGGGGGTCGGTCGCCACGGCTCCGGCCAGGAGGCTGCCGGTCCGCCGGGGACCGGGCGCGACCTCGAAGGACGACACGGCCGTCGTCGCGGCGCGGGACACCACGAGCCGGCGCGTGACGACCAGCCCGTCGGCAGCCGCCTCGGGGCTGGTGACCTCGAGCTGCAGCGTGCGGGTGCCCGGCAGGGTGCGCTCGGGGACGCGGAAGCGCAGCACGCCCCCGCCCCGGTTCTCGGCCACCACCCGGGCACCGTCCAGGCCGGTGAGCAGTCCGCCGAGCGCGGCGGGCCGCTGGACGCCGCGCACGGCGAGCCAGACGAAGGTGTCGGTGCGACCGAAGGTGTGGGCGCTCGGGCCGGACGACTCGACGACGACGTCGCCGCCCAGGGCGTCGCGGTCGACCTCCAGCGGCGTCGAGGCGGAGCCGCCCGGGCCCGCCTCGCCGTCGGACTGCCAGGCGTAGACCGCGTGGTCGGCGTCGGCGAGGACCCGGTCGGCCTCCGCGGTGAGGGTCGTGGTGAGGGCTCCGGCGTACTCCTCCGCGGCGGCGGCGGGCTCCTCGACGACCGCGGCGAAGGCCGACGGGTCGACGGACGCGGGATCGGTGAGCCCGGCCGGGCCGAGCGCGAAGGTCACGGTCGCGCCGCCACCCTCGGCGGGCAGCACCACCCCGCGGGCCGTGGCGTCGACCGCGAGGCCGGCGGACGAGGCGGAGCGCACCCGGGCGTCGAGGGTGAACGCGTCCTCGGCGGCCTGGACGGCGCCGGGCGCGATGGCGGGGGCGGGGGCAGTGGCCGCGGCGGTGGCGGCGCCGGTGGGGGCGAGCAGGGCCGGTCCGCCGAGCGCGAGCGCGGCGAGGGAGGCGAGCGCCACGCGGCGCAAGGAGCGGGTGGGGGTACGACGAGCCGTCACGGTGGTCCTTCCGAGCAAGGATCAGGGGCCGGTGCGTCCGCCCCCGCGAACGCCCGACCCTAGCGCTCGCGGGCCCCGGCCGGGAGGCCGTCGGGCGCCCCGGGGTGAGCGAGGTCGGGCGGAGGAGGTCGGGCGCTCGGCGCCTCAGCGCACGCGCAGCCCGCGCACGGTGGCGCCGGGCTCGAGGTTCGCGGAGCCGCCGTACCCCACGGCGAGGCGGTAGTCGCCCGCCCGCAGCACGGGCACCCGCACCACCACCGTGCCGTCGGCGGTGACCGGCAGCGTGCCCGAGCTCCAGACGCTGTCGGTGCCGAGGTAGACCTTCACCGACACCGTGGCGTCGGGCTGCGGCGGCGTGACGTCGAGGCCCCGGACGAAGGGCGCCACGAGCAGCAGGCCGGTGTCGCGGGTGGTGGGCGGCCGGATGAAGGAGGCGCCCACGACGGACTCCGCCCTGCGGACCTCGAACGCGTGGGTGGCGCGCAGGCCGTCGCCCTCTCCCCCGGCGGTGTCCAGCGTGGCCACGACCTCGTGGGGTCCGGCCCCGAGCGCGGGGTCGGGGCGCACGTGGGCGCGGCCGGACCACGAGAGCGGGAGGGTCGTCGGCTCACCGACCCCGCTGACCTCGACGCGGGCCTCGTCCCCGACGTCGCCCGCGACGTACGCGGTGAAGCCCTGCAGCGCCGCGTCGACGCGTCCGTAGGTCAGGCTGGTGGGGCCGTCCACCCGCAGCTCGACGGCCCCGTCGGACCCAGCGGCCCCACCGGCCCCGTCGGTCTCACCGGGGCGCGCCGTGGCGGGGTCGGGGCCGCCGGGGAGCACGAACGCCAGGACGGCCAGGACCGCGAGGACGACGACGGCCGCGCCGACCGCGAGGACGGGCACGGACGACCTCGCCCCGGTGGTACGGCGCTGCTCACCCATGTCGGCTCCCGTCGGTGCCCGGCCGCCTCGTGCGGCCGGGGGCCGGCGCCCGGCCACCGACCAGCCCACCCTAGACGCCACGGACGCACACGGGGCCCGGTCCTGGGGAGGACCGGGCCCCGTGCGGGGTGGGAGCTGGTGTCAGCGCACGTCGACGTAGCGCGAGTGGTTCGACGACAGCAGCAGGTTCGAGCCGGCGTACCCGATCACGACCGCGTAGCGGCCGGCCGGGAGACGCGGGACCGTGACCTGCAGCTGGCCGCCGGCCAGCTGCTTCACGCCGGAGTACCAGACGACGCGGTTGCCCTGGTAGAACTTCACGGCCACGGGGCCGGCCGCGGCCGGGACGCCCGTCGTGTTGGTCTTGGGGGCGACGACGACGCGCACCGTGCTGGCGTTGCGGCTCGACGGGCTCGACAGGAACGACGCGCCCGTGGTGGACGTGCCCTGCAGGACCGTGAAGGTCGTCGTGGTGGTGGTGCCGTCACCGGCGCCGTCCGTGGCGAGGGTGTAGCGCGCGGTGTAGGTGCCCGGCGCGAGGGTGGCGGGCACCCGGAACGCGGCCTGGCCGTACTTGACCGGGGTGGACTGCGCCGCGCCGACACCCGTCAGGGTGACGGTGCCGGCACCGTCGGCGACGCCGGCGACCTTCGCGGCGACCCAGGTGGTGGTGGCGTAGCGCTGCCCGGTCGAGCCGGTCGCGGTGAGGGTGACGTCGGCGACGGGCTCCTCGAGGGCGCTCCAGTCGATGGTGACCGGGGTCTGGGTGTCCTGCGAGACGTTGGAGTAGGTGTGCGCCTGCCAGGTGTAGAGCGCGTAGTCCACCGTCGGGTCGAGCTTCTCGGTCGGCGCGCTCACCGAGGTGGTGAAGGTGCCGCCCTCACCGATGGACGCCGCGGGCACCCAGTTCACGCCGGCGAACAGCGCGGTGTTCTCGCGGTCGGACACGTCGGGCATCTCGCCGGCCGGGGCGAGCCCGACGTACACGCCGTTGTCCCCCTCGACCGTCACGCCGCGGAAGCCGGTGCCGGAGACGCGCAGCAGCAGCCCGTCCTCGTGCGAGGTCGACGTCGTCTCGTAGGTCACCGCCGGCGGGGCGGCCGGGGTCGCCGTGGCCGTGAACGACGACGGCTTCTTGACCGTCTGGTTCGCGCGGCTCTGGTAGAAGTGCGCCCGCACGCCCGGCGTCAGCGCGCCGAGGAACTCGGGCGCGAACGACGCGCCCTCGACCGGCTGGCCGGCCGGGATGCCGAGGGCGGTGGCCTGCTCGGAGTCCGCCGGCAGGACGCCGACCCAGTCGGGCGTGGCCGTGATGGAGCCGACGCCGTCGCCGGCCGTCCACTCGGCGGGCGCGTCGAAGGTGGTGACGACGACCTGGGTGGGCTCGGTCTGGGCCGGGGTGCTGCCCGAGCCGCCCGTGTTCCACGCCGAGACGGTGGCCTCGATCGTGCCCGCGCCGGACGGGCCGACCGTCACGACGGGATCGGCGACCGTGACGGTGTACTGCGCGGGGAGCCCGAAGTTCGGGCCGAACGTCCCCGAGACCGAGCCCTCGTAGGCGACGCTCGCGGCGCCGGTGAACGGGTCGTACGTGCCCACCCCGCCGGGGAACGTGACGACGCCGTCCGCGTCCTCCGTGGCACCGTCGGCGAGCTCGTGGACCGCGAGGTGGTTGTCGAACTGCTGGGAGATCTCCCACTGCAGGGTGGGGACGACGGCGGGCTCGTCGGCCGCGGAGGCGGACGGGGTCGCCAGCGCCAGGGGCGCCGTCACGAGGGCCGCGACGGCCGCCGTGGCGCTCGCGCGGACACCGCGACGGGCTCCGGCTCGGGTGGGGGTGGGCATGGGTGCTTCCTTTCTCGGGTCGACGCGGGCGCGCCGAGGAGGGCCGGTCAGACCGGGGGTGGGGTGGGGTGGGCACCGCCCGAGCGGCGGGAGCGGGCCAGCGGGCCCGGGAGACGGTGGGCGGGTACGGCGAGCAGGGCGGCCGCGGCGAGCAGCAGCCCGCCCCCGACCCACCACAGGGGGCTCGTCCCCGTCGTCGCCGCCGGCTCGTCGGCGGTGACCGCGGAGACCGACCGGAGGTCGTAGCCGAACCCCAGCTGCTCGGCTGCTGCCACCGCGGCCGCGGCGGGGACCGCCAGCGCCCGGGCGGCCGTCGCCCGCGGCGCCGCCGGGGCCGACGGGACCGACGGCCCGGCGGGCCGGGCAGCGGGGCCCGGGCGTGGCGGGGGCGCGAGGGCCGTGTTCTCCGGCACGGGTACGACGACGGTCGGGGCCGGCGCGGGCTGAGGCACGACGACGGGGGCGGACGCGTCGTACGAGACCGTCACCGGCAGCGCCACCTTGAAGGCGTCGGTGGAGGCGCCGCTGGAGTACCAGAAGGCGCCCGTGCCGAGCTCCTCCATGAGGGTGACGAACGACTGCGGGAAGGAGCCGGCGTCGGCGCCGTCGGTGCGCTGCGCCGTGCCGCTCACCCGCACCCCGCGGTAGGCGGGGGTCGTGGTGAAGCCGGTGACGTCATCGAGGTCGACGGCCGGGAGGTCGGCGAGGCGCACCTCCCGGGGCGCGAGGGGCTCCCGCTGCGTGGGGTCCTCGCGCGACGAGGCGTAGCCGGTGACGGTCGCGGTCAGGGTGCCGCGCCCGTCCGCGACGGCGAGCACGGGGTCGGAGACGTGGAAGAACGAGCGGCCGGAGTAGTAGAGGACGGTGAAGGTGCCCGTCCACGCGATGCGGGCGGTGCCGGCCGCGCGGTCCACCTCCCCCGCCCCGGCGCGCAGCACGACCTGGTGGTTGCTGAACGTGCCGGCGCTCGGGTTGGTGATGGGCGCTCCGGCGCTCGTGGTGCGCAGCCCGTCCCACGTGGCGGTGCGCCAGGTCGAGCCGTCCCACTTCTCGACGCTCACGCCGCCGTCGCTCGCGGCCCACTGCCGCTCGCGGAGGTGGACGCCGACCCCGGGCACCGCGCGTCCGGCGGAGAAGAAGTTGTGCGCGCCGGGCTCGTGGGCGGCGTTGTTCGACTCGTTCGTCAGTCCCCAGCGCAGCACGGCGTCGTCGACCGCGACGGCGCCGGTCGTCGGCGGGGTCGTCGGCTCGGTGGTGGGTGCCGTGGTGGGCTGGGTGGTCGGCGCGGTGGTGGGCTGGGTGGTCGGCTCGGTCGTCGGCTGGCTGGTGGTGGGTGTAGTGGTGGGCGCCGTGCCCGACGGGGTGGACGTGGCGGGATCGGTGGTCGCCTCGACCGCCTGGGCGGCGCGGGGACCGGGCACGCCGAGCAGCACCGACACCAGCAGGGTGCACAGGGCCAGGACGCCGACGCCGGCGAGGGCGGCGGCGCGCAGGCGCGCGGCGCGGTCGCCGGGGTGCCGGCCGCTCACCGCGCGGCCCTGGTTCGCACGAGCACCACGCGGGCGACGGCGGCGAGGAGCACGAGGGCGGCGGCCACGACGAACGCGACGGCGAGGCGGTCGGGGCCCGCGTCCTCGGCGGGGGCTGCGTCCGAGGAGGCCGCGACCTCGGCGGCGTCGTCGGCGGCGCGGACGGCGAAGCTGACGGTGAGCGGCTCGTCGAGGCCGAAGATGCGCAGCTCGTGCGTCCCGGCCGGGGTGTCCGCCGGGAGGGTGATGACCCCGGCCATGCTGCCGTCGGCCGCGACCTGGAAGGGTCCCGCGGCGGCCGCGCCGTCGTCGAAGGTCACGCTGACCTGGCGTCCGGGCACGAGGCCGGTCGCCTGGAACGGCAGCACGCGGCCCGCGACCGCGGCGCCGCGGTCGACCTCGAGGGCGGCGGGGCCGGCGGCCACGGGGGCGGCGGCCGCGGCGGGGGTCCCCGGGGTGGCGGCCGCACCCGGCGCGGTGCCGGTGCCCGCCCCCGCCGACCCCTCCGACGCGGAGGGGGCCGCGGCGGCGGGCTGCTCGTCGTACAGGTCGGCGACGCGGACCGGCGTGAAGGTCTCGTTCGTGCCGTTGGCGACGCCGTGGGCGCCGACGGTGATGATCCCGCAGGTGACCTCGCGGCAGTCGACGGTGCGCTCGCCGCTCGCGCGGTCGTAGGCCGTGAAGGTCGCCCCCGGGACGACCAGGGAGGTCGACCAGGAGCCGTCGGCGGCGATGGTGCCGCCGTTGGCGGACGACGCGGTGTCGGAGCCCGGGAAGGCGACGAACTTCTGGAAGCCCTGGTTGTCGCGGCTCTCGGAGTCGGGCACGTAGAAGTAGTCGACCCCGGTGCGGCCGCCGCGGGTGGGCTGCCAGCCGTCCGCGACGGTGCCGAAGAAGACGTAGACGCCGCCGTGGCCGCCGGCGACCGACTGGAAGCCGCGGCCCGAGACGGTGAGCGTGGTCGCGTAGGTGGCGTCGACGACGGCGTCGCCGTCGGGGTTGGCGACGGTGACGCGCGCCGCGGCCTGCGCGGGCGGGGCGGCGGCGAGCGGCACGAGCACGCCCACGGACGCCAGCACGAGGGCCAGGGCGGCGGGGGCGCGACGGGACGCGACGGTCAGGTGGCCGGGCACGGTTGCTCCTGGTGCGGGTCGGCGGACGGGACGGGTACGGCGGGCGCCGCCGCAGCCGGCGCGGTGGCCGGCGCCCGGGGCGGGCGGACGGGGACGACGACGAGGTGGCCGGCGTGCTCCACCACGTCGACGGGGTGCTGGTAGACCTCGCTGAGCAGCGCCGGCGTGACGACCTCGCGGGGGGTGCCGCTCGCGCGGAGCCGGCCAGCCGCGAGCACGCACACGCGGTCGGCGTACGCCGCGGCGAGCGAGAGGTCGTGGAGCACGACGACGACGGCGGCCCCGGCAGCGGCCTCCTCGCGGGCGACGCGCAGCACCGCCTCCTGGTGCTGCAGGTCGAGCGCCGCCGTCGGCTCGTCGAGCAGCAGCAGCGTCGTGGACTGGGCGAGGACCCGCGCCATCGAGACGCGCGCCTGCTCCCCGCCGGACAGGGTGGGGAAGAGCCGGGTCGCGAGGTGGGCGACGTCGGCGCGCTCCTCGGCGGCGGCGACGACCTCGAGGTCGCGCTCGGCCTCGGCGGAGCGGTGCCACGGCGCCCGGCCCATCTCGACGACCTCGCGGGCGCGGAACCCGAAGGCGAGGCGCTGCTGCTGGAGCAGCACGGCGCGGCGCCGGGCCAGCTCGCGCGCCCGGTAGGACGCCACGGGGCGGCCGTCCAGCTCGACCGTGCCAGTGGTGGGCGCGACGTCGCCGGTGAGCACGGAGAGCAGGGTCGACTTGCCCGCCCCGTTCGGGCCGACCAGCACCACGACCTCGCCCGCGGCGACGTCGAGGTCGACGCCGTCGAGGATCGGGGTGCCGTCGATGACGACCCCGACCCCGCGGGCCCGCAGGCCGGCGCTCACGCCCAGCCCCCCGCCGTACGACGGGCGCGGCGCAGCAGCCAGAAGAAGAAGGGGCCGCCGACCAGCGAGGTGAGCATGCCGATGGGCAGGTCGGCGTTGGCGATCGCCGTGCGGGCCCACAGGTCGGCGAGCACGAGGAGCACGGCGCCGCCCAGCGCGCTGGCGGGCACGAGCACGCGGTGGCCCGGCCCGGCGACGAGCCGCACCAGGTGCGGGACCACGAGGCCGACGAAGGCGATGACGCCGCAGAACGCGACCCCGGCCGCGGTCAGGAGGGCGACCAGGACGATGCAGATCATGCGCAGGCGCTCGACGTCGACGCCCACGTGGCGCGCAGCCCGGTCCCCCAGGGCCAGGAGGTCGAGCTGGCGGGCGAGCACCAGCGCGGCCACCACGCCGACGACGACGAGCGGCGTGACGACCTGCACCTCCGCCCAGCGGGAGCCGTTGAGGCTGCCGAGGGTCCAGAAGACGATCTCCTCGCGGGCCGAGGTGTTGGCCAGGAAGAGCAGGAACGACAAGCCGGCGCTGGTGATGGCGTTGACCGCCACCCCGGTGAGCACCAGGGTCACCACCTCGGTGCGTCCGTCGTCGCGGGCCATGACGTAGACGACGAGCGTGGTGACGAGCCCCCCGGCGAACGCGCAGACGGCGATCGTCCAGCTGCCGGCGAAGTCGAGCGAGAAGACGATGACGGTCGCGGCCGCCACCGCGGCGCCGGAGGAGACCCCGACGACGCCCGGCTCGGCCAGCGGGTTGCCGAACACGCCCTGCATGAGCGCGCCCGCCGTGGCGAGAGCGGCGCCGACGATCGCGGTCATGACGACGCGCGGGAAGCGCACGTTCCACAGGTTGTTCTCGGCCTGCGGGTGGGTGGGCAGCGGGCCGAGGTCGAGCCCGAGCCGGTGGAGCACCGAGCCGAGCACCTCGCCGGGCGGGATGGGGAACTGGCCCGTGGCCGCGGACAGCACGCAGGCCACGACGAGCGCCGCCGCGAGGACACCGATGAGACCGATGCCTCCGGTGACGGAGCGGACCCGGCCGCGAGGAGTGGCCGCGACCTCGCGCTGCAGCGTCGTCGTCACGCCACCTCCCCGGGCGCGTAGACGGCGACGGCGAGGGCGTTGAGGACCTGGGCGGTGAGCGGGCCGTAGCCGAGGATCTGGGCGTCCGCCATGTCGACGAACCGGCGGCTCTCGCCGGCCGGCGTGGCGGCCAGGGCGGGCAACCGCTCGAGCAGGCCGTCGACGCCGCCGGCCGAGTCGAGGCCGTCCGTCATCATCAGCACGAGCTCCGGCTGGGCGGCGATGATGCCCTCGTCCGTGACGGGCCGCATGCCGGCCCAGCCGATCTCCTCGGCCACGTCGTACCCGCCGACGGCGGTGATGAGGGCGTCGGCGCCCGAGCCCTCGCCGAACATGTAGTAGATCCCCGAGGTGCCGCGCACGTAGAGGAAGACGGTGCGCAGCTGCTCGCCGGGGCTCGTCGGGGCGACCTCCGCGATCTGCGCGGTCACCCCGGCGACCTCGGCCTCGACGCGCTCCGCGAGCTGCTCCCCCTCCCCCGGCACGCCCAGCGCCGTCGCGACCTCACCCGTGAGGCTGGCGAGGTTGTCGAGGCCACGGTGGGAGTCGACGACGACCACCGGGATGCCGGAGTCACGCATCTGCAGCATCACGTCCCAGGGGCCGAGCGAGGTGTCGGTGATGATCAGCGTGGGGTCGAGGGCGAGGATCGCCTCCGCGTTGAGGTCGTGGCCGTTCTGAGTCACCAGGGGCAGATCGGCGGCCTCGGCGAACTGGGTGCTGACGTCGCGCCCCACCAGCGACTCGCCGAGGCCGAGCTCGAAGACCGTGCGCGAGAGGGTGCCGTAGACGTCGAGCGCGAGAACCCGGCTGACGTCGGTGACCTCCACCTCCGTGCCCTGGGCGTCCGTGACGGTGACGGGCAGCTCCGGCGTCGGGTCCCCCACCGGCTCGACCGGCGTCTCGGGGAGGACGGCGGAGACCTCGCCCTCCCAGTCGCGCACGTCGTCCAGCGGCGTGACGTCGGCGAGCGGCGGCGCCGCGGGCCCGGAGGCGCCGGCGTGGCCGTCGTCCGCCGTGCCCACGCCGTCGAAGCCGCACCCACCGAGCGCCGCCGCGAGCACGAGCGCCAGGGCGGCGGTGACGCCCCCGCGGGTCGGACGGAGCGCCGTCCGGCCGGCCGGCCGACGGGAGGGCCGACGGGACGGGCGACGCGACGGGCGGGGTCGCAGGACAGGGCGCATTCTCGCGGGCTCTCGTGGTCGAGGACGGGGACGTGGCAACGTGCCGACCCCGAGCGGTCGACTTAGGTTACCCTAACCGAAGTGAGGCTAGCCTTGCCTACCGCCGGGCGACATCTTGACAGACTGTCGAGAACATGTCGACACTCTGTCAGCATCTTTTCCTCCGGACGCAGCGCCGCGTCCCACCCCCTGCCCCGACCGCCCACCGCCCCACCCGGGAGCCCGCCATGACCGTCCTCACCCGTCCCGACCTCGACGCCCCGCTGTCCACCGTCATGCGGGAGGGCTCGCAGGCCGAGCACACCGCGGCGGAGAACTCGTCCTTCATGTCGGAGCTGCTGGCCGGCCGCGTGAACGAGGCGGGGTACGCCGCCTACCTGCTGCGCCTGCGGCAGGTCTACGCCGCGATCGAGGAGACGGTGTGCGCGCACGCCCACGACCCGGCCGTGGCCGCCGTGCTCGACACCGACCTGGAGCGCCTCGCGGCCATCGACGCCGACCTCGACCACTGGGCGCCGGGCGGACCGCGCACCGTGGACAGCCCGGCCGCCGCGACGTACGCCGCCCGCGTGCGCGCCGGCGCCGCCTGGGCGCCGCTGCTGGTCGCCCACCACTACACGCGCTACCTCGGCGACCTCTCGGGCGGCCAGGCCATCGGCCGCATCCTGTCGCGGGCCTTCGACCTCGAGGCGGGCGTCGGCACGGCCTTCTACGCCTTCCCGGCGATCCCCAAGCCGAAGCCGTACAAGGACGCCTACCGCGCCCGGCTCGACGCGCTCGACCTGACCGTCGAGGAGAAGCAGCGCGTCGTCGACGAGGTCCGCGTGGCGTTCGACCTCAACCAGGCGCTCTTCCGCGAGCTGGGCGCCGACCTCGCGTCGTACCGCCGCTGAGGCGGGGCCGCCCCTAGGGTGGGCGCCGTGCGCGTACTCGTCACCGGCTCGGCCGGGAGCATCGGTCGGGTGGTGGTGAGCGGCCTGACCGCGGCCGGCCACGACGTCGTGGGCGCCGACCGCGCCCCGGAGCCCGAGGGCTGGACGCTGCCCTGGCACACGCTGGAGTGCGCGGACGCCGACGCCGTGCTCGCCGCCTTCGACGCCCAGGCGGAGGCCGGCGCCCCCGTGCAGGCCGTCGTCCACCTCGCCGGGAACCCCGACGAGGACGGTCTCGTCGAGGCGCTCACGTCGCACACGACGACCACCGCGGCGCTGCTCGACGCCATGCGGGCCCACCGCGTCGACCGCATCGTCTACGCGTCCTCCAACCACGCCGTCGGGGGCACGCCGCACGCGCCGTACTCCCCCGCCGACCCGCTGCCGGTCACGACGCCGCCCCGTCCCGACACCTTCTACGGCGTCGCGAAGGTCGCGGCCGAGGCCGTGCTGGCCCTCTACGCCGACCGGTACGGCATCGACGCGGTGGCGTGCCGCATCGGCTCGTTCCTGGAGGAGCCGGCGACGCGCCGCAACCTCGCGACGTGGCTGTCCCCCGACGACTGCGTGCGGATGGTCCTCGCCGCCCTCACCGCACCCGCTCCCGGCTTCGCCGTGCTGTACGGCGTGTCCGCCAACACCCGGGGCTGGTGGGACCTGGCGCCCGGGCGGGCCCTGGGCTACGAGCCGCTGGACGACGCCGAGGCGTGGGCCGACCGGCTGCCGACGCGACCGGAGGACGCCGTGGAGGACGCCCGCGTGGGCGGTCCGTTCGCGACCGAGACGTACTACCGCCCCGCTCTCTGAGCCCCCGGCCGTGACGACCGCACCCGCGGAGGGCGCCTCCGCCCCGCCGTCGACCCGGCGCGACCCCCGCATGTGGCCGCTCTACGCCGCAGGGTTCACGACGGCGTTCGGGGCGCACGCCGTCGCCGCGAGCCTCGGGACCGGCTCCGGGGGCGTCGTGCCCTCCCTGCTGACGCTCGGACTGCTGCTGGCCCTCTACGACGGCGCGGAGGTGCTGCTCAAGCCGGTGTTCGGGACGGTCGCCGACCGCGTCGGGGCGCGACCGGTGCTCGTGGCGGGTCTCGTCGGCTTCGCCGCCGCGTCGGCGGTCTTCGTGGTCGCCGACGACCCCGCCTGGCTGTGGGCGGCTCGCCTCGGCCAGGGCGCCGCCGCGTCGGCGTTCTCCCCGGCCGCCTCGTCCCTGGTCGCACGGCTGAACCCGGCGGCCCGCCGCGGGCGGGTGTTCGGCTCCTACGGCTCGTTCAAGAGCGTCGGCTACACCCTCGGTCCGCTGCTCGGCGGCGTGCTCATCCACGTCGGCGGGCTGCGGCTGCTCTTCGCGGTGACCGCCGCGCTCGGTCTCGCCGTCGCGGTGTGGGCCCTGCTCGCGGTGCCCGCCGTACCCCCGCTGCCCCGCACGCGCCAGACGGTCCTCGACCTCGCGCGGCGCCTGGGGGACGGCGGCTTCCTCGTCCCCACGGCCGCGCTCGCCGGTGCGACCGCAGCCCTGTCGGTGGGGGTGGGCTTCCTCCCCGTCACCGGGGCGGACGCCGGTCTCGGTCCCGTCGTCACCGGCGCCGCCGTCTCCTTGCTGGCCGCGACGGCCGCCGTCGTGCAGCCGCGCGCCGGTCGCGCGCTGGACGCGGGGCGCCTCGACGTGCGCACCGGTCTGGGGGTGGGGCTGCTCGTGACCGCCCTCGGCCTCCTCGCGCCGCTGGTGCCCGACGTGGCCGGGCTGCTGCTCGCGGCGGTGCTCGTCGGTGCGGGCACCGGCGTCATCACGCCGCTGGGGTTCGCGGCCCTCGCCGCGTCCACCCCGCCGGAACGCATGGGGCAGACGATGGGCACCGCCGAGCTCGGCCGCGAGCTCGGCGACGCCGGCGGGCCGCTCCTCGTCGCCGCCGTGGCCACCGTCGCCGGCCTCTCCCTGGGGTACGTCGCCCTCGCCGCCCTGCTCGCCGTCGGCCCCGCCGTCGTGCTCGCGACGCGGCGGCGACGGGGCGTCAAGGTTCCGTAAAGCCGCGCGGACCCTGCGGTGGATCGCGACGGCCCGGTTCGGTGTCGTGACCGAGCAGCTGGCGCGACCGCTCGTGCGACCCCTCAGTGCCAGCTGAACCGGTCGCGCAGAGCGACGACGGTCGAGATCCGCGTGAGCAGCCGGAGTGCTCCGAAGCCGGCCAGGGCGCCCGCGACGTTGAAGAGCAGGTCGTTCACGTCGGCGATGTGGCCACCGCTCAGCAGGTGGGCCGTCGCGTACTGGACGACCTCGATGCCCAGGCTGGACGCCGCGGCGATCGCCAGCACGCGCCCCCACGAGGCCCCGACGAGGACGAGCGGCACGAGGACCCCCACGGGCACGAAGACGGCGACGTTCATCGCGGCGTCGGCGACCTCGTAGTCGGCGAGCGGTACGAGGACGAGGAAGTCGTCCCACGACGCGTCACGGCCGGGCTTGTCCAGGTAGATGGGGAAGACGGTGTTGGCGACCACTCCGGCGACGTACACGGACAACGCCACGGCCACGGTCGCTCGCGGCAGGGAGAGGCTGCGGCGGCGACGCAGGCTCTCCAGGAGCGCGACGAGGACGATGACGCCGAGGGGCACCACCACGGGCAGGACGGGGACGTGACGGAACACCGGTGGTCTCCTGGTCTCAGACGCGCCGACGCCGACGCGTGGTCGAAGCACGCGTCGTGGACGCTATCCCGCAGTCCTGCTCGGTTGCGGCGGCGAGGGCCGTGCAGCCCCTCGGGTCCGGCGGCGGCGTCGTCCGACGGGGGCACGGGGGCGTCACCGATGAGAAACGTCACCGGCAGCCGTCTGATGACCGTCCGACTCACACCGTCCACCCGGGGAGAACCATGAGACCGCTCCGCTACTCGATCAACGTCACGCTGGACGGCTCGGTCTCGCACGAGGCGGGGATCCCCCCGGACGAGGAGTCGATGCGCTACTGGGCCGCCGAGATGGCGGGGGCCGACGCGCTGCTGCTCGGCCGGGTGACCTATCAGATGATGGAGTCGGCGTGGCGCCGGCCGGGGTCGGGCGCGTGGCCCGACGGGGTGGCCGCGTGGGAGCTCCCGTTCGCCGAGGCCATCGACGGGGCGAGGAAGTACGTCGTGTCGAGCACGCTGGGCGAGGTCGACTGGAACGCCGAGCTGGTGCGGGGCGACGTGGGGCAGGCCGTCCGGCGGCTCAAGCAGCAGCCGGGTGGGCGCCTGTGGGTGGGCGGCGTGACGCTCCCCACCGCGCTGGCGGACCTGGGGCTCATCGACGAGTACGAGCTCCTCGCGCAGCCGGTCCTCGCCGGGCACGGCCCCAGCCTGCTCGGTGGTCTGCGCGAACGGATCCGGCTCGAGCTGGTGGACCGTCGCGAGCTCGCCTCGGGTGCCGTCGTCGTGCGCTACCGGCCCGCGCGCCCCGCGGCCTGACGTCCCCGGCCTGACGTACCGGGGAGGGCGGAGATGTACCTCGAGTTCTTCAGTGACGACAACTACGAACCGCTGTGGCAGCACGGGCCCGGCCCGGGCGACGTCGGTCCCGCCGACACCGCCGAGCTGGGCCTCAGCGACGGTCTGCTGGCCCGACTCAGGGCGTGGTGCGTCGAGGCGAGCGGCGGCCCGATGCGCGGCGGCCTCCTGGACCACCACGTCCGGGCCCTCGAGCTCGCCCGCCTGGTGCAGCTCGAGTTCGGCGACGAGCACGAGGTCTGGCGCCTGGACGGCCCCGGCTCCCGACCGTTGGTCCTGGCCGGTGAGGGCGAGGGCGCAGACCTGGCCCGCACGGTGGCCGGTCGACCCGTCGCGGTGCCCCTGCGGCAGGTGAGCAGGTCGACGACCACGCACCGGCGCATCGTCCAGTGGCGCCGGGCACGGCTGCACGCACGGGCCGGTACGGCGGGCACCGCGGCGTGGCGCGCGGAGGGTCTGGCGATCGCGGCGCGCCTGCAGGAGGAGGTCGGCCTCGACCACGCCGTCACCTACCTCGGCGGTCGCACGGAGCGCCCCTGACGCCCCCGGCGGTCGCTGCCGGCGGTGCGCCCGTCACTGGTACCAGCAGGGGGCGCGCTGCCACGCCGCCAGGCGCGACACGGGAGCGGCAGCGGTGTCGCCGGTCGACGTCAGGTGCAGGAACTCGTCGCCCTCGAGGTCCGCCCAGGTCGACGCTCGCGCGTACGGGCCGTCGAGCGACCGCTCGTTCGTGTGGGTCCAGCCGTAGACGGCCCAGGCCACGTCCGGACCGAGCACGACGTCGTCCCGGACCTGGAGCGGCCAGGAACTGCCGTCGGCGACCTCGCCGGGCGCGTCGACGTCGGCCAGCTCCCGGGTGTCGGACTCCTGCTGCAGCTCCGCGCCGTCGCCCGCCGCCTCGACCTCGGTGCCGTCCTGCGGCAGTGCGTAGAGCGTGAGGCCGTCGACCGGTTCCGAGCCCTCGCAGATCTTGACGTGGGCGACGTACGTGCCGTCGGCGGCTCGGGTGACGGCCACCTCCCCGACGCTGGGGACCCCGCACCCGCCGAGCGCGACCAGCACCAGTGCCGCGACGACGAGCAGTCCTCCTCGCGAGTTCCAGCCCACCGGGGCATCCAACCATCACCAGCCCCGACGAGCGGGCGGACCTCGACGTGGATCGATGAGCGTCGCGTCGGCCGGGCCACGGCCGGAAATCCCGCCGGGCACCCCGCCGGGTCACCGCGGGACGGTGCCCGGCTCGTCGCCCGAGGCGCTGACCACGACCTGCTCCGTTGCGTCGTCCTCGCCGGCGGCGGCGCGCGCACCCGACCGCTCGGCCCCGAGGCCTGCGGCCACGACGAGCACCAGGCCCACGACCGCCCCCGGGCCGGGCAGCTGCCCCAGCAGGACCAGTCCGATGACGAGGGCGATGGCCGGTTCCAGGCACATGATCGTGCCGAAGGCCGCTGCGGTGAGGTGGCGCAGCGCCACCATCTCGAGCGCGAAGGGCACCACCGGCAGCAGGACGGCCAGGCCGGCGCCGAGCAGCAGGACCTCCCAGGTCAGCACCCCCGCGAGGTCGCTGCCCGGCAGCACCAGCACGGTGCCGGTCGCCACGAGTCCCGCGACCGGCATCGAGACCGCCAGGCCCTGCACGCCCTCGACCTCGTCGCCGACGCGCTGGGTCAGCACGATGTAGCCCGCCCAGCAGGCAGCCGCCGCGAGCGCCGCCGCGACGCCGAACACGTCGACGTCGCCGCGCCACGGTTCGGTCAGCAGCAGGACCCCGGCCCCGGCCAGCAGCGGCCAGGCCAGCCGGGCGACCACGCCGCGACCACGCAGCACCGCCACCGAGAGCGGACCCAGGAACTCGAGAGCACTCGCCGTGCCCATCGGCAGCCGCGAGACCGCCACCATGAAGAGCATCGTGACGCCCGCGGTGATGACACCGAGCGCGACGCAGGTCCGCAGCGCGCGCCCGGACATCGATCCCCTCCGAGGGCGCAGCACCACGAGGGTGATGAGCCCGGCCCACACGAGCCGCAGCCACGCGGCTCCGTCCGGACCGACGCGCCCGGCGAGGCCGACCGAGACGGCGATGCCGAGCTGGACGCAGAGCATGGAGGCGAGGGCGAGCGAGGCGCCGGTGCGAGCGGTGGACACGCGCCCAGTAGATCCAGCCGGTCCGTCCGCGTCCACGCGAGAATCATGAACGGACCGTCCGTCCATGCCTGACAATCGGTGGGTGAACATACGCCGTCTCGAGCTGCTGGTCGCGCTGTCCCGCCTGGGGTCCATGCGGGAGGTCGCCGACGAGCTCGGGTCCACCACGTCGACGGTCTCGCAGCAGCTCGCGGCGCTCGCTCACGAGGTGGGCGCCCCCCTGCTCGAACCGCACGGCCGGCGGGTGCGGCTCACGCCGGCCGGCCGGCGCCTCGTCGAGCACGCCGTGACCATCCTGGCGGCCGTCGAAGCGGCACGGGCCGCTCTCGATCCCGGTGCGGAGCCGGCGGGCACCCTCCGCACCGGGGGGTTCGCGACGGCCGTCCGGCGCAGCCTCCTGCCCGCCCTGCACACGCTGGCGGACACGTGCCCGCGGGTGCGGCTCCTCGTCAGCGAGTACGAGCCGGGCGAGGCGCACGCTCTCCTGCTCAGCGACGACCTCGACCTGGCGCTGACCTACGACTACAACCTGGCGCCGACGACGCTCGACCGGTCGCTCGTGGCACACCGGCTGTGGTCGACCACCTGGGGGCTCGGCGTGCCTGCGGAGACTGCGCCCCCGACCGGGTCGGCGACCGACGTCGTGACGGCGTTCCGCTCCACCCCCTGGATCGTGAACTCGCGCGGCACCGCCGACGAGGACGTCGTCCGCACGCTCGCCTCGATGGCGGGGTTCCTCCCCGACGTCACCCACCGCGCCGACAACCTCGACCTCGTCCAGGACCTGGTCGCCGCCGGGCTCGGCGTCGCCCTGCTCCCCGAGGACTCGGTGCTGCGCGAGGGTGTGCGCGTCGTGCCCCTGCGCGACCCGGAGGTGCTGCTCCAGGCCTACGCGGTCACACGGACCGGCCGGGCGACCTGGCCGCCCCTCGCCGCCCTGCTGCGCACCCTGGGCCCCGCCGGTGAGGACGGATCGAGTGTCGGCCCTTGACCTCGAGCGCACTCGAAGGTCGACACTGGGCCGGTGAGCGCCCTGCCGGAGACCAGCACGTCGTACTCGATCGCGGAGGCGGCCGCCCTGAGCGGCCTGACCACCCACACGTTGCGCTACTACGAGCGCGACGGGCTGATGCTCGTGCCCGTCGGGCGGGCCAGCACCGGGCACCGCCGCTACGGGCCCGAGGACCTGCGCTGGATCGAGATGGTGACCCGGCTGCGCTCGACCGGGATGCCCGTGCGGGAGGTGCGGCGCTACGCCGACCTGGTGCGCGCCGGCGACGGCAACGAGGCCGAGCGGCTCGAGCTGCTGCGCACCCACCGCCGTGCCGTGCTCCGCCAGCTCGCGGAGACCACCGAGCACCTCGGCGCCATCGACCGCAAGATCGGCATCTACGTCGACCGGCTCGAGCAGGACGCTTGACCTCGAGCGCGCTCGAAGGTCTTCACTGGAGGACATGAGCGACAACACCACCCCGTCCACCACCACGCCGCCCCTCACCACCTTGGGCACCGCCGCGCCCCTGACCGTCTCCGCCCTCGGCCTGGGCTGCATGGGCATGTCGGAGTTCTACGGCACCGGCGACGAGGCCGAGGCGACGCGCACCATCCACCGCGCGCTCGACCTCGGCGTCACGTTCCTCGACACGGCCGACATGTACGGCCCCTTCACCAACGAGCAGCTCGTCGGCGCCGCCCTGGCCTCCGCGCCCCAGCCGCGCGACGCCGTGCAGCTGGCCACGAAGTTCGGCAACGAGCGTCTCCCCGACGGCACCGGGCTCGGCGTGAACGGCCGCCCGGAGTACGTCCGCGCCGCCTGCGACGCCTCCCTGCAGCGCCTCGGCGTCGACCACATCGACCTCTACTACCAGCACCGCGTCGACTTCTCCGTGCCGATCGAGGAGACCGTCGGCGCCATGAAGGAGCTCGTCGAGGCCGGCAAGGTCCGCTTCCTGGGCCTGTCCGAGGCGGGCGCCGAGACCATCCGCCGCGCCCACGCCGTGCACCCGATCACCGCGCTGCAGAGCGAGTACTCCCTCTTCACCCGCGACCTCGAGGACACCGTGTGGCCGGTCCTGGCCGAGCTCGGCATCGGCCTCGTGCCCTACTCCCCCCTCGGCCGCGGCCTGCTGACCGGCACCATCGCGCGCCCCGACGACCTGCCGGCGGACGACTCCCGGCGCTCGGGCTACTTCCCCCGCTTCGCCGACGGCGCGCTCGACGCCAACCTGGTGCTCGTCGCCCGCGTCCGGGAGGTCGCGGAGCGCCTGGGGTGCACCCCCGGCCAGCTCGCGCTCGCCTGGGTGCTCGCCCGCTCGGGCCCCGAGGTGGGCGTCGCGCCGATCCCGGGCACGAAGCGGGTCCGCTACCTGGAGGAGAACACCGCCGCGCTGTCCGTCGACCTGACCCCCGACCTCGTCGCCGAGCTCGAGGCCGCCGTCCCCCGCGACGCCGTCGTGGGCCAGCGGTACGGCGACATGTCCACCATCGACGCCTGACGGCTCAGGCCGCGTCCGTCCCCGACAGGCGTCCCAGCAGGCCCCGTCGGCAGCCCTCCATCATCCGGTGGTGGTTCCACCGCAGCAGCGGGTCGGCCAGGCGCACGAGCGGGGCGGGCACCCGCCCGGGCCGCCCGGCCAGGTCGACCTCCTGGTGGTAGTCCACCCGGCACCCCGGGCCGCCACCGACCGCAGCCTCCGGGGTGAGCGCGAACCGCGCCTCGCCCCGGAGGTCGCCGTCGACGTCCACGGCGAGCAGGTCGGGCTCGCGGACGCGGGCGTGCAGGTGCAGGCGGAGCTCGTAGGGCAGGGTCGAGCGGGCGACGACGTCCGCGTCGTCAGGGCCGCGCGGGACGACGGCGCGCACCTGCGGCCACCACGCGGCGTACCCCTCGACGTCGCCCAGCACCGCCGCCACCCGCTCCGGGGCGTGCGGCAGGTGCCACCGCTCGGTGAACACGTAGGCGCCCACGCCTCAGCCCTCCCGCCCGGGACGCAGCGCCGGGCGCCGCTGCCACGTCGTGAGCAGCGGCCGGTAGCCCACCGACGCCCAGAAGGGCGCGGACCACGGGCTGACGCCGGCGTGGTGCAGCAGCAGGGCGGCCCAACCCTCGTCCACGGCGCGGGCGTGCGCGGTCGCGGCGAGCACCCGCCCGAGGCCCGCCGAGCGGTGGGCGGGGTCGACGTACGCCCCCACGAGGTAGCCGGCCGGGGCGAGCCACGTGGCCCCGGTCGCCCACGCGGCGGGCTCGGGCGGGTTGACCTGGCAGAAGGCCAGCGGCGAGCCGTCGACCTCCGCGACCCACGTCCACCCCTCGTCCCGTGCCAGCGCCTCCGCGAGCTCGGGGGCCAGCGAGGCCCGGGCGTCCGGACGCTCCGGCACGGAGCCGAACCGGGTCTCCCAGCGGTGCAGGTCGAGAGTCCGCTCGAGGAGCCAGGGCACGTCCGCCTCGCCGGCCGGCCGCACCACCACCCCGTCGGGCGGCGTGCGCCAGCCCGCCGGGTCGGGCCGGTCCAGGATCCGCACGGCGAGGACCGAGGCCGGCCCGAAGTGGCGCCGCACGAGCGGCGCCACGAGGGCGGAGTCGCGGCTGGCCAGCGTCACCGCGGCCGCGGTCTCGTCGTCGGTGGCGGCCGGGTCGCCGGCCAGCTCCGCGAGCCAGGCGTCGAGCACCCGCCCCCAGGCCGCGCCGTCAGGGGCCGCGGCGCGCACGTGCAGGGCGTGGCTCCGCCGGGCGACCCACAGCGAGTCGGTGGTCGTCGTGGTGGCGACGGCGCCGACATCGCCGTCGACCAGCACCCGCCCCTCCGGCAGCTCCGCGACCCGCACGAGCGGGTCCACCTCCGCCAGGCGCGCCTCGTGGGCGGCCTGGAGGGCGGCGAGCTCGGGACCGGGTGTCGAGGAGGGCACCGGCCCATCCTGGCACCGGCTACCGTGCCGCCCATGACGACGCCGCTCCCCACCGACCTCGCCGACCGGGCCCGGGCCTGGATGGCCGAGGACCCCGACGAGGCGACCCGCGCCGAGCTCGCCGGCGTCCTGGACGCCGCGGAGCAGGGCGACGCCGCGGCCACCGCCGACCTCGCGGACCGCTTCGACGGCACGCTGGAGTTCGGTACGGCGGGCCTGCGCGGCGCCCTGGGCGCAGGACCCAACCGCATGAACCGCGTCGTCGTGCTGCGCGCCGCTGCGGGCCTGGCGGCGTACCTGCGGGCCAACGGCGCCAGCAACGAGGACTCGGTCGTCATCGGGTACGACGCGCGCCGCAACTCCGACGTGTTCGCCCGGGACACCGCGGAGGTGGTGACGGGCGCCGGCCTCAAGGCGCTCCTGCTGCCGCGCCCCCTGCCGACCCCGCTGCTGGCGTACGCGATCCGCGAGCTCGGCTGCGTCGCGGGCGTGATGGTCACGGCGAGCCACAACCCGCCGGAGGACAACGGCTACAAGGTCTACCTCGGCGACGGCTCGCAGATCGTGCCGCCCGCCGACAGCGGCATCGCGGCCGAGATCGACCGGGTCGGGGCGCTCGCCGACGTGCCGCGCGGGGGCCCCGGCCGGGTGCTCGACGACGCCGTCGTGGACCGCTACCTCGACACGGTCGCGCAGCTGCCCGACGACGGCCCGCGCGACCTGCGGATCGTCTACACGCCGCTGCACGGCGTCGGCGGCGTCCCCGTGCGCCAGGTGCTCGAGACCGCCGGCTTCGACGAGCCGTCGGTGGTGGAGGCGCAGGAGGAGCCCGACGGCGCGTTCCCGACGGTGGCGTTCCCCAACCCGGAAGAGCCGGGCGCCATGGACCTGGCCCTCGACCTCGCCGTGCGCGTCGGCGCGGACCTCGTCGTGGCCAACGACCCCGACGCCGACCGCTGCGCCGCCGCCGTACCCGTGCCGGGCACCGGCTCCGGCTCGTGGCGCATGCTGCGCGGCGACGAGGTCGGCGCCCTGCTGGCCGCCCACCTGCTCTCCCGCGGCGTCGAGGGCGTCTTCGCGTGCTCGATCGTCTCGTCGTCGCTGCTGGGCAAGATCGCGGCCGCCGCGGGCCAGCCGCACGCCGAGACGCTCACCGGCTTCAAGTGGATCGGCCGGCTCGAGGGGCTCGCCTACGGCTACGAGGAGGCGCTGGGCTACTGCGTCGACCCGTCGTCGGTGCGCGACAAGGACGGCGTCTCGGCCCTGCTCCTGCTCTGCGAGCTCGCCGCAGCGCTCAAGGCCGAGGGCCGCACGCTGCTCGACGCGCTGGACGACCTGGCCCGCACCCACGGGCTGCACGCCACCGACCAGCTCTCCGTGCGGGTCGCGGACCTGGCCGTCATCCGCGACGCGATGGCGCGCCTGCGCACCACCCCGCCGGTCGAGCTGGGCGGGCTGGCCGTGCTCGAGGCCACCGACCTGTCCCTCGGTACGGCGGAGCTGCCGCCCACCGACGGCCTGCGCTACCGGCTCGCCGACGGCGCGCGCGTCATCGTCCGCCCGAGCGGCACGGAGCCGAAGATCAAGTGCTACCTCGAGGTCGTCGTCCCCGTCGAGGAGGGGGCCGGCGACGGCGTCGCGGCCGCCCGGATCGTCGCGACGCAGCGTCTCGACGCGCTCAAGCAGGGCGTCCGCGAGGCCGCGGGGCTCTGAGCGCCCGACCGGCGGGGCCGACGGCGCGGGCACCTATGCTGACCCGGTGACCGCCGAGACCCCCGCCGCGAGCCCCGCCGAGATCGCCCGCCTCATCGACCACACGCTGCTCAAGCCGGAGGCGACGCGCGCCGACGTCGACGCGCTCGTGGCCGAGGCCGCCGAGCTGGGCACCTACTCGGTCTGCGTCTCCCCCTCGATGCTCCCCCTCGAGGTGCCCGCGGACCTGGCCGTCGCCGTCGTCTGCGGCTTCCCCAGCGGCAAGCACACCTCGACCGTGAAGGCCGCGGAGGCGGCCGAGGCCGTCGCCAACGGCGCCGACGAGGTCGACATGGTCATCGACGTCGGCGCGGCGATCGAGGGCCGGTACGACGACGTGCGGGCCGACATCGCGGCCGTGCGGGCCGCCGTGCCCGCCCCCACCGTGCTCAAGGTCATCATCGAGTCGGCGGCCCTGCCCGACGACGCCATCGTCGCGGTCTGCACCGTCGCGGCCGGCGTGGGCGCCGACTTCGTGAAGACCTCGACCGGCTTCCACCCCTCCGGCGGGGCCACGGAGCACGCGGTCCGGCTGATGGCCGAGACCGTCGGCCCGGGCGTCGGCGTGAAGGCGTCCGGCGGCGTGCGGACCCTGGAGCAGGCGCGGGCCATGGTCGCCGCGGGCGCGACGCGCCTCGGGGTCTCCGGCAGCCGCGCGCTGCTCGGCGGCGGCCCGTCCACCGGCTCCTACTGAGTCGCGCCGACCGACGACGACCGGCCGACCACCCCTCCGCCCCCGCACCGCCCGCCCGTGACCACCGCTCCCCCGTCCGCCCGGGTCGTCGTGCTCGCCGGTCCCTCCGGGTCGGGCAAGTCGCGCCTGGCCGAGCGCCTGGGTCTGCCCGTCCTCCGGCTCGACGACTTCTACCGCGACGGTGACGACCCCGCCCTGCCGCACATCACCGAGGGCGCGAACGCCGGCCTCGTCGACTGGGACCACCCCGACTCGTGGCTGCCCGACGACGCCATGGCCGCCCTGGAGGCCCTGTGCCGCGACGGGCGGGCCGAGGTGCCCGTCTACGAGATCGCGGCGAACGGGCGCACGGGCTCCCGGGTGCTCGACCTCGGCGGGTCGCCCCTCTTCGTGGCGGAGGGGATCTTCGCCGCCGACGTCATCGCCGCCTGCGCCGAGCGGGGGCTGCTGGCCGCGGCGTACTGCCTCACCCAGCCGCCCGCCGTCACCTTCTGGCGGCGCCTCACCCGCGACCTGCACGAGCGGCGCAAGCCGCCGCTGGTGCTGCTGCGTCGGGGCATGGCGCTGGCCCGCGCCCAGCGCGACGTGGTCGCCCACGCGGTGGCGCGGGGCGCGACGCCGGCCTCCACGCACGACGCGTTCGCGGCCCTGCGCGACCTCGTCGCGGCCACCGACTCCCGCCCGCCGGCGGCGCGGTCGTCGCTCGGGGCGGCGCTGGAGCTGTTCCGCCAGCCCGACGGCACGACCTGCGGGTCCTGCTGCCTGGTGGCCGCCCACCTGCACCACTCCCCGGCGTACGCCGCCGCGGTGCTCGGCGACGCCGACCTCCTCCCCCGGCTGCACGCCGAGGCGCTCGCCGTGCAGCGGGTGACGGCCGGCGCCCGTCTCGCGGGCGAGACGCAGGTGCCGTGGCCGACCCGGCTCGGTACGGCGCCCTGGGCCCTCGCGCGGCACCTGCGGCTGGTCTCGGGGCGGCCGGGCACGACGTACGCCTGGACCCCGCGCGGCGACGACTTCTGGGAGCGGATGACCGCGGCGCTCGACGCGGGGCACCCGGTGCCGCTCTACGTCGGCACCCGCCTCCTGCCGCGCCACGTCGTGCTCGTGCTCGACGCGGCCGACGACCACCTCGTGGCCTACCAGCCCGGGCGCGGCGGCACGGTGCGCGTCACCCGCGGGGAGGTCACCCGCAGCGAGGCCCGCGCGCTGGGGTGGCCGCACGTGTGGGGCGGCGTGCTGCCGACGCTCACCGCCGGTGGTGATCCCCGCCGGGCCCCGGTACGGCGCGCCCTCCCCCTGGCGCGCCGCCGGGCCGGCGTCACCGCAGTGCCGCGTACCCGGGCTTGATGACCTCGGTGATGAGCGCGTACCGCTTGTCGTAGTGGGTGAACGCCGACTTCATGGCGTTCGTCGTCAGCCACTCGAGCCGGCCGAGGTCGAAGCCGGCTTCCGTGTGCAGCAGCCACATCTCCTCGGTCATCGACGTGCGGCTCATGAGCCGGTTGTCGGTGTTGACCGTGACCCGGAAGCGCAGGTCGGCGAGCAGTCGGATGGGGTGCTCGGCGATCGACGACGCGGCGCCCGTCTGCACGTTGGAGCTCGGGCACATCTCGAGCGGGATGCGCTTGTCGCGCACGTAGCTCGCGAGCCGGCCCAGGCGCACCTGGCCGTCGGGGCCGACCTCGACGTCGTCGATGATCCGGACGCCGTGGCCGAGGCGGTCGGCGCCGCACCACTGCAGCGCCTCCCAGATCGACGGCAGCCCGAAGGCCTCGCCGGCGTGGATGGTGAAGTGCGCGTTCTCGCGGCGCAGGTACTCGAACGCGTCGAGGTGGCGGGTGGGCGGGTAGCCGGCCTCGGCGCCCGCGATGTCGAACCCGGTGACGCCCCGGTCGCGCCACGCGACGGCCAGCTCGGCGATCTCCCGCGACATCGCCTGGTGCCGCATGGCGGTGAGGATCTGGCGGGCGACGATCGGGCGCCCGGCCTCGGCCGCGAGCGCCATGCCCTCGTCGAAGCCCGCCTGCACCGCGGCGACGACGTCGTCGGGCGTGAGGCCCTGCTCCGTCATCAGCTCGGGCGCGTAGCGGATCTCGGCGTACACGACGCCGTCCTCGGACAGGTCCTCGACGCACTCCCGGGCGATGCGGGTGATCGCGTCGCGGCGCTGCATCACCGCCACCGTGTGGCGGAAGGTCTCGAGGTAGCGCACCAGCGAGCCGGAGTCGGCCGACTCGGCGAACCAGTCGGCGAGACCGGCGGGGTCGCCGGCCGGCAGCTCGTGACCGATCTCGGCGGCGAGGTCGACGATCGTGGCGGGGCGCAGGCCGCCGTCGAGGTGATCGTGGAGCAGCACCTTGGGGGCGCGGCGCACCAGCTCCCGGGTCAGCGGGGCGGGGGCGGAGGGGGGTGTGGTCTCGGCCATGGCTCATCCTCTCAGCCGCTAGGGTCCCGAGCGGGAATCGACGCACGACCCCGCCCCACGCCCGCCCGTACCCGCCCGCACCACCGCCGACAGGAGTCACCATGCGCACGTTCACCACGCTCGACGAGGTCGCCGCCGCCGCCGGCGAGGAACTCGGCACCTCCGAGTGGGTCACCATCGACCAGCAGCGGGTCGACACCTTCGCCGAGGCCACCGGGGACCACCAGTGGATCCACGTCGACGCCGAGCGCGCGGCGGCGGGGCCGTTCGGCGGCACCATCGCCCACGGCTACCTCACCCTCTCCCTCGTTCCGTGGCTCGGCAGCCTGGTCTTCGCGTTCGAGACCCCCGGCGCCAAGCTCAACTACGGCGTGAACAAGGTGCGCTTCCCCCAGCCGCTGCTGGTCGGACGCCGCGTGCGGGCCCACGTCGCGCTCGGCGACGTGGCCGACCTGCCGGCCGGCAAGCAGGCACTGCTGCGCTACACGATCGAGATCGAGGGCGAGGCCAAGCCCGCGTGCGTGGCCGAGACCGTCGTCCTCCTCCTGCCCTGACCTCCTCGCCCGCCACGGGGAACTAGCAAAGTGATATCACTCTGCTACATTCTCCTTGAGGGCCGGCGACGGACGCCGGCCGGGAGGGGGACGACCATGGCGATCACCGAGGACGAGACGCGGCTGGACATCGACGAGCGGCGCAGCCCGGCCGTCGGCGGCTGGCCGGTGCTGGCGCTGTTCGTGCTGATGCTGGCGGGCGGTACGGCGGCACTCGTCGCCGGGCTGGTCCGGCTCGCCGACGACCCGGGCGTCGCCGGTGCCGCGCTCACCGGGCTGGGCGCCCTGGTGCTCCTGGCCGCGCTCGTCGTGTCGACCGGGTTCGCCGTCGTCGCGCCGGGCGAGACCCGGGTGGTCGTCTTCTTCGGCAACTACCTCGGCACGATCCGCCGGACGGGCCTGGCGTGGACGGTGCCGTTCACGCTGCGCCCGAAGGTGCCGGTGCGGGTGCTGAACTTCGAGACCGAGACGCTCAAGGTCAACGAGCGCAACGGCTCGCCGGTGCAGGTGTCGGCGATCGTCGTGTGGCAGGTGAAGGACACCGCGAAGGCCCACTTCGCCGTCGACGACTACCGCGACTTCATCGAGAGCCAGGCCGAGTCGGCGCTGCGCCAGGTCGTCGCCCGCCACCCCTACGACCACCAGACCGAGCGCATCGCCGCGATCGTCTCGCCCGAGCTGGCCGACGACGAGGCCCTGCCGGTCGACGGCGACGAGGTCACCCTGCGCGAGGACGGCGAGAAGGTGGCGGACGAGCTCGCCGAGGAGGTCAACGCCCGGGTGCACCTGGCCGGGCTCGACGTGCTGGAGGTGCGGCTGTCGAACCTCTCCTACGCCTCGGAGATCGCCGGGGCCATGCTGCAGCGCCAGCAGGCCCAGGCCGTGCTCGACGCCCGGCGCGTCGTCATCGACGGCGCCGTCGGCATCGTCGGCGACGCCCTGGCCCGGCTCGAGGAGGACACCGACATCGCCCTCGACCCCGAGCGGCGGGCGGCGATGACCTCGAACCTGCTCACCGTCATCGTCGGCGGCGCGGGCGTGCAGCCGGTCGTCAACGTCGGCTCGCTCTACAGCTGAGTCGGCGGACACCGTGCCTCGCGAGCCGTCCGGCAAGCGCGAGCGGGCGCAGATCCTGCTCCGCATCGACCCCCGGGTCGCCGACGCCCTCCGGCGCTGGGCGGCCGACGAGATGCGCTCGACGAACGCCCAGATCGAGATGGCCCTGCGGGAGGCGCTGAGCCGCGCCGGGCGCCTGCCCGAGCAGGACTGACCTGCTCGGGCCGCGCCACTCGGGCGGAGCGGCTCGGGCGGCGCGCCTCAGGCGATGCGGTCGATGACGAGGGGAGACGGGTCGAACGGGCCGTCCCCCACGTCGTACCCGCCCTCCAGGGCGGCCAGCGCGCGGTCGAAGCGCTCCGGGGTGTCGGTGAGGAGCGTGAACAGCGGCGCACCCTCCTCGACGCGGTCGCCGGGGCGGGCGTGCCAGACGACGCCGGCGCCGGCCTGCACCGGGTCCTCCTTGCGCTCGCGGCCCGCGCCGAGGCGCCAGGCCGCCAGGCCGACGGCCATCGCGTCGAGGCGGGTCAGCGTGCCGGAGCGCGGCGCAGCGACGACGTGCTGCTCCCGCGCGATCGGCAGCGGGGCGTCGGGGTCGCCGCCCTGGGCGGAGATCATGGCCCGCCACACGTCCATCGCGGAGCCGTCGGCGAGCCGGTCGGCGGGGTCCACGTCGTCGACGCCCGCGGCCAGCAGCATCTCGCGGGCGAGCGCCACGGTGAGCTCGACGACGTCCGCGGGACCGCCGCCGGCCAGCACCTCGACCGACTCGGCGACCTCGATCGCGTTGCCGGCGGTGCGGCCCAGCGGCGTGCTCATGTCGGTGAGGAGCGCGACCGTGCGGACGCCCGCGTCCGTGCCCAGGGCCACCATCGTCTCGGCGAGCTCGCGGGCGCGCTCGACCGACTTCATGAACGCCCCGCTGCCGACCTTGACGTCGAGCACGAGCGCACCGGTGCCCTCGGCGATCTTCTTGCTCATGATCGAGCTGGCGATGAGCGGGATCGCCTCGACCGTGCCGGTCACGTCGCGCAGCGCGTACAGCTTCTTGTCGGCGGGGGCCAGGCCGTCGCCCGCGGCGCAGATGACGGCGCCGACCGACTCCAGCTGCGCCAGCATCTCCTCGTTCGACAGCGAGGCGCGCCAGCCCGGGATCGCCTCCAGCTTGTCGAGCGTGCCGCCCGTGTGCCCCAGCCCGCGGCCCGACAGCTGCGGGACGGCGACGCCGCAGGCGGCCACGAGGGGGGCGAGCGGCAGCGTGATCTTGTCGCCGACGCCACCGGTCGAGTGCTTGTCGCTGGTCGGTCGCGACAGCGACGAGAAGTCCATCCGCTCCCCCGAGGCGATCATCGCGCCGGTCCAGCGGGCGATCTCGCGGCGGTCCATGCCGTTGAGGAGGATCGCCATCGCCAGCGCCGACATCTGCTCGTCCGCCACCGCGCCGCGCGTGTAGGCGTCGACCACCCAGTCGATCTGGCTGTCGCTCAGCGCGCCGCGGTCGCGCTTGGTGGTGATGACCTCGATGACGTCGTGTGCGCTGCTCACCGTCGCACCCTACGCACCCTCGGTCGCCGTCGCCGAGCCGGCGGTCGCGACCGTGACCGACTCGTAGCCGCGGAGCACGAAGGTGCCCCGCGACTCCGGCTCGCCCGCCAGCTCCAGCGACGGCAGCCGGGTCAGCAGGAGGCCGAGCGACTCGGTCAGCTCCATGCGCGCCAGGGGCGCACCGAGGCAGAAGTGCAGGCCCGCCCCGAACGCGACGTGGGGGTTGGGGTCCCGCGCGGGGTCGAAGACGTCGGCCTCGGCGAAGACGGCGGGGTCGCGGTTGGCGGAGCCGAGGAGCGCCGCGATCCGCTGGCCCTCCTCCACCCGGACGCCCGCCACCTCGACGTCCTGCGTCGCCGTGCGCTCGAAGAGGTGGAGGGCGGAGTCGAAGCGCAGCATCTCCTCCACCAGCGTCGGTACGCCGGACACGTCGCCCGCGCGGGCCGCCGTACGCACCCCGTCGGCCGCGGGCGAGCGCAGCAGCGCGACCAGCCCGTTGCCGAAGACGTTGACGGACGCCTCGTGGCCGGCGTTCAGCAGCAGCACGGCGGAGGCGACGACCTCGTCCTCGCTGAGCCGCTGCGTGCCCTCGCGGGCCGCGACGAGGTCGCTCAGCAGGTCGTCGCGCGGGCTCGACGCCCGGTCGCGGGCGAGCTCGAGCACCGCCCCGGCGAACGCGTCGGCGGCCGCGACGGCCGCGGCCTGCGTGGCCTCGTCGGGGGCGGGCTCGTACATCCGGACGATGGCCTGCGACCAGTCGCGCAGGTCGGGGGCCAGCTCGACGGGCACCCCGAGCAGCTCGGCGATGACGAGCACGGGCAGCGGCTCGGCGTAGGCGCCGATGACGTCGAACCCGGCGGCCGGGTCGACCTCGTCCAGCAGCGACGCGGCGAGCTCGCGCACCCGCGGGCGCAGCCGCTCGACGTGGCCGCGGGCGAAGGCGCCGGCGACCAGCCGACGCAGCCGCGTGTGGTCGGGCGGCTCGTTCTCCATCATCTGGTTGCGGTGGAGCAGGTTGAACGGCTCGAGGTAGGCCGCCGGCTCCCGGTCGCGCCAGATCCGCCCGAGCCGCCGGTTGCGCAGCACCGCGCCGACGGCGGCGTGGTCGAAGGCGAGCCAGGTGCCCCGCTCCTCGTGCCACGCCACCGGGTGGCGCTCGCGCTCGGCGGCGAGCAGGGGGTAGGGGTCCTCGACCAGCGCGGCCGAGGTCAGGTCAAGCGAGGTCGTCGGGACCGAAGGCATCAGGCAGGACCTCGTCCATCGTGCGGGCACCGGACACGGTGAGCAGGACCAGGTCCCGCCCGCCGTTCTCGAACAGCAGCTGGCGGCAGCGGCCGCACGGCATGATCACCTCGCCCGCTCCGTTGACGCAGACGAAGCGCCGCAGGATGCCGCCGCCCGTGAGGTGCAGCTGCGAGACGAGGCCGCACTCCGCGCACAGGCCGACGCCGTAGGAGGCGTTCTCGACGTTGCAGCCCGTGACGAGCCGCCCGTCGTCCACGATCGCCGCGGCACCCACCGCGTAGCCCGAGTACGGCGCGTACGCCCGCCCGGCCGCGTCGTGCGCCGCGGCCCGCAGCTCGGCCCACTCCTCCCCGGTCGGGTACGACGGCCCGTCCGCCCCCGCTGCCCCGTGCGGGTCGTCCGGGCTCACCCGGCCGACCCCTTGCGGTAGATCTCGCCCACCGCCGCCGGGGCTCGCAGTCGTTGGGAGGCCACGGCGAGCACGAGCAGGGTGATCACGTACGGCGTCATGCGGGTGAAGTCGCCCGGCACCTCGTCGATGGCGAGGTAGAGCGCGAGGGCCGCGACCCCGCCGAGCACCATCGCGGCGACCCCGACGCGCGACGCGGTGCCGCGGCGCAGCTGCCACAGCGCGAACCCGATGGCCAGGACGGACACGAGCAGCAGCAGCGCGTGCACCGACGTACCGCCCTGGCGCAGGCCGAGGGTCTCCGTGTAGCCGAACAGGCCCGAGCCCGCCAGCAGGCCGCCGGGCCGCCAGTTGCCGAAGATCATGGCGGCGAGGCCGATGTAGCCGCGGCCGCCGGTCTGGCCGTCGCGGTAGTTGCTCGACGCGACGATGGCGAGGAACCCGCCGGCGAGGCCGGCGAGGCCGCCCGAGACGAGGACGGCGATGAACTTGTAGCGCAGCACGGCCACACCGAGCGTCTCGGCCGCCGCCGGGCTCTCGCCGCAGGCGCGCAGCCGCAGGCCGAACGCGGTGCGCCACAGCAGCCACCACGTGGCGAGCACGAGGAGGAAGCCGATCACGACCAGCAGCGAGAGGTTGGTCGTGAGTGCCCGCAGCACCGCCGCGACCTGGGAGACGAAGAAGATGTCCGCGCCCTCGACGTCGCCGAACAGGTCGCTCAGCGGGCCGATGGTGATGGCCGGCACGTCGCCGATGTTGGGCGACTGCGTCTGGCCGCCACCGGGCAGGTCGGTGAAGGTCTGCGCCGCCAGGTACTGCACCGCGCCGAGCGCGATGATGTTGATGGCGACACCCGAGATGATGTGGTCGACGCCGAAGACGACGGTCGCCACCGCGTGCACCAGGCCGCCGAGGACGCCCATGAGCACGGCGCCGAGCACGCCGACCCAGGGCCCGTAGTGGTAGCCGAAGAAGCCCGCGCCGTAGGTGCCGAGGATCATCATGCCCTCGAGACCGATGTTGACCACGCCCGCGCGCTCGGCCCACAGGCCGCCGAGGCCCGCCAGCAGGATCGGCATGATCGCGATGAGGGTCGCCGCGATGGCGCCGGACGACGTGAGGTCGTCCGCGCCCGTGACCACCTGGAGCAGGGAGAGCGCGAGGAGGACGCCCAGCACGCCCACGAGCACCCAGCGCCAGCGCCGCGTGCGGGCGGCGACCGGCGTGCGTGCGGTGACCTTGTCGACGGTGCTCATCGAGCCGCCTCCTTCGTCGTGGGGCGCGGATCCTTCGCGGCGGCCGACTCCCGGGCCAGCTGCGCGGCGACGCGGCGCTGCTCGAGGCGCGCGCCGTACCGCCGGACCAGCTCGTAGGAGACGACCACGGTGAGGACGATGACGCCCTGGGTGATGGCCACGATGTCGGGAGAGACGCCCACGAGGATCTGCAGCGGGTTCGACTGCTCGTCGAGGAACGCGAAGAGCAGGGCGCCCAGGGCGATGCCGACGGGGTGGTTGCGACCCAGCAGGGCGATGGCGATGCCGGCGAAGCCGAGCCCCGACTGGAACGTCGAGCCGTAGTTGTACGGGCTCGTGCCGAAGAGGATCGGCAGGCCGACGAGACCGGCGACGGCGCCCGAGAGCATCATCGTCGTGATGGTCATGCGCCGCACCGAGATGCCGCTGGCCACGGCCGCGGACGCCGAGCGACCGGTGGCCCGCAGCTCGAAGCCGAAGCGCGTCTTGTTGAGGGTGAACCAGTAGGCCACCCCCACGAGCACGGCGAAGACGATGAACCCGTAGATCTCGGTCGGGATGTCGCTCCACATCTGGATGCCCGGGATGCGGGAGCCCTCCGGCACCGGCGCGGTGCCGATGACGTTGCTGCCCTCCTCGCGCACGGCGACCTTCGCGAGCAGGTAGGCCACGAGCGCGGTCGCGATGAAGTTCAGCATGATGGTCGCGATGACCTCGCTGACGCCGCGGGTCGCCTTGAGCACGCCCGCGATGCCGGCCCAGGCCGCGCCCGCGAGCATGGCGCAGACGATGGCCAGCGCGGTGTTGAGGTAGCCGGGCAGCCAGCCCTCGCCGGCGACCGCCGCCGCGGCGAAGACCGCCACCCGGTACTGCCCGTCGACGCCGATGTTGAACAGGTTCATCCGGAAGCCGATGGAGACGGCGAGACCGGACAGGAACAGCACCGTCGCGTTGTTGAGGATGTTGACCTGGTTGCGGGCCTCGGGCCACGAGATGATCTGCGCCCACACCTCCCCCACGGGGTCCCCCGCGGCGAGGAGCACCAGGCTCGTGATGGCGAAGGCCAGCGCCAGGGCGAGGAGCGGGGCCCCGATCGCCAGCGCGACCTTCGTGAGTCGCACGTTCACCCGCGGGTCTCCTCGGTGGTCGTGGTGGGCGCGGCGTCGCCGGCCCCGGTCATCGCGGACCCGAGCTCCTCGGGGGTGACCGCGGAGGGGTCGAAGGTGCCGACCAGCCGTCCGCGCAGGACGACCTCGATGCGGTCGGACAGGCCGATCAGCTCGTCGAGGTCCGCCGAGATGAGCAGCACGGCGAGACCCTCGCGACGGGCGCGCTTGATGTGGTCCCAGATGGCGCCCTGGGCGCCGACGTCGACGCCGCGGGTCGGGTGCGACGCGATGAGCAGCACGGGGTCGGCGCTCATCTCGCGCCCGACGATGAGCTTCTGCTGGTTGCCGCCCGACAGGGCCCGCGCGGGCACCTCCGTGCCGGGGGTGCGCACGTCGTACGCGTCGATGATGCGCTGGGTGTCGGCCCGGGCCGCGCGACGGCGGATGACGCCGCGGCGGGCGCTGGGCTCGCGGGTCTGGTGCCCCAGCACGCGGTTCTCCCACAGCGGGGCGTCGAGCAGGAGGCCGTGGCGGTGGCGGTCCTCGGGCACGTAGCCGATGCCGGCCTCGCGCCGCGCCCGGGTGCTCAGCCCCGCGATGTCGCGACCCGACAGCACGACGGCGCCCTCGGCGCCACCGCGCATGCCCATCACGGCCTCGACCAGCTCGGACTGACCGTTGCCCTCGACGCCTGCGATGCCGAGGATCTCGCCGCGGTGGATGTCGAAGGAGATGTCGTCGAGGACCGCGCGGCCGTCCGGGCCGCGCAGGCCGAGCCCGCGCACGGACAGCATGACCTCGTCGGTGACCGTCGAGGCCTCGGTCTGCGGCGTGGGCAGCTCGGAGCCGACCATGAGCTCCGCCAGCTGCCGGGACGTCACCGAGCGCGGGTCGACGGTCGCGACCGTCGTGCCGCGCCGGATCACGGTGATCTCGTCGGCGACCGACAGCACCTCGTCGAGCTTGTGGGAGATGAAGATGACCGACAGGCCCTCGCGCTTGAGCTCGCGCAGGTTGCCGAACAGCTCGTCGACCTCCTGCGGCACGAGCACCGCCGTGGGCTCGTCGAGGATGATGATGCGGGCGCCGCGGTAGAGGACCTTGAGGATCTCCACGCGCTGGCGCGCCCCGACGCCGAGGTCCTCCACCCGTCGGTCGGGGTCGATCCCCAGCCCGTACGCCGCGGAGATCTCCGCGACCTTCGCCCGGGCCGCCCCGCCGATGCCGTGCAGCGACTCCGCGCCCAGCACGACGTTCTCGAGCACCGTCAGGTTGTCGGCCAGCATGAAGTGCTGGAAGACCATGCCGATGCCGGCCTTGATCGCGTCGGCCGGCGTCGACAGCGCGAGCTCGGTGCCGTTCACCTCGATCGTCCCGGAGTCGGGCGGCTGCACGCCGTACAGGATCTTCATGAGGGTCGACTTGCCGGCGCCGTTCTCCCCCACGACGGCGTGGATGGAGCCGCGGGCGACGTCGATGTTGATGTCGTCGTTGGCGATGACGCCGGGGAACCGCTTGCCGATCCCGCGGAGGCGGACGGCCACCTCACCGGTGGCCGCGGACGCATCCCTGGAGAGCGAGGTCACGAGGCTGGAGCCTTCCGGACGGGCGAGGGGCCCGTGGACGACCAGGTCGTCCACGGGCCCGTTCGCACTGCGATGGAGACGGGTGCCGGTCTCGTTCGCGCACCGGCGCGGACGATGGTGGCACGGGTGACGCGGACGCGCCCGCCCGGGTGGGGCGGGCGCGCCGGTGCGTCACGGGGCGGTCGGGACCTCGATCTCGCCCGCGATGATCTGCTCCTTGAAGCCCTCGAGCTGCTCGATCACCTCCGGGGTGAGGAAGTCGCCGCTCGTGGAGTAGCCCACGCCGTCCGCCTCGAGGTCGTAGGTGACCGTGCCGCTCGGGTCCTCGCCGGCGTCGATGTCCGAGAGGAACTCGTACACCGCGACGTCGACGTTCTTCAGCATCGACGTGAGGATCACGTCGCGGACCGCCTCGTCGGCGGTGTTGTACTGGTCGGAGTCGACGCCGATCGCGCGACCGCCGGCCTCCTGCGCCGCCTCGAAGACGCCGCCGCCCGAGCCGCCCGCGGCGTGGTAGACCACGTCGGCGCCGGCGTCGAACATGCCCTGCGCCGCGGTCTTGCCGCGAGCCGGGTCGGCGAAGCCGGTGAAGTCCGGCGGCTGCGTCAGGTAGGTGACGTCGACCTGCACGTCGGGGTTGACCGCCTGCGCGCCCGCCGTGTAGCCCGCCTCGAACTTCTCGATGAGGGGGGTCTGCACGCCGCCGACGAAGCCGACGTGGTTCGACTCGCTGGTGAGGGCGGCCGCGGCGCCGACCAGGAACGAGCCCTGCTCCTCGGCGAAGACCAGGTTGGTCACGTTGTCGAACTCGTTCGTCGAGTCGTCGATGACGGCGAACTCGACCTCCGGGTAGTCCGGGGCCACGGCGCCGATGGCGGTCGCGTAGGCGAAGCCGACCGCGATGACCACGTCGTAGTCGTTCTCGGCGAAGGTGCGCAGGCGCTCCTCGCGGGCCGCCTCGGCCTCGCCGTCCTCGGCCTCCGACTCGTCGGAGGAGATGCTGAACTCGTCGGCCGCGCGGTCGAGACCGGCAGCCGCGGAGTCGTTGAAGGACTGGTCGCCGCGGCCGCCGACGTCGTAGGCCAGGCCGACCTTGATGTCGCCCTCGCCGCCGCCGCCGCCGTTGCCGCTGCCGCTGTCGCCGTCGTCCGAGCCGCTGCTACCGCAGCCGGCCAGGGCCAGGATGCTCACGGCCAGGGCCGCGGTGAACTTCGTGCGCCTCACGAAGCCTCCTCTTGAAGATCGGGTGCGCGCCACCGGGTCGGGCGCGACGCCGACACCCTAACGGCGCGCGGAGCGCACCCACGACCGATCCGGGGTTCTCCATCGAACTGTTACCTGGGGGCGCCGGCCGTGATCGCGCCGGGGGTCAGGCGGAGGCCGCGGCGAGGGCCTCGACGGCCGTCTCGGCCAGCAGCGCCGCGCCGATCCCGATGGCGCGCTCGTCGACGACCAGGTCACCCTGGTGCAGGTCGTAGGTGCGCCCGCCGGGCGTGCGGGTGCCGAGCCGGGCGAGCGCGCCGGGCACGTGGCGCAGGTACCACCCGAAGTCCTCTCCCCCGAGGCTCTGCACGGTGGGGACGGCCCCGTCGGGGCCCAGCACGGTCAGCGCCGCCCGGCGCAGCACGGCGGTGGCGGCCGGGTCGTTGTCGACGGGCGGGACGCCGCGGGTGTAGTGCACGACCGCCTCCACGCCGTACGGCTCCGCCAGCTGGCCGACGGCGCGGCGCACCACCTCCTCGGCGCTCGCCCACGCCTGCACGTCGAGCATCCGGACCGTGCCGGACATCCGGCCCTCGACGGGGATCACGTTGGGTGCGACGCCGGCCTCGACGTGGCCCCACACGACGCTCGCCCCGGCCCGGGGGTCGATGCGGCGCGAGAGGACGGCGGGCAGCTCCGTGAGCAGCTTGCCCAGCGCGAAGGTCAGGTCCTCGGTGAGGTGCGGGCGGGAGCTGTGGCCCCCGCGCCCGCTGAGGTGCACGACGAGCGAGTCGGCCGCCCCGGTGACGGGCCCCTCGCGCAGCCCCACCTGGCCGACGTCGACGGAGGGGTCGCAGTGCAGCGCGAAGACCGAGACCACGTCCTCCAGCCCGCCCGCCGCCACCACCTCCAGCGCACCGCCGGGCATGACCTCCTCGGCCGGCTGGAAGAACAGCCGGACCCGGCCGCGCAGCTCGCCGCGTTCGTGCAGCCCCTGCAGCGTCAGGGCCGCCCCGAGCAGGGCCGAGGTGTGCACGTCGTGGCCGCAGGCGTGGGCGACGCCGGTGACGGTGCTGGCCCACGGCAGGCCCGAGCGGTCCTCCAGCGGCAGGGCGTCCAGGTCGCCGCGCAGCGCGACCACGGGGCCCTCGCTGCCGACCTCGGCGATGACGCCCGTGCGGGACAGGCGCTCGTGGCGGATGCCGGCCGCGGCCAGGCGGTCGGCCACCAGGGAGGTCGTGCGCTGCTCGTTCCACGAGAGCTCGGGGTGGGCGTGGATGTCCCGGCGCAGTGCCACCAGCTCGTCGGCGAGGGCCGTCAGGATCTGGGAGGTCGCGTGCACGAGGGCTGACCCTAGCGTCGCGCCCTCAGGCGTCGTACGCCGCCAGGATCCGGTCGGCCGCGACGGTGGCCGGCAGGTCGCCCGCGAGGACGGCCGCGCGGACGTCGTCGCGCACGGCCCGGACCTCCGGCGAGTGGCGCAGCCGCTGCTCGAGCTCGTCGCGCACGAGGGCCCACGTGAACTCCAGCTGCTGCTCCGCGCGCTTGCGCCCCAGCCCGTCGGGGCCCAGGTGGTCGCGGTGCCCGAGCACCCGCTGCCACAGGTCGTCCACGCCCACGTCGGTCAGGCCGGAGCACGTCACGACGGGGGGCGCCCACTCGTCGTGCCCCCGCACGAGGCGCAGCGCGCCGGCGAGCTCGCGGGCCGCGACACGGGCCTCCTGCTCGCGGTCGCCGTCCGCCTTGTTGACCGCGATGACGTCGGCGATCTCGAGGATGCCCTTCTTGATGCCCTGCAGCTGGTCGCCGGTGCGCGCGAGGGTGAGGAACAGGAAGGTGTCGACCATCCCCGCCACGGTGATCTCGGACTGCCCGACGCCGACCGTCTCGACGAGCACCACGTCGTACCCGGCCGCCTCCAGCACGGCCATGGCCTGCACGGTCGCCCGCGCGACGCCACCGAGCGTCCCGGCAGACGGGGACGGGCGGATGAAGGCACCCGGGTCGGCCGCGAGGCGCCCCATGCGCGTCTTGTCCCCCAGCACGGAGCCGCCCGTGCGCACGCTGGAGGGGTCCACCGCCAGCACGCCCACGCGGTGGCCCGCGGCGGTCAGCCGCGAGCCCAGCGCCTCGATGAAGGTGGACTTGCCCACCCCGGGCACGCCCGAGATGCCGACCCGTACGACGCCCGCACCCGCCGCGCCCGCCTCGCCGGCGAGCGCGGTCAGCAGCTCGCGCGCCTGCTCCCGGTGCTGCGGCCGGGACGACTCGACCAGGGTGATCGCCCGGGACACCGCGGCGCGGCGCCCCGAGCGGATGCCCTCGAGCAGCTCCTCGACGGAGGGCACGCCGCCTCAGCCGTGACCGAGCTGCTCGCGCAGCCGGGCCAGCAGGTCGAGCGCCGACTCGGCGATGACCGTGCCCGGCAGGAACACCGAGGCCGCGCCCATCTCCTTCAGCGTCGGCACGTCGTCGGGCGGGATGACGCCCCCGATGACGACCATGATGTCGTCGCGGCCCTGCTCGGCGAGCGCTGCGCGCAGCGCCGGCAGGAGCACGAGGTGGCCGGCCGCGAGCGAGCTGACGCCGACGATGTGCACGTCGGCGTCCACCGCCTGCTGGGCGACCTCCTCGGGGGTGGAGAACAGCGGCCCCACGTCGACGTCGAAGCCCATGTCGGCGAACGCGGAGACGATCACCTTCTGGCCGCGGTCGTGCCCGTCCTGGCCCATCTTGGCGACGAGGATGCGGGGGCGGCGGCCCTCCGCCTCCTCGAACTCGGCGGTCTCGTCGAGCACGCGCCGCACGGGCCCGCCGCCGTCCTCGCCCAGCGTCGACTCGTCGCGGTACACGCCCGAGATCGTACGGATGACGGCCTGGTGGCGCCCGTAGACCTTCTCGAGCGCGTCCGAGATCTCCCCGACCGTCGCCTTGGCCCGGGCCGCGTCCACGGCGAGCGCGAGCAGGTTCCCCTCGAGCGCCGGGCCCGGTTCCGAGCCGGCGGCGTTGGTGAGCGCCTCCAGCGAGCGCCGCACCGCGTCGTCGTCGCGCTCGGCGCGCAGGCGCTCGAGCTTGGCGACCTGGCGGCGGTAGACGTCGTCGTTGTCGACCTTGAGGACGTCGAGCCTGTCCTCCGCGGCGAGGCGGTGCGTGTTGACGCCGATGACCTTCTGGGCGCCGGCGTCGATGCGTGCCTGGGTGCGGGCCGCCGCCTCCTCGATGCGCATCTTCGGGATGCCCTGCTCGATGGCCTGGGCCATGCCGCCGGCGGCCTCGGCCTCGGAGATGTGGGCCCAGGCCCGCTCCGCGAGGTCGTGGGTGAGGCGCTCCAGGTAGTAGGAGCCGGCCCACGGGTCGATCGTGCCCGTCGTGCCCGACTCCTGCTGCAGCAGCAGCTGGGTGTTGCGCGCGATGCGCGCGGAGAAGTCGGTGGGCAGGGCGATGGCCTCGTCGAGCGCGTTCGTGTGCAGGCTCTGCGTGTGCCCCTGGGTCGAGGCCATGGCCTCGATGCAGGTGCGGCCCACGTTGTTGAACACGTCCTGCGCGGTCAGCGACCAGCCGGAGGTCTGCGAGTGCGTGCGCAGCGACAGCGACTTGGGGTTCTTCGGGTCGAACTGCCGCACGAGCCGGGCCCACAGGGCGCGGGCCGCGCGCAGCTTCGCGACCTCCATCGAGAAGTTCATGCCGATGGCCCAGAAGAAGGAGAGCCGCGGCGCGAACACGTCGATGTCGAGCCCCGCCTCGAGGCCCGCACGGATGTACTCCACCCCGTCTGCCAGCGTGTAGGCGAGCTCGAGGTCGGCGGTCGCCCCGGCCTCCTGCATGTGGTAGCCCGAGATGGAGATCGAGTTGAACCGCGGCATCCGCGCCGACGTGAAGCTGAAGATGTCGGAGATGATCCGCATCGACGGCGACGGCGGGTAGATGTAGGTGTTGCGGACCATGAACTCCTTGAGGATGTCGTTCTGGATGGTCCCGGCCAGCTTCTCCGGCGCCACCCCCTGCTCCTCGGCCGCGACGATGTAGAGGGCCAGCACCGGCAGCACGGCGCCGTTCATGGTCATCGACACGCTCATCTCGTCGAGCGGGATGCCGTCGAAGAGGGTGCGGGTGTCGTAGATGGAGTCGATCGCCACGCCGGCCATGCCGACGTCGCCGCGCACCCGCGGGTGGTCGGAGTCGTAGCCGCGGTGGGTGGCGAGGTCGAACGCGACCGAGAGCCCCTTCTGGCCGGCCGCGAGGTTGCGGCGGTAGAAGGCGTTCGACTCCTCGGCGGTCGAGAACCCGGCGTACTGCCGGATGGTCCACGGCTGCGTGGTGTACATCGTCGGGTAGGGCCCGCGCAGGAACGGGCTGAGGCCCGGCCACGTGTCGAGCGCGTCGAGGCCCGCGACGTCCTCGGGGCCGTAGGCCGGCTTCACCTCGATGCCCTCCGGCGAGGTCCACGCCTCGCCGTCGGTGGGCGGCGCGACGGCCCGCCCGCCGCGCAGGTCGAGGCCCTCGAAGCTCTTCGGAACGCTCATGCCAGGTGCTCCCTCGTCCGCGTGAGGAACGCGAGGGCGTCCACGCCCACCGCGCAGGAGTCGTCGGTGTGGTCGGTCGGCTTCCCCGCGATGACGACGTGGGTGGCGCCGGCCTCCCGCAGCGCCGCGGTGGCCTGCTCCCCCCACTCCGCGTACGTCGCGTCCGACCCGGCCAGGCACACCACGGCCGGGCTGCCCGCAGCCGTGTACGCCGCGACGAGCGCGTCCGGCCCGTCGGTCGGTCCCGCCACCTCGACGGGGATGCCGCCGGCGGCGAGCAGGTTGCTCGCGAAGGTGGCCCGGGCGGTGTGGGCCGCGACCGTGCCCAGCGTGGCGAGGAAGACCGGGCGCGGCGCCGGGGCGTCCCGCAGCGCCTCGAAGCTCGCGCCGTACGGGCGCACGCCCTCCCACGCGCCGTCGGGCTCGCGCTCCGGGAGCACCTCGGCGGGGTTCGGGAACTCCGTGAGCCCGGTCAGCGGGCGCTTGCGCGTCGCGACCTGCCGCTCGCGCTCGGCGACCGTCGCCGCGACCAGCTCGCCGACGACGGCGTCCAGCCCGTCGACCCCGCCGTCCTGCAGCGCGGCGTCGAGGCGGGGCAGCAGCGTCCACGCCGCACGAGCCAGGTCGTCGGTGAGGCGCTCGACCGCGTAGGCGCCGCCCGCGAGGTCGGCCACCTTGCCCAGGTGCGACTCGTCGATGAGCAGGTGGGAGGTGTTGCGCGCGATCCGCCGGCCGAAGGCCTCCGGGCGGCCGAGCGGGGAGTCGAAGGGCAGCACCGTGACCGACTCGGCCCCGCCGACGCCGGCCGCGAAGGCCGCGACCGTCGTGCGCAGCATGTTGACGTAGGGGTCGTAGCGGCTCATCATCGGCCGGCTGGTCACCGCGTGCTGGCGCTGCTGCACCGCGGCGGCCTCGCCCTCGACGTCCTCGCTCAGCTCGACGAGGCGGGCCCACAGGCGGCGCGCGGCGCGCAGCTTGGCGATGCCGGGGAACTGCTCGTCGGTGACGGCGTAGCGGAACTCGACGAGGCCGGCGGCCTCGGCCAGCGGCACGCCGGCGCCGGTGAGCACCCGCAGGACGCGGGCGCCGGCGGCCAGCGACCAGGCCAGCTCCTGCGCGTCGGAGGCACCGCGGTCGTGCACGGCGGTGGCGTCGACGACGACCCCCAGCACGCCGGCCTCCCGGGCGAGGCCGACGACCTCCAGGAGCACGTCCTCGGGGGCCAGGGCGCCCACGCCGAGGTTGGTGCCGGCAGCCGGCTCCGTGGCCTCGAGGTGCGCGAGGAACGCACGGGCCGCGCCCACCGGGTCGCCCGGGGCGTCGAGCACGACGGGCGCCAGGTCGAGGTAGACGCCGGCCAGCAGGACCGCGAGGTCCGTGCCGGGCTCGAGCGTGAGCCACAGCGACGTCACGCCGCCCTCGAGGTCGGCGAGCAGCGTCTCGTTGCCGGCCCGGGCGTCGAGGCCCACCGCTCCGAGGTGGGCCCGGACGTCCCACGGGCCGGTACGGGTGGGTCGGCCCTGCGTCGCCAGGTCGGCCACCGACTCCGGGGTGCCCAGCGGGGTGACCTCGATGCCGTCCAGGGTGCGGCGCGTCAGCCGCTGCCAGACCAGCTCGTCGGGGTCGTCCTCGCCAAGGCGGCGGGCCTTGCGCAGCACGCGGGCGGCCTCGGCCTCCCAGTCCGCGCGCGTCCACCGGTCGGTCGCGGCGTCGGCGAGCGCGAGGGCGCCCTGCTCCGGTTGCAGCTCGGTCGGCTCGTCGAGCCCACCCTCCACTTCGGTCATGCTGCGAACCATAGAAGGTGTGACGGACGTCGCGACACCGGGTCCCACGAATCAGGCACCGCGGCCCGCGGGCCCGTTCACCCGGCGGCCACGCCGCGGCCACTCCCCCGTCGCGGCGTCCTCCCACCCTCGGACCCATGCGGATCGCGCTCGTGACCGAGTCCTTCTACCCGGCCACCGACGGCACGACCACCACGGTGCGCAACCTCCTCGACCGGCTCGTCGACCGGGGTCACACGGTGCGCCTCGTCGCGCCGGCGCCGGGGCTGACGTCGTACCGCGGGGTCGAGATCGTGCGGGTGCGCGCCCTGGACAAGCCGGGCCGCCAGGTGCGGGCCGCCCTGGAGGGCTTCGCGCCCGACCTCGTGCACGTCACCTCGAGCCTCGAGCTCGGGCCGACCATCGGCCGGAAGGCCCTCAAGCACGCCCGGCGGCTCGACGTGCCGACCGTCGTGGTGCAGCAGACGCCGGTGAGCGACCTGGCCGCGCCCCTGTGGCAGGCCAAGGTCGCCGAGCGTGCCGACCGCGTGCTCGTCACCGCCCGCTGGATGGTCGACCGGCTCGCCGCCCTCGACGTCGACGCCCGGCTGTGGTCCCCCGGCGTCGACACCGCCGCCTTCACTCCCGCCCTGCGCGACGCGTGGCTGCACGACAAGTGGGCGAAGGCGCGGGCCAAGGGCGGCCCGCGGGTCGTCGTCGGCTACGTGGGGGCGCTCGAGAAGGACCACGGGGTACGGCGGCTGCCCGAGGTCGCCGCCGTCCCCGGCACCCGCCTCGTCGTCGTGGGCCAGGGCTCCCAGCGGGAGTGGCTCGCCCACCGCCTGGCCGGGGTCGCCGGGCCCGGCGCGAAGCTCGCCGGTCCGCTGACGGCCGGCGACCTCACCACCGCCGTCGCGTCGCTCGACGTGCTCGTGCACCCGGGCGAGCACCTCACGTGCGCCCACACCCTGCGTGAGGCGGCCGCGTCCGGCGTACCGGTCGTCGCCGCGCGGACCGGCGGGGCCCGCGACGTCGTCGCCCACCTGGAGTCGGGCCTGCTGTTCGACCCCGCCACGCCGCGCGGCCTGCGCGACGCCGTCGAGGCCGTCGCCGCCGACCGGCACCGGGGACTCATGGGCGCCCACGGCCGCGAGCTGGCCCTGCAGCGGTCGTGGCACGACGCCGTCGACGAGCTCGTGGAGCACCACTACGACGCGGTGCTGGCCGCCCCGCACCTCGCGCCGGCCTGACCGGACGCCACCGTCCACCGCCCCGGCGAGACCCGCGGGAGGGCCCGTCCGGTACCCCGTCGTTAACGTGGCGGTAACAGGGGATATGTCACACGAGGTGAGGTCGACCTTCGTTACTGCCCTCCTGGTAGGGGGAGTAGCGTGCCGGTCGTGGCAACCCCGACCCTTGTCTCTCCTCCCCGGTCGACACGCTCGACCATCGCGCTGAAGCTGGTGATGGCGACCAGCGGGCTCCTCTTCGTCGCGTACGTGCTCGCGCACATGTACGGGAACCTGAAGGCGTTCTCCGGCCAGGACAAGTTCAACGACTACGCGCACCACCTGCGCGAGCTCGGCGAGCCGATCCTCCCGTACGAGGGCTTCCTCTGGATCGCCCGGACCGTGCTGCTCGTGGCCCTCGTGGCGCACGTGGTGGCCGCCGTGCTGCTGACGAACCGCAACCGCCGGGCCCGCACCACCCGTTACCAGGTCAAGAAGAACGTGGCGTCCTCGCTGTCCTCGCGCACCATGCGCTGGGGCGGGGCCGCGCTGCTGCTCTTCATCATCTGGCACCTCGTGAACTTCAGCTTCGGGAAGGTGAACGTGGCGACCGGCGAGACCGGCAGCGCCGCGGGCGACCCCTACACGCTGATGGTCGGGTCGTTCGAGGTCTGGTGGCTGACGGTGATCTACCTGGTCGCGATGGTGGCGCTCGCGCTCCACCTCCACCACGGCACCTGGAGCGCGATGCAGACGCTCGGCTTCACCAACACGGCCGCGTCGCGCCGCCGCGCGAAGCAGGCCGGCTGGCTGCTGGCCGTCGTCGTCGCCGGCGGCTTCTCGCTCGTCCCGCTCGCCGTGCTCGTCGGCATCATCGAGAAGTAAGGGAGTCCCGACCATGGCTGGATCCACCCTCCACGAGGGCCTCGCCCCGCTCAACGTCGCGTCCGAGCAGAAGTCGGACGACGCCCACGGCTACTACGTGCTCGGCGACAAGCTGGTCGACGCGAAGGCCCCGACGGGTCCCATCAAGGACCGCTGGACCACCCGCAAGTTCGAGAACCGCCTGGTCAACCCGGCCAACCGCCGCAAGCTCGACATCATCATGGTCGGCACGGGCCTGGCCGGCGGTGCCGCCGCCGCGACGCTCGGCGAGGCCGGCTACAACGTGAAGTCCTTCTGCTACCAGGACTCCCCGCGCCGCGCCCACTCGATCGCGGCCCAGGGCGGCATCAACGCGGCGAAGAACTACAAGGAGGACGGCGACTCCACGTTCCGCCTCTTCTACGACACGGTGAAGGGCGGCGACTACCGCAGCCGCGAGTCGAACGTCTACCGCCTGGCCGAGGTCAGCGCGAACATCATCGACCAGTGCGTCGCGCAGGGCGTGCCCTTCGCCCGCGAGTACGGCGGCCTGCTCGACAACCGCTCGTTCGGCGGCGTGCAGGTGTCCCGCACGTTCTACGCCCGCGGCCAGACGGGCCAGCAGCTGCTCATCGGCGCCTACCAGGCCATGGAGCGCCAGGTCGCGGCGGGCACGGTGAAGCAGTACACGCGCCACGAGATGCTCGAGCTGATCGTCGTCGACGGCCGCGCCCGCGGCATCATCGCGCGCGACATGGTGACCGGCGAGATCGAGACGCACCTCGCCGACGTCGTGGTGCTCGCGACCGGCGGCTACGGCAACGTCTTCTACCTGTCGACGAACGCGATGGGGTCGAACGTCACCGCCACGTGGCGTGCGCACCGCAAGGGCGCCTACATGGCCAACCCCTGCTACACGCAGATCCACCCCACGTGCATCCCGGTCTCGGGCGACTTCCAGTCGAAGCTGACCCTGATGAGCGAGTCGCTGCGCAACGACGGCCGCATCTGGGTGCCGAAGAACCGCGAGGACTGCGACAAGGACCCGCGGGACATCCCGGAGGAGGACCGCGACTACTACCTGGAGCGGATCTACCCGAGCTTCGGCAACCTGGTCCCCCGCGACATCGCCTCGCGTCAGGCCAAGAACGTCTGCGACGAGGGTCGCGGTGTCGGCCCGGTCGTGGGCGACTTCCGCCGCGGCGTCTACCTCGACTTCGCCGACGCCATCGCCCGCATGGGGCGCCAGGCGGTCGAGACGAAGTACGGCAACCTGTTCGACATGTACGCCCGCATCACCGGCGAGGACCCGTACGAGGTGCCGATGCGCATCTACCCGGCGGTCCACTACGTCATGGGCGGCCTGTGGGTCGACTACGACCTGCAGTCGAACATCACCGGGCTCTACGTGACCGGCGAGGCCAACTTCTCCGACCACGGCGCGAACCGCCTCGGTGCCTCCGCCCTCATGCAGGGCCTGGCCGACGGCTACTTCGTGCTGCCGAACACCATCCGCGACTACCTCGCGGACGGCCCGTTCCCGAAGGTCGCCGAGGACCACCCCGAGGTCGTCGCGGCGCGGGAGTCGGTCGAGGCCCGCATCAACACGTTCATGTCGATGAACGGCACCCGCTCCGCCGACAGCTACCACAAGGAGCTCGGCAACATCATGTGGGAGTACTGCGGCATGGAGCGCACGGAGGAGGGCCTGCGCAAGGCGATCGACATGATCCGCGAGCTCAAGGCCGACTTCTGGAGCAACCTCAGGGTGCTCGGCACGGCGGACGGCATCAACCAGAGCCTCGAGAAGGCCGGCCGCGTCGCCGACTTCATCGAGCTCGGTGAGCTCATGTGCGTCGACGCCCTCAACCGCCGCGAGTCCTGCGGCGGCCACTTCCGCGGGGAGTCCCAGACCGAGGACGGCGAGGCGCTGCGTCACGACGACGAGTTCGCCTACGTCGCCGCCTGGGAGTGGGGTGGCGAGGACGGCCAGCCCGTGCTCCACAAGGAAGACCTGATCTACACCGCCATCGAGATGAAGCAGCGGAGCTACAAGTGAAGTTGACCCTGAAGATCTGGCGCCAGCCCAACCCGGCGACCGCTGGAGCGATGCACACCTACGAGCTCGATGGCGTCTCCGAGGACATGAGCTTCCTGGAGATGCTCGACGTCCTCAACGAGAAGCTGAACACGTCCGGCGAGGAGCCGATCGCGTTCGACTCCGACTGTCGCGAGGGCATCTGCGGCATGTGCGGCCTGATGATCAACGGTCAGGCGCACGGCCCGGAGGTCACCACGACCTGCCAGCTGCACATGCGGTCCTTCAAGGACGGCGACGAGATCACCATCGAGCCCTGGCGCGCGGACTCGTTCCCCGTGCTCAAGGACCTGTGCGTGGACCGCTCGGCGCTCGACCGGATGGTGCAGGCCGGCGGCTACATCTCCGCCAACACGGGCTCCGCGCCCGACGCGCACGCCGCCCCGGTGGAGAAGAAGAAGGCCGACCGCGCCTTCGACGTCGCCACCTGCATCAGCTGCGGCGCCTGCGTCGCGGCCTGCCCCAACGGCTCGGCGTCGCTGTTCCTCGGCGCCAAGATCACCCACCTCGGTGAGCTGCCGCAGGGCCAGCCGGAGCGCTACTCCCGCGTGGTCGGCATGGTCGGCCAGCACGACCACGACGGCTTCGGCGGGTGCACCAACATCGGCGAGTGTGCCGCGGCGTGCCCCAAGGAGATCCCGCTGGACGTCATCAGCCAGCTCAACAAGGACCTCCGCACCGCGATGGTCAAGGGCCGCTGAGCCTGCTCCCCCGTCGTACGACGTGACGTTCGGCCCGCCCGGGACTCCCCGGGCGGGCCGTTCGGCGTCCCGGGGGGGTACGGCGCCTCGTGGGGTACGGCGTGCCTCGTGCGGCGCGCGCACAGCCGCCGTGTGGCGACGCTCAGGTCACGGAACGGTCACGAAGGTCACGAGGAGGTCACGGCGTCGCGGCGGGTGGCGCGCAGCGCCTGCAGTCCGAGGCGTCCGAGGACGACCGCGATGAGCACGTTCACCACGACGAGCACGGAGTGGGCCACCCAGTAGCCGGTCGCGCGCTCCTCCCCCGCGGACCACGCCGAGGCCAGGTTGCGGGCGAAGTTGCCGAACGTGACGACGTTCCACACCGCCACCGCCAGCAGCAGCACCGCGTGCTTGCGCTCGAACCTCACCCGGACCCCTCACCTCGTCGGAGGGGCCATCCTCCCACGCGTCAGCGGGCGCGCCGCAGCAGGGTGAGGAAGCCCAGCACGGTGCCGGCGCCGAGGGCGAAGGAGCGCGCCGCGACCTGGTTGGTGGTCAGCTCGACCTCGTCGTCCTTGTCGAGGTCCACCCGCAGGGCGGCCAGGCGCGCCTCCTCGAGCGCGGCCAGGTGCTCGCGCCGCAGCCGGGCCGAGGTGGACGTGTGGGCCCAGGAGGCGGCGTACATGACCACGCGGGAGAAGTAGTTGATCCAGACCACGAGGATCAGCGCGATGCCGAAGGCCTGGAAGGCGGGCTGGCCCTTGGTCGAGCTGAGGAGCACGCCGGCGACCTGCTTGAGCACCTCGAAGCCCACGGCGCCCAGCAGGGCGCCCTTCCACAGGTCGAAGCGCGGGATGTCGGGCTTGGCGAGCAGCGTGAAGATCGCCGAGAACAGCAGCGAGCTGGCGCCGATGCCGATCACGACCGTGATGACGCGCAGCAGCCACGAGAGCTCGTCGCCGAGCCCGACGAGGTCGAGCACCTGCGAGGAGAAGGCGTTGACGCCGCTGGAGATCGCGACGCTGGTGAGCAGGATGATGCCGATCGCCGGGAGGGTGAGCAGGTCCCGCAGCTTGCCCTTGAGGAAGTTGGGCTGCTCCTTGGCGGGCTCCTCGAAGACCACGACGAGCGACTCGCGCAGCCCCGACAGCCAGCCCAGCCCCGAGTAGAGGACACCGAGGAGGCCGATGACCCCGGCGGTGCCCGCCACCTCCTCGAAGTCGGCGATGGAGATCTGGCCCTCGTCCGAGCCGATCATGCCGGGGAAGATGCTCGAGATGGCGTCGACCAGGTCCTGCTGCGCGTCGGGGTAGATCCGCGCCAGGTAGCCGACGAGGAAGAACGCGAGCGCCAGCAGGGGGAAGAAGGACAGGAACCCGAAGAACGTGACCGCGCCGGCCTGGGTGTTGCCCTTCACCGCCCCGTAGTGCTGCTGCATCCGCACCACGTGGTCGAGCCACGGGTGGGCCGTGCGCTGCTCGGCGAACCAGACGACGACCCGCTCCTTCGGGCCGGCCACCTCAGCCCTCCCGCCGCTGCAGGGCGAAGTCGTCGGTGCGGCGCCAGCCGGTGCCCTCGTCGTGGACGTAGAGGTGGAACCGCGCCACCTCGAAGACGCACTCGAAGGCCGCCAGCTCCTGGAACGCCCGGTCGAGGCGGTCGTCGTCGAGGTGGTGGGCCACCGTGACGTGCGGGTGGTAGGGGAAGCTGAGGTCCACCTCGAGCGGGCCCCGCCGCAGCGAGGCGGCCAGCTGCTCGGTCTCCGCGATGCCCTCCGCGACCGTCACGAACACGACCGGCGAGACCGGCCGGAAGGTGCCCGTGCCCCGCAGGTGCACCCGGAACCCGTGGTGCTGCGTCGCCACGGCGGCGAGGTGGGCCGACACCGCGGCCAGCTCGTCCTCGGCGACCTCGGTCGGCGGGATGAGGGTGACGTGGGTCGGGATGAGGTCCGCGGTGGCGTCCCCCAGGGAGCGGCGGTAGTCCTGGAGCTGGGCTCCCCAGGGCTCCGGGATCGCGAGGGCTACTCCGATCGTGGGCACGGCGTCGACCCTAGCCGAGGGGGCGCACGAAGCCGACGCGCTCGTAGACGTCCGCGAGCGTGCGGTCCGCGACCTCGCGGGCGCGTCGCGCACCGGCGGCGAGCACCTCGTCGAGCCCGGCGCGGTCGTCGAGCAGCTCGAGGGTGCGCTCGCGCAGCGGCGTCACCACGTCGACGACGACGTCGGCCAGGTCGCCCTTGAGGTCGCCGTACCCCCGCCCCGTGTAGTCGGCGGCGATCTCGGCCACGCCGCGCCCCGTCAGGGCGGAGAAGATCGACAGCAGGTTCGACACGCCCGGCTTGGCCTCGGGGTCGAACGCCACGACGGCCTCGGAGTCGGTCACCGCGGAGCGGATCTTCTTCGCACTGACCCGCGGCTCGTCCAGCAGGTCGATGATGCCGGCGGGCGAGGAGGCCGACTTGCTCATCTTGGCGGTCGGGTTCTGCAGGTCGTAGATCTTGGCGGTCTCGCGCAGGATGTAGGGCTCCGGCAGGCGGAACGTCTTCTTGTAGCGCGTGTTGAACCGGTGCGCGAGGTCGCGGGTCAGCTCGAGGTGCTGGCGCTGGTCCTCCCCCACCGGCACGTACGCCGGGCGGTACAGCAGGATGTCAGCGGCCTGGAGGATCGGGTAGGTGAACAGGCCGACGCTGGCCGCGCCCTCGCCACCCTTCGCCGACTTGTCCTTAAACTGCGTCATGCGGCGCGCCTCGCCGAAGGCCGTGATGCTGTTGAGCACCCACGCCAGCTGGGCGTGGGCGGGCACGTGCGACTGCACGAAGAGCGACGAGCGCGCCGGGTCCACGCCCATGGCGAGCAGCTGCGCGGCGGAGCGGTAGGTGCGCTCGCGCAGCAGCCGCGGGTCGTGCTCGACCGTGATCGCGTGCAGGTCCACGACCATGTAGAACGGCTCGTGGTCGTCCTGCAGGCTCACCCACTGCCGCAGCGCACCGAGGTAGTTCCCGAAGTGGAACGAGTCGGCCGTCGGCTGGATCCCCGAGAGGACCCGCGGCAGCGACCCGCCCGAGGAGGATGCTTCCTGGGTCTGCGCAGACATGCGCACGATTCAACCACCCGGGCGCGGGCGGCCCGCACCGGGTCAGGTGGCGGTCGTCGCCCGGCGCCGGGCCAGCAGGGACCAGCAGAAGATGAGCAGCCCGCCCGCCGCGAGACCGGCGCCGACGAGGCTCGGCGCGCGGTAGCCGTGGCCCGCGTCGATCACGAGGCCGCCGAGGAAGGCCCCCAGGCCGTTGGCGATGTTGAGCGCCGAGTGGTTGAGGGCCGCGCCGAGCATCTGCGCGTCGCCGGCCGACTGCATGAGGCGCACCTGCAGGTTGATCGCCAGCACGGAGCCGAGCAGGCCGACGACGAAGACGATCGCCACCATCGCGACCACGCTGCCCGCGAGCGGCACCACGAGGGCCAGCACGACGACGGAGGCGACGAAGGCCCCGACGACCGACCGTTCCACGTCCCAGTCCGCCAGGACGCCGGCCAACCAGGAGCCCAGCACCGAGCCCACGCCGAACGCCAGCAGGAACGCCGGGACGGCGCTGTCCGCCAGCCCGGTCTCGTCGGTGACGAGCGGCGCGACGTAGCTGTACATCGCGAAGATGCCGCCGAAGCCCACCATGCCGGTGGCGACGGCGTACAGGACCGCGGGACGGCGCAGCGCGGACAGCTCCCGGCGCACCGTGGCGGTGCGGTCACCCGGGGTGTGGGGCACGGCGAGGAGGACGAGGACGGCGGTGACGATCGTCAGGGCGAGCACGAACCAGTAGGCGCTGCGCCACCCGACCTCCTGGCCGAGCCAGGTGCTGGCGGGCACCCCCGCCACCGTGCCGACCGACAGGCCGACCATCACGCCGCTGATCGCGCGGCCCTGCTGGTCGGGCCGCACCAGCGAGGCGGCGATGAGGGAGGCGACGCCGAAGTACGCGCCGTGGGGCAGGCCGGCGACGAACCGGGCGAGCAGCACCGGCAGGTAGCCGCTGGCCAGCGCGGTCAACGCGCTGCCCAGGCCCAGCGCCAGCACGAGGCCGACGGCCAGCTCGCGCCGCGGCAGGCGGGCGCCGAGGGCGACGATCAGGGGGGCGCCCACGACGACGCCCAGGGCGTACGACGTGATGATGTGCCCCGTCGTCGGGATCGACTCGTCGATGCCGCGCGCGATGTCGGGCAGCAGGCCCATCGTCACGAACTCGGTGGTGCCGATCGCGAAGCCGCCCATGGCCAGCGCCACGATGGCGAGCGCGAGACGCCCACCGGACAGCGCGACGTCCGTCGCGGGGGCGGCCGCGGCGGGGCCGGCGGGCCCGGCGGGCCCGGCGGGGCCGGCGTCGACGACGGTGCCGTCGGCCGCGCCCTCGGGGTCGCGGGCGCGGTCGGACGGCGGCGGGGGGGAGGTCGAGGTCGTCATCGGCACTCATGCTGCAACTCGACGGGCGGTCGCGGCGATTCCTCGCCGCCCCGGTGACCTGCACCACCGGTCGGCGCCCGGGCACCCGTGCCGTGCCTCATCCCGCGAGGTGGCCCCACCGGGCGGACAGCTCCGCCCACGGCCCGTCCGCGACCACCGCCCCGTCGACGAGCACGACGACCCGGTGCGCCTGCACGAGCGCCGCGCGCTTCGAGGTGGCGCCGAGCACCGTGGTGCCCTGCGCACGCAGCCCCCGCCACAGCTCGACCTCCGTGCGGGCGTCGAGCGCGCTCGACACGTCGTCGGCGACGAGCAGCTCGGGCTCGCAGGCCAGCGCGCGGGCCAGGGCCAGGCGCTGCACCTGCCCCCCGGACAGGCGTACGCCGCGGTGCCCGACCAGCGCGTCCGGTCCGCCCGCCGCCTCGACGTCGGCCCCCAGGCGCGCCGCCGTCACCGCCGGGCCGACGGCCCGGTCGTGGTCGAGCCGCACGTTGTCGTCGAACGTGCCCGACAGCACGCGCGGCACCTGGGCGACGTGGGCCACCTGCGCGGGGCGCAGGAAGTGCTCCGGGTCGGTGACCGGGCGGCCGTTCCACCGCAGCGTGCCCGTGTGGTCGACGAGGCCCGCCACGGCTCCCAGCAGGCTCGACTTCCCGGACCCCACCTGGCCCAGCAGCAGCACCAGCTCACCGGCCCGCACCGTGAGGTCGACGTCGACGACGCCGCGCGTGCCGTCGTCGTGGACGGCCGCGAGCCCCTGCAGCTCGAGGGTGCGCAGCGGCTCGCGGACCACGGGCGGCGGCGGGGGCGCCGTACCCCGCACGAGGTCGACGCCCGGCGGGAGCCGCACGAGGTCCACCCCGCCGGCGAACCGGCTCGTGGCACGCTGCCACGCCCGGGTGCCGGGGGCCTCGGTGATCACCCACCCGGCGACCAGGCCGAAGTAGTCGAAGCCGGTGACGGCCGCGGACACCAGCAGCGCCGTCGCCAGGTCCCAGCCCCCGGCGAGGTGGATGCCCCAGGCGGCCACGACCCCGCCCTGCACCACGACGAGGGGCACGCCGTCTAGCGCGGCCTGCACCCGGTGCTCGCGCACGGCGGCGTCCACCCGCCCCCCGTCGACCGCGCGCAGGTGGCGCTGCACGGCCGGCGTGGCGGCGGCGAGCTTGACCGTGCGTGCGGCGTCGAGCGCCGAGACGAGCGAGCGCCCGAAGCCCGCGCGGGCGGTGGCCGCAGCCGCCGCCGACCGCCCGGCCAGCGGGCGCCCGAGCGAGGACGCGAGCGACGAGGCCACCATGACGGCCAGGAGCACGGCGCCCGCCAGCAGGCTCCCGCCGAGCACGGTGGTGACGACCACGATGACGAGGGCGTTGACGAGGTCGACCCAGCGGTCGGCGTACCGGGCGTAGCGGTCGGCGTCGAGGGCGCGGCCCGCCACCTCCCCGGGCGGCGTGCGCGGCAGGCGCTCCTGGGCGGTCTGCCCGAGGAGCACCGTCGTGCGGACCCGCAGCAGCACCTCGATCCACCAGCGGGGGTAGCGGCGCACGGCGTCGGTGAGCAGCAGCGGGCCGGCGAGCAGGCTGACGACCAGCAGGGCCACCAGCAGCCACGGGACCCCGCCGCCGTCCCCGGCCACGTCCTGCACGACCCGGCCCCACAGGAACGCGCTGACCGCGCCGAACGCCCCCGTCAGCGCGGACAGCAGGAAGAGGACCGCCGCGAACAGGCCCCAGGCCGGCCGCACCGCGATCGCCGACAGGATGCCGCGCGCCAGGCTCGGCCCCTCGCCGGGCTCGGGCCGTCCCAGCGGCTCCCCCTGCCGTCGTACGCCGCCCACCGGGGCGGGTGCGACGTCCGGCGTGGCCACCCCGACCGCCCCCTCGGCCGCCCCCTCCTGGGGCACCGTCTCCTGCTCCGTCTCCTGCACCGTCTCCTGCGCCGCCTCGAGCAGGTCGTGGAAGGGCCCGGGCTGCCGGGCGAGCGTGCGCCGCTCCCCCTGCTGCACGACACGGCCACGCTCGAGCACGGCGACGAGGTCGGCCCGCGCGATGGTGGAGAGCCGGTGGGCCACCAGCAGGCCGGTGCGGCCCGCGAGCAGCCGGTCGGCGGCGCGCACGACGGTCTCCTCGGTCACCGGGTCCATCCGCGCCGTCGCCTCGTCGAGCACGACGACGCGCACGTCACGCACGAGCAGCCGCGCGAAGGCGACGAGCTGCTCCTCGCCCGCCGACAGGCTCGTGCCACCGGGGCCCAGGGGCGTGTCGAGGCCCGCGGGCAGCCCGGCCACCCAGGCGCCGAGACCGAGCTCGTCCACCGCCGCCTCAAGCTGCCGGCGCGGGACGTCGGCGAACAGCGCGATGTTCTCGGCCAGCGTGCCGGCCAGGATCTCGGTGCGCTGCGTGACGACGCCGACCCGGCGGCGCAAGTCCTCCAGGTCGAGGTCGCGCACGTCCGCGCCGCCGAGCAGCACGCTGCCCCGCGGCGGCTCGTGGGCCCGCGAGACCAGGGCCGCGAGGGTGGACTTGCCGGAGCCGGAGCGGCCCACCAGCGCGCACGTGCGCCCCGTCGGCACGCGCAGGGAGACGTCGGCGAGGGCGAAGGTGCCCTCCTCGTAGGCGAACGTCAGGTGGCGCAGCTCGAGGTCCGCCTCGGCGGGCACCGGGGCGCCGCCCTCCGGCTCCCGCTCCGCACCCAGCAGCTGTCGCAGCCGCACGAGCGCACCGAGGCCGGCCTGCAGGTCGGGGATGTGGCGCGCCATCTGGTCGACCTGGCCGACGAAGGTGGTCGTGACGAGGAAGAGCGTGACGACCCGACCGACCGAGAGGGAGTCGTCGACGACGAGCGCGACGCCGGTGATCGCCGTGCCGGCCAGCAGGGCGTGCAGCAGCACCCCGTGCGCAGCGCGATCGCGGCCTGGCTGGCCACCACCGCGGCCATCGTGCGGTGCACCCGCGCGGCCAGCTCGCTCGTGCGGCGCAGCACGTGGGCCTGGCCCAGCGAGGTGCGCAGGTCGTCGCGGGCGGCGACGCCCTCCTCGAAGGCGGCGGCGTGGTCGGTCCAGGCGACCTCCTCCTCGACCTTCCGGCGCGTCAGGTCGGCCAGCAGCGGCCGGACGGAGAGCACCGCGAGCGTGCCGACGAGCGGGAACAGGAACCAGGCCGGCCACCACGTCAGCCCGGCGACGACCCACATGGGCAGCGCGGCGAAGACGGTCCGCAGCGCCTCCCAGACCTGGCGGCGCACCAGCGTGCCGACGTCGTGGGTGTCGTCGTCCACCCGGTCGAGCACCTCGCCCACCGCCTGCTCCGACAACGTCGCGAGCGGTTGGTGGAGCGCGGCGTCGAGGAGGTCGTCGCGCAGTCGGCCCTCGGCGCGGTCCGCCACACCGGCCCACAGCACGCGACCCACGGAGTCCAGCGCCGCGCCGCCCACCAGGCAGGCGGCCAGCAGCGCCAGCAGCACGCCGCTCGGACCCGCCGCGAGGCGTCCGGCGACCACCGTGCCCAACGTCTCCCCCACCGCGCCGAGGAACGAGAGCGCGAGGGCGACCACCGTGGCGGGCGCCCGCAGCCGGCGCGCGTCGACCGTGCGGGACACGGGCGCCCGGCTCCCGCCCCGCGAGCGCGACCGACCGGACGCGGGGCCCGGGGACCGGTCGGGCGCGGGACCACCGGGGTCGCCGGGGTGGCCGGGACCGCCGGCGGGGCGACCCGGGTGGGTCGCGGGAGGGGAGGTGGAGGTGTCGGCGCCGCTCATGTCGGGTCGACCGTAGGCGGGAGCACCGACGCTCCGCCTCCCCTTTTCGACCCGCCGGCCCACCCAGCGGCTCAGCAGACGGTGGTGAGCTCCTGGACCGCCGTGTCGAGCTGCGCCTCGGCCTCGGCGACCGCCTGCTGGTCGACGGTCCCGTCAGCGGCCGCGCGGGCCTGGGTGACGAGGGCGTCGAGGGCGGTGCGCGCGTCCTCCACGTGGCCGCGCAGCTCGCCCGAGAGGCCCTGCTCGGCGGTGGCGAGACCGTCGCGCAGGGCGGTCAGCTCGCGCTCGGCGCCGGCGGGGTCGACGCCCAGCTGGTCGGCGGCCGCGTGCGCCTGACCGGTGACGCCGTCGACGGCGTCCTGCGCGAGGCTGCAGCCGGCGTCGGAGGCGGCGTCGCGGACGGCCGTCTCGACCTCGGAGCACCCGGCGAGGGCGACGAGGCCCAGGGCCAGGGCGGGCAGGAACGGGGCGGTACGACGCAGGCTCACCCGGCCATCATCCCCGACCGCTCCAGCCCGGACGCACCACCGGGTGCGGCCCGCGGCTGCGGACCGCACCCGGTGGAGTGCGTCGTACGGCGCCCCGGAGGGCTGCCGGGGACGGGTCAGAGCGTCGCGATCGCGGCGTTCAGCGTCGTGCTGGGGCGCATGACGGCCTCGGCCTTGGCCGGGTCGGGACGGAAGTAGCCCCCGATGTCGGCCGGGCTGCCCTGCACCGCCGCCAGCTCGCCCACGATCTTCTCCTCGTCGGCGCGCAGCGACGTGGCGAGGGCGGAGAACGCGGAGGCCAGCTCGGCGTCCTCGCTCTGCGCGGCCAGCTCCTCGGCCCAGTACAGCGCCAGGTAGAAGTGCGAGCCGCGGTTGTCGATCCCGCCGACCCGGCGGGTGGGCGACTTGTCCTCGTTGAGGAACGTGCCCGTGGCGCGGTCGAGGGTGTCGGCCAGCACCTGGGCGCGGGCGTTGCCGGTCGACGTGGCCAGGTGCTCGAAGGAGGCCGCCAGCGCGAAGAACTCGCCGAGGCTGTCCCAGCGCAGGTAGTTCTCCTTGACCAGCTGCTGCACGTGCTTCGGCGCGGAGCCGCCGGCGCCGGTCTCGAAGAGGCCGCCGCCGTTCATCAGCGGCACGACCGAGAGCATCTTGGCCGACGTGCCGAGCTCGAGGATCGGGAACAGGTCGGTGTTGTAGTCGCGCAGCACGTTGCCGGTCACCGAGATGGTGTCCTCGCCGCGGCGGATGCGCTCGAGCGAGTACGCCGTCGCCTCCGCCGGCGCCATGATCTCGATCGTCAGGCCCTCGGTGTCGTGCTCGGGCAGGTACTTCTCCACCAGCGCGATGAGGTTGGCGTCGTGGGCGCGGGTCTGGTCGAGCCAGAACACGGCCGGGGCGCCGGTGGCGCGGGCGCGGGTCACGGCCAGCTTCACCCAGTCGCGGATGGGCGCGTCCTTGGTCTGGCAGGCGCGCCAGATGTCGCCCGGCTGCACGTCGTGGCTCAGCAGCACCTCGCCCGCGCCGTTGCGCACCTCGACGGTGCCGGCGGCCGGGATCTCGAAGGTCTTGTCGTGGGAGCCGTACTCCTCCGCAGCCTTCGCCATCAGGCCCACGTTGGGCACCGAGCCCATGGTCGCGGGGTCGAAGGCGCCGTTGGCCCGGCAGTCGTCGATGACGGTCTGGTAGACGCCTGCGTAGGACGAGTCGGGGATCACCGCGAGGGTGTCGGCCTCCTCGCCGTCCGGGCCCCACATGTGACCCGACGTGCGGATCATGGCCGGCATGGACGCGTCGATGATGACGTCGCTCGGCACGTGCAGGTTGGTGATGCCCTTGTCGGAGTCCACCATCGCCAGCGCCGGGCCGTCGGCCAGTCCCTGCTGCACGGCGGCCTTGATGGCCTCGCCCTCGGGCAGGCTCTCGACGGCGCTCAGCAGGCCGCCGAGGCCGTCGTTCGGGGAGATGCCCGCGGCCCGCAGCTGCTCGCCGTACTGCTCGAAGAGGGTCGGGAGGAACGCCTGCACGACGTGGCCGAAGATGATCGGGTCCGAGACCTTCATCATCGTGGCCTTGAGGTGGGCGGAGAAGAGGATGCCCTCGGCCTTGGCGCGCGCGACCTGCTCGGCGAGGAAGCGGCGCAGCGCGGCGACGTCCATGAAGGTCGCGTCGACGACCTCGCCCGCGAGGACCTCCACCGCGTCCTTGAGCACGGTCTCGGACCCGTCGGTGCCGACGTGCACGATCTGCAGCGTGTCGTCGGCGGGGATGACGACCGACTTCTCGTTGGAGCGGAAGTCGTCCTTGCCCATCGTCGCGACGTTCGTCTTCGAGTCCGCGCTCCACGCCCCCATGCGGTGCGGGTGGGCCTTGGCGTAGCCCTTGACCGACGCGGGCGCGCGGCGGTCGGAGTTGCCCTCGCGCAGCACGGGGTTCACGGCGGAGCCCTTGACCTTGTCGTACTTGGCGCGGATCTCCCGCTCCTCGTCCGTGGTCGGGTTCTCCGGGTACGCCGGCAGGTCGTAGCCCTGCTCCTGCAGCTCCTTGACCGCGGCCTTCAGCTGCGGGATGGAGGCGGAGATGTTGGGCAGCTTGATGATGTTGGCCTCGGGCTGCGTGGCCAGCTGGCCCAGCTCGGCGAGGGCGTCGTCGAGACGCTGCTCCTCGGTCAGGCGCTCGGGGAACTGGGCGATGATGCGGCCCGCCAGCGAGATGTCGCGCGTCTCCACGTCCACTCCCGCGGTCGCGGCGTAGGCCTCGACGATCGGCAGGAAGGAGTACGTCGCGAGCAGCGGCGCCTCGTCGGTGTGGGTGTAGATGATCTTGGCCATGGGCGTGGTCGACTCCTGAGCTCTCGAGGCGGTCGGAAGAATCTCTCGACGTCAAGATACCTGACGCGCACTGGCACCTGACGCCCGGTGGCCAGCGTCGCAGGTCGCCCCCGAGGTGTCACGGCCCCCGCAGCGTCCAGGTCGCTCCGGGCTCGTCGAAGCGGGCCAGGCCGACGCCGCGGGCCAGGAGCTCCTCGCCGCGGCGGGCGGCGCGGGGCCGGCCCTCGTCCCGCGTCGGGCCACCGGTCGTGACCTCGAGCAGCAGCACCTCGAGGTCCTGGCCGGCGACCGGGGCGACCTCCCCCACCTCCCGCACGCGCACCCGCTCCGCGGCCAGGCCCGGCACGGCCAGGCGCACGTAACCGTCCCCCACCCGCGGCACGCCGGTGACGACCAGGCCCGCCTCGGCCCCGTCGACGCCGGCCTCCCAGCGCGACCCGTCGGCGAGGGTGCCACCGACCAGCCAGACGTTGCGCCGACGGTCCTGCGCGAACCACGACGTGCGCTCCGACGGCAGCGCCCGCGTGCCCCACGTGGCGGCGACCGCCTCGGTGCGCACGCCGGTCGCGGGCACGCCGCCGACCCGCTCCGGGGCGCCGCCGACCGTGCGCCGGAGCCGCCGGCCCGTCGCGTCGCCGTACACCCGGGTCGTGCCGCCCACCAGCGGCCACCACGGGTTGTCGACGTCGGCCACGAAGTCGGCCGGGTCGGGCGTCGGCGTGGGCACCGTCAGCTCGTCGACCCCGGACGGCGGGGCCGTCGCCGGACCAGTCCCGCAGGCGCCCAGCAGCACGGCCGGGGGCGTCGCGACCGCGGCGGTCAGGAGGCGCCGCCGCGACACGGGAGGGGTCATGGGGGCCAGCATGCCAGCGCCCCCGGACGTGTGACGCAGGTCTCGCCGTCCTCCCGGGACGCTGCTAGCGTCGCGACCGGGCGCGCCCGTGCCGCCCGTCCCGCCCGTCCCGCCGCCTCGCACCCCAGGAGTCCACGTGAGCACGTCCCCCCTCAAGGTCGCCGTCACCGGGGCCGCCGGCCAGATCGGCTACAGCCTGCTGTTCCGGCTCGCCAGCGGGGCGCTGACGGGCGACCGGCCGGTCGAGCTGCGCCTGCTGGAGATCACGCCCGCGCTGGGGGCGCTCGAGGGCGTCGTGATGGAGCTCGACGACTGCGCGTTCCCGGGCCTGGCCGGCGTCGAGATCGGCGACGACCCCCGGAAGGTCTTCGACGGGGTCGACCTCGCGCTGCTGGTCGGCGCGCGCCCGCGCACCAAGGGGATGGAGCGCGGCGACCTGCTCTCGGCCAACGGCGCGATCTTCACCGAGCAGGGCAAGGCCCTCAACGAGGTGGCCGCCGACGGCGTGCGCATCGGCGTGACCGGCAACCCCGCGAACACGAACGCGCTCATCGCCCAGCGCAACGCCCCCGACATCCCCGCCGAGCGCTTCACTGCGCTGACGCGCCTCGACCACAACCGCGCGCTCGCCCAGCTGGCGCGGCGCACGGGGTCGCCCGTCTCCGAGATCCGCCGCATGACGATCTGGGGCAACCACTCCGCCACGCAGTACCCCGACCTGTTCCACGCCGAGATCGGCGGGCGCAACGCGGCCGAGGTCGTCGACGACCAGGCCTGGATCGCGGACACGTTCATCCCGACGGTGGCCAAGCGCGGCGCCGCGATCATCGAGGCGCGCGGCTCGTCGTCGGCGGCCTCGGCCGCCTCCGCCACCATCGACGCCGCCCGCGACTGGCTGTCCGGCTCCGCCGCCGACGACTGGGTGTCGATGGCGGTCGTCTCCGACGGCTCGTACGGCGTGCCCGAGGGCCTCGTGTCGTCGTTCCCCGTGACGACGCGCGACGGCGACTGGGAGATCGTCCAGGGCCTCGAGATCGACGACTTCTCGCGTGCGCGCATCGACGCCTCGGTCGCCGAGCTCGAGGAGGAGCGCCAGGCGGTCACCGAGCTCGGGCTGGTCTGAGCCTCCTGGCCCCCACCGGGCCCACGGCCTGCCGCCGCCCCCGGAGCGGCCGGGCGCTCAGGCGCCCGGCTGCTCCGGGATGTCCTCGGCCAACAGGAGCAGCGCCGCACCCACGGCCAGCAGCAGGCTGGCGTCGGTGAACCGGTTGCGCACGCCGAGCATGCCGGCCTGACCCGCCGGCAGCACGAGCCGGGCCGCGCCCCCGCCCAGCAGGGCGGCGGCGATCCACCGGACGCCCGCGCGCCAGTCCCCCGTGACGACGACCCACAGGCCGATGCCGCACAGGAGCATCACGGCGAGGTAGGCGTACCCCCCGAGGTGCGCCGGCAGGAACCGGCGGCGCGCGCGGTCCGGCGTACCGTCGTCGGCGCGGGAGCCCGGCAGGACCACGAGCCTCAGACCCGGCTCTCGGCCAGCGACACCACGTTCGCCAGCAGCATCGCGCGCGTCATCGGGCCCACGCCGCCCGGGTTGGGCGAGACCCAGCCCGCCACCTCCCACACGTCGTCGGCCACGTCGCCGGCGATCTTGCCGTCGACGCGGGAGACGCCGACGTCGAGCACGGCGGCGCCGGGCTTGACCATGTCGGCCGTGATGATCCCGGGCACGCCGGCCGCGGCGACCACGACGTCGGCCTGCCGCACGTGCGCCGCCAGGTCGCGGGTGCCGGTGTGGCACAGCGTCACCGTCGCGTTCTCGCTGCGGCGGGTGAGCAGCAGCCCGAGCGGGCGGCCCACGGTCACGCCGCGACCCACGACGACGACCTCGGCGCCGGCGATCTCCACGCCGTGGCGGCGCAGCAGCTCGACGATGCCGTAGGGCGTGCAGGGCAGCGGCGCGTCCTCGCCCAGCACGAGCCAGCCGAGGTTGGTCGGGTGCAGGCCGTCGGCGTCCTTGGCCGGGTCGACGAGCCCGAGCACGCGGTTCTCGTCGATGCCCTTCGGCAGGGGGAGCTGCACGATGTAGCCGGTGCACGCCGGGTCCTCGTTGAGGCCGCGGACGGCGTCCTCGATCTCGGCCTGCGTGGCGGTGGCGGGCAGGTCGACGCGGATGGACGCGATGCCCACCTCGGCGCAGTCCTTGTGCTTGCCGTTGACGTACCAGCGGCTGCCGGGGTCGTCGCCGACCAGCACGGTGCCCAGGCCGGGCACCACGCCCTTCTCCGCCAGGGCGGCGACGCGCGACGCCACCTCGCCCTTGATGGCCCTCGCGGTGGCGCTGCCGTCGAGCTTCTGCGCGGTCATGTCGTCCTCGTCCTCGTCGTCGGGTCTCGTCGTCGGGTCTCGTCGGCCGCTCAGTGGGCGAAGTGGCGGGTGCCGGTGAGGTACATCGTCACGCCCGCGGCCTTCGCCGCCTCGATGGTGAGCTCGTCGCGCACCGAGCCGCCGGGCTGCACGATCGCCGCGACGCCCGCGTCGATGAGGATCTGCGGCCCGTCCTCGAAGGGGAAGAACGCGTCGGAGGCGGCCACCGAGCCGCGGGCCCGGTCGCCGGCCCGCTCGACGGCGAGGCGGCAGGAGTCGACGCGGTTGACCTGGCCCATGCCGACGCCCACCGAGGCGCCGTCCTTCGCGAGCAGGATCGCGTTCGACTTCACGCCGCGCACCGCGCGCCAGGCGAAGGCGAGGTCGGCGAGCAGCTCGGGCGAGGCGGCCTCGCCGGTGGCCAGCGTCCACGTCGACGGGTCGTCCCCCTCGGCCTGCAGGCGGTCGGCCTGCTGCACGAGCTGGCCGCCGGAGACGGGGCGCACCTCGAGCGGGGGGCGCTCGACGTCGGCGGCGCAGCGCAGGACGCGGATGTTCTTCTTGCGGGTCAGCACCTCGAGGGCGCCGGGCTCGAAGTCGGGGGCGACGACGACCTCGGTGAAGACCTCGGCGACCTGCTCGGCCATCGCCACGGAGACCGGGCGGTTGGCGGCGATGACGCCGCCGAACGCGGAGACCGGGTCGCAGGCGTGGGCGCGGGCGTGGGCCTCGGCCACGTCGGCGCCGACCGCGATGCCGCACGGGTTGGCGTGCTTGATGATGGCGACGGCCGGCTCGTCGAAGTCGGCGGCCGCCCGCCGGGCGGCGTCGGTGTCGACGTAGTTGTTGTAGGACATCTCCTTGCCGTGCAGCTGGTCGGCCTCGGCGAGCCCGCCGGTGCCGTCGACGTAGAGCGCCGCCGACTGGTGCGGGTTCTCGCCGTAGCGCAGCACGGCCGAGCGGGTGAGGGCCGAGCCGGTGAACGCGGGCCAGCCCGCGCCGTCGGCGTCGGTGGCGGCGGTGTAGTCACCCGCGAACCACTCGGCCACGGCGACGTCGTAGGCCGCCGTGTGGGCGAACGCCTGCGCGGCCAGCTGCCGGCGCTGGGCCAGCGTGAAGCCGCCTGCGGCGACGGCGGCGAGCGCCTCGTCGTACGCCGCAGGAGAGGTCAGCACGGCGACGGACGGGTGGTTCTTCGCGGCCGCGCGGACCATCGACGGGCCGCCGATGTCGATCTGCTCGACGCACTCGTCGGGCGACGCGCCCGACGCGACGGTCTGGCGGAACGGGTAGAGGTTGACGACCACGAGGTCGAACGGCTCGACGCCGAGGTCGGCCAGCTGCGCGACGTGGGAGTCGAGGCGGCGGTCGGCCAGGATGCCGGCGTGCACGCGGGGGTGCAGGGTCTTCACGCGGCCGTCGAGGCACTCGGGGAAGCCCGTCAGGTCCTCGACCTTGGTGACGGGGAGGCCGAGGCCGGCGATGAGGGCGGCGGAGCCGCCGGTGGAGACGAGCTCGACGCCCGCGTCGGCGAGGCCGCGGACGAGGGTCTCGAGCCCCGTCTTGTCGAAGACGGAGACGAGCGCGCGGCGCACGGGGACCTGGTCGGGACTGCTCACGGTGGAACTCCTCGTGGGGACGAAGGCGGACATCCGGTGCGCACCCAGGCGGTCGATGCGCACGCTGCTGCACTCCCTGGTGGTCGACCACCTGCGCCAGTCGTGTGGGGCCCAGGCTAGTCGACGGCTACTCGACGGCGGGGGTGGGTGCGACTCCGGGCGCCGCGCCGAAGCGGGCGGTGCGGCCCTCGACGTGCAGCCCCTCGCGCGCGAGGCGTCCGACGGTGTCGACGAGCATCGCCCGCTCGGCGACCTTGATGCGCTCGTGCAGCGCGTCGGCGTCGTCGGTGTCGAGGACGGGCACCGCGCTCTGGGCGAGGATGACGCCGGTGTCGACGCCCGCGTCGACCACGAAGAGGGTCGCGCCGCTGACCTTGACGCCGTACGCGAGCGCGTCGGCCGGCCCGTGCATCCCCGGGAAGCTGGGGCTCAGCGCGGGGTGGGTGTTGACGACGCGGCCCCCGAGGCGGTCGAGGAACGCGGGGCCGACGAGCTTCATGAAGCCCGCCAGCACCACCCAGTCGGGGGCGTGGCCCGCGACCGCGTCGGCGAGCGCGGCGTCCCACGCCGCCCGGTCGGGGTGGTCGCGCAGCCGCTCGACGAAGGTCGGTACGCCGGCCCGCTCGGCCCGGCGCAAGCCTTCCACGCCGTCCCGGTCGGCCCCGACGGCGACCACGCGCGCGCCGTACGCCGGGTCGGCGGCGGCGTCGAGGAGCGCCTGCAGGTTGGTCCCGGAGCCGGAGACGAGGACGACGAGGCGGGCGGGCTGGTCGGGCACGGCCGGGAGTCTAGGGGCCGGGCGCGCGGTGGGCGCGCGGCCGCTCAGGCCGCCGGGAGACGGCGGCGCTGGAGCAGCGTCATGAGGAGACCGCCCACGAGACCGCCGGTCGCGAACGCGACGACGGCGTGCACGGTGACGTCCCCCGCGAAGGGGCCCACCTCGGCCATGCGGCCCGGGCCCACGGCCCCGCCCGCCAGGCGGGCCACCACGCCGAGGGCGAGACCGGCGAGCACGCCGGCCGCCCCGCCGCGCACCGCCCCGACCTCGAGGCGGGTGGTGGGCCGGACGCGCTGCACCAGGGCGACCACGACGGCCGCGAGCACGAACGGGGCGAGGAGCAGGGCGGTCGCGAGCCACCCGGGGACCGGCGCGGCCGGCGTGGCGGCGACGAGCGGGAACACCGGGACGGGCCCGAGCGCGACCGCGGACGGGGCCACGACCGTGCCCGTCCCCAGCGCGAAGCCCGGGCCCAGGCCGTAGGCGCCGGCCATGACGACCATGTTCGGCACGAGCAGCAGGGCGAGCCCGACGACGAGCACCGCCGTACCGGGGCCGGTCTCGAGCCGCGACAACGTCGACGCGGCGTCGGAGAGGCCGAGCGCGAGGCCGGTCGCGGCCAGCAGACCCGCCACGACGGTCCAGGCGAGGACGAGGGCCACGGCGGCGGCGAGGCCGTCGCGGACGTCGACGGGCACGAGGTCCGCCCACACGGCGGCGCGCCCGGAGCCGACGGCGACGCCCGCCCCGCCGACGCCGCCGGCCAGCAGGAGGGACCAGGTGAGCACGCCGGCGAGCGAGACCCCGTCGCCCGGGCCCGAGGCCAGCACGGCGACCAGCAGGGCGGCCACGACGTACGCCGCGGCGAACAGCCCCACGGCCGTGGGCACGACGAGGTCCCGCTCCCCCGCGGCGATCGCCCGGGCGTCCGGGCCGTGGGGGGCGAGCGTCTCGCCCGTGCGCAGCCCCAGCCGCCAGCAGACGACGGCGCAGACCAGCGTGATGCCCAGCGGCACCATCGTCACGGGCGTGCCCTGCACGTCGACCCCCGAGCCGTGGCCCGTCAGCCAGCCCAGCGCCCCCACGCGCAGCGCGCCGGAGGGCCGCCCGTGGGCGCCGGCGTCGGTGACGAACCAGCCGACGACACCCACCGCGAGGGCCACCACGAGCGTCGACAGCGCCGCCACGGCGCCGCCGGCCGAGGCGACGAGCACGAGGCTGCGCGGTGCCGGCGCGGCGGGCGGGCGGGACCGGAGGCCGGGGAGCACGGAAGTCATCGCACCCATCCTCGCCGCGCCCGGGGCGACGACCGGGGAGCCCTCGCCCGACACGCCGCACCCGGCTCGGGCGGGGTCGGGTGCCGGTCCCGGGCACCCGGGCCGTCGGCTACCGTGGACGCCGCCATGGCCGACTCCGATGCGTTCGACGCGTTCTACAAGGACGCCCGCGACCGGTTGCTGGCCCAGACCTACCTCCTCACCGGTGACCTGCCGGCGGCCCGCAGCGCCGTGCGCGAGGCGTTCGTGGCGGCGTGGCACCGCTGGTCGAAGGTCGCCGCGTCCGGCGACCCGGAGGCGGAGGTGCGGCCGCGCACCTGGGCCCAGGCCCAGCGCCGCGCCACGACGCGCCCCTGGCACCGCGAGAAGGGCCTCGCGCCCGAGGTGACCGCGACCCTCGAGGCGCTCGCCGCCCTGGACGGCGCCCCGCGCCGGTTGCTGCTGCTCTCCGAGCTCGCCGACCTCGCGCTGGGCGACGCCGCCCGCGAGGCCGGTGTGACGCTCGAGGAGGGGGCGCGCCACCTCGCCGTCGGCCGGGCGGAGTACGCCGAGGCCCTCGGCCTGGTCACGCCCGAGGAGGTGACGGCCACCCTCGGTGTCGCCGCCGCGGCCGCGACGGCCGACGCGCGGTGGCCCCGGCCCTCGATCCTGCGGCGGGCCGGCTCCCGTCGGCGCCGCACCCACGCCGTCGTCGGCGCCGCGCTCGCGGTCGTCGCCGTCGGGGCGTCCGGGTTCGTGGTGCACGACGAGACGGGCACCCCGACCTCGCTCGCGCGCTCGGTGGACCGCGACATCCCGGTGCCGGGCAGCCCGCCGACGCTGACCTCGCCGGAGCTCGCGGACAGCCTGACCGTCGACACGCTCCTGCCGACCGCCGACGTGGAGGTGCTGGGCCCGGACCTGACGTGGACCACCACGACCACGGACAACACCCCGGGCGACGGCCTCGTGCTGCCGTGCCAGGAGGCGCGGTACGCCGACACCGACGGGCTCGCCGGCTTCGTGCGCACCTTCCGGGCCACCACCACCGACGGCCGGTTGCTCCAGGCGTTCCAGGCCAGCGAGCTCTCGCGGTCGGCCGAGGCCGCCGGCGGTGCCTACGGCGAGTGGGCCTCGTGGCTCGCGGGCTGCTCGATCCCGCGCACGCAGCTCGTGGCGACGTACGCCGTGGAGGGCGTCGGCGACGAGGCCGTCGCCTTCGTGCTGCGGCGCAGCGGCGAGGAGGCCGGCATCGTCACGGCCGGCGTGGCCCGCACGGGCGACATCACCACCGTCACCGTCGCGGACGTCGCCGGCGCGGAGGAGGACGCGGGCCCGACCGTGGCGAACCTGCTGGCCACCGGCGTCAACCGGATCTGCGAGACCGAGGGCGGCGGGGAGTGCGCGAGCGACCCCGCCCTGGTGCCGCGACTGCCCCTGCCCGTCGGCGACGACCCGTACCTGCTCGACGTGGTCGACCTGCCCCCCGTGCCCGGCGTCGAGCTGCCCTGGTCGGGGACGCGGCCCGCCGCACCCACCACCGGCACCGAGTCGGCCACCGTCTGCGACAACGCGAACTTCGTCAACGCGGGCATCGCGTCCCCGGTCACCCGCACCTTCCTCATCACCGACGCCGGGCTGCCCGACACCTTCGGGCTCAGCCAGTCGACCGGCACGTTCGCCGACGCCCAGGTCGCCCAGGGCTTCGTGGGCGCCATCGAGGGCCTGGTCGCCGACTGCCAGGAGAAGGACCTCGTCACCGGCGCCGAGCTGATCGGCGACGAGACGTACGACGACGGCCGCCTGCTCGTGTGGAGCATCGACGTGCGCGTCGGCGAGGACTCCACCGTGCGCATGCTCATGGGGGTCGCCCGCGCCGGCGCCCTGGTCACCCAGGTCAACCTCGTGCCCGCCGGCGACGCGACGCTCGAGGACGAGGAGTTCGTCGCCGTCGTCGACCGCGCCCGCCAGCGCCTGGCCCAGGTCAACGCCAGCGCCGCCGCCGCGCCCGCCGACCCGGCCACCACCGCGGCGCCCAGCGCCCCCGCCGAGCCCGCGGCCCCCGCGACCCCCGCCCCCTCCGAGGGCTGAGCGCCGGGGGTGGCGGGTTCCCCGGTGCACCGGGGAACCCGTCACTTCCGGTGCCGACCTTTCCACCGGAAGCGGTGGGTTCGGTCCGCGACCCCCGCCCCCGGACGCGAACAGGGCCCGCCCCCTCGCGGGGGCGGGCCCTGTCGGGCGTGCGGTGCGACTCAGAGCGCGTCGAGGATCTCCCGCATGAGGCGAGCGGTCTCGGACGGCGTCTTGCCGACCTTGACGCCGACGGCCTCGAGGGCCTCCTTCTTCGCCTGGGCGGTGCCCGAGGATCCCGAGACGATGGCGCCGGCGTGGCCCATCGTCTTGCCCTCGGGGGCCGTGAAGCCCGCGACGTAGCCGACGACCGGCTTCGTCACGTTGTCCTTGATGTACGCCGCGGCCCGCTCCTCGGCGTCGCCGCCGATCTCGCCGATCATGACGATGGCCTTCGTCTCCGGGTCCGCCTCGAACGCCGCGAGGGCGTCGATGTGGGTGGTCCCGACGATCGGGTCGCCGCCGATGCCGATGGCGGTCGAGAAGCCGTAGTCGCGCAGCTCGAACATCATCTGGTAGGTCAGCGTGCCCGACTTCGACACGAGGCCGACGGGGCCCTTGCCCGCGATCGTCGCCGGCGTGATGCCGGCGAGCGCCTCGCCCGGCGTGATGATGCCGGGGCAGTTGGGACCGATCATCCGGGTGGACTTGCCGTCCAGGTACGCCCACACCTCGGCCGTGTCCTGCACGGGCACGCCCTCGGTGATGACCACGAGCAGGCCGATGCCCGCGTCGATGGCCTCGATGGCCGCGTCCTTGGTGAACGCCGGCGGGACGAACGCGACGGACACGTCGGCGCCCGTCTCCTTCATCGCCTCCGCGACGGAGGCGAACACGGGCAGCTCGACGGCGTTGCCGTCCTTGTCCAAGTGGCTGACGGTCGTGCCCGCCTTGCGGGCGTTGACGCCGCCCACGACGTTCGTGCCGGACTTGAGCATGAGGGCGGTGTGCTTGGTGCCCTCACCGCCCGTGATGCCCTGGACGATGACCTTGGAGTCCTTGTTGAGGTAGATCGACATGTTCTCTCTCCGTCCCGTCTCAGGCGTTCGCCAGCTCGGCGGCCTTGTCGGCCGCACCGTCCATCGTCGGCACGACCGTCACCAGCGGGTGGTCGCGCTCCGCGAGGATCCGGCGGCCCTCCTCGACGTTGTTGCCGTCGAGGCGGACGACGAGCGGCTTGGTGGCCTCGTCGCCGAGGATGTCGAGCGCGCCCACGATGCCGTTGGCCACCGCGTCGCACGAGGTGATGCCGCCGAACACGTTGACGAAGACGCTCTTGACCTGCGGGTCGTTGAGGATCACGTCGAGGCCGTCGGCCATGACCTGCGCCGAGGCGCCGCCGCCGATGTCGAGGAAGTTGGCGGGCTTCACGCCGCCGTGCGCCTCACCGGCGTACGCGACCACGTCGAGGGTGCTCATCACGAGACCCGCGCCGTTGCCGATGATGCCGACCTCGCCGTCGAGCTTGACGTAGTTGAGGCCCTTCTCCTTGGCCTTCGCCTCGAGGGGGTCGGCCGCGGCCTTGTCCTCGAACTCGGAGTGCTCGGAGTGACGGAACTCGGCGTTCTCGTCGAGCGACACCTTGCCGTCGAGCGCCTCGAGGACGTCGCCCTCGAGACGGGCGAGCGGGTTGACCTCGACGAGGGTGGCGTCCTCCTCGACGAAGACCTTCCACAGCGCCAGGATCATCTGCACGGCCTGGTCGGTGAGGGCCTCGGGGAACTTGGCCTCCGCCACGATCGCGCGCGCCTTGGCCTCGTCCACGCCCGTGCCCGGGTCGATGGCGATCTGTCGCACGGCCTCGGGGTTGGTCCTCGCGACCTCCTCGATCTCGACACCACCCTCGACGGACGCGATGCAGAGGTACTGCCGGTTGGCCCGGTCGAGCAGGAAGGAGAAGTAGTACTCCTCCTGGATGCTCGCGGCCGGGGCGACGAGGACCCGGTTGACCGTGAGGCCCTTGATCTCCATGCCGAGGATGTTCGACGCGTGCTCGTGCGCCTCGTCGGGCGTCTTGGCGAGCTTGACGCCGCCCGCCTTGCCCCGTCCGCCGGCCTTCACCTGCGCCTTGACGACGACGACGCCGAGCTGCTCGGCCGCCGCTCGGGCCTCGTCGGGCGTGTTCGCCACGATGCCCTCGGTCACGGCCACGCCGTGCTTCGCGAAGAGCTGCTTCGCCTGGTACTCCATCAGGTCCACGATCCGACCAGTCCTTTTTGTGTGAGGTGAGAGTCCGGATTCCTCGCGGCACGATAGACCCGCCCGGTCCGCGGCAGCACAGGGGTCTCGCACCGGCCGGTACGACGTGACGTCGGCCACACGCGCCGGGTCCGCGCCGGGGCACAGCGGCACGATCCACAGGTGGCGCGAACCCGGGATTCCGGCGGACGGCGTCCGTCCGTTACAGTCGGGCGCTGACCTTCCGAGCACGTCAACGCAGGCCCCCGCCTGCCGAACCGAACGAGGAACACGAGGTAGATGGGCAACCACCGAGCCGAACGTCGCGGCCCCCGCCGCGCAGGCTCGTCGACCGCCGACGCCCCTCGCCCTGCCGGAGGCAAGCGCGCCGCCCGTCCCGCCCCGCGCCGCAGCCCCGTCACGGAGCCGGAGGCCACCGAGGCGCACCCGGTCGACGAGTCCCCCGAGACCGCCGCGCCGGCCCTGGCCGCGCTGGCCGACGAGGCCGCCCGCGAGGCCCTGGTACCCACCACGCCCTCGCCGCAGACGGTGCTCCCGTCCGTCGCTGCCGCCGCCGACCACGGCGTGCGCTCCGAGGTCTCGTTCGAGGACACCACGCTCACGCTGCCGGCCGTGCCGACCGAGGCGTCCCCTGCGACGACGTACGACGTCCGCGGTTTCGCCGCGCAGGCGCGCGCCGAGCGCCGGGCCGGCGCGAGCGCCACGCCCGGGCGCCGCAAGGCGGTCCGCGCGAAGGAGCCCGCCGCCCCGACGGGTCTGCGCCTGCCGATCCGTCCCTCCGCTCCCGTCCTGGCGGGCGTCGCCGTGCTGGCGATCTCCGCCGGCGGCGCCGTCACCGCGGGTGGCGCCAGCCCGACGGCCGAGGTCGACCCCGCGTCGTACCGGCTCTCGGCCAGCAACGCGATGTCCGGCACCACGGTGGCCTCCAGCAGCGACCTGCTGACCGAGCGCACCCGCGCCGTCAGCCGCGACTCCGAGCGCGACGCGCTCGTGGACGCCGCCGACGAGGCGACCATCGCCGAGACCGAGGCCCAGGCGCAGCGCCGCTCGACCGAGCTGCAGCTGCTCGCCAGCTCCGCGGAGGAGCAGGCGGAGCTGCTCGCGCTGAACGCCTGGGTGCTGCCGGTCGACAACTACCGCCTCACCAACCGGTTCGGTCAGGCCGAGTCCTACTACGCGTCGGGCTACCACACCGGCCTCGACTTCGCGGCCCCGTCCGGCACGCCCATCCGCGCCGTCGCGGGCGGCCGGGTCACGGAGACGGGGTACGCCGGCAGCTACGGCAACAAGACCGTCATCACGCTCGAGGACGGCACGGAGATGTGGTACGCCCACCAGTCCTCGATCAGCGTCTCGTCGGGCACCGAGGTCGCCGCCGGCGACGTCATCGGGTACGTCGGCTCGACCGGCAACAGCTCCGGTCCCCACCTCCACCTCGAGGTGCGCCCCGGTGCCGGCGACCCGGTCGACCCGGCCGCCGCGATGGCGCAGAACGGCGTCACCCCCTGAGCTAGACCCGGCGGCCCCCGCGCCTCCCGCACGAACGGCCCCGACGCCTCGCGTCGGGGCCGTTCGCCTTCCTCAGAGCTTCTCGACCGGCGCGTAGCGCAGCAGCAGGCGCTTGACGCCCTGGGACCCGAAGTCGATGGAGGCCACGGCCTTCTCGGCCGCCCCCTCCACCGTGACGACGGAGCCCATGCCGAAGGCGTCGTGCACCACCCGGTCACCGGGCGCCAGCGACGGCACCGGACGGTTCTTCTTCGCCTTCGCGGCGGCGTCGGCGCGGGCGGCCGCCGCGGAGAAGTTGCGGCGCCCGGCGGCGGTGGGCAGCCCGAGCGGTGTCGTCGAGCCGCCGCCCGGGCGGGTGCCGGCCGCCGCGTTGCCCGACCCGAGGTCGGAGCGCGTCCACGACGTCATGGCGGCGGCCGTGCGCCGCCACTCCACGAGGTCGACCGGCAGCTCGTCGAGGAACCGGGACGCCGGGTTGTGCGACGGGGCGCCCCAGGCCGAGCGCACCACGGCGCGCGAGATGTAGAGGCGCTGCTCGGCGCGGGTCAGCCCGACGTACGCCAGCCGGCGCTCCTCCTCCAGCTCCTTGCGGTCGCCCAGCGTGCGCATGTGCGGGAAGACCCCGTCCTCCATGCCGGTGAGGAACACGACGGGGAACTCCAGCCCCTTGGCCGTGTGCAGCGTCATGAGGGTGACGACGCCCCCGCCCGTGCCGTCGTCGTCGGGGATCTGGTCGGCGTCGGCGACGAGCGCGACCCGCTCGAGGAAGTCGGTGAGGCCCGGCGTCACGGTGCCCGCCTCGACGTCGTCGGGGTCCGCGGAGGGTCCCGCCTGCGGGTCGTCGGCGAACTCCCGCGCCACGGCCACCAGCTCGGCCAGGTTCTCCAGCCGCGTCTGGTCCTGCGGGTCGTCGGACTCCTCGAGCTCCGCGAGGTAGCCCGAGCGGTCGAGCGCCGCCTCCAGGATGACGTCGGGCCGCTCGTCGGCCGCCACCATCTGCTGCAGCTGCTCCACCACGTCCACGAACGCACGGATCGAGTTGAGCGAGCGCGTGGCGATGCCGTCGGCGCGGTGGGCGACGCGCAGCGCCTCCCAGTACGTCGAGCCGTCCCGCGCCGCGAGCGCGGCGACGCAGGCCTGCGCCCGGTCGCCGATCCCCCGCTTCGGCGTGTTGACCACCCGGCGCAGCGACACCTCGTCGGCCGGGTTGGCCAGCATCCGCAGGTAGGCCAGGGCGTCGCGCACCTCGCGCCGCTCGTAGAAGCGGACGCCGCCGACGACCTTGTAGGGCATCCCCACCCGCACGAAGATCTCCTCGAACACCCGCGACTGCGCGTTGGTGCGGTAGAAGACCGCGACGTCGGCGGGGCGCACCCCGTGGTCGTCGGTGAGGGTGTCGATCTCGTCGGCGACGAAGCGGGCCTCGTCGTGCTCGTCGTCCGCGACGTACCCCACGATCGGCTCGCCGTCGCCCGCGTCCGACCACAGCCGCTTGGGCTTGCGGCCCTCGTTGTTGCCGATCACCGCGTTGGCGGCGGTGAGGATGGTCTGCGTCGAGCGGTAGTTCTGCTCGAGCATCACCGTCGTGGCGTCGGGGAAGTCCTGCTCGAAGTCGAGGATGTTGCGGATGTTGGCCCCGCGGAACGCGTAGATCGACTGGTCGGCGTCGCCCACCACCATCAGCTCGCTGGGCCCGACGCGCTCCCCCGCCGAGCCACCGACGTCGCCCGGCACCGGCGTGCCGGAGTCGCGCGCCGCCTCCGGGTCGTCGGCGCACAGCTGGTGGATGAGCGCGTACTGCGCGTGGTTGGTGTCCTGGTACTCGTCCACGAGGACGTGCCGGAACCGGCGGCGGTAGACCTCCCGGACCTCCGGGTACGCCGAGAACAGGTGCACCGTCGTCATGATCAGGTCGTCGAAGTCGAGCGCGTTGGCGTCGCGCAGGCGCCGCTGGTACTGCGTGTACGCCGCCGCGTAGGCCTCCTCGAGCCCGTTGCTGGCGTCGGCCGCGGCCTGCTCGGGGTCCTTCAGCTCGTTCTTGGCGTTGGAGACCCAGGCGAGCACGGCGCGCGGCTGGTAGCGCTTCGGGTCCAGCTCGAGGTCGCTGAGCACGAGGCCCATGAGCCGCTGGGAGTCGGCGGAGTCGTAGATCGAGAAGCTCGACGAGTAGCCCAGCCGGTCGATCTCCTTGCGCAGGATCCGCACGCAGGCGGAGTGGAACGTCGAGACCCACATGACGCGGGCCCGGCGACCGACGAGCGCCTCGACGCGCTCCTTCATCTCGGCCGCCGCCTTGTTGGTGAACGTGATGGCGAGGATCGAGCCGGGGTGCGCGCCCCGCTGCGAGACCAGCCAGGCGATGCGCCGCGTCAGCACGCGGGTCTTGCCCGAGCCGGCGCCCGCGACCACGAGGAGGGGCTTGCCGGCGTGGACGACGGCCTGGCGCTGCGGCTCGTTGAGGCCCTCGAGCAGGGCGGCGCGCTCGGCGGCGCCGTCGTCGGCGGGTGCGGCACCGCGCCCCGCGCCCCGCGACGGGGGCTCGGGACGGGCCTGGAGGTGCTCGAGACCGGGCAGGACGAAGGTGTCGACCGGGGGGACGGAGGGTGAGGACATCGTGGCGTCAAGGGTACGCACCGCCACCCCCCGTCACGGTCGGGGCACCCGCCCCGGGCGGCTCAGTCGAAGGTGTGCACCGGCGACCAGAACAGGGCGACGACCACCTGCACCACCGAGAGCACGAGCAGCCCGAGGAAGAGCCCGTCGGGGATGCGGGGCTTGCGGGTGTTGGCCATCACCAGCACCAGCAGCACGAGGCCGATCCCCAACTTGACCGCGATCTTGCCGTGGTCGACCGCGGCGTCGCCGGCCTCGAGCACGCCCACGAGGAGCAGGCCGGCGACGAACGCCGTACCCACCCCGTCCCGCACGGGCGGGGTGATGCGCTTCTCGGGGTCGCGCACCTGGGCGAGCAGCCCGCCGATGAGGGCCGCGAAGCCGAGCACGTGCAGCAGCAGGAGGACGAGGCGCAGGATCTCCACGGCCCGCAGCGTAGTCCCCGCCGGCGCGGCCGGCGCCGGTGCTGCCGCCGCCCTCAGCGCTTGCGACGCGGCTGGGGACGGACCACCAGCACGGGGCACGGCGCGTACTGCTGCACCCGCTGGGCGGTGCTGCCCAGGAGCACCCGGTCCGAGAGCCCCCGCCCGCCGCTGGCGACGACGACCAGCCCGGCGTCGACCTCCTCGGCGAACCGGATGATCTCGGCGCCCGGCGAGCCGCTGCGGACCCGGCGTGCGACCTCGGGCCCCCAGTCCGCGAACACGGCGGCGACCGCCGCGGTGGCGGCGCGGGCCGCGTCGCGGAACGACGCCACCTCCTGCGTCGCCGACTCCCGCGGGCCGGGGTCGAGCTCGTTGACGAACGACACCGCGGCCAGCGGCCGCACCACGGCGAGGACCGTGATCGTCGTGAGGGCGCCGGGGTCGGCGAACGAGCGCAGGTGGCGGGCGGCGGCGAGCGACTGCCGGGACCCGTCGGTGGCGACGACGACGTGCATCACGCACCCCCGTCCCGGCGCCGTCCCAGCACCCGTTCGCACAGGTAGAGCAGGACGCCCAGGCCGAGCAGCCCCGCACACCACACGAGCGAGGTCCAGTCGTCCACCACGACGTAGACGAGCAGCGCCGCGTTGCCCGCCAGCCCGAGCACGAGCAGCGCCGTCGGCGCCCGGAACGTCCCCGGGCCCTCGTCCGTCCCGCGCAGCCGGAGCGCGGAGACGATCACGAGGCCGTAGATGAACAGCAGGAGCACGACCGTGACGTTGGCGAGCGTGGTCACGAGCCCATCGCTGCCGCCCCACCCGGCGCGGTCGACCAGCGTGCCCACGCACAGCAGGGCCACGACGACCACCGCGGCGAAGACCAGGGCCACCCACGGGCTGCGCCGGGTGGCGTGCACCCGCGCGAACACCCCGGGCACGACGTCCTCGCGGGCCATGCCGAAGAGGATGCGCGACTGCGTCACGATCGCGACGAGGGTCGTGTTCGTGATCGCGACCATGGCGATGATCGAGAACAGCGTCACCATCGTGCCGTCGGGGACGGGCACGACGTCCGCCTGCACCACCTGCAGCAGCGCGGGGTCGCCGTCGGTGGCGACGAGGCGGTCGAACGGCACGACGAGCGCGGCGCTGACGGCCACGAGCACGTAGACGATGCCGGCGCCGACCATGCCGCCCACCAGCGCGCGGGGGAAGGTGCGCCGCGGGTCGACCGTCTCCTCGGCGACGTTGGCCGCGTTCTCGAACCCCGTCATGGCGAAGAAGGCGAGCGCGACGCCGGCGACCAGCGCCCACACGGGGTTGCCGTCGGCCTCGAAGCTGGTGAGCACCCCCGCGTCCGCCTCGCCGCTCGCCACGTGGGCGACGCCGATGACCACGATGATGACGAGGCCCGAGACCTCCACCACCGTCATCACGAGGTTCGCGGCGACGGACTCGGTGATGCCGATGAAGTTGACGAGCGCCAGCAGGCAGACGAAGACGACCGACACCAGCAGCGCGGGCGGGGCGTCCCAGACCGCGGCGAAGTACGTCGAGAAGCCCGTCGCCAGCGACCCCGCGGCCGCGAAGGTCGCCGAGAGCATGCTGATGGTGACGAGGAAGGTGAACGCGGGCGAGCGGAACGCCTTGCCGACGTAGAGCGCGGCGCCGGCTGCCTGCGGGTACTTCGTGACGAGCTCGGCGTAGGCCAGCCCGGTCAGGGTGGCCACGGTGACGCCGGCCATGAACGCGAGCCAGAAGGCCCCGCCGACCGCGGCGGCCACCGCGCCGATGAGGACGTAGATGCCGGAGCCGAGGACGTCGCCGAGGACCTAGAAGAAGAGCAGCCGGCCGGTGATGGCGCGGTGCAGGTCGTCGGGCCCGTCGTCCGGCGCCCGCGCAGCCTCGGCGCCGAGGGCGGCCGGTGGTGCGGGATCGGTCATCTCGTCGTACCTCCCGTGCACGGGAGCGCCTGGGGGCGCCCGATCCCTGCCGTTACCCCGTGGGGGCCCGCCCAACCCCCCGCCCGGCCCCCGCGCTCAGAGCAGGCGCCGGTCCGAGGCCCACCGGGCCAGCTCGTGGCGCGACGAGAGCTGCAGCTTGCGGAGCACGCTCGACATGTGGGTCTCGACGGTCTTGACCGAGATGAACAGCTCGCGGGCGACCTCCTTGTAGGCGTAGCCGCGGGCGATGAGCCGCATCACCTCCCGCTCCCGCTCGGAGAGCAGGTCGAGGTCCGCGTCGACGTCCGCCACCGGGATCGCGCCGGCGAAGGCGTCGAGCACGAAGCCCGCGAGGCGCGGGGAGAAGACGGCGTCACCGTCGGCCACCCGGCCGATGGCGTCGACCAGCTCTCCCGCGCTGATCGTCTTCGTCACGTAGCCCCGTGCGCCGCCGCGGATCGTGCCGATGACGTCGTCCGCCGCGTCGCTGACGCTGAGCGCGAGGTAGCGGGTGCCCGGGGCGGACGTGACGCTGCGGCGCACCACCTCGACCCCGCCACCGCCGGGCAGGTGGACGTCGAGCAGCACCACGTCCGGCCGTGTGCGGGCGACGACGGCGACCGCCTCGTCCACGTCGGCGGCCTCGCCGACCACCTCGACCCGCCCGACGCCCGCGGTCGCCAGCTCGCTGCGCACGCCCGCGCGGAACATGTGGTGGTCGTCGACCACCACCACCCGCACCGGCACCGCCCGGCCCTCGTCGCTCACTGTCCGTCCTCCCTCGACTGGCCCGACTGGCCCGACTGGCCCGACTGGCCCGCTGTCGGCGCCGGCAGGTGCAGGCGCACCTCCGTGCCCTCGCCCGGCGCGGAGCGCACGCGCGCCCAGCCCCCGTGCCGGCCCATCCTCTCGACGATGCTGCCGCGCACGCCGTGCCGGTCCGCCGGCAGGGCGTCGGGGGCGAACCCGGCGCCCCGGTCCCGGACGAACACGTCGACGGAGCCGCCGATCACCTCGACGTACACGTCCACCCGCCCCGTCCCCGCGTGCTTCGCGGCGTTGACCACGGCCTCCCGCGTCGCGGCGACGACCGGGGCGAGCCGCTCGTCGTACGGCGCGTCCCCCACCGTGACGACCTCGACCTCGACCCCGTGGTCGTCCTCGACGGCCGCCGCGGCCGCCCGCACCGCGCCGGCCAGGGTGCTCGCCTCGGTCCGCTCGTCGGCGAACAGCCAGCCGCGCAGGTCGCGCTCCTGGCTGCGGGCCAGCCGCGCGACCGCGACCGGGTCGTGGGCGTTCTTCTGGATCAGCGCGAGGGTCTGCAGCACCGAGTCGTGGAGGTGGGCGGCGACGTCGGCGCGCTCCTGGCTGCGCACCCGCTCGGCGCGCTCCTCGCCCAGGTCGCTGACCAGTCGCACGACCCACGGGCCGACGACCACCGCGAGCCCGCCGATGCCCAGCAGCACCGCCAGCACCACCTCGCGCGCCGCCGCGAGCCCGCCGTCGCGGAGCACGAGCACGAGCAGGCCGCCGGCCAGCAGGAGGCCGCCGGCGGCGAGGCGCGCGTAGGCCGCCCAGCCGCCGGACCCCAGCACCATGCCGACCGGGTCGAGGGACTCGGTGCGCTCCAGCCACCGCTCCCGCTGCGCCTCGTCGGCCTGGCGCCACAGCAGCGCGACGCCGCCCGCGACGAGCGCGAGCGCCCACACGAGGGTGCCGCGCCCGACCGCCGCCTCGACCACCAGCACGCAACCGACCGCGACGGAGCCGACCACGGCGGCCTGGCCGACGTTGGCGACGTGCCGGGCACGCCGGGGGCGGCGGCCGTCGCGGGTGGCTCCGGCCAGCCCGGGGGCGCCGGGACCCGGGGCCGTCGCGGGGGGCAGGAGCATCCAGTACGCGCCGTACAGCACGACGCCGAGACCGCCCGGCAGCGTCGCCACCGCGAAGAAGACCCGCAGGGCCAGGAGCGGCACCGCGAGGTGCGCGGCGAGCCCCGCGGCGACCCCTCCGACGAGGCCGTTCTCGAGGTCGCGGCGCGCCCGGCGCACCGACGCCGTCTCGGCGCCGGGCACGGGTGCGGCGGCGGCGCCGGCGGCGGGCGCGGCACCGGTGGCGGATGCGGGTGCGGCGGCGGCCGGGCCGGCGGTGGCGGGGAAGGGGTCGGGCATGGCGGAGCCATCGTCACACGGGCGCGCCGCCCCGCACATCGGGACGATCCCCGAGCCAACCCCGACCCGCGGGAGGCGACGCCCGGCCCATCCCCGGGGCAGGATCAGGGGCGTCCCCGATGGTCGGGAGACCCGCGGCGCACGAGGCTGGGACGCATGACGACGACACACGACGAGGCACCCGCCTCCCCCGGCGGGCCCCGGCCCGGCGACGCCCACGACCACGGCCCCCGCGTGACGGGGGCGCAGGTGCGCGACCTGCGCCGGCTGCGGCGCTGCCGGGACGACCGCTACGTGGCCGGGGTCGCGGGCGGGCTGGCCCGCCACCTCGACCTCGACCCCCTCGTCCTGCGTGTCGCGCTGGCCGTGCTCGTGCTGTTCGGCGGCAGCGGTCTGCTGCTGTACGGCGCCCTGTGGCTGCTGGTGCCCTCGGACGACACCGAGGAGGCGGTCGTCCCGCTCGACGACCGCAGCCGCGCGGTCGCGCTCGCCGTCGCGGGGGCCCTGGCGGCGCTCGCCCTCCTCGGCGACCTCGTCGAGGGCTGGGTGCCCTGGCCCTTGCTACTGGTGCTGCTCGTCGTCGCGCTCGTGGTGGGCGGCCACCAGCGCCGCTCGACCGCCCGCACGCCCGGCTCCGGCCCCGCGACCACCACGGGCACGCCGTACCCGGGGACCCACCCCGGGGGCGACGCCGCGGCCGGGCACCCGCCGTACCCGTCCGTGCCGCGGTACGTCGCGCCGCAGCGTCCGCGGAACCCGCTGCGCCGCGGCCCCCTGCTGTTCTGGTTCACCGGCGCGCTCGTGACGTTCGGCGTGGGGCTCCTGGCCCTGGTCGACGTCGCGGGCCTCGCCGTGACGCCGTCGGCCTACCCGGCCCTCGCACTCGCCGTGGTCGGCACGATGCTGGTGGTCGGGGCGTTCTACGGCCGCGCCGGCGGGCTCGTCCTGGTCGGCCTCGTCCTGGCCGGGGTCACGGCCGTGACGGCCGCGGCCGAGGAGGCCAGCGCCGGGGAGCGCGTGGTCGTGCCGTCGGGCGCCGACGGGGTCCAGGACCGCTACCGGCAGGGAGCGGGCGACCTGCGGGTCGACCTGTCCGGCGTGCGGGACGCCGACCGGCTGGCCGGGCGCACCGTGCGGATCGAGGCGGGGGCCGGGCGGGTCGAGGTGGTCCTGCCGGCCGGGCTCGACGCCGAGGTCTTCGTCGACGTCGGCCTGGGCGGCGCCGACGTGCTCGGGCGGGTCGAGGACGGGCCGGGCGTGCAGCTGCGCGAGGCCCACGACGCGCCCGGCACGACACCCGGGGTGCGCACCGAGGAGGCCCTCGGCCTCGACATCAGCCTCGGGCTCGGCGACGTCGTGGTGGTGACCCCGTGAGCGCCCCGCACCCGCCGCTCCCCGAGCCGGACCACACCCAGCCGCTGACGACGAGCAGCACGAGCAGGACGGAGACGACCGTGGCCACTCCCACCGCGACCGACGGGTCCGACCAGACCGAGGGGACCGAGCGGATGGAGGGGGCCGAGCAGCCGGCCGGCACCTGGCTGGAGGCCGGGCGGCACCCGGTGAACGTCGGCCACCTCGTCATGGGGGTGGCGTTCCTGGGCCTCACCCTGGTGTGGGCGCTGCTGGTCTCCGGCGCGGTCGAGGCGGTGGACGCCCGCTGGCTGCTGCCGCTGCCGTGGCTCGCGGCCGGGGGCGCCGGCATGGCCGCCACCGTGGTGGCGGCCCGCCGGCACCGCTGACTCAGCGCCGCCGGCGCGGCTGCTCGGCCACCCAGGCGTCGCGGGCCCGGACCGCGATGTCGGGGTGGTCGGCGAACAGCACGTCGACGCCCGCGTCGAGGAACGCCCGCGACTCGGCCGCGAGGTCGCCGTGGGCGTTCGGGTCGGTGCCGATCCGGAAGTTCGTCGCCATGAACTGGTTCTCCGCCCGCAGGGTCCACACGACGACCTCGAGCCGGGCGCGGTGCGCGTCGCGCACCAGCGAGCTCGGGGCACCCGTCGCGCCCGTCGCGGGGTTCCGCGGCAGCACGCGGTCCTTGTGCGGCGCGACGTGCTCGGCGTACCGGGCGATCTGGCGGAGACCGGCCGGGGTGACGAGGTCGTCGTACGTGCGGGGGTCCCCGGCCGCGACCAGGTCGTACGGCGCGCCGGCGGCGTCGACGAGCTGGGCCAGGGGCACGTCGGTGAGGCGGTCGAGGTCGCGCAGGTTCTGCGTCTCGAACGACTGCACGACCACGTCGTCGCGGCGGCTGTCGAGGCCGTGCTCGTCGAGCGTGGCCACCAGCGGCTCCTCGAGGCTGAGGCCGATGGAGTCGAAGTACGTCGGGTGCTTGGTCTCCGGCGCGACCGTGATGTCGCGGCCCACCTCGCGGGACTCCGCGGCCACGAAGGTCAGCACCTCGTCGAGCGTGGGCACCTCGTAGAGGCCGTCGTACGCCGTGTTCCCCGGCCGCACCTGCGGCAGCCGCTCGACCGCGCGGAGCGTCTTGAGCTCGGCGAGGGTGAAGTCCTCGGTGAACCAGCCGGTGACGGCCCGGCCGTCGATGGTCTTCGTGGTGCGACGGTCGGCGAACTCCGGGTGGTCGGCGACGTCCGTCGTGCCGCTGATCTCGTTCTCGTGGCGCGCGACCAGCACGCCGTCGCGGGTGCTGACGAGGTCGGGCTCGATGGCGTCGGCGCCCTGGGCGATGGCGAGCTCGTAGGCCGCCAGCGTGTGCTCGGGGCGGTAGCCGGAGGCGCCACGGTGCCCGAAGACCTCGGGCTGGTCGTGGCGGCCGTTCCCGTGGCCGTTCCCGTGGCCGTTCCCGTGGCCGTTCCCGTGGCCGCGGTCGGCGGCCTGCGCGGGGGTGGCGGCACCGGCGGGTGCGGTGGGGGCGACGAGGGCGAGAGCGGCCGTGGCGACGACGGCCGGCGTGGCGGTGCGCAGGGCCCGCGACAGGGCCCGCGGCAGGGTGCGAGAGGGGTTCCGAGAGGTCATGCGGTCCACCCGAACGCAGCCGGGCGACGCAGCCCGGTCACCGCGGTGGCGCCCGCGTGACCCTGGGACGACCCGTGGATGAACCGGCTGCGGGTGGCCGCGGGTCAGCCCCGGGACAGCGGCGCGTCGGTCAGGGAGCCGGCGAGGTCGACCAGCTCGTCCTCGTCGAGGCTGCCGTAGACCACGGCCACCGCCGGCGCCTCGGCCTCGGCGGCGGGCAGGGCCCGCACGAGGGCGGTGTCCGAGCCCTCGGTCCACACGCCCCACCCTCCGGCGACCGCGGTGGTGGAGGAGGACACCTCGACGCTCCCGTCCGCCTCGCGGTCCTCGCCGAGCACGGTGTCGAGCACCGCCTCCTGGTCGGCGAGCGTCACCTTGACCCCGGCGAAGCGCTCGCCGTCGACGAGCATGCCGAGGGTCCACTCCGGCTCGTCGCCGAAGGGGAGCCGGGCGGAGGTGGCCTGCCACCCGTCGGGCAGCTCGGCCGGGTAGAGCACGGGGAAGCCCGACTCCTGGCCGGCGCGCACCGCCGAGAGGTAGTCGACCTCCTCCACGGGCGCGACGGACTCGGGCTCGGCGCGGAAGAAGTCGCGGAAGACGACGAACGCCACGACCGCCAGCACCAGCACGATCATCGACCCGACGAGTCCCCCGACGTTGCGCTCGTACCGGCCGGGCTTGCCCACGGGGGCGGGTCGGGAGGGTTCGCTCACGGCGCCCATCCTCCCACCCGCGGCGCGACGTCCCGCAGCCGCCGCCCGGGCGCCAGCATCCGCGGGGCCGTGGTTCCGCGGATGCGGGCGCCGGGGCCGCCCAGACCCGCGGATCCGCCCGATCACGCTGCTACTCACCGCACCTGCGGCATGATGGCTCCTCGTGGACACCTACCGCGTGGCCGAGGCCGCCGCCCTCCTCGGCGTGAGCGACGACACCGTGCGCCGCTGGATCGACGCCGGGCGCCTGCCCGCGCGGCGCGAGGGCGGCCGGACGGTGGTCGACGGCCCGGAGCTCGCGGCGTACGCCGCCCGCGAGGCCGACCAGCAGCCCGACGACGCCCGCGCCGGCGCGGTGAGCGCCCGCAACCGGCTGCCGGGCATCGTCACGCGGGTCGTCGCCGACACGGTGATGGCACAGGTCGAGATGGTCTGCGGGCCCTTCCGGGTCGTGTCGCTGATGAGCGCCGAGGCGGCCCGCGAGCTGGGCCTCGAGCCCGGCGCCCGCGCCGTCGCGTCGGTCAAGTCCACCACCGTCGTCGTCGAGCGCCCCTGATGCGCCCGGCCCCGCCTCCCACCGGCCGACCGATCGGAGCCCTCGTGCCCCTCCCCCGCACCCGCCGCCCGCTCGGCGCCGCCCTCGCCGCGCTCGTGGTGCTCCCCCTCGCGGCGTGCGGCTCCGACGCAGGTACGACGGGGGGCGACGACGCGCGCACCCTCACCGTCCTCGCGGCCGCGTCCCTGACGGGCACCTTCACCGAGCTGGCCGAGCAGTTCGAGGCCGAGCACGAGGGCGTCAGCGTCGACCTGGTGCTCGACTCCTCGGGCACCCTGGCGGACCAGGCCGCGCAAGGCGCGCCGGGCGACGTGCTGGCGACGGCCGACACCGCCTCGATGGAGCGCGCCGGGGACGCCCGGGCCGACGACCCGGCCGTCTTCGCCACGAACGAGCTGGTGCTCGTCACCCCCGCCGCGAACCCGGCCGGCGTCACGGGCATCGCGTCCCTCGACGACGACGCCGTCACCTACGTCGTGTGCGTCGAGACCGCCCCCTGCGGGGTCCTCGCCGCGCAGGCGCTGGCCGACGCGGGCGTCACGCGCGAGCCGGCGAGCCTGGAGCGCGACGTCAAGGCCACGCTGGCGCGGGTGAGCGAGGACGAGGCCGACGCCGGGCTGGTCTACCGCACCGACGCCCGCGCCGCCGGCGCCGACGTCGCGACGTTCGACCTCCCGGGGTCCCTCGTCACCGCGTACCCCGTCACCACGCTGGCGCAGAGCGCCCATCCCGACCTGGCGGCGGAGTTCGTCGACCTGGTCCTGTCCGAGGCCGGCGCCGACGTGCTGGGCGCCGCCGGGTTCGGGCCCCCGTGAGCGACCGGGCGACCCTGGGACGGCCGCCGGCGCTGCTGTGGGTGCCCGCCGCGCTGGCGGTGGTCTTCCTGGCCGTGCCGCTGCTCGCCCTCGTGCTCGCGACGCCCTGGTCGTCCCTGCTCGCCGACCTGCGCTCCCCCGACGTGCTCGCCGCCCTGCGGCTGAGCGCGCAGACCTCGCTGGCCACGGTCGTCGCGTGCCTGGTGCTCGGCACTCCCCTGGCGTGGGTGCTGGCCCGTGTCGACTTCCCCGGCCGCGGCCTCGTGCGGGCGCTCGTCACCGTCCCCCTCGTGCTCCCGCCCGTCGTCGCCGGCGTCGCCCTCATCGCGGCGCTGGGACGCAGCGGCCTGGTCGGCGGGCCGCTCGACGCGGCCACGGGGCTGACCCTGCCCTTCACCACCGCCGCGGTCGTGGTGGCGCACACGTTCGTGTCGCTGCCCTTCTACGTCATCAGCGTCGAGGGGGCCCTGCGCTCCGCCGGGGAGGGCTTCGACGAGGTGGCCGCCGGCCTCGGCGCGACCCGGTGGTACACCTTCCGCCGCGTCACGCTCCCGCTGGCCCTGCCCGGCGTCGTCGCCGGGTCGGTGCTCGCCTGGGCGCGCTCGCTCGGCGAGTTCGGCGCCACCGTGACGTTCGCCGGCAACTACCCCGGCACCACCCAGACGATGCCGTCGCGCATCTACGCGGTCTACCTCGCCGACCCCGAGGCGGCGCGCACGCTCGCGATGATCCTGCTGCTCGTGTCGGTGGGGGTGCTCGCGCTGCTGCGCAACCGGTGGCTCACAACCGGCGCCGCCCCACGGGTCGGGACGGGGGTAGTGGCGTGAGCGGGCTGGTCGCCGACCTCGACGTGCCCGGGCGGCTGCGGGCCGCCGTACGGGCGGAGGAGGGTGACGTGCTCGTCGTCGTCGGCCCCAACGGGTCGGGGAAGACGACCCTGCTGCGCTGCCTCGCCGGCCTGCTCCCCGGTGGCCCCGCCGAGGTGGCGGTCGCCGTGGGCGGCCGTTGCTGGACCTCCCCCCTGCTGCTCCCCCGCGACCGGCGGGTCGGGTACGTCGTGCAGGGCCAGGCCCTCTTCCCGCACCTCGACGCCCGGGAGAACGTGGCCTTCGGGCTGCGCGCCCGCGGGGTGGAGCGCCGCGCGGCCCGCGACCGGGCCGACGCCGAGCTCGAGCGGCTCGGCGTCGGGCACCTCGCCGAGCGGCGGCCCGGCGAGCTCTCCGGGGGCCAGGCGCAGCGGGTCGCGATCGCGCGGGCCCTGGCCACCGACCCCGAGCTCCTGCTCCTCGACGAGCCGTTCGCCGGCCTCGACGTCGGGGTGGCCGCCACCCTGCGGGTGGAGCTCGCCCGCCACCTCGCGACGTACGGCGGCACCACCGTCCTCGTCACCCACGACGCCGTCGACGCGCTCGCCCTCGGCACGCGGATGCTGGTGCTCGAGGACGGCCGCGTGGCGCAGGAGGGCACGCCGGCCGAGGTGGCCGCCCGTCCCCGCACCGACCACGTGGCCCGGCTCGTGGGCCTCAACCTGGTGCCCGCCGGGCCGGCCGGGCTCGCGGCCTTCCGGCCCAGCGCCGTCACGCTGTCACCCGGCGCCCCCACCGCGCCGTCGGGCTCGGCGCGCCTGCGCTGGCGCGGGCGGGTCGAGCAGGTCGTCCCGTACGGCGACGGGGTCCGCGTGTCCGTGCGCACCTCCGGCGACGGACCGGACGCCCTCCTGGCCGACGTCACGGCCGCCGCGGTGGCCGAGCTGGGCCTGCACCCGGGGGTCGAGGTCTGGGCGAGCGCGAAGGAGACGGCCGTGACCCGCTACCCGGCCGGTGCCGCCGACGACGCCGCCCCGACGCTACGATCCGGCCATGGCGACTGATCCCTCGACGGTGTCCGACCTGCCCGAAGACCTGCGGGTCGAGCCGGAGGCGCCCGACCGCAACCTCGCGCTCGAGCTCGTGCGGGTCACGGAGGCGGCCGCCATGGCGGCGGGGCGCTGGGTCGGCAAGGGCGACAAGAACGGCGCCGACGGCGTCGCCGTCAACGCCATGCGCGTCATGATCTCGAGCGTCGGCATGAACGGCACGGTCGTCATCGGCGAGGGCGAGAAGGACGACGCCCCGATGCTCTACAACGGCGAGCGCGTCGGCAACGGCACCGGCCCGGAGTGCGACGTGGCCGTCGACCCGATCGACGGCACCACCCTGACCGCGAAGGGCATGGCCAACGCCGTCGCCGTGCTGGCCGTCGCCCCGCGCGGGTCGATGTACGACCCCTCCGCCGTCTTCTACATGGAGAAGCTGGTGACGGGCCCCGAGGCCGCCGACGTCGTCGACATCCGCCTCCCCGTCGCCGAGAACATCGCCCGCGTCGCGAAGGCCAAGCGCTCGGGCGTCGAGGACGTCACCGTCGTGCTGCTGGACCGCCCGCGCCACGAGCAGATGGCGCAGGAGATCCGCGACGCCGGGGCCCGCATCAAGTTCATCACCGACGGCGACGTCGCCGGCGCCATCGCCGCTGCCCGGCCCGGCTCCGGCGTCGACCTCCTCCTCGGCGTCGGCGGCACCCCCGAGGGCATCATCACGGCCTGCGCGATGAAGTGCCTGGGCGGCACCATCCAGGGCCGCCTGTGGCCCACCGACGACGAGGAGCGCCAGCGCGCCCTCGACGCCGGGCACGACCTGGACCCCGACCACGTGCTCCACACCGACGACCTCGTCACGGGCGACGACTGCTTCTTCGTGGCCACGGGCATCACCGACGGCGAGCTCATGCGCGGCGTGCGCTACTCCGGCGGCGGGGCCACCACCGACTCGCTCGTCATGCGTTCGCGCAGCGGCACCATCCGCCAGGTCGTCTCCGAGCACCGGCTCAGCAAGCTGCGCGCCTACTCCGCCATCGACTTCGAGCGCTGAGCCCGTCGGGAGCGGCTGTCATCATGGCGGGCATGGCCCCGGACGACCCCGCCCGCACCCCCGAGACCGCCCCCGAGACCGCCCCCGAGACCGCCCCCGAGACCGCCCCCGAGACCGCCGACGAGACAGCGGCGGACGTCGGGGCGGAGGAGCACCTCGACGCCGGTCTGGCGCCCGAGCCGGAGGACGTGGAGCCGGGGACCGACCTGCCGCCCGGGCTGGCCGCCGTACCCCGCTCGCCGGAGTCGTTCGCGCCGGTGCGCGACGACCTCGAGCTCTGCTACCAGACGTACGGCGACACCGGGGACCCGCCGGTGCTCCTCGTCATGGGGCTCGGCGGCCACATGACGTGGTGGCCCGACGAGCTGTGCCGGATGATCGCGGCCGAGGGCTACTTCGTCGTGCGCTACGACAACCGGGACGTCGGCCGGTCGACCCGGGTGGCCGAGCGCGTGGGCAAGGCCGCGATCGTGCGCGCCTTCCTCGGCCTGCCGGTGCACGTGCCCTACACGATGGCCGACCTGGCCGAGGACGCCGTGCTGCTCCTCGACCACCTCGGCATCGACCGGGCGCACGTGGCGGGGGTCTCGATGGGCGGCATGATCGCCCAGACCCTGACGGTCGACCACCCGGAGCGGGTGCTGTCGCTGACCTCGATCATGTCCACGACCGGCAACCGCCGTGTGGGCTGGCAGCACCCGCGGCTGCTGCCCGTGCTCGTCGCCCCGCGCCGCCCCGACCTGGAGTCGTACGTCGCGAGCACCGCCATGATGGCCCGCCTCATCGGCTCGCCGGCCTACACCGACACCGACGACGCAGTGCGCTCGCGGGCCGTGGAGACCCACGGGCGGGGCGTCAGCGGGTCCGGGATCCTGCGGCAGATGGGGGCGATCCTCACGCAGCCCGACCGCACGGCGAAGCTGCGCGAGGTGCGGGTGCCCGTCACCGTGCTGCACGGCAAGCAGGACCGGATGGTGCACCCCTCGGGCGGGCGGGCGACCGCCGCGGCCGTTCCCGGCGCGCGGCTCGTGCTCGTCGCCGGGATGGGCCACGACCTCCCCCGCGGTCTCTTCCCCTCGTTCGCCGACGCCATCACCAGCACGGCCCGTCGGGCGACCCGCGCCACCGCCTGAGGACCGCCTGAGGCGCCCCTGAGGGGGCGGGGGGCGCGCCGTACCCATCCCTGGTCCGCACATACCCCCTCCGCACCGCCCGACCCCCTTTCTGACCTGGGGTTACGCTCACGAGACGTTCCGTGGCACCAGGGGCGGCCGGGGTGCTGGACAACGCCGCCGCGAAGGTCTAGACCTGAGGGCCACACAACTCAATGGAGAGGGAGTGGCACATGGGTGGCCCCCATCCCCGTCTCGGACGGAGGGTCGGCGCGGCGGCGACGCTCGTGCTGGCGGCGAGCACGCTCACCGCGTGCGGCAGCTCCGGCAAGCCGACGCTGAACTGGTACATCAACCCCGACGGCCAGGCGACCTTGACGTCGCTGGCCGAGCGGTGCAGCACGGACGACTACGACATCGAGATCCAGCTGTTGCCCACGGGCGCCACGGACCAGCGCACGCAGCTCGCGCGCCGGCTCGCCGCGTCGGACAGCTCGACGGACCTGATGAGCCTCGACCCGGTCTTCGTGCCGGAGTTCGCGAGCGCCGGCTGGCTCCTGGAGCTGCCCGAGGACGTGGCCTCGGCCGTCGTCGACGACGACGTCCTCGCCGGTCCCGCGGAGACCGTGACCTGGGAGGACGGCGTCTACGCCGCGCCGCAGTGGGCGAACACGCAGGTGCTCTGGTACCGCCAGTCGCTCGCCGACGCGGCCGGCATCTCCGAGGACCTCGAGGCCGGCACCGCGACCTGGGAGCAGGTCATCACCGCCGCGTCCGAGAACGGCGCGACCGTGGGGGTGCAGGCCGACCGCTACGAGGCCTACATGGTGTGGATCAACGCGCTGGTGCAGGGCGCCGGCGGCGAGATCGTCAGCAACACCGAGGCCGGCGTCGACGCCGAGGTCGAGATCGACTCCGAGGCCGGACGGGCGGCCGCCGCGGTCGTCCAGCAGCTCGCCGACTCCGAGGCCGCGCAGTCCGACCTCTCCGTCTCCCGCGAGGGCACCTCGCTCGGCGCCATGTTCGCCGAGGGCAGCCCGGGCGAGTTCATGACCAACTGGACGTTCGTCTACAAGAACTACGAGCCCAGCGAGACCAACACGGTCGTCACCGAGGAGCAGTTCGGGGACCTCGCGTGGGCCCGCTACCCGCGCACCGTCGAGGGCGAGGCGTCCAAGCCCCCCGTCGGCGGCATCAACATCGGGGTCGGGGCCTTCACCGAGCACCAGGACCACGCCCTCGAGGCCGCCCAGTGCGTCACCGACCCCGAGGCCCAGCTGGCGCTCGCGGTCACCGACGGCCTCATGCCCGCCCGGGCGTCGGTGTACGACGAGCAGGAGCTCGTCGACGCCTACGACCCCACGCTGCTCGAGCTGTTCCGCACGAGCGTCGAGGAGGGCGGCCCCCGCCCGAAGAGCGCGTTCTACAACCAGATCTCGGGCGCCGTGCAGTCGCAGTGGCACTCGCCCTTCGACGTCGACCCCGAGAGCACCCCGCGCGAGTCGGCGGAGTACCTGCGCGAGGTCCTGAGAGGGGAGGCCCTGCTGTGACCCACACCGTGACCGCACCCGCCCCGGAGGCGCAGCGGAAGAAGGCCAGCGACCGGGCCGTGGCCGAGAACAAGCTCGGCATGAAGCTGGTCGCCCCGGCTCTCGTCGTCATGCTCCTCGTCACGGCGTTCCCGATGCTCCAGGCGCTGTGGCTCTCGCTGTCGAACTACGCCCTCACGGCGCCGGACGACCGGTCCTTCGTGGGCCTGCAGAACTACGTGACCGCCCTGACCGACCCGCTGTTCTGGCGCACGATGGCCGTGACGGTCGGCATCATGATCGTCACGGTGTTCTTCGAGCTGATCATCGGGTTCGTGTTCGCCCTGGTGATGCACCGGGTGATCTTCGCGCGCGGCATCATCCGCACGTCGATCCTCATCCCCTACGGCATCATCACGGTCGTCTCGGGCTTCGCCTGGCAGTTCGCCTTCAGCGGCACGAACGGGTTCGTGAACCTGTGGCTGCCGTTCGTCGAGGGCAACTTCAACTGGTTCGGCGAGCAGTTCCCGGCGCTCTTCGCGATCTGCGTCTCCGAGATCTGGAAGACCACGCCGTTCATGTCGCTGCTGCTCCTCGCCGGTCTGGCGCAGGTGTCGGAGGACATGATCGAGGCCGCCAAGGTCGACGGCGCCACGTGGTGGCAGCGCCTGTTCCGGGTGATCCTGCCGAACATGCGGGCCGCGATCATGGTCGCGATCCTGTTCCGCGCCCTCGACGCGTTCCGCATCTTCGACAACATCTTCGTGATGACGGCGGGCGCGGTGGGCACCGAGTCGGTCTCGTTCCTCACCTACCGCCAGGTGATCGAGCAGTTCCAGATCGGCATGGGCTCGGCACTGTCGGTGCTGCTGTTCCTCTCGGTGCTCGTGATCGCCTTCCTCATCGTCAAGCTCTTCCGCGTCGACCTCGCCGCGGCCCGGCAGGAGGGATGAGCGATGGGTAACGGTTCCGCGCTCCGCAAGGCCGGCATCGCCGTCGGCGCACTGCTGATCCTCGTCTGGTGCCTGCTGCCGGTCGCCTGGATCATCTCGCTCTCCTTCAAGTCGCAGGAGTCGATCACCAACGGCAGCCCCGGGTTCTTCCCCGCCGACGGCGGGTTCGCCGGCTGGGACAACTACGTGGCCGCCTGGGAGAACGACCAGTTCCGCCGGGCCATCTTCAACTCGATCGGCATCTCGCTCATCGCGACGCTGCTGTCGGTGATCGTGGCCACGCTCGCGGCGTACGCGATCGCGCGGCTGGAGTTCAAGGGCAAGAAGCTCGTGCTCACCACGGCACTGGCGATCGCCATGTTCCCGGTGGTCTCGCTCGTCGGCCCGCTGTTCGACCTGTGGCGGGCGATCGGGCTCTACGACACGTGGCCCGGCCTGATCATCCCGTACATGTCCTTCACGCTGCCGCTGGCGATCTGGACCCTGTCCGCCTTCTTCCGGGAGATCCCGTGGGAGATGGAGCAGGCCGCCCAGGTCGACGGCGCCACGTCGTGGCAGGCCTTCCGCAAGGTGATCGTGCCGCTGGCGGCACCCGGCGTGTTCACCGCCGCGATCCTCACGTTCTTCTTCGCCTGGAACGACTTCGTCTTCGGGATCTCGCTGACCTCCACCGAGGCCGCGCGACCGATCCCCGCGTCGCTGTCGTTCTTCGTCGGGGCAGATCCGTTCAACCGGCCGGCGTCCCTGCTGGCCGCGGGAGCCGTCATCGCGACGATCCCGATCATCGTCATCGTGCTGGTCTTCCAGCGCAAGATCGTCGCCGGGCTCACGTCCGGCGCAGTGAAGGGATGATTCCGTGGCCGGCATCCAGATGAAGAACATCGTCAAGAAGTACGGCGACGGCTTCCCCGCGGTGAACGACGTCTCCATCGACATCGCGGACGGCGAGTTCGTGATCCTCGTGGGGCCGTCGGGGTGCGGGAAGTCGACGCTGCTGCGGATGATCGTGGGCCTGGAGGACATCACCTCCGGGGACATGGTCATCGGCGAGAAGCGCGTCAACGACCTGGCTCCCCGCGACCGCAACCTGGCGATGGTGTTCCAGAACTACGCGCTCTACCCCCACCTCACCGTCTACGAGAACATCGCGTTCCCGCTGCGGCTGGCGGGCGCCTCCGACGCCGACGTCGACGCGAAGGTCCGTGAGGCATCGGCGACGCTGGAGCTCGACGAGCACCTCGACCGCAAGCCCGGCAACCTGTCGGGCGGTCAGCGCCAGCGCGTGGCCATGGGCCGCGCCATCGTGCGCGACGCCGACGCGTTCCTCTTCGACGAGCCGCTGTCGAACCTCGACGCCAAGCTCCGCGGCCAGATGCGCACGGAGATCGCGCGGCTGCAGAAGAAGCTGGGCATCACCACCGTCTACGTCACGCACGACCAGACGGAGGCCATGACGCTCGGCGACCGCGTCGCGGTCCTCAAGCGGGGCGTGCTGCAGCAGCTCGCGTCGCCGCGGGAGCTCTACGAGAACCCCGGCAACCTCTTCGTCGCTGGCTTCATCGGCTCCCCGCCGATGAACTTCCTGCCGGCCGAGGTGGACGGCACGAAGGTGCAGCTGCCGTTCGGCACCGTCGAGATCCCGGCCGACCGGGCCGAGAAGGTCGCCGGCCGGGGCCTGCTCATCGCGGGCATCCGCCCCGGGGCCTTCGAGGACGCGTCGCTCGTCGACGAGGCGAAGGCGCCGACGGGCTCGACGTTCCGGGCCAAGGTCGAGGTCGTCGAGTGGCTCGGCAACGAGACCTACGCCTACCTGCCGTTCGAGGCGCCGCCGGAGGTCCAGAAGCAGCTCGAGCAGTTGGAGAAGGACCTCGACGGCGACCAGCTGCGCACGCAGCTCGTCATCAGCCTGGACGGCGCGAGCCGCGTCCGCGAGGGCGACGAGGCGGAGATCTGGGTGGACACCTCGCAGATGCACCTGTTCGACCCCGCGACGGGCGAGAACCTGACGGTGGACCGCACCCGCGCCGGGCGCATCCCGGAGCTGGACGGCCCCGCCACCCGCACCACCGCCTGACCCACCGCGAACCGCGACCCGGGCACCGCCCCGGACGCACGACGGCCCCCGGTCCACCAGGACCGGGGGCCGTCGGCGTCTCACTCGAGGAGCTTGCGCTTCCGCCTGCGCTCCCCCGGCATGGCCTTGCGGGTGACGCTCACGCCGCCCATGAGCGCGACCCCGCGGACCCGCACGACGGGCGAGTGCTCGTCGTACTGCGCCTCGACGCGGTCGCGGCCCTGCTCGAAGCCGCCCATGATGCCGACGCCGTCGATGACGACCCGGGTCCAGGCGTTCACGGTGATGTCGACCCCGCCCATCAGCGCGTTGGCGATGATGACGACCTCGCGCGACGCGAAGCGCGCCTCCCGCAGGTCGAGCTCGACCCCGCCCATGAGGGCGAACGCGTTGTGCGTCGGCCCGACCTCCCACACGCCCTTGCGCGAGACCCCGCTCATCACCGCGACGCTCACCGCGTAGTGGTCGGCGGGCACGGGCGCGCCGCCCGTCGACTTCGTGAACGAGACGGGCGACGGCGCCGCCGCCCCCGGTACGGCGAGCCCGCCCCCCGTGGGCGCCTCGCCGGGGAGGTCGGCCAGCAGCGGCACGAGGTCGGCGTAGATCTTGGCGCCGTACGCGGCCTCGAGCCGCTCGTCGAGCTCGTCGGGCTCGAGGCGGCCCTCCCCCGCCGCGTCGCGGAGCAGGTCGGCCACCTTGTGCCGGTCGGCGTCGGAGATGCGCAGCTGGGACGGATCGCTCACGCGCCCCAGCCTAGGTGTCGTGGGCCGGTGCCGGGACCCGACGAAGGTCGGGGTCGGCGGGCGCGAGCGTGCGGGTGAGGGCTCCGGGGGTCCGGGGCTCCGGGGCTCCGGGGCTCCGGGGGTCAGTGGGGCTCGACGTACACCGTGCCGCCGAGCTCGACGAACTCGCGGGACTTCTCCTGCATCCCCGCGAACCGCTCGCGGACGTCGTGGCTGATCCGCATCGAGCAGAACCGCGGGCCGCACATCGAGCAGAAGTGCGCGGTCTTGGCCGCCTCGGCCGGGAGCGTCTCGTCGTGCAGCGCCTGCGCGGTGACCGGGTCGAGGGAGAGGGCGAACTGGTCGTGCCAGCGGAACTCGAAGCGGGCCCGGGACAGGGCGTCGTCCCACTCCCGCGCCCGGGGGTGGCCCTTCGCGACGTCGGCGGCGTGGGCGCACAGCTTGTAGGTCACCACGCCCGTCTTGACGTCGTCGCGGTCGGGCAGGCCCAGGTGCTCCTTCGGGGTGACGTAGCAGAGCATCGCCGTGCCGTGCATCGCGATGGCCGCCGCGCCGATGGCGGACGTGATGTGGTCGTAGCCCGGCGCCACGTCGGTCGCCAGCGGGCCGAGCGTGTAGAAGGGCGCACCGTGGCACCACTCCTGCTGCAGGCGCACGTTCTCCTCCACGAGGTCGAGCGGCACGTGCCCCGGCCCCTCGACCATCACCTGAACGTCGTGGTCCCAGGCGCGGACCGTCAGGTCCGCCAGGGTGCGCAGCTCGGCGAGCTGGGCCGCGTCGTTGGCGTCGGCGACCGACCCCGGCCGCAGGCCGTCGCCCAGGCTGAAGCTGACGTCGTACGCGGCGAGCAGCTCGCAGAGCTCGTCGAAGTGGGTGTGCAGGAAGTTCTGCTGGTGGTGGGCCAGGCACCAGCCCGCCATGATCGAGCCGCCTCGCGACACGATGCCCGTCACCCGGTCCGCGGTGAGCGGCACGTGCTCGAGGAGCACGCCGGCGTGCACGGTCATGTAGTCGACGCCCTGCTCGCACTGCTCGACCACGGTGTCGCGGTAGACCTCCCACGTCAGCGCGGCCGCGTCGCCCCCGACCTTCTCGAGCGCCTGGTAGAGCGGCACCGTGCCGATCGGCACGGGCGAGTTCCGCACCACCCACTCGCGCGTGGTGTGGATGTCGTCCCCGGTCGAGAGGTCCATGACGGTGTCGGCACCCCAGGTGACGGCCCAGGTCAGCTTCTCCACCTCCTCCGCGACCGACGAGGTCACGGCCGAGTTGCCGATGTTCGCGTTCACCTTCACGAGGAAGCGGCGGCCGATGACCATCGGCTCCAGCTCGGGGTGGTTGACGTTGGCCGGGACGATGGCGCGGCCCGCGGCGACCTCGCTGCGCACCAGCTCCGGGTCGCACCCCTCCCGGGCGGCCGCGTAGGCCATCTCCGCCGTCACGACTCCCTGCCGTGCCAGGTGGAGCTGGGTGGGGCGCCGCCCGGGGAGGGCCCTGCGGGGGTCCCGCCGCTCGCCACGCCACTGCGTGCGCACCTCGCCGCGGCGCACGGCGGCGGGGCCGTCGTCGCGGAGGCCCGGGACGCGGCCCGGGTACGGCGCGGTGTCGCCGCGGGCGTCCAGCCACGGGGTCCGCAGCGGCGGCAGGCCGACCTCGGGCGCGGAGCCGGGGCCCGCCGTGGTGTAGCGGTCGAACGTGCTGCCGTCGGTCAGCGCCACCCGGGTCACGGGCACGCGCAGCGGCGTGCCGTCGGGGCCGGGCGGGCCGTCGAGCAGCACGCGCGCGTGCGCCGGGTGCACCGGACCGGCCGGGGTCGAGGGGGCGGGCTCGGCGGGCTCGGCGGGCTCGGTGGACGGGTCGGTGGTGGTCATGGGGTCTCCTCGGTTCGGTGGGACGGGTGGGGGTCGACGGTGTGGGCGACGGGCCCGCGGCCGCGGCCGAGGGTCCAGCGCGCCGAGCGTGCGAGCTGGCGGGCCACGTAGCGGGCGGCCGCGCCCACGGCGGGCTCGAGGTCCGCGCCCCCGGCGAGCGCGGCGGCCAGCGCGGCGGAGAAGGTGCAGCCGGACCCGTGGTCGTTCTCGGTGCGGACGCACGGGTGGGCGAGCGGCACCGGGCTCCGGCCCGGCCGGGCGAGCCAGTCGGTGCAGGTCGCCCCCGGGTCGGACCCGGGAGCGGGCCCGCCGGTGAGCACGACGGCGCAGCCGGCCTGCGCGAGGGCCGCAGCGAGGCGGGGCGCGGGCGTGGCGTCGTCGGGCGCGAGGCGCAGGAGGGCGCGGGCCTCGTCGGCGTTGGGCGTCACGACGCTCGCGCGGGGCAGCAGGACGTCGGCGTACGCCGCGGCGACCGCCGCGTCGCCGAGCACGGCGCCCGAGGTCGCCACGAGCACCGGGTCGACGACGAGCGGGCGGTCGGGGTGCCCCCCGAGCCGGTCGGCGACGAGGCGGACGACCTCCGGCGAGCCGAGGACCCCGGTCTTGACGGCACCGACCGGCAGGTCCCCGAGCACGGCGTCCAGCTGCGCGGCCACGATGCCGGGCGGGGGGACGTGCACGGCGTGCACGCCGGTGGTGTCCTGGGCCGTCACCGCCGTGACGACGCAGGCGCCGTGCACGCCGTGGGCGGCGAACGTCGTGAGGTCGGCGGCCACACCCGCGGCGCCCCCGGAGTCGGTGCCCGCGACGGTGAGGACGACGGGCGGCGTGGCGGACGGCGGTGACGACGACGTCATCGTCCGTCCCCCGGCCCCGCCGCGGTGGCGGCGTCGACCGCCGCGAGGAGGGCGGCGACCTCGACGCCGGGGTCCGGGGCGCGCATCACCGCGCCCATGACGGCGACACCGTGGGCGCCGGCGTGCACCGCGTCCGCCGCGGTGCGGGCGTCGATCCCGCCGAGGGCGAGCACCCGGGTCGCCGCGCCGGCGCAGCGGCGGCGGGCCTCGCCGTACACCGCGGGGGGCAGCGCCGGACCGTGGCCCGGCTTGCTCGCGGTGGGGGCGAACGGGGAGAGCGTCACGTACGCCGCGCCCTGTCCGGCCGCGCGCGCGACCTCCGCGACGTCGTGGCAGGAGCGGGCGTGGAGACCGGCCCCGCCCGTGCCCTCGGCGGCCTGGTGGGCGGCGAGGTGCACCCCGTGCGCCCCGGGCAGCGGCACGCGCGCGGTCAGCACGGTGAGGTCCGAGACCTCGCGCAGCCGGGCGACGAGCGCGGTGCGAGCGGGCACGTCGAGGTCCAGCTCGCGCACCACCACGGTGCGCAGGCCAGCCGCGGCGCACTCCCGGACGGTGCGGACCAGTCCCCGTCCCAGCGACAGCTGGGAGCGGTCCGTGAGCAGCACGACGTCGGTCCTCACGCGCTCACCCGGCCGGTCGACGGACTCGACGCGCGGGCCACGGAGCGGCGTGGGATCCGGCCGGCGCCGCGCGCGGCCCACCCGGCCTCCACCGCGAGCCGCAGCGCCCGGGCCATCGCCACGGGGTCCGCGGCCCGGGTCACCGCACTCGCCGCCAGGACGGCGTCGCAGCCCAGCTCCAGGGCCGTGCAGGCGTCACTGGCGGTGCCGACCCCGGCGTCCAGCACCACGGGGACCGCCCCGTCCACGGTCGCGACGAGGGCCTCGACGGCGTGCGGGTCGAGCACGCCGAGACCCGACCCGATCGGCGACCCGAGCGGCATGACGGCCGCGCAGCCGGCGTCGAGCAGCCGGCGCGCGATCCCCGCGTCGGCGGTCGTGTAGGGCAGCACGACGAAGCCGCGGGCGACGAGCCGCTCGGCCGCGTCGACGAGCTCGACGACGTCGGGCAGCAGCGTCCGGTCGTCCGTGACGACCTCCAGCTTCACCCAGTCGGTGCCGAGCGCCTCGCGGGCCAGCTCCGCGGTCAGCACCGCCTCGTGGGCGCTGCGACAGCCCGCCGTGTTGGGCAGCACGCGCACCCCGCGGCGGCGCAGCGTCGCCAGCAGGCCGCCCGCCGCGCTCGCGGACGTCCGGCGGACGCTGACCGTGACGAGGGCCGGCGCGGCGGCGTCGAGCACGGGGTCGAGCAGCGCGGGGCGCGGCAGCCCACCCGTGCCGAGCAGGAGCCGTGAGTCGAGCCGCTCGCCGGCGACGACGGGGCCGTCGCGCTCCGGGCCGCTCATCCGCCCTGCACCGCCGTCACGATCTCGACGACGTCGCCGTCGCCCAGGGGCGTGGTGGCGTGCGCGGCGCGACGCACGACGGTGCCGTTGACCGCCACGGCGTGCCCGGCGGGATCCCCGACGTGGGCGGCCACGAGCTCGGCGACGGTGCGGGCCGGCGTGGGGACGGGTTCACCGTTGACGGTGAGGTGGGGCATGGCGCTCCTCGGGGTCGGTGCGGGCGTGGTGGTCGGTACGGCGGGGGTCGAGCAGCGGCTCGACGTGCCCGGTCGCGAGGTGGTCGGCGACGAGCCGTGCGGTCAGGGGGGCGAGCAGCACCCCGTGGCGGAAGTGGCCGGCGGCCAGCACGACGGGGACGGCCGGGACGGGACCGTCGGCGGGCGGCGCCGGCCCGACGAGCGGCAGGTGGTCGGCGCTCGTCGGGCGGTCGCGCGCGGTGGCCTCGACGAGCTCGGCCCGGTCCAGGCCCGGGAGCAGCACCCGGGCGGCCTCGAGCAGGCGGGCGACGCCGCCGGCCGTGACGACCGGTGGACCGTCGTGCTCCTCGCTCGTGGCACCGACGACCACCTCGACGCCGGGGTCCGGCGCCCCGGGCTCGCGCGGGCGGGGCACGACGTACACGGGCTCCCCCGCCACCCACCCACGCACCACGTGGCGCGGCGGGTCGTCGGTGCGCAGCCGGAGCACCTCGCCGCGGACGCCGCGCACGAGGTGGGCGTGCGGGGGCGGGAGGCGGGCCCCGGTCGCCACCACCGCGACGTCGTGGTCCCACCCCGTCGCGGCGGGCTCGACCCGCACCCGCGCGCGCAGGGCCGCGACCACCCGCCGCGGGTCCCCGGCCCGGTCGTCGGGCAGCAGGGCGCCGCCGGCGACCCGCCCGAGCGAGGGCTCCGCACGGCGCAGCGCGGCACGGTCGAGGAGCGTGGCGGTCCCGCCCAGCGAGCGCAGGAGGGCGACCTGGCGCTCCACGTCCTGCAGGTCGCCGCGGTCGTGGCCGACGAGCAGCGTGCCGGCGCGGTGGAGCGGGACGCCGAGACGGGCCGCGTACGCCGGCCACAGCGCGGCGCTGCGCAGGGTCAGGGCGAGCAGCCCCTCCTCGCCCCACCAGACCTCGCTGCCGGGCGCGAGCATGCCGGCGGCCGCGTGGGAGGCGCCGGAGCCCGGTGCCGGGTCGACCACCAGCACCACGTGACCGCGGCGCTGCAGCTCCTCGGCGACGGCGAGGCCGACGATGCCGGCGCCCCGCACGAGCACCCGCGCCATCAGCGGGCGGCCAGGAGGTCCTCCGCTGCGGCCAGGGGGTCGGGTTGTCGCCAGATCGCCCCGATGACGGCGACGCCGTGGGCGCCGGCGGCCCAGGCGTCCGCGGCGAGGGCGGGCGTCATGCCACCGATCGCGACGAGCGGCAGGGGGCCCACCGCCGCGGCGAGCCCGTCGACGCCGCGGGGGGCCGGCAGCCCGGCCTTCGACGCCGAGGGCGCCACGGGACCGAACCCCGCGTAGTCGGCGCCGGCGGCCGCCGCCGCCGCGACCGCCGGGCGGTCGCGGCAGGTGGCCCCCACGAGGAAGCCCGGGAGGTCGAGCGCGTCGGCGATGCGGCGCGCGGCGGGCACGGGGAGGTCGTCCGCGCCGAGGTGCACCCCGTCGGCGGACGCCGCCAGCGCCACGTCGAGGCGGTCGTTCACCACGACCCGGGCACCGTGGGGGCGCACGGCCGCGACCGCGCGGTGGGTCAGGTCGACCAGCGCGGCGGTCGTGGCGGTCTTCGCCCGCACCTGGAAGCCGTCCACCCCCCGTGCGGCGAGCGCCGGCAGCAGCGCGAGGTCGTCGTGGAGGTCGACGAGGCAGAACAGGCGCGGCACACCGGTGGCCGCGCCGCTGGTGACAGCAGGCACGAGAACGCTCCTCACTTCCTGCGCCGGCATGACCCGGATCAGGTTCGACGGTCGGGGCGGTCTCAGCCCCATCTCAGCCCACTGCCGTGGACTCCCGTGGTGGATGCCGCCCACCGTACTCGTCGTCGCGACGACCGCAACCCCGCCCTGCGGCGCCAGCCCGGCGAGGGGAAGGGGACCCGCTGCGGCCCGCGGGTGTGACCCCCGTCTACGGTGCGTGTCCGTGAGCGCACCGCTGGGCGACGACTTCCGCTACTCCGACCTGCTGCCCCTGGGGCCCGACGCCACGCCGTACCGGCTGGTGACGACCGAGGGCGTCTCGAGCTTCGAGGCCAGCGGGCGCACGTTCCTCGAGGTCGCGCCCGAGGCGATCCGCACGCTGACCCGCGAGGCCATGCACGACATCGCCCACTACCTGCGCCCCGCCCACCTCGCGCAGCTGCGCCGGATCATCGACGACCCCGAGGCCAGCGGCAACGACCGGTTCGTGGCGCTCGACCTGCTGAAGAACGTCAACATCTCCGCCGGCGGCGTGCTGCCGATGTGCCAGGACACGGGCACGGCGATCGTCATGGGCAAGAAGTCGGAGGGCGTGCTCACCGGGGCCGACGACGGCGAGGCGATCAGCGCGGGCGTGTACGACGCGTACACCCGCCTCAACCTGCGCTACTCCCAGCTCGCGCCGCTGACGACGTACGACGAGAAGAACACCGGCACGAACCTCCCGGCGCAGGTCGAGATCTACTCGACCCCGCAGACGTCGGGGAAGCCGGAGTACAAGTTCCTGTTCATGGCCAAGGGCGGCGGCAGCGCCAACAAGTCGTTCCTGTTCCAGGAGACGAAGGCGATCCTCAACCCGAAGCGCCTGCTGGAGTTCCTCGACGAGAAGATCCGCAGCCTCGGCACGGCGGCGTGCCCGCCGTACCACCTCGCGGTCGTCATCGGCGGCACGAGCGCGGAGTTCGCGCTGAAGACGGCGAAGTACGCGAGCGCGCACTACCTCGACGCGCTGCCCACCGAGGGCTCGATGGCGGCGCACGGCTTCCGCGACCTCGAGCTGGAGCAGCAGGTCTTCGAGCTGACCCAGGGGTTCGGGATCGGCGCGCAGTTCGGCGGCAAGTACTTCTGCCACGACGTCCGCGTCGTGCGCCTGCCGCGCCACGGGGCGTCGTGCCCCGTCGCGATCGCGGTCTCCTGCTCCGCCGACCGCCAGGCGCTCGGCAAGATCACGCCCGAGGGCGTCTTCCTCGAGCAGCTCGAGACCGACCCCGCGCGCTACCTGCCCGACACCACCGCGGAGCAGCTCATCCAGGGCGGCGAGGTCGTGCGCATCGACCTCAACCAGCCGATGGCCGACATCCTCGCCGAGCTGCGCCGACACCCCGTCAAGACGCGGCTGTCGCTCACCGGCCCGCTCGTGGTGGCGCGCGACATCGCCCACGCCAAGATCCAGGAGCGGCTCGACGCGGGCGAGGAGATGCCGGCGTACCTGCGCGACCACCCCGTCTACTACGCCGGCCCGGCCAAGACCCCCGAGGGCATGGCGTCGGGCTCGTTCGGCCCCACCACGGCAGGTCGGATGGACTCCTACGTGCGCTCGTTCCAGGCGGCCGGCGGCTCGATGGTGATGCTCGCCAAGGGCAACCGCAGCAAGCAGGTCACCGAGGCCTGCGCCGAGTTCGGCGGCTTCTACCTCGGCTCGATCGGCGGGCCCGCCGCGCGGCTGGCGCAGGACTGCATCAAGAGCCAGGAGGTGCTGGAGTACCCCGAGCTCGGCATGGAGGCCGTGTGGAAGATCGAGGTCGAGGACTTCCCGGCGTTCATCGTGGTCGACGACCAGGGCAACGACTTCTTCACCGACCCCTCCGGCGCGGTGACCGTGCCGCTCACCGGGATCAGGGTCCGCTCGGCCCAGTGATCCCGGTGCCCCCCGTCAGCGCCGCGAGGTAGCGGTCGGTCACCCGCCGCTGCACCACCGCGGTCACCGGGGCGCCGAGGCGCGACCACCACGTCGCGGGCCGGGAGAACGCCCGCACGACGAGCACCACGGTGTCGTCGGCGCGGTGCTCGACGACGAACGCCTCCTCCCCCTCCTCGGGGTGGCCGGGCAGGGTCCCGTAGGCGTACCCGACGCGCCGCGGCGTCGCCTCCGCGGCCACGACGAGCACCGGCGCCCGCACCCCGAGGGGTCCCGCGCCCAGGAGCAGCTCGGCGACGCTGCCCTCGGCGGTGGCGGGTCCGTCGGCCCGCACCCCCACGCCCGCCCGCCGCTGCACCTCCCAGGCGCCGAGCGCGGTGGCGGCCCGGGCGAACGCGGCCCCGCCGCGGCCGACCACCTGCTCCCGCTCGACGCCCGCGTACCTGGCCGGGGCGGCGCCCGCGGCGAGCGTGCGCCCGCGCAGGAGGGCGTCGTACGTCGGCGCCTGCGCCCGCAGCGCGGCCCCCCGGTCCTCGCGCAGCGGGAGCAGGGGGCGCGGCGGTCTCATGCGGCGACGGTACGCCGCGCCCCACTAGGCTCCCGGCCGTGGACCAGCCCCCCGCCCCCGGTGACGTCGCCCGCGCCCGCTCGGAGCGCGGCGAGGTCGCGCTGCGCCGCCGCGACGACGGCGCGCTCGAGCTGCGGGTGAACGGCGTCTTCGTCATGGACACCCTCGAGACCACCAGCGAGCGGCTGCTGGCCGACGCGGCACTGGCCGCGTGCGCGCGCCCCGAGCGGGTGCTCGTCGGCGGCCTGGGGCTCGGCTTCACCGCGCACGCCGTGCTCGCCGACGCCCGGGTGCGCCGGATCGACGTCGTCGAGATCGAGCCCGCCGTCGTCGCCTGGATGCGCGACGGCACGGTGCCGCACGGGCCGGCGTACCTAGCCGACGAGCGGCTGCGCGTCGTCGAGGCGGACGTCGCGGTGACGCTCGCCGACACCCCCGACGGCGCCTACGACCTGGTGCTCCTCGACGTCGACAACGGCCCCGACAACCTCGTGCACGCGCCCAACGCGGCGCTCTACACGCCGCCGCTGCTCGCGGGGGTACGGCGGGTGCTCGCCCCCGGCGGCACCGTCGCCGTCTGGTCGGCGACGCACTCCGCCGCCCTGGAGCAGGCCCTGGTCGACGTGCTCGGCGCCGCGACCGTGCAGGAGGTGGCGGTCCCCGGCCACGGCCGCGTCGGCTCCTACTGGCTGCACTCGGCCCGCCGCTGAGGCGCGGACCCGTGCAGCGGCGGGGGTAGCCTCGCGGGCATGGCTGAGAACCACGAAGAGTTCCGCGTCGAGCACGACTCCATGGGCGAGGTGAAGGTCCCGCGCGAGGCCCTGTGGCGCGCGCAGACGCAGCGGGCGATCGAGAACTTCCCGATCTCCGGGACGACGCTCGAGCGCCGCCACATCCAGGCGATGGCCCTGGTGAAGGCGGCCGCGGCGCGGGTGAACACCGACCTCGGGGTCGTGACGTCCGAGCAGGGCGAGGCCATCGCCGCCGCCTGCGCCACGATCGCGGCCGGCGACGTCGACGCCCACTTCCCGCTCGACGTGTTCCAGACGGGCTCGGGCACGAGCTCGAACATGAACACCAACGAGGTCATCGCGTCCCTGGCGCGCGACGCGGGCACGGAGGTGCACCCCAACGACCACGTGAACGCGAGCCAGTCGAGCAACGACACCTTCCCCACGTCGATCCACGTCGCCGCCACCCTGGCGGTCGTGGAGGACCTCGTCCCGGCGCTCGGCGTGCTCGCCACCTCGCTGGAGGACAAGGCCGAGGAGTTCGCCGGCCTGGTGAAGTCCGGCCGCACCCACCTCATGGACGCCACCCCCGTCATGCTCGGCCAGGAGCTGGGCGGGTACGCCGCGACCATCCGCTACGGCGTCGAGCGCCTCGAGTCGGTGCTCCCCCGCGTGCGCGAGCTGCCCCTGGGCGGCACCGCGGTCGGCACCGGCATCAACACCCCGCAGGGCTTCGCGGCCGCCGCCATCGCCGCGCTCGGCGACGCGACCGGCCAGCCGTTCACCGAGGCCCGCAACCACTTCGAGGCCCAGGGCACCCGCGACTCCCTCGTCGAGCTCTCCGGCGTGCTGCGCACCATCGCCGTCGGGCTGACGAAGATCTGCAACGACCTGCGCTGGATGAGCTCGGGCCCGACCACCGGCCTCGCCGAGATCCACCTGCCCGACCTGCAGCCGGGCTCCTCGATCATGCCGGGCAAGGTGAACCCCGTCCTGCCCGAGGCCACGCTCATGGTGTGCGCCCAGGTCATCGGCAACGACGCCGCCATGACGGTGGCCGGCCTGTCGGGCAACTTCGAGCTCAACGTGATGCTGCCGGTGATGGCGCGCAACGTCCTCGAGTCGGTGCGCCTGCTCTCGACCTCGTCCGTGCTGCTCGCCGAGCGCTGCATCGACGGCATCACCGCCGACGCCGAGCGCATGCGCCGGTACGCCGCGTCGTCGCCGTCCGTGGTCACGCCGCTGAACAAGCACGTGGGCTACGAGGCCGCGGCGAAGATCGCGAAGAAGGCGCTCGCCGACGGCGCCACCATCCGCGAGACGGTCATCGCGATGGGCTACGTCGAGCGCGGCGAGCTCACCGAGGAGCAGCTCGACGCCGCCCTCGACCTGGAGTCGATGACGCACCCCTGACCCGGTGTGCCGGGGCCCGCGGGGCCGTGGACGCGACGAGGGCCGGTACGGCGGGACTCCCCGCCGTACCGGCCCTCGTGCGTCGTGCCGGGCTCGGGTCGCCCCGGAGCCGGCCCGGAGCCGACTCAGTACCAGTTGACGGCCTGGCTGTGCGCCCAGGCCGAGCAGGGGGTGCCGTAGCGGTCCTCGATGTAGCCCAGGCCCCAGCGGATCTGGGTCGCCGGGTTGGTCTCCCAGTCGTCGCCGGCCGAGGCCATCTTGGAGCCGGGCAGCGACTGCGGGATGCCGTAGGCCGAGGACGTCGGGTTGTCGGCCGTGACGTCCCAACCGGACTCCTTGGTCCACAGCGAGTCGAGGCACTCCCACTGGTCGGCGCCGAAGCCGGCCTCGGTCAGCAGCATGCGCCCCACCTCGCGGGGGTCCAGGTCGGAGGCGTCCTCCGCCTGCGCGACCGCGGGGCCGGCGGCACCGGAGAGGGCCACCGCCTTCGCCGGGTCGACCGCGGCGCGGGTGTCGGAGCGGGAGGTCGCGGCGTCGGCGCGCTCCGCCAGCAGCTCCTCGGTCGCGACGTCGTCGGCGGCCGGGCTCGACGTCGTGGCGGCCTCCGCGCCCTCGGCCACCGAGGCCGACGCGAGGCGGCCGTCCGCGGCGGACACGCCGCCGGCCGTCAGCACGCCTCCGCCCACGACCACACCGGTCGCCGCGGCGGCGACCGAGGTGAGGACGACGGTGGAGCGCAGGGCCTTCGAGGGGTCCAGCGGGAGGACGGCGCGACCGGGGGCGCGGTGCTTCGCCTGCCGGTGCCGGGGCTCGTACTTCTGCTTCGTCAAGTGCTCGATGCTCACGTGAGGGGCCGGGGACCGCGGGACAGCCTGCCCGAGGTGCTCGGACGAGGCAAACCCGCGGTCCACCGGCCGCGTCACGCGGCACCCGGGGTGCGTTCCTACAGCGCGACGTTCTCCAGCATCTCGGTGACCAGCGCGGCGATCGGCGAGCGCTCCGAGCGCGTCAGGGTGACGTGCGCGAACAGCGGGTGGCCCTTGAGCTTGTCCACCACCGCGACGACGCCGTCGTGCCGGCCCACGCGCAGGTTGTCGCGCTGGGCGACGTCGTGGGTGAGCACCACCTTCGAGTTGGCGCCGATGCGCGAGAGCACGGTGAGCAGCACGTTGCGCTCCAGCGACTGGGCCTCGTCCACGATGACGAACGCGTCGTGCAGGGAGCGTCCGCGGATGTGGGTGAGCGGCAGCACCTCGAGCATGCCGCGGTCGAGGACCTCGTCGATCACGTCGCGCGACGTGAGGGCGCCGAGGGTGTCGAAGACCGCCTGGGCCCACGGCGACATCTTCTCGCTCTCGCTGCCGGGCAGGTAGCCCAGCTCCTGGCCCCCGACCGCGAACAGCGGGCGGAAGACGACGACCTTCTTGTGCTGGCGCCGCTCGAGCACGGTCTCGAGGCCGGCGCAGAGCGCGAGGGCCGACTTGCCCGTGCCCGCCCGGCCGCCGAGCGAGACGATGCCGACCTCGGGGTCGAGCAGCATCTCCAGCGCGATGCGCTGCTCGGCCGAGCGGCCGTGGATGCCGAACGCGTCCCGGTCCCCGCGCACGAGGTGGACCCGCTTGTCGGCGCCCACGCGGCCCAGCGCCGTACCCCGGTCCGAGAGCAGCACGAGCCCCTGGTGGCACACGAGGTCGCGGGCCTCGGCCAGGTCGGTCGTGCCGTGGTCGTAGAGGTCGTCGAGCACGTCGGCCGGGACCTCGAGCTCGGCCATGCCGGTGTAGCCGACCTCCGAGTCGCTGACGGCCTCGCCGCGGTACTCCTCCGCGTCGAGGCCCACGGCCGAGGCCTTGATGCGCAGCGGCAGGTCCTTGGAGACCAGCGTGACGGCGCGGCCCTCGTCGGCCAGGTTGCGGGCCACGGCGAGGATGCGGGTGTCGTTGTCGCCGAGCCGGAAGCCCGAGGGCAGGGCTCCCGGGTCGGTGTGGTTCAGCTCCACGCGCAACGTGCCGCCCAGGTCACCGACGGGCACCGGCTGGTCCAGCCGGCCGTTGGTGACGCGCAGCTCGTCGAGCGTGCGGAGCGCGGTGCGCGCGAAGTACCCCAGCTCGGGGTGGTGCCGCTTGCCCTCCAGCTCGGTGATCACCACCACCGGGAGGACCACCTCGTGCTCGTCGAACCGGCGCAGGGCGCCGGGGTCGGCCAGCAGAACGCTGGTGTCGAGCACGTAGGTGCGGACGGACGTCTCGCGCGTCGGGTTCGAGGCCACGGTCTACCCCTCACGAACCGGCACGCGCACTCGTCGCCCGGCCCTAGCTGCAGCTGGTGGACTCAGGCGTCGCCCGAAGACGGGAGTGCCCGCCTCCTCCCGCGCAGCGGCACTGCCGCACGGTGCAGTCGTGGTCGTCCACGATCGGGCCTCCTGGGTACGGCGGGCTTCCCCACCCGCCGATGAGCCGAAGTTACGCCGGGGCACGGTCCGCCCGTGGCGACACGCGCGGATGCGAGGTGAACGGTGCGTTACCGGCTCGACCACCCGTCACACCAGCCCCACCAGCACCGCGCAGGCCGTCGTACGGCGGAGAGGTCAGCGCCCGTGGCGCCGCTCGCGCTCGCCGTACGCGCGGATGGCGCGGAGGAAGTCGACGCGCCGGAAGTCGGGCCAGAAGGCCTCGCAGAAGTAGAACTCGCTGCCGGCGCTCTGCCACAGCAGGAAGCCGCCGAGCCGCTGCTCCCCCGACGTGCGGATGACGAGGTCGGGGTCGGGCTGGCCCTTGGTGTAGAGGTGGTCGCCGATCATCGCGACGTCGACCTGGGCGGCCAGCTCCTCCAGCGTCGTGCCGCGGCGCGCGTGCTCGAGCAGCAGCGACCGCACGGCGTCCACGATCTCGTGGCGTCCGCCGTACCCGACCGCGACGTTGACGAGGATGCCGTCCACGTCGGCGGTCGCCGCCGCGGCCGCGCGCAGCCGCGCGGACGTCTCGGGCGGCAGCAGGTCCAGCGCCCCGACCGGGTGCAGGCGCCAGCGGCGCTGGTCGGCGAGGCTGTCGACGGCGTCGGCGATGATCTCCAGCAGCGGCTCGAGCTCGTCGGCGGAGCGGTTGAGGTTGTCGGTCGAGAGCAGCCACAGGGTGACGACCTCCACCCCGATCTCCTCGCACCAGCCGAGCAGCGGCTCGATGTTCGCCGCCCCGGCCCGGTGGCCGTGCGCCGTGTCCGCGCCGACGGCCCGCGCCCAGCGCCGGTTGCCGTCGAGCATCACGCCGACGTGGGCCGGCACGCGGGAGGCCGGGAGACGCCGCACCATCCGCGCCTCGTACGCCGGGTAGAGCGCACGGCGCACGACGGACTTCCAGCTCCTGGCCACCCGACGATGCTAGTGGCGAGCGGTCCGGGCGGAGCGGGGGGCTCACCGTGGGCGGCGGCCCCCGCGACGGCGACTACATTGACCCCATGAACGCTCCCTCCCAGCGCATCGCCGAGCTCCGTGGCGCCGCCGGCGAGCGTCTCGATGCCGCCGGCAAGCAGGTCCGCGAGGTGATCGACGACGTCAAGCCGCACCTGCGTGGCTGGCTGCACCTCGGCACCGCCCCCCTCGCGCTCGCGGCCGGCCTCGTGCTCGTCGCGCTCTCCCCCGACGCGACGACGCGCGTGGGGTCGACGATCTTCACCCTGACCGCCCTGCTGCTGTTCACGGTCTCGGCGGTCTACCACCGCGGCACGTGGTCGCCGCGCACGTGGTCGTTCCTCAAGCGCTTCGACCACGCCAACATCTTCCTGCTCATCGCGGGCTCCTACACGCCCTTCACGCTGCTCCTGCTCGAGGGCACCCAACGCACCGTGCTGCTGGTCGTCGTGTGGTCGGGCGCCCTGGCCGGCGTCGCGCTCAAGGTGCTCTGGCGGGGTGCCCCCCGCTGGCTGAACGCCCCCATCTACCTGGCCCTGGGCTGGGCGGCCGTGTTCTTCATCCCGGACTTCCACGACGGGGCGCTGGCCCGCTACGGCACCGGCGTCGGGGTGGCCGTCTTCGTGATGATCTGCGTCGGCGGCGGGCTCTACACCCTCGGCGGCGTCGTCTACGGCCTGAAGCGCCCCAACCCCTCGCCGCGCTGGTTCGGCTTCCACGAGGTCTTCCACACCTTCACGATCCTGGCGTTCGCCGCCCACTACGTCGGGGTCTCGCTCGCGACGTACTCCCTGCGCTGACGCGGCCGCGACGGTCCCCGGACCACGATTCGGCCACGCCCGGTCCGCCGGGGTGGTTGGATCAGTCGTGCCCATTCCCCCCGACCGCGTGGAGCTCGCCCGGGCCATCGGTGCGGCATGGGCCGCCGAGCTCGAGCCCCGGGTCGCGCGCTGGTCGCTGCTGCTGTCCGCCGGGGACGTCGAGCTGGCCCGTGCCGAGCGCGACGCGTACGACGGTGGCGGCACCCTCGCCCCCTTCCTCGCCCTGCAGGTGGTGGAGCGCGACCTCGCCACGGTCGGCGTGCTGCTGGCCCTCGCCCGGGGAGCGCGCTCCGACCTCGACGGCGTGCGCACCGTGCTCGAGGTGCTCGGCGGCGCCGACGCCGTCAACGAGCGGCTGCGCCGGGGCGGGAACGCGACCCGGGCCCACGCCGACGGGTCGAGCAGCGTGGTGCCCGCCGAGCACGCCGAGGCCGTCGCGGCGCTGACGGGGAACCCGGCGTACGCCGACGCCCGCACCGTGCTGCTCGGCCACCGCTCCGCGGGCCTGGCCGCGGCCCTGGCCCCGGAGGGCGCCGCCGAGGTCGGCCCCACCCTGTGGCACGCCCGCGCCACGTCCGGCGGCGTGCGCCACGACGGCGGTCTGCTCGTGCTCGCCGACGGCTCCGAGCTCGCGGTGCACTGCTTCACCGAGCTGCGGGCCGAGGAGCCGGCGGACGGGCCCTCGGACGGGCCCGACGAGGTGCTCGACGCCGTCGCGCGCGCGTTCACGACCTCCCTGCGGCTGCTGGGCCACCGGGGGCTGGTCGACCCGGGCTGAGCCGCCCGCCCCGCCCGGCCCGCGCGGCCGCGCGCCCCGGTCAGACGTGGCGGTGCACGAACTCCAGCACGTCGGCGAGCACCTCGTCGCGGTTGGTCTCGTTGAGGATCTCGTGGCGCGCCCCGGCGTACTCCCGCGACTCCGACCCGCCCGGCGCGGCGATCGCAGCGAAGCCCGCGCGCGACGGGCCGGGCGGCACGAGGGCGTCGTCGGCGCCGTGCAGGTGCAGCAGCGGGGTCGACGTGACGGGGCCGGCGGCCGCGATGGTGCCGAGGCACGCGACGAGCGCCTCGACGGTCGTGCGCTTGAACGGGCCGTGCCAGACCAGCGGGTCGGCGACGTACGCCTCCCCCACCGCCGGGTCGCGCGACAGCGTGGCCGGGTCGATCGGCACGTCGGGGATCTCGGGCAGGCCGAGCAGCGCCTCGGCCGCCTCCCAGCGGCCGAGCACCGGTCCGCTCAGCACGACGCAGGCCAGGCCGTCGCCGTGCCGCTGGGCGTGGCGGGCGGCGATCATGCCGCCCATCGAGTGGCCGAGCAGCACGACCGGCAGGCCGGGGTGGTCCGTCCGGGCGGCCTGCTCGAGCAGGTGGAGGTCGTCCACGACGGCCTCGAAGTCGGGCACCAGCACCCGCTCCCCGGCGCTGCGGCCGTGGCCGCGGTGGTCGACGCCGTACACCACGGCCCCGTCCGCGACGAGCCGCTCCGCGACCCAGGTGTAGCGGCCGACGTGCTCGCCGTACCCGTGGCACAGCAGCACGACGTACGACGGGTCGGGGCCGCTCCAACGGCGTCCGGCGAGGGTGCCCGCGTGGCCCGCGAGCTCGAGGGCGTCGTCGCCGTCCGGCGCGGGCGGAGTGACGTGGGTCATGGGGTCGAGCCTGCCACGCGCGTGGGCGGCGGGCCCTGCGATCCTGGGGCGGTGGGGCACGCGAGGACGGTGGTGGCGGACCTGCTGCACGTGCACCCGGCGACCGGCACCCGGGTGGTCGCGCTGCGGGCGGGCACGACGATCCTCGTGCCCCTGCTGCTCCTCGCGGCGGCCGACCGGCTGACCTGGGGCCTCTACGCCGTGTTCGGCGCCTTCGCCGCGGTGTACGGCGGCAGCACCGCCGCCCGGGGCCGCTGGCGGGTGCAGGCCCACGCGGGCTCGCTGCTCGTGGCCGCCAGCACGACCGGTGCCGTCGTGGCGCTCTCGGAGCACCGCGCGTGGCTCGCCGTGCCCGTCGCCGCGGCCTGGGCGGCGCTCGCGACCCACGCGTCGGACCACCGCCGCTGGGTGCCGCCCGGTCCCCTCTTCGTCGTCTTCGCCGTCGGCGCCTGCTCCGCCCGGCCCACGCAGCCGCACGAGGTGCCGGTGGCGCTCGGCATCGCCGGCGGCACGGCCGTCCTCGCCCTGGCCCTCGGCGCGCTCGACGAGCGCCGGGCCGGCCGGGCCCCGGCCCCCGCAGCGCTCCCGGCCACCCGCCCCGCACCGGTGACGACGGGCCGTCGCCGCCTCCACGTCGCCCGCGTCGCCGTGGCCGTCGCGGTGGCCGGGGCGCTCGCCACGGCGAGCGGCATCGGCCACCCCTACTGGGCGATTGTGGCCGCGGTGGTGCCCCTCGCCGTCCCGCGGTTGCGGGCGCAGGTGGTGCGCGCGCTGCAGCGCGCGCTCGGCACCACCGTCGGCATCGGGCTCGCTGCCGTCCTCCTGTCGGTGCCGCTGTCGCCGCTGGCGGCCGTGCTCGTGGCCGCCGCGCTGCAGGGGGTGGCCGAGCTGCTGGTGGTGCGCAACTACGGCGCCGCGCTGGTGTTCATCACGCCCCTGGCCCTGCTGATGGGCCACCTGGCCCACCCCGAACCCGTCGCCGACCTCGTCGTCGACCGCCTCGTCGAGACGCTCCTGGGCATCGCGGTGGGGCTGCTCGTCGCCTGGGTGACGCGCCCGCGGCCGCCCGCGCCCGCCCTGGCAGGCTGAGGTCATGACGTCGACCAGCACCTCCGCGCCCGGCTCGCCGGCCGGGGACCCGAGCCTGCAGGACCGCTACTTCCCGGGGCTCCCCTGCTTCGGGTGCGGGCCCGCGAACCCGCGGGGGCTGCGGCTGCGCAGCTTCGCGCCGGACGACGGCGGACCGGTCGTCGCCACCTTCACCCCGTCGCCGGAGCACGACAACGGCCTGGGCTTCCTCAACGGCGGCATCATCGCCACGGTCCTGGACTGCCACTCGGCCGCGGCCGTCACGCACGCCGCGCACGAGCGCGGCTGGCCCGCCGACCCCGGGGTGCCGCTGCCCTACGTGACGGCCGGCCTCGACGTGCGCTACCGGCGCCCGGCCCCGCTGGCGGCCACCGTGGGCCTCGTGGCCGAGGTGCGCGACGCGTCGTACGACGCGATCACCGCCCACGTGCGTCTCGAGCACGACGGCAAGGTGCGGGCCGAGGCGGAGGCGACGTGGCGGCGGTGGCGCCCCCGTCCGTCCTGATCCTCAGCCGGCGCGCAGCAGGTCGTGCAGCGTCCGGGCGACGTCACCCATGACCGCCTCGGCGCCCGGCTGGGCCGCGGCCGCCACCCGCGACTCGGTGAGCGCGACGACCGCGAGGCAGCCGCCGTCCTCGTGCTCGACGACCCCCATCTCGTGGCGCTGGTTGAGGATCGTGCCGGTCTTGGAGGACCAGCGCTCGGCGTCGCTGGTGAAGTCGGGGGCGAGCCGCTGGCGCAGCACGTTGTGCCCCATCAGCGTGCGCACGCGCGCGGCCACCTCCGGGCGCACGCGGGTGGGCCGCCACACCTCCTGCAGCAGGTCCGCCAGCGCGCCCGCCGCGGCCGAGCTGGCGAGGCCGACGTCGAGCTGCTCGACGGGATGACCACCGCCCGGGGTGCCGAGCGCGGTCGCGAGCCGGTGCGCCAGGTGGGCGTCCTCCGGCGCGAGCCGCTCCACGGCGGTCCCGACGAGCGGGGCGAGGGTGTGGCGCACCGCGATGCCGCCGAGGCCGAGGTCGTCGAGGTGCCGGGCGACCTCGGCCGGGGGCACCAGCGCGAAGAGCGCGTCCGCCGCCGCCGAGTCGCTCAGCGCGACGGCCAGGTAGAGCAGGTCGTCCACGGCCACCGTGGCCGGGTGGCGGAAGCGGCCGAGCCCCGGGGCGCCCGCGCGGTCCGCCGGACCGTTCGTGCCGGGCAGCACCTCGACCGGGCGCGCGGGGTCCAGCTCCCCGCGCGCCACCCGCTCGAGGACCGCGAGGGCGAGCGGGACCTTCACCAGCGAGGCGGCGGCGTAGCGGCGGGTGGGGTCGAGGGCGACCTGCTCCCCCGTGACGAGGTCGCGCACGACGAACGACCCCACCAGCCCGGCCGCGTCGAGCCGCTCCCGCACCTCGCGCAGCACCCGCGTGCTCACGTGCGCCCCTCCCCGCCCACCCCGCCGTCGACCCCGCCGCCGACCCCGCCGATCCCGCCGTCGACCCCGCCGTCGACCCCGCCGTCGACCCCGAGGAGGTCGGCGAGCGCCGGGCCGACGGCGGCCAGCACACGGGCGGCCGCGTCGCGCGACGTGGCGGTGAGGGCGTGCGTGCGCTCGAGGGGACGGTCGGTCGGGACGTCGCCGAGCGGGCGCCAGTGCAGCTCCGCGGCGCGGGCCTCGGCGGGCGTGCAGAGCAGCAGGTCGCCCGCCAGCACGGCGGCCAGCGCCGCGGTGCTCGACCCGGCGACTGCGACCTGGGCGGGCCGCAGCCCCAGCCGGTCGCGCAGCCGCAGCAGGGGGTCGCGCACGTGGGGCACGTCGTCCTCGGGGAGCAGCCACAGGCACCGGGGGGCGCTGCCCGGCGCGACGGTGGCGCCCCCTCGCCCCCGCCCGACCCGCAGCGACGCGAGACGCACGACGGCACCCGGGCCGACCCGCGCCGTACCCACCCCGAGCGGCACCCGCCACGTGGCGTCGTCCGGGGCGCTGGGCACGACCGCCGCCTGCACGACCCGCTCGTCCACGAGCTCGGTGCGGCGGTGCGGGGCCGCCGTCACCAGGTCGATCTCCAGCCCCGCCCGGGCCCCGGCGGCCACGACCTCGGCCCGGGAGCGGTCGAGCACCGCCGGGCCGGCGGGGACGGCGACGCCGACCGGTCCCCGGCCCGCCCGGGCCGCCGCGGCCTCGAGCTCCTCGGCCGCCACGACCACCCGCCGTGCCGCGGGCAGGAGGTGCCGGCCGGCGCCGGTGAGCCGCGCCCGGCGGGCGGAGCGGTCGAGCAGCACGACGTCGAGGCGCTGCTCCAGGGCCGCCACGCGCCGGCTGGCCACGGACTGCGCGACACCGGCCGCGGCCGCGGCCTCCGTCACGCTCCCGCGCTCGCCCACGGCGACGAGGAGGCGGCACGCGGCGACGAGGTCCACCCGAGGAGGATGGCACACCCATGCGTCTCGGGCATGGGACGACGCGTCGCGGTCTTGGACGGCATGGGTGGCCCCCGGCCAGGCTGCGGAGCGTCCCGTCCCCGCCCGGAAGGTCCTCCCGTGACGACACCGCTCCCCCGCCGTACCGCCCTCGCCGCCCGCGCCCTGGGCCTCGCGCTCGCCTCCACCCTCGCGTTCACCGGCTGCGCCGGCGACGGCCCCTCCGCCGCGCCGGGCCGCAGCGCGAGCACCAGCGCCACCACCACCGGGACGGCCACGCCCGTCGACGCCTCGGCCGCGCTGGCCGCCCTCGAGGAGCAGTACGACGCGCGCCTCGGCGTGCTGGCCGTCGAGGTCGGCACGGGCCGCACGGTGGCGCACCGGGCCGACGAACGGTTCGCGTTCGCCTCGACCATCAAGGCGCTGCAGGTGGGCGCGCTGCTCGAGACCGCCACGGACGCGGACCTGCAGCGCCGCGTCACCTGGACGGAGGCCGACCTCGTGACGTACTCACCCGTCACCGAGCAGTACGTCGCCGACGGGCTCACCGTCCTCGAGCTCGCGGACGCCGCCGTGCGGTTCAGCGACAACACCGCCGCCAACCTGCTGTTCGCGGAGCTCGGGGGCCCGGCCGGCCTCGGCGAGCGGCTGCGCGGGGTCGGCGACACGACGACGAATCCCGTGCGGGTCGAGCCGGAGCTGAACACCGCCGTGCCCGGCGACGAGCGCGACACCACCACGCCGCGGGCGATGGCGGCCACGTTGCAGGCCTACGCGCTGGGCGACGTGCTGACCCCCGAGCGCCGGGCGCTGCTCGTCGACCTGCTGCGGCGCAACACCACCGGCGACGCCCTCGTGCGGGCCGGGGTGCCCGACGGCTGGACCGTCGGGGACAAGACGGGGTCGGCTTCGTGGGGCACGCGCAACGACGTGGCCGTCGCCTGGCCGCCCGCCGACGCCGACCGGACGTCGCCGGTCGTGGTCGTCGTCATGACCGGCGGGGACGCCGAGGACGCGCCGACCCACGACGCGCTCGTCGCCGACGCGACCCGTGCGGCGTTCGCCGCCCTCGGCGGCTGAGGCACCCGGCGAGCCCTCAGGGGGCGCGCCGTACCTCCAGCACGCGGAAGCCCTTGGCGCTCGCCAGGCGCGTCGTCGGCCAGCCCTGCTCGTCGAGCCAGCGGGCGAGCGAGTCCGCACCCAGGTTCTTGCCCACCACGAGCACGGCGCGCCCGCCGGGGGCGAGGCGCGGCAGCCAGCGGAGCAGCAGGTCGTGCAGGGCGGCCTTGCCGATGCGGATGGGCGGGTTCGACCAGATCTCGTCGAACGCCCCGTCCGGTACGGCGTCGGGCAGCACCGCGCGGTAGCGCCCCGCCACCCCGAGCGCGCGGGCGTTCTCGTCGGCCAGGAGGAGCGCGCGGGCGTTGACGTCGACCCCGACGACCTGCGCGTCGGGGACGGCCAACGCGACGGCGAGGCCGATGACGCCGTACCCGCAGCCCAGGTCGAGCACCCGCCGCACTCCGCTCGGCGGGTCGGTCGTGCGGAAGAGCGCCGCCGTGCCCACGTCGAGGCGGCCCCGGGCGAACACGCCCGTCCCCGTGACCAGGGGCAGGCGCCGGCCCCACACCTCGACCTCGACCGGCTCGCGGGTGAAGGGCACGGAGGGGTCCGCCGTGAAGTAGTGCTCGCCCGGGTCCGGGTCCGGGTCCGGGGCGGTCGGGGGGTGCTCAGTCACGGGTCCGCCTGTTCCTGGTCTGCTCGGCGCGCTGCGCGAGCTCGGTGTCGTCGGGGTAGCCGACCTCCTCCAGCACCAGGCCGTGCGGGTGCACCACGGTGACAGCGGGGTCGCGACGGCCGCCGACGAGCACGTCGTGGGCCCAGGACGCCGGACGGCGGCCCTCCCCCACCGTCAGCAGGCAGCCGACGAGGGCCCGCACCATGTTGTGGCAGAACGCGTCGGCCACGACCGTGCCCACGAGCACGCCGTCGTGGTCGCGGGCCCAGGAGAGCTCGAGCAGCGTGCGGATCGTCGTCGCTCCCGGCCGCTTCTTGCAGAACGCGGCGAAGTCCTGCACCCCGACGAGGGGCGCGGCGGCGGCGTTCATCGCCTCCTCGTCGACCGGCTGGCCCCACGCGAGCACGTGCCGGCGCGTCAGCGGGTCGGCGAGACCGGCACGGTCGGCCACCCGGTAGGCGTAGCGGCGCCACAGCGCCGAGAACCGGGCGTCGAACCCCTCGGGGGCCACCCGGGTGCGGTGCACCCGCACGTCGCCCGGCAGCACCCCGTTGAGGCGGCGGGTCAGGGCGGGGACCGGGTCGTCGACCCCCCGCCCGGCGCTGCGGGCGACGAGGTCGTCGTCGAGGTCGACGTGCACCACCTGGCCGCGGGCGTGCACCCCGGCGTCGGTGCGCCCGGCCACCACGACGGCGGGCCGCTCGGGGCTCCGGACGACGGTCGCGAGGGCCGCCTCGAGCTCCCCCTGCACGGTGCGCAGCGTCGGCTGGGTCGCCCAGCCGTGGAAGTCGGTGCCGTCGTAGGCGAGGTCGATCCGCAGGCGCACCGGGTGATCCTACGAGCCGGCGGCGCCCGCCACCTCCGCGAGGTACGGCGGGTCCGCCCCGGGCCGCGACACGGTCACGGCGGCCGCGCGGGCGGCGTACCCCAGGGCACCGCGCAGCGCGTCCTCCCCGAGCCCGGCCAGCCGGTCGCGCGCCCCCGCCCCGACCACTCCGAGGTCCCACAGGGCGCTGATGAACGCCGCAGCGAGGGTGTCGCCGGCGCCGATCGTGTCGACCACCACCAGGTCGCGCACGGCGGGCACGGCGACCTCCCCGCCCGGGTGGTGGCAGGAGGCGCCCGCGGCGCCCCGGGTGACGACGACGAGGGTGGGCCCCAGCGCCCGCAGCCGCGCGACGGCCGCCGCCTCGTCGAGGTCGGGCCACAGCGCGGCGAGGTCCTCGTCGGACGCCTTGACGACGTCGGCCTCCGCGACGACCGCCTCGACCTGCGCGACCATCTCCGGCCCCGTGCCGGTGATGGCGGGGCGGGCGTTGACGTCGTAGCTGACGAGCGCCCGCCGGCGCTCCCGGCGCGCGAGGTCGAGCACGTCGGCGGCGCCGGGCGGGAGCACGGCGCCGATCGAGCACACGTGGAGCCAGCCCGGCTCCCCCTCGGGCACGTGCACCGCCCCGAGGCGCCACTCGAGGTCGAACTCGTACGACGCCGCGCCGTCCGCGTCGATCGTCGCGACGGCGCTCGAGGTGCGTCCCACGACCTCCGGGTCGGCGGCGAGGCGCACGCCGTCACGGCCGAGGTGCGCCGCGAGGATGCCGCCGAGCCGGTCGTCGGCCAGCGCGGTCGCGAACCAGGTCGGCCGGCCGAGGCGGACGAGCGCGACGGCCACGTTCGCGGCGCTGCCGCCGGCCCGCTCCTCGACGGTGCCGTCGGGGCGCCGCACGACGTCGACGAGGGACTCCCCCGCCACGAGGGCGACCGTCCCGGGGGTGGTGGGCCCTCCGTCCGCGGCGGGCGGGGTCGGGGGTGCGGGCTGCGTCGCGTCGGCCGGCTGCTGCATGGACCCACCCCACCACACGACGGGCCTAGGGTGGCGACGTGCCCGCGCCCCCGCTCGACCCGCCCGACCCGTCGTCCGCCACGCCGCCGTTCGAGCAGCTGCGCGCCCAGCTCGCGAGCCGCGTCGCGGCGGGCGAACTGCCGCCGGGCGAGCGGCTCCCCACGGTGCGGGCGCTGGCCGCGGACCTCGGCCTCGCGGCCGGCACCGTCGCCCGCGTCTACCGCGAGCTCGAGGCCGACGGGGTCGTCGTCACCCGTGGCCGGTCCGGCACGTTCGTCGCGTCGACGGCGGCGGCGGGCGACGCGGACCCCGCCGCTCGGGGGTACGCGGCGGCCGCCCGCCGCGCCGGGCTGTCGCTGGCCGAGGCGACCCGGGCCCTCGAGCGGGCCTGGGGCCCGGGCACCTCGCGCTGAGCGCGACCTACTGGCGCTCGTCGATGATGTGCTCGCCCGCGGACTCCTCCTGGGCCGCGGCCACGCTGGGGTCCTCGGTGGTCGGGGCGACGTCGTCCGCGCCGGGCGTCGGCCCGGCGCCGCCGTCGGGCTCCTCCTCCGCGCCGGAGACGTGCTGACCCGCCTCCGCCTCGCGGGCGTCGCCCTCGAGGGTGGGCTCGGTGTCGGGGTTCTCGGTCCTCAGCTGCTCGGCGGGTGCCTTCTCGGTGCTCATGACCCCCCAACGTAGACCCCCCGGCACAGCCCGCGACGCAGCCCGCGACGCAGCCGGCGACGCAGCCCGCGACGCAGAGCAGCCCGCCACCCCGGTGGGGTGACGGGCTGCTCCTCGAGCGGGTGCGCTCAGGCCTTGGCGTCGTCCGCGGACTCGTCCGTGGCCTCGGTCTCCGCCGTGGTCTCCTCGGTGGTCTCCTCGGCGGGAGCCTCCTCGGTTCCCTCGGTGGCCTCGGTGCCCTCGACGTCGGTCTCGGCGGCGGGCGCCTCCTCGACCTCCTCCGCGGGGGCGGCCGGGGCGGCGGTGGCCGCACCGGTGGTGGCGGGGCCGGTCGTCGCCTTCGCGACGTACGCCTCGGTCACGAGCTCGATGACCGCCATGGGGGCGTTGTCGCCCTTGCGGGGGTTGAGCTTCGTGATGCGGGTGTAGCCGCCCGGGCGCTCGGCGAAGGTCGGGGCGATCTCCGTGAAGAGGGCGTGCACGACACCCTTGTCGCGGATCGACTTCAGCACCTCGCGGCGCTGGTGCAACGGGTTCTCACCGTTGTGGGCCTTGACGGCCTTGGTGATGAGCTTCTCCGCCACGGGGCGCAGCGTGCGCGCACGCGACTCGGTGGTGACGATCCGGCCGTGCTCGAAGAGCTGGGTGGCCAGGTTCGACAGGATCAGCCGCTGGTGGGACGGGCTGCCGCCGAGGCGGGGACCCTTCTTCGGGGTGGGCATGGTTCTTCTCTCTCCTCCCCGGCCGTGCGAGGTACCGGGGTAGACGGTGCTGCGGCGGCGGTCGCCGCCGCAGCAGGGTCGACCGCACCGGCCCCAGGGCCGGTGCGGTCACGGGTCGATCAGTACTGCTCGTCCTCGACGAACGCGTCGTCGTCGTCGTCGCCGTACGCCGCGAGGGCGGTCGCCGGGTCGAAGCCGGGCGCGCTGTCCTTGAGGGACAGGCCCATCTCGACCAGCTTGGCCTTGACCTCGTCGATCGACTTGGCGCCGAAGTTGCGGATGTCGAGCAGGTCCTGCTCCGAGCGCGCGATGAGCTCACCCACGGTGTGGATGCCCTCGCGCTTGAGGCAGTTGTACGAGCGCACCGTGAGCTGCAGGTCCTCGACCGGGAGGGCGAGGTCCGCCGCGAGCTGCTCGTCCACCGGCGACGGGCCGATGTCGATGCCCTCGGCCTCGACGTTGAGCTCACGGGCGAGGCCGAAGAGCTCCACCAGCGTCTTGCCGGCCGAGGCGATGGCGTCGCGCGGGCGGATGGACGGCTTGGTCTCGACGTCGATGATCAGCTTGTCGAAGTCGGTGCGCTGCTCGACACGGGTGGCCTCGACCTTGTAGGTCACCTTGAGGACGGGGCTGTAGATCGAGTCGACCGGGATGCGGCCGATCTCGTTGTCGGCGCCCTTGTTCTGCACGGCGGAGACGTAGCCGCGGCCGCGCTCGACGACGAGCTCCATCTCGAGCTTGCCCTTGTCGGACAGCGTCGCGATCTTGAGGTCGGGGTTGTGCACCTCGACGCCCGCCGGCGGCGCGATGTCGGCGGCGGTGACGTCACCGGCACCCGACTTGCGCAGGTACATGGTGACGGGCTCGTCGTGCTCGGACGAGACCACCAGGCCCTTGAGGTTGAGGATGACCTCGGTGACGTCCTCCTTGACCCCCTCGACCGTGGAGAACTCGTGGAGCACGTTGTCGAGCTTGATGCTGGTGACCGACGCCCCCGGGATGGAGGACAGCAGCGTGCGGCGCAGCGAGTTGCCGAGCGTGTAGCCGAAGCCCGGCTCCAGCGGCTCGATGACGAATCGGGCGCGGAAGTCGCCGACCGTCTCCTCGGTGAGAGTCGGGCGCTGAGCGATGAGCACTGGTTGATTCCTTTCCGGACCCACCCACTATTTGACGGGGCCGAACGACGTGGAGCGAGGGACGAACGGGACGACACAGCGGTGCGGGGCGGCGACTCGGTCGCTGCCCCGCACCGACCGGGTCACTTCTTCGAGTAGAACTCGACGATCAGCTGCTCCTGCACGGGCACGTCGATCTGCGCGCGGACCGGGCGCTGGTGCACCAGGATCCGCATGCGGCTCGGGACGGCCTCGAGCCACGCCGGCACGACGCGCTCGCCGTGCGTCTCGCGCGCCACGATGAACGGCGTCATCTCGAGCGACTTCTCGCGCACGTCGATGACGTCGTACTGCGCCACCTGGTACGACGGGATGTTGACCTTCTTGCCGTTCACCAGGAAGTGGCCGTGGCTCACCAGCTGGCGGGCGTGGCGGCGCGTGCGGGCGAAGCCGGCGCGGTACACCACGTTGTCGAGGCGGCACTCCAGCAGCTCGAGCAGGTTGTCACCCGTCTTGCCGGTGCGGCGCGAGGCCTCGACGTAGTAGTTGTAGAACTGCCGCTCGAGCACGCCGTAGCTGATGCGCGCCTTCTGCTTCTCCTGCAGCTGGGCGCGGTACTCGCTCTCCTTGACGCGAGCACGGCCGTGCATGCCGGGCGGGTAGGGGCGGCGCTCGAACGCGGCGTCGCCACCGACGAGGTCGACACCAAGACGGCGCGACTTCTTGGTCATGGGGCCGGTGTAACGGGCCATGTCTCAGTCTCTCCTAGGTCTCTGGTGTCGGGTCAGACGCGGCGGCGCTTGGGCGGCCGGCATCCGTTGTGGGGCTGCGGCGTGACGTCCTGGATGGTGCCGACCTCGAGGCCGATCGCACCCAGGGACCGGATCGCCGTCTCGCGGCCCGAGCCCGGGCCCTTGACGAAGACGTCGATCTTCTTCATGCCGTGCTCCATCGCCCGACGACCAGCGGCCTCGGCAGCCATCTGGGCCGCGTACGGCGTGGACTTGCGCGAGCCCTTGAAGCCGACGGTGCCGGCCGAGGCCCACGAGATCACCGCACCCGTGGGGTCGGTGATGGTGACGTGCGTGTTGTTGAACGTGCTCTTGATGTGAGCCTCGCCTGCGGCGACGTTCTTCTTCTCCTTGCGGCGCACCTTCTTGGCGCCAGCCGCAGCGCGTCCCTTGGGGGGCATGCGTTATCTCCTGAAAGGTCTGGTGAGCTCGTGATGGGAGGGCTGCGATCCCGGGGGGATCAGCGAGCCTTCTTCTTGCCGGCGACGGTGCGCTTCGGGCCCTTGCGGGTGCGCGCGTTGGTCTTGGTGCGCTGACCGCGGACCGGGAGGCCCATGCGGTGGCGGCGACCCTGGTAGCTGCCGATCTCGATCTTGCGGCGGATGTCGGCCTGGACCTCGCGTCGGAGGTCACCCTCGAACTTGTAGTTGGCCTCGATCTCGTCGCGGAGCTTCACCAGCTCCTCGTCCCCCAGCGTGTGCACGCGGGCGTTCGGGTCGACACCCGTGGCCGCGAGGATCTGCTGGGAGCTGGTACGGCCGATGCCGTAGATGTAGGTGAGTGCGATCTCGACGCGCTTGTCGCGCGGGAGGTCGACACCAACGAGGCGTGCCATGCGTGGTGTTTCCCTTCGATGTGCACAGAGGTGTCGGTCGTGTCGCGCCCCGGTCGGTCGGCCCGATCTGTCGGGCCACCGGGCTCCGGCCTCTGCTCCGGAGGTGCATCCCCCGCGCCAGGCGCGGGTTGAGCGAACACGGTGGTGGGTGGTGCTGGTGCTGCTGGCGGGCGCGGGGCCCGTCCGTCAGCCCTGACGCTGCTTGTGACGCGGGTTCTCGCAGATCACCATGACCCGCGAGTGCCGGCGGATCACCTTGCACTTGTCACAGATGGGCTTGACGCTCGGCTTGACCTTCACGAGGAGGTCCTTTCAACGTGTCTCGGCTGATGTCACTTGTAGCGGTAGACGATGCGGCCGCGCGTCAGGTCGTACGGCGAGAGCTCCACCACCACGCGGTCCTCGGGGAGGATCCGGATGTAGTGCTGCCGCATCTTGCCGCTGATGTGCGCGAGGACCTTGTGCCCGTTGCTCAACTCCACGCGGAACATCGCGTTGGGGAGAGCCTCGATGACGGAGCCCTCGATCTCGATGACGCCTTCCTTCTTGGCCATGTCCTCACAATCCGTCGTGCCGGCGTACCGGCCGTGGTCGTCTCGTCTACCGTTGCTGCACCGCCCGACCCCGTGGGGGCGATCGGTCGGCCGGCCCGGGAACCGCCTGCCGGTCCCGGACGGGCCGGGGTGGCAGTGGACCTCGTGCAGCCGCTCGGTGGACCTCATCCCGGAGAACCGGACAGCCGCGAGGCACCACGAAGCAGACCCACGTTGGGCCGACGCACCAGTCTAGGTGAGCTGCCCAACGATTCCTAATCCGTCCGTCGGGCCTCGACCGGCCCCCGACCGGGTGCCTCCGAGCGCCTCCGGGCGCCTCAGGCGCCGGCGCCGAGCAGGCGCAGGGTCTCCTCGCGCGCGGGCGAGGAGCCGGCGGGCGTGCCCGCGGTCTCCCCCGGGACCGGGTGCACCATCACCTCGTCGACCCCGTGGGCCGCCGCGAGCGCCGCCACCTGCGCGCGGGCCTGCGCGGGGTCGCCGACCACCCAGCGGGCCAGCATCGCGTCGACCAGCTGCTGGTGGGCCGGGGGCAGCTCCACCTCGAGCGCCTCCTCGACGGTCGGCTGCGGGCGCAGCGGCTGGCCGGTGCGCAGCGCGAGCATCGCGAGCTGCTGCGGGCGGGCGCGGCGCCGCGCCTCCTCCTCGGTCGCGGCGACCACCGCGTTGACGGTCAGGAAGGTGCGCGGCGCGGCGAGCTCGGGCGAGGGCTCGAACGTCGAGCGGTACAGGTGCAGCGCCCGCTCGGTGCCCTCGCCGCTGAAGTGGTGGGCGAAGACGTAGGGCATGCCGCGCTGCGCGGCGAGCCGCGCGGAGTAGTCGGACGAGCCGAGCAGCCAGGTCGTCGGCACGGAGCGGGCGACGGGGGTGGCGCGCAGCGCGTGGGTGCGGCCGGACAGCTGCAGGCCCACCCCCTCGGGCGACAGCATCGCGACGACGTTGCGGACGTGCTCGGCGAAGCGGGCCACCGCCTCGTCGTCGGTGCCCGCCGGGCCGCCGTGGCGCAGCGCCCAGCTCGTCACCGGGTCCGAGCCGGGGGCGCGGCCGAGACCGAGGTCGATCCGTCCGGGGTACGCCGCCTCCAGCAGCGCGAACTGCTCCGCGACCACCAGGGGCGCGTGGTTGGGGAGCATCACGCCGCCCGAGCCCACGCGCAGGCGCTGCGTCGCCCCGGCGATCATCGCGATGAGGACCGGCGGGTTGGTGGCCGCGACCGCCGGCATGTTGTGGTGCTCCGCGACCCAGTAGCGCTCGTAGCCCGCCGTGTCCGCGACCCGGGCCAGCGACAGCGACGCGGCCACGGCGTCCCCGCTCGTCTGGTCGGTGCGGACGGGCACCAGGTCGAGCACGGACAGGCGCGGGGCGGGGTGGTCGCTCATCGCGGGGGGAACGGCCTGCTCGGCGGCGCTATTCCCGGGCTGGTGCTCCCGGGCTCGTCCCGCCCCACCCCGAGAGGGGAGGCAGCCCGCTCGGGGCGTCGCGTATCGTCGCCCCGTGACCGAAACATCGTTCTCCGCCACCACCGAGCCGGGCACCCTCGTGCTCTCGGGCGACATCGACGCCGCCGACCACCGCGCGCTCAACGACCTCATCGAGCAGGCCAGCGCCACGTTCACCGAGAACCTGACGATCGACCTGCGCGGCGTCACGTTCCTGCCGAGCATCATCGTCGGCGTCCTGGCCCGCGCCACCGTGATGGCGAAGAAGAACGGCGCCCGCGTCACGCTGGTCGCCGTCGAGGGCACCGTGCCGCAGCGCGTGCTCACGGTGTGCAAGATCCCCTACGAGCAGGTCACCGCCTGAGCGGCGCTCCCCCATGGCACTACCGACCCCCCTCCCCGACGCCGCGCCGTCCTGGCACGTGCTCGACCTCCCGCACGCACCGGAGGCGGCACGCCGGACCTGCGCGGCGCTGAGGGACGACCTGGGGGCGCTCGAGGTGCCGACGGCCGTGCTCAACGACGCGATCATCGTCGCGGGTGAGCTGGTCACCAACGCGGTCGAGCACGGCCGCCCGCGCCTCGCCGGCACCATCGAGGTCGCCTGGCTCCTCTCCTCCGACAGCCTGCACCTGCGGGTCGTCGACGCCGGGGAGGGACCGGACATCCCCGGGGGCACCGTGTCCGCCGACGGCCTGCGGGGGCGGGGCCTGGCCATGGTCGCCGCCATCTGCGCCGACCTCGCGCTGGACCGCACCGGCTGCACCACCTTCACGGCTCGGATCCCCCTGTGACCGCGGGCAGCGAGGCCCCTCCCGGGCTCCTCACCGCGGGCTCGGACCTCGACGGCGTCGACCGCGCCGGGCTGGCCGGGCGGCGCGCCGCGTTCCTCGAGCAGCTGGCCGAGGTCACGGCGAGCGTCCACCACCCGGGCCGCGCGGTCGAGCTGGTCGCGGACACCCTCGTGCGCCACGTCACCGAGTTCGCGCAGGTCACGCTGCACACCCACCAGGGCTGGACCGCCGCCGGCCGGGTCGAGGGCCACGCACCGGTGGACCACGACGGCTACCCGATCGGTCGTCAGCAGGCCGTGGTGCTGCGGGGCCTGCTCGCGCGCCGCTCCCCCGAGCACTGGGTGCTGCCGCCGGACACGCCCGACCGCGTCGAGGTGCTGGCCCGTCTGCTGGGCCGCACGCCGCTCGTCGCCCAGCTCGAGCAGCTCGACGCCGTCGGGCTCCTCAACGTGCCGCTCGTGGCCCGCGGTCGCGCCATCGGCCTCCTGACGCTCGCCCGCCGGGGCCCGCACGACTTCGGCCCCGACGACGTGACGTTCCTCGAGGGCGTCGCGCACCGGGTCGCGGCCACCCTCGACGTCTGCGTCGTCGTGGCCGACAACCGGCACGTCGCCGCCACGCTGCGGACCTCGCTGCTCCCGCCGCCCATCCCCGCCACCTCGGGTCTCGACCTCGCGTCGTACAGCCGCGTGGCGCAGGAGGAGGTCACCGTGGGCGGTGACTTCATCGACGTGCACGGGCCGGACGACGACACGACGCTGCTGCTCGGCGACGCCGTCGGCAAGGGGGTGGTCGCGGCCGTCGCGGCCAAGCGCATCCGCTCCGCCGTGCGCACCGCGGCCCTCGTCGACCGGGCCCCCGACCGGATCCTGGGGCTCACCAACCAGGTGCTCGTCGCGGACGCGGAGTCGGCCATCGAGAGCTTCGCGACCGCCGTCTGCGGCCGGCTGCGCCGGCGCCCCGACGGCGCCGTCGACCTCGACCTCACGAACGCGGGCCACCCGCCGCCGATCGTGCTGCGGCGCGACGGCCGGCTGGAGTACGTCGAGTCGAACGGCCCGGCGCTGGGCGTCTTCGAGGAGGCCGCCTACACCTCCGCCCGGGTCGTGCTGCAGCCCGGCGACACCCTCGTCTGCTACACCGACGGGATCACCGAGGCGCGCGGCGCCGAGGACATGTTCGGTGAGGACGGCATCGCCGCCGCCCTGGCGGGTCTGGGCGGCGCGCCGAGCAGCGCGATCGTGGAGCGGCTGGCGGTGAGCGTCTCCGCGTTCGTCGACGGCGACGCCCACGACCGCGACGACGTCGCCGTCGTGGCCGTGCAGCCGCGGGTGAGGTGACGACGTGACCACCACCGCCGCCGGGCTCGAGGACGGCTCGGCCGACGCGCTGGGCGCGGCGACCACCGAGCGCTACTGGGCCGCCGTCGACGCGGGCGACGCCCCGGCCGCCCGCGACGTCGCCCTCGCGGCGCTCGACGCCGGGGCCACGCTCCCCCAGGTGCTCGACGGGCTCGTGGGCGAGGCCCAGCGCCGGGTGGGCCGGCTGTGGGAACGCGCCGAGTGGACCGTCGCGCGCGAGCACGCCGCGACCGCGGTCGGCGAGTTCGTCGTGCACAGCCTGCGCGAGCGCACCCGCCACGGCGCGCACTCCCGGGGCGGCCGTCCGCTGCTGGTGCTGTGCGCCGAGCGCGAGTGGCACGCCCTGCCCGCCCTCATGCTGAGCGCGCGCCTCGAGCACGAGGGCCACCAGGTCCACTACCTCGGCGCCGACGTGTCGACGGCCGCCCTGCAGGGCGCCCTGATGGAGACCGGGCCCCGCGCCGTGCTCGTCAGCGCCTCGCTCTCCTCCTCCCTCGTCTACGTGCGCCGCCACGTCGAGGCCGCCCGGGCCGTCCGCGTGCCCGTCGTCGTGGGCGGCTCCGCCTTCGACGCGGCCGGCGACCGCGCCCGCCGCCTCGGGGCGACCGCCTGGGTCGGGCCCGACGACGACACGGGCGCGGTCCTCACAGCGCTGCCGACCTCCGTCCCGCCCGCCGAGGACCTGCCCGGTCCCGGGCCCCGCGAGGCCCACACCCTCATGGCATCGCACGCCGCGGTCGCGGGCGACGTGGTGGCGCGGATGCGGGCCGACCGCAGCGCCAACCGCGGCGCGCTCGAGGCCATCGTGGACCAGGTGCCCCACGTCGTGGGCGCGCTCGCCGCGGCCCTGCTGCTCGACGACCCGCGGCTCGTGGACCAGTCCGGCGTCTGGCTGCGCGAGGTGGCCTCCGCCCGCGGGTGCGACGGTGACACGGTGCGCGGCGTCTGGGCGTCGCTGGAGCTCCAGGTCGCCGAGTTCCCCTGCGCCTCCGCGCTGCTGGCGCGACGCGCCTGATCCCTGCCGCCGGAGCCGTCAGGTGCGGCGGAAGCTCCGCAGGCTCGCCGCGGCGCGCAGGCGGCGGTGCCAGGGCACGCCGGCCCGCAGCTCCCGGCGTACCACCATCACCTGGTCCCAGTAGTCCGCGGCCACGCCGTCGGCGGGCGGGGTCGGACCGAAGACGTGGCCGTCGGCCGTGCGCGCCAGCGCCGGGGCGGCCGGCAGCGGCAGCGACCGGGCCTGCTCGCGCCGCGTGACGCCCGCGGCCACGGGCACACCGGTCCCCAGGTCGCGAGCGGCGTCGACGAGCTCGCGCCACGCGCCCACGAGGCGAGCCGAGGCCCGCGGGGCGCCCCGGCGGCGACGCCGGCGCCAGGCCTTGGCCCCCAGCACGAGCGCGAACCACAGCGCCACGAGCAGCAGCGGCCCGCCGACGATCCCCAGCGCCCACAGCACCCACGCCGGCAGCTCGGACCCGGTCTCCTCGGGCGAGCCTGCGCGGGCGTCGAGCTCGGCGTCGGTCTGGTCGGCGAGGCTGGAGGGCGGCGGCACGGGGGCCGGGGGCGGCACGACGGTGCCCGACATCTCCTGCTCGTTGAGCGGCGGGCGCTCGGCGGGCCGGTCGAAGTCCATGAAGGCCTCGGTCGGCAGCGTGCGCCACGACCCGTCGGCCACCTGCAGCTCGACCCACGCCTCGACGTGCTCGCCCCGCACCACGCCGTCGGCCGGGACGACCGCGCCGACGACGACCCGGGCGGGCACGCCGATGGCGTTGGCGACGAGGGCCATCGTGGCGGCGTACTGCTCGTCGTTGCCGGCCATCACCACGTCGTCGACGAACCCCTCGCCGAGACGGCCGCGGTAGTGCCCCGCGGTGTAGATCTTCTCGGCCTCGAGCACGCCGTCGGTGTACTTGCCGACGGTGCGCAGGTGGCGCGCGGCGGCGAGCACCCGGGCCATGGGCTCGGCCTCGCCGGCCGTCCACTGCACGGCCTGGGTGGCCAGGAACGAGGCGGCGGACGCGAGCGCGGGGTCCGGGGCGGCCGGCAGGTCGTCCTCGTCGAGGCCGTCGGCCCCCGCGGGCGGCACGACGGCCTCCAGCACGTAGGCGTCACCCGGTGCCAGCCCGCTCGGCACCACGCCCGTCGAGGTCGCCAGGTTGTAGCGGAACGAGTCCGCGGCCGCGTCCGCGCGAGGGCCGGCGAACCGCAGCTCGGTCAGCGCCCCCACGGTCGGCAGCCACACGCCGTCGTACCCCTCCCCCAGCTCGACGCGCACGTCCACCCGCTCGCCCTCGACGGGGTTGTCGATCGAGGTGGAGACGCGCTGGAACGACGCGCGGGTCACGCCGACGCCGTCCGTGCCGGCCGCCCGGTCCGCCGCCCCCCACACGACGCCGTCGTAGGAGTCGAGGGCCGCGAAGCGCACCCGGGTGCCCTCGGGCGCGCCGTCGAGGGTCATCAGCACCTGCTCGTAGCGGTTCGCCGCGTCGGGCTCGGGCATCTCGACGTACCGGCGGAAGGCGGCGAGGGGTGAGGGGTACTGCCCCACCTCGAACGGCGGGGAGACGTGCTCGCGCAGCACGAAGCGGTCGTCGTCGCCGACGGCCCACGACCCGACCGGTACGGCGAGCCCGCCCGCCACGGCGACGAGGGCGGCCGCCGTGAGGCCGCGCCGCAGCCGCCCGGCCGCGGGGCGGGTGCCGCCCGTCACGGTCGGTACGACGGGAGCGGCAGCCGCCGCACGGGCGGCCCCCCGCCGGGCGCGCAGCCCCGCGGCGCCGAGCGCGAGCGCCGCGACGGCGCCGCCCTGGAGCAGCACCGACGCCGGCGTGGCCACGCCCAGCAGCAGCACCACGCCGAGCACGAGGAGGGGCGCGGCGAGGACGAGCACGGCCTGCACCGCGAGCGGCGGGCGGCGCAGCCCGGCGGCGAGCACGGCAGCGAGCGCGCCCGCCGTGCCGAGGACGAACGGCAGCACCAGCAGCGGCCCGTCGCCGTCCACCGGCGGCAGGGTCGTCAGTGCGTCGCGCCACCCCCCGACGACGGCGTCGCCCAGCTGCTCGAGCGTGCCGGGCACCGGCAGGTACGGCGTGCCCCCCGCCGCGCGCAGGCAGAGCGGGCCGCCGAGCAGCACGACGCCCGCCGCGGCGAGCAGGACCGGAAGGGCGGGGGGCCAGCGGTGACGGCGCGCCAGCAGCGCGGACCCGGCGCCCAGCAGCGCCCCGACCGTGCCGACGAGGAGGAACTGGGCGCCCGTGAAGGTGCGGGCCAGGCCGGAGAGGGCGACGACGACGAGCACGACGAGCAGGGCGGCCTCGCCGAGGTCGCCGCGGGTGAGGCGCGAGCGCCGGGCCGCACTCACGACGCCCCCCAGCGCAGCAGCGGCGCGAGGTCGTCGCGGCGGGCCAGGGTCAGCACGGGCACGTCGCCCGCCTCGCGCACGTGCGCACGCGCGGCGGGGTCGACGAGCAGGCCGAGGCGGCGCACCTGCGGGCCGTGGGTCGCGGCCGCGCGCGTCAGCGTGGCGAACGACGTGCCGGTGCCGCCGAGCAGGAACAGCAGGCTGGTGTCGGGGGCGACCCGGGCGGCCTCCTGGGCGCCGGCGAGCAGCCCGCGGCCCTCCGTCGCGGCGCGGCAGACGGCGTCGAGCACCTGGTTGCCGTCGGTGCCCGTCACCACCTGGCGCCCGCACACGAACGTGGCCGCGAAGTCGTCGAGCGTGGCGCGGGCGACGATCGAGGCGGCGACGCCCATCGCGGTCTCCAGCTCGTCGTCGTCACCCCACGCGGCCGGGTCGTCGTCGACCACGACGGTGGCGTGGGAGCGGCGCGTGTCCTGGTACTGCCGCACCAGGAGCTGACCCACCTTGGCCGAGGAGCGCCAGTGGACGTGGCGCAGGTCGTCGCCCGGCGCGTACTCCCGCAGCGCGTGGAAGGCGAGGTCGCTCGACGTGACCGCGTCGGTGGTGACGCCCTCCAGGTCACGCAGCAGCCCCGCGCCGAGGGACTCCAGCGGCACCATCACGGGCCGCACGAGCACCTCCTGGACGTCGGTCCACACCACGTCGCGCGAGAACACGCCGACCGGGTCGCCGCGGCGGGTGGAGGCGGGGCCGACGGCGACGACGCCGCGCCGCTCGGTGCGCAGCAGCAGGTCCTCCAGGTGCGCGGCCCCCGGGCGCAGCGCGGGCAGGGCGTAGCGGTGCACCGACGCGCCGACCGGCAGCGCGAGCGTCACCGGCAGCAGCCGCCGGGACGCGGTGTTGGTGACCACGACGCCCACCGCGACGCTGGCCCCGGCGACCACCCGCCGCGGCTCCGCGGTGACGTCCACCCGCACCCGGGTGCGCCCCAGCACGAACGGCGCGGCCAGCACGAGCAGCAGCAGGCAGGCGACGGCGACGACCCCGGCCTCGCGCCAGCCCGCGACGACCGCGACGACCCCGGCGAGCACGCCGAGGCACGCGACCGCCCACCCCAGGGGGTCGACGACCGCGAGGGCGTGGCGCAGGGACCGCAGGGCGCGCACCGGTCTCAGGCCACCCGGTCGGTCGGGGGCGCGACCGCGTCGAGCAGCCGGCCGATGACGGTGTCGACCGTGACGCCGCCGAACTGCGCCTCCGCGTCGAGCAGCAGGCGGTGGCACAGCACCGGCTGTGCGAGCTCCTTCACGTCGTCGGGCACGACGTGGTCGCGGCCGTCCGCGGCGGCCCACGTCTTGGCGACGCGGATGAACGCCAGGCAGCCGCGCGCCGAGAGGCCGAGGCGCACGTGCGGGAGGCGCCGGGACTCCTCGGCGAGGTCCGCGACGTACCCGACGACGGCGGGGTCGACGTACACCTGGTCGGCGAGCCCGCTCATCTGCGCGACCACCTCGGCGGTGATGACCGGGGTCACCAGCGAGGCGCGGTCGCGCGTGCCGGCGTCGACGAGCAGCGCGACCGTGGAGGCGTGGTCGGGGTAACCGACCGAGGTCTTCATGAGGAAGCGGTCGAGCTGCGCCTCGGGCAGCCGGTAGGTGCCGGCCTGCTCGATCGGGTTCTGGGTGGCGACGACCATGAACGGGCGGCCGACGGGGCGGGGCTCGCCGTCGACGGTGACCCGGCCCTCCTCCATGACCTCCAGCAGGGCCGCCTGGGTCTTGGGCGAGGCGCGGTTGATCTCGTCGGCCAGCACGATGGTGTGGAAGATCGGGCCCGGGTGGAACTCGAAGGTGCCGCGGTGCTGGTCGTAGACGGTGACGCCCGTGACGTCGGAGGGCAGCAGGTCGGGCGTGAACTGGATGCGGGCGTGGCTGCCCTGCACCGTGTTGGCCAGCGCCCGGGCCAGCATCGTCTTGCCGGTGCCCGGGTTGTCCTCGAGCAGCAGGTGCCCCTCCGAGAGCAGGCAGGTCAGCGCGAGGCGGATGACGTGCCGCTTGCCGAGCACCGCCTTCTCGACGTTGTCGGTCAGCCGGTCGAAGGTCTGGCGGAACCACTCGGCCTGGTCGCGCGAGAGGGTCATGGGGCTCCTCGGTCAGTGGGGCGGGAGGGACGGGCTGGGGCTGGGGCGGGGCGGGGGCGGGGCTGGGACGGTCGCTAGTTCGGTGGCCAGGTGTACTCGGCCGAGGCGCTCTGCCCGTTGGCGCCGCGGCAGGTGGCCGTGATGCGGCCGTTCGGGAAGCCGTAGTACGCCGTGAGCTGGGTGCGGCCGTTGCCCGCGGCGGTGTAGGTCCTCGGGACCGTCGGGGAGATCGTGCAGGTGACCTGCGCGTTCTCGAAGTTCGTGGTGGTGAGCGCGACGCGGCCGCACGAGGCGTGGACGCACGCCTCGCCGTCCGAGGGCTGGCGCCGGCACGGGTTGGCCGTGCCGTCGAGGCAGCGGTCGCCGCGGCTGATGCTGAGCGTGGGGTTCGGGCGCGGCGGCGTGCGGGTCTCCGCGGAGGCCGTGACCGGGCCGCGGCTCGGCGAGCCGTCGCGCAGGGTGACCGTGATGCGGTGCGTGGCGTCGTACCCCGCGTCGATCGTGCGGGTCGTGCCCTGCCAGCCGTCCACGCCCGACGCGGTGAAGCGCTGCGTCTCGTCGCGCCCCGGGGCGGTGAGCCGCACCTCGACCTCGGCGGGGTCGCCGTTGGTGTCGACGCGCAGGTTCCAGCGCACCTGGTTGCCCTCGCGCACCGGGTCGATCGCCACGATGTGCTCGCGCCGCAGCGGGCCGTAGGTCTGCACCGACTGCTGGTCGGACGTCGTGCACGCGCCGGCCTCGTTGCAGAGCTCGAGGGAGGCGTTCGTCGGGCCGTCGTTGGACAGGCCGGTGATGGTGGTGTCGAGCCGGCCGCGGACGTCGCCCTCGAAGCGCGTGACGCCGCCGGCGACGACGCGCACGCGCGAGGTGGCGCCCCGCGACCCGGGCACGTCGGCCTGGACGCGGGCCGAGCCGTCGGCGCCCGTGGGCGTGATGGTCCAGGCGCCCCACTCGGCCGGGCGGCCCACGGCGGTCCACGACGCGGCGGCCCCCGCGGTCGACACGGCGTCGTCCGCGCCGCCGTTGTTGGTCGCGACCACGTCGTAGGAGTAGGTGCGCCCGTCGTAGGTGAGGCCCGCGTCGTCGCAGCTCGTGGTGGTCTGGTTCGTGCACTGCGCCAGCGGCGTGCCGTCGCGGCGCACCGTGTAGAGCAGCGGGGCGGGACCGTTGGGCGCGACGGGGTCCCACCGCAGCGTCACCGCGCCCGCGTCGCCGGGCGTGCGCTGGTCGGTGACCGTCGGCGCTCCCGGGGCGCCCGGGGCGCCGATGGACTGGAACGCGGCGCTGCGCACGGCCGGGCCCTCGCGGTAGGCGTTCTCGGCCGACACCGTGAACTGGTAGGCCCGGGAGTTGTCGAGCCCGGTGACGACCACCCCGGGCGTCGTCGTCTGCGTCTGGCCGCCGGGCCACTGCACGTAGTAGCGCTCGATGGCGGAGGTCTGCGTGGTCGGCTCGGTCCACTGCAGCGTGACCGTGCGGTCGCCGCGCGCGACCATGCGCACCTCGCCGACCGCGCCGGGCGGGGCGTCGGGCGTGGCGGGCGCCGACGTCGGGCTCCACTCCGACCAGCCGACGGCGTTCTGGGCGCGGACGCGGAAGGAGTAGGGCTCGCCGTTGGTGAGGCCCGTGATGTCGCACCGGGTCGCGGGGCACGTCTGGGTGCCGCCCGCGTGGGCGACCTCGTAGGTCTGCACGGGCGCGCCGTTCGGCTCGGGCGCCGTCCACTGCAGCCCCACCTCCTGGCTGCGCACGCCGGGGACCGGCACCGGCGCGGCCGGCGTGTCGGGCCGGTCGAGCACCTCGACGGAGATCGTGCCGGTCGCCTGCCGCTCGGGGCCGCCGTCGGGCACGTCGCTCATGGTGACCGTGAACTCGGCGCGGCCGTCGACGCGGTCGGCCGTGGTGATCCGCACGGACGCGTCGCCGTCGGCCTCGGCGCCGACGCCGTCGGGGCCGGCCGTGCGCTCGACGCCGAGGATCGTGGGGCGGGCGTCGTCGACCCCGACGGTGAGGTAGGGGGCGAGGTCGACCACGCGCTCCTCGCCGGCCCGCAGGTCGCTGACCGACACAGGGGCCAGCGTGGGCCGCGGGGCCTCCACGACGCGCAGGGTGAGCACGCCCGGCTCGCTGGCCCCCGAGGTGAGCGACAGCCGGGCCTCGTCACCGGGCCGGGCCGTCGCAGCGGCCGCGACGGTGATGATGGGACCGCTGGGCTCGATCACGGAGAGGCCGTCGACGGAGGTCTCCCAGTCGGCGTCGAACGACAGGCCCTCGTCGGGGTCCGCGGTCCACACGTGGCAGCGGGCGGCGACGTCGAGGTCGACCTCCTCGCCCTGCACGACCTCGACGGGGGCCGCGGGGCAGCTGAGGATCGGGACGCTCTCGCCGACCTGCACGGGGATCGACACGACGGCACGGACGCCCTCGGGGTCGTCGACCCCGGTGCCCGTCGTGACCTCGGCGACCACGGCGGCCGGACCGGCGTACCCCGCGACCGCGCTCACCTCGAACGCGCCGGTGCCCGTCACGCGGGCGCTGACCTGGGCGGCCGGGGAGGCCCAGACGCGGTCGGACAGCGTGAACGCCACCTCGCCGCCGGCCGGGTCGGCCACCAGGTCGGCCAGCTCGCCCGTGGTGCTGCCGCCCGGGTCGACCTCGACGAGGGCGTCGTCGAGCACGTACGGCGCACCCTCGCTCGCCGCGGGCACGAACAGCGACGCCAGCGCGGCCCCGCCGGTGCCGTCCTCGACGCGGAACCCGACGACGACGGGGTGCGCCGCGCGCACCACCTCGACGGCCCGCCCGTCGGTCGAGGCCTCGACGTCCGCGGGCGCGAAGACGTCGGTGACGACCAGCTGCTCGTCGTCGCCGTCGGGGTCGAAGGCGTCGACGAGCACGTCGACCTCGACGCCCGGGCCGCTGTCGGCCTCGCCGTACGCGTCGGGCACCACGGGCGGGTTGTCGTACGGCGTGAGCGCCCGCACCCGCACCGTGGCCCGGGAGGAGGACAGCCCGTTCGACACCTCGTAGACCACCTCGACGACGTCTCCGGCGCGCTCCGGCGCCGGGACGCGCAGCGGCCCCGCCTCCGCGCCCAGCTCGACGCCGGGGGGCGGGTCGACGAGGGTCACGTCGACCCGGTCGCCGGGGGCCACGAGGTCGTTCGCGAGCACGTCGACGCGCAGGTCGCGGCCCGGCTCCACCGTGACGGCGTCGTCGACCGCGAGCGGGGGCTGGGTCTCCCCCGGCGACACGACGGCCACCCGGACGCGGCCGGTGGCCACCTCGCCGTACGGGTCGGTGACGGTGTAGGTGAACTCGTCGGTGCCCGCGCTGCGGGGGTAGGCCTGGTACTCGATCGTGTCGGCGCCGAACCCGAGCACCCGGCCCAGCCCGGGGGCCGCGCCGATGCCGGTCACGGTGACGGGGTCGCCGTCGGGGTCCACCCCGCCGGCGGGCACGCGCAGCAGGAGGCGCTCGCCGGCCACCGTGCGGCCCTCAAGCACGGGCGGCGCGGGCGGGCGGTTGGCGGCCTCGACGGGAAGCACCGTGACCTCGACCCGGCCCGGCGCCCGCTCGCCGGCGGCGTTCGTCGCGACGTACGTGACCTGGGTGCTGAGGGTGTCGGTGAGCCCGGCCGGGGCGGCGTAGCGCACCTGGGCGCCGGAGACGAACGCGCGGCCCGGGTCCTCGGCCGTGCCGTCCGCCGAGACCACCGCGAGCTCGCCGCGCGGCAGCCCCTCGGCCTCGGGGGCCAGGGCCAGGGCGTCGCCGGCGGGGCTGAAGTCGTTCTCCAGCACCGGCACCGTCGCCACCGCGCCCGAGCGCACCACGAGGCGGTCGGTCTGCGTCACCGGGGCCGTGTCGTCGGGCGCGGGCCGCTGGGAGACGACGACCTCGCCGGTCACCGACGCCGCACCGTTGCTCACCGTGTACTCCACGACCTGCGGGTTCGGGCTGAGCGAGGCGCCGCGGGCGGCGACCTGCAGCCAGCGACCCTCCACCACGGCGACGTCGAGCTGGTCGGCCGTGCGGGCCCGCGCCGCCTGCACGACGAGCAGGCCGCCGCGGGGGTCGACGTCGTTGCCGAGCACGTCGACGGTCGACGACGCCTGGCCGTGCAGCGTCACCTGGTCGGGCACGGCGACCGGCGGGGCCGGCGGGTCCTGCGGCGCCTCGACGTCGACCCGCACCTGGCCACGGGCCGGCTCGGCGTTGCCGTACGCCGCGTCGTAGTCGAGGAAGTAGGTGCGCGCCCGGTCGGCCCGGAACGAGAGCGTGCCGCCGACGAGGTCGGTCTCCACGCGCGCGTCGCCGCTCGCCGTCACCGGGCCCGCGAGGGCCAGCTCGGCGTCCGGCGTGCCCGGGTCGGAGCCGGGGAGGTCGTTGCCCAGGGGGCGGATGGTGATGACCTCGCCCACCTCGCCGGCCACGACGTCCGGCTCGGCCGTCGCGGGCAGCGCCTCGCGCTCGGTGCGGTCCTGCACCCGGAAGGTCAGCTCGTCGGTGACGGATCCGCCGAGGCCGTCGGCGACGGTGTAGGAGACGGTCTGCACTCCGGTGCTCTGGCCGGCCTCGAAGCGCACGCGGCCCGACCCGGTGGGCCGCGCGAGCGCCGTGCCCGTGGGGTCGGCGTCGACGACGGTCCCGGTGAGGGTCAGGGGGTCGGAGTCGAGGCTGTCGCGCCAGTCGGGCAGCACGGGCACGTCGAGCACGCCGCCGGCCGGCACGACCCACTCCCGCGGGGTGTAGCCGGCACGCGGGTGCGGATCGTTGTTCTCCCCCGCGCGGCGGGTCTGCACGGTGACCGTCGCGTGCGCGGCCGGGACGTCGGCGCGGCCGTCGTCGATGTGGTACTCGAACGTCGTCGTCGGGCCGGCGTCCTCGGGCAGGCGCACCTGGACGGTCTGGCCGTCCGGGCTGATCGTCAGGTCCACCGCGTTGCCGACCGGCGCGTCGACGGAGCGGATGGCCAGCAGCCGACCGTCGGGCGCGGTGTCGTTGTCGAGCGGGTGGAGCACCGCCGTCTGGCCGGGCCGGGCGCCGACGACGTCGGGGTTGGCGACGGGCGGACGCCGGTCGCCCTCGGCCTCCGCCTCGTCCTCCTCCGCGTCGTCGGTGTCGGTCACGCGCTGGCGGAAGGCGTCCCAGTTGTCGAGCCGGGCGGGCTGGTCGGAGTCCACGTCCCACACGGCGCCGCTGCTGCGGTCGTTGAGCACGACCTGGCCCCGGTTCGTGCGGAACACGAGGTCGCTGGCGGCGGTCGCCAGGGGCACGACGTCGCCGCCCGCTCCCCCGTCGCACCGCGTGGCGACCGACGCGTCGGGGCCGGACCACGCGCCGTACCGGCACGCGCCCAGCCGCACGGGCTCGGTCGGCGCCCCGGAGGCGCCCTCGACGAGCAGGGTGGTCGAGCCCTCGGGGCCCAGCGGCACCTCGCGCAGTCCGCTGCCGGTCGCGACCAGTACGCCGGACGCGTCGGGACCGGGCTGCTGCAGCACCGCGTCGCCGGCGAGGTCGTCCAGCTCGACCTCGAGCGTGCCGTCGTCGGCCGGCACCAGCAGCCGCTCGGCCCCCGGGTCGAGGACCACGGGGCGCTCGCCCACGACGGTGAGCGACGCGTCCTCGCCGAGGTCCTCCGCGCCGTCGAGCTCGACCGTGCGCGGGTCCGCCGTGCCCGCCGCGTCGACCCGCACCTCGGTCAGGGTCCCGCTCGACGGCGCCAGCACCCAGGCGGTGCCGGTCGTGGAGACCGCGAGACGGGTGCCGCCCTCGACCACGTGCCCGGGGTCGAGCTGGCGGTCGAGCGCCGCGACCGGCGCGTAGACCCCGCCGTCGACCCGCTGCGCCCACAGCCCGCCGGTCGCGGGGTCGAGGACCGCCGCGGTGCCGCCGGCGAGGCGCACCTGGGCGCCGGGCGAGAAGGCGGCCTGCTCGCCCTCGGGGTGCTGCACGGTCGCCGGGTCGATCGGGGAGAGCACGCCCGCGCTCGTGTCGACACCGATGACGGCCGCGCCGTCCTGCACCACGTCGAGCTGGGCGCCGACCTGGCCGAAGAGCGCGCCGTCGAGCTGGCCGACGGGCTTATTGATGCGGCCCCAGGCGGAGTCGGCGTCGTTGGTGACCCACACGCCGCCGTCGTCGAGGTCGGCCTCGTGGGTGGTGAAGCCGTCGGCGGTGGCGGCGTGGACGACGAAGGCGACGAGCGCGACGACCAGCGCCAGGGTGCTCGCCAGCGTCGCGCGGCGGCGTCCGCCCCGCGCGACCGATCCGACCCTCCTGGTGCCCACGTCCCCCACGCCCCGACTCGTGCCGCGTACCCGGCGGTGCAGCCTAGATCACCCCGGCGACCACCGCGAAGGGAACGCGTCACCCTCGCGGTCCCCGGCCGCGGGCGGCGCGTCATGATGTCCCGGACGGTCGAGGCGCGGGGGGTGCAGCGGTGACGGACGAGGTCGCGTACGACGCGGGCGACCGCGTGCTCGTCGGCGACGGCACGCGCTGGCTGCTGGTGGACCTCCCGTTCCCGCCGTCGGGCGAGGACGCCGACCTCGTGCGGGCCCTGTGGGACCACGCGGGGGCGCCCGACGCCGTCGAGCGCTGGGTGCGCCTGCTCGAGCGGCCCAGCCGCGCACTGCCCGACCACGCCGCCCTCGACACCGGGGGCGCGACCCCGCGCACCGCCACCCACGGCTCCGGGCGCGCCGAGCGGCGCGACGGCGGGTGGGAGCTGCGGCTCGGCCCCGCGGGCGGGGACACCGACCCGTCCGGCGGCTTCCTCCGCTCCGGGGTCACCGGCGCCCGCCGGGCCCGGGTACGGCGCGCCGCACCCGCCGCTCCCCCGTCCCCGGCGCGGCCGACAGGACCGGCCGGGGACCTCATCGCGGCGATCCCGGCGGAGATCCTCGCCGCCACCGGCCCCGCCGTACCCCCGGGTGCGGACCTCCGCGCGATCGACACCTCCGAGCCCGCCGGCGACCCGGGCCTGCGCGGCGCGACCTCCCTGCGCCGCTCCCCGCGCCCGCCGGCCGCCCCCGGCGACCACGACGGCGCGACGGTGCACCGCGGCGCGGACGCCCACTTCCACCCGTCCACCGCCGAGACGGTGCTGGGCGTGCGCTGCGTCGCGGGCCACGCCACGCCGCCGACGTCGACGACCTGCCGCTGGTGCGGGGCGCCCGTGCCCGAGTCGGCGCCGCAGCGCCTGCCCCGGCCCGCGCTGGGCGTGCTGCGCCTGCCCACCGGCGAGCTCGTGCCGCTCGACCGCGGGGTGCTGCTCGGCCGGCGACCCGTCGCCCCACCGGGGGGCGACTGGCCGCACCTGGTGCACCTGCCGGGCGACTCGACGTACCTCTCGCGCACCCACCTGCAGGTGCAGCTCGACGGGTGGCACGTGCTGGTGCGGGACCTGTCGTCGCGGGGCGGCACCACCCGCTACGTCCCGGGTCGGCCCGGGGAGCGGCTGCGCCCCGGTGAGGACTACCTCCTCGAGCCCGGGCACGTGCTCGACCTGGCCGACGTCTACGAGGTGCACTACCAGATCCACGGCGAGGTGCCGGCCGGCTCCGGTGGCGGGCCGCAGGGAGAGGCGCGATGAGCGGACCCACCATCCCCGGCTACACGTTCGTGCAGCACCTGGGCAGCGGCGGCTTCGCGCACGTCTTCCTCTACGAGCAGGAGTGGCCGCGCCAGCGCGTCGCCATCAAGGTCGTGCGCCCCGACGTGCCGCTCACCGAGCGCGAGAAGCGGCTCTTCACCGCCGAGGCCGACGCGATGGCGCGGCTGGCGGACCACCCCTACATCGTCTCGGTGATCACGGCCGGCATCACCAGCCCGGCGGACGGCTCGCGGCCCTACCTCGTCATGCGCTACTGCCCGCCGCCCGACCTGGGGCTGCGGGTGCGGACCCGACCGCTGTCGGTGCCCGACGCCGTCGCGACCGGCATCAAGCTGGCCAGCGCCGTCGAGACCGCCCACCGCGCCGGCATCCTGCACCGCGACATCAAGCCGTCGAACGTGCTGGTCACGACCTACTCCGAGCCGGCGCTGTCCGACTTCGGCATCGCGGGCCGGGTCGCCGACGTGCACACCGACGCCGAGGTGCGGATCTCCTACCCGTGGACCGCGCCCGAGCTGCTCGAGGGCACCTCGAACGGCTCCGCGGCCTCCGACGTCTACTCCCTCGGCGCGACCATCTGGAACCTGCTGGTGGGCCGCTCGCCGTTCTCGATCCCCCAGGGCGACAACTCCACGCCGGCGCTCAGCGCCCGCATCCTGCACTCGCCGCCGCCGTCGACCGGTCGCACCGACGTGCCGGCGGCCCTCGACCGGCTCCTGCAGCAGGCGATGGCCAAGCACCCGGCGCACCGGCCCGCCTCCGCGCTCGAGCTGGCCCGCTCGCTGCAGCAGGTCGAGAGCGCGGCCGGCTACGCCCGCACGGCCATCGCGGTGGAGGCGCGGCCCGACGACGGGGCCCCAGGTGCTGGGGGCGGCCCGGGTGCTGCGGGCGGGCACGACGTGCTCGACCCCGACGTCACCTCGGTCAAGCCGCTCACGGTGGTCTCCGCGTCCGGCCCCCGGTCGCTGTCGACGGACCGCGGCCGCACCGGCGGCGCCGCGGGCGGTACGACGGGGGGCCCGGGCGGCGCGCCGGGGTCGGCCGACGCGGACGATGAACCGCTGGGGCGCGGCGTCCTCGTCGCGTCCGCGCTCGGCGTCGCGGCGCTGCTGCTCGCCGCCGGCGGCCTCGTCTGGTGGCAGTCGGGCGGCGGGGGCGAGGAGCCGGTGGCCACGCCCACCTCGACGGCCGCCACGACCCCGGGCGCCCTCGCGCCCGACGCCCCCGTCGACCCGCCCGAGCTGGTCGCCGCCCCCGAGGCCGGGGGCGTGCGCTTCAGCTGGACCGCGCCGGGCGTGCGCCCCAGCGACACGTGGGAGTACCGCGTGCCGGCGACCGGGCAGGGCGCTCGCACCTCCGACACCTCCGTCGTCGTGCCGGTGGCCGAGGGCCGCACCTGCCTGCAGGTGCGCCAGATCCGCGGGGGCTACACGTCGCCGTGGGCCGACCGCTGCGCCGACTGAGCGCAGCGGCCGGCCCACGGTGGGGCCCCGACGTGCGGGGCCCCGGGGTGGGTCAGCGCCCGTAGGCAGCGACCCGGATGCGGTACAGGCCGTGCTCGCGGGCCTGGGCGTGCGCCGCCTCCCACGAGGACGCCGGGATGCGCACCGAGCGCGCGGCGATCTGCGCCAGGTGGCGCGCGTCGCCCTGGGCGAGCGGGAGGGCCCGCGCGTCGAGGTGGGCGTCGTACGCCTCGAGGTTCCCCTGGGCCACCCGCTCGGCGGAGGACTCGGCGTACTCCTCGGCGCAGGCCTGAGCCTCCTCCGCGGTGGGCCGGGTGCAGCTGCGGGTCGCGACGGCGCCCGCCGTCAGGGTGCGGGACCACTGGCCGGCGCGGGTCGCCTCGCGGCGCGCCGTGACGTACACGTTGCCGGTGCCCGTCATCGTCCACTCCCGGCCCCGGGCGCGGGCCGTCACCGGCACCTGGATCGACGTGCGCAGCGCCGTCGCCGACGCGGCCGCCGATGCGTCACCCGAGACCCGGCCCGTCACGCTGGCCTCGCTCGTGACCGTGGCCGTCACGGGACCCGGCTCGGGCTCGGGGTCCGTGGCGGGACGCCCGATGGAGAACACGTCGATCACCTTCGGGGCGACGTCGGGGGTGCGCACGTCGAAGGAGTACGTCGTGATCTCCCCCGAGCCGGTGTCGAGCTTCGTGAACACGGCCAGGTTGTTGTCCTGCACGTAGGGCAGCGGGGTGCCGGCCTCGTTCGTGTAGGGCGCGACGTTCGGCACGATCGGCTCGAGACCGCCGGGGTTGTCCTGCGCCCAGTAGTTCGCGGCGTCCCACGGGGCGGGCGGGACCGGGCGGCTGCGCCCGCTGAGCGGGTGGTACGCGCCGTACGAGTTGCCCGTGTTGGAGGTCTCGAGGAAGTTCGTCGTGCCGTTGTCGGCCACGAAGCGGTTCCACAGGTGGCTGTGGCCGTTGTGCACCAGGTCGACCCCGGCGTCCTCGAGCAGCGGCTGCAGGTCGTAGAGCAGCTCGTTCTCCGTGGCCGGGTACTCGTAGCGGACACCCACGAGGTTGCCGGCGTCGTCGCGCTCCTCGATGCGCTGCGGGTCGGCGAACTGCGGCATCACGTTGTCGCCGAGGCCCTGCGGGCCCTCGTGCAGCATGACCACGCGGTAGCGGGCGTCGGTGAACTCCTCGCTGGCGAGCTCGTCCTGCAGCCAGGCGTACTGCTCGCTCGAGGCGTCGACGGCCTCGAAGATGTGCTCGCCGTAGCCCTGCGCCAGCGGCGCCTCGAGGGTGCCGCGCGCCTCCTGGTAGCGGCTCGACGCGGTGCGGGCCGCCGGGTCGGGCGTCGCCGTCGTGCCCCGCCAGATGCGCGTGGAGTAGAGCGAGACCAGGCGGACGTCGCCGACCGTCGTCGCGTAGTAGGTCTCCCCGCCCGGCGAGGTGTCGGGCAGCGAGAAGATCTCCTCGTAGGTGGTCGTCGAGAACGAGTTGTCCTCGATCCACCGCTCGCGCACCGCCGGGTCGCCCGACGGGTTCACGTCGGCGGCCACGGCCTCGTACGCCGTCTCCGCGACGGACCGCGGGACGGGGGCGTTGAAGGAGGCGCCGAGCGCCGTGGCGCCGGCGCGGCGACCCTGCACCTCGTGGTTGCCGACCGCCGGGTAGAGCGGGGCGTTCTGCACGATCTCGCCGCCGGCGTAGCTCACGCCGCCCGTCGAGGTGCGGCCGCCGTTGCCCTGCAGCACCGGGAAGAAGCCGGAGCCGCGGGTGTCGTCGAACCACTCCGAGGCGCGGTCGGGGATGTTGACGAGGTCGCCCGCGAGGAAGACGGCGTCGATGTCGCCGATGGTGGCGGCCGCCTGCTGGAGGTTGGCGGGGGTGTTGACCATCGCCTGGTGGTCGCTCGTGAGCAGGATGTCGAGGTCGTCGCCCGCGCGGGCGGCCGGCTGCAGGGTGAAGGTGCCCGAGCCCGCCGTCGCGGAGCCGTCGAGGCTGACGACGCGGTAGGGCACCTCGGCGCCCGGCGCCAGACCGGTCACGGCGGCCTCGTGGCGCCACACGTCGCGATCGACGATGCCGTCGGCCTGGGCCGGCTTCACCGGGACGTTGGACTGGAAGTCCTCGGCGACCCGCGAGAGCTGCGACGTCGCGGCGGACACGACGGCGACACCCGGGTACGTCGTGCCCGAGGCGGCGGCGGCGAGATCGGCCGCGCCGAGGCCCGCGACGCCCTCGCCGACGAGGACGGCGTGGCGCGAGCCGGTGAACTCGGTGAACCAGACGACCGACACGCCGTCGGCGGTCGGCGCCTGCAGGAACGGGTCGCTCAGCAGGGCCCGGTCGCCGACCGGGTCGGAGGAGGCGGCGGCCGCTGCGGCGGACGGGGCCGCGGTGGCGGTCGCGGTGGTCGGGGCGACCACGGTCAACGCTCCGGTCGCCGCCAGGCAGCAGGCCGCGGCGGCGAGACCTCGCCGCGCTCGGGAGTGGGTCATCAGGTACCTCTCGGTGTCGTCGGGCGGGCGCGCGCGACGCACGGCGGAGCAGCCCGCAGCGACACTGCTGCGGGCGGGGGCGAGGTTCGGGGCCTCCCCCGGGCCGACGTCGACGCGCGGTCGTGACGCTGTCGACGCCGGGCGACGGCGAGGTGAACGGGTGGCCGCCGGGCAGGGCCCGGAGGGGGAAGCGTCACCCGGGCGGGTGAGGTGTCGCTCACGCGCCGCCCGGGGAGAGGACGGACGGTGCCCCCGGCGGGACTCGAACCCGCACCACGCCGTTTTTAAGACGGCTTCCTCTGCCGGTTGGGACACGGGGGCCGACGGGCCGGCGGGAGGGCCGGCCCGGGTGCTGCTGGTCTGCTGCGGGACTGCTACAGGTAGGTCTTGCGCTGGTAGATCGCGTGGGCGCCGGCGACCCGGTCGAGGAAGAGCAGGCCGTCGCAGTGGTCGATCTCGTGCTGCAGGGCGCGGGCCTCGAACGCGTTGGCCGTCACCTCGACCTCCTCGCCCGTGCCGGGCAGCTGGCCGCGCACCACGATGCGGGTCGGGCGCTTCACGTCCCCGGTGAGGTCGGGCACCGACATGCAGCCCTCCCGCGCCTTCTCGTTGCGGCTCGACGAGACGACGACCGCGTTGCAGAGCACGAACGTGCCGTGGTGGTCGCGGGTCTTGGGGTGCGCGGAGACGTCGACGCAGAACACCTTCGCGCCGACGCCGACCTGCGGGGCGGCGAGGCCCACGCACCCGGGGCTGACCCGCATGGTGGCGACGAGGTCGGCCGCGAGCTGCACGGTCTCCGGCGCCGTGGGGTCGACCTCCACGCCGACCGCCGACAGGACGGCGGCGGGGGCGCGCACCACGTCGAGCACGCGGCCGTCCGCCGCCAGGTCGCTCTCGGTCCAGGCGGTGACCTGCTCGTCGCTCACAGCTCGTCGGCCTCCGCGGCGCGCAGCGTGACGCCCACGCCGAGCGCGCCGGCGGCGGAGTCGAGCGCGGCCCGCAGGGCGTCGACGTCGACGGTCGTGGGCAGGTCGACCTCGGCGAGCAGCACGTAGAGGTCCCCGGACAGACGGGTGGTGAGGTCGGTGACGTTGCCGCCGACCTCGGCGACCACGCCGACCACGGTGGACACGATGCCGGGCCGGTCGCCGCCGTGGACGGTCAGCACGTACGGCGCACCCGCCGCCGCGCCCGCCTGCTCGGCCGGGACCTCGCGCACGGTCACCGTGAGGGTGCCGTCGGCGCTCAGCTCCTCCAGCGCGCCCGCGATGCGGCTCTCCGTGGCGCCACCGGCGCACACGAGGGTCATCGCGAAGTGGCCGCGCAGCAGCGTCATCGAGGTGTCCTCGATGTTGAGCCCGAGGTCGGCGAGGAGCGCCGTGGTCTGGGCGATGATGCCGGGGCGGTCGTGGCCGAGGACGGTGATGGCGTGCTGCGTCACCGGGGCATCCTCTCAGCCCGCGCGCGCGGGCGCACCTCGGCCGGGCTCAGGCTCAGGCTCAGGCTCAGGGCCAGGCTCCGGCTCAGGCGAGCGACGCGGCGATGCCGTCGAGGATGTCGGCGACCGACAGGGTGATGGTGTCCACGCCGGCGCGGGCCAGCACCCGGTCGAGGATGACGGCCCCGGCCCCGATGACGTCCGCGCGCCCCGGGTGCATCACGGGCAGCGCGCGGCGCTCCTCGACGGACAGGGCGAGCAGGCGCGCGACCTCGTCACCGACGGCGGCACGGTCGACGACGGCCTGGTCGATCCGGGCGGGGTCGAAGGCCGGCAGCCCCAGCGCCCCGGCGCCGACGGTGAGGGCGGTGCCGGCGACGCAGACCACCTGGGCGGCGCGCGCCGGGTCCACGGGGCTCGCGTCGAGGGCGGCCTCGACGTCGGCCACGCACGCGGCCACCTCGTCGGGGGTCGGCGGGTCGGAGTGCAGGTGGCGTTCGGTGAGGCGGACCGAGCCGACGTCCATCGAGTGGGCCTCCCGCGCCACCAGCGCGCCGGTGGGGTCGGCCGGGTCGCGGTCGCCGAGCACGAGCTCGGTGGAGCCGCCGCCGATGTCGACGACCAGGACGGGCAGGGCGGGCTCGTGGCGCAGGTTGCGCACCGCGCCGGCGAAGGACAGCTCGGCCTCCTCCGCACCCGAGAGCACCTCCGGCTCGACGCCGAGCCGCTCCAGCACCCCGGCGCGGAACACGTCGGCGTTGGCGGCGTCGCGGGTGGCCGAGGTGGCGCAGAACCGCACGCGCTCGACGCCGTGCTCGCGGAGCAGGACGGCGTACTCGTCGAGCGCCGTGAACGCCCGCTCCAGCGCCGCGTCGGCGAGGCGGCCGGTGCGGTCGACGTCCTGGCCGAGCCGCACCATGCGGGAGGTGCGCAGGACGGCGCGGGTCGGCGTACCCATGAAGAGCTTGATCGTGTTGGTGCCGCAGTCGACGGCGGCGATCACGACGCCGCACCCTCTCCGGCGGCGGCGGCGTCGGCGGTGGCGGTGGCGGTGGCGTTGGTGGCGGCGGTGACGCACGGCCCGCTGGCCCACCAGGCGCCGAGGGCGTCGAGCACCTCGTCGCCGAGCGGGTTGACGCCCCGGCCCTGGGCGAGGGACTGGCCGGCGAGCACGTGGAGGCACTTGACGCGGTCGGGCATGCCCCCGGCGGAGATGCCCGCGATCTCCGGCACGCCGCCGACGCGGGGCTCGAGCTCGGCGCGCGCCGCGAGGTAGCGATCGTGGGCCGCCGCGTACGCCGCCGCGAGCTCGGGGTCCTCGCCGAGGCGGGTCTGCATCTCCTTCATCGTGCCGCCGCCCTCGAGCGTGCCGATGCGGGACGCGGCGCGGGGGCAGGTCAGGTAGTACGTCGTGGGGAACGGCGTGCCGTTCGGGAGCCGCGGCAGGGTCGTGACGACGTCGGGGTTGCCGCACGGGCAGCGGTGGCCGACCTCGGCGATGCCGCGGGGCTCCCGGCCGAGCTGCGCGGTGATCGCGGCGCGGTCGGGCGCGGTGATCGCCTCGGCGGGCTCGGCGGGCTCGGCGGGCTCGGCGGGCGGCTGGGCGCCGGGCGCGTCGCTCACTCGGTCTCCTCGGGGGTGGGCGCCGGGATGGACGCGGCGGGGGGCGGGTCGGCCGCGGCCGCGCCCTCGGGGTCGCCGGCCGCCTCCACGGAGTCCCACGCGGTGTCCCACCAGGCCGTGGTGACCTCGTCGTCGGGGCGGTCGACGGGCTCGGACAGGGTGCTGGTGGCGTCGAGCGGCGTGCCGTCGGGCTGCACCACGACGTACGAGGTCTCCCCCGGCATCACGTAGTCGAGCCGCTCGCGGGCCTGCGTCTCGACGTACGCCGGGTCCTCCCAGCGCCGCTTCTCCCGCTCGAGCTCGTGGATCTCGGCCTGCGTCGCGTCGATCTGGGCGCGCAGGTCGTCGAGGTGCTCGCGCTGGGTCAGGTAGGCCCGCAGGGACGAGGCGTAGGAGACCGTCAGCACGGCGAGCACGAGCACGAGGATCGCGGCGCGGCCGGTGAAGCGGGGACGGCGCGGCGCGGCGCCGCGACCGGCGGCGGGACGGCGGCTCGCCCCGCCCCGCGCGGCCGGGCGCGACCGG
>NZ_JADEVT010000005.1 GCF_030466625.1 Nocardioides sp. ChNu-153
CGCGGCCGCCGCGGGCGGGCCCCCCGGGCTGCCGGGCGGTGCGCGCCGCCGTACGACGGGGGGCTCCGGCTGGGTGGGCGCCCCCGACCGACGCCGCGGGCGGAGCGGGGGGCCGACGTTCTCGGGCTCGCGGCCCGACGACCGCGACCCGCAGGGGGTGGAGGGGGAGGTGAGACGCCTCGTCGCCCAGCGCGGGTGGGAGCTCGACCTGCGGGTGCACGGGGTGTTCGGGCGCTGGGCCGAGCTGGTGGGGCCGGACGTGGCGGAGCACTCGACGCCGGAGTCGTTCGTCGACGGCCGCCTCGTGGTGCGCGCCCGGGCGACGGCCTGGGCCACGCAGCTGCGGCTGCTGGCGCCGACGCTGCTGCAGCGGATCAACACCGAGCTCGGCTCCGGCACGGTCACGGCCATCGAGGTGCTCGGGCCCCAGGGGCCGTCGTGGAAGAAGGGCCCGCGCAGCGTGCGCGACGGCCGGGGGCCGCGCGACACCTACGGGTGAGCCGGGCGCGGCCGAGCCCTCCGAGCGGCCGGACCGCCTGGGTGCGCAGGAGACGATCTGCGGGCCTCGCGGTGGTGGGGGGACCCACCCGGCACCCTGTGCGCGCCTCCACGGTGGGTTCCCGAGCCGCCTGAGGCGGTCCGAGCCCGCGACTCGCCCCCCACCCTGGGGACGCCTGCGTGTCTCCGGGCCTCCACGGCGGTAGGATGGGCGTTGGTGACCGTCCTCGGGCGGTCATCGCGTGTGTCGCGGCTCCCGGTCGCGACCCGGGTCGAGGAGAAGAGGGAACGCGCGTGAGCGACGACGAGCAGATCGAGACGCCGGGAGTGCCGGAGACGCCCGAGATGCCCGGGAGCGCCGAGGAGGCGATGGCCCAGCCGGTGTCGGCGTCCATCGTCGACGACGGGGCCTACGACGCGTCCGCGATCCAGGTGCTCGAGGGCCTCGAGGCCGTGCGCAAGCGCCCGGGCATGTACATCGGCTCGACCGGCGCCCGCGGCCTGCACCACCTCATCTGGGAGATCGTCGACAACGCGGTCGACGAGGCGCTCGCCGGCCACTGCGACCGCATCGTCGTGACGCTGACCGACGACGGCGCGATCCGCGTCGAGGACAACGGCCGCGGCATCCCGACCGACACCGCCCCCGGCCAGGAGCTGCCGGCCGTGACGCTGGCGCTCACCGTGCTGCACGCGGGCGGCAAGTTCGGCGGCGGCGGCTACAAGGTCTCCGGTGGTCTGCACGGCGTGGGCGTCTCCGTCGTCAACGCGCTGTCGAGCCGCCTCGTGGTCGAGGTGAAGAACCGCGGCCACCTGTGGCGCCAGACGTTCCAGCTCGGCGCGCCCGACGGGCCGCTCGAGAAGGTCCGCCCGATGGAGGAGGGCGAGTCCACCGGCACGACGGTCTCGTTCTGGGCGAGCGAGGACATCTTCGAGACGACGGAGTACTCGCTCGAGACCATCACCTCGCGCATCCGCGAGATGGCCTTCCTCAACAAGGGCCTCGAGATCGTCGTGCGCGACGACCGCCCGGCGGCCTCCGGCATCGCCGACGCGGTCGAGGACGACACGATCGACGAGACGGTCGACGGCGGGCACGACGCGCTCGGTCGCGGCGCCGGCGGCGGCCTCGAGCAGGTCTTCCGCTACGACCGCGGCCTGGTCGACTACGTCGAGCACCTCAACCGCAGCAAGGCGGTCGCGAACCCGACCGTCATCTCCTTCGAGGCCCAGACGCCCGACAGCGTCGAGAACCACATGAGCCTCGAGGTCGCGATGCAGTGGAACACCTCCTACAACGAGTCGGTCCACACCTTCGCGAACACGATCAACACCCACGAGGGCGGCACGCACGAGGAGGGCTTCCGCGCGGCGCTCACCTCGCTCGTCAACAACTGGGGCGAGACGTGGGGCCTGGTGAAGAAGAAGGAGGACCGGGTCTCGGGCGAGGACATCCGCGAGGGCCTCACCGCGATCATCTCCATCAAGCTGGGCGAGCCGCAGTTCGAGGGCCAGACGAAGACCAAGCTCGGCAACACCGAGGCGAAGGGCTTCACCCAGCGCATCGTCAACGAGCAGCTGGGTGACTGGTTCGAGCGCAACCCGGCCGAGGGCAAGGACATCGTGCGCAAGGCGCAGTCGGCGGCCCACGCGCGCATCGCGGCGCGCAAGGCCCGCGACCTGGCCCGCGACCGCAAGGGCCTGCTGGGCCGCAGCGGCCTGCCGGGCAAGCTGAGCGACTGCCAGTCGACGAACCCCGCCGAGTGCGAGGTGTTCATCGTCGAGGGCGACTCCGCCGGCGGCTCCGCGCGCCAGGGCCGCGACCCGCGCGTGCAGGCGATCCTCCCGATCCGCGGCAAGATCCTCAACGTCGAGAAGGCGCGCATCGACAAGGTCCTGGGCAACCAGGAGGTGCAGTCGATCATCTCCGCGCTGGGCACCGGCATCACCGAGGAGTTCGACCTCGCCAAGCTGCGCTACCACAAGGTCGTGCTGATGGCCGACGCCGACGTCGACGGCCACCACATCAACACGCTGCTCCTGACGCTGCTCTTCCGCTTCATGCGCCCGCTCATCGAGAACGGCCACGTCTACATGGCGCAGCCGCCGCTCTACCGCCTGCGCTGGAACAAGCCGGCCGAGCACGAGTTCGTCTACTCCGACGCCGAGCGCGACGCGCTGCTGAAGGCCGGCCACGACGCCGGCAAGAAGCTGCCGAAGGAGAACCCGGTGCAGCGCTACAAGGGCCTGGGCGAGATGAACGCCAAGGAGCTGTGGGAGACCACGATGGACCCCGACCAGCGCCTGCTCCTCCAGGTGACCCTGGACGACGCCGCCCACGCCGACGAGATCTTCTCGATCCTCATGGGCGAGGACGTCGAGCAGCGCCGCTCGTTCATCCAGCGCAACGCCAAGGACGTCCGCTTCCTCGACATCTAGGGCCTGCCGGTGCGGGTACGGCGGCGCGCGCCGCCGTACTCGTCAGGAGAGTCTGAACCGATCTACAGCTGTTCCTAGATTCATCTAGAACTCCGGAGAGAGAGCAATCGTGACCGAGACCCCCACCGACGGCGGCCTGCCGCTGGGGCCTGGCGGCCGCATCGAGCACGTCGAGCTGCAGACGTCGATGCAGCGCGCCTACATCGACTACGCGATGGCGGTCATCGTCGGGCGCGCGCTGCCCGACGTGCGGGACGGCCTCAAGCCGGTGCACCGCCGCGTGCTCTACGCGATGTACGACGGCGGGTACCGCCCCGACCGCGGCTTCAGCAAGTGCAGCCGCGTCGTCGGTGACGTGATGGGTCAGTACCACCCGCACGGCGACTCGGCGATCTACGACACCCTCGTGCGCCTCGCGCAGCCGTGGGTGATGCGCGCGCCGCTCATCCAGGGCCAGGGCAACTTCGGCTCGCCGGGCAACGACGCGGCGGCCGCGATGCGGTACACCGAGTGCCGCATGGCGCCGCTCGCGCTCGAGATGGTGCGGGACATCGACGAGGACACCGTCGACTTCCAGCCCAACTACGACGGCCGGTCGCAGGAGCCGACGGTGCTGCCGTCGCGCTACCCCAACCTGCTGGTCAACGGGTCGGCCGGCATCGCGGTCGGCATGGCGACCAACATCCCGCCGCACAACCTGCGCGAGGTGGCCGCCGGCGTGCAGTGGGCGATCGAGCACCCGGACGCGTCGCGCGAGGAGCTGCAGGACGCGCTCATCGAGCGGATCAAGGGCCCCGACTTCCCCAACGGCGCGCTCATCGTGGGCACGCAGGGCATCGAGCAGACCTACCGCACCGGCCGCGGCTCGGTCACGCAGCGCGCGGTCATCGACGTGGACGAGGACAGCCGCGGGCGCACGGTGCTCGTCATCACCGAGCTGCCCTACATGGTCAACCCGGACAACCTGGCGCTGAAGATCGCCGAGCTCGCCGACTCCGGCAAGGTGCAGGGCATCGCGGACGTCCGCGACGACACCTCGGACCGCACGGGCCAGCGGCTCGTCGTCGTGCTCAAGCGCGACGCCGTCGCCCGCGTGGTGCTCAACAACCTGCTCAAGCACACCGAGCTGCAGACCAACTTCAGCGCGAACATGCTGGCCCTGGTCGACGGCGTGCCCCGCACGCTGTCGATCGACCAGTTCATCAGCAACTGGCTGACGCACCAGATCGAGGTCATCCAGCGCCGGACGCGCTACCGGCTCCGCAAGGCGGAGGAGGACGCGCACGTGTGGCGCGGGCTCGTGAAGGCGCTCGACGCGCTCGACGAGGTCATCGCCCTCATCCGTCGCTCGCCCGACGTCGACGAGGCCCGGCAGGGGCTCATCCAGCTGCTCGACATCGACGAGGTCCAGGCCGACGCCATCCTCGCGATGCAGCTGCGGCGCCTGGCGGCGCTGGAGCGCCAGAAGATCATCGACCGGCTGGCCGAGCTCGAGCTGATCATCGCGGACCTGAAGGACATCCTCGCCAACGAGTCGCGCCAGCGGCAGATCGTCTCCGACGAGCTGGCGGCGATCGTGGAGAAGTACGGCGACGACCGCCGTACCCAGATCATCGCGGCCGCCGGCGACATGTCGATGGAGGACCTCATCCCCGACGAGGACCTCGTCGTCTCCATCACGCGGGGTGGGTACGCGAAGCGCACCCGCGCCGACCTGTACCGCACGCAGAAGCGCGGCGGGAAGGGCGTGCGCGGCGCCTCGCTGCGTGGCGACGACGTGGTGGAGCACTTCATCGCGACGACGAACCACCACTGGCTGCTGTTCTTCACGACGGCCGGCCGGGTCTACCGCACCAAGGCCTACAACCTGCCCGAGGCGAGCCGGGACGCGAAGGGCGGCCACGTGGCCGGCCTGCTGAGCTTCCAGCCCGACGAGGAGATCGCGCAGGTGCTGGCGATCCGCGACTACGAGCAGGCGCCGTACCTCGTGCTCGCGACGCGCAACGGGCTCGTGAAGAAGACGCGCCTCGGTGACTACAACTCCCCGCGCCAGGCGGGCGTCATCGCGATCAACTTCCGCGAGGACGACGACGAGCTCATCGGCGCCGAGCTGGTGGACGACCGCGACGAGATCCTGCTGGTGTCCCGCAAGGGCCAGGCGATCCGGTTCGCGGCCGACGACACGCAGCTGCGCCCGATGGGCCGCGCGACCTCCGGCGTCACGGGCATGAAGTTCCGCGCCGGCGACGCGCTGCTGTCGATGTCGGTGATCCGCGCCGCGCAGGTCGAGGCGGAGGAGGCGGCCGAGGCCGCGGCCGCCGAGGCGGGGGAGTCGACCGAGGGCGACCTGCCGGGCGTGAAGGAGCAGTACGTCTTCACCATCACCGACGGCGGCTTCGCCAAGCGCACCCGCATCAGCGACTACCGCAGCCAGTCGCGCGGCGGCCTGGGCATCAAGGCCATGGCGCTGGCCAACGAGGACCGCGGCTCGCTCGTGGGCGCGTTCATCGTGGAGGAGGGCGACGAGATCCTCTCGATCACGCAGTCCGGCCAGGTCGTGCGCAGCCCGATCAACGAGGACTTCCGCGCCACCGGGCGGTCCACGATGGGCGTGAAGTTCGTCAGCCCCAAGTCGAACGACGCCGTCGCCGTGGTCGCCCGCTCCGTCGAGGCCCGCGCCGAGGAGATCCTCGACGAGGCCGAGGAGGCCGGCGAGCTGAGCGGTGAGCCCAGCGGTGACGCCGACTCGGTCATCGACGCCGAGGCGGTGGCGGGTTCGCCGGAGGGTGGCACAATCGCCCAGGATGAGTCCGCTGGCGCGACCGAAGGTGCCGACGGCGACAGCGACGACGCAGAAGGCGAGGACGAGGTCTGATGGCCGACGACGCCACCTCCACCCGCACGACGACGGCGCCGCGGCCGCCCCAGCAGCGGCAGCGTCCCCAGGGCGCGGGCAGCACCTCGCCGACCCAGCTGCGCAAGCGGCGGGTACGCCGGGCACAGCTGCGGCTCACCCGCATCGACCCGTGGTCGGTGATGAAGACGTCGTTCCTGCTCTCCATCGCCTTCGCGGTCGTGACCGTCGTGTCGGTCTTCATCGTGTGGAGCGTGCTCGGCGCCGCCGGCGTGTGGGACTCGATCAACTCCACGATCGCCGACGTGCTGGGCTCCGAGGGCAGTGGCGACTTCGACGTGCAGAACTACGTCGGCATGTCCCGCGTGCTCGGCCTGACGATGCTGATCTCCGCGGTGAACGTCATCCTCATCACCGCCATGGCGACCCTCGGCGCGTTCCTCTACAACCTCGCCGCCGCCCTGCTCGGCGGCATCGAGGTCACCCTGGCGGAGGAGAGCGACCGCTGATCGTCAGTGGTCGAGGCGGTCGCTGGTTCGGTGGTTGAGGTGGGCGCTGGTTCCGGTGGTTGAGGTGGGCGCGCTAGCGCCCCTCGAAACCACAGGTGGCCGCGCTGATGAATGGCTGAGGTGGCTGCGCGAGCGCCTGCACCGGTGGTTGAGGTGGCCGCGCCAGCGGCCCTCGAAACCACCACGTCACCCAGTTTTGGCGGGACGAACACGCTCCGGTAGCATTCCGCGCGGCGTACGTCGTTCCGCCACCCCGGGCCTATAGCTCAGACGGTTAGAGCGCTTCCCTGATAAGGAAGAGGTCACAGGTTCAAGTCCTGTTAGGCCCACCACCGCAACGCCCCACGGCACCGTGGGGCGTTGTCGCGTTCCGGGGCCGGTAGCGTCGACGGGGTGAGCAGGCGACCTCCCCGGCGTCGAGGCTGGCCGGTCCGGGCCGACGAGTTCGACCTGCCGGACCTGCCGGAGCCGTACCTCATCCGCTACTACCCCCACTCGCCCGCACGCTCGCCGGACACCGTGTTCCGCTACCGGCTCGAGCTGTGCGAGCGGCGGATGCTGCTCGGGGTCGTGCCGTGGCCACGGATGCTGCTGCGGGAGGAGTTCTCCGGGTGGCAGGTCAGCGACTCAGGCAAACGCCGCTGGGCCGTCGCGTCGTTCCTGCAGCGCGTCGTGGCCGAGGGGTACGTCGACGCCGACGCCCTGCCGGCGCGGATGCTGCGGAAGAAGTGAGGGCGCCACCCGACAGGAGCGCGAGAAGCGGGTGAGGGGTGGCGACGACAGGCTGACGGTGGGTACCGTCGGCGGCACCGACGTGGTTCCACGCCATATGGCACGCGCTATCCGTCGGGCGTCGTATCGGGGCGAGCGCCGTCGTGTCGCGCGGCTATGAGTCGAGCGGACACTCCCTTCCGCCACCTGGCTCCGGAGTCTCCGCATGTCGATGCCGTGCACGAAGATCGCCTACCCCGACCGCTGGACGGCCGCGAGGATATTGAAGCGCCTGCAGGCCGCGGGGCGTGGCGAACGCTCTCTTTATCCCTGCCGCACCTGTCACGGCCAGTGGCACCTGACCTCCGCGGCGCCGAACGACTGGCTCGCGCGCTTCAACCGAGAGCAGCAGACATAGGTGTCGACCCGCGCCGGCCCGGTGCGGGGCGTTGCACCCGCCCACCGGGCCGACTGCCGGCGTACCGGCTCAGGTCAGAGCGCCGGCCCGTACCCACTGCACGTCGGCTGGAAGCCCTCGGGCCCGTCGTCGAGCGCGTTGACCGTCAGCTGCAGCGTGGGCTCGTCGAGGAACAGCCCGACGTGGCCGACGCGGTTGTCGGCGCAGAGGTCCTGGAGCACGACGTTCTCGGCGCCGGGGATCGACTGGGTCGGGGACGGGGTGACGACGGTGTCGTAGCGCGTCTGGATCGTCATGTAGTCGGGCCCGGCCGGCACGCTCGGGTCGGCCTGCAGCGCGTTCATGAACCGGCTGCCGCGTGCCTGGTCGGTCACGCCCGGCGCCTGCAGGAGGCTCGCGAACGCCTCGGCGAAGCCGAGCAGCCGCAGCGACTGCCCGAGGGTGGCGATGCCGTTGAGCGTGGTGCCGTTCTGGCTGCCGCCCCACGAGACGTAGTCGTCGATCTTCGCCGCGCCGCCGGCGGTCTTGATGTAGGCGTACGGCACGAGCCCGCCCTGGCTGTGACCGACGACGTCGACCTTCGCGGCGCCGGTGCGGGCGCGCACCTGGTCGACGAACGTGCCGAACGCGGTCACCGACCGGCTGACCTGCCCGAGCCCGCCGATGCGGCCGAGGGAGGAGAGCGTCATCCCGTAGTTCTGCGCGTAGACGCAGTAGCCCTCGTTGCGCAGCCGCGGCGCCAGCTTCACGAAGTTCGACCCGAAGTTCACGAACGTCGCGTGCTGCAGGATCACCGGGTCCGGGTGCTCCGGGCTCGGCACGCAGCCCCAGTCGTTGACGCCCCGCAGGTACCCCGGGCTCACCACGAAGTTCGTGACCGCCGTGGCGAGGCCCCCCTCGCGGTACGTCGTCGAGCTCGCGGCCTGCGCGGTGCCCGAGCCGGCCGCGACGAGTCCGAGACTGAGGGCAAGGGCGCACGCGGCGGTGCGCAGCAGCTGCTTCATGGGTTCTCCCGAGGTCCGCGGCGCCGTCCCGTTGTGACGCCGGCCACTGAGAGTACGGTGTTCTCGCTCCTCCGCGGAAGGCCCTGCTGGCGTCGGCCGGTGGGGTACGGCGGCGCCCCGTGCGGTAGATTCGCCGCGTTCGAGACGCCTGGAGGGGGCTCGCCATGAAGAAGATCGTGCTCACGCTGCTCGCCGTCAGCGGCGCGGTGCTGGCCAAGAAGAAGATGGACGAGAGCAAGGCCGAGCAGGCCCTGTGGGCCGAGGCCACCGACCCCGTCTCGAAGTGAAGTCCGCGCCGCGCGAGCGGCGCGGCTGCGTCAGTACGACGCGCGAGGGGCCTTGGCGCAATTGGTAGCGCACCTGCTTTGCAAGCAGGGGGTTAGGGGTTCGAGTCCCCTAGGCTCCACCAAAGAAACCGCAGGTCAGCCTGCGGTTCCGTTCACCTCGTGGGTACTTTGGTTTGCTTCGAGGCCGGATACTAGGGGGACTGGCGGGGAGGAAGCTCAACCGGACCATTTGGGCACTTCGTAGGACACGACGCCCCAGGAAGGAATCCCGCCAGTTCCGCAGCGATCCACGAGCGACCCATTGGAGCAAGTGACAACGGTCCGGTGACGCGCAGACCGTCGCGCTTTGGACACCGGCCATGGTCGTGGCGCCCTTGATGGCCGACGTGGCGCTCGCGCCCGACGGTGGCGTCCGGCACCCCTGGCTGGCTCGACCCAGCAGCACCAGATCGCTACGGTCGGCTTCGAGGCCGCCGTTGCCGTCGCGAGGACTTGTTGTTGTGACACCATCACGGTCGGGTCTCCGCCTTCCCGGTCTTCCGCGATGCCTCGCTCACCTTCTGGCGAGCTGCGGGACGCTCGGCTCACGCGACCGCAATGCGCCTCCTACAGTTGAGCCGTGTCCGAAGATCTCTTCCTGTTCGGCGAAGGTTACCCGCCGGCGCCCGTCGAGCTGCCGATGCAGCCCTCGCTCGTTTCGGACTGGCAGGTCGACCTGCTCCGCAAAGCGCTCGACGGTCGCGGACTGACGTCGATGGCTGACCGCCAGCGGGCAGTCGAGGACGCCGTGGGACGACCGGTCCAGTCCCTACGAGCGCTAACTCATGACGAGGCGATGTCCGCGCTGACGGAGCTCGGGCGAGGGCCCGCGTCCGAGCGACGTGTGACCTCGTCCTGGGACGAGCGCGACGAGGACACCTGGATCGACCGGCTGTAGTGCGTCCATCGTTCGTCTGATTCCGCCGTTGTCTCCAAACTGTCGGGCTCTCTCGGTACGTTTACATGCGCACCAGAGATCACACGGGGTGATCCTGCTGCGCCGAGGGAGATGGCGTGTCGTACAAGCGCAAGTTGATCGAGGTCTCGCTTCCCCTGGAGGCGATCAACCGCGAGTCAGCCCGCGAAAAGAACATCCGGCACGGGCACCCCTCGACGCTGCATCTGTGGTGGGCCAGACGCCCTCTTGCAGCGGCACGGGCCGTTCTCTTCGCGCAACTCGTTGATGACCCCTCGAGCCGGCCCGATGAGTTTCCGACTGAGGAAGACCAGAAGCGAGAGCGAGCGCGCCTGCACGCGATCATCGAACGGCTTGTGAGGTGGGACAACGCCCGCGACGAAAAGCTCCTCGACGAGGCGAACGCTGAAATCATGAAGTCGGCGGAGGGCAAGCCCCCCGCGATCATCGATCCGTTCGCCGGCGGCGGAACTATCCCACTTGAAGCTCAGCGGCTCGGGCTCGATGCCCAAGCTTCGGATCTGAATCCAGTCGCCGTCCTGATTAACAAGGCTTTGATAGACATTCCGCAGCGCTTTCAAGGCCAGCCACCCGTCTTTCCCGGACTGGCGTCCTCTCAGATCCGCGATTGGAAGGCCGCCGACGGGCTCGCGGCAGATGTGATCGCCTACGGCGCGTGGATGCGCACGGAGGCCGAGCGTCGAATCGGCCACCTCTACCCTGACGTTGACGGCAGGACCCCGATTGCATGGATCTGGGCTAGGACTGTCCGGTGTCCGAACCCGGCATGCGGCATCGACATGCCCTTGGTTCGTTCCTGGTGGCTGGGGAAGAAGAAGGGCAAGGAATCCTTCATCGTTCCGGAGGTCGTTCCGGATTCGGCGCACCCGTCTGGCCGGCGCGTCAGTTTCCGAGTCTCGCACGATCGGTTGGCTAGCCCGGTGGCCTCAACTGACGGCACTGTGGGTAGGACGGGCGCCGTTTGTGTCGCTTGTAGTACGGCGGTACCGCTCAATTACATTCGCGCGGAAGGCCGGGAGAAGCGGATCTCCCAACAACTGATGGCAGTGGTTACAGAGGGAAATCGCCAGCGTCACTATGCAGAGGCAACGGCCGATCAGGTTCGGTCGGCGGAGATCGAGAGGCCGGCCGGTGTGCCTGCGGGTGTGCTCCCAGAGAATCCTCGCGACTTCAAGACTCCGAACTACGGCATCTCGACCTGGGCGGACTTGTTCACAAATCGCCAGCTTGTCGCGCTCACGACCTTCAGTGACCTGGTGATCGATGCGCGCAGGCGGGTCCTGCGTGACGGCGGCTCGAGCGACTATGCCGATGCTGTGGCAACGTATCTCGGGTTCGCTGTGAGCAAGGCGCTTGCACGCAACAACACGATGTGTGGCTGGGAGCCCGGCATGGATCGACTTCGAGGGTCGTTCCAGCGACAGGCCGTGCCGATGACCTGGGACTACGCCGAGGCAAACCCGCTCTCCACTGCCGGTGGCGGATTGGCGGCAGTTGTGCAGTCAGAGGCGGAGGTGCTGCAAGCGTTGGTACCGCGCCGTCCGGGCTCCGTGTCACAGGCGGATGCTTCGACGCGCGACTACCACGCGGTGATCAGTACGGATCCTCCGTACTACGACAACATCGGGTACTCAGACCTCTCGGACTTCTTCTACGTCTGGCTCCGTCGCTCGCTTCGGGACGTTCATCCGGACCTGCTTTCGACAATGCTGGTTCCGAAGGCCGAAGAGTTGGTTGCGAATCCGTACCGTCACAACGGGAAAGACGGCGCACGGTCGTTCTTCGAGACCGGTTTCCAGTCCGTCTTCGCCAAGGCGCGAGAAACGGCTAGTGAGGAATACCCGATCACCGTCTGGTATGCCTTCAAGCAAAGCGAAACGGATGAGGGCGGAAAGGCTTCAACGGGCTGGGAGACGTTACTAGAGGGCATGATCACCAACGGTTGGGAGATCACGTCGACGTGGCCGAATCGTTCCGAGATGGAAACCCGAATGATTGGGGCCGGCTCGAATGCGTTGGCATCCTCGATCGTGCTGTCGCTCCGCCCTCGGTCCGCCGAAGCGTCGGCGATCGACCGGCGTGGGTACCTGGACCAACTGCGCGAGGAACTGCCGCGCAGCCTTCGCGAGCTGCAGCAGGGGGCGATCGCGCCTGTAGACCTTGCCCAAGCGGCCATCGGGCCTGGGATGGCGGTCTTCAGTCGTTACTCCAAGGTTGTTGAGCCGAACGGACAGAACGTCACGGTTCGTGAGGCCCTTCGACTGATCAACACCGTGCTTGCCGAGGTGCTTTCCGATCAGGAGGGTGATTTCGACACGGACACACGCTGGTGCCTCAAGTGGTTCGAGACGCACGGCTTCGAGAAGGCGGCCTACGGCGCGGCCGAGACCCTTGCGACGGCCTTCGGGACCTCGGTCAAGGGACTCGATCAATCGGGCGCAGTCTCCGCCAAGGGCGGCCAGGTCAAGCTGTTGACGACTGCAGAGCTTCCCGAGAACTACCGACCTGAGCGCGACGACCGGATCTCGCTCTGGGAGGTCGCGCTCCACCTCGTGAAGGCCCTGGACGAGAAGGGGTTGGACGAGGCCGGCCGGATCCTGCACGGTGCGTCCACTCGAGTTGAGCCGGAGATGGTGAAGGAGCTCGCATACCTCGTCTTCTCGTTGGCGGAGAAGCGATCGGCTACCCAAGTGGCGGGCATGTACAACGCACTCGTGACCTCGTGGCCCGAGGTCACGGCTGCGGCACGATCGCAGGCGAACCGCGCCCAGGGCGGCTCAGCTCAGGGAATGCTTGACCTCGACAACTCGGACGACTGAGGGGAGGGCACACCATGGTGAGCAATCGTGAGCGCGTAGCGCGTGGCCTGGACATCACCGCGGAGGGCCTCGAGCCGTTCGTGGCCAAGACACTGGCGCAACATGTTCCAGCGGGCATGACGTGGCCGACCATTCTGAAGGTGCTTGACGAGTCGCGCGGCAACCCGCGCGGGGACATGCAGTACTCGGCTAACGACCTGCAGTGCCAACTGCGCGTCATGACCGAGCGGATTGGCGACCTGGGATTTCCCTTCAGCGACGCTCTTTCGCGCGCCGAGCAGAACCTGGCTGGCGAGCTGCGAGAGATCCGCAACAAGTCCGCGCACCAGAGCCCGTTCAACTTCGACGACACCTACCGCGCCCTCGACACCATGGAGCGACTGCTCCGAGCTGCTGGCCAGCCCATGGCCGCGGACAAGATCAAGGCGGATCGCGTCGACCTGCAGCGCACCCAGATCGAGTCAGAGACTCGTAAGGATGTGCGGGAGAGCCTCGTCATCGGCGGCTTGGGTGACGTTGAGCTCACTCCATGGCGCGAGGTCCTTCAGCCCCACCCCGACGTCCTATCCGGGCGGTTCAAGGAGTCGGAGTTCGCAGCTAACCTCCACTCGGTCGCACACGAGACCGGCACAACGTCACAGGAGTACGCGGATCCGGTCGAGTTCTTCCGTCGTACCTTCCTGACGGACGGGCTCAAGGATCTGCTTACGCAAGCGGCCACGCGCATTGCCGGTGGCTCGGGCTCGCCTGTCATCAACCTTCAGACCACGTTCGGTGGCGGCAAGACCCACTCGATGCTGGCCGTTTGGCATCTGTTCTCCGGCGTGCCGGCCGCGTCCTTGCCGCAGGAGGTCCAGGAGATCCTCCACTCGGCCGGGCTCGCGGACGATGCCCGCTCCATCGGCCGCGTGGCAGTCGTGGGCAACGAGATCGCCGCAGGTCAGGCCCGAGACCGCGGCGAAGGCATGCAGGTCCGGACGCTGTGGGGAGAAATCGCTCGCCAGCTCGGCGGCCGCGAGGCGTACGACATGCTCGCCGACTCCGACGCGAACAGCACGAGCCCTGGAGATCTCCTCCGCGAGCTCCTGGCGAAGTACTCGCCATGCGTCATCCTCATCGACGAGTGGGTGGCCTACGCCCGCCAGTTGAGCGAGGAAGCCCTCCCGGGCGGCACCTTCGAGACCCAGTTCACGTTCGCTCAGGCCCTCACCGAAGCCGTCGCGGCAACACCAGGCGCACTTCTGCTCGTGTCGATCCCCGCTAGCGACGTTCGTCGCGAGGACGGCGACGCGGGTGGCCCGCTCGCCTCCGACCTCGAGACGGGCGGCGAACACGGAAAGGCGGCGCTCAAGCGACTCGAGCACGTGGTTGGCCGTGTCGCACACCAATGGCATCCGGCCTCGGCGCAGGAGTCGTTCGAGATCGTTCGTCGCAGGCTATTTGAACAGCCAGACGCGGCAGCGTTGCGCGCCATCAACGCTACCGCCCGCAAGTTCGTCACGTTCTACCGCGACCACATGGGCGAGTTTCCGCGCGACACCACCGAGGCGTCGTACGAGACTCGCATCAAGTCCGCGTACCCGATCCACCCCGAGCTCTTCGCGCGGCTCTACGAGGACTGGTCGACTCTCGAGCGATTCCAGCGAACCCGCGGCGTCCTGCGGCTCATGAGCGCAGTCGTTCACGACCTCTACGCCTCGGGCGACGACTCCGCGCTGATAATGCCTGGCTCGGTGCCGGTCTCTGCTCCATCCGTTGTCGGTGAGCTCACGCAGTACGTGGACGTTCACTGGAAGTCGGTGATCGATGCGGATGTCGACGGGACCGACAGTCTGCCGTTCCAGATCGACAAGGAACGTCCCCTGTTCGGCGATCGCGGACTGACCCGCCGCATCGCTCGCGCAACGTTCCTCGGCTCAGCCGCGACCTTGCAGAGCGCCCACAAGGGAGTTGAGCGCAAGCACATCTTCCTCGGCGTCGCCATGCCGGGCGATACGGTCGGCAACTTCGGGTCGTCGCTGCAGATGCTCAGCGACCGCGCGTCGTACCTGTTCTCAGAGGGCGACCGCTTCTGGTACGACCTGCAGCCGTCGCTCAACCGCACGGTGAACGAGCGAGCGGCCAACCTGCACGACGAGGACATTTGGGCGGAGGTCGTCACCAGGCTGAAGCAGGCGGGGGGCAACGCCGGCGCAGACATCGCATCGACCATCGTTGCTCCCGACGACTCCTCGGATGTGCCTGAGGCCGAATCGGTCCGCCTCGTACTGACGCACCCCAAGTACCAGCACAAGAACAAGGACACGGACTCCGCCGCGATCAAGTTCGCTCACGAGGTCGTCAAGTCGCGGGGGAGTGGCAATCGCGAGCGACGCAACACGCTCGTGTTTCTCGCCCCCGACGAACAGCGGTATGCGGAGCTCGAGTCGGCGGTCCGGCAGCACCTCGCTTGGCGCAGCGTCGTTCGCGACAAGGACCGGCTTGACCTGACCCAGCAGCGTGTGGCACTCGCGACCTCGAAGGTCGATGAGACCAACAAGATCGTCGACCAGCGAATCGCGACCAGTTGGATCTGGGCGCTGCACCCGCGCAATCGCGCCGACGACGAGCCCTTCGTCATCGGCGTGGTGAAGGCGGACGGCGATGAGTCACGGCTCGCCGTCCGCACCGGCAAGAAGCTCGTGCGTGAAGACATCTTCCGCGTCCAGATTGCCGCGTCGACGGTTCGCTACGACCTCGACTCCAAGCTTCACCGCGTCTGGAACAAGGGCCCCGTCCGTGTCGGCGACCTGTGGGACTACTACACGAAGCACCCATACCTGCCGCGGCTGCGGGACAAGGGAGTCCTCACCGAAGCCATCGCTGACGTGATGACCGACATCTCCTGGGTTCAGACCGGATTCGCCCTGGCGGCCGGCTACGACCCGGACTCCGGCGAGTTCGCAGGGCTGGCAATCCCGAATGAAGATGCCTTCGGGCGGGTCGGTGATGACACCTACCTCGTGGCGCCGCACGCTGCTCAGGCCCAGCGCCAGCGCGAGGAGGCGGCCGCAGAGGCCGTCAAGGCGAAGAAGGCCGCCGACACGGACGGTGACGGAGACGACGAGCCCACCACCAAGCCGCCCAAGACGACGACCACGAGACCGACACTCCAATCCGTCAAGAACGGCCGCTACCGTGCGCGCTTCGAGGTCGACACTGCGAAGCCCGACGCCATGGGCGAGAGCGTCAAGCAGGCGATCGAAGAGGTCCTGCGCCACATCGCGGCAGCTGAAGGCGCCGAGAACGTCGAGATCGTCCTCGATGTCCGTGCGGAAAATTCCAACGGCTTCGGCGAGAACGTTGTACGTACGGTGAAGGAGAACAGTCGCGTTCTCGGCTTCGACGTCAGTGAGTTCGAGGACGTCGAATGGTAGGTCCGAACGATGTCGAGGTCGTCGACACCATCCAGCTCAAGCCTGACGCCGGCCTCGTCAAGAGCCTCGGGTCGCACCACACCTTCGAGTCGGCGATCGCCGATCTCGTCGACAACTGCATCGACGCTGAAGCGACCCGGATCTCGGTCCGGTTGTTGACGCAGGATGAGCGGTTGGTCCAGGTCGAGGTCGTCGACAACGGCAGGGGCATGGATTCGGCAGCTGCCGATCAGGCGATGACGCTGGGACACCAGCGAGAGTACGGCGACACCGACCTCGGTCACTTCGGAGTTGGCCTGAAGTCAGCGTCTTTCGGACACAGCGACGTATTGACCGTCTGGTCGAGCCGATACGGCGCCGTTCCCGTTGGAAGGCGGATCAAGCGCGCCAACTTCTCCAAGGACTTCTCATGCGAGGTCCTGTCCGCAGACGCCGCCACCGAGATCCAGGAACAGCGACAGAAGCAGATCGACGTCGCTTGGGGAACGACAGTCGTCTGGTCAGGACTCCGCAGCACCTACCACGGCCGCAATGCCACCGAGGCACGCGAGTGGCTGTCCAAGACCGAGCTCGCGGTGCGACAGCACCTCGGCGTGACGTTCCATCGTCTGATCGCGAAGAAGTTCATCGTCATCGACGTCCTTGTCGACGAGGTCGAGTTCGCCGATGAGGCCATTGGTACGCCAGTCAAGGCGATCGACCCCTTCGGCTACGCCACATCGGGTCGTCCCGGATACCCCAAGACGATCGTCGCCTCGGCTGGCGGCCACGAAGTGAAGCTCGAATGTCACATCTGGCCCGCGAAGACCGACATCCCGGGTTACCGGATCCAGGGGAAGTCCGGCGAGAAGTTCCAAGGCTTCTACATCTACAGGAACGACCGCCTCCTGCAAGTGGGTGGCTGGTCTGCCGCAGCCAACCACACAGTGCAACGCCAACTAGCTCGCGTCGTCATCGATGACGCGTCTGCCATCGGCAGTCTCCTGACGATGAACCCGGAGAAGTCTGGACTTCGGATCGAGGCCAACTTCAAGGATGCGCTCGCTCGTGCATCGGCAGCGGACGGAACGTCCTTCGACCAGTACCTCCAAGACGCCGAAGACACGTACAAGACCGCCAACAAGCGGACGATGAAGCGTCACCCCGTCATCACACCCGACCGCGGCTTCGCACCCGTAGTCCGGAAGCAGATCGAGGCCGAGCTCGGTCTGATCAAGTCCGACTCGCTGGAGATCCGCTGGACTCGCATGCCGGAAGGCGAGTTCTTCGACATCGACTTCGGCAACAGCACCGTGCTCCTCAACCAGCGCTACCGCTGGCTGTTTGCTCCCCAAGGCAGCAGCCTGAACGACGCACCGTTGCTCAAGGCGTTGATGTTCCTGCTGACGCACAAGATCTTCGAGGGCACCAACCTAGGTCCCAAGGACAAGGACAACATTGCCCTGTGGCGCGCCATCCTCGGTGCAGCCGTCGAGGCCGAAGAGGAGATGCGTTATGAGTGAGACCCTCAACGACGCCCGTCACTACTCGCTTGCGAACGTCGATGCCTTCTGGGCAGCCGGCAACCCGGTCGTGCTTCCCATCAGCGGCACGCCTTCCTGCACCCTCGACATTCACCCGGCGAATGATGCGATCACGCTCACCACACCGTTCACGCCGCCGGAGCCCGATGTGGCCAAGTGGCGCAACATCACCTTCAAGCCGGTGGCCTCCGACGAGGGGGACATGGCTGAACTGACTGTCGCGGTCGATGACAACCTCCACGGCGCCTACGGACTGTTGACGAGCATCGCCGACGAGCTCCAGATCGGCGGCGAGCCGCTCGCGGTTGCGGTGGCTTCGGCAATCCAGAGACACCGAGGGATGTTTGCAGGCAAGGCCGGTTTGAGCCCCGACAAGGAAGTCGGGCTCTTCGGCGAACTCCTCGTCCTTGAGTACCTGATCAACAAGATCGGTGCCGGCCCGGCGGTGGCATCCTGGCAAGGGCCCCTGTCGGAGGAGCACGACTTCGTCTTCGGCGAGGTTCACCTGGAGATCAAGACGACGTCCGGGGAGCAGCGTCGCCACATGATGCACGGCTTCACCCAACTCGTTCCGCTGCGCGGCGTACCGCTCAGCCTGGTCTCGATTCAGCTGACGCGCAGCAACATCGAAGGCGGTCGCACGCTATCGCAGCTGGTGTCCCAGATCCGTGCGAAGTCGGGCGGCCACCGACCGAAGGTTGATGAAGCTCTCGAGGCCGTTGGCTGGCGGGACGACGACGCCGAGCTCTACTCCACGTTCTGGGCCAAGCGCAGCGAATTCAGGGCCTACGACGTCGACGACCGCTTCCCCGCATTGACTCTCGACCGACTCGCTCCAGTCGTCCCGAACATCAGGGTTGTGTCGGACCTCTCCTACAGAGTGGACGTCACCCACTTCCAGAACCACTCGTTGCCCGGCGCGCTTGCCGGTCTTGTCGAAGCCCAGGAGATTGCCGAATGAGCGACGCCGCTCCCAACCTGTCCTTGCCTCTGAAGAACCTGCTTCAGGGCCTCGCGGAGCAGGCGCCTATTCCCGTGCTGCCCATGCTGGGTGGCTTCGCCGGCCAGCCGGTGTCAGAAGACGACTTGGTGGCGTTCGTGCAGGGGGCGCCGCCGAATGACCCCGGCATGATCCAACTCCGCCTCGCCCTCGCGAAGTGGGACGCAAGCAACGATCTCAAGCTGGCGGGCGCCGACGGGCAGGAGACCGGTTCGGGCACCATCGCGCGGCGAATCGCGGTGGTCAAGAACCTCGGTTTGAGCGACGAGGCAGAAGGGGTGCTCCGGGAGAGCATTCCCGTCCACGTCGAGGGTGCCATTGTCATCTCCAGGGAGTTCGAGCCTTGGTACGAGAAGGTTCGTCACCAGCGCAGCACCATGTACTGGGACCACTACGAGAAGTACCTCGCCCAGGAGAAGAAGTGGCCTGCGGGTTCGATCGCGACCATCGACCAGAGCACCGACGCGGTCGTCGAGCGCCTGACTGACCCGACCCGGTCCGACATCAAGCGCACCAAGGGCCTGGTCGTCGGCTACGTACAGAGTGGAAAGACGGCCAACTTCACCGGCGTCATCGCCAAGGCAATAGATGCCGGCTATCGGCTGGTCATCGTCATGACCGGAACCATCGAGATTCTGCGGGCGCAGACACAGCGCCGCATCGACATGGAGCTCATGGGAGTCGAGAACGTCCTCGCAGGTCAGGATCCGAACGACCCCGAAGTTGCCAAGGGGCTCGACTACCAGCAGGACGAGGACTGGCTGGCGGACAAGTTCGTGCGGCATAGCCAGGAGGCCCTCAACCAGCCGGGAGTCGCTCGCATTCGTCGCGTGACCACCCACAAGGGCGACTACAAGAGCCTGCCGCAGGGGATGTCCCAGCTCCGGTATGAGCGCCACGACAAGTCGAAGCCGCTGAACGCTGAGGAGAACCTTTTCCACACAGACGCCTACGTCGTGATCATCAAGAAGAACTCGGCGCCATTGAAGAAGCTCATCAAGGATCTCAAGCCGATGCAGGCCATGCTCAACGAGTTGCCGGCCCTGATCATTGACGACGAGTCCGATGTCGCATCGGTCAACACCAAGGACCCGAAGAAGTCCAAGGACCGCACGATCATTAACAAGCTCATCACCGAGATCATGGAGATCGTTCCGCGGGCCCAGTACGTCGGCTACACGGCTACCCCGTTCGCGAATGTGTTCATTGATCCCGACGAGACCGACAAGGTCGATCTCTTCCCGTCTGACTTCGTGCTCTCCCTTCCGCGGCCTCCGGAGTACATGGGCGTACAGGAGTTCCACGACATCGATCCGGACTGGGAGAGCGCTCCCAAGGATGTCGGGACGTCGAACGAGCTCGCCTATGTGCGCGCAGTGTCTGGCGACCCCGACGTAGATCCGGCACTGCACAAGGACGAGTTGCGCGTGGCGCTCGACGCGTGGGTGCTCAGCGGTGCCATCAAGAAGTACCGCGAGGCGAAGACTGGCAGCACGTTCCGGCACCACACCATGTTGGTCCACGAGGATGTTCGCAACGCCTTGCACGTCGACTCTGCATCCATCGTCCGCGGCTTGTGGAACACCGGCAAGTTCACCTCAGATGAGGGACTCACGAGGCTTCGGAAGCTCTTCGACGACGACTACACAGCCGTGATGGCAGCTCGAGCAGGCGGTGAGCCCGTGCCCGCGTCATTCAACGAGCTGAAGCCCTACATCCCTGAGGCCATCGCCGAAATGACGAGTGGGGGTGCGGACCCTGTGCTGATCGTCAACTCTGACAAGCAAGCCCAAGCCCAGCAGGAGGCACTCGACTTCGACAAGGGCCGCGTATGGCGCATCCTCATCGGTGGCGCGAAGCTCAGCCGTGGCTTCACCGTCGAGGGGCTCACCATCTCCTACTTCCGCCGGAAGGCCGGCCAGGCCGACACGCTCATGCAAGCGGGTCGATGGTTCGGATTCCGTGAGGGCTATCGCGACCTGGTTCGCCTCTACATCCGGCGCGACCACAAGGTCGACCTGTATGAGGCATTCGAAGCGCTACTCCTCGACGAGGAAGCATTCCGAGACGAGCTCGGGAAGTACGCCGGCTTCGACGAGGACGGAAAGCCGCTCGTCGAGCCCCGTCAGATTCCGCCGCTCGTCAGCCAACACCTGCCCTGGCTGAAGCCGACGGCGCGCAACAAGATGTTCAACGCGGTCGTGAAGGCGCGAGCGTCCGTCGGTGCATTCCACCAGTTGTCGTCACTTCCGCCACGTGCATCGGAGGTGCCCGCGAAGGACCGCGCAGTCGTCGCGGCGCAGCACCAGTCGAACCTCGACAACGTGGTCCTCCCGCTGCTTCAGCTCGCCGGCACGCTAGAGAAGCTTGAGTACGACGATTCCGGCACGACCCGATACCAGCACGCTCGCGTCGGCCTGATCGGTGCAGCCGAATTCCTCGACTTGTTGGACAAGCACACCTGGCACCCGAACTTCCTGAGCGTAATCGATCCCATCAGGGCGTTCATCAGAACGGCAACCGACAGGGGCCGTATCAAGGACTGGGCAATCATCTGGCCGCAACGGGCGACGCCCGGCCGTGAGTTGGAGTTCGATGAGTTGCCCGTGCCCGCCCCTGTCTTCAAGCGCGGTCGTCGGAAGGATCCTCGAATCGACTTCACCGGTGAGAACAAGCGCAACATCCTCGCCGCGGGCGCGGTGCCGTCAGGCGAGTCGCTGCCCGGCCTCGGCAAGAGCGACACTCGCGGCGTGCTGGTGGTTTCCCTCGTAGCCGACCGCGACGAGACGTCCGAGGCCGAGCCCGTGACTCGTGACGAAGTCGTCGGGCTCATCTCGCTCCGCGTGCCTGACAAGTCGGTGCAGAGCAAGCGCGACCACATCCAGTACGGGGTTGTGATCCCAGCTAAGGCGGACGAGGTCGCCGTCGAGGTTGCTGCCCAGAAGGCAGGGTGAGCGGCCGCATGACGGATGCCGACTCCGAACTCCATACACGCACGTGGGCGGAGGCCTTCCCGTGGATTCCCAGTGAGGCAGCAGATCAAGTCTGGGCGCAGGGCACCTGGTGGGATTGGGCGATCGACGACAGCGATGCTGCGTCCCGCACGTCAGTCGTCGAGAACATCGTCTCGCTCGCGATCGACAAACTTGGGCATTGGCCGATCGGTGACGTCTTCCCGGGCCTTGCCAGCGATGTGGAGCTGGCGAGACTTGATCTGCCCGTACGGGCGAAGAATGTGCTGCAGCGAGCCCATATGCACAGGGGTGTTGACCTGGCGGAGTTGTCTGTGGAGGCGCTGTTCGAGTTCCGCAACGCAGGTGTGGGTACCGTGACGGCCGTCCTGCGGGAACTGGTCAGAGTCGCCTCTTCGCAGCCCCAGGCCGCAGTTCGCAATGAGGAACCCTCTGCTACCAGGCTCGATCCGGTCGAACCCCCGAGCCAATGGCTCGGCAACCTGATGCTGGATCTGGAGACGCTCGCGGAGTGGAACCATAGCCTCGGGCTCCACGATCGAGGCGTTCTATCCGAGCTGCCGATTGGCGCGCCCCAAGCGGTTATTCGAGCCCGCAAACGACTCCTGAGCTTGAGTGCAGACGACGTTCTTCCTAGTAAGGCGGCCAATGTGGCTGACGAGCTCGACGGCGCTCTGTATGGGCTTGACGACCGGTATCTAGCAATACTTGCGAAGCGCCTGTTCGCCTGGCAGCCGATGACGCTCGGGGAGCTGGGCCAAGAGTTCGGCGTTACCCGCGAGCGTGTGCGACAGCTCGAAGTCAAGGCTCGAGCCAAGCTCAACGACTTGGTCACTGGCGACACATCGGCAGGGCGGGTCGCCAGCATGGTTCGAACGCAGATCCGGGGCGTTCGTCCGCTCCATGAGTTGCTCGCTGAGGTGCCGGCGTTAGCAGTGGAAGTCGTGACGGTCGGCCAGCCGGCTTGGCGAGTCATCGACGTTCTGGACGACGCGTACGAGATCGCTGACGGGTGGTGTGCCGAGCCGAGCTTCGAGGCGGCGCGCCGAGACACGAGCGTCTTCCTGGACGAACTGGCGGATGCCTACGGCGTCGTCAGGCTCGCTGACGTCACTCTCTCCGGCGATGAGGCTGGCGCATTGCCGTGGCTCAAGGATTGGCTCACCTACTTGAGTTACGAGGTGCGGGGCGAGTTCGTTCTTCTCAAAACGGCATCGCTCAACGACATGGCGGCCGCCATCCTCTCGATCGAAGGCGCGCCGCTCACCTTTGAGGAGCTGCACAAGCGGATCGGCCGGGGCGCTCCCGGGAGCCTTAGAAACCAACTCAGCACCGATCAGACCTTCACCAAGGTGGACCGCGAGCACTTCGCTCTCGCTGAATGGGGCATGGAGGGCTACACGAACATCCGTGGTGAGATCGCGAAGCTGCTCGAACAAGCCGAAGGTGAGTTGCCGCTCGCCTCGGTGGTCCAATCCCTGGTGGAGCGGTTCGGGGTGTCGGCGGACTCGGTTTCGGTCTATGCCGGCAGCCCACCGTTCCAGGTCACGAACGGCGTCGTCCGCCATGACACGGGCCAGCTGGCTGGAGCTGGCAAGAATCCAGCCAAGGTTCAGCGGTACTACCGGCGGGGCGACGACTGGCTCTATCGCACCACAGTGACTTTCGACCACCTTCGCGGGAGCGGCTGGCCCGCGTCGACTGCATTGTCAACCATCCTTCGAATGGCGCCAGGGGAGTACGCCGAGTTGCCGTCCCGGCTTGGCCCGCAGAGGTTCTCGTACAGGACTCACCAGCCATCGTTCGGCAGCATCAAGCGCTTCCTGGAGGACATGGGTCTCGGGATCGGTGACGAGATCTTCCTCGTCTTCCGGGCCGATGGTTCGTTCGACATCGAGAGGCTCCCTGACGCGCCAGTCGACGAGATGGCTCAGGCGCTGAGGCTCGTTGGCGCTGACATGTCGCTCGGCGTTTCGGCGGCGATCACAGCGTTGGGTTCGGCCATCAAATTTGCGCCCGATGCGGACATCGTTTCCATTGCGCGGGGTTATGAGTCGCGCAGGGAGCAGCAGATTCACGATCTGATTTTGGACATCAGCCCCGGATGATGTCTATCAGGCCGAGCCGCTGACCTGCGGTCATGGACGCCAGGAGCCGATATCGAGGCGAGGCGAGCGGCGCCATCGGTACTCGAACGGGGCCCGCCTCGCGTAGTTTGCTAGTCAAAATTTGTCGGCGCTGGGCAAGCGCTGCCCGCAGTCGTTTCATAGTGGCGTCCGTCTAATGATCGCGCCAACTGCGGGACTTATCGCTCCTGAGCCGGTCCCCTGACACCGTCAGGGGACACCCACTTCACCCCCGCTGCGCCGTGTTGCGCTCCGTTCTCACAAGGACGCTTCCACGGACCCCGTCAGGTGCAGGAACAGCAACCGCGTCTCGATCGCTCCGCCCACGCTCGCCGAAAGCATCTCCCGGTAGGCCAGAAGCTGCGAGCGGTAGAAAACGGTTTTCGCATCCAGCGTCGCGCTCGTGACGACGTCGGTCTTGTAGTCGACCACCACGAGCGACCCGTCGTCCTCGCGGTAGAGCAGGTCGATGATGCCCTCAACCAGCGTGCCGTCCGCCCGCGGAGCGCCGACGTACACCTCCCGCCAGTGCTCCCGGCCCGCAGCCCGCCTCACCAGGTCGCTTGCCAGTGCCGCCTTGACGAGCCGGGTCACGACGTCCGCGTGGTCGACGATGGCCTCGGCGACGACCTGTGCCCGTACGGCGTCACGGAGCCCGGCGCCCGTCGCCAGGTCGACCACCTGCAACACCCCGTGGACGGCGCGCCCGACAGCGGAGCCGTAGCGCCCCTTCGTCCACGGCGGTAGCTCGAGGTCACGAGGACCCTTGGCGGCGCCCGCCTCGCCGGCCTCGGCCATCACGACCTCGGGCTCGGTGCCTTCCAGACCCGAGGCCGTCAGAGCGCCAGCCCGCCGGCTGTTCGCCTGAGCGGTCCTGATGCCGCTGAGCCACTCGTCCCGAGCGGGAGGAGGGGCCGCCGACTCGGCGGCCGGCGTCCGCGGGCGGGCGTCCGCGTCCACCGTGAACAGCAAGGGGTCGCCGACGGTGGAGCCGCCCACGCTGTCGATCAGCTCCGCCGGAGTGAGTTGCTCGGGGTTGTTGCGCGGGATGCGGTGCAGCGACACGACGAGGTGGTCGCGTGCGCGGGTGGCGGCGACGTACAGCAGCCGGGTGCGCTCGAGGTCGCTCATCTGCTCGTCGATGGCGGCCATCCCCTCGAAGCTGGGGTCTCGTAGGTCCTTGCGGAGGCTGACCGCGTAGCCGGTCTCGTCCCACAGCAGGCGAACGCCGTACTCGCGCCGCGGCTGCGTCGACATGCCACTGAGGATCACGATGGGGAACTCCAGGCCCTTGGCGGCGTGGACCGTCATCACCCGCACCGCGTCGATGTCCTGCTCCGGGAGGACGGCTTCGGACACGCGGGCCTTGTCCTGCGCCTGGTGGGCCACCCAGCTCAAGTACGAGCGGAGCCCTCCGTGGGAAACCTCCGTCCAGGCCCGGGCCTGGTCGACGACGAAGCGCAGCCGGCGCCACGAGTCGCGGGTGCGCGGGAGGTGGACGCCGATCTCGAGCGCCCGCCGGTCGTCGACGATCCGGCTCAGGACCTCGCTGGGAGTGAGCCACCGGGCGGCTCGGTGCAGCGCGGTCAGGTACGCGAGGGCCCGGCCGACAGGACCGTCGGCCAGGGCATCGTCCGTCGTCCTCGCGAACAGGTCGATGCGGGCGCCGGAGTGCTTCCAGCGCCACAGGTCGTCGTCGCCGCACGCGAAGAGGGGAGACCGAAGCGCCGCAACGAGCGCGAGCGCGTCTGACGGGTCGGCGATCGCGCGGGCGGTGATGAGCAGGTCGCGCACCTCGGGCGCCTCGTAGACCAGCGACATCGACTCCGCCCGGAAGTGGACGCCGGCGTCGTCGAGCGCGTCCTCCAGCATCGGCATCGAGGTGCGCGACGGGATGAGGATGGCGATGTCGGCAGGCCGCGCCGGGCGCCACGCCTCCGTGGTGTCGTCGAAGACGGTCCAGCCCTCGTCGAGGATGGTCGTGATCATCCCGGCGACGTCCGCGGCTTCGAAGCGCCGGAGGGCTTCCGCGTCGACCTTCGGGTTCGGCTCCGCGCCGAGGATCGCGACGGGCGGCCCGTGCAGGCTGGGATCGACGGGCCGGTGGGCGACCAGGGGCTCGTACGGCGGCTGTCCGTCCTTCTCGTACGTGATCAGCTGGCCGAAGACAGCGTTGACCCACTCGATGACGGCCGGGTCCGAGCGAAAGTTGGTCGACAGGGTCGTGCTGGTGCCGATCGCGGCCTGCGCGTCGAGGTAGGTCTTGATGCTGGCGCGACGGAACCGGTAGATCGACTGCTTCGCGTCGCCGACGACGAAAAGACGGCCCTCGGGCACGGCGACGTCCTCCCACCGCTCCTGGCGAGCGTCGCGCCCGCCCGCGATGCGGACGGCGAGTTCGATCTGGATCGGATCGGTGTCCTGGAACTCGTCGAGCAGCAGCCGCCGATAGCGCTCGTGGAGGGCCGCGCGGGTGTCCTCCGACCGGACGAGGAGGTCGCGGGCGAGCACGAGGAGGTCGTGGAACTCCAACTGCCCGCTGCGCCGTCGTTCCTGCGCCTCGGCCAGGACGCGACCGCCCGCCCAGTGAGCGAGGTGGCGCAGGCACTGCCCGACGACGGCGGCGCGCAGGGCGACGACCTTCTCCTGCACGGCCCTCACCTCGGCGCGGATCGCCTTCGGGTCCTCGCCGGACCAGTCGGCCTTGCGACCGGTGTTCCCCATCGTGAACGTCTCGACGGCCGGGATCGCCTCCAGCAGGTGCCGCACCGACGGGGCCGCAGCGACCTCCTCGACCAGTGCCGCGAGCGCGCCGATCTTGCCGCAGAGCTTGTCACCGGGGTTCGTGCACCTGGACTTCAGCGACGCCAGCTGGGTCATCCCGTCGTGGACGAGAGCGAGGTCGGGAACCGACACGGGCGCGGGCGGGTGGGTGAGGACGTGGGTGTCGATCCGGTCCCAGTCCGACCCGAGCAGCCGCACCAGCTGCCGCACCTGCCGCAGGGTGACCCCGGCCGCCATCCCGAGGATGAGCGCCTCGGAGACCGCGTCGTCGTCCAGCAGTTGCTGCTGGATGCGGGACCAACGCTCCTCGAAGGCGATGGAGGACGCCACCTCGTCGAGCACCTCGACCGCCGGGGGCAGCTGCGCCTCGATCGGGTGGGCGGACAGGATCCGCTGCGCGAACGAGTGCAGCGTGCCGATGGCGGCCAGGTCCAGCTCGTCGAGCGCGCGCTGGGCACGCTCCCGTCGTACGACGTCCCCGGCGCCGTGCGCGGCCTTCTCGAACTCGGAGCGCAACCGGTCCCGCAGCTCCGCGGCCGCCTTGATCGTGAACGTCACGGTGGCGATGACCGGCATCGGCACGCCGTCCACGAGCACGAGGTGCGCCACCCGTCCGACGAGCGAGGTGGTCTTCCCCGACCCGGCGCCGGCGCTGACGAACAGCGTCCGGTCGGTCTGCTCGCGGATCCGCCTGCGCGCCGCGATGTCCGCGGGCTCAGTCATGGGGAACCTCGTTGTCGACGATGAGGGACACGAGGGTCGCCAGGTCGGGGTGGGCGGCCTTGGACGTCCACTCGCGGCGGCGACCGGCGTACCCGACGCCGTCGGGGTTGCAGAACGCGCACTGGGTGAAGGCGAAGTCGTCGCCCGTCGGGGGGCGGGCGGGGTACAGGCCGCCCGCGATGCCGGCAGCGAGAACGGCGAGCACCCGGCCGTAGTGGTCCCGGACGTCGTCGTCGAACTCCAGGTCGACCCGGCCGGTGTCCTTGTGGACGAACCAGTACCCGGCCGTCACAGGCAGGTCGAGGTCGAGGACCGCGAGTGCGGCGTAGGCGTACGCCGGCAGCTGGAGCTTGCTCCCGTACGGCGCGGGGTCGGCCTGCTTGATGGAGCTGTACCCGCTCCTGCGGCCGGACTTGATGTCGGTGACGTAGATCCGACCGGCGGCGACGTCGATCTTGTCCGCGCTCCCGCGCATCAGGATGGTCCCGCCCGGCACCGCGATCTCGATCGGTGGCTTGCCGTTCAGTCCGAACTCGAGCTCGGCGGCCGTGACGGCGGAGGCGTTCCCGGCGCGCCACGCGGAGTCCTCGTCCAGCATGGCGGCGAGGGTGATGAGCACCCGCTCCTTCTCGACCGCCCAGAGCCGTTGATGACCGGTGACCCCTCGTTGCTCGAGGGCGGCCGCGTTCCGTTCGGCGATCTCGCGGAGCGCCAGCTGGTGCTCTGCGGTCCACGGCTCCCCAGAGCTGGGCAGCCCGCCCCGCTTGGTGAGCTCGTCCATGCAGGTGTGGATGAAGGTGCCGAGCTCGGCCGCCGGGATCGTGACGACGTCCTCGGGGTTCTCGACGGGACGCACGCCGAGCATGCGCTCGACGAAGTAGGAGTGAGGGCAGGCGGCGTACTTCTCCAGCGCGGTCGGGGAGATCGCCTCCTCGCCCAGCCGGAGGTCGCTGAGCCCGTCGAGCCCAGCCAGGTTGCCGTCGAAGCGGGTGAAGTCGGAGCCGTCGCGCGCCCTCAGGACCTCGCCGGCGCTCTCGACGACGACGTCCGTGAGGACGCCGGCGACCGCCGCGCGAATGCGCCACTCCTGCTCGGTCGCGAGACGCCCGGACGTCAGCAGCTCGCCCGCGAACGACCCGACTGCCCAGACGTGCTCGGCGTACGTCGCGGTCTCCCACTGCGTGGCGGAGAGCTCCGGATCGCCCGCCAGGTGGCGCAAGGTGGGCAGGAGCCACCGGCTCGGCAGCCGCCCCTTGGTCTGGCGCAGGTCGCCGCGGGGGAAGGTGGCGACGACCTCGGGTGCCGTTGAGAAGGCAGCGTCGAGCGCTCGGCGCTTGTCGTCGATGCGGTCGCGCAGGCTCGGGAGCGCGCCGTCCAGGCGGGCCCTGATCCGGTCGGGCAGGAGGACGTCCTCCCGGGGGGTTCCGGGGTAGAGGTCCTCGCTGAGGCCGAGGACGTAGGTGACGTCGGCCGACAGACCCGCGCCGGTCGCGATCGGGCCGACGTACACACCGTCGCCGAACCGCCCCACGCGGGGGATCGACGCCTCGAGGTCCACCGACAGCAGCTCGTGCAGCGCGCCGACGGAGGGTGGCGTCGTCGTGTCGTCGAGCACGACGAGACCGCGGAGAGAGAGCTGCAGCGTCGTGTGCGCGTGCTGCTCCTCGGGGGGCAACCGCCGGAGCCGGTCCTGGTCGACCAGCAGCGCGGCGTACAGGCCAAGGGCCCAGTCGATCATGTCGGCCCAGGTGCCGTGGGTCTGTGAGAGCTGGCGGCGCAGCTCACCGGCGAAGGCGTGGAGCCGGTGACCCGACTCCTTCTCCCACTCGGGGGCCTCGTCGTCGATCCAGGTGCGCAGCCGCTGGTCCCAGTGGTCGCCGCGGACGACGCCGGCCGCGCGCGAGTGGCGCTCCCACCGAGCGGTCGGGACGAGCTCGCCGTCGAGATCACGCACCGCCGCGCCGCCGAGGGCGTCGAACAGTGCGGCCCGCGGGAGGTCGGCACGAGCCAGGTCGAGGAGCCCCAGGAAGGTGCGTACGACGGCTCGCTCGGCCACCGGGCGGGCGCCCGGCCCGTTGTACGCGATGCCGGCGGACGTCAGCTGCTCGGCGAGGAGCCGGGTGTAGGGCCGGGGGTCGGCGTAGAGGACTACGGCCGTCCTGCCCTGCTCGAGGTTCGTCATGAGGTCCCGCACGACCGCGCGCACCTCGTCGTCGGCATCCGACGCGTGGATGACGCGGGTGGCGCGGGGTGCGGGGTGTTCCACGTCGACGGTGACCACCGTGCGGGCCGTCTGGAGCGCCTCGAGGAACCGGTGTTCGCTCGGCGTGAACCGACCCGAGAGGTAGACAATCACGGGCTCGTTCCCCGCGTCCGCAGCGTCGGCCGCGGCCCAGAGCAGGTCGACCTCGTCGTACCAGGACGAGCTCAAGGTGGCCTCGACCTCGCGCTGCAGGCGCACCAGGTCCGGCGCCGGCAGGGCCAGCGTGCTGACGAGGTCGAGCGCCGCGGCGTCCAGGTCGCGCAGGTCCCGGTAGGCCCGGGTGAGGGCCGCGACGGTCGAGGGGTGGTCGGCGACCTCGGCGAAAGGCCCCGGCTCTCGTCCGAGCGCCTGCCGCCACGCCGACGCGACGACGGCTCGCGTGGCGGGGCGCTGCGGGGCGAGCAGCGGCGCGGCCAGGAGGTCGGCGTAACGCGCCAGGGCGGTCACGTTCACGGCCGCCACACCGCCATGAGAGGCCAGGTGTCGACGAGCGGTGACGGCGGCCGGGGTGGACGGGGCGAGGACGGTGACCGGCCTCAGCGGGTCACCGGCCTTCAGGTCGTCCACCGCGTTCGCCAGGCGCTCGAGGGCCGACTGCACCGGTGAGGGGTGGGCTGGCGTCACCAGCTCAACGTAGCGGCGGCCGCAGCACTTCGCGGGCCCTTCGGCTCTCCGTGGAGGGAAAGGCCGTTACGGTGCTCGAGTGCTGCAGGCAGAGCTGCGCGGGAAGACCGCCACGGCGAGCGGCGATGACACGCGGCTCGAAGACACCCTCACGTCGGCCGTCGTCGGTGGTCTTGCCTACCTGCCGCGAGTGGCGCTGGGGGCGGTTCTCGCCACGACGTTCCCGGACGTGGACTGGCGGACCGTGGACCTCGACCGCGCCACGTTCCAGTTCTGGCCGTCCTTCTCCGACGGAACGGAGCCGGACGTCTTGCTCACGGTGGGCCAGCGGCTGATCGTGGTCGAAGCGAAGTACCGCTCTGGTTTCGGCGTGCGCCAGCTGGAACGCGAGTGGGAGGGGGCACATGAACTCGCTGCGGCGCGGGGCGCCGACGAGGTTCTGCTGCTTGCCCTCACGGCCAGCACCTCGGGAGAACCGACGGAGGTGGCCCAGCTTCGGACGAAGGTGGGGGGCGGGAGCCGGGTCGCGCACGTCTCGTGGCACGTCCTCGCGGGCGTCCTCGAAGGTGTGGATCTTGAGACGGCAGGCGCCGAGCGGTTGCGCGACGACATCGTGGCAGTCATGGAAAGACGGGGGGTTCGACACGTGTACACGGGAATCGAGCTGGAAGACTGGTGGCTGGTCAGTGCCGCTCAACGGACCGCGCGCGAACGTGTGTACCCGCAGGTCGCCGCTCTTGCCCGAGAGCTCCAGCAATCCCTCGAGCCTGACGGCGTGCGATGGGGTGTCCGCGAGGACAAGATCGTCCATCACCACTCGACGTCGCTAGGTCTTCCCGCCAGCTGGGCCCGCAGCTACCTGCAGTTGCCGTTCTGGCCGCGCGACTTCCCCGTGAAGGGTCGGGGGACATCGTGGTGGGCTACGTTCCACGTGCTCCTCGACTTCTTGCAGGGGGACATCAGCGTGGGCTACCTGACGCGGCCGCAGACCGTCACGGCGGCGAGAACTGACTGGGCGGCTCTCGTCCCGCAGTTGTTGAGGGCTACCCACTCCCTGGATGCGTCGTGGCGCATCACCACGTCGCACGGCAACCTGGCGGTGCCCGACCAGTCGACGCACCCTGGGGAATGGCGCGAGGAAGAGCTGCGCGCGTCGATCGCCAGGCCGGCCAGCCATATCGTGCTCGAGCGACGCGTCGCCCTCCCGGATCTCACGAGCGGCGAGCTGGGGCGGCGCATGATCCTGGAGACCATCCGGATGGTGCGGGACAACCCGGTGTGGCTGCCCCCCGGGTCCGGCGGACTGCTGCCCGATCCTGCGCCGGAGGACCTGCCGGTCGCCGACGATGAGGCCCTCCAAGCCGCGGAGTCCGAAGCCGTCGAGGACGCAGGTCGTAGCCACGGCGGCTGAGCACCTGCGCCGTTGGGAGGTCTGCGGCGGCGCACGTGCGCCGGTACTGATCAACACAGTCGGCGCCCCGTCGTACGGTCGCCGCACCACGACGGACACCTACTACGAGCGGGAGCGGGCGAGCGCCGAGGCGCGGAAGCTGCGGACGCCGCTGCTGCACGTGGCGGCGCGGCGGCCCGAGCACGCGGTCCGCAACCCGCCGCCTGCGACCCATCGGCGCGAGCGACGTGTCCCCCAGTGGCGCGCCTGCTCGAGATCTTCCTCGACCGGGTGGCGTGGCGTGCGGCGACGCAGCGCGCTGACTCCGCGGCGTACCTCCTCGACGACGCCTACGAGTCGAGCGTCGGCACCGCGGACAGGGCGTTGAAGGCTGCGCTCCGAGCGCTCGGCGACCGGCCGGAAGCCGCCGACAGCCCCGCCTGGCCCCATGTGCGCGAGCTGCTCGAGCGGCTGGGCGAGCCGCCCCACATGCGGCCGACCGGGAGGGTGGACTAGACCGAGCAAATTAAAAGTCGCAGCGACAATAAAACGTGGTACGGTGCTCTTGTCAATCAGACAAGAAACGGAGGTGTGGAGATGCGACTCCACCTCGGCGACGGCACCACGGCCGGCGCGATCACAATCTTCCCGGTCTGGCACGACCAGCCGGTCGCCGCACGCCGCGGCTACGACACGACCAGGGCGACCCTCGCCATCAGCGAGCTGCCGGGCGGGGCGCACGTGCCGCGCCTGCAGGTGGGCAACGCCGGCGACCGCCCCGCGCTCCTGCTCGAGGGGCAGCTGCTGGAGGGCGGGCTGCAGCACCGCATGGCGGTGACGTCGACGCTGGTCGGCGCCCGCACCCAAGTGGGGATCGACGTCATGTGCGTCGAGCAGGGCCGCTGGCACGGCGGCGCGACGCAGACGACGAGCGGCCGCCGCGCCCCGACGTACGTCGCTCGCGCGGCCGCCCTCGGCCAGGACGAGGTCTGGCGTCGGGTCGGCAACCTCGACGCCGGCTCGCCGACCCGGTCGCTCGTCGAGCGGTACGACACGCCCCGCCCGCCGCAGGACGCGGCCGACGCCCTGCTGCGGCGGGTGCGTCCGCTCGCCGGCCAGACCGGTGTGCTCGTCGGTGTCGGGGGCCAGCCGTTGACGCTCGAGGTCTTCGACCACCCGCAGACGCTCGCGGAGCAGCTGGCCCCGATCGTCAGGGGCGCCGCGCTGGACGCGCTGCTGGGACCGGCCGAGCCGACCCCGGGTCGGCGCGCCCGACGGATGCTGGAGCGTCTGCGGCGGGTGGGCGTGGCCCGTCGCCCGGGCGACGCCGTTGACCGAGGGGCGAGCCCCCAGCTCGACGTGATGGTGCTCCGAGCCGGTGCCGGCACGAGGCGCGCCCTGCACCTGCGGACGACGTACCTGCGCCACCCGATGCTGCTGGCAGCCTGACGCGGCTGCCGCCACCGACCCGCGACCGCGGGACGAGAGGAGGCCCCATGTGGGTCGAGGAGATGGACACCGAGCGGTTCGCCGCTGCAGTCGGGCTGGCCGCCCACCTGCACCGTGGCCAGGTGCGCAAGGGCTCGCAGGTGCCCTACGTCAGTCACCTGCTGAGCGTCGCCGCCCTGGTCGCGGAGGACGGCGGCACCGAGGACCAGGTCATTGCCGGCCTGCTGCACGACGCCGCCGAGGACCAGGGCGGGGAGGCGACCCTCACAGTGATCGCCGAGCGATTCGGAGCCGGCGTGGCCGAGCTGGTGCGGGCGTGCTCGGACTCGATCGACGAGGCCGGTGTGGAGAAGGCGCCGTGGAAGGAGCGCAAGGAAGCGGCGATCGCGCACGTGGCCCACGTCCCCGCAGGGGCGCTGCTCGTGCTGGCGGCCGACAAGCTGCACAACACACGCAGCACGGAGGCCGATCGCGCGCTCCACGGATCGGGCGTCTGGACACGCTTCAAGGCCGGTCGTGACGGCTTCCTCTGGTACCACCTGGCCGAGCTGCTGGCGCTCGAGGAGCGGATTCCGGAATCCCGGTCGGTGCGCCTGCTGCGACGGGAGCTGTCAGGCCTGGCGTGCGGCGAGGCCGCAGGCTCCCCGTTGGCAACGGTCGCCAACGTGCCCGAGGAGGTGCGACCGTTCTTCGCCGCCGGACTCCTGCAGGAGCGCTGGCAGGGTTGGGGGTTCGGCGACTGCCCCGAGCAGGACGCATTCGTCGCGGGGCACCAGGTCACGAGCCTGTACGGCCTCGTGCGGTCCGCCGATCTGGCGGACTACGACGGCGACGCGGCGCGGTACGACGCGCACGCCGACACGGTCAACGAGCGGTACGGCGCGTCCGTCGTGAGCGTGACCGAGGAGTGGTCATGGGGCTGACCCACGGCGCGGCCCCGTGCGACCCAGGGGATCGGCGCCCGTCCGCTTGAACTAGCCCACGTGACGGTCTTCACTCGTGCAGACTGGCGCGCGACGATGAGGAAGTGGGTTCATCATGGACGGCGACGGGCTCACGTCGTACGACGCGGTCAAGGCCGGGCGGCCGGACCGGGTGTGGCTCCACCCGACTGCCGATCTGCTGGTGACGGCGCTGGCCGAGCGCGTCGGGAGTGAGACGCTAGCGGTTGTTCGAGGCCCGCAGGACGACTGGCTCACCGTTGCCGACCGCCAGAGTGGCGCGGTCTTCGTCGAGGCCGAGCGGGACAGCCTCCTGATCTTCCCCGTGGGTCCCGCCGCAGCCATGCCGACGGACGCGGTGCACGTCGACCGCGTCGGGGCGGCGGGGGACGACGGCCTCAGTGAGGTCGTCGTCGACCTGACGCGGGTCGCGCGCGGCGACGAGGCGCAGATCGTCGGGCTGATGGCGACGGCGCACCGGCGCTGCCGTGGGCGGAGCGGCGACGAGCCGGGCGAACCGGCGGCGACGGGCACCGTCCCGACCGAACCCCCGGCCACGTCGTCGGAGGAGACGGCCATGACCGACGCGGGCGCCACCGCACGCATGCGTGCCGACGTCAGCAGCCAGTGGTCGTGGGCGTCGTCGGTGGCGCGGATCCCACAGGTCTCCGGCGTCCTGGTCGAGCTGGTCGAGCCGGTCGCGCACGCGCGACTGACGGTGTCGGTGTCGGACGGTGATGTGGTCTTCGGTTCCCGCACGGCGTACGAGGGCCCGGTCGGGGCAGGCCCGTGGGTGCGGGAGTCCGTGCATGTCCCCCTCTCGGCGCGCGTGATGTCGCAGGTCACCGAGCGCCAGGCGGCGTCGTGCGTCATCGAGCTCGTCGATGCGGCCACCGGCAAGGTTCTCTCGCGGCACGAGGAGGCCATCGACATCCAGCCGCGCGACCTGTGGCTGTGGACGGGTGACCCTCGGCGCAACGACGAGACGGAGCGTCTCCGGTCGCGCGTGGAGGCCCTCGGCGTGAGCCTGCAGGCCGCCGCCTCGGCCGAGGAACAGTCGCGGATCCAGGCCGAGATCGACGACCTCGGTCGGCGGTTCGCGTCGATGAACCGGTCGTCGAACAATCTGGCGCGGGCGCTCCTCGCTGCCTTCGTGCGGCCCAACCATCCCGATATCGCTGTGGTCGCCCGCGAGGCCGCTGCCGTTCTCGGCCGGAACGTGGGCGAGGCGGGATTCCACGCCTTCCAGATGACCGACCCTGCCGAGGTCGAGAAGCGCGTGGAGGAGTCGGTCACGGCGACCTACGAAGCACTCGTCGCGCGCGGCATCGCCTACTCCGAGCCGCCGCCGGGCTGGGACTACGAGCGTGAGGGCCAGCGCATCCGGGACCACGGTGATGTCGCCCGTGGCGGGCTCGGCACGTGCATGGACACGACGGTGCTCATGGCGGCGGTGCTCGAGCAGATCGGTCTTCTTCCGGTCCTCGTGCTCGTGCCCGGTCACATCTTCGTCGGCTACTGGCGTCGAGACCCCGCCGCGAACGAGCGGGGAACGTCGGAGTGGTACCCGGGTGCCCCTGTCGTCGACGACCTCGCCACCGTCCGCACCCTCGTCGACGGTGGGTGGCTGGGGGTCATCGAGACGACGACGTTGACGGCCGGCAAGAACGTCAGCGCGGACCAGGCGAGGTCGCACGCAGTCGGCGGCGGTCTGAGCTCGGGGCTGAGCCAGGGCCGGGTCGACCTCATCGACGTCGCCGCCGCCCGCCGCGCCGGCGTCTCTCCGCTGCCCGCGGTCAGCGAGCGTGCCGACGGGGTCACGGAGGTCGTCGAGTACCGGCTCGGCGGCGATCGTGACGTCACCGAGGTCGAGCCCGAGGAGGTCGACCTCGCCGACCGGGACCGGCACGTCGATCACCATCCGCCGCGTTACCGCACGTGGAAGGCGTCGCTCTTCAGCCTCAACGCGACGAATGCTCTCCTGAACCTTCGAGCCAACGCCCGGGTGCAGCCGCTGGTGCTGCCGCCCGAGGGGCTCGGGATGCTCGAGGACAAGCTGAACCAGGACGCGTCGTTCACGGTGCGCAGTGGCTTCGACGTGCCCGAGGTCTGGCGTGCTCGCGACGTCCCCAACGCGGTGCTCGCCCTCCGAGGTGACGACGCGGATCCGCAGGACGTGCTGGTTCAGCTGCGCGACCGCAACCTCTACGTGCAGCGCATGGCGACGGGCAAGGACGGCCCTCGCCCCGTCGGCCCGGACGCGTGGTTCCGCGAGCTCCGCTCGATGGCCAACAACGCGAGGACGGCTCGCGAGGAGCGCGGCATGAACCCGCTCTTCCTGTGCATCGGTCTGCTGCGCTGGGAGCACAAGCCCGGCGCACCGCTGGCCGAGGCTCCTCTCCTCCTGGTCCCGGTCCACCTGCGTCCTGACCGTGGTCGCAAGACCTTCTCGCTCTCGCTCGACACCTCCCAGCGCACGACCGCCAACGCGGCGCTCATCGAGTGGCTGCGCCGGGAGCACGGCTTCGCCGTACCGAGTCTGGACGAGCCGGTGACCGATCGGGCGGGCATCGACGTGGACGGCATCCTCGCCGACGTACGACGTGCGGTCGCCGACCGCGGGTTGCCGTTCGAGGTGGCCCCCGAGGCACGCCTGGCGACCCTCGACCTGACGGCCTTCCGCATGTGGCAGGACCTCGACACCCAGGGCACGCGGTTCCTGGAGCGCCCGCTCGTGCGTCACCTGGTCGAGACCCCGACCGAGCGGTTCCAGGACCCTGTCGGTGTGGCCACCCCGCAGGGTGGTGAGCTCGAGGCCACCCTCGACCAGCTCGAGACCCCGATCCCTGCGGACGCCACCCAGAAGCGTGCGGTGCTCTGGGCCCGCGAGGGTCACACCTTCGTGCTCCAGGGGCCGCCGGGCACGGGCAAGTCGCAGACCATCACGAACATCGTCGCCGAGTGCGTGCTGTCGGGGATGCGCGTGCTGTTCGTGGCCGAGAAGGGCACCGCGCTCGCCGTCGTCCAGCGCCGCCTCGATGCGATCGGGCTCGGCCCCTTCACCCTGAACCTGCACCACGAAGGATCCAACGCCGCGGCGGTGCGGACGCACCTACGGACCTCGCTCGAGTCCACCGTCCAACCGGACCCGGCGGCGACCGAGAGCGCCCGTCGTCGTCTGAGGAACGCACGGTTCGCGCTGGCCGAGTACCCCGCGCAGCTGCACGAGCCCAACGCCGCCGGAATGTCGGCGTACGGCGCGCGCGACGAGCTGCTCGTGCTCGGCGAGGGTCCCGCTCTTCCTGTCACCGCGACCACCGTCGCGCACCACGCCGACCAGCTCGAGGCGTTGCGCGAGCTGTGCCGGGACCTGCCGCGCTGGACCGCCGCCGCAGGCACACGGCCGGACCACCCGTGGCGGTTGGCCGGCAGAGGCGCCGGCGACCCGTTCGCTCCGGAGGAGGTGGCCGAGGTCGTCCGGACGCTGCTCGCCGAGACCCGGTGGGCCCGCTCGACAGGAGGCGCCGTACGTCGCCTGCTCGACGCCGCGACCCACCCGGGCCAGCTGCGCGTGCTCGCCGCCGGGGCGCACGACGAGCTGCCCCACGGCGCCGAGCTGGACGCCGTCCTGGATCCGCGGTGGCGTCGTACGACGGCGGACGCGCTCGCCGCGTGCCGCCAGGTGGTCGACCAGGCCGCACCTCGTCTCCGCGGCTTCCCGCCGGCTGTCGTCGACCGTGATCTACGCTCGGTCCTCGCCCGGCTGGACGCCGCGGACGCGTCGGGCGTCTTCGGCCGGGGGAAGCGCCGCGTGGCCGCGCTCGCGCCGTTGTCCGCGCTGGCGCCCGCCGGACTGGACGTGGCCGCCTCCGATCCTCGCGCGCTCCTGACCGACCTCGTCGCAGCGCAGGACGCAGCGGTCCACGTGCGCAACGTGCTCGGCACCGTGGCCGGGCTCGGGCCGCACCGGACGACCAACCCGTTCGAACCGGGGGCGCTGGAGGGCGTCCGGCAGCGGCTGGACGCGGTGGCCGAGCTCACCGAGCCGCTCCGGGCCTCGGACGACTGGTCGCGGCAGGTGGCGGCCGCGACCCGCGACGGTGTCCTGACAGCCGACCGGGGCCACCTGGCGGCGTACGCCGAGGCTTGGGACCGGCTGTGCGAGCTGCTCGGCGTGCAGGTCGCCGATCTCGACGCCTGGCGCTCGGACGACGGCCTCGTCGCGGCCGTGTCCCGGCACGAGAGCGTGTGGCGCCAGCACGTCGACCACGAGCGGCTCCTACCGCTCCAGCGCTGGTGCGCCCTCGTGCGTGTGCTTGAACCGATGCGGTCCGTGGGCCTCGACGAAGCTCGTGCCCAGCTGCTGGAGGGACGTCTGGCGGCGGACGTCGCTGAGGAGGCGCTCGCCCGAGGCATCGCGCAGGCATCGCTCAGCGAACGGGTGAGGGCGGCCGGCCTCGACCGCTTTGATCCCGTCGCGCACGACCAGCGGGTGACCGGTTACGCGGCTGCGCAGGCCGAGGTGCGGCGTCAGTGGGTGACCGACGGGCCGGCGCGACTGCTCACGCGGCGCGAGACCGGCGGCTCCGGTCACAGCACCGGGGGGCTCGCTCGGGAGCTCGAGAAGACGTCACGCAAGCTCGGCACACGGGCGATCCTGCGCAAGCACGGCGCAGCGGTGCAGGAGGTGACCCCCCTCTTCCTCTGCAGCCCCTCGTCGGTCGTAGACTTGGTCGACCCCGAGCTGCTCGACTTCGACGTCGTCGTCTTCGACGAGGCATCGCAGATCACGGTGCCCGAGGCCGTCGGAGCGCTCGGCCGCGCGAAGTCCGCCGTCGTCGTCGGTGACAGCAAGCAGATGCCACCGACGCGTGTGGTCGCCGCGCAGCACCCCGACGACGCGCTGGAGGAGGACGAGGACGACGTCGTCGAGGACCAGGAGTCGATCCTGAGCGAGTGCGAGCTCGCCCGGGTGCCGACGCTGGCGCTCGACTGGCACTACCGCAGCCAGGACGAGGCGCTGATCGCCTTCAGCAACCGGACCTACTACCGGAGCGGGCTCAGCAGCTTCCCCACCCCGACGCTGATGTCGTCGGAGACCGGCGTCGACTTCCGCCGGGTCGAGGCGGGGCAGTACTTCCGCGCCGGGAGCAACCAGAAGGCCCATCTCGGCGGAGGCGTCGTCGCCGGGAACAACACCAACCCGGCCGAGGCGCTCGAGATCGTCGCGTACGTCGAGCAGATGGTCGAGCGGGCCGGTGAGGACGTCCCGTCGGTCGGCGTCGTCACCTTCAACGAGAGTCAGCGCCAGCTCATCGAGGACCTGCTCGTGACGCGGGCGCACCCCGGCGTGCTGCGAGCCATGGACGAGACCCACACGGGCCGGGGCGAGGCGCTCTTCGTGAAGGCCCTCGAGCAGGTCCAGGGCGACGAGCGTGACGTGGTGCTGTTCTCGGTCGCCTTCTCCAAGCAGCCGAACGGCCGGATCCCTACCAACTTCGGGCCGCTGTCCAACAGCGGTGGCGAGCGCAGGCTGAACGTCGCGATCACTCGCGCGCGGCGGAGGAACGTGGTCTTCTGCAGCTTCGACCCCAGCGAGCTCGAGGTCTCGGCTGCGACCTACAACGGACCGCGCGACCTCAAGGCCTTCCTGGCCTTCGCGAAGGGCCAGGCGACGTCCTCGCCCGCCGACGAGGACGACGCCACGCGGGTCGTCCTGCGTGACCGCCACCGCGACGACGTCGCCGCCGCGCTCCGAGCTGCGGGACTGACGGTCCTCACGGACGTGGGGATGTCCGGCTTCCGCCTGGATCTCGTCGTCTGCCGCAGGGACGACCCCGCCCGCCCGTTGCTGCCCGTCCTGCTCGACGGCGAGGGGTGGCGGACCCGCAGCACGGTGTCGGACCGGGACGTGCTGCCCGTCGAGGTGCTCGAGAACCTGATGGGGTGGCCTAAGGTGCTCCGGATCTGGTGGCCGATGTGGCTCCAGAACCGGCGACAGGTCGTCGACGAGCTCGTGCGGCAGGTCGCCACGGTGGAGGAGTCGGTGCAGCCGGAGCCGGAGCCGGTCGCGGTGTCGCCGGCGGACCTGGCTCCTCCGAGCTCGGAGCTCGGCCCCGAACCGGACGGGACGTGGCGGGTGGCGAGCATCCCCGACGCGGGGGGAGGGTGCGCTCCCGCCACGGCGGACGTGGTCAGCGACGGTCCTGCTGCGCAGGAAGGCCCCGCAGCGCCTCCCGTGCCCCCGGTGTCCGCGTTCGTCGCCGCGCACGTGGGCACCGTCGCCGGCCGCCAGGTGCTCGACGCGCTGCCGGCCGGATGGGCCGCCGAGCTGGTGCGGACCGAGGTGCTGGACGTCATCGCCACCGAGGGTCCCGTCGAGGTGGGCCGGCTCACGCGAACGGTCGCGCGTCGGTTCGACCTGACGAAGGTGCGGGCCGCCCGCGCGGAACTGATCGCCGAGCTGGTTCCGCACGGTTCCGTGAGAAGTGGTCCGCTGGGTTCGTTCGCCTGGCCGTCGCACCTCGACCCCGCCAGCTGGGCGGGCTACCGCACGGGTGCAGGGCGTCCTCTCGAGGAGGTCGCCCCGGAGGAGATCGCGAACGCCATGCGGGGGCTCCTGGTGGGTGACGCCCTGAGCGGAGACGACGTCCTGCGGCGAACGGCGGACCTCTTCGGCGTCACGCGACTGGGGGCTCACGTGCGGGCGCGGTTGGCAGCCGTGCGCGAGAGCCTCGGTCCGGAGGCGGGCACCGAGGCCGTCCCGGATGTCGGTCTGGACCGCTAGCGTCGGGCGAGGAGACGGGTCGGGACGAGGGCGGAGGATCCAGTTGGACGACGTAGCAGGGTGGGACGACTCCGATACGTCGGAGAACGCGCCGACGGACGACGGTGTGACCTCTTCCGCCACGCTGGCCGCGACCTACCCGAGCCTGGTGCCTCTGGGGGCGCTCGGCCTCGGCGACAGGGTGCTGGCGCCGTACCTCGGCACCCACGAAGGGGGGCTGGTCCGCACCTGGTTGGAGCGCGGGGGATGCCGCACGATCGGCGAGACGTTGGAGCTCGAGGTCGGGGCCCTGCTCTCGTGGCCGGGCATCGGCGTCGGCAAGCGAGATCGCATCCTCGCCCTGCTGGGTCTGCTCGCCGGAGCGAGCGCCGACGTGGTCACGCAGCTCGTCGCACGCGTCGCCGCGGCTGAGGACGCCGTCGCAGAGGCCCGCGACCTCGCGCCGCACCTCAGCGTGCTTCGTGAGTGGGGCGCCTTCGCGGCCCGGGCGGGCACCTGGGGCGAGGTCGAGACGGCGCTCGACCGCAGCGAGCTCCCGGCGGACGTTGCCACCGCACGCGACGCCCTGCGGGCGGTGTCGACCGGGCTCGGTGACGCCGGCGACCCTGGCGAGGTGCTGCTCGAGTGGATCGACGGCCTCGACGCCCGGGAACGCGACGTCTTCGAGAGCCGCATCGTCAGGGTGACCCCGAAGACGCTGGAGACGATCGGCAACACGTACGACGTCACGCGCGAGCGCGTGCGGCAGCTCGAGGTGCGCCTGGCGGCCGGCGCCCGGGAGCGCTACGCCGCCGACCCGGCCTGGCGCCAGGTGCGCTGGGCGGGCTTCCTGCTGGAGGAGCAGCTCGGCGCGTTCGCGCCTCGCTCGGAGGTCGACACCCGGTCGTCCGCCGGTGAGGAGCAGTTCGACCGGCACCTGCTGCTGTGGTTCGCGGGCCTGGTCGCCGGCGAGGACGCGATCCGCCGGCACGGTTTCGAGCTGCCACGTGTCGAGCAGGTCCCGTTCGAGGAGAACGGGGTCATCGTCGATGCCGACGCGCTCCGACAGCTGCTGGTCGAGCGAGGGGTTCGCGAGTCCCACCTCGCCTTCGCCACGCGGTCGATCGCCGGCATCACGACCGTGGACGACGTACTGGTGCGTTGGCCCAGGAACGTGGTCGACCGGGCGTGCAGCCTGCTGGCGGTCCGGGGCCAGGCCATGGAGTTCGGCGAGCTGTACGAGGTGCTGGGCGGCAGCGAGCGCAGCGTGCGTCAGCGTCTGTTCGAGGATCCCCGGCTCAGCCGCATGTCGCGGACGACGATCGGCCTCAAGTCCTGGGGCGGCGAGGAGTACGCCGGAGTCGTCGACGCCATGATGCGGCGGCTGGAGGAGAAGGACGAGCTGTTGCTGGATCAGCTGGCGCAGGAGCTGGCGGCGCAGTTCGGTGTGTCGGCCAACTCGGTCCACATGTGTGCGGCGGCTCCGGTATTCGCCGCGTCGAGGGGTCCGATCCGACTGCGTGGTGCCACCGACCCCTTCGTGCCGCGGGCCGAGCCCCACCGGGTGTGGGGGCTGTTCCAGTCGACGCCGGACATGCTGCACTGGAACGTCGGGGTGGATGCCGACATCCTGCGGGGGAGTGGACGCTCCGTCGCCCCGGAGATCGGCACGTTCCTCGGTGTGACCCCCGGTGTTCGGACGCAGCTGCGCAACGAGGTGCGCGACGTGTCCCTCGGCTGGGTCGAGACCAACCACACCGGTCCGGGCATCGGTTCGCTGAAGGCGATCGCTGATGACGTAGGTGCGCAGGTGGGGGACGTGATCCAGCTGCGACTGGATCGGCGCGATCGCTCGCTGCGCGCCGTCCTGCGTTCCAAGGCGCCGGTCGCGTTCTCGGCAGCGAGCGAACGCCTTGCCTGGTTGACGGGCCTGCCGCAGAAGATGACGGCGGGCCGGGCGGCTTTCGCCGACACGCTGCACGTCACGTCGGACGAGGCGGAGCAGGCGCTGCGGAAGCGTTCGGACGACGCCGTGGCGGACGCGTACGCACAGCTCTGATCCCCACCTCGCCGCGGGGCCTCAGGTGGCGGAGGCCCCGGCATGCGGGGGCGCCGCCCTCCACGCCTCAGCGGCCGCCACGAACTGGCGCACAAGGCCGACGAGGTGCTGGGCCTCGATGTACGTCGGCGAGAGAGCGTACGCGTGCTGGTGGCACGCCTCGGACAACCGGCTCCAGGCGTACTCCGCGCGGCTCGCGACCTCGGGGCGGCCGGCGTAGGCGACCTGGAGGCACGAGAGACGGCTGCGCGCACTGGCCAGGTGGCCCGGGTCGTCCGGGAGCAGGACGGTGATCGCGTCCTCGAGGGCCGCCCGCGCCAGCCAGCAGGCACGCACGTTCGCCAGCGGCCCCGGCCGGCCGAGCTGGCCCTCGGCCTCGTCGATGAGCGTCGTCACGACCGGACCGCCACGAGGTCCTCCACGAGCCGCTTCACGTCGTGCACGGTGTCGCGCGGATCGAGGTGGGCCTTCAGCCCGTTGTGCATCCCGCTCCCGACGGTCTGGAGCGAGTGCTTCCGGTACGGCGCACCCGCCCAGGCGACGAGCTCGTGCTCCGCGCACTCCTCGCCGAACACCGCGAGACCGACTCGACGTCGAGTCGTCACCGCCTCGGACCATGTGGCCTCGACCTCGGCGAGGGGATCGCCTCCCCGCAGCCGGCGGACGAAGTAGGTGTCCTTCGCGGCTGCCTCGACGGCGAAGCGGAGGAGGCCGGGCAGCGTGCGTCGCAGCGCTGGTTCCGCCAGTCGGTCGTGCTCCCACTCGATGACGAGAGCCCGTGCGTCGGAGAGGTAGCGCTGCGCCGGGTCGTCGGACTTCTCGATCGTCACCCGGGAGCCCGTCCCGCGGGTGACCTCGAGGACCGTCGCGTCGACCGGTGAGCGGCGGACGGCTGCCGAGAGGCGGTCGTCGTGGGAGAACACGATGACCTGCCGGTGCTCGGAGATCTCGCTCAGCACCTCGACGAGGCCGTCCACCTTTGCGGGGTCCATGGCCTGGACGGGGTCGTCCAGCACCAGGAACCGGAAGGGCGAGGCGGCCATCGTGGCGCGGGGCAGGAAGAGGGCGAGTGCCAGGGCGTGGAGCTCGCCCTGGCTGAGCACGGCGATGGTCGCGTCCACGCCGTCGACGGTCGAGTCGATGCGCACGTGACGAGACGTGTTGGAGCCCGCCAGGCTCAGGGAACCGATGTCGACGTTGCTCTCCTGGCGCAGCTTGGTCCAGGCCCGCTTGGCACCGTCCTCGATCGGAGCCATGCGCTCGTTCTTTAGACGGAGGTCGTTCTCCTTCAGCCACTTCTCGGCGGCCACGAGGATGTCGACGCCGGGTTTCATCCTGAGCCATTCCCGCCAGGAGGAGGTCCAGGCGGCGATGCGGGTGGCGAGCGGCTGCCAGCGGTCGTTGAGCAGCTCGAGGTGGTGGGCCGCCTCCGTACGCACGTCGATGACGGCAGCCAACAAGACCTCGGCGTGGTGGTCGAGATGGTCGGCGATCGGGTGCGCCGCCGCGCCGTCGAAGGACAGCGCCCGGGCCCAGGCGTCCCACGCGTCGCGTGCGCGGGCGACCACGTCCTCGAGCTGAGGAACGGGCGGACGGACGAGCGCCTGCGGGATGGGCGCCACCAGTCGCCGTGCCTCGCGGACGGCGAGCTCGAGAGCCTGACGCGAGGTCTCGAGGTCCGAGAACTCGGCGCGCAACCGGCGCACCGACTGCTCGCTCGCCGCACGCCAGCCCGCGTCGAGGCTGCCCTCCTGGCAGACCGGGCAGGTCATGTCGCCGTGGGCCTCGTGCACGGAGAGCGCCTGCTCGAGCACGTCGAGCCGCGCCCGCGTCCGCGCCGAGGTGTCGGCGGCGCTCGTGACGAGGTCGTCGGCCGCGCCTCGGAGTCGAGCTGTCACCGCTGTGACCTCGTCGGGGCTCCCGAACGGCACCGACAGCTGGGCCAGCACCCGCAACGCGGCCACGGGGCCCTGGTCGGTCCCCGTCGAACCCGTCGCGAGCGCCTCGAGAGTCGCCAGCGTGGCTGCGTCGGGGGACGGCTTCTTGAGGAGAGTCGCGGCCTGACGGGCTCGGTCGTCGTCGAGCTCCCGCGCGGCGAGCAGCAGAGCCTTTCGCTCCGCCGTCACTGCCGCGCCCGGGGCCTTGCGTGCCGTCAACCGGACCTTGATGCGGCCGAGGGCGTCCTTCAGCTGCTCAAGGCCGAGGATGCTGGCGAGCGCGTCGTACAGCTGGCTGCGGCCGCTGTCCAGGATCTTGCCGAGCTCGTCGTAGGACAGCACCGGGCGGTATTGCTCCAAGGGGCCGCTCCAGCCCAGCTGGGCCAGGCCGTCGACCTGCTTCTGACCCTGTCGCTGCACGGTGAGCGAGCGGTCGCCCACGTCGGTCGCGCCCTCGGACCACCGGCACCGGATCTCGAGGGCACCCTGGCCCTCCTCGACGACACCGACCGTCACCCCTGCCGTCGGGTGGTGCAGGTTGCGCCACTGCTCGCGCCACGCGACCCCCGACTTCTGACGCCACCGGTAGGTGTCACCCGTCAGCACCAGCTCGAGGGCCTCGGAGAAGCTCGACTTCCCGGACCCGTTGCGCCCGGCCACGATCGTGAGGCCGGGACGCGGGTCAAGCGGAAGTCGTACTGCCGATCCGATTCCCCGGAACCCCTCCACCTCGATCGAGGTCAGGAACGCGCCGCCGGCCCCCCCGGCCGGTGTGGCGTCAGTCTGTGTGCGCCCGGCGCGGCTCGTCGGCGGCTCCCCGCCATCGAGGAACGCGTCGAGCTCGACGTCACTCCCCAACGCGGCCAGGACCACCAGGCCCACCTCGTCGTCGAGACCCGTCGCCGCGACCTGGTCGTCGATCCATCCGATCAGCTCATCCCCCATGGCCGTGAACGTAGACGAGGCCACCGACAATCGGAGGAACGTCCGGGAATCAGTCGAGGGGGTCTTGGCCCGCACGGACGGCGGACGTGGGGTTCACGGCGCTGTGCGGTGCTCGGAGCATAGGGTGCGGTGAGGCAGGTCGACGATCGGAGGCGGCATGGCGACGGCGTCGCGCAAGACGGGCGACATCGAGCTCGGGCGACGGATCGCCGCGCGTCGCGGCGAGCTCGGCATGAGCCGCAAGGACCTCGCCGAGGTGACGGGCCTGTCCTACCCCCACATCGCCCAGATCGAGACGGGCTACCGGCTCCCGTCGGCCAAGCACCAGCCGATGCTGTCGAAGGTGCTGGGCATGTCACTCGACGAGCTCTTCGGGGTCACCGACGACCTCCCGGTCGAGCCGCTCCGGATGTCGGCACCGCCGACGAGGACCGCACCCCGCCGCCGCGGCGCGACGATGGACGAGGCGGTCGAGCTCGCCACGCAGGAGATCGAGGCGCTGCCCGTGTCGGTGCGGCTCGAGGCCCTCGCCCAGGTGCAGCTGCGGGTCATGCAGGGTGTCACGACGGACCAGGCGCGGCGCCTCACCTGATCAGGGTCGTCCGTCAGGCGGCCGGACGCCCATCTCGATCAGCCGCTCCACCAGGGGATCCCACTTCGTGCCGAGACGCGAGGTGATGCCGGAGGTCACGTCACGCAGCTGCTGGGCGAAGAGCTGCTCGTGCGGGGTGAGCAGACCGGCGAACCGCTCGTCGAGCACCCATGACGAGTCCCGCGAGGCGTGCAGCGCCACGCGGTCGAGGAACAGCTCCACTCCTCGGTAGCCGGAGACCTCGGGCGCGGCGTCGCCCATGAACAGCCACTCCAGCTGCCCCTTCCAGAGCTGGGCCCGGACCTTGTCCCCGTCGGTGTCCAGCACGGTCCCGAAGGTGCCCGACCGCTGCTCGTGGTGCTCCTGGCGGTAGGCCTCGACCTCGTGCAGCAGACGGATCACGTTGTCGTCGGTCATCGACGTCCCGACCACGAGGACCTTGCGGGTCAGCAGCAGCGACTGCAGGAGGGCGCCGGACGGGCGGAAGGCTGCGTCGTACCGCACCATGTGTCGCCTCGTGAGGACGATGGTCTTGGGGTGTGCGACGTCGCCGTGCAGCTTCAGGATCCAGCGGTCCGCGTCGCGGCCGGAGGCCCACGGGAGGATGCTGTCGACCGTGCGACCAGAAGCACGGACCGCCTGCTCGTAGAGGAGGTCGTAGTTGGTGGTGATGACCTCCCCGCAGTCCAGGCCGGCGAGCAGGCCGTGCAGGAGCGACGACCGGCTCCTGGCACTGACGACCTTGGCGACCCGCTCGGGGAAGTCCTCCTTCGCGTACTGCTCGATCAGCTCGGCCTGGTCGGTCGGCGTGAAGTTCTTGTCGTTGAAGTCGACCTCGGTCACCCGTAGGTCCCGAGCGAGCGTCTCGATTAGCTGTGTCCACGACGGGAGACCCGCGGCCGCGCTCACCCCGGCACCGAGGACGAGCGCCAGGCTCCCAGCGCGCGCCGCCGCGCCAAGCTCCTCCGCCGACACCTCGAGCGCGTCGGGCAGGCGGGGCACCAGCTTGCGACGGGCGTACTGCGCCGCGGCGTAGACCGCGGGCTCCGGCGTCACCAGGGCCACGTCGACGCACAGCTCGCGTGCCTCGGTGCCGAGCCGCTCCACCAGCGCGCGGAGCACCTCGCCGCGGTTGTGGTCGTGGCCGCCGCGGCCGATCCCCACGACGGGTACGGCGACGAGGGGGATCGTGGACTTCCCCCGTTGTGGCTCGTGCAGATGCCGGCGCTCGTCCACCCGGCGCAGCACGTTGACGATGCGCTCGACGACGACGTCGTACGGGTCGGCCCGGGAGCCGCCGACGCTCACGGCCCAGACGCGGTCGGGTGCGCTGTGGATGCGGCCCCACTGGCGCCGGCTCCAGTCGTCCGGCAGCACCGGGTGGTCACCGACGAGCGTGCGCCAGTGCTCCTTGAACCGGTACTCGGCGCCGACCGGCACGACCGCCGCGTCGTGGACCAACGTCTCGATCGTGCCGTGGACGACGAACAGGTGCCCCGCGTACCTCGTCATGCCCCCGGAGTGTGCCACTCCGGGGCAGGGCGTCAGTCGAGCGAGCGGCTCGCCTTCTGCACCGCCTCGGTGATGTCGATGGCCGCGGGGTGATTCATCGTCGGACCGTTCATCTGCAGCGCCCAACCGTTGACGCGGGGGCGGTGGCCCCAGCGCTCCTGGACGGCTGCGAGGGGCAGGAGCACGGCGCGCACCACGTCGTACGTCGTCTCGTCCAGCAGCACGAGCGCCGCGTGGTCGAAGCCCTCGCTGCGGAAGATGCCGGACTGCAGCTGGCTGGGTCGCGGTGGGTTCGAGACCGTGCGCGCCTTCACCTGGACGCGCCCCCACTTCTCGTCGGTGACGTCGTACGCCTTCATCGCCGGATCGGCGAGCACGCTGCCCGGGAGCGCGCGATGCACCACGAGCTCGGCCACCTCACCGAGCGGGGAGCCCGCTCCTCGGACGATGCCCCGACGTCGCAGTTCGTGGATCGCGCCGGCCTGCAGCGCCAGGAACTCGCTGACGGCGCGCTGGGCGAGGTCGATGCCAGGTGTCGGCGGTGCTGGCACCGGCAGGGCCGGCGGGCGGGCCCAGCGCTGCTCGTCCGCGGTGAGGTCGGCCGGTACGACGCCGATCGCCGCCAGGTAGGCGACCAGGTCGGGCACGTGCTCGTCGTACCAGTGGTTGGTCACGCGGACGTCGACGCCGAGGACGCGGTGGACGCCGACCCAGTACCGGCGGTGCTCGGCCTCGGTGAGGTCGTCGACGCGCCGCCCGAACGGGTAGACGAGGCCGAAGGTCACGCGGGAGTACCCGGCGTCAAGCAGGCGGTCGAGCTCGGACGGGTCCTGGGTCTCGACCCGCGCGAGCAACGCGCCGAGGTGGGTCTGGACCAGCTCGCCGGGGCGGGTGGGGGTGTCGCTCACCGTTGCTCCTGGTGGTGGGTGCGAGCGTCGCTCATCGGTCCTGCCCGTCGTCGGGGCGGACCGGCGTGCGCCCCCGCTTGCGGTTCATCTGGTGGTAGGAGTCGCGGCTGACCTTTGACATGTGGGCCGCGCCCACGTCGCGCGTCATCTGGTCCATGCGGTCAACGCCGTCGAGCTCGGCGCGGATCTCCGGCTTGCCGGACTCGGGGGAGACGTCGAGGGCCCGGCGAAGACGCGACGTCGTCTCGCGGAGGAGGCGCTGGCCGGCGTCGAGGTCTCCGCGCTCGAAGGCCTCGGACGCCTGGCGCTTCGTGTCCTGCGCATCCTGGAAGAGCACCTCCGACGACACCGTCGGGTGGGCGACCCGGCCGGCGGCCTCGTCGCCCGGCACCACGTTGACGGTGATCGGCAGGGAGGCGACGTGCTCGACGAGGCCGGGCAGCTCGACGTACGCCAGCTCGAGCGTGGCGATCTTCGCCAGACCCAGCTTGGCCATCGCCGGCACTCCCAGCTTGAGCAGGACCTTGCGGCTCTCCTCGGCGAACAGGTCACCGAGCTCGATCATCACCTCGCCGGCGCAGGTCTGCTGGGCGGGCAGGTCGTTGAAGAGGCGCAGGAACCGTACGGCGGGCGCGAACCGCACCGTCAGGGACAGCGCCTGCACGACCTTGTCGAGCAGACCGTCCACCTCCCCGGCGATCGCGGCACCGGCGGCGTCAGGGTCGGCAGCGAACACGTGGTTGCCGGAGCCGGCCCGCGCGATCGCGGCGAGCAGCGTCTCGTCGTACCCGCGGCCGTAGCCGAGCGTCGAGGTCACCACGCCGTCGGCGTAGGCCTTCGCGGTGACGGCCGCGAAGGCATCAGGGGTGCTGACGCCGGCATTGACGTGACCGTCGGAGACGACCAGCACCGTCCCGCCGGTCGTCGTGACGCGTCGGATCTCGCGGAGACCGCGCAGGTAGCCCGCGGACAGGTCGGTGGTGCCGCCCGCGTGGACGGCGCGGATACGCGCGACCACCGCCTCCTTGTCGGACAGAGGGCCGGCCGGCACGACCACCTGGGCGGTGTCGTCGAAGGTGACGAGGCCGAAGTTGTCGGTCGGCTCCAGGCGCCGGAGGAGGGCGACCAGCGCCTGCTTCGCACTCTCCAGCGGCGCGCCGGCCATCGAGCCGCTGCGGTCGAGCACGAGCTGCAGCGAGGCAGGCGCGCGCGTCGTCGTGGGCGCGGCCGGGGCCGCGAGCTCGAGCAGCACGGCAACCTCGTCGGCGGTCTCGTGAGCGACGAGGTTGACGTCGAGCAGTGCGTTGATCTTCATGGCTCCCCCTATCGATCCATCGCGGCACTGGGCCGCGGGCATGAAGAGAACTATGCAATAAGCAAAATTCTATGTCAAACGAATAGCAGAAGAGAAGCGTTGCTGCGAGCATTGTGTCGACCCGTGACGAATGTCGGTGGGGTCTGGTAGACCAGCGCACGACGTTCATCACCAGGGGGATCAATGCACATCACCAAGCTCGTACCCGTCGACATCCGACAGGTCTGGGCCACCGAGCCGTACGACTTCACGCCGTGGCTCTTGCAGAACTCGGGACTTCTGTCCGAGGTGCTCGGGGTACAGGTCGAGCTGGAGGACCGGGAGCACAAGGTCGGCAACTTCGCCCTCGACCTCATCGGACGAGTCGTCGGCAGCGACCAGGTCGTGATCGTGGAGAACCAGTTCGGCTCGACCGACCACACCCACCTCGGTCAGATCATGACGTACGCCGGTGGCATCGACCCCGCGGTGGTCGTGTGGATCGCGGAGATCTTCAGGGAGGAGCACCGCGCGGCTCTCGACTGGCTAAACCTGAACACCCACACCGACCTGAAGTTCTTCGGCGTCTCGCTGGGAGCCGTTCGCATGGACGGCGCTGACCAGAACCTCGTCGCGCCTCGTCTCGAGCTGGTCTGCAAGCCTAACGACTGGGAGAAGCTGGCGCGCCAGGACGCGGTCGCCGGCGGCGCCGGCACGACCCCTCGGAACGAGCTGTACAAGCGCTCTGGACGGAGTTCGCGGAGGAGGCGCGCCAGCGCGGTTGGACGACGGGCACCGCGCCGGCCGCCAACTGGTGGTCGTTGTCGACGACGGCCCCGGGCCTCACCTGGAGCGTCTCCTACATGATCGGCGGCTGCCGGAGCGAGCTGTACATCGACACCGGGGACAAGCTGCGCAACGAGTACCTGCTGTCGGTGCTCGAGGACCGGGCGGCCGAGATGGCAGGACACCTGGGCGAGCACGACCTCCGGTTCGAGTACCTCCCGGCCAAGAAGGCGTGCCGGCTCGAGATGCGTCGGACGGGTCCCGTCATCACGGACGAGAGCACCTGGCCGGACGTGATCGAATGGCTTGTCGACACCCAGGTGCGACTGCGCGCCGCGGTCCGGTCGACGGGTGGACTGCCGACGGGACAGCCGCCGGCGGGCTGGGCTAGCCCCGCCGCGCCCGTCGACTCGGACGATGAGACGGCGTAGTCGTGGTGTCGTCCCTCCGGCGGCGCACGCCGTTGGCGACGGTGGGGGACGTACGCGAGGACGTGCGACCGTTCCTCGCGGCGCGGCTGCCCAAGGAGGGCGCGCGCGGTACCGGGCGTGTGGCGTGGTCGAGGTCGACGAGTGGGCGTGGGCTGAGAACCCCTCCTGGTTCGACGTAACTCAGCCGAGGCGCCCCGCAGTAGCGCCGTCAGCCGTCCTGATCTCCGGTCCCGCCTCGCAACCTGCGTCCACTCCTCGCCCGCTGCGAACTACGTGCGGTTGCCGTTCGCCGAGGGGCTGCGTCACCTTCTGGGGGAGCCCGGAACGATCTTGTGTTCCCGGAGACCGTCCTGCTCCCGCTGGGCGCCGACCGTCGCAGATGGGCGGCCGGGGGCCCCGTTGAGCCCCCGTCGGCGGGCGGCCGGTCGTCACCCGACTGGCGACGCGACCTCAAGTCCGTCGGATTCCTGACGAATGTCGGCGGCGCTGCCTAATGTTTGGTGCCAGGGGGTGGGTCCTTGAACGACTCATGGTCCAGGTACGACGCCTGGAACGAAGCAGTGATGGACGTGGTGTTCCCAGAGTCCGACTCGCCGACGCCGGCGTACCTGGACTTCGAGGACGACGTCGTCGAGGGTCTCGCGGATCGCATGGGTCTGGCCCAGGACGAGGTGACCGGGGCGCTGGCCCAAGCGGTCGCGCAGACGCTGGCTCGCGAGGGAACGCCGAGCACGCTGTTTGCACGGCACATGCGACGCACCAGGGCCTGGGTAGCGGGCGGTCGCGAGGGCTGCCCGCCCTTCCTTGCTCTCCTGGCTGTCTTCTGCCTCGCCGCGGAGCAGATGGCGGCAGGTGACGGGATGAGCCAGGCCAACTATTTCGGTCGGCTGCAGGCCGCGCTCGGGCGTCCCGGCGACGAACGGGTCAACCAGGCCTATCGGCGTGTCGCAGAGCGTCTGTGGTCGGAGCACAACAGGTGGCTGGTCGAGCTCGACGGCGCACGAGGCCTGCCGACGGCGTTCGCGCTCACGCACCGCTACGTCGGCCTGACCGTCTCCCAGGCGCTCGTCCGCAGTGGCGACCGGGAGCGGCTCAAGGAGTTCTTCCGCCAGTACGGCTTCGCCCCCGGCGTCGATGTCGCACCGTCCGAGCTGAAACCAGTGCTGGGGGAGTGGATCACTCAGGCGAGCTCGCCCGTGACCTCGACGCTGAAGAGGCTCTGGGGGATGGGCGCTGCGAAGGAGCGGATCGCCCAGGCTGCCTCGGTGGCCCTGTCGGCCTGGGACGGGAGCGTCCAGGAGCGGCGCGGTCGTGGGGAAGGCGGGCACGTGCAGCGCGGTCACCTGGCCCTGACGTTGGAGCTCGGGGGGTTCCCGCGCAAACGCTTCGCCGTGCAAGCCCTTCTCTACCTGCCTCAGCCTGGTGTGCCGCGCGAGGGCCGGGTGCTCACGGCAGCGGCTCCGACGGCCATCGAGCTCGTGCCCGACCTGCCCGGAAGTCTGGGGCTCGGTCGCGGGTCGTCTCTGCACGCCGGCGACGTCCTGGAGGGGCGTCTGTGTATCGAGGACACGCTGTCCGGGCAGGTCGTGGAGCGTCGACCGCGCCGCCTCGTCCTGTTCCGAGAGGACGAGCTGAGTCGACGTTGGGTGGAGAGCCCCCAGGTCATGCTGGGCGACGACGTCCGCCTGCTGGTGCACCAGGACCTCGTCGGGCGGGTCAGTGCAGTGCTGGAGGCCGTGGCCCGGCCGGGTTGGAAGGTGCTGGATCCCTACCCGGATCAGCCAGCTGGCTGGGTGGTCTTCACCGACGTAGAGGTGTTCGGCCGCCCAGGTGATCTGGTCGCCTCCGGTCGAGTCGACGATCTCTCCCCCCTCGTGCCACTGACGACGAACCAGCTCAAGGTCGCCGGAGGGTTCGCGCTCCCCGGGCAGGTGCGAGGAAAGTGGCACTCGTGGGCACCTCCCGAGATCCGCGCGGCGAGTGACGCCCCGGGCGGGTTCAGGGTGACCGTCACCGACCTGCGCCGCTTCTCCGCCGATGGTGACGGAGATGCCGTGGAGGAGACACTCCTTGAGTCGTGGTCCGACGACGGCGCCGGAGTTCTGGTCCGATCGATGGTCGACCTCGACCTCGAGGACGGTGACTACCGCGTGGAGCTCGTGGCAGGGGGTTCGGCGGAGCCCGTCTCGTCGACCCTGGTCCTCCTCCGCAGCGCGGATACCCCCGACCATCGCCAGTGGGCGGCGCTGAAGCCGGTCTCCTACTCCGACGGCGTCGGAACGCTCGGGGTCGCTCGGACGCGGCCGGGCCCGGTCGACGTCAAGGGGCACGTCGTGACGGGTGGTCGGCCCCTGCGCGCGGAGGGTGATCCCCCACCGGTGGTCCCCGGGTGGGAGCTGGGACGCAGGTCAAGCGCCCGTTCCCAGGAGGCTGTCGTCCGGTTGACGATGCCGGACGCCGATTCGTGTATCCACACGGGCAGGCACCGCGAGCACATCGAGACCGTGCCCACCGACTCGCGAGGTCGACCGCTCCGCGCGTGGAGCGAGGGGCGCTGCGGGGGTTGTGGTCTGGTCAGGCGCTACCCGACGCGGCTCCCGCGCAACGGGGCGGCCGGCAAGGTGCCTGAGCCCGATGTGTCGATGCCGCGTCGGGACGTGACCGTGCTTCCGGGCAGCGTCGAGAGCTCGGGCATGTGGGCGACGGCCTTCGACGCGCTGCTGCACACCGGGGGCGGATCGTGGTCCCACCTCGAGCGGATCGCGCTGCAGATTGAGGCCACGGCGCTCTTCGTCGACCAATTCACACGAACGCTCGAGGTCTTGGGACACATCGACGTGGAGCGCCACCCCGCGACCCTGGAGCCGGTCGCGTGGGAGGTCACCCCCACGTCGCTCGCTGGCACGCGACAAGGCTTCCTCTTCTCCGGCTACTGGCCCGGGAGGATCTACGTCGACGTAGGTAGCCGCCTCGAGGCAGCGGGCCTCCGGCTTGCCGTCGAGGAGGCGGACGACGACATTGCGTCCTACTTCGTCGAGGCGACGGCGGAGCAGGTCGCCTTCCTCGCCGCCGACGACGACGGCGTGCCCGTCGTCGTCGACGCCTGGAGGGAGGTAGCGGGAGTCCTCCCTCCGTTGAGCCAGCTGGTCGAGGCCCTCCCGCGGCAGTCTGCAGCGTCCGTCGTGGGCGACCTGACCTGGTACGACCCGCGGGACAACACATGGGCAAAGGTCGGATCGCTGGACGCTCCCGGGGCCTATCGCGCGCGGCGGTTCGCGACGACCGACGTCGTGCGCACCGAGGGAGACGTGGCGAACGGTCTCGTCGCCAGGTCCAGCGTTCAGCTCGGGAAGCACGTCGCCGCCTTGATGGCTGGGGCTCCCCTCATGGCCTTCGACCCGACGTCCGAGACGCTGTGGGTCCCGATGGGGGCTGACCTGCCGGGACTGTATGGCCGCGCCGCGGTTGCCGCTTCCGGTCGACCGCCAGTGGCTGTGCCGCAACGTCGACTCCTGCGTTACGACGCCGTGCCCCGCGACCTCGCCGCCCACCTCTACGACCTCTTCAAGAAGTAGGAGCAGCACGTGCGTCCAGTCCCGCCGCCAGGAGCGGTGTCCAGCTCGATCCGCGAGGCCGTGCTCTCGTATGTCGACACCGCTTATTGGCTTCGCGACGCCGGCGTCATGGCAGAACGTCGTCGCCTGCTCGCCGCACCCGGAACCCTTTTCCAGGACGTGCAGCTCGAGCCGGTCCTGCCGTACCCCGGAACCGAGCACGGCCTCGAGACCTGCGCCGCCGTCGGGTTGACCCCGGAAGAGTCCGAGCTGCTCCTCAAGAGCGTCTTCGGGCTGGCCGACGTTTCCAGCCTTATGCTGCGCCAGCACCAAGCAGACGCGTTGCGCATCTCGCTCCTGGGCGGTGACGACGTCCGTCACCCCGTCGTCACGTCGGGGACCGGTTCGGGCAAGACGGAGGCGTTCTTGCTGCCCGTGGTGGCTCGGCTGCTGATGGAGGCGCGCGGCTGGGCCCCGGGTGCCCCCACGGACCAGTGGTGGGCGTCCTCTCCCCTGCGATGGACGCCGTCGCGCCGCTCGTCGCGTGAAGCCGCCCTGCGGACGATCGTCCTCTACCCGATGAACGCTCTGGTGGAGGACCAGATCGCCCGGCTCCGCAAGACGTTGCGGAGGCTGCGGGACCTCGGGGGACCCGAGCTGTGGTTCGGGCGCTACACCGGGGCGTCTCCCGGCGGGTCGGTGATGCCAGAACGAGGCCGGCACACCAAGCTCGACGAGGTCGCACGCGAGCTCACCGCGATGGCGAGCGAGGCCGAGCGCCTCGTCGGCGCGGACGAGGACCTGACGGCACAGGTCTCCGACCCCCGCGCCGTGGAGATGGTGGCCCGCTGGGACATGGTGGCTGCGCCGCCCGACATCCTGGTGACGAACTACTCGATGCTCAACGTCATGCTCATGCGCGACCTCGAGCAGCCGGTCTTCGACAGGACTCGAGCCTGGCTGGCGGAGGACCTGGGCCGCCAGCTCACCTTGGTCGTCGACGAGCTGCACCTGTATCGCGGCACCCAGGGCGCCGAGGTGTCGATGATCGTCCGCAACCTCTGCGACCGACTCGGTCTCGGACCCGACAGTGCTCAGCTGAGGGTCATTGCCACCAGCGCATCGCTCGACGAGCACCAGTCGGGCTACTTGGAGCGGTTCTTCGGCCTGCCGCGCAGCCGGTTCACGACGGTAGCGGGCTTGCAGAGGCAGCCCCGTGCTCTGCTCCCGGTGACGCCCGGTGACGTAGCCGACCAGGTCGCCCACGGAGAGCTGCAGGGGCTCGACGACGCAGTCGCCGCTGCCTGCCACCACAGTGGCTCGCCGCTGACGCTGCGCGCCACTCCCGTGCCGGTGGTGGCCTCGAACCTCTTCGGGGGACCCGGCTACGAGGCCCTCCTCGACGACGTCCTCACTGCGCTCGGCGGGACGCCCTCACCCGGCCAGATCCCCTTCCGTGCACACGTGCTGTTGCGGTCCATGCGTGGGATCTGGGCGTGTTGCGACCCCCTGTGCAGCGCAGTCAGTCGTTCGTCCTCGTCGCAGGTCGGCAAGCTGTTCTCCAGGCCGCGTCACTTCTGCGACTGCGGGGCCAGGGTCCTCGAGCTGTTGTACTGCGACCACTGCGGCGATCTCGGACTGGGCGGCCACGTCGTGGCGAGGAACGGCGCGGACGGGGTCTACCTGGCGTCGACCCCGACCCAGGCCACCGACGCGAGCGGCAGGCTGGTGTTCAGGCGCAGCGTCGACACCTATGTCTGGTATCGGCCTGGCGCCGTCCACAGCGCCAAGACCTGGGAGCATCCCGGGCCGGGGGACGCCAAGATCAAGCTGACCTTCAACAAGGTCGAGCTGCACCCCCGCCTCGGGTACGTCGACCTCGGCGCCGGAAGCAGCGCCACGGGGCTGACGCTGGGCTACAGCGGGTGCCCGAGCGGCTGGTCCCCGCCTTCGCTCCCGTCGCTGTGTCCCTCGTGCGGCCACAAGGACGTGCAGCAGCGCTTCCGGTACGGCGTCGTGCGCTCCCCCATTCGTGCCCACACCCAAGGCATCGATCAAGCGACGCAGTTGCTGGTCTCGGAGGTCGTCCGGTCGGTGTCGGCCACCACGATGCCGGAGAAGACCATCGTGTTCACGGACAGCAGGGACGACGCGGCCACGACGGCGATGGGTCTTGCCGAGAACAGTTTCGCCGATCTCGTGCGTCAGCTGGTGCGCCGGTCGTTGGAGCGTGAAGACGACACGGTCCGCCTCCTCCGCGACGGGGCTTTCCCTGGGGGGTTACCTCCCAGCGACATGGCCCGGTACGACCAGCTTCGTCAGCAGCACCCGGAGGTCGCCTTCGCGTACCTCTACCGGGCAGGAGGCCTCGCCCGTGCGGAGCACGACGAGGTGGTCCGCCAGTTCGAGGCGTCGCGCGTGGGGAACCGGTCCACCCCGTGGCCCGACCTCGTCGAGCAGCTGACCCAAGACCTCGTCCGCCTCGGAGTCCCGCCCGGTGGGCAGCGTGCAGCCCTCACGGAGCTCGAGGACGGCAAGCCGTGGAACCGCGCGTTCGATCCCCCCGAGGCTGGCGAGTGGGACCCGTTGCCGCCCGGACCGGTCAAGCAGAAGTACTTGGCGCTCTACAGGCGGTACCTCGTCATGGCGCTGGGCGACGCCCTGCTCGGGGGCAGGGGGCGGGACCTCGAGGCCACGCTCGTGGCCCATCTCGACCTCGTGGGTGGTGACGATATCGGCGAAGACTTGCGCCCCGTCGTCAGGTCCGTGCTGCGCATCCTCGGCCTCAGCGACCGATGGATTCCGGGCCATGCGCCGCGGAAGAAGGACTTGCCTAGCCGTGCGACGGACTTCATCGCCCGGGTCGCGACCAGGAGGGGCATGGACGAAGGGCAGCTGGCCACGGCCGTCTGGTCGGCGCTGCAGCCGCTGCTCGCGGAGCGGTCGTTGGAGCTCGACCGCCTCGACCTGCCGCTTGCCCTGACGGCTCACGGGGGCAAGGTCTGGGTGTGCTCCCGCTGCGCCACCCGCCACCTCCATGATTCGTGCGGAGTGTGCGTACGCGCAAAGTGCACGGGCGAGCTCCTGGTGCACGACCTGGCTCCGCTCGCGGCCGGGGACTACTACGCGCGGCTCAGCGCGCACGAGCCCGCGAGGTTGGCTGTCGCCGAGCTCACCGGTCAGACCAGTCCGCCGTCGTTGGCCAGGTCCCGGCAGCGCCGCTTCCGAGGGGCGCTGCTCCCGGCACCGGAGGAGAACCCCAGGACGTCACCAATCGACGTGCTCAGCGTGACGACCACGATGGAGGTGGGGGTCGACATCGGGTCGCTCAGCGCGACGGTCATGGGCAACATGCCACCGCAGCGCTTCAACTACCAGCAGCGGGTGGGCCGGGCCGGCCGGGCCGGCCAGCCCTTCTCCTACGCTGCGACCCTGTGCCGCGACCGCTCGCACGACGACTACTACTTCAGCGATGCCCACCGCATCACGGGCGATCCGCCCCCGCAGCCGTTCCTCGACACCGCTCGGGAGACGATCTTGCGCCGGGTGGCAAGTGCTGAGGTGATGCGACAGGCGATGCGGGGCCTAGCTGAACCTCCGCCCTCACGTGGCAGCGTGCACGGGTCGTTCGGGCGGACCGACGAGTGGCCCTCCCGACGGTCGGGTATCGAGTCCTTCCTTCGGGGATCACCCGAGGTCGATCGGGTCGTGGAACGCCTTGCGGTACACACGGGCCTCTCCGGTGTGCAGGTCCGAGGCATCGCCTCATGGATCCGGAACGAGCTCGTCCCGACCGTCAACTCCGTGACGACCGACCCGTTGTTCACCCAGTGGGAGCTGTCGGAGCGGCTTGCCAATGCAGGGGTGCTGCCCATGTTCGGGTTCCCCACCCGAGTCCGGGAGCTCTACTACCCAGGGAGCGGAGGTGGGAAGGCCGAGGAGATCTCCCAGCGCCCCCTCAATCAGGCGGTATCCGTGTTCTCCCCGGGCTCGCTGGTGACGAGAGACGGTTGGGTCTACACCGTCGACGGCTTCGCTGACTACAAGCGGGGCGGCAGGTCGCGTGACCCGCTGGAGGCGAGCGTCGTCATCGAGCGCTGCGTCGAGTGCAGCTACGCGGTGAGCGGCTCCGAGATGGACCCGGGGTCCTGCCCGGTGTGCGGAGGATCGCTCCGGCGATCACGGATGTGGCAGCCGGCCGGGTTCCGCGCGTCCCCGGAGCGGAGCGACCGCCGGACCGAGGAGCACGTGTCCACCAGCGCGTCACGTCCCGTGCTGGGCTGGGTCGAGGCACCAGAGAATCCGACGAGGGTCGAGTGCATGGACGTCTGGGTCATCGACCAGGGCACGCTCCTCACGGTGAACGACAACGCCGGCAACCTCTTCGCCACCGAGCGGCAGCCCGACGGCAGTCACGTCGTGGTGGACGGCCCCGCAGGGCCCGGCCCCCGGGGCGCCATCGGTGACATCCGGGTAACCGACGCTCTGCTCGTCCTCCCCCGGGGGATCGGGCTCGCAGACGGTGTCGTCGCCACCGCGTCGCACAGGTGCGCCAACGGACTGGCGGCCCTGCAGTCGTTCGGCGAGGCCCTGCGGCGCGGGGTGCAGGCCGAGCTCGACATCGATCCGGGAGAGATCACCGTGGGCCTGCAAGGTCGTCGGGTCGCCGACGTCGTCACGGCCAACGTGTACGTGGCCGACATGCTCGAGAACGGGGCGGGGTACGCTTCTGAGCTCGGTCGACCCGAACGGCTCTCGGCCGTCGTCACCAAGATCACCGACGAACTAGGCGCCTCGTGGCTCGCGCTCGACCATGCGGACTGCGACTCATCGTGTCCTGACTGCCTCCGCTCCTACGACAACCGTCACCTGCACCCCGCCCTGGACTGGCGGCTGGCTCTCGACGTCGCCGAGCTGGTGCTGGGCCGGCCGCTGGTCGAGTCGCGCTGGATGGGTCTCGCGGAGGCCACCGCCGCCTCCTTCATCCGGGACTTCGGCGACGCACTGTCCACGCCGAGGGTGGAGGTGACGGAGGGGCTCGTCGTCGTCCTCAGCGGGAGCCGCGCAGTAGTGCTCACGCACCCGTTGTGGCGTCTCGACCCAGCCGGTTGGAACGGTGCACAGGCGGCGTGCAACCGCCGGCTGGCCGACGCGGGCGTGTCCGTCTCGATGAAGGACGTGAGGTCGGTCCGGGCGTACCCCGAGAGCCTTTACCAGCTGCTGGTCTGATCAGGGCGTCGGAGGCTAGGCATCGGGGGTGTCGCGTCGGCGCGCCGCGAACAACGCCTCGTACTGCTCCCGCTGCTTCGCGTAGAGGTTCGGCGGTTGTGAGACGGCGAAGTGCGCGAACCATGCGGGGAAAGCCGTGTAGAACCCCTCCGCCTTAGCCCCGAGCAGGAGCTCGCGAACGGCGACCGGGTCGAACGAGTGTGCCCGGTTGTTGGCCACCATGGGTACGTCGACCATCGCCGACGCGGGCACCACGTAGATGCCGGGGAGGAGGCTGGCGGGTCCGAGGGCGAGCTCAGCGCCCTGGGCGACACCGGCGAGCGGCCCGAGACCGGCGCGACCGTGGGCGTACTCGCGATCGAGCCACAGGTCGCGCTCGCCGATCCCCGGGCCGCCGAGGATGGGCCATAGGTCGTGGAATCCCAGGGACGTCCACTCGTCAGACCGCCACACCCGCTCGACCAGCAGCGTCCCCGGGTCCGACTGCCTGGCCAGGACGAGGGAACACGCTCCAGGCGCCTCGCGGCCAGCGATGGCCCTGCAACCGAGTGAACCGACAAGGGTCCCGCTCCGCGGTTCCGGCTCGCCGGACAAGCGGGGAGCGGCTAGTACGTCAGCGGACGCCGACCAGTCGAGGGCTCCGCAGCCGGAGTACACCATCACGATCGGGTGCTCGGCTGTGAACGTGCGGTACTCGGGCTTGGGCACGTAGCCCCTGGACGAACCAAGCCGGTCGCCAGCGGTCCACCAGACGGAGATGTTCGCGCTCAGGCTCTCCTTGTGGCTGAGGCGCAACCCGTCCACGCCGTAGTCCCACACCTCCTTGCCCGTCCTGCGCTCCAGTGCGACCGCAGGGTGGTTCTCGCGCACGAACATGCCGAGGGCGTCGAAGAAGAGGTCCTCGAGCAGGGCGGCCGACGCCATGTTGTAGTTGTCCTGCCGGAACTGTCGCTGTCCGGCCGCAAGCGGCAGCAGGTAGTCCGAACGCTCGAGCATCTCGCTGACCAGGTCGACGAACCGGCCGATGCGCAGGGCCTCCCGCGACGGCTCTGAGATCACTCCATCCACCGGTCGAACCTACCGTTCGCGCCGGTAAGCCGAGCGGGAATGGCGCGCCGCCCAGGATGGTTCGGCTCCCGGGGGCACGATGTGGATGGCGGCTTCGCGCGACGCCCAAACGGGGGTAAGCTTCGAACATGAGCTCGACGGCCACCTTCACCTTCGCCGACCTCTTCGCGGGGGTCGGTGGATTCCACGCCGCCTTGCACGCAGCCGGCGGAACGTGGGCCTTCGCTAGCGAGATCGATCGCGCAGCGGCAGCGGTCTACGACCACAACTGGCTGCGTCCCCTGCGGGAAGCCGCTGCGGAGCTGCCAGCCGGCGTGGACCGGTTCGCAGTGAGCGGGGACATCGTGGAGCTGACCGATCCGAGCGTCGCCGTGCCGCACGCCGACGTCCTGGCCGGGGGCTTCCCGTGCCAGCCGTTCTCCAAGAGCGGTTTTCAACGGGGGATGGACGAGACAAGAGGCACGCTGTTCTGGAACATCGCCCGGATCCTCGCCGAGCCCGCCGTGCGTCCGTCCGTGGTGCTCCTGGAGAACGTGCGCAACCTCGCCGGCCCCCGGCACAGGGACACGACCTTCCGCACGATCGTCCGGACCCTTCGCGAACTCGGGTACCGCACGGCCGACGCGCCGGCGGTCTTCTCGCCCCACCTGCTCCCGCGTGAGCTCGGGGGACGCCCACAGGTGCGCGAGCGGGTGTTCATCCTGGCCCACCACGTGGGGACGGACGTGTCGATGGACCCCTCGACCCGTGACGACCCGATCGTGTCGACCCGCGGCCTCGCGTTCGATTGGTCGAAGGAACGGTGGGACCTTGCCGCCGACCTGCCGTTGCAGCTGGATGCCGAGGTGCCCGACAAGTACTCCCTCGAGTCTGCCGAACTGAAGATGATCCAGACCTGGGACTCCCTCCTGACCGAGGTGGCGGCCAGCCTGGAGCCGGGGGAGCGGTTGCCGGGCTTCCCCATCTGGTACGACGCGTTCAAGCCCGTCGCCGATGCCGAGGACGAGATCGAGGCCGCGGCGCTGATGGGCGACCCCATTCCGCGCTGGAAGCAGGACTTCCTTCGCAAGAACGCCGCCTTCTACGAGCGTCACCGAGGGGTGATCGACCGGTTCGCGCCGATCCTCGACTCCTTCCCGCCGTCCCGTCGGAAGTTCGAGTGGCAGGCGGGTGAGCACCGTCCCCTCGGGGACACGATCATGCACTTCCGCCCATCCGGAATCCGCGCAAAGCGTCCCGACTACGTCCCTGCGCTGGTCGCGATCACACAGACGTCCATCCTCGGCGAACGGCGTCGTCTCACGCCGCGTGAAGCGGCGCGGCTACAAGGTCTGCCCGACTGGTTCGAGTTCTCGCAGAGCTCGCCCGACACCGGTGTCTCGGTCCCGCAGACAGACGCTGCGTCGTACAAGCAGATGGGCAACGGCGTGAACGTCGGGGCGGCCTACTACGTGTTCCGCGAGTACGTGAACCGGCACCGGCACGAGATCCCGGCCCACATCGTGGCCGCGGTCGATGCGTCGCCGACGAACCCGGACGTTCGACTCGCGCGCCCCGTCACCCGCTAGAACCCAGCGGCCTTGCGGTGGGCCTCGAGGGAGCTCGCTGCCGGCCGGTCCGCCGGCTCGGCCGGGAGTCTCAATGGCGCCTCGTGGAGCTCTTGGCCGAACTTCCTGCTGCGGATCTCGGGATGCGCCACGAGGGTCCATGCCGAGGTGTCCACTGCGATGAGCCGGAGATCGAACAGGGAGTGCAGGTCGGCCCGCAGGAGGATGCCGTTCGAGGTCTCGGTCGTGCCCCCGTCGGCGTGGGCAACGATGTGGGCCGCTTCCAACGTCTCCGGGACGTCGGTGTCCGTGACCGCGCAGCGCCCGCCGTAGGCGGCGAGGAGCCGTGCGCGGAAGGCAGGCTGGCCCATCCGCAACCGGATGCGTTGGAGGGACCACCGCGGCTCGGGCAGCTGCCCGCCGACCAGCGACTGCAGGGGATCGTCCGTCGCCGCGGGTCGGTGCTCCGAGGTGAGCAGACCGGACGTGTGGAGCAAGCCCCACAGGTCTTCAAAGGCCTCCCGTCGGACGTTGCCGCCAGCCTTCTTGCCGGGGACGTCCGAGCTGTGCCGGTCGGCGACCCACGTCCCGCCGACGGCCTGGATGATGGCCCGCATCGACCGGATGCGCTCGCCGGGGTAGTCAATGCCCAGCAGGTCGCACATGGCGTGGAACCATGCGAGATCGACCGTGTCACCGGTCGAGTGCCACGGGCCGGCCTTGCCTCGGATACTGGGGATGCCGAGGGCATCGGTGATGTGGACGGGCCACTCGGTCTTCTTCAGCTTCGGTGTGTCTGGCAACGTTCCCCCGTCAACAGATGCGGTCGAGGTATGCAGTCTCGACGGCGTCTGCTGCGGCGGCAACCGGCTCGTGCTCCCAGACTCGGAGGATCTCCCAGCCAGCGGCGCGCAGCTCGCGGTCGGTGTCGCGGTCCCGCTCCTTGTTCCGCTGGACCTTCCAGCGCCACCACTCGGCGTTGCCCTTCGGGGCGTGGTGGTGTTGCGGGCATCCGTGCCAGAAGCAGCCGTCGACGTAGACGGCCAGCCGGACCCGCGTGAACGCGGTGTCGATGGTGCGGCGGTTGTTGCCCGGGACCTTGACCTGGACGCGATAACGCAGTCCACGGCGGTGCAGCTCACGACGGAGCCCGAGCTCCGGCGCCGTGTCCCGGCGGGCGAGGGTGGACATCTTGCGGCTCAGCGCCTCGCCCGGGCTCGTGCGCGCCGGCTCGGCACCGGGGCTCCCGTCACCGCTCACCCTGCAAGGGAAGCACGGTGGGCTGACGTGGTCGCGGCAGGTGGGACGGCTCGCTGGACCGCCCCCGCTGGCGTGTCCGCCGACGACGCCGGTCCGGTCCTTCGGTGGAGGCGTACCGAACTTCGACGCGGTGCGCCGCGAGCACGTCCTGCAGGGGCTCGACAAGCACGACGCCGTGGGGGTTGACACGTTCCGCGACCGCTGCGGGTTCCGTGCAGCCCGCGAGCACGTCCTCCGCCACGAGGGATACGACTCGAAGTCTTCCTCGGTGTCGCGAGCCGGAGCATGCAGCGTCGGACCCGGCGCGGGTGAGGTGTGCTCGTTCTGTCACTACGAGACCCCCGCCTCAGGGGCCGCGCGACTGCGAACAAGACCCGTTCCCCGCGAGATGTAACAGCCGACGAGCTCGTCCAGCCCCTGACGCGACGGCCCCGTCGTGGCCGCGAGCGGTTACCCGAGTCCCGCCGTAGAGGGGCTTGACTGCCGTGCGGCGTCGTGATCCACGCGAGGCAGATTCGGGCGCAGGGGCCGCACTACAGAGTTGATTAGGTCCAATGCCCGACGCACGGGGACCCGCGGTGATAGGACAACGCTATGAACGCTTCGACGGAAGCCGCCCCGGCCACGCTTGTCGAGGTAGAGGGCTGTCCTGGACTGGCGCTCCTCTTCGCTGACGGGCCGGTTGCCGGCATCGACCTGGTACCCCAGGTGCTTCTTCCAGCCGGGGCCGCGCGCTCTGCGACCAACGCGGTCAGTGCACTCTCGGGCGCTGGAAGCGTCGTCGCCCAGGCCAGCCAGGCGACAGCTGGACTCCAGGGTCTGGTCCGGCTCACGCCAGAGACACTGAAGGCGCTGCAGACGGCGACGCCCTTGACCAATGCGGCAGGGGCCAACCTCGGCACCCTCGTCAATACCTCGGGGAAGTTCGCCCACTCCGTCCAGTGGGTCCCGGCAGGGACCGCAGGCGCCGTCACTGTGGCTGCCTCGTTGGGGCCTGCCATTGCGCTGCTCATGATCCAGATGCAGCTCGCCAGCATCACTCGTCTTGTGCGGGAGAACATCGAGCTGACCGACGAGCTGCTGCAGACGGTCAGACGCGAACAGTGGGCGAGCGTTGATGGGCTCCAAGGCGCGATGCACAAGGCCATCGAGGAGGCCGGACACGTCGGACTGGTGACCGGACACATCTGGGAGAACGTGGCGGGTCACGAAGCAGAGTTGCGCGCGAGCCGCGCACTCTTCCGCGCCAACGTGATGAATCACGCGATGGCGCTCGCCGCCAGGAAGGATGCCCGAGGTCGAGCGGACTACCTGACGCACCACGCGGAAGCCATAGTCACTGATGCGCAGGCAATGCTCCGGGCGCAGGCTGCGTGGTTCACTTATCAAGCAATCAGGGCTAGCCGTGTGCACGCCGATCCCAACGAACCCGACTCCCTGGTCGAGAAGATCGTGACCGACGCCCGCGCAGAGCACGACCGCGAGCTGGACGCTGTGGACACGCTGCTCCGCCAGCTTCATCGGGAGTGCTCGGTGCTCGCCGATCTTCCTGGGAAGAGGACGATCCCCTTCACCAAGGCTCGCCGCGATGCGAAGAACGTTGCCCGTGTTTCAGGTGCGTTGAGGAACCAGGTCGGCGCGCTGCGCGAGTCGGTGCGCGCCCAGGAACCGCCGGTTCCGCAGCCCGCGATCGTCGCGTTCGCGGGTGCGCCACCGGAGCACCTGACGAAGGTTGTCCGCTGGCACCTCGACGACGAGGACCTCCTCGCGATCGCCGGGACGAAGGTCAAGTGGTCTGGCCGGTCCTGGACGCACTACCTGGCGGTGACTGACAAGCGGCTGCTCGTCCTGGCGAAAGAAGACTTCGAGCGGTACGGCGAGATCAACCGGTCGGTCAGCCTCGATGCCGTCCGCTACGTGCGGTACCAACCTGAGGCAACACGCAAGAAGGCGCAGTTGACGGTGGTTACCCCAGACGACAACTTGCCGTACGACCTCGAGATCGGGGACTCGGCCCAGGAATCAGCCGCACGGATGCTTGCGGACCTGTTGGGCAGCCACATGAACCTCCCGCAGAGCGAGATTCCAGACTCCCCGATCGTAGGCCCGTCGTTGGCCGTCCCACCTGCTGACGGTGGATCCTCGACGGGTGTCACGGCGCGAGGCACGGAGGATTGAAGGGTGGAAGCGCCGGCCGGAGGAGAACGCGTCTGTGGCGGCACCAGGTGACGAGCCGATGCGGCCTCGTGCGGTCCGCGGATCTCGCGGACTACGAGAGCGACGCGTCGGTACCACGCGCACGCCAACACGGTCAACGAGCGGTACGGGGCGCGTGTCGCGGTGAAGATCGACAAGTGGCTGTGCTGCTGGGGACCCCTCTTGGTACGACGCGACTCAGCCGAGGCGCCCGCGGTAGTCGTCGAACGTCTTGATCTCCGGGGCCCGCGTCGCAACCTGCGTCCACTCCTCGCCCCCTGCGAACTGCGTGCGGTTGCCGTTCGCGAAGGGCTGCGTCACCCGCTGGAGCAGCGCCTCGAGGTCACGGATGGTGACTAGGTCCTCCGCCTCGAAGCTCTACCCCCCGCTCCATCTGCAGCACGCCGTCGTCGTCCGTCTCGTCGTCAGACGGCATGTCGAAGGCGAACCACGAGAAGCGCGACCAGCCGGCGCCGTGACTGTCTGCCGTATGATTTTGCAACCGCCCGCCCAGTCCCTGGCTCCCGGAAGCCAGCCCGACGAAATAGACCCCACTTCGTTGTAGAGCACGTAGACGCCACGCGCCGTCCGGAAGTCGGCGACCCGGAGAGTGCCAGCGTTGTTGTCGCGACGGCCGGGCAGACGCCACCCGCGGGAGGCGAAGTCGACAAGATCGCGGTCTCAGAACTGGCCGTACGCACCGATGATCACGTTCGTCGCTCCTCGTTCGCCTGGACAGGAACCTCTTGTCGCCACAGTAGGTGAAGGGCAAGGACTCGCCGGTCCGTTCAGGGGCCGGCGGGTCCCGTCGTCGCCCGGGTCGCAGCTCCCTCGCCGTTGTACGCCGGACGAGCCCGCGCGCTACACAGCGGTCGACTGCAGGACGGACGCCCATCTGTATGTCCGCGCCCGCCCGGCGCCATCTGAACGTGTGGTGCATCGCCAGGAACGGGTTGTGGTCTCTCACCACGACCGCGTCTCGAACCAGGTTGTGGATTGCTGGCTCAAGGTTCTCGGGCGGCAATCGGCTCACAGTGCGGATCGAATCCTCGTCCGTCCGCACCCTGTGACGTCCAGCGCGGTGCCGCCGCGATAGAAGTCATCGTCCTCGATGCGCACCGACAACCCGTTGACCTAGATCCGTTGCGCGACGAACACCCTTCGAGCAGCCTGAGCAGCCGCCGTACCCACCCGGTCACTACGAGCGGCGCCGTACGCAACGGACGCCACGGGCACGCCGAGCACCCCGGAGATGACGTCGACGACGTCCCCCTCCACCGCCTCGACCACGGGCCGCACGCCGAGCAGCGCCCGTGTCAACCGCTCCTGGTGCTCCAAGTCCTCCAGATCCCCGAGCGGCAGCGACGCGTACCCCCGGGCCACCCCGACCCGCCCCCCGGCAGCCTCGACCACATCGACGTGGCTCACCGCCACCCGATCGAGCCCCCCACTCACCCGGCAGACGCGCGCGGCGTACTCGAGGAGCACGAGGTCGAGGTGGCCGACGCGCCAGGAGCCCTGGTACTCGCCGTACCCGTTGTGGGGCTCGGGCAGGAACACGGCCAGGGCCGGGTCCTCCGTCGGGAACGGCCCCGCACCGTGCCGCGTGGCGTAAGCCCGCGTCGAACCCCAGACCTCGCCCCGCTCCAGCCCGGCCTCCGCCAACAGACGCTGCGCCGGCAAAGGTGTCACGGTCGACCACGTCGTGTGCGGGTGGAAGCCGCGCCACTCGTCGAGCAGCACGCCCTGCGACCCCTCGAACACCAGCGAGCCGCGCTCGGCGGCCGACCGCAGGTAGGCGGCGTCCGGCACGATCGCCACCGCGGCGCCGAACTCCAGCAGGTCGACCGCCATCTCCCGCACGCTCGGCACCTCGTGGGTGCCCTGCGCCAGGAGCGGCGCGTAGAAGTCGACCAGCGCCATCAGCTTCGTGCGCAGCCCGGCCGGGTCGAGGCAGTCGCGCACCCGGACGGCGGCGTGGCCGGCGGTCTCGGGGAGGGCGTACCACTGCGTCTCCCCGATCCCGAGCCCGCACGAGCCGTGCCGGCCGTCGCCGCGCAGGTCCTCGCGGGTGCGGTTCGCGGCGCGGTGCACCGGCGTCACCACGAGGGCGTCGGGGCTGACGGCGACGAGGCCGAGAGGATCCTCGACCCCGAGCGCCGCCAGCTCCTCCGCCTCCACCGCGAGCGCCTGCGGGCTCACCAGCACGTGCCGGCTCAGGTAGGACGCCACCCCCGCGAGCGTCCCCGACCCGAACTGCCGGAACGTGTGGTGCAGCCCGTCGACGACGACGTTGTGCGCCGCCTGCGCGCCGCCCGAGAACCGCACGACCGCGCTCACCCCGCCCTGCGCGCACAGGTGGTCGATGGTGGCGCCCTTGGCCTCGTCGCCGAACCCGAGGCCGACGACGATGCGGTGCGGCTGTGCCATGACGGATCTCCTCTCAGTGCAGCTCAGAACAGCTCAGACCGGGTCAAGCCAGGTCGTCGGGTGCGTCGAGGTCGCAGGCGAGCGCGGCGGGGAGGGTCGTCGTACCGGCCCCACCCGAGCCTCCGCGGGCGCCGACCGTGGCGAGCGCCCGACCGACCGCGGGGCCGCTGGCGCTGCCGACCTCGCGCAGGTCCTCGAGCCCCTCGTCGAGGTCGATGGCGTCCTCGAGCAGGCCGACGGTCAGCGCGATGAGGTCGCAGACCGCCGCCGGGTCCTCCAGGCGCAGCAGCCGCTCGCCGAGCACGTCGGCCCAGTAGCCGTTGACCTTCGGGTTGTCGAAGTGCGTCGTCTGCTTCGGCAGCACGAAGAACACCTCCCAGCGCTCCTGCACCTCGCGCCACAGCGCCGCGCTGTCGAGGTCGCGGGGGAGCCGGTCGCCGATGAGGTCGCGGACGTAGCGCGCCCGCAGCCTCGGCTTGCCCATCTCGTCGCCGATGACGAACAGGTAGCCCTTCTTGCCGCGCTTCTCCCACGCGTCGGTGGCGGTGTGGCGGGCCATGAAGTACGCCGCCAGCTCGTAGGACTCGCTCAGCTGCCCGCCGCCGTTGCCCTCGAGGAAGATCGAGCGCAGCTGCTCGTCCATCCGGTTGTCGGACTCGAACTGGCCCACCTGCAGCGGCACGTAGTCGGTGTCCGCGTCGCCGAGCGCGCCGAACATGATCTGCGGGTCCTCGGCGTACCCCTTGCGCTGCAGCAGCCCGTGCAGCTTGGCCAGCTCCGCCTGCATCTGCCGCGGCACCGTGCCCATCGAGCCGGTCACGTCGAAGAACACCGCGATCGGCGTGCTGTTGGGGTGCTCGACCGAGTCGCGCGACTCGCGCACGCCGACGTCCTTCGGGTCCAGCGTCGGGTGCGCCCGCCACTGCGACGCCGGCCGGCGCCGCACGTCGTCGCTGTAGCCGAAGTCCGCCGCCCCGCTGCGCCGGCGGAACGTCGCCGCCGCTCGGTAGCTCTCGTCGCTCCACGCTCCGTTGCCCATGGCTGTCTCCTTCTCTCGTCTCTTGTTCGTGTCGTCGGTGGTGGGTTGGTCGGTGGGTCGCGGCTCAGACCGCGACGGCGAAGGGGCGGAACCGCCGGGCGCCGTAGAGGCGGTCCAGCAGGTCGTCGTACTCCTCCAGCAGGTCCGCGGCCCGCGGCCGCATGGCCGGCGCCGCCTGCATGCAGCCCTCCGCGAACCGGCGCTGCGCCCGCTCCTCGGGTCGCAGCAGCGCGAGGCCGAGGGCGCCGAGCATGAAGAGGTCGCTCGCGGGGGTGAGTACGCCGGTGCTCGCCTCGGGCGGGTACGCCGCGGCCTGCGACGCCACGCGCCCCTCGGCCGGGCGCCCGGGCCGGGTCGCGAACGACCAGCCGGCCAGCACGACGCCGTGCTCGCGCGGGTGGATGAGCACGTTCTCCGGGAGGAGCGCGCCGTGCACGAGGCCCGCCGCGTGGGCGCCGGCCAGCGCGCGCAGCAGACGCCGCTGCATCCACGCCCAGTCGCGGCCGTCGAGCCCCTCAGGTGCGGCCTGCTGCACCTGGGCCAGCGAGTAGAACCCGTCCGCACGGCCCAGCGAGCCCAGCACGTTCGCCTCGCGGCGCTCGGTGGGGGAACCGACGGTGGCGGTGTCGAGCAGGCGCGGGAAGTACGGCGCCAGCCACCCGTTGCCGGGCTGGTCGGTGAAGGTCCGCAGCGCCTGCAGGGCGTCGCGCTCGTTGCGGACGAACCGCGACGAGGCCGGGCGCCGGGCGATCTTCACGACCGCGTCCTGGCCGGGTACGGCGTGCACGTTGGCGACCGTGCCCCGGGCGAGCAGCGGGCCGGCGGCGTAGGTGCCGCGGCGGCCCTGGAGCGCGTCCGTCGTGTCTCCGTCGGCCTCGCGTCCCCACGCCTCGTGGAGCTCGGTCGCCTTGGCGAAGGCGGCCGCCGCCCGGGCGCGGTCGACGCCGGGCGCCGCCGTGGCGAGGCGGTCGGGGTGGAGGTGGAACGCCAGCACGCGGAACGTACGACGCGCCCTCCGCCGCGCGCCCGCGTCGGCGCTCGGCGGGCCGAACAGGTCCGTGGCGGTCGTGGCCGCCTCGACCTGGCGGAGGAGGGTCTTGGTGTCGCTCATGACTAATAGTCTGGACGACAATTAATAGGATGGCAAGGGGTTCTGGTCAGAAAGACAAAAAAGATCCGGCGGGGCGGTGCGGGGCCTGGCGGGTCGCGGTAGGAGCGGTAGTGGATGACTACCGCTGATACCGCGACCCGGATGCGGCCCGGCAGAGCCATCTCGTCGCGGTAGGAGCGGTAGCGATCCACTACCGCTGACACCGCGACCCGGATGCGGCCCGGCGCGGCGGAGGCGTCAGTCGAGCCGCTCTACCAACGCTCGCCCCAGCTCGTGCCCGGAGCGCCACGCGGTCGCTACCCTCGGCTTCGGCCCCCACCCGTCGCCGCACACACCCACGCACCGCGGGTCCAGCAGGAACGGCTCGTCGCGCTCGCCCATCGGGCGCGCCAGCCCCCACCGCTTCACCTGCACCGCCGCGGGCTCGCCCAGCGACAGCACCGACCGCAGCGCCGCCACCATCTCCGCTCCTGCGGCGTCGGGGTCCTCGAGGTGCCGCCCAGCGAACTCCGGCGTCGAGTGCGCCACCAGCACGGGCGCGCCGTCGCCGCGGCGCTGCCCGTCGTCGGCCACGAACGACAGCACGCGGTCGCCGTTGACGAACACGCCGTCGACGTCCCAGGCGCGCTCCGGCCAGGTCGCGACGAGGGCCAGCACCGGCTCCCACTCCCGGTCCAGCCGCGCCGCCACGTCATCGAGCGACGCGTCGAGCAGCCGCCGCGCCTGCGGGTCCGGCATCGCCAGCACCACGGCCCGCGCCGGCTGGCCGTCCACGACGACCCCCGCGTCGCCGACGGCGACGGACGACACCGCGGCCCGCCGTACGTCGAGGGGCTCGGCCAGGTGCTCCACCAGCGACCGCAGCGCGCCCGCCGCGCCCCAGCGCACCGGCCCGTCCTTCGCCTCCAGCCGGCCGTCGTCGAGCGCGTGGAAGCGGCTCGTCCACTCCCGCGCCAGGCCGGCCGCGCGCCACTCCTCGGCCACGGCAGCGAAGGCGGGGTCGTCGTCGGGCACCGTGAAGTACGACGCGCCCAGGTCGACTGGGCGGTCGTCCACGCGCCGCGACGCCATCCGACCGCCGATCCGCATGCCGCGGTCGACCACGACGACTGGTACGCCGGCCTCCGTCAGCGCCCGCGCGCACGCCACCCCGGCGATGCCGGCACCGACGACGAGGACCGCGTCCTCGGGCCGGGTCACGCCGCGCCGCCGATCGCGCGTCGTACGGCGGTCGCAGCCCGGTGACCGCTCACCAGCGCGCCCTGGATCGAGGCGGTGTCGCGGTGGTCGCCGGCGACGAACACGCCGTCGCCGAGGTCGGTCGGGCGGGTCAGGGTCAACGGGGGCTCCTGGGCGGGTAGGGCGTGCGGGACCTCGTCGCGGCGCAGCAGCTCCCACCCGCGCGGGTCGCTGCCGAGCAGCTCGCCGGCGTGGTCGTGCATCGCCGCGGACGGGACGGGGCGGTCGGGGCCGAGCAGCGCCGATGCCCCGATCAGGTGCCGGCCGGGCGGCGCGTAGCTCGGCGCCGCCGCCGACATCACCGCCGCGTTGACGAGCGGCCCGTGCGGGCGGCCGCGGCCGTCGACGTGCAGCAGCCGCGCCCGGTCGCGGGGCGCCGGGGGCTCGGTCGTCGAGTACCACTCGGTGACCACCCCGTGCGACGCCGGCGCCGGTACGCCGAGCAGCGCCTCCGCGCCCGGCGCCGCGGTGGCGACGACGACGGCGCGCGCGACGTACTCACCCCCGGCGGTGCGGACCCGCGGCCCGCCGGAGCCCGTACTGCGCTCGACCGCCTCCACCTCGACACCCGTGCGGACGGGGCCGGACAGCCGCGCGGCGAGCTGGCGGGGGAGCGCCTCCATGCCGTCGCGGGGCAGCGCGGGCGTGGCCTGGAGGAACGAGCTCACGAGGAGGCGGGCGTACTGCGCCGAGCTCGCGCCCGCGTCCTCCAGCAGCACACCGGCGAGGAACCGGTCGAGCACGGTGCGCGGCAGGCCACCCACGCCGGCGGCGTCGAGGCTCGCCGCGAGCGTGGCGTCGGGCCGGGCCGCCAGGCGCCGCCCGAGCGACCCCCGCCCCGGCGTCAGCAGTGGCGCCGCCCAGCGCAGGAGGCCGAGCGTGCCCGGCACGCTGCCGGCCACCGCCCGCACCGAGGCCGGCAAGAGCCCCGGCGCGTGCCACGGGTGGCCGAGCCTGCGCACCCCGTCGGCGCCGCGCGCCGCCACGCCCGCGTCGAACGCGTGCAGGTCGAGGGCCGCGGTGTCGACCCAGCGTCGTACGGCGGGGTAGCCCGGGTTCAGCAGCTGGAAGCCGCGGTCAACCAGGTGCCCGTCGACGACGGCGGTGCGGATCCGCCCGCCCGGCGCGTCCTCGCGGTCGAGCACGACGACGTCGAGCCCGGCGCGCTCCAGCTCGTGCGCGCAGCGCAGCCCTGCGAGCCCCGCTCCGACGACCACGACGTCGGCCTCCGCCACCACAGCCATGACGACAGGATGGAGGGGCGCGCCAACCACGTGTTCCGACGTGACCGCCTCAAGTCGGAATAGCGGTGATCCTGTTCCGACTTGGCCCTCCTCCGCCCGCTCACGCGGCGCACCCGCAACCAGGTCTGGGTCGCCGCCGTCGCGGACGAGCTCGACGACCTCGGGGTGCGGATCGCCCAGCGCGCGCGGCTCGGGTGAGCTGCGCCGTACCACGCCACCCCGCTAGCCCACCGCCGCCCGCGTCACCTCGGCGTCACCTGGCGCACCCATACTGACCGGGTGGTGGACGAGAGGGCGTGGCTGCTCACGCGCACGGAGCGCGGCAACCCCGACACCGACATCGATCCCCCCGACGGCGACGTCGCCTGGTCGACGGGCAACCGGACGCTGGCCCACATCGACGGGGCGTCCTACTTCGAGGCGCTGCACCGCGTGCTCGAGGCGACCCGCGCAGGCGACCTGGTGCTCTTCACCGACTGGATGGGTGACGCCGACCTGCGCCTGACCGGCGAGCCCGGCAGCGAGGTCGTCGAGGTCATCGGTCGCGCCGAGCAGCGCGGCGTCGACGTGCGCGGGCTGGTGTGGCGCTCCCACACCGACCAGGCCGGGTTCTTCGCGAAGAACAACCGGCACCTCGGCGAGCAGCTCAGCCGCCGCGGCGCCGAGGTCTCCCTCGACATGCGCGTGCGCCCGGGCGGGTCGCACCACCAGAAGTTCGTCGTCGTGCGCCACGCCGACGACCCGTCGCGCGACGTCGCCTTCGTCGGCGGCATCGACCTGGCCCGCAACCGCCGCGACGACCAGCACCACGAGGGCGACCCGCAGGCGCGCCCGCTGACCGCGGAGTACGGCGAGCGCGCGCCGTGGCACGACGTGCAGCTCGAGCTGCGCGGTCCCGTCGTCCGTGACGTCGAGACCACCTTCCGCGAGCGCTGGGACGACCCCGCGCTCCTCACCCGGGCGCCGTGGCGGCGGGTGGCGGACGCCGTACGACGCGTCGAGACCGACCCCAGCCGCCTCCCCGCGCAGCGCCCCGCGCCCCCGCCGGTCGGCGGCGTGACCGTGCAGCTGCTCCGCGCGTACCCCCACCTCGGCCCCGGGCGCGGCTACGCGTTCGCCCGGCAGGGGGAGCGCAGCGTGGCCCGCGGCTACACCAAGGCGATCCGCCAGGCGCAGGAGCTCATCTACGTCGAGGACCAGTTCTTCTGGAGCCACCGCACGCAGCACAACGTGCCGTGGCGCCGCCGCAGCGACGACAACGAGCCGCGCGGCAACGACGTCGTCGCCGCCCTCGAGCAGCAGCTCCTCGCCCGGCCCGGGCTGCGCGTCGTCGTGGTCGTGCCCCGCCACCCCGACAAGGACGGCCTCAACCGCGCCGCGCAGCGGCTCGCGCGCCACCGGGCCCTCGCTCGCCTGTACGACGTCGCGCCGGGCCGCGTCGCGGCGTACTCGATCGAGAACCGCGCCGGCGTCCCCGTCTACGTGCACGCGAAGGTCTGCATCATCGACGACACGTGGGCCACGACCGGCTCCGACAACTTCAACCGCCGCTCCTGGACCCACGACTCCGAGCTGACCGCCGCCGTGCTCGACCCCACGCACGCGGCGACGCTGCGCCTGCGGCTAGCCGCCGAGCACCTCGGGCGCCTGCGCACCCGGCCGGCGTCCGGCGCCGACGGCACCGAGGACGCGCTGGCCACCGACGAGCTCGACGAGGTCGCCGACTGCAAGAGCGCCGAGGGGATGTTCGAGGCGTTCGTCCAGCACGCCGAGCGCCTCGACGCCTGGCACGCCGGCGGCCGGGTGGGGGAGCGCCCACCGGGGCACCTGCGCACGCTGCCGTTCCAGCAGCCGCCGCGCCGCGTGCGGCCCCTGGCCCGCTTCCTCCTCGCCGCCGTGCACGACCCCGACGGCCGCCCGCGCCAGATGCGGCGCGAGCACTCGTACTAGCCGGCGACCAGCCGCCGACCTGTCGGCAGACCCTCAGCCCACCGCGCGCCGCACGAGCTCGGTGATGCGGGCCGCGTCGTCGTCGGTGATGTCGCGCAGCGCGAAGGCGGTGGGCCACATCGTGCCGTCGTCGAGCGCGGCCGTGTCGTTGAAGCCGAGCGTGGCGTAGCGCGCCTCGAACTTCGCCGCGCCCTGGAAGAACACGACGACCTTGCCGTCGCGGGCGTAGGCGGGCATGCCGTACCAGGTCTTCGCGGCCAGCTCCGGCGCCACCTCGACGACGATGGCGTGCACCCGCTCGGCGAGTACGCGGTCGGCGTCGGGCATCGCGGCGATCGCGTCGAGGCACTTCTGCGCCTCGTCGGCCTTCTTCTTGCCCCCGCGTCCCTCGCTGCGCAGCTCGTCTGCACGCGCCCGCATCGCCTCGCGCTCGGCGTCGCTGAAGCCGCCCTGCGTCGTGTCGTCCCCGCTCATCGTCGTCTCCTCCCGTGCGCCGGCGCCCGTCGGCCGGTCGACGGGAGCGACGCTAACGACCCGGCCGCCCCGGGGCTTCTCGGATCCTGACCAGTGCGGGTCAGCACCGCACTCAGGCCACCCACTGCCCGGCGGCGAGCTCGATCCACGCGGCGAGGTCGGCGCCGCCGTCGACGGTGTAGAGCGAGAACGGCGGGCACCCCTCCCGCTGGCTCACGCCCGCGTAGGCGTGGTCGGGCGCGAACATCACGACCTCCCCGGTACGGCGGTGCGCGGCCGTCAGGTTGCCGTTCGCCTCCTTCGCGACGAGGGCGAACTCGGCGGGGTCGATCGGCACCTGCAGGTCCTCGTCCTCCCAGGCCCAGGCGTAGAGCTCCACCGCCTCGACGAACGTCCGCTCGTCGGCGGCGGACGACGCGGTCAGCACCTCGCGGTGGTTCGGGCTCCACCAGGTGTCGTCCCCGCCGTACGTGTTCTCGTGGGTGGGCGCCCCGAAGACGTTGATGATCCCGCCCCAGCTGCGCCACAGCTCCTGGTGCAGCGGCAGCACGTCGACCGGCAGCTCGCCCTGCGGCGGTCGGCACAGCCAGCCGCGGCGGCCCGCGGGCCCGTCCCAGGCCAGCAGCTCGGCGTCCTTGCTGCCCACGACGACCGGCGTCACGGTGGCGCTGGTCAGCAGCCCCGACAGCACGGGCAGGGCGTCGACGGCGCCGCGGTCCCACGCGTAGGGCTCACCCACCGTCACCGCGGTGTCGGGCCCGACGAGGCGGGGGTGGGCACGGACGTAGGTCTCCCAGTCGCTCACGGCCCGGGACCCTGCCCCGGTGCCGGCGGGGGAAACCCGTCGCTCAGGCGGGGTCGGTCGGGGCCGGGGCGAGCGGGTCCTCGCCGACCTCGGTGCCGACGGGCCGGCCGCGGGCGGCGCGCCGCAGGCTCTCCTCGAGGCCGGTGAAGCGGAAGTCGGGGGGCAGCAGCTCGCGTCGTACGTCGTCCTCGGCGCACACCATGTCGTGGCGCAGGCTCTCGACCAGCGAGCGCGTGGTGGAGGAGTCGAGGCCGGTGAGCAGCGACGCCGCGCGGCCGACCACCCACTGCGGCACGAGGGGCACGACGACCTGCGGCCGCCAGCGGCTGTCGAGGCGCGCCGTCAGGGCGACGAGATCGGGGTAGCTCAGCACCTCGTCCCCGCCCAGGTCGTAGTGCCGGTTGCGCGGCTCGCCCTCGAGCGCCGCGACGATGGTGGCCAGCACGTCGTCGACGGCCACCGGCTGCACGCGGCTCCGCATCCAGGTCGGCACCGGGGTGACGGGCACGCGGTGGGTGAGGCGCGCGAGCAGCTCGTACGACGTGGAGCCGGCGCCGATGACCATGGCCGCGCGGAGGACGGTCGCGGGGGTGGCCGCCTCGAGGAGGATCTCCTCGACCTCCAGCCGCGACGCGAGGTGGTCCGACAGCTCCCCGTCGGGCACGAGGCCCGAGAGGTAGACGATGCGCCCGACCCCGGCCCGGTCGCAGGCCGCCGCCACGAGGCGCGCGGCCTCGCGGTCCTTCTCGACGAAGTCCCCGCCGTCCATCGAGTGGATGAGGTAGACCACCGCGTCCGTGCCCGCGACCGCGGTGGCGATCGCCGCCGGGTCCTCGACGTCGAACTCGCGCACCTCGACCTGGTCGCCCCACGGGTAGTCGGCGACGCGCGCCGGGGTGCGGGCCGCCGCGACGACGTCGTGCCCCGCCTCCAGCAGCGCCGGGACGAGCCGGGAGCCGACGTAGCCGGTGGAGCCGGTGACGAGTACGCGCACAGGGGGTTCCTCTCGGGGTACGACGCCACGCGGCGCCTGCCGTCAGCATGCCCGCGCGGGGGTAACGGGGGCGCCGCTCGCGGGGCGAGGTGCATGAAGCACACACCTTCGGGTTACCGTCCCTGAGAACCGGCTGCGTTTTCTCAGCACCACTAGGCTCAGCCGTTACAGCAGCCAGCACCCCCCGGTGCCGGCTGGAAGAGGCACAACGACACACGGAGGTCCCTCATGAACACTCGTACCATCGCCATCGCCGCGCTCGTGATCGCCGTCGTCATCCTGCTGATCTTCCTGCTCTGAGCGAGCCGCTCCCTCGGGGGAGCACCAGGTGAGCGACGTTCCACGTGGAACATCGGCACCACCAGCAACGGGAGCGCCGTACCTCGGTACGGCGCTCCCGTCGCGTCCGGGCACGTTCCGGCGGGTGGGGCGAGCGGTCCGGTTCGGGCCCGGGTGCCGTCCGGCGCCGCGCTGTGCGGCGCCGGACGCACGGGTCACCGCACGGTGAAGGTGCGCGTCACGGTCGACGGCAGCACGTTGCTGTTGCCGCGGTGGTGGATCACGGCGCTGTAGGTGCCCCGCGGCAGGTTGGGGAGGCGGAACATGTTGTCGACCGTGCGGGGGTGCGACTGCACGATCCCCGAGTACCAGATCTCGCGCCGCCCCGAGAGCAGGGTCACCGTCATGCGGCCCGGCTGGGGTGCCGCGGTCGGACCGACGGGCGTGTAGAGGCCCTGGACGCGAAGCAGGCCGGTGTAGCGGGGGGTGGGGGTCCGCACGAACGACGAACCGACCCAGGCCTGACCGCGGTCGACCTGCATGTGGTGCGTGACGGTGAGGCCGTCGCCCGGCCGGCCGTCGGTGTCGAGCGTGAACGTGGCCTGGTGAGGCCCCGCGGGGACCTGGTAGGGGTCACGGACGATGCTGACGGGACCTGGCTCGTCCGGGTCGTTCTCCCGGGGACTGCGCAGGACGGTCTGCACCTCGGTGATGGTGCGCCCCAGGAGGTCGTCGGTCTTCGTCATGGTGCCGCACCAGCTCGCGACGCCCTCGGGGACGACGCGCACGACCGCTCCGGGCCAGAAGGACGGTCCGGCGGACTCCTGGTAGCGCCACGACGAGTCCGCCGTCAGCACGAGGCGTGGGGTCTCGGTGGTCTGCAGCAGTGTCTCGTCCACCTCGGGCAGCGGCAGCTCGACCTGCGAACCCTCGACGCCAGGACTGGCCGGCTGCGCGACGTACATCGAGAAGTCGCGCTGGGGATCGGTGTAGGCGCACGACGGCACCGGGAAGAACCGGCCCGGGGACCAGCCCGGGTGAGCGGGTAGGCGGTGGTCGGGCGCGGCGAGCGCGTCCTCGAGGCCGGACGGGGCTGCGAAGACCTGGATCGGCGCACCGCCCTGCTCCGCCGGGACGGCGCCGGACACGTTGATGGCGACCTCCACGCCGTCGACGAAGCTCACCCTGTCGACACGGCCGTACGACGCGGTGAGGTCGCCCTGCACCGGCTCGGCCGCTCCTGCGAGGGGAGCGGACAGCAGGCTGGCAGCCACCGCCAGCCCTGTACCGCCGGCCACGGCCGCCCCGCGCCGCCGCAGCTGCAACGTGCTCGTCGTCATGATGTGCCCCCGTCCCGGCGGCCGACGGCCGGCCGCCACCGCAGCCTAGGTCGCCCGGCGACCGAGGGCGAGCACTTCTCCCACGCGCAGGAGGGGGCCGTGAGTGGCCCCGCTCCGGCCGTCCTCAGGCCGGCTCGGTCTCCGGGATCGGCGGCGGCGTGCTCGGCACGACGTCCGGGTCGGGACCCGGCTCGATGACGGGGTCGGCGCCCGGCCCCGGGTCCGGCACAGGCTGGTCGGGCACCGGGTTGGGCGGCAGCGGATCGGTGGGCGTGGGCGGGGTCGGCACGGTGGTCATGCCGACCGGTACCCGCGGCCTCTCGGCACGACCCGGGTCCGCCGCCGCCCGTTCGTGGTAGCAGCGCCACGGAATGTCTGGCGCTGCTACCACGAACCGCCGGCGCCCCTCCACGAGCCGGGCGCCCCGGCGTACATGGATCCGCGCATGCTGCACGCCCGGACGGCTGCGCGTAACACGCGGGTGACGCGGCGCGCCTACCGTCCGGGAGCGTGACCGTGTTCCGACAGACCCTCGGGTCGACGACCTACCGCTTCGACCACCTGGTCGAGCTCATGGCGAAGGCGTCGCCGCGCCGCTCCGGCGACGAGCTGGCGGGCTGCGCCGCCGCGACGGACGCCGAGCGCGCGGCCGCGCAGTGGGCGCTCGCCGACGTGCCGCTCGACCTCTTCCTCACCGAGCTGCTCGTGCCCGGCGAGACCGACGACGTGACGCGCCTGATCCTGGAGCAGCACGACGCCGCGGCCTTCGCCGCGATCTCCCACCTCACCGTGGGCGGCCTGCGCGACTGGCTGCTCGACGTCGTCACGCAGCCCGACGCCGCGCAGCGGCTGGCCGCCGTGCGCTGGGCGCTCACCCCCGAGATGGTGGCGGCGGTCAGCAAGCTGATGCGCAACCAGGACCTCGTGCGGGTGGCGCGGGCGGTCGAGGTGGTCACGGCGTTCCGCACCACGATCGGCCTGCCGGGGCGCCTGTCCACGCGCCTGCAGCCCAACCACCCCACCGACGACCCGCGCGGCATCACCGCCGCGACCCTCGACGGGCTGCTCCTGGGCGCGGGCGACGCGGTCATCGGCATCAACCCGGCCACCGACTCCCCGCAGGCGGTGACCGACCTGCTCCACCTGCTCGACGACGTGCGCCGCCGCTACGACATCCCCACCCAGTCGTGCGTGCTCACCCACGTCACCACGGCCATCGGGCTCATGGAGGCCGGGGCGCCCGTCGACCTCGTCTTCCAGTCGATCGCCGGCACCCAGGGCGCCAACGAGGGCTTCGGCGTCACGCTGTCGATGCTCGCGGAGGCGAACGAGGCCGGGAAGGCGCTCGGGCGCGGCACGGTGGGCTCGGACGTCATGTACTTCGAGACCGGCCAGGGCTCCGCGCTGAGCGCCGGGGCCCACCTCGGCACCGGCGGCCGCCCGGTCGACCAGCAGACCCTCGAGACCCGCGCGTACGCCGTCGCCCGCGCCTTCGACCCCCTCCTCGTCAACACGGTGGTCGGGTTCATCGGCCCGGAGTACCTGTACGACGGCAAGCAGGTCGTGCGCGCCGGGCTGGAGGACCACTTCTGCGCCAAGCTGCTCGGCCTGCAGATGGGCGCCGACGTCTGCTACACCAACCACACCGAGGCCGACTCCGACGACATGGACGTGCTGCTGACGATGCTGGCCGCCGCCCGCGTCGGCTTCGTCATCTGCGTGCCGGGCGCCGACGACGTGATGCTCGGCTACCAGAGCCTGTCGTTCCACGACGCGCTCTACGCCCGCGAGGTGGTGGGCGCCCGCCCGGCGCCCGAGTTCGAGGCGTGGCTCTCGCGCGTGGGACTGATGTCACCGGAGGGACGGGTGCTGCCCGTGGACCCGCGCACCTCCGCGCTGCGCACCCTGGGGGCCGGGGCATGAGCGACGAGGACTTCTGGGCGGCGATGCGTCGCACCACGGCGTCCCGCATCGGGCTGGGCCGCACCGGCGACACCGTCGCGCTGCGCGACGTGCTCGCCTTCCGCGCCGCCCACGCCCAGGCCCGCGACGCCGTGCACGTCCCGGTCGACGTCGCGGCGCTGAGCGCCGACCTGGAGGCGCGCGGCCTGGGCACGCCGTACGTCGTGCGCAGCCGCGCCGGGGACCGGGGGGAGTACCTGCGCCGCCCCGACCTCGGTCGCGAGCCCCTCGACCTCTCGGCGCTGCCCGCAGCGGCGGAGGGGGAGGGTCCCGACATCGGCGTCGTGCTCGCCGACGGCCTGTCGGGCCAGGCGCTCACCGACCACGCGCCCGCGCTCGTGGCGGCCCTGCGCGCGACCCTGCCGTCGTCCCTCACCTGGGCGCCCCTCGTCGTGGCCACCGACGCCCGGGTCGCCCTCGGCGACCACGTCGGCGCGCGGATGGGCGTGGGCACCCTGCTCGTGGTCATCGGCGAGCGCCCGGGCCTGTCGGTGCCCAGCAGCCTGGGCGTCTACCTCACCCACCGGCCGCGGCCGGGGCGGCGCGACTCGGAGCGCAACTGCGTCTCCAACGTGCACCCGCCCGACGGCCTCGACCACGGTACGGCGGCCCGCGTCGTCGCCGCGCTCGTGACGGGTGCGCGCGCCCTGGGGGAGTCGGGGGTCCGGCTCAAGGACACCTCGGGTGCCCTCGCCGGGGGGCCCGGTGGCGTGCCCGACGCCCCCGCGGTGTCCGAGAACTGAGACGAGCACCGCCCGACGGCCCCCGCCGACGCCCTTCCACGGTGTCGGCGGGGGCCGTCGCACGCGGTCGTCGTGGCCTGGGTCACAGGCGCGCGGCCCTCAGTCGGGCGAGACCTGGATCACATCGCTGACCAGCGGAATCGCCTCCTGACGACCTCGCGAGCGACCCGGATCGCACCCGCCGTGACGCCGGCGTTGCCCTCGTGTCACCGGCGCATTACATAAGCGATCACCTATGTTGCTGGTCAACAGACGTATTAGACACGCATGTTGTCGCTCGCGCAGGATCCTCTCCGACCCCCCGCCTGACACTCGGATCGAGGCGGAACGCGTTCGGTACCGGCCGGCCCCCGCGGCCGGCCGGGACACCTCGAGAGGACCCCCATGCGCACCTCCACCACCACGCGCCTCCGTGCCGCCGCACGTCCCCGTGTCGCGGCGCTGACGGCCGCCGCCGTCGCCTCGCTGACCCTGGCCGCCTGCGGCGGCGGGAGCAGCTCCGCGAGCGAGAGCACCCTGCGCTTCGGCCTGTCGGCCGAGCCCGTCACCCTGACGACGGGCGTCTGGCAGGGCTCCGCGACCAACTTCGTGCTGACCCTCGTCCACCGCGGGCTCATGACGCTCGACGAGTCGGGCGAGCTCGTGCCCGGCCTCGCCGAGTCGGTCGAGACGCCCGACCCCACGACGTACGTCTTCACCCTCCACGAGGGCCTGACGTTCTCCGACGGCTCGCCGCTGACGGCGCAGAACGTGAAGAGCTCGCTGGAGTACTACGCGGACCCCGAGTCCGGCTCCACGCTCATCGCGGGCCTGCAGGACATCGCCGAGATCACCGCCGACAGCGACACCCAGGTCACCATCACGCTCGCCGCGCCCAACAACGCGTTCCTCGAGTACCTCGCGGTCCCGACCGCCGCGATCGTCCCCGACGCCAGCCTCAACGCCGACACGCCCAACAACGTCGGCGCCGGCCCGTTCGTCCTCGAGGACAGCCAGGCGGGCGTCGGCATGACGCTGGCGAAGTTCGACGACTACTACGACGCCGAGGACGTGGCGCTCGAGGAGATCGACGTCTCCTACTACGCCGACGGCGACGCCCGCGCCAACGCGCTCGTGAGCGGCGACGTCGACATGATCGACTACGTCACCTGGGAGAACTTCGACCGCGTCGGCGACACCGACGGCGTCGAGCTCGCCGCCCAGCCCGGCCCGTTCCAGTACGTGCAGTTCAACACCGTCGAGGGCCCCTTCGCCGACCCGCTGGTGCGCGAGGCCGTCGCCCACGCGATCAACCGCGACAACGCCCTGACCGCCGCCTTCCAGAGCAACGGCGAGCCGCTCTACGGCGTCGTGATGCCCGAGGACCCCGCGCTCGAGGGCGTCGGCGACGACCTGTGGAGCTACGACCCCGACCGGGCGAAGGAGCTGCTGGCCGAGGCCGGCTACCCCGACGGCTTCTCCGCCACGCTGCTCGCCACCTCGCAGTACACGTTCCTCCAGGACACCGCGCTGTCGGTGCAGCAGGACCTGCAGGCCATCGGCATCGACGTCACCCTCGACGCCCCCGACTGGTCGGGCCGCCTGGAGAAGGGCGCGGCCGGCGACTACGACCTCGCCGTCTCCGGCGACGTCGGCATCGTGACGAACCCGTCGTACCTGCTCGGCCACGTGCAGGGCCCGGACAACTTCAACCGCAGCTTCGGCTACCAGAACCCCGAGATCGCGGCGGCGCTGACCGACGGCCTGCGCGCCACCGACGACGCGGCCCGCGTGGCGGCGTACGAGGAGGCGTTCTCGATCTTCGCCACCGACGTGCCGTTCGCGACCATCGACACCCGCGACCAGGCCTGGGCCCACAGCGACGACGTCGAGGGCTTCGCCAACCTGCCGGGCTTCCACACGTTCTTCAGCGGCTACACGCTGGCGAACACCTCCATCGAGCGCTGAGCGACGCCGGAGAGGGACGACCGTGTTCTCGTACGTGCTGCGCAGGATCGGGGTGGGCGCCGGCCTGGTGCTCCTGGTCCTGACGCTCATCTTCCTGGCCCTGCACCTGGTGCCCGGCGACCCCGCGATGCTGCTGCTCTCCCAGGGTGACGGCGCGTCCGTCACCCCGGAGGCGGTCGCCCGGGTCCGGACCCAGCTCGGCCTCGACGAGCCGCTGCTCACGCAGTACTGGCAGTTCCTCTCCGGCGCGCTCACCGGCGACCTCGGCGAGTCGTTCCGCAACCAGCAGGCGGTCTCCGAGGCCATCGGCGAGCGTCTGCCGCGCACGCTGGAGCTCGTCGGCCTCGCGACGCTCATCGCGGTCGTCGTCGGCGTGCCGTGGGGCGCGCTGGCGGCCCGCAAGGGCGGCTGGTTCGACTCGCTGACCTCGGTGCTCACCTCCATCGGCGTCGCCCTGCCGGTCTTCGTGTTCGGCTCGGTGCTCATCCTCGTCTTCGCGCTGAACCTGGGTTGGCTGCCCGCCGGCGGCTTCGCCGAGTGGGGCGAGGACCCGGGCCGCCACGCCCAGGTGCTCGTGCTGCCGGCCATCGCCCTGGCGGTGGGCTTCGCCTCCACGGTGGCGCGGATGACCCGCTCCGCGGTGCTCGAGATGCTCCACCAGGACTGGGTGCGCACGGCCCGCTCGCTCGGCCTGTCGCGCCGGGCGGTGTTCCGCCGCTACGTGCTGCGCAACTCCCTGACCCCCGTGGTGACGACGGTGGGCATCGGCGTCGGCACGCTGCTGGGCTCGACCGTGCTCGTCGAGCGGGTCTTCAACTACCCGGGGCTCTCGAGCCTGCTGGTCGAGGCCGTCACCGCCCGCGACTACCCGGTCGTGCAGGGCATCGTCATCACGATCGCCGTCCTGTTCGTGTCCATCAACATCCTCGTCGACGTGCTCTACGGCGTGCTCGACCCGAGAGTGAGGCGATGAGGGTGCTGACCCGTCTCCGTCACGCGCTGAGCCCCCTGCGGGCCGTCGCCCTGGCCTACGTCGGCCTCATGCTGCTCGTGCTCCTGCTCGCCCCGGTGATCTCACCGCACGACCCGCTGACCCAGGACGTCGCGAACCGGCTGCAGTCGCCGGGTCTCGGCACCCACCTGCTCGGCACCGACGAGCTGGGCCGCGACATCCTCAGCCGCGTCGTGCACGGCGCCCGCGTCGAGCTGCTCATCGCGCTCGGCGCCACGCTCCTCGCGATGGTCCTCGGCACCCTGCTCGGCCTGCTGGGCGGCTACTTCGGCGGCCTCGTCGAGGTCCTCACCATGCGCGTGCTCGTCGACGTGCTGCTCGCCTTCCCGCCGATCATCCTGGTGCTGCTCGCGGTGACGCTGCGCGGCCCCGGTACGGCGACGCTCATCGTCGCGATGGGTGTGCTGTTCGCGCCCACCTTCGCCCGCATCGCGTACGGCCAGGTCATCTCGGTGAAGCGGCTGGAGTACGTCGAGGCCGCCACCGCGTTCGGCGCCCCGACCCGCACCCGGCTGCTCGGCGTGATCCTGCCGAACATCTCCGCGCCCCTCATCGTGCAGGTCTCGCTCACCATCGCCACGGCGATCCTGCTCGAGTCCGGTCTCAGCTACCTGGGCCTGGGGGTCGTGCCGCCGACCCCGTCGTGGGGCTCGATGGTGGCCCAGGGCCAGCGCTACCTGTCCAGCGACCCCCACGTCCTGCTCGTGCCCGGCGCCTTCGTCGTGCTCACCATCCTGGCCTTCGGCCTGGTCGGCGACGCGCTGCGCTCGGGGCTCGACCCGAAGTCGAGGAACCAGCGATGACCCAGCCCGTGCTCGAGAAGACCCCGACGACCACCGCGCTGCTCGAGATCTCCGACGTCAGCGTCGAGTTCGGCGGCCCGAAGCGGTTCACGGCCGTCACCCACGGCATCAGCTTCTCCGTCGCCCCCGGCGAGACGGTCGCGCTCGTCGGCGAGTCCGGCTCCGGCAAGTCGGTGACCGCCATGGCGGTGCTCGACCTGCTGCCGGAGGGCGCCCGCCGTACCGGCTCGATCCGGCTCGCCGGCGAGGAGCTGGTGGGCGCGTCGGAGCGGCGGATGCGGGAGGTGCGCGGCAACGACGTGGCCGTGATCTTCCAGGAGCCCATGACGGCGCTCAACCCCGTCTACACGATCGGCCACCACCTGGTGGAGGCCATCCGCAGCCACCGCGACGTCGACAAGGCCGCCGCCCGGGAGCGGGCCGTCGAGCTGCTGCGCCAGGTGCACATGCCCGACCCCGAGGTGAAGGTCGGCCACTACCCCCACCAGCTCTCCGGCGGGCAGCGGCAGCGGGCGATGATCGCCATGGCGATGGCCTCGGAGCCCCAGCTGCTCATCGCCGACGAGCCGACCACGGCGCTCGACGTCACGGTGCAGGCCGAGATCCTCGACCTCGTGCGCGAGCTGCAGCAGCGCACCGGCATGAGCGTCCTCGTCATCACCCACGACATGGGCGTCGTCGCCGACGTCGCCGACCGCGTCGTCGTGATGCGCGACGGCCGGGTCGTCGAGGAGGCGCCCGCCGTCGAGCTGTTCGCCCGCCCCCGCCACGAGTACACGCGGGCGCTCCTCGACGCCGTCCCCCGCCTCGGGTCGGGTACGACGAGCTCCGCCGTCGTCGACCGCGACGCCACCCCGGTGCTCGAGCTGTCCGGGGTCGCCATCGAGTACCCCGGCTCGTTCCGCCGGTCCGGCTTCCGGGCGGGTCACGACCTCGACATCCGCGTCGCGCCCGGCGAGATCGTGGGCCTGGTCGGCGAGTCCGGATCGGGCAAGTCGACGATCGGGCGCCTCGCCATGGGCCTCCTGCCCGTCGCGGAGGGCCGGATGAGCATCGCCGGGCGCGACGTGAGCGCCGGCGGCAAGGCCGACCTGCGCCACGTCCGCGAGCACGTGTCGATGGTCTTCCAGGACCCCGCGTCCTCGCTCGACCCCCGGCGCACCATCGGCCAGGTGGTCACCGACCCGCTGCGCTGGACCGGGAAGCTCACCGACCGCAAGGCCTGCCGCCTGCGGGCCGAGGAGCTGCTCGACCAGGTCCGGCTGCCGAAGGCGTGGGTCGACCGCTACCCCCACGAGCTCTCCGGCGGCCAGCGCCAGCGGGTCGGCATCGCCCGGGCGATGGCGACGAACCCCCGCCTCCTGGTGGCCGACGAGCCCACCTCGGCGCTCGACGTCTCGGTGCAGGCCGCGGTGCTCGACCTCTTCTCGGACCTGCAGCGCGAGTTCGGCTTCTCCTGCCTCTTCATCACCCACGACCTCTCGGTCGTGGAGCAGCTCGCCACCTCCGTGGTGGTGCTGCGCAGCGGCCGGGTGGTCGAGCAGGGCACCACGGCGCGGGTGCTGGACGCCCCGCAGGAGGACTACACGCGCCGGCTCATCGCCGCCGCCCCCGTCCCCGACCCCGAGCTGCAGGCCCGTCGTCGCTCCGAGCGGCTGGCCGGCTGACGTGGAGACCCGACGCCTCGAGATGTACGTGTCGCTCGTCGACGCGCAGAGCTTCCGCACGGCTGCGGACGCCCTCTTCATCAGCCAGCCCGCCCTCAGCCAGCAGATCATCCGCCTGGAGACGGACCTCGGCATCCAGCTGCTCGACCGCTCCACCCGGCCGTTCACCGTCACGGCGGCGGGCCGCGAGTTCTACATCCGCTGCCGCGCGGTGCTCGAGCACGTGAAGGACCTCGAGGGGCTCCTCGGGGAGATGCACGCCGGCGAGCTGGGGCGGGTGCGGGTCGCCATGGCCCACTCGCTCGTCTTCGGCCACCTGCCGAGCGTCATCAAGGAGTACCGCGACGCCTCGCCGCAGGTCGACGTGCCCATCACCTACTCCACCACCGCGCAGATCGTCGAGGAGCTCGAGGGCGGCCGCCAGGACGTCGCCGTCCTCCTGACCGAGCACACCGACAAGGGCTTCACGAGCCGCGAGCTCTTCCGCGAGCCGTACCTCGTGGCGCTGCCCGACGACCACCGGCTCGCCGCGCAGGACGAGGTCTCGGTCGCCGACCTGCGTCACGAGCGGATCATCACAATCCCGCGGCACTCGGCGCCCGAGAACCACGACGCCCTCGTCGTGGCCTGCATGAAGGCCGGGTTCAGCCCCCGCGGCCCCATCGCGGCGGGCTCGTACCTCGACCACATCGGCATGGTCTCGGCCGGCTCGGGCGTGGCGTTCCTGCCCCGGTCGCTGACGACGATGCAGATGCCGAACGTGGTCTACCGCCCGCTCGTGGCGCCGAGCATCCCGACGGTGGTGTCGCTGTCGTGGCACCCCGACCGCGTCACGCCGGCCGTCGCGAAGTTCATCGAGCACGTGTGCCTCGCCTACCGCCGGCCCGCGGACGCGAGCCGGCCGTGGCTGCCGGCGTACCAGGACCAGCTGGCCCGCACCCGGGCCGGCGCCCCCCACCAGGACCAGACCGACCCCCAGCCCGACCCCCAGCCCGACCCCCAGCACGACCCCCAGCACGACCCCCAGCACGACCCCCAGCAGCAGAGAGAGGACGTCACCCAGTGAAGATCGCGCTGTGCCAGATGCGCTCCAGCGAGGACAAGGCCGCCAACCTGGCCGAGATGCGCCGGCTCGCGGAGATCGCCGTGGCCCGCGGCGCTGAGCTGCTCGTCTACCCCGAGTGGGCCATGTACGAGCTGCCGGACCTCTCGCGCGCCTTCGTCGACAACGCCGAGCCGCTCGACGGCCCGTTCGCGGGCCAGGTCGGCCAGCTCGCGAAGGAGCACGGCGTCACCGTCGTGTTCGGCCTCGTCGAGACCTCGCCCGACCCCGACCGGGCCTACAACGCGCTGCTCGTGCTCGGACCCGACGGCGAGCGCGTCGCGGCGTACCGCAAGCAGCACCTCTACGACGCGTTCGGGTTCAAGGAGTCGGACTTCATCTGCCCCGGTGAGCTCGACGCCCCGGAGACGTTCGCCGTCGGCGGGGTCGAGGTCGGCATGCTGACCTGCTACGACCTCCGCTTCCCGGAGGCGTCGCGCCGCGTCGTGGACGCCGGCGCGCAGGTGGTGCTCTACCCGGCGTCGTGGGTGCCGGGGCCGCGCAAGGAGTTCCACTGGAAGACGCTGCTGCTGGCCCGCGCCATCGAGAACACGGTGTTCGTCGCGGGCGTCTCCCAGGCCCCGCCGCTCGGCATCGGCTCCGCCCTGGCCGTCGACCCGATGGGCTCGACGATCGCCGAGCTGGCGGAGGCGATCGACGTCGCCGTCTTCGAGGTCGACCCCGGCCGCACCGAGGTCGTGCGCGCCAGCAACCCCAGCCTCGCCAACCGCCGCTACCGGCTCGACGCCTGAGCGTCCGGCCCGCCCCGACCGACCCTCCGAGAGGACATCCCCACCCATGACCACGACCCCGCAGCTGGGCGCCTGGCTCTCCGACTCCAACACCGCCGTCGCGGAGATCGTGGCGAAGCTCGGCTACGACTTCGTCATCCTCGACATCGAGCACGGACCGTTCGACCTCGAGACGCTCGAGCGCTTCCTGCCGCTGCTCAAGGGCCTCGGCCTCACCGTGCTCGCCAAGGTGCTCGTGCCCGAGCGTGGCCCGATCCAGCAGGCGCTCGACTTCGGTGCGGACGGCGTGATCATCCCGCACGTCGAGAGCCTGGAGCACGCGAAGCTCGTCACGAGCTACGCCAAGTTCCCCCCGCTCGGCGACCGCAGCGCCGCCGGCGGCCGCACGGTGCAGTACGGCGGGTTCTCCGACGAGTGGTACCGCAACGCCGACGCCACCACCCTGTGCTTCCCGATGGTCGAGGACGCGGGCGCGTTCGACGACGTCGAGGCGATCCTGGCGCTCGACACCGTCGACGGCGTCTTCATCGGCCCGACGGACCTGTCGCTGCGCCGTGGCCGCGGCTCCTACACGCGCAGCGAGGAGGACTTCGCCGACATCGCCCACGTCGCGAAGTGCGCCGAGGTCGCGGGCAAGCCGTGGATCCTGCCCGCCTGGTCGGAGGCCGAGAAGAAGCTGGCCGCCGAGCACGGCGCGAGCTACATCGCGCTGCAGATGGTGCACGAGGCTGTCGTGCAGGGCTTCACCGCGCCCAAGCAGCTGATGGAGGGCATCCTCGGGCGGTCCTGACCCGCAGGACGACGGCGGGCGGGGGACGGACGGTCCCCCGCCCGCCGTCGTGCGTCAGACGGCCCCGCCCATGCGGTAGCCGACGCCCCGCACGGTGTGGATGAGGCCGCGGTCGCCCGAGGCCTGGGTGAGCTTGCGGCGCAGGTTGCCGATGTGGACCTCGACGAGGTGGGCGTCGCCGACCCAGTCGTTGCCCCACACGGTGCGCAGCAGCGCCTCGCGGGTCCACACGCGCGCCGGGGTGCGCATGAGGTGGGTGAGCAGGTCGAACTCGGTGCGCGTGAGGTCGACCTCCTCGTCGAGCACGAACGCGCGGCGCCCGTCGACGTCGATCGCGACGGGACCGTGGCGCAGGACCTCGTGGTCCGCGGGGACGGGCGCCCCACCGAGCACGACGGTCTCGACGGCGCTCGCGGGCGTCGCGTCCTCCACGACGGGGATCGCTCCGCTGCCGCTGCCGCTGCGGGGACGGCGGAACATCGCGGTCACCCGGGCCTGCAGCTCACGCGGGCTGAACGGCTTGACGAGGAAGTCGTCGGCGCCGGTCTGCAGGGCCATGAGGCGGTCCACCTCGTCCTGGCGCGCGGAGACGACGATCAGGTAGGCGTCGGAGAACTCGCGGACGCGGCGGCACACCTCCAGCCCGTCGATGCCGGGCAGGCCCAGGTCGAGGGTGATGAGGTCGGGCTCCCACTCCCGCGCGAGCTGCAACCCGTCGCGGCCGGTGGCCGCGGTGCGGATCACGAACCCCTGCGCCGAGAGGGTCAGGTCGATGAGCGAGCGGATGTCCGCATCGTCCTCCACCACGAGGGCACGACGGTCCGGGCTCCCGTCGCCCGCCACTCCTGGTTCCACAAGGGGTGATTCTTGCAGATGAACCCCTACCGGCGCGGGAGGACCGGCTGCTGGGTCCGTACTCTGGTGGAGTGTCCGGCCGTTCCGTCCCCCCCGCGCTGCGCGCGCGGGTGCTGCCGGTGCACCTGCTGGGCCTCGCGGCGGTCTCCGTGGCGACGGGCCTCGGACTCTGGCAGCACGACGCCTGGCAGGCCCACCGCGAGCTCGCCGCTCGCGAGGTGACGCAGCGCGAGCCCGTCGCCCTCGACGACGTGCTCGACCCCGGCACCCCGTTCCCCGGCTCGGACGTCGGCGTCCCCGTCACGGTGACGGGCACCTGGCAGGACGGCACGACGTTCCTCGTCTCCGACCGCGAGCGCGACGGCGTCGACGGCTGGTGGGTGGTGACGCCCGTCGCCACCGACGACGGCGACGGCGCCGTGCTCCCCCTCGTGCGCGGCTGGACCGACGACGCCGACGCGCTGCCCGCGGAGCCGAGCGGCGCCGTACGGGCCGTCGCTTGGCTGCAGCCCGGCGAGGGCACGGGGGCCACCGACGACGACCCCACCGACCGCGTGCTGCCCCAGCTGCGGATGGCGGACGTCGTGCGGTTCGTGGACGCGAGCCTCTACGACGGGTACGGCGTCGTCGACGCCACCGGCGAGATCCCGCTGGCCGAGGCCGCGCCGGCGCCCGAGAACACCGGCACGGACGGCCTAGCCGCGGTCGGGCCCGAGGAGGTGCCGTCGGTCGCCGGCGACACCGGACTGCGCAACCTGCTCTACGCGGTCGAGTGGTGGATCTTCGCCCTCTTCGCCGCCTTCGTGTGGTGGCGCTTCGTCAAGGACGAGGTCGATCGCGCCGCGGGCCGCACGGTGGGCCTCGTGCCCTCCGGCGCCGCCCCCGACGGTCAGCCCGGCGCGGAGCCGTCGGGGGAGGACCGGGACCGGGAGACGGCGACCCGGGCAGTACCGTCGAGCCCGTGAGAGGAACCCTGCTCCGCTACCGCGTCATGGCGACGATCGTCGGTGTCCTGCTGGTCGTGCTGATCCTCGTCGGCGTGCCGCTGGCGAACTTCGACGGCACCGAGATGTGGGGCTTCGTGCCCAGCACGCCCGCCTGGGTGACGCCCGGCTCGGGTGCCCAGGAGATCGGCGAGGCCATCACGCACCAGCTCGGCGTCGCGCACGGCTGGCTCTACATGATCTTCCTCGTCACGGCCTTCCTGCTGGCCCGCAAGGCGCTGTGGGAGCCCGGCTTCACCGTGCTCGTGCTGCTGTGCGGCACGGTCCCGCTGCTGTCGTTCTGGGCCGAGCACAAGGCGACGGCGCGCGTGAAGAAGGAGTACGCCGCCGAGCTCGCCGCCCCGCGCGGCGCGCCCGCGGCGTAGGCCGTCGTACTCCCCCCACCGCGCCGCCGTACCCCCGGACGCAGGACGGCGCCCGGCCTGCCGGAGCAGGACGGGCGCCGTTCGTCGTGCGGGGGAGCCTCAGGCGCGGTCGTCGTTGATGTCGACGACCTCGAGCGGCTCGTCCGGCGTGGTCGCCCGGTGGGGGGCCTCGCCGGCGTCGGCGAGCGCCTCGTCGGGCGAGGCACCCGCACCCTCCTGACCCGTGGTCGCCGGGGGAGCCGGCGGCGGGGGCGGGGTGTAGGTCGACTGCCAGTTGTCGCTGCCCGAGCCGGACAGCTTCTTCGCCACGACCGTGGCGCCACCGGCGACGAGCAGGAGGAGCACCAGGTTGCGCAGGCGGTGCTTCTTCTTCGGCGGGTCGGACTGGAGCGCGGCGACCTTGACCTCGGCGGCCTGCAGGCCGGCGAGCGCCTTGGCGGCCGCGAGGTCGCGGCCCTCGTCGAGCTTGGCCTTGCCCTTGGCCACGTGCGGGGCCGCGGCAGCGGCAGCGGCCGCCGCCGTGGTGGCGGCCTTCGCCTTGCCGGCGGTCACGTGGGGAGCCGCCTTCTCGCGGGCGTCGGCGATGACCGGGGCCGACTTCTCCTTGGCCGTGGTGACGGCGGCCTCGAGCTGCGGGCGCAGGGTGTCGGCGAAGTCGCTCGCCTGGTCCTTCGCCTGCTCCAGGAACGTCTTCTTCTTGCGGAAGCCCATCTGGTTCCTTCCTCTCGTCGCGTGTGGCCTTCATTCGACCATGCCGTGGCAAGCGGTGTCGCGGGACACCGCACGAGGGGGCCGGTACCCCGTCGTACCCCTCGGGGAACCATTGGCCGTGCGTGCGAGGATTCCCGGGGCGGCACGCGACCGTGCCGGCTCGACCCGATCGAAAGGCTGACATGGCTGACCTCAAGGCCACGCTGAAGACGAACCGCGGCGACATCGTGATCACGCTGTTCCCGAACCACGCGCCCAAGACGGTCGACAACTTCGTCGGTCTCGCGGAGGGCACGAAGGAGTTCTCCGACGACGCCGGCCGCAGCGGCGTGAAGTACTACGACGGCCTCGGCTTCCACCGGGTCATCGAGAACTTCATGATCCAGGGCGGTTGCCCGCTGGGCACCGGCACCGGCGGCCCCGGCTACACCTTCGACGACGAGATCCACCCCGAGCTCGTCTTCGACAAGCCCTACCTCCTCGCGATGGCGAACGCCGGCACGCGCATGGGCAAGGGCACGAACGGCTCGCAGTTCTTCATCACGGTGGACCGCACGCCGTGGCTGAACCGCAAGCACACCATCTTCGGCGAGGTGGCCGACCAGGCCTCGCGCGACGTCGTCGACGCCATCGGCACCACGCCGACCGCGGCGGGCGACCGCCCCGTCGAGCCGGTGGTCATCGAGTCCGTGGAGATCACCCGGTCGTGAGCTCGCCCCTCCCGGCCGGGGTGCCGGTCTGCTACCGCCACCCCGGCCGGGAGACGCACATCTCGTGCCAGCGCTGCGGGCGCCCCATCTGCCCCGAGTGCATGAACGACGCCGCCGTCGGCTTCCACTGCCCGGCCTGCGTGGCCGAGGGCCGCCGTACCGTGCGGGCCCCCACGACGCCGTACGGCGGCACCCGCCCCGGCAACCCCGCCCTCACCTCGATCGCGCTCGTCGTGGTCAACGTCGGCGTCTTCGTGGCCCTGCTGGCCACCGGCGGGATCGACGGCACGCTCGGCCGGCTGCTGACGCTCACCCCGCGCGGCGTGTGCGAGGCCGGCGACGGGCGCTTCTTCCCCGGCGTCTCGGTCGCGGCCGCGTGCCCCGGCACCTGGGTCGACGGCGTCGCCAGCGGCGCCTGGTGGCAGCTGGTGACCAGCGGGTTCGCGCACGTCGCGCCGCTGCACCTCGCCTTCAACATGCTGGCGCTCTACTTCCTCGGCCCCCAGGTCGAGCAGGTGATGGGACGGGCGCGGTTCCTCGCCCTGTACGTCGTGTCCCTGCTCGCCGGGTCCGTCGCCGTGCTGTGGCTGGCGGAGCCCTACTCCTCGACGCTCGGTGCCTCGGGCGCGGTCTTCGGCCTCATGGGGGCGCTGCTCCTGCTGATGCTCCGCCTGCGCGCCGACCCGCGCCCGCTCGCCGCGTGGCTGGCCATCAACGTGCTCATCACCGTCGCCGCCGGCAACGGCATCTCCTGGCAGGGCCACCTCGGCGGCTTCCTCGGCGGGGTCGCGGCCGCCGCCGTCATCGTCCTCGCCCCCCGCGTACGACGCGCCTGGTGGCAGGCCGCGGGCCTCCTGCTCGTCGTCGCCGCGCTGCTGGGCCTGGTGGCGCTCCGCGTCGCTGAGCTCGCCTGAGGCCGCGCCGACGGGCGGGTGACGCGACCGCCGCCCCCGGGGTGGCGGCGTACCTGCAGGTTCGTGCAGTGCGAAGACCTGCCCCGCGCGAGGGGGTCCGCCCGGTCGTGCGCCCCTTTACCTTTCTCTCCTCCGCTGCGGCTCCGCAGCACTCTCGGGAGAGGAACACCCCCATGCACGCACGTCCCCGCGCCCGCGCGCTCGGGCTGCTGGTCGCCGCCGGCGCCCTGGCCGTCCCCGCCGCCCTCGGCGTCCCCGCCACCGCCAGCCCGACGACCGCCGACGACGCCCTGACGCCGCGCGCGGCCGCGCCCGCCCCCGTCGCGGCCGCGGTGGTGACGCCGCGCTTCGACGCCGCGGAGGTCGCCCTCATGGCGCGCACCAGCGGCCGCACCGTCGCCCAGCAGGAGGCCCTGCTCGAGCGGCAGGCGGCCTCGAACAACACGCTGGCGCGGCTGCGGGCGGCGGGGCACGACTTCGACGGCGAGTTCCTCGACGGCAGCGGCCGACTCGTCGTGCGCGCCGCGAGCGCCTCGGCCGACGCCCGGGCAGCCCGCGCGGCCGGCGCCGTCGTGGCCCCCGCGGCCCACGGGGAGGAGGAGCTGCGGGCGCTGCAGGACCGCTTCGCCGCGGCCGACCTGACGGGCGTCTCCTCCCTCGAGGTGGACCTGCCGGGCGACCGGCTCGTGGTGGGCCGCTCGGGCGCGACCTCGCCCGAGGTCGAGGCGCTGGTCGCGCGGCACGCCGACGCCGTGCGGGTCGTGGAGACCCCGGCGCTGTCGGCCCAGCTGACCGTGCGCGGCGGGGACGCCGTCTACACCTCGTCGGGCGGGCGCTGCTCGGCCGGCTTCCCGGCGCGGGACTCCGCCGGCGCGCGCTACATGATCTGGGCGGGCCACTGCAACGAGGGCGGCGGCTCCTTCACCTCGGGCGGCAGCCGCATCGGCGTCTCCGCGGGCTCCGCGTTCACCAGCTACGACGGGCTCCCCGACCGCGACATCGGGGCCCTGCGCATCGACGCGGAGGACACGGTCGCCCGCACGGTCAACCCGTACGGCTCGGGCCGCAACCTCGACGCCCTCTCCGGCGCCTCCAAGCCGGCCGTCGGCACGCAGCTGTGCAAGTCGGGCTCCACGACGGGCGTGACCTGCGGCCAGGTCGCCAGCTACGGCAACACGGTGACCTACTCCGACGCCCAGGGCCGCACCGTGGCCCAGGTCAGCGGCCTCATGCGCTCCACCGTCTGCACCGAGGGCGGTGACTCGGGCGGAACCTACACCGCAGGCGGCTACGCGGTCGGCCTCACCTCGGGCGGGCCGAGCACGCAGCGCTGCACCTACAACGGCGGCTTCGAGAGCGGGAAGTCCTCCTACGTGCAGCCCGTCACCGACGCCCTGGCCTACTACGGCCTCACCTACGGCTGAGCGGGCCGCACCGGGTGGCCGCCACCCGGCGCACGGAATGACACACGTGTAGTTCTCCACAGGGTTTATCCACAGTGTGGAGAACCACCACGGTGGGATTCACCGGGAAGGTCCGGCAGGTCCCGGCACCCCCCGGAACGACGACGGACGCCGACCCCTCGGGGCGGCGTCCGTCGTGGTGTCCCAGGCGGGGAGCGGGCTCACTCCCACTTGGTGGCGTAGGAGAAGCCCACGGCCATGAAGGCGATGCCGACGACCAGGTTCCACTGGCCGAGGGCGCCGAGCACCCAGATGTCGGTGATGCTGTCGGCGAAGAGGTAGAACGTGCAGATCCACAGCAGGCCGATGCCGAAGCACGCGAGCATGCCGACGACCACGCCGTTGCCGCGGCCCAGCGGCGTCGAGCGGTGGGCGCCGATGACGAGGCCGAGCAGGATGGCGCCGAACCCGATGGCGTAGTTCCACAAGTCGAGGTCGTAGACCCAGCGCCGCGGCCCCTCGGTGACGAACGTGCCGTCCTCCTGGGGGACGCGGTAGCCCGACCACTCGGCCGGCGGGTTGGCGCCGAGCGAGCGCCAGGTGAGCACGACGTACGCGATGCCCGCGACGACCAGCGCCACCATCAGCACGAAGCGCGGCGTGATGAGCCGCTCGGTCCGGACGTCGAGCCCGGCGAGGTCGTCGCGCGGACGGGCGCCGCGGCCGAGCCGGCCCAGGCGGGTCACGGCCTCGTCGCCGTCACCGCCGGAGCGGCGCTTCGCGGCGCGCGTGGCACCCGACGCCCGGGCGGCGGCCTTCGCCGGGTCGCCCGACGTGCCGGCCTTCTTCTCGGGCTCGGACTTGCTCACGACTTCTCCTCGACGCAGACGGGGCGGTGCAGGTTCGCACGCCGCGGGCTAGCGTAGTGGTCGTGTCGAGCAGCCCTGACCCGAGCCCTGACGCCCCGGCGTCCCCGCGGGCGGGGGGCCGCGGCGCCTGGCGGTGGGGTACGCCGGTCGTCCTGCTGCTGAGCGGCGGCCTGTTCGTGGCGAGCGCGCTGAGCAGCGACGGCACCGACCTGCGCCCGGGCCGCTACCGCGACCTCTCCTCCGTCGTCCAGGCGGAGGGCGCCCAGGCCGAGGCGCTGACCGCCCGCGTCAACGAGCTGAACGAGGAGATCGCCCGGCTCTCGGAGGGCCTCGGTGACGGCGACGTCGACGACCGGGCCGCCGAGGCCGAGCGCCTGCGCGGCCCGGCGGGCCTGACCGCGACCTCCGGCGAGGGCCTGACGGTGACGCTGAGCGACAGCCCGGAGTCGGTGCGGGAGGCCGCGGCCGGCGTGGACGCCAACCTCTTCGTCGTGCACCAGCAGGACATCCAGAGCGTCGTCAACGCCCTGTGGGCCGGGGGCGCCGAGGCCATCACCATCCAGGGCCAGCGCATCATCAGCACGACCGGCATCAAGTGCGAGGGCAACGCGATCCTGCTGCAGGGCATCCCGTACCCCCAGCCCTACGAGATCTCCGCCATCGGCGACGTCGACGACCTGCGCCTGGCGCTGGACGACGATCCCCAGGTGGAGGACTACCGCGAGTACGCCGCGAACCCCGCCGTCGCCCTCGGCTGGGACCTCGAGGAGGAGTCCTCCCTCGAGGCGCCGGAGTACCAGGGTCTCCTCGACCTCGACCACGCCCAGCCCCTGACCTGACGGCGGGCGCAGCGGCCCGCCGTACCGGCGTCAGGGGAGCAGGCCGCCCAGCCCCGGGTCCGTGGGCTCGCCCGTCGGCGGCTGCGTGGTCGGCGGGGTGGTCGTCGGCGGCGGCGTCGCAGGCGCGACGTAGTCGTTGTAGAAGAACACCACCGGGCTGTCCTGCGGCAGCGTGCGGCCGTCGGCGACGGGGATCTGGCGCAGCACCTCGCCGGGCGCGCGGCTCGGGTCGGTCTGCGCGACCGCCTCGGGCCGGAAGCCGGCCTCGATGATGGCCTGCTCCGCCTGGCCCTTCTGCAGGCCCTCGACGTCCGGCACCGCCACGGGCCCGCGCGACACCGACAGCGTCACGGTCGTCGTCGTCGGGTCGTACATCCCGCCGTCCCCGCCCTGCGGCTCCATCGCCACGACCGTGTCGGCGGGCGCGTCGTTGTCGACGTCCTGCCGCCGGACGGTGAAGCCCAGGTCCTGCAGCTGGGCCGACGCCCGGTCGAAGGGGTCGTTGACGACGTCGGGGATGGCGATCGTGGCCGGGCCCGACGAGACCGTCAGGGTCACCTCGGTGTCGGCCGGCTCGTAGGTGTCGCCCGGCGGGTCCTGGGCGATGACGGTGCCCTCGGGCTCGTCGCTGTTCTCCTGACGGCTCTGGTCGGCGACCGTGAAGCCGGCGTCGGCGAGCTCGGCGCGCGCCTCGTCCTCGGCCATCGACACCACGTTCGGCACCCGCAGGTCCTCCGGCGGGTCCTCGAAGAGGTCCGTGGTCGCGGCGACGTAGACGGCGACGCCGACGAGCAGGGCGAGCAGCACGGCGATCGCGGCGACCCAGGGTCCCTTGCGGGGGCCCCGCTCCTCCTCGACCTCGTCGGGAGTACGGCGGGTGGGCGGCGCCGCGGCGACCGCCCCGACGGGCACACCGGTCGCCTCGTCGGGCTCGTCGCTGATCGCCGGCGCCTGCACCGGGCGGCCGGCGAGGTAGCGCTCGATGTCGCTGCGCATGGCCGCCGCGCTCTGGTAGCGGTCCTCGACGCGCTTCGCGAGGGACTTCATGACGATCTGGTCGATCTCGGGCGCGAGCGAGGGGTCGATCTCCGACGGGCGCGCCGCCTGCTCCCGCACGTGCTGGTAGGCCACCGCCACCGGGCTGTCGCCGACGAAGGGCGGGCGTCCGGTCAGCAGCTCGTAGACGAGGCAGCCGGCCGAGTAGACGTCGGACCGCGAGTCGACGGTCTCGCCGCGCGCCTGCTCGGGGGAGAGGTACTGGGCCGTGCCGACCACGGCGGCGGTCTGCGTCATCGTCGAGGACGCCTCGGAGACGGCGCGGGCGATGCCGAAGTCCATCACCTTGACGTCGCCGCTGGGGGTCAGCATGACGTTCCCCGGCTTGATGTCGCGGTGGATGATGCCCGCGCGGTGGCTGTAGTCGAGGGCGGACAGCACGCCGCTCGTGATCTCGAGCGCACGCTCGGGCAGGATCTTGCGGCCCTCGCGCAGCACGTCGCGCAGCGTGCGGCCGGCGACGAACTCCATGACGATGTAGGGCTGGGCGATGCCGTCGGGCGACATCTCCTCGCCGGTGTCGTAGACGGCGACGATGGAGGGGTGGTTGAGCGAGGCCGACGACTGGGCCTCCCGCCGGAAGCGGGCCTGGAAGGTGGCGTCGCTGGCGAGGTCGGTGCGCAGCCGCTTGACCGCCACGACCCGGCCCAGACGGGTGTCGGTGCCCTTGCGGACCTCCGCCATCCCGCCCCGGCCCAGCAGCCCGCCGAGCTCGTAGCGCCCGCCCACCAGGGTGGGGCTCTCCGCGTCGGTCATCCCTCTCCCTCCGTGCCCGCCGTCGGCGGGTGGCCGTCCATCGGGCCTGTCGTCGTCATCGCTCAGGGCGCAGCCGTCGTCGGGGCGGTCGTCTGGGCGCCCCCGTTGCCGTTGCCGTTCCCCGCACCGTTGCCGTTCCCGTTCCCGTTGCCGTTCCCGGCGCCCTCGTCCTCGTCCTCGGTGGGCTCGGGCTCCGGCTCCGGACCCCAGTAGCGCACCGTCACGGTGTCGCCGGCCTCGAGGTTCGTGGTCGGGGTGACGTCGGTGACGACCCCCTCGATCTCGCCGCCGGGGTTGTCGCGCTCGTCGCGGACGACGCGCAGGCCCTCCCCCTCCAGCTCGGAGGCGACGTCGTCGATGTCGCGGCCCACGTAGTCCTGGGCGTCGATGTCGAACGTCTCCGGCTCCGCCGGCTCCTCGCTCGTCGGCTCCTCGGTGGTCGGCTCCTCCTCCGTGGGCTCCTCGCTCGTGGGCTCGGTCGAGGGCGGCGCGGAGGTCGTCGCGGGCGTGGTCGGGGTGTCGACCGGGTCGTCGTCGTTCCCGCTCGTGGCGACGGCCAGCCAGATCAGCAGGCCGACGAGCAGCAGCGCGAGGGCGCCCGCGACCCACGGCAGGGCGCTCCTGCGCCGCGGCTCGTCGTCCACGCGCTCCACGGTGGTCGCGGCGACCGGGGCCACGGGGGCCGCCGCCGCGATCGGCCGCGACGGGGGCGGCAGCGGCGCGCCGACCCCGGTCAGGACCTGGGTGCTGTCGTCCGCCGCGCCCACGGCCGCGGCCGTGCCGGGCAGGGCGGAGGGGTCGCGCAGGGCGCGGGCGAACGTCGTACCGTCCGCGAAGCGGTCGCCGGGAGCCTTGGCCAGCGCGCGGCGCACGACGTTCGCGAGGCCGGGGGGCACGTCGCCGGGCAGGTCCGGCACGGGGTCGCGCAGGTGGGCCAGGGCGGTCGCGACCGCGGTCTCGGCCACGAAGGGCCGGCGGCCGGCGAGGCACTCGAAGGCGACGACGCCGAGCGAGTAGACGTCGGCCTCGGGGCCGGCGTTCTGGCCCTGGGCCTGCTCGGGCGAGATGTACTGCGGCGTGCCCATGACCATGCCGGTCTGGGTGAGCGAGACGGTGTCGCCGGCCCGCGCGATGCCGAAGTCGGTGATCTTGACCGTGCGGTCGCGGGTGACGAGCAGGTTCGCCGGCTTGATGTCGCGGTGCACGATGCCCGCGCGGTGCGCGGCCCCGATGCCGTCCGCCGCCTGCGCCAGGATGTCGGTCGCGATCGCCGGGTCCATCGGCTGGCCCGGACGCAGCAGCGCGGAGAGCGGCTGGCCCTCGACGAGCTCCATCACCAGGTAGGGGCGCGGGGTCGACGAGCCGTCGGTCGGCGCCGCCTGCCCGAAGTCGAAGACGCCCGCCACGTTGGGGTGGTGCAGGGCGGCCGCGTTGCGGGCCTCGGTCTCGAACCGGCCGCGGAACGACGGGTCGTCGGCGTACTCGGGCTTCAGCAGCTTCACCGCCACCGTGCGGCCGAGCACCGTGTCCTCGGCCCGCCAGACCTCGCCCATCCCCCCGGTCGCGATGCGCGACTCCAGCCGGTAGCGGCGGGCGTCGTCCGCGAAGCGCTCGGTCGTCGTCTGGTCGCTCATTCGTCTCCCACTCCCAGGGCCTGCTCCATGACGGCCTTCGCGATGGGGCCGCCGAGCCGGCCTCCCGCGATCTCCTCGGTGGCGGAGACGTTCTGCAGCATCACCGCGACCGCCACCTGCTCGCCGTCCCGTTCGGCGTACGACACGAACCAGGCGTACGGGCGGCACCCGTCGCAGTTCTCCGCCGTACCTGTCTTGCCCCCGACCTCGACGCCGTCGATGCGCGCCGGACCGGCCGTGCCGTCCTCGACGGTGTTCACCATCATCTCGCGCAGGACCCCGGCGGTGCGCTCGCTCGTCGCCCGGTCCATCTCCTCCGGGTCGGTGCGCGAGAGCACCTCGAGGTCGGGGGAGGTGATCTGGTCGACGACGTAGGGGCGCATGGGCACACCGTCGTTCGCGATCGTCGCGGCCACCATCGCCATCTGCAGCGGGGTGGCGCGCACGTCCTGCTGGCCGATGCCCGACTTGGCCAGCAGGTCGTCGGAGGCGTTGTCGGGGTACGCCGACTCCACCGCCCCCGGCAGGTCCTCGAGCTCGACCGCGTTGAAGCCGAAGGCCTCCGCGGTCTCGGTCATCTGCTCCTGGCCGACGTCGACGGCCATCCGGAGGAACGTGGTGTTGCACGACTGCTCGAGCGCCTGGCTGAAGGGGATCGTGTCCGTGCCGCAGCTGCGCCCGCCGTTCCCGATGGACGTGCTCGTCCCGGGCAGCGTGTAGGAGCTGCCGCCGGGCACCTGCGAGCCGGCGTCGAGGTCGGGATCGGCCTCGAGCGCGGCGGCGGCCGTGACCAGCTTGAACGTCGAGCCGGGCGGCAGCGTGGTGCCGACGGCTCGGTTGTCGAGCGGCGAGCCCTCGGCGTCCTGCAGCGCCTGGTAGTTGGCGTCGACCTGGCCGGCGTCGCGCAGCGCGAGGTCGTTGGGGTCGAACGAGGGCAGCGACACGGAGGCCAGGATGCGTCCGGTGCTCGGCTCCAGGGCGACGACCGCGCCCTGCACGTCGTCGCCGAGGCCGACGAGCTCCTCGTAGGCGACCTGCTGCACGGCGGGGTCGATGGTCAGCCCGACGTTGCTGCCCGCGGGGTCGCGGTTGGCGACGATGTCGCCCAGCTGGTTGACGAAGAGGCTGGGGTCGTCGCCCGACAGCACCGCGTTCTGCGAGCGCTCCAGGATCGTCTGGTTGCCGTAGTAGAACCAGCCGGTCAGGTGCGCGTAGGGCAGCGGCACCGGGTAGGTCCGCTGGAAGCGGTAGCGGTCGTCCACCGGCACGCTCTCCGCGATCGCCAGGTCGCCCGCGACGATCGAGCCGCGCTGCGCCGAGAAGCGGGCCTCGAGCACGCGGCCGTTTCCCGCCCGCTCGTTGAGCGACTCGGCGCGGAAGAACTGCAGGTTGGTCGCCTGGGCGAGCAGGGCGACGAAGAGGAGCAGGCAGAAGACGCCCACGGTGCGGATCGGCTTGTTCACGCCTTGACCACCTTCACGACCTGGGTGGCCTCGTCCGCGCCCGCGTCGGGGCCGTCGTACGCGTCCTCCATGCTCGGCAGCGGGCGCCGCGCCTGGTCGGAGATGCGCAGCAGCAGGGCGACGAGCACCCAGTTCGCGACGAGGGAGGACCCGCCGTACGACAGGAACGGCGTGGTGAGGCCGGTGAGCGGGATGAGCGTGGTGACGCCGCCGACGACGACGAAGACCTGCAGGGCGACGATCCCGGCCAGCCCCGTCGCGACCAGCTTGCCGAAGCCGTCGCGGCAGACCAGCGCGGTGCGCAGGCCGCGCTCGACGATGACGCCGAACATGAGGATGACCGCCATGACGCCGGTGAGGCCGAGCTCCTCGCCGATGGCGCCGAGGATGAAGTCGGACTCCGCGTAGGGGATGCGGTCGGGCCGGCCCTCACCGAAGCCGCGGCCCAGCAGCCCGCCCCACGCCATGCCGAACATCGACTCGACCAGCTGGTAGGAGCCGGGCGTGCGGTCGACGTAGTCGAACGGGTGCAGCCAGATCTCGAAGCGGTTCCGCACGTGGCTGAAGGCCTGGTAGCCGAAGAACGCGCCCGCGGCGAAGAGCGTGCCGCCGACCAGCAGCCAGCCCGCGCGCTCGGTCGCGACGTACAGCAGCGCCAGGAAGAGGCCGAAGAACAGCAGCGAGGAGCCGAGGTCGCGCTGGAAGACGAGGATGCCGAGGCTGATGAGCCACATGCCGAGGATCGGGCCGAGGTCGCGCCCGCGGGGCAGGTCGACGAACAGCACCCGGCGTCCCGCGAGGGCCAGGGCGTCGCGGTGGAGCACGAGGTAGCCGGAGAACGTGACGACGAGCAGGATCTTCGCGATCTCGCCGGGCTGGAAGCTGAAGCCGAGCACGTTGATCCAGATGCGCGCGCCGTTGATCGTGGTGCCGATGAACGGCAGCAGCGGCAGCAGCAGCAGCGCGATCGCCACCAGGCCCGAGGTGTAGGTGTAGCGCTGCAGCAGCCGGTGGTCGCGCAGCAGCGTGATGGTGGCGATGAAGAGCGCCACGCCGAGCGTCATCCAGATCAGCTGCTGGCGCGCGAAGCTCGAGTCGTCGGCGAGGTCGAGGCGGTGGATGACCGCGAGACCCAGGCCGTTCAGCGCGGCGACGACGGGCAGGAGGACCGGGTCGGCGTACTGCGCCGTCATCCGGATCGCCACGTGCGCCGCGATCATGAGGACGGCGAGCCAGCCGGTGTAGCCGACCATGTCGGCCGGGATGGTGCCCTCGATGCCGAGGCCCACCGCGGCGTACGCCCCCGCCCCGACGCACAGCGACAGGATGAGCAGGAAGAGCTCCGCCCCCCGGCGGGGACGGTGCACGAAGGCCGGGGTGGCGCCGCTGTCGCTCATCGCCCGGCCCCGGCGCCGAGGAGCGCCGCGCTCCCCGCGCCCGCCGCGGTGTCGGTGGTGCCCGTGTCGCCCGTCTGCGTGGTCGGCGGCTTCGAGGCGTCGTCACCCGGGGCCGAGGGGGTCGCGGGCGCCGTCGGGGTCGTGGGCGTCGGGTCGGCCGGGTCCGTCGGGTCGGTGGTCGAGCCGGCCTCGTCGGCGGCGTCGGCGGCGAACGCGGCCACCCGCTCCTCGGCGTCGGCCAGGTCGTCGGCGGCGATGCCCTCCTCGAGCCGGGTCGCGACGGAGTCGGACAGGTCGGCGACGTCGACGTCGCTCGTCTCGTAGGGCTCCGAGAGCGGGATCCCGAGCAGGTCGGTGGTGAGGCCGCGGTGGATCGCGACCTTCCCCTCGTGCTCACCCACGTAGAACTGCCGCTGGCTCCAGGCGTACGCCGCGCCCGCCGCCGCCGCGAGCAGGCCGAGCGCGACGAGGGTGAGGAAGAGCCGCTTCACCCACACGAAGCGACGCGGCGGCAGGGGCGCGTAGCGGGCGGCCTCGGGGTCGACGGGGTCGGACGGGATCACGAAGCCGACCGACTCCGGCAGGTCGGCCGGGACCGGGTCGATCTCGCCCGTGTCGCCGGAGCGGTGGCCGCGGAACAGGCCGGTGATGCCCGCGCCGCTGCCCGCGAGGGCACGGCGCGGCAGCTCGGCCGCGGCGCCCACGAGCTGGGGCTCGGCGTCGACCGCCTGGGTGGTCACGTCGGCCACGATGCAGGTGACGTTGTCGGTGCTGCCCGCCTCGAGGCTGGCGCGGACCAGCTCCACGGCGGCGAAGTCCGGCGTACCCGTGCCGAGGATGTCGGCGAGCCGGGCGTCGTCGAGCACGCCGCAGGCGCCGTCGCTGCACAGCAGCAGCCGGTCGCCCTGGGCCACGTCGACGGTGAACAGGTCGGGGTCGGTCTCGTGCACCCCGTCGAGGGCCTTGAGGATGAGGTTGCGGTGCGGGTGCGTGCGCGCCTCGTCCTCGGTGATGCGGCCCTCGTCGATGAGGCTCTGCACGAAGGTGTGGTCCTTCGTCAGCTGCGTGATCTCGCCGGAGCGGTAGAGGTACGCGCGGGAGTCGCCCACGTGCGCCACGCCGATGCGGGCGCCGTCGAACAGCGCGACCGTGGCCGTCGTGCTCGTGCCGTTGAGGTCGGGGTCGTCGTCGACGAGCTCGCCGATCCTGGTGTGGGCGCGCAGCAGACCGCCCGCGACCTGGCCGAGGAGGTCCTCGGAGGCGGCCGTCTCGTCGAGCCGGCGCAGCTGGGCGACCGCCGTGCTGGAGGCGACGTCGCCGCGTGCCGCGCCGCCCACGCCGTCGCAGACCGCGAGGAGGCGGGCGCCGGCGTACCCCGAGTCCTGGTTGTCCTTGCGCACCCGCCCCACGTCGGAGACGGCGGCGAAGTCGAGGTGGAGGCCCACCGGGTCGCCCGGCACCATCGGCACCTCGCCCGTGGTCTCCGTGGGGCTGATCTCGGTGTAGTCGGGGTGACCGGTGCCGTCGGCCCCCAGCCGCACCCGCTGGCTGGGGCGGGTGGCGTCGTCGAGGGGGGCGAGGGGCTGCTCGTCGGGGCGCAGGACGGGCACCTCGCGGGTGGGCTCGTCGTCGCCGGGAAGGCCCGGACCGCTGGGAGGAGTGGTCACGGGGGCCTACTTCCGCAGCTCGAGGATCGTCTTGCCGATGCGGACCTGCGCGCCGAGGGTGAGCGTGGTCGGCTGGGAGATCCGCGCGGAGCCGACGTACGTGCCGTTCGTGGAGCCGAGGTCCTCGACGAACCACTGGTCGCCCGACTGCGCGATCCGCGCGTGGCGGGTCGAGACGTAGTCGTCGTCGAGGCGGATCGCGGCGTCGGAGCCGCGGCCGATGAGGATGGGGCGGCCGTCGAGCTCGGCCCGCTCCCCGGAGTTGGCGCCCTGCACCACGAGCACGTGGGTCGGCGCGCCCCGCCGCTTGGGGGGCTGCTGCTTGGGGGCCTTCTTCGCCTTCGCGGCTCCGGCGGCGGCCGGCATGCGGGCGCCGAACATGTCGGCGCGCACCACGGAGACAGCGGCCAGCACGAAGATCCAGAGGATCGCCAGGTAGCCGAACCGGATCAGCAGCAGGGTCAGCTCGCTCACCAGGCGTCCTCCGTGACCAGTCGGACCGTCATCGTCGTGTTGCCGATCCGCACCTGCGTGCCGTCGTCGACCGGCGACTGCGCGAGCTTGCGCCCGTCCACGAGCATGCCGTTGGTCGAGCCGAGGTCGTGCACGGAGACGAGCAGCGGGCTGCCGTCCTCGGCGCGACCGGTGGCGACGCGGAACTCGATGTGCCGCCGGCTGACGCCGGGGTCGTTGATGCGGACGTCGGCGTCCGTGCCGCGGCCGATCACGAGACCGGGCGGCGCGAGCGGGTGGTGGGTGCCGTTGACCTCGAGGTACGCCGCCGCCCGCCCCAGCTGGGTGTCGGTGGCGTTGCTCGTGACCTTCGCCTGGGCGCGGCTGCGCACCCGCAGGCGCCCGGTCGGCAGGTCGTCGGCCAGCTCGAAGTCGATGCTGACGGGCCCGGGGAAGACGTAGGACTGCTGCTCGGCGTGGTCGCGGAGCGAGTCCGCCATCTCCTGGGCCAGCGTCGAGGAGTACGGCGCGAGCCGGTCCAGGTCGGAGCGGGAGAGCTCGACGTGGAAGTCGTTGGGCACCAGGCGGCGGTCGCGGCTGAGGATCTGCGCGTTGTTGTCGACCTCGCGCTGGAGCGCCGCGGAGATCTCCACCGGCTGCACGGCGCTGCGGAAGGCGCGGGCGAAGACGCCGGAGATCACCGACTCGAGCCGGTTCTCGAAGCGCTGGAAGCCGCCGCCGCTCATCCACCCTCCTCCCTGCGCCCCGTCGGGGCCGTCGTGTCTGGTCCGTGCTGGTCTGCGGGCACCCGCGACCGGCCCACCGGGCGCGGGCTGTGCCCGATCGTAACCATGGGGGGTGCGTCCACCTACGCCATCGGGTGGGGGTCGGGGTGCTTCCAGAGGTCTTCCCCGCCGACGCCGGGCGGATCGTGCCCGGGCCCGGTTTGGGAAAGGGAGCAGGGTCGGGATAACGTTGCCGGGCTTCACGCGCGAGTGGCGGAATAGGCAGACGCGCACGGTTCAGGTCCGTGTGTCCGAAAGGACGTGGGGGTTCAACTCCCCCCTCGCGCACGTGAGTGGCCCCGGGGATGACCTGGGGCTTTACTCATTTCCGGAGTTAGCCTGAGCCCCCAAGGGCGCACGAAGGGTGCACCAGCCTCTACTCGGAGAGGTTTGGACGTGGCATACATCGAGAAGCGGCGCCGCACCGACGGCGGGATCTCGGCGCGCGTGAAGTGGCGCCTGGGAGGCACGCGGGACGGCGCGGTACAGCTCGAGGTCTTCAGCGCGGGCACCGACGCGCAGAACCTCGCCCGGGCCGAGGGCTTCAAGAAGATGGTGGACGCTGCCGGCCAGCGATGGCCAGACGGCTGGGTGAAGGGCGAGGGCTTCGTCCGACCAGCCAGCGAGGCAGATCCGCTCACTGAGCCGCCGCGTTTCGTTGACATCGGCGAGGAATACGTCCGCCAGATCGTCGACCTCTCGCCCGGCCAGCGCAAGCGCTATCTGGGCCACCTCCGCGTGCTTGAAGTAACCAGGATCCGAGGATCGCTGATCTTCACCAAGCCGGTCACGGCGATCAGCGAGGCAGACCTCAAGGACTGGTTGATCGACTGGGACCGGTCCCTCAAGACGAAGGCGAACTATCACGGCCTGATCCACGGAGTCTTCGGATACGCAGTCAAGCGCGGCTGGCTGTCGGCGAACCCTGCCGTCGGGACGGCCCCACGGATGTCCAGGGTGAAGCAGTCACGACCGGAGCTGCGGTTCCTTACGGAACGAGAACTGCAGCGTGCGGTCGAGCTGGCCGGACCCTACGCCGACCTCCTGACCGTGGCCGTGGGCACCGGCATGCGGTTCGGCGAACTCGGAGCTCTCTGGGTTTCCGATGTGGACCTCGAGCGCCGCACAGTCCGAATCAACAAGGCGTGGAAGCGCAACGGAGAGGACGATGCCACTGACGTTCCAGGGTGGCTCGCCAAGCTGTTGAAGCCCAAGCACACGATGCGCGACCACCACTTGGGCGTGCCCAAGACAACCAAGTCGCGCCGGACGATCACCATCTCGCCCGCCCTGGTCACCGTCTTGCGCAAGCGCATTGAAGGCAAGGCTGCTGATGACTTCGTGTTCGTTTCAAACGCTGGATACCCGCTGCACAACGGGGACTTCAGCACGCACGTGTGGCGAAAGCTGATGACGGCGCTCGAGGCCGAAGGCATTGCTCGATTCCGATTCCATGACCTGCGGCATACCCACGTCGCGTGGTTGGTGGCTGGCGGCGCGCCCTTGCCTCACATCCAGGCCCGGTTAGGGCATGAGTCGATCACGACGACGATCGACACCTATGGCCACCTGCTCCCAGCTGGTGACGAACTCATCTCCGGCATCATCGACACTGCATTGACCGGAGGGACGATCCGCCCCGGCCCTGGATCGTCGATGGGAAAGAAGGGCAAGGGAAAGAAGTCCGAGAAGCGCACCAAGCCGGCTCGGGATCAGGGTGAACCGTCACGGGTTTGATGCCGCTTCCTTGTGAGTCAAGGAGGATGAGCACATGCCTAAGAAGGTGGATCCCGCTGTGAAGGAGCGGGCGATTCGGATGGTCGCGGAGCACCGCGGCGACTACAGGTCGTTGACCGCGGTCGCGCAGGTCGTGGCCGAGCAGCTCGGTCTCGGGAAGGAGACCGTGCGGCGGTGGGCGGTCCAGGCCGACATCGACGCCGGCGCCCGGCCCGGCGTGACGAGCGAAGAATCGGCTGAGATCAAGAAACTGAAGGCCGAGAACCGTCGACTGCGTGAGGACAACGAGATCTTGCGCAAGGCCTCGATTTTCTTCGCCGGGGAGCTCGACCCCCGCAACCGCTGATCATGTCCTTCATCGAAGACATGAGAGCCGAGGGCCACGCCGTCGAGTCGACCTGCCGGGTGCTCACCGCACACGGCTGCAGCGTCGCGGCGCGGACCTACAGGGCTTGGCGACGCTCGAACCAGCCGGTCGCGGCCAGGACCGTCTCGGACGCGATGATCGTCGACGCCCTGCTTGCCACCGTCGGGACACCTGAGGGGCTCTACGGGCGGCGGAAGATGACCGCGCACCTGCGCCGTCAAGGGCTGGACGTGGCGCACTGCACGGTGGACCGGTTGATGCGCGACCTCGGCATGAACGGCGTGCGCCGCGGCAAGAAACTGCGCACCACCATCCCCGGCCGTGACGGGCACCGGGCCGGTGACCTGCTGGACCGCGACTTCACCGCCACAGCGCCCAACACCAGGTGGGTCGCTGACTTCACCTACGTCCGCACCTGGGCCGGGTTCGTCTACGTCGCGTTCGTCGTCGACTGCTTCGCCCAGCGGATCGTGGGCTGGCACGCCGCCACGACGAAGGTCACCGACCTGGTGCTGACGCCGGTGCGGATCGCGATGTGGGACCGCGACCGCCACGGCCACCCGATCGAGCCCGGCACGCTGGTTTGTCACTCGGATGCGGGCAGTCAGTACACGTCGCTGCGGTACACCGAGCACCTCGCACTCGAGGGCATCGCGCCCTCGATCGGGACAGTCGGCGATGCCTATGACAACGGCCTCATGGAGTCCATCATCGGCCTGTACAAGACCGAGGCCATCGCCACCGACGTCTTCCACGAAGGTCCGTTCAAGACTCTCGTCGACGTCGAGTACGCCACCGCCGGCTGGGTCGACTGGTGGAACTACCGCCGCCTGCACTCCAGCATCGGCCAGATCCCACCAGCCGAGCACGAGCACGACTACTACGCTGCCCTCGACCGAGAGCCGCACCCCGTATAGAAGCGGCAGAGAACCCGTGACGGTTCACAGATCTTTCCGGCCATGGACGAGGCGCGCCGCATCATTCGGGGCAAGCGGCGGGGCTACAACATTCTTCGCTACCTGCTCCTACGGATGCGGAACGAGGTCCTCAAGGCGCAGTACTACTGGGAGCCGAACTCCCGGCTGTCGAACCTGAACCTCGGGTACGGGTGCATCCCCTTTGACGGCTCTTCACAGTTGAGGGTGTAGCAGGCGTGTGAGGTAGTCGGCGCGCGTAGGTCCTGGGGCAGGCGTCGAGGTCTCCCAAGGATGGAAGTTCTCACACTGCCCATCCGGAAGACCTCGACGTGCCTGACGCTACCCCGCAGGCGGGCTTCGCTTGCCCCGACCTGACCACCTTCGCTCGTCTCGATGAGCTCGGCCTGGTCGTCACCGGCCAACGACTCAGCCCCGACCGTGCCGTGCTCGCGTGCCGAGTTGAACCGCCCCGGCATGTCCGGAGGCTGGGTTTGGTGGCTCAGCCGGTCGGCTTGAGCTCGTTCTTTGCAGCGTAGTGGAGTTCTTCGGCGGCCATCGGGGTCAGGTCGTCGAGGGACTCGTGGGGACGCTCGTGGTTGAAGAAGTCGACCCAGTTCAAGGTCTCCAGTTCGACGTGCTCGACGCCGCGCCAGGGACCCTCGGGGCGGATCAGCTCGGCCTTGTAGAGCCCAATCTGCGACTCCGCGAGCGCGTTATCGTAGGCATCACCGACCGACCCCACCGACGGGTCGACACCCTCGTCGACAAGCCGCTGGGTGAAGGCGAAACTGACGTATTGCGACCCCGCGTCCGTGTGGTGGATCAGCCCCGACAAGTCGGTGATGCCGGCCTGCTGGCGGGTCCAGATCGCGTGCTCGAGGGTGTCGAGCACCAGGTCGGTGGTCATCCGGGTGGCTGCGCGCCATCCGACGATCCGGCGGGAGAAGACGTTGAAGACGAACGCGACGTAGACGGTGCCGGACCAGGTCGCGACATAGGTGAAGTCGGCTACCCACAGCTGGTCGGGACGGCTCGCCCAGAACTGCCGGTCGACCAGATCGCCCGGCCGTGCCGCCGCGGGGTCACCGATCGTGGTGCGGACCTTCTTCAACCGCAGCGCGCCGACCCAGCCCTGCTCGCGGTAGAGCCGCTCGATCGTGCACCGAGCCACGTCGTGACCCTTCCCGCGCAGGTGCAGCCACATCTTCCTCGCCCCGAACCTCGCGAGCAGCTTCTGCCGGGCACGCTCGGACTCGATCAGCGCGACCAGCTCCGCGTCCCGCAGCACTCGTTTCGAGGGCCGCCGCGAGACCGCCTCGTAGAAGGTGGACGGGGCGACCTTGATCCCGTGCTCTGCGAGCACGCGACAGATCGGCTCGACCCCGAACTCCCCGCGGTGATCGGCGATGAAGTCGATCAGAACCTGTTGGGGCGGTCGAGCTCCGCCGCGAAGAAAGCCGAGGCCGCCTTCAAGATCTCGTTGGCCCGCCGCAGCTCGGCGACCTCCTTCTTCAGCGACTTGATCTCCGCGATCTCCTCGCTGGTCTTGCCCGGACGGACCCCGCCGTCGATCTCGGCCTGCCGGATCCACTTGCGCAACGACTCGGTCGAGGTGATGCCCAACTTCGCAGCCACCGACCTGATCGCCGCGGCCTCATGCGGATAGTCCTGCCGGGACTCCATCGCCATCCGCACCGCGCGCTCACGCAGCTCGGTCGGGTACTTCGAGGGACGTGCCATGAGAGTGATCCTTCCAACGAATCAGCTCTCCGGACTCGCCGGGGCGGTTCAATCCGACCATGTGGTGACGGTTGAGTGCACGGACGAATCTCCGGCTCCGAAATTGCGAGCCCCTGTCCGTGTGCACGATGCAGCCGACCACGCCGCCGCGCCTGGCGACCGCGTTGTTGAGCGCCGCGACCGCGAGCCGGGACTTCATCCTCGAGTCGATCGAATAGCCCACGATCCGGTTGGAGTAGACGTCCTTGAACGCGCAGAGGTAGAGCTTGCCTTCGCCGGTGCGGTGTTCGGTGATGTCGCCGATCCACAGCTCGTTCGGCCCATCGGCATTGAACTCGTGCCGGATCACGCCGTGCTTGTCGACGGTGGCGCACAGGTCGTCGTGGACCGGTGGGCCGGGCCTCTTCGCCTTCCCGCGCTTGGGCTTGCCGAACGCGCTCCACCAGCCCATGTCCGAGCAGATCCGCCACGCGGTCCGCTCCGCCATAGGCTCGCCGGCTTCGCGTGCCTCGTCGACCAGGAACCGGTAGCCGAACTCGGGATCGTCACGGTGGGCGTCGAACAGCGCATTGGCGCGGTAGGCCTCCTCCAGCTCGGCGTCGGTGACCGGACGCTGGAGCCAGCGGTAGTAGGGCTGACGCGCGATCTTGAGCACCCGGCACGTCACCGTAACGGGGATCCCGTCCACGGCCAGCTCGCGGACGAGCGGGTACATCATTTTCCCGGCAGGTTCGCCTGCGACAGATAGGCCGCCGCGCGGCGCAGCACCTCGTTCTCCTGCTCCAGCAGCCGGATCCTCTTCCTCGCCTCACGAAGTTCGGCGCTCTCGGCAGCGGTCGTCCCCGGCTTCACGCCATCCTCGACGTCTGCGGTCTTCATCCAGTTCGTCAGGCACGACTCGCTGATGCCGAAGTCGGCAGCGATCTGCTTGAGGTGGACTCCCGGCTCACGGTTCCTCGCGACGCGAACGACGTCGTCGCGGAACTCCTTGGGGTACGGCTTCGGCACAGTGCACATCCTTCCAGCGGCACCTCTCGGCACCACAGATCAGATGTCACCTATTCGTGCAGCAGTCCCCAATCAAGGCTTGGCGTGGAGGCCGTTTCGCTCCGAGTTGGTCCTTCCATTTCGGCCTGGTTCTCGCGGGGTGGGGGATCTTCAACCTGTTGGAGGGCATCGTCAATCATCACCTGCTCGGTGTTCACCATGTGCGCGACGACATCGGCGCCCCACTGTCGTGGGATCTCGGGTTCCTAGCGTTCGGCGTGCCACTGGTCATCAGTGGGTGGCTGCTGCACAAGCGCGGTTCAGCGGTGATGGAGCGACGGGCACGAGCAGTGGCACGCCGAGCCTCGGTCGGCAGCTGAAGAGGAACTGCGTGTGGCTGTCGCCCGCGCCGGACCTTCCGCCGACCTGCGCTACTCCAGGGGCAGGGACAGGTAGCCGCGGATGGGGCCAGAGCGGAGTCGAACGGCCGAATCCAGGTCGACTTCCCAGTCCGGTTGGCGGGCGAGGAGTGCCTGCAGCGCGATGCGCGCTTCGAGCCGCGCCAGCGCCGCGCCGAGACAGAAGTGGATCCCACGTCCAAACGCGACCTGCCGTTCGGGAGCGCGATGGAGGTCGAAGTGGTCGGCGTCTGAGAATGCCTGGTCGTCTCGGTTGGCGGAGCCGAAGAGCAGCAGCACGGTTTCGCCAGTCGCCATGTGTTGTCCGTGCACGTCGACCGGCCGGGTAAGGGTGCGCGACAGGCCCTGGACGGGGGAGTCGTAGCGGAGCAGCTCTTCGACGGCGCCGGGAACGAGTTCTGGGCGGTCCGCCAGTTGCCGGCGGCTATCGGGCTGCTGAGCGAGCACGACCGCGCTGTTGGAGAGCAGGTTCGTGGTGGTCTCGTGTCCGGCCACGAGCAGCAGCAGACAGAAGCCGAGGAGCTCATCCTCGCTGAGGCGTTCGCCGTCGGCGTCGGCCTGGACCAGCGCGCTCATGAGGTCGTCCTGAGGGCGCGCGCGTCGTTCAGCAAGAAACTCTGAGAAGTAGTCGTAGAGGGATGTGGCGGCCTCCAGACCGGGGCCGAACTCGCCACGGGCGGGGTTGGACTGTATGAGAGTGGTGGACCACGTGCGGAAACGGTCACGGTCTGCCCGCGGCACGCCCAGCATGTCGGCGATCACGATGGCCGGCAGCGGTCCGGAGAACCCAGAGACAAAGTCCCACCCATCCGACTTCGGTGAATCATCGAGCAGATCGTCCACGATGGAGTGGATGTGGGGTTCGAGTGCGGCGATTCGCCGGGGGGTGAACGCCTTGCTGACGATCTTGCGCAGCGCGGTGTGTCGCGGTGGGTCGGTCATGATGAGCATGGGCAAGAACAACTGGGTCATGTCCACCCCGGGAGGGGTCGGGAAGATCCCGGACGCAGAGGAGTAGGTCGCCGGGTCGGCGAGCGCCGCGCAGACGTCGACGTATCGGCTGAGCACCCAGGTGTTCGCCTGCTCCGACCAGTAGGCGGGGACTTCACTGCGCAGCTGCCGGTAGACCGGGTAAGGGTCAGCGATGATGTCGGGATCGAACGGGCTGTAGGTCAGCTGCTGGTTGCTCATCGGTATCTCCAGGTGGCTTCATCGTCTGCTTCGTTCCCAGGCGCCCTCGACGCCGCTCCACCTTCGAACGGCCGGATCTGGTGTGGCGTGTGGTTCGCCTGTGCAGTGCCGCGAGGGGCGCAACGGCAGGAGGCGGCGATCGGCCTGGGGCCGTGGACTATCAGACAACCCTCTCAGTTTCAACAATGAGTTTGTACTCTGAGTACAGCACACCCCGTCATTCAAGTCGAGACTCCTGGCGGCGCCAAAGTGTCGTCCGGTGCCGACTCAGCGCACCCCAGACGGAGGACTCACCCACGCCGCGCCGCTCGCCTCATGGCGAGGCCCAGAGCAGCGGTGATGACGATCAGGTCTTGGCTCAGCAGGGCGGTCGGCATTCCGAGGATCCGCTGGGGGATGCTGTGCTGGTCGTAGGGCGAGCTGCCGGGTATGAACCGGGTCAGGTTGAACGGCGCCGCCCAGCAGGGCGATCGGCAGCAGTGCCGCGCCGGTGACCAGCCGCTCCGAGGAGGGGTCGCGCGGCCGGCGACTGCGCAGCGGCCGGTCCGGGGGGCCGCGACCAGAATGTGATGTGCAGATCAGGCAATTTTGCCTGTTGGGCAAGTGCCTGGGAGGCTATGGCCGTGACCCAAGGCCTGAGGGAGAGGAAGCGTGCGGCGACGGCACAGGCGCTTGCCGAGGCTGCCTTTGGCCTGGCGAAGGAGCGCGGCCTGGACGGGTTCGTGATCGACGAGGTCGCAGAGTTGGCCGGCTACTCGCGTCGTACATTCGCGAACCACTACCCCTGCAAGGAAGCGGCGGTGGCATCGGTCGCCTACGCCGGTATTGAGGCTGCCGCCGACGCACTCGAGGACGTGTCGGATGGGCGCCCGTTACTGGACGCGGTCGAGGTCGTGCTGCGGCTGCAGTTGACGACAGCGGGGCTTTCCCGGATGCGGGAGGTGCTGGCGTTGGCGCGCGCGCATCCATCGTTGGAGCCTCACGTCTATCACGTCCAGCACCGGATGCGGTTGGAGGTCGAGGAGCGGGTGGCCGCCGTGGCGGCCGGACGCTATCCGGCTTCCTACCTCACCCTGTTGGTCGGCGCCGTCTACGGCATGGTCTCCACCGCGCTGGAGGGGCTCGTCGACGTCCGCCTTCCTGGCGATCCGCCGAGTCGCGACGCCGTGGAGTTCGACGAGTTCCTGACTGAGGTCTTCAATCACCTCCGTACCGGGTTCTGACCCGCACATCACTCGCTGAGGAGCAGCCCATGTCCACGTTCTTGTACCGCCTCGGGCGCGGTTGCTTCGGCAAGCCCTGGCCCATCATCGTCGGGTGGGTGTTGGTGCTGGCTGCCGTCGTCGCTGCACTGGTGGTCAACGGGGTGAAGGTGACCTCGGAGATGAAGATCGACAACACCGAGGCCCAGCAGGTTCTCGATCGGGTCTCTCGGGAGCTGCCGGAGGCATCGGGAGGCCAGGCCAGTGTGGTGTTCACCGTTCCAGACGGCGACCGGCTGGATACCCCCGCGCGGATGGCCGCGATCGCTGAGACGGTCCAGGACGTCTACGAGCTGGACCAGGTCATCAACCCGGCTGACTTGAGCCAGGGTCAGGGGCAGCCGCCGGGAGGGCCTGGGGCTGACCAGCCGGAAAGCGGGCCGGGGACGGCGCCGCCGTACCAGCCGCTGGTCCTCGACGGGACCCCGGTGCCGGGGGTGCTGGTCTCGACTCAGGCGCCAGTGGCGCTGTTCCAGTTCCAGTTCACCGTGCCGTCCACGTCGCTGACCGACGATCAGGTCTCCGCGGTCTTGTCGGTCGTCGAGGATGCGGAGCGGGGCACCGGTCTGCGGGTCCTGCCGAGTGACTCGCTGAAGGCGATCGAGATCCCGGTCGGCGCCGCCGAGGTGGTCGGTCTCGCGGTCGCGGCCGTGGTCCTCGTTCTTACGCTTGGCTCGCTCGTCGCCGCTGGCCTTCCATTGATCACCGCCCTCGTCGGGGTCGGGGTGGGCGTGGGAACGGCGTTTGCCCTGTCGACGACGGTGGAGATGAACACCGCAACCCCTGTCCTGGCGTTGATGATCGGCCTCGCGGTGGGAATCGACTACGCGTTGTTCGTGGTCAACCGGCAGCGGCGACTGATCATCGATCGCGACCTCGACGCCCGCGAGGCGGCTGGCCGGGCGGTTGGAACGGCAGGCAGCGCCGTGCTCTTCGCCGGTCTCACCGTGATCGTGGCCTTGGTCGCGCTCACCGTCATTGGCATCTCCATGCTCACCACCATGGCTCTGGTCGCCGCGGCCACGGTGCTGCTCGCTGTCCTCATCGCGCTGACCCTGCTGCCGGCTCTGCTCGGACTGATCGGGGAGCGGATCGTGTCGGCCAAAGCCCGCAAGAAGGGGCATACCCGCCGGGAGGAGGACAGCCACAGCGTGGCCGACCACTGGGTCAAGGCGGTGGTGCGGTTCCGTTGGCCGGTGATCCTCGGTGTAGTGGCGGTCTTGGGGGTGGGTGCTGTTCCCGCGGCGAGCATGGACCTCGGCTTGCCGACGGGTGCCAGCGCAAACACCGACACCGCCGCGCGGCAGAGCTACGAGGCGGTCACCCGCGGGTTCGGTGAGGGGTACAACGGTCCGTTGCTGGTGACCGTGGAGTCCGCCGATGGCGCCGCCGTCACGCCTCGGACCCTCGGCGCGGTGACCCAACAGCTCCAGCAGCGCAAGGAGATCGTCGCTGCGGTGCCAGTGGGCACCAGTCAGGACGGGGAGATGGCAGTCCTCAGTGTCATCCCCACCTCGGGCCCAGACGACGATGCCACGGCCGACCTCGTTCAGGCGCTCCGTTCACCCAGCTCGGCTGTCGCCCAGGATCATGACGTCGTGATCGGCGTCACTGGCTTCACCGCTATCGGCATCGACATGTCCGACCGGCTCGCCGAGATCGTCCCGCTGTACCTGATCATCATTGTGGGGCTGTCGCTCCTGATTCTGCTGGTGGTGTTCCGGTCACTCGTCGTACCGATCCAGGCCACGCTCGGGTTCCTGCTCAGCATCTTGGCGACCTTCGGGGTGACCACTGCGGTGTTCTCTTGGGGATGGCTTGGCTGGATGGTGGGGGTCGACACCGGCGGGCCATTGTTCAGCTTCATCCCGGTCATTGTCACCGGAATCCTCTATGGGCTAGCGATGGACTACCAGGTCTTCCTGGTCTCCTCGATGCGCGAGTCCCACGTCCACGGCCACCACGGCGAGGCCGGCGTGGTTCACGGTTTCGATCAGGCCAGCCGTGTCGTGGTCGCCGCCGCGGTGATCATGGTCTCGGTGTTCGCCGGCTTCATCTTCAGCCATGACGTGATGATCAAGCAGATCGGCTTCGCGCTTGCGATCGGCATCCTCATCGACGCCTTCTTGGTCCGCATGACCTTGACTCCGGCGCTGATGTCGCTGTTCGGCGACAAGGCCTGGTGGTTGCCGCGTTGGCTGGACCGGATGCTGCCCGACCTCGATGTCGAGGGCGACAGGCTCCTGCGCATGCTCACGGAACGTCAGGACACGGAGGTGGCGCGTCGTCCTGAGGTCATCGGCAAGTAGTGGCCCGCCCTCACGGCCGCGTGCGAAGGAGGGGGCGGTGTGGCCGGGGCGCGTGCTGGTCTGCGTCACCGGCACATGTAGCGAGCCTGGCTCGGCCCGTACGGGATGAAGGGATCCGCCCGCTCGCGCGACTATCGAAGCGGCCTCGGTCGGCCGTGGCGTACCCTTGGCCGCGTCCCGCCGTGAGGCTCATTCACCGGCGGGGAGCACCGAAGCCGGAGGAATTCCTCGATCTCGCGCAGGCCGCGCGCGATGTCTCTGTCGATACGGCTCCTTCGTCGCTGCTCGCGCCGCTCAAGCCAGTCACGCTCCCATTGCTGCCACTCGCGGTAGCCGCCACATCCGAACCACCAGCAACTCCCGAAGGCCACCATTCCGCCATAGAGCCACCACGCCGCATGCCACACCACGTCGGAGAGCAGGTCCGCCATTGGCTGCCAGACAGGCCCGCGGTTCATTGGGTCACCCCCAACGGACGCGAACGGGAAGAGAGAAGCGTCCGGATGGCAGCACGCTACATGCCGTCGTGCATGCACGTAAGTCCGTCACGAGTGGGTAGCGCTCGGCCACCCGGATCACCAGAGGTTCGGGCCTGTCTTCTCATCGAGATTTCGCACATGCCGCGCGACACGTACGAGGATTCGCTGCAGTCGGTCGAAGTACCCGGGTAGCTGCTCGAGCACGGCGGTGCTCCGGTTGAGACGTTCCAGGCTCTCGGGGAGTGGCCCCGCGGTGTCTGCGAGCCTCCGCATCGGCCTCCTCACCTCCGTCAGTGGCTCGACGAGGTCGCGATCGAGCCGACGTAGCGAGGTCTGGAGGCCCTCGAGCTGCCCGGAGAGGGCCGCGATCTTGGGGGCGGCCTCGCCGAGCGGCTTGGAGGTCCGCTGCAGGGCCGCCAGGTCATCCAAGAGTTGGTTGATCTGGCCGGCGAGGGTTTCGATGTGCGGCGCGACCGCGGAGAGGTCCTCGGTCGCGGTGGCCACAGGGGGAGTGAGGCTCTCGACATTGCGGTCGATCCTCTCTACCTGGTCCAGGGTGTCCGGCGCTCGGTCAACCACTTCTAGGGCCGCCGGCATGTCGGAGGCCGCCCGCACCAGCCGGGGGATGTGCGGCAGCAGCAGGGCGACCGCAACGGTGAGGACGAACAGTGCCAGTGCGAGGACAGCGGTCAGTACGCGGACTGCCCAGATCGGCAGGGCTTGGTTTAGCACGTCGTAAGATCCTCGTCTGTCGGGACCGGCACCGTCGCTTGCGGCCGCGCGGTCGGGGTCAGCGCTGACGCAGCCGCAGGCCGTCGAGGACCAGGGTCGTCACGGCGCTCGCGATGCGCTCCTGGTCCAGGGCCTGGTCGGTGACAAGGTAGGACAGGGCGCTGATGGTGACCGCACCGAAGACCGCCATGGCACCCGACTCCGGATCGGGCACCTGCCGCAGCGAGCCCTCAGTCACGCCGTCCTCGATCAGCGACTGTACGGGCTGGTAGTAGGCCGCATGAATCATCGCTGCGATCTCAGGGATACGGCCCGCACGTCCTAGCTCACCCACCAAAGCCCGGCAGATCGCCGGCTGCTCCGCCATCACCCGCAACTGCGCTCGAATCACCTCGGCGAGCCGGGCCGCTGCCGACCCTTCCGACTCGACGGCGATGGCCACCTCATCCGCAACGCGGTTCAAGGTGTCGCGGAACAGAAAGGCAAGGATCTCCTCCTTGCCGGCGAAGTAGTAGTACAACGTCGCCTTGGGAATCCCAGTGGCAGCAGCGATGTCCTCGATCTTGGTCTGCTCGACACCGTGATCGGCGAACAGCTCCGCTGCGACGCTGAGTTTGACCGCCGTGTGAGCCGGGACAGTACGCACCGACGTGGATCCCTTCGCTGTGCTGGGCTTGTACCGAGAGTACAAACATGGCGTCCATCTGCACAACTGACCGCGTCAGCCGACGGCCCGGGGTCGGGGCCGGATTGGCGAGCCGCTCGAGTGGTCCCGATCCCGGGTGTGAGCGTCAGCGGATGCCCGGATTGGAGGCGCAGGCCGCAGGCCGCGAGCGATGGCCCGAGGCGGCCCTGCAAGGACGGGCGCGGTCAATCCGCAGGCACGCCAGGTGGACTGCCCTGAGCGAAGTGCTCGACAGACACTTTCACGAACACGGCCGTAGAAGTGATGACCGCGCGACCGGCTGGCTCGGTTGCACGGGCAGCGACGAACAGCTTGCGCCCTTCGCGCCGGACGACATCGGCCTGGAGTCGGTACTCCGCTCCGATGAGTACCGGTGCCAAATACTCGATCGTCAGTTGGCGGGTGACGGCAGGGCCTCCTTCGAGGAAAAGCAGGCAACCGTAAAGGTCATCGACAACGGTGGCGACTGCGCCGCCATGGACAATGCCCGGTGCGCCTACGTGACGATTGTCGAACGTGTGCCAAGCCTGCACACCATCCCCGTGCCGCAGGGCCCGGAGGTGGTGCCCATGGGGATTGTTCGGGCCGCACCCCAGGCAGTGGTCGTGGTGAGTCGGGAGTTCAGCCCCGTCCGGGTAGACGGTGAACTTCTCCGCCCACATGGCCAGCAGCGCTTGCATGTCAGCCACGAGGACCGCCCTGGAGGCGCTGCGCCCAGGCAGCCAAGACTTCGCTCTGCCGTTCATGGGAATGAGGAGCGAGCAGACCGCTAACCCCTCGACCGAGAAGGAGATCCAGGGTGAGTCGGATTTCGATGGGGTCCTGTGTGACGTAGGTGCGGCACATCTCGGCGAGCTCCGCGTTCACGCGGTCTTCGGTGGGGACCAACTCTGCCCGCAGCTCTTCGTGAGCGCGGGCGGCCACCCACAGTTCGAGGCTCGCCGCATACAAGGGCCCCGACAGCGCATCTGATAGCAGGCGGAGCGCCGTCCCTCGCCTCCTGTGGTCGGTCGCCCCCCCGTCCTCGGCGTCACGGAGCTCGAGCTGGGCCATCTGCTCTCGGACGCGGCGCAGGCGCTGCTGCGCCAAGTGCTCAACCGCCGCCACGACCAACTGGTCGCGTGTCCCGAAGTGGTGCAGCTGCGCGCCGCGAGAAAGGCCCGCTCGAGCCGCGACCGCGGCGCTGGTTGTCCCCGTATAGCCGAGCTCGGCAAGGCATGTGACCGTCGCGTCCAGCAATGCCCGACGGGTAGCAGCCGAGCGGTCTTCTTGTCGTCCTAGCTTCAGCGGCACAGCCTGAGTCTACATGCGTGCATGAATGCATGTAGATTCGCGCCCACCGTTTGACGGGCACACGCTCGCGCAGAGTGCTCCGACTACTCCAGGAGTTCCCATGTCAGTTGAGGTCGCTGCGCTTCGGCCGGAGCCGCGTCGAGTGCTGCTGGACTATCCCCACCGTCAGGCAGGTCATTGCGGGTCCGGAGCGCTGAGAGACCTCTTGGAGTGGGCCGGCCTGGGCTGGGAGGAGGTGCCGAGCGAAGGTCTGGTCTTCGGAATGGGCGGTGGGCTCGGCTTCACCTATCTGCGGGTGCCTGGTCTCACCCCGCCCATCTACGTCGTCGGGCGTAGCAGTGACCTTGAGGTGGATCTTCTTGCCAGGCTGGGTGCAGAGGTCGACGTCCGGCACACCGACGACCCCGCCACCGGTTGGGGTTGGGTCCGTGGGGAACTACGACAAGGTCGTCCCGTGCTGATGTGGGCAGACATCGCTGAGTTGCCCTACCTGAATGTCCGCCTCCAGATGAGTCGGCACGACATCGTCGTGATCGGTTACGACGACGAGACCCAGACCGCTTTCGTGGTTGACAACGACCGAGCCGAGGTGCAGGAGGTCCCCTACGATGCGCTTGCGCGGGCGCGCGCGTCACGATCCTTCCCCGTGCCCACCAGGCACACGACCTACTTCGTGAACTGGCCCCAGGTCCTGCCGGATCTCCGCCCGACCGCGGCTTCGGCCCTCGTCGCCTCCGTCGAGAACATGCAAGCGGCGGCGACCGCGATCATCCCGGACACCTCGGTGCTGCCGCCGGATGCCGTTGCTGGTGCCGGGATCGATGGAATCGGGGTCTTCGCGGAAGATGTCGGCCGGTGGCCGGAACTCATGCCCGAACCTGAGTTGGACGTCGCGCTGCGCTCTCTCCACGCCTTCGTGGAGAAGGCAGGGACCGGCGGCGGCCTGTTCCGCCGGTTGCAGGCGCAGTTCTGTGCCGACGTGGCGCGGCGAACGCGGTCCGCTGAGATGGCGAAGGCTGAAACTGCGCTCCTGCGCTGCGCGGCCACATGGTCGGCTCTAGCTGCCGCCGGCCGTAGCGACGGATCGACGCTCGCTCGCTGGCGACACGTCAATGAACTCGCCGCGACTCTCACCAGCGACGAGCACCATGCCATCTCCCAGATGCGCACTGCTGCGGGCGAACTCCGGGGTGGGTGACCGATCGTGGCCGGTCGGCGAACGCAATACGCGAACACCACCGCCGACGATCCCCGCTCCACAGCTTAAGCATTCCAAGCCGATCGCCGAGTCATCTCGACTCGTCTCCCATCGAGGTCCGCGGCGCGAACAGCTAGTGGCGGCGGCTGACGCGATCGAGGATCACGGCGCCGGGGTCGGCACCGCTCAGATCGCCGAACGCGCAGGCATGCGCGGCCCCACGTCTACCGCCACTTCGCAGCAAGGAAGATCTCGTCGGCGAGGTGCTGCGGTGCGCGGCGGACCAGGTCATCGACCACCCTTCGGCCCGCGATGCAGGTCAGTGGCACCGGCCCTGCCATCATCCGGGTGCCATCGGGGCTGCACTCGGTTGGGCGGCCGAGCATCCGACCCTCGATCGCTTCATGGCAGTGCGCCAGCAGAACAGGGAGATGCGTCGGGCCAGGCTTGGGGCGCACGCGGTTCCGGGGGAGTTGGTGGCCGCCGCGTCGGGCGTACCTGCGCAACCCCGAGGTCGACCTTCCGGGACGGCGTCATGGCGGGGCTGATGGGCACCCGGTCGATGCTGGGACCATCTGTTGGCTCGACTACCACGACGAGTCGCACGACGAGGTCGTCGCCCGGATCGCACACCAGGTGTGGTTGACCCGCGCAATCTCGCTGACAGCGTCGGGCTCGGCTTCGACGACGACAGCTACTTGAGCGTCCGATGAGGACCGCTCCAGCGTGTGGACGGCGCGCACTGTGCGCAGCCGCGTTGGGAAGAGGAGGCCGACGCATGGTCGTCGAGGTCGGGAAGGCCGACGACCACCTGGCGGTGGCGATGACGCCGACGGCGGGACCGCACCTTGAGTCGGCCTTCTTCCTCGATCACGACAGCGCTGCGGTGCGCGACTTCACGCAGCAGGTGGTCGCCGGCGCATCGACGCCGCGTGAGCGGGCGAGCCTGCTCTTCGCAGCGGTCCGGGACAGAGTCTGGTACGACCCCCATTCGGTGCCCCGAGACCCTGAGCACTACCGGGCCAGCTACGTGCTCGAGGCAGGCCGCGCCTACAGCGTTCCCAAGGCCGGTGCTGCTGACCGCAGCGCTGCGGGCCGTGGGCATCCCTGCCCGGGTGGGCTTCGCCGACTTCCTCAACCACCTGCGGACCGACAACCTGCGGGCCCTCATGGGTGGCGCGGACCTGTTCGTGTACCACGGGTACTGCAGCGTCCACCTCGACGACCGATGGTTGAAGGCGACGCCGGCCTTCAATGGCGAGCTGTGCGAGAGCTTCGACGTGCCCCGATGGACTTCGACAGCTTCGACGACCTCTCGCTGGACCGGACCCTGACGGCCCTCGACCAGGCCTACGGCCGCATGACCCCCGGCTTAGGGGTTGCGGACGACACCTTCGCTGCTCCTGCCGACACCGGGGAGGCCACCGAGCATGCAGCCGTGAACCCGTCGGTGAGCTCGGACTGAGCACTCTCGCCTCATCGGTGCTCGTGCTCACCTCGGAAGTGGCTCGGTGAGCTGCCGGTCCATCTCTTGAAGGCGTGCGAGAAGTTGGTGAGATCGCTGTAGCCGAGCTCGTTGGCGACCTCGCTGACCGACGTGGAGGGGTCGAGAAGCCGCTTCCTGGCGCGGTCGACCATCGACTGCTGCAGCAGCTCCCGGAAACTGGTCCCCTCAGCGGCGAGGCGGCGCTTCAGGGTGCTCGAGGACATCGAGAACTCGTTTGCGACGGACTGGATCGTCCTCGCCCCGGGCCCGTCGTCGAGCAACGCCCGGACCCTGCGGGCGAACTCCGGGGTGCCGGCTCGGCGCGCGAGCGCCTGCTGGAGCTCGGTGACGGCGAGTCCGTAGGTGATCGGGTCGGGGAAGCGGCAGGCAGCACGAAGCGTCCTCGCGGGCATGTGCAGGTAGGAGAAGGGGGCGTCGAACTCGAGTCGGGACCGGCTCTCGGCCTCTCGGGGTAGCCCGCTCGGCTCCGGCCAGTGGCTGTGCATGGTCGCCTCCGACGGCTCGCCGACCAGCAGGTCGATCAACCGCATGAGTGCCAGTCCGCAGTAAGTGACGACCAGACAGTCGAGATCGGGGTCGCCTGCGTTCCCCAACAGCCTGATCGTCAGGTCGTCCTGCCGCGGATGGAACTGCGTGGTGACCGCTTTGGTGATCAAGGGCAGGTAGGTCAGCAGCTCCACGACCTCTGCGACGGTGCACGCGCTGACCAACGGGACACTCAACGGTCCGAAGGACGTGAGCTGTGCGTGTTCTGCGCAGGCGATCCCGAGCCGGGTGGCCTGCTCGCCGTCGAGGTCGGGATAGACCTCGCGGAACCACCGCAGCGGTGCCTCGCCCTGGGTCTGGATGAGAGTCAGCTCACCGGTTCCCTCGCGCGCCATGACGACGCGAAAACGCTCGACGGCGTCCTCGTCGATCGCCGGACTGCTCAGCAGCTGCACGAAGGCCAGCGACGGGACGCCTGGCTCGTCTGTCCACACAGGCAACCCTCACGTGATCCGAATTCACAACATACTGACACGATACGACATGGCTTTGCCAGCGGACCGCCGACAACAATCATCGCCAGAACGTCCATCCAGTAGGCAAAGTCAGGAGAATTGTCGATGGCAGTGGTCACCTTCATGTCACACGACGGGGAGCAGCACGAGGCCCCGCTCGAGGAGGGCAGTTCGCTGATGCAGGTGGCGACGAACAACGCCATCCCGGGCATCGATGCCGACTGCGGCGGCGAGGCCGCATGCGGCACCTGTCACGTGATCGTTGATCCCGCCTGGGCCGACAAGGTCGGCCGGTCCGGTCCCGAGGAGGAGGAGATGCTCTCGATGAACCCCGAGCGACAGCCGACGTCTCGCCTGTCGTGCCAAGTCAAAGTCTGCGAATCGTGGGATGGCTTGACCGTGCAGTTGCCCGAGTTCCAGATGTAGCAGGAGGTCAAGCCAGATGAAGTTCCCAGAAGTCAAGATCCCAGAAACAGTGAAGACGAAGGTCGAGTCCGCAATCCCCCTGGAGCGACAGATCCAGGGCGCGCGCCTCTACGACAAGGGCCGGCGGTGGCTCACCGGCGCGAACGGGCCGATGTTCGTCGAGGCCCCGATCCCGCCGGTCGAAGAGGTCCCCCTCGCCGACATCGACCTCAGCAACCCGTTCCTCTACCGACAGGGGCGGTGGGCGTCCTACTTCGAACGTCTGCGCAACGAGGCTCCGGTCCACTACCAGCCCCACAGTCCCTTCGGCCCGTTCTGGTCGGTGACGCGTCACGCCGACATCATGGCGGTGGACAAGAACCACGAGGTCTTCTCCGCCGAGCCTCTCATCGTCATCGGAACACCCCCGCGGTTCATGGACGTCGCGATGTTCATCGCCATGGACCCACCCAAACACGACATACAGCGTCGCGCCGTCCAAGGTGTCGTTGCGCCGAAGAACCTCCATGAGATGGAGGACCTCATTCGCGAGCGCGTCAGGGACGTCCTGGACAACCTGCCCGTCAACGAACCGTTCGACTGGGTGAGCACGGTGTCGATCGAGCTGACCGCCCGCATGCTGGCCACGCTGCTGGACTTCCCCTTCGAGGAGCGGCACAAGCTCGTCGAGTGGTCGGACCTGGCAACCTCGATGGAGCAGACCAACGGCGGCCCCGCCACTACCGACAACGACGAGCTGTTCCGCGGCATGCTCGAGATGGCGCGAGGACTCACGGAACTCTGGCACGCCAAGGCCGCCCGGCTCGCGGCCGGCGAAGAGCCCGGGTTCGACCTGGTCACGATGCTGCAGAGCGATGAGAGCACCAAGGACCTGATCAAGCGTCCGATGGAGTTCATCGGCAACTTCGTTTTGCTGATCGTGGGCGGCAACGACACCACACGCAACTCGATGAGCGGCGGAGTTCTCGCGCTGAACCAGTACCCCGACCAGTTCGAGAAGCTCAAGGCCAACCCGGACCTGATCCCGAACATGGTCTCTGAGATCATCCGCTGGCAAACCCCCCTTGCCTACATGCGGCGGATCGCCAAGACCGACACCATGCTGAACGGCCAGTTCATCCGCAAGGGCGACAAGGTGGTCATGTGGTACGCGTCCGGCAACCGCGACGAGACGGTGTTCGAGCGACCGGACGAGCTGATCATCGACCGGCCCAACGCCCGCAACCACATTGCTTTCGGCTTCGGCGTGCATCGGTGCATGGGCAACCGGCTGGCCGAGCTGCAGCTGCGGATCCTCTGGGAGGAGCTGCTCCCGCGCTTCGAGAGGATCGATGTGGTCGGGGAGCCGCAGTACGTGCAGTCCAACTTCGTTCGCGGCATCAGCAAGCTGATGGTCGAGCTCACCCCCAAGGGCGCCGGATGAGCACGGAACGCGCGGTGGTGGTCGGCGCCAGCCATGCCGGGGTACAGCTGGTCACCAGCCTCCGCCAGGAGGGTTGGTCGGGTGACATCGTGCTGGTCGGTGACGAGTCGGCGCTGCCGTACCAAAGACCTCCGCTGTCGAAGGGATATCTGGCCGGGAAGTGCTCGCTGAAGGAGCTGGCCATCCGGTCTGAGGACTTCTACGTCAAGCAGGACGTCGAGCCCCTGACTGCCAGCGTGCAGTCGATCGACCGGTCGGCGGGCGAGCTCGTGCTCGGCACCGGGGACCGCCTGTCCTATGACGCTCTTGCTCTTTGCACGGGAGCGCACCCCCGACGTCTCCGTGCCGAGGGTGCCGACCTCGACGGGGTGCACTACCTGCGTCGGTCGTCGGACGTGGAGCGGATTCGCGAGGACGCGATCCCCGGACGCAACGCCGTCATAGTGGGTGGTGGGTATATAGGGCTGGAGACCGCTGCCTCGCTGCGCTCGTCGGGCCTCCACGTCACGGTCCTCGAGGCCGCAGACCGGGTCCTCGAGCGGGTCACCGCCCCTGAGGTGTCGGCCTTCTTCACGCGGATCCACCAAGAAGAGGGCGTCGACGTGCGGACGGACGCCTCGGTCGAGGCCCTGGTCGGCGACACCCGCCTGCGAGAGGTGGTCCTGGCCAGCGGCGAATCGGTCCGAGCCGATTTTGTGATCGTCGGCATCGGTATCGAGCCGACCACCGAGCTCGCCGAGGCAGCCGGCCTGGTCGTGGACGACGGGATCCTCATCGACGCCCACGCCCGCACCAGTGACCCTGACATCGTGGCGGCCGGGGACTGCACGTCGCAGGACATCCCCCGCTACGGCCGACGAATCAGGCTGGAGTCGGTCCCGAGCGCAGTGGAGCAGGCCAAGGTGGCAGCAGCGACCATCTGTGGAAAGGACAAGGAGCTGGCGGCGCTCCCGTGGTTCTGGTCGGACCAGTATGACCTCAAGCTCCAGATCGCGGGACTCAACACCGGCTATGACGACATCGTCGTGAGCGGTGACCCGACCCGTGACCGCCACTTCACCTGCTACTACCTCCGGAAGGGCGAGCCGATAGCCGCTGACTGTGTCAACCGTCCCCGCGACTTCATGGCCACCAAACGCATGCTCACCCAGGGGACCGCGATCGACATGGCCGCACTGAAAGCGGAGGTGGCGGTGTGAGAAGCCGCAGTAACCGCTGGTCGTGGTCACCACCGAGCCATCGCCCGCCGAGCTGAGCAAGGATGGCTTGGAGGTCGACGGTCTGGACGGCGGTGAGAGTCCTGCATATCGCTCCGGACTTGCGTGACTCGCGTCGGCCCGCGGGTGAGAGACGCGTCCCCGGAGACGCCCGCGGGCCTGCGTGGTGGCTGGCCTTGCTCGTCTGTAAACCGCTGCTCCTGCTGGGCAGGAGAGCGGACTGGCGCCGCACCGAACGCCTGCCCGGGTCGGGAGGCGCGGTGCTCGCCGCCAACCATGTCTCCCAGGCCGACCCGCTGTTCCTGGGGGAGATGATCCTCGCCCAGGGCCGGACCCCCCGGTTCATGGCCAAGGCGAGCCTGTTTCACCGTAGAGCAGTCGGCTGGTGGTTCCGGTCGGCCGGCCACGTCGAGGTCGATCGGTCCGACGGCCGGTCTGGGATCCGTGCCGCGGTCAAAGCCGTGGAGCGTGGCGCTCTTGTCGTCGTGTATCCGGAAGGATCGATCACGAAGCGACCGGATGGGCGCCTGATGTCGCTCAGGTCAGGTGCTGTTCGCATCGCGCTGGAGACGTCAGCTCCACTGATTCCCGTCGCTCAATGGGGCGTGCAGGCGATCGTGCCAGCCTACGAAGGGAGGGTAGTGCTAGGCCGCCGCCGCCGTCGTCGGGTCACCCTGCTGGTCGGGGACCCGGTGCCACTCGAGGACCTCCGAAATTTTCCGAGGGCGACGGCAGTGACTGTAGGGGTGCAGAGACTCCAGGACACCCTCGCCGCCATGGTCGACCAACTGGCCGACGAGCACGCTAGGTAGCGTGCGGGCGTGTCCAGGTCAGGGACGCGAGTCGGTCGCGAGACACATCGCTAACCTCTCTGTCATGCGGGCACCGTCCATGCGCGAACGGTTCAGGCAGCACATGCGCGCCGCTGTCCTCGAGGCTGCCCACGACCTGATCGTCGACCGCGGCTGGGACCGGGTGCGTATGGGGGAGGTCGCGGATCGTGCCGGGGTGTCCCGGGCGGTGCTCTACAAGGAGTTCGGTGACAAGGCCGGCCTCGGAGAAGCCGTCGTACTCCGCGAGGCCTCGCGCTTCCTGGAGGGCATCCAGAAGGCGCTGGAGGCACACATCGGCGATGCGAAACGCGGCATCGCAGCAGCCGTCGACTACACCTTGAACGAGGCCGAACGCAGCCCCCTGCTCAAGGCAGTGCTCATCTCCAACCGCGACCTGGATGCGGGCAGTCAGGCGTCCACGGGGATGCTCCCGCTGCTCACGACATCCGCGCGGCTTCTCGACCTCGCCTCCGACACCCTGGCCGGATGGGTGGCGGAGAGCTACCCGAGCCTTCCCCCAGACGACGTCGTCGACGCGGCCGACACCATGGTGCGCCTGACGGTCAGTCATCTGGCGCTGCCCAAGTGGGACCGGACCGCGACGGCGAGCAAGATCTCCGAAGTCGCCGTACGGTTCCTCTCCCTCGAATCGTGACCTGCACCAGCCGTCACAACCGCCGTCGACCGCGAGCCCCTGCGTGCCTGAGCTAAATGTAGAGTCGCGGAACCCACCGCGCCCGACCCACCGGCGTACGCACAGAGCGCTGCGAGCCGGTTCAGGAGTTGCCATGTCAGCTGAGATCCTGCCCCGACAACCGGAGCCGCGGCGGATCCTGCTGGACTATCCCCACCGTGAGGCCGGTCATTGCGGTTCCGGAGCGCTGAGAGACCTCCTGGAGTGGGCCGGTCTCGGCTGGGAGGAGGTACCGAGCGAAGGTCTGGTCTTCGGAATGGGCGGTGGTCTGGGTTTCACCTACCTGCGGATGCCCGGTCTCACCCCGCCCATCTACAGCGTCGGGCGTAGCAGTGACCTCGAGGTCGACCTTCTTTCGAGGCTGGGTGCCGAGGTCGACGTCCGTGGCACCGACGACCCCGTGACCGGCTGGGGCTGGGTCCGCCGCGAGCTTCAGCAAGGCCGTCCCGTGCTGATGTGGGCGGACATCGCTGAACTGCCCTACCTCAATGTCCGCCTTCAGATGAGTCGGCATGACATCGTCGTGATCGGTTACGACGACGACACCGAGGCGGCTTTCGTCGTGGACAACGACCGAGCCGACGTGCAGGAAGTCCCCTACGATGCTCTTGCGCGGGCGCGCGCGTCACGGTCCTTCCCTGTGCCCACGAGGCACACCACGTACTTCGTGAACTGGCCCCAGACCCTCCCCGATCTCCGCCCGACCGCAGCTTCGGCCCTCGTCGCCTCGGTCGAGAACATGCAAGCGGCGGTAACCGCAATTATCCCGGACACCTCGGCGCTGCCACCGGATGCCGTGGCGGCTGCCGGGATCAGCGGGGTCGCGGTCTTCGCCGAAGATGTCGACCGGTGGCCGGGACTCATGCCCGAACCGGAACTGGACGTCGCACTGCGTTCACTCCACGCCTTTGTGGAGAAGGCAGGGACCGGCGGCGGCCTGTTCCGCCGGTTGCAGGCACAGTTCTGTGCCGACGTGGCGCGGCTAACGGGGTCCGCTGAGATGGCCAAGGCCGGAACCGCGCTCCTGCGCTGCGCGGACACGTGGTCGGCTCTGGCTGCGGCCGGCCGTAGAGACGGAGCGACGTTCGACCGCTGGCGACGGGTGAATGAGCTCGCCGCGACGCTCCCCAGCGATGAAGACCATGCCATCTCTCAGATGCGCAAAGCGGCGGGCGAACTCAGGGATGGGTGACCAATCGTAGGCAAGTCAGCGGACGCAGCACGCGAGCACCACCGCCGAGGCTCCGTGCTTGGGGCAGTCCAGGCATTCCCAGGTCCATCGACCTTGACTGTTGTTTCTGCCATCGCTGCGCCGCCGTGCTGACGAACGCCTCTTGGAGCCATCTCGCCTTTCGACTTCCCCGAGATCTGAGGTCTCGTCACCCAGAGGATCGGGCTCGAGACGTAGGCTGGGGCGAACTGAATACGGCTGGTGCACCCCTGGGGTGCACGGAGCCGAGGAAACGGGAGGCAACCGGAGGTAACGGGACGCCGGTTTCACGCTCAGGACGGCGGTCGCGCGTGATCAGGCGTGGTGTTCCTACGTTCAACTCCCCCCTCGCGCACGTAGTGACTGGCCCCGGGTTCCAGATCCGGGGCTTCGTCCATTTCGGACTCGCCCGGCGAGGGCGGTATGCCCGATGTTCGGTTGCCGCCGTGGCCGCGGCGTCGTCCTCCTCGTTTCGGTTGCTGGTGCTCGTCTCAGTCACCAAAGTCTTGGCCGTGCCCGCGGGCGATCAATCTGCGGCAACTTTCTGAGGCGAATGGAGAATTTGGACCGGCCGTGCACCCCCAGGGTGCACGGCCTGCGGATCGAGTGGCCTCTGGCTGCTCGCGCACCGCCTGCAAGACCTCGTCAGCCGCGCCGGCGACATCGTCCACAACCCCTCGCCTGCCGACGAGTCCGTGGCTTTCACAGAAGCCTGGCCGACACCGCGGCCTCGGCCTGACAAGATCGACAACATGATCCCGAGCTCAGCGACCCAGCTGCTGATCACGCTGGTCCTGATCGTCCCGGGGTTCGTGTTCCTCGGTGTTCTGGTCCGGCTCCGGGGCCGCACGCCCGCCGACGCTGACCTCTCCTCCCGCCTGATGCGTGCCATCGTCGCAAGCACCGTCTTTGCGCTCGTCTATCTGGCTATCGCGGGACCGCAGATCGAGGCGCTCGCGAACCAGAATCCGGACGAGGCACTCAACCATCTGCAGAAGTACGCCCTCCTCGCCCTCCTTGCCGCGTTCGTTATCCCAGCGGTGGCGGCCGGGCTCTACTACTGGATCAGCACTTGGGGGTGGCTTCAGGACAAGTTCAGGGACTCGTGGGTTGACCAGCGATGGAACCGGATCGACCCCCGACCCTCCGGTTGGGACGTCGCGTTCGCGGACCTTTCTCCCTGTTTCGTTCGCGTGAGGATGAATGACGGCGGCTGGTACGCCGGCTGGTTCGGGAAAGCTTCATACGCATCGTCGTGGCCCGACCCGCGATCGCTCTATGTCGAGGTCAGCTTCCATGTCGACGACAACGGCACCCTCGGTCAAGCGGTCGAGAATTCGAACGGGGCCGTGATCGATTGCACCGACGCGGTCCTGGTCGAACTGCTGCTCCCCGGGCCGGATTCCGACGAGTGAGGCACAATGGAATCCGGAAGATGACGAGGAGGGCCTAGATGACGAGCTCGAAGACCCTGCCACCGCGCCACAGCGGTTACCGAGCGTCTGGCTCCACCACGACCGTCTCGCGGAGCGCCAAGTCCGGTGCGTATACCAAGCTCCCAAAGCCACCTAAGGGGCAAGGCGGCGGCTCCAAGAAGGACCAGGACAGTGACTGACCGCCGAGTGACCAAGGCAGTCCCGACCACCACCAAGATGGTCTCCAGCGGCGAGACCCACGGCTATAAGCCCACCGCTCACAAGCCGGCCCGACCCGTCGCCAAGCCCCCGACCCCACCGTCTGGCCAGGGCGGCGGCTCAAAGAAGGCGTAACTCTGGTGACCGACTCCGAGCGCCGTCCTGCCAAGGGCACCCTGAGCGGCTCCGCGATGAACGGTGACGGCCTGGAGCACGGCTACCGGGCAAAGGCTTCCTCGGCAAAGCCGCCCAAGCCGCCCGTCAGGCCTCCCGTCCCGCCGTCTGGCGAGGGTGGCGGATCCAAGTCCAAGTAGCCCGCTTCAGAACCTGACGGCAACTAGGATTGGTGCTGATGGGTTGGGCGGGGAGGTGGACCGGATGCGGGCGCTGGGTGTGCACGCTGCGAGCGATGTGCTCTGGTTCGCGGCTGTCGAGCCCGACGGGACGCTGATCGATCTCGGCAACGCTTATCGGCTCGACCTGCCCAAAGGGTTGGACACCGGCCAGGCGCTGATTATCGCCCGCAAGGACATCTGTCGGGTCCTGCGCGCGTACGACATCGGACTGGTCTGGCTGCTGTCGGCCGAGTACGACAAGCGCTTCAAGCAGGGTTACCACGCGCTTGTTCCGCGGATCACCATGGAGACGGTTGTCGCGTTCGCCGCCGCGGAGGAGGACGTCGAGTTCCGCCGGGTGGCGCGCGAGACCGTGCGGTCCCGCCTTGGCTACGACAGCGGCAAGCTGCAGGAGATCGCCGTCGAACTGGTCCCCGAGAAGATCACGCCCAACTGGGGACCGAACAAGCGTGACCTAGCCGTGGCGACCGTTCTGGCTGCGCTCAGCGAGCTGCAGGACTCACAGTGAGCGCCGAGCTGGGAGCCGCCGAGGCGAGCCTCCAGACGGCGAGCGAGGCCCCGGAGCTTCACGGCCAGTACTTGGCGAAGCCCTCGTACACCTTCTTGCAGAGCATCAACGAGGGTGCGGCTGGGGAGTGTTACCGGTACCGCCACGAGGTCTTCGAGCACGACGTCGTCGCGAAGACCGTGGCACTGTTCGGGATCCCTGGCTCACTCACCGAGCCTCAGCTCCTCAAGAACCTCAAGCACGACAACCTCCTGACGGTACGGGAGGCGCAGTGGACGCCGGACATGGACCCTGCGCTCAAGGTGGTCACGTTCACCACGGACTACTGCGAGGGGCAGAGCGTCTTCACCGCCCTCGAGGAGGGACACGTCTTCTCCATCCGGGAGGCCGTGACGATCTGCTCGCAGGTGCTCGCCGCGCTCGACTACATGCACCTTGACCACGAGCTGCTGCATCGCGACGTCAAGCCCGGCAACGTGATGCTCGACGGCTCCCGGACGACCGGCTTCCTGGGCGACCTGGGGAGCGTGGCCGCGCTGACCGACGGGAGTTCGCCCGCAGGGGCTGGAACGCTTGCCTACCTGCCGCCGGAGAGCGCGGCGGGGGAGCTCCACCCGTGCTCGGACGTGTACTCGACCGGCATGGTGCTAATCGAAATGCTCAACGGGCCCTACGACTGGGAGAGCGTCGACGAGGCCAAGATGGAGGCCAACGTCGACAGCAGCAAGCGAGCACTGCCGCAGAAGTTCTACAAGCTGGCGCCGTGGGTGCCGCCTGCCGTCGCAACCGTTGCGCGCGCGATGACTGACCCGGACCCTGGCCGTCGTCCTGGCTCAGCTGCCGAGGCGCGCCGGCGTCTGGACGACGCGCGGTACGTCGACTGGAGTCGGGTCGACGGGACGGGTCTCCTCGGGGTTTGGGAGGGCACCTGGCCGCCGGGTGCGCGCGCCCGGCAACTTCGCACGGTGCGGATCACGGCGGCGCCGGTCGAGAAGGGCCGGTACGCAGGGCAGGTCAAGCTGCAGGCCTCGTGGCGTGGTCCGGGTCCGGGGACGTGGCGACGCTATGCGAGGCTCGACCGGCGGGTCGCGCGAGGAGACTCAGCAGCGCTCGCCCGGTTCTTCCGTGTCGTCGAGGAGGCGGCCCAGGCAGCGCCAGTCCGGTAGACGAGTTCGGCTTCGTCGGCGGGCAGGGAGAGCAACAGCCGACGTCCGGCCACCTGCTGAGCGTGGGTGAGCACGTACGCGCCAGAGCCGTCCGCGTACTCGGTCGCGGTCATGGCACCGGAGTTCACCGCCGACCAGAGGGTCGCGGGGAGTCCGCGCACTTTGCTCTCGGAACTCACCACCTTGGGGCGTCCGCCGACTCGGGTCCAGAGTCGCTCTGCCGCGGGGGTGTCGTCGCCGGCGAGAGCCGCGAGCTCACGGTGCAGCAGCTGCTGGTCGTGAGCGAGTAGCGCACGGACTCCACCGGCCGCCATCATGGTGACGATGAGGTCAGACAGACCTCTGAAAGACATATTTCGATTCTACGAGATGGCACCGGCGTGACCCGCGAGCGACACTCAGTGAACCCAGATGAGCGCTTGCGTGACTCTGCCGACAAGCAGGTCTCGATTCGGTGGCCGATCGCGCTAGATCAACGTCTCGATGACCTGCTCGGCCGTGCTGATTCGGTTGGCGAGAACACCAGCCGGCGTGAGCTGCTAGCGGCGCTCCTCCTCGGCGCTGATCCTTCGGGTGACGAGTTAAGGGACCTTCTACAGAGGTATCGAACGGCGTTGGTTCGGGAGGCACCACTGGGTGATGTCGAGGTTGAGGGCGACGTCCTACTGTTCCGGAAGCACCGGCCAGGTCCGCGTACTGCGGGCTAGGTGTGAGGCCCAGCGCTGGTCCCCGGCCAGTACGACTAGCATTTGACGCCCGGCCGTCAAGGCTCCGCTCGCCATGAGCATCTGTGCCACGGTCCTTCAGCGTGGAGGACCCGGGGACCTCAACGTCCTCTTGCTGCTCTTCGCTTGGAACACCCTCAAGTTCGCGTTCGTGGCAGCCGTAGACGTGTCTAGGTTCCTTCTCGGGGTTCTCCGGAGCAGGCAGCATGCAACCTAGAGAGGGAGGCGGTCAGGACCGCGGCAGGACCAGGCTCGGTCCTCACGTCAGACGTTGTCAGGAGCTATCAGTGCAACTGGGTGGGTGCGCGCCCAAATCACGGCGGTCCGTGCTCCCTACATCGGCCACGCTCGAGCTGAGTTCGCGTTCGTTCTGCTCCAGCTGGGTTCGCGCGGCCTGGGCGGGGATGTCCCAGATTCCGGCAAGCGTGACGGCTGCGGACTCGAGGTCCCACGGGTGGATGGGATCGGTCTTCACACGCGCGAAAGGCGCATCGCTCTCCAGGACCATGCGTGCCCGCGGCATCTTGCTGACGAGCGCGCGTCCCTTCGCGCCGGCAAGCATTGCTGGTCCAACGCTGAACCAGCAGCCCAGGTCTATCGCCTGGTCGAGGTCCGACATGGAGCCGGAGAACCAGTGCAGAATTGGCACGCCGGAGTCTGGGTGTCGCTGAAGTGCTTCTAGGACGGGGCTGGCGGCTCGCCGGCTGTGGATCGAAAGTATCTTTCCTCCGGCTTGCGAGCAGGTGGTGAGAACGTGTTCGAGCACATCGAGCTGATCGTGCCGTGTGCTCTGGGCTGCTGCTCCGTCGAGGCCCACCTCGCCGACGAATGCAGTGTCGGCGAGGTAGGTCTCGAACAGGTCGAGCTCGGCACGCCGCGCCGTTGCCAACTCTGGGTGAAGCCCTAGCGCTGTCCGGACGCATGGCCTGCCGTTCTCGAGTGCCTTGGTTCCTGGCCATGCGGACGGAGTCGTGGTCACCGAGACGATCCCGATGCCCTCGTGTTGGACTCGGTCTGCGACCTTGTGCGGGTCGGGGTAGAGGTCGAGGTGGCAGTGGAAGTCGATCACGAGACTCCGAGGTGTCGATGGAGTGCAGCGAGTTCGTCGACTCCGCGGCCGAGCATCGCCCGGATGGCCTCGCGGTCCTCGATGTAGGGGCTACTCAGCGACGGGCCGATCCAACGGTCGATGCCATCGGCGTCTACTGATGCTCTTGCCATCGCGACTGACCGCACGTCGTCGAAGGCAGCGTGGTCCTCGTCGCGGCGCCCCAGGTCGCTGTAGACGTAATCGGTGGAGTCGGGGGTGCCCCACTTGAGGAAGGCTGCGCGCCTGACCTGACAGGGCACGCAGCGGCCGCAGTGTCGGTACCCGAAGCGCTGAAATCGCCCGCAGCTGGTCGACTCGCCAGCGAGCGAGGACAGCAGTGGCTGGTCGGAACAGTCGCGCAGCATCTCTCCCTTGGTGTGCTCGCGGAAGGGGTTCTCGATCACGACCTCGAGACCGACGGCTTGGAGGACTTCTTGGATGGCGCCCAGGAACTGCGGGTGGGCGGTGCGCGTGCTGAGACTGCCCAGCCGTGCCGGTGTGAGGGGCGGGTTGATCGCGATGAAGCCGTTCTCGCACAGGTACAGCGTGACGTCCTTGCCTGCGTAATACCGTGCGGTGGAGGAGGCCGCGAGGATGCCGAACGCGATGAACGCCAGTGATCGTGCTCGCTGAGAGGTCTCCTTCCCGGGCCGATGCGGGGTGGCGTTGTGGTTCAGCGCGAGGTGCTCGACGCCGCCGCCGATGCTGGCGGCGAACTTCGATTGGGTGCTGCGATCGCCGCGGACCGTCTGGCTGACCGCCAATAGCGACTGACCTCCCGCGGTGAGGTCGATGGCCCCGATCAGGCTGTCGAGGCCTCCCGAGAGCAAGGTGACCGCGTCTGCGTCGGGGCGATGCACCTTCGCCGGCGTCGAGGGATGTTGTGCACCGCCGGTGAAGTGCAGGCTCCACCGGTCGGTGGTGAGGAAGTTCAGCGCCCCGGTGAGGGGCTGGGTCACGCTGTTCCACAGTTCAGGATCCGAGACCGCTACGTTCAACTCCAGTTCGCGGGTCCATCCGTCGGGGCTGCTGGAGCGGTAGGCGGTGGTGTCGGCCACGACGGCGGCGAGAGCGAGCGAGGCGAAGTCCCAGGCCAACGTTGCGGGGGCGAGCTTGCGACTCCGGATGCGCGCGCTCGCGGCACCGCCGGCCCCGGCCAGGCCAGCACCCGGAGCGCCGTCGAAGAGGCAGATGCCCACTGCTCCATCGGCAGCGCTCTCGGCGACCGCGCGGGGACCGCATTCGAACCTCATCCCAGGTACTCCTCGAAAATCAACAACGTCTCGGCGAGCGCCGATCGCACCATCGCGGCTACGCCCCGCGAGGTTGGGGTCGCTCCCCGATCGCGGACTCGTCGGAAGCCGGCCGCGACCTGCTCCCTGATGTAGGCCTGGATCTGCTTCATCCGCGACAGGGCGGTGGTGGCGTCGGGTGCCTTCTCGATGACGGTGCGCTGCATGTCGAGGGCGAACCGGTTGTAGACGTCGAGAGCGGTGTAGCGCTCGATGACGAAGTCTCGCTGGGCTGCGTCCAAGGCGAGGGGGTCAGCGTCTGGGAACTGCTCGAGGAGGTCGGAGAGTGCATCGCGCACGGCGCGGCGTGACGCCTCGGCGTCCTGGGTGCCGTCGACGGGACGCACGGCTTCGACGATCGCGTCCACGATCTGGTTGGCGTCAGCGCCGGAGGCAAGGACCTGGTCGCGCAGGTCGGTGCCGTCGGGGCTCTGCCCGGACGTGACGACGCCGCCGAGTCGGCTCGCCGTCGCGGAGGTGGCTGCGAGGCGGCGGCCCATGGTGCTGGCTCCGCCGTACCCACTGCTGACGTAGTGGCCGACCGCTCGCCGTAGGTCGACGGTGTCGCCGCGGCGGGCGAAGCTGCCTAGTGAGCGTCGGGCGTCGCGGAACCTGCCAGGAACAGCCACGGGAGAGGTGGCGGGTCCCGGTGGTGAATCGTCGGTGTCGCTGGGCTCCGCATCACCGGGCTCGGTGTCGCTGGGATCCGGGGACGGCGAGTCCGGCTCGGGCTCGGGTTCGGGTGGCAGGTCGGCGGCCCATGGCGGAACAAGGGCAACACCTGCACCCGGCCCAGAGCTACTTTGCGAGGTTCCCACGGGTCTCCTGACGAGTGATGGCCGCCTTGACGGGCCCGCTCACGCCCTTGGATCGCCAGGCGGTGAAGACTTGGCCTGCCCAAGGCTGGTCGCCGATCTTGGGCACGATGCTGGCCTGGATCTGGTTGGGTGGTCGCTCGATGAGGAAGCCGGCCAGGCTGTCGGCGTGCATGGGTTCGCTGTGGGCGAGGGCCAGGCAGGCATCGAGGATCGGTGGTGCACCCCACTCCTGTTCCTGGCCGGCGCGATCGAGCAACCGGCGCATCATGACCGAGGTGTCCGCCGGCGCCAGCGGGGCGAGCCGGTCACCGAGCGAATGGGCCATGTCCGGGTGCTCGAGCAAGGCCGACAGGAGTTCGGCTGCCTCCGAGGAGAGGCGGTCCTCGGGGAACACCAGGGGCGCATGCTCCCGGCTGACGTAGAGCGCGCCACGCAGGTCCTCGTTGGCCAGCGCCGGCGGGAGCGCGAGCCACTCGATGAGCGGTGGGTCGCTCCAGCCGCCCTCAAGGTTGAGCTCCTCCCCAGCGACTGCAGCGGTCTCCCAGGGCTCCAGGAAGTTCGGTGTGCCTCGGTCGCTGCTGCTCACCGCGGCCACCAGCTCTGAGTAGACCCCGGCCGGTGCGAGCCGCTCGAAGAGCAGCAACTTGGTGAGCACCGCTTCATTCACGCCCACGCCCTGGGCCGCGGAGATGGCCATCCTGATGGACAGGGCGTTGAGGAACCTCTTGATGAGTCGCGGATTCCCGGCGATCCCGGTGGCCGTCGCCATCAGCGGTGCCAGCCGGTCGGCGGTGTCGAGGCGGGCCACCAGGTCCGCCGGAAGGGTCACCCCCAGGCCCTGGACAAACCCTCGATCGACCCGCTTGCCCTGCCACGCCCGCTTCAGTTGCTGGGCGACCGCGTCCCGGATCTTGTTCTTGTCCGGCAGGCTCAGCGTGCTGTTCTCGACGAACAGCATCATCAGGTACGCGCGGACTTCCTGGGTGCCGAGCCCTGGAACCTTGATCGGAATCTGGATGAGCTTGTCGAAGTAGTTGGTGACCAACGAGTCGTCCGGCAGGCCGTGGAAGTGCTGACGCACCGCGTACCTGATCATGTCGTCGTCCGCCGCGATCACGAACGCGGTGTTCTGCAGGAACAGGAAGAGCCGGATGGCCTCCAGCGTCGAGATCGTGGTCGACGGTAGGCAGCGGTCGAGGTCGTCGATCAGGACCACCAGGGTGATCCCAAGTGCCTCCAGCGCGGCCTCGAAGTCGTCGCGCAGAGCCTGGATCTCCTTGGGCGGCGTGGAGCTCTGCTTGGGGTCGAGCAGCCCGGATGCGGCGGCGGCCAGCTCCCCGGCTGCCTGATCGCCGGCGGCGAGCTCCGTGGCGTCGAGGTCTCCGCTAAGGGTTTCCTTCACCAGGCCAGCGACCGGCCCGGCAAGCCCCACGGGTGGGAGGCCCAGCGCCAGCGAGGCAGCCGGAGCGGCCACCAGCTTGATCAGTCGCAGCCAGCGGACCCGCTTGAGGAAGTCGTTGACCTTGTCCAGGCCGGTCTTGCGCGCCTGCGCCTCTTCGGCAAGCTTGGCCGCGATCACCTCCAGCAGCGCGGCCCGAGCGTCGTCGTAGCCCTGGTAGAGCCACGCGTTGAACTCAACGAAGACGTACCTGCTAGGCCCCTCCTTCGGCTGGTGCCGATCGAAGGCGACCTTGGTCAGCTTGATCATCGATGACTTGCCGACGCCCCAGGCACCGGAGATGCCGATCGAGACTGGTCGACCGCTCGCCTGCGCGACGAGCTCGGCGACGGTGGCCGCGACGCCATCGAAGTTCAGCAGATCGCGGTCCGTCTCATTGTCCGGCCACATCGAGATCCGGCTCCCTCCCCGCGACGGCTACACCTTGGACAACCGAGCTCTGACACCCGAGTCACCACTCTACGAAGACCCAAGGCCATGGACCGCACTTTCGTCGCCCGACCGCCCTGTTTCACCATGCATGCAACTCGGGACTGCGGAGATCCCGCACCGATGGTCGGAAGGCGTTTTCGGGTCGGATCGAAGGTCCGCCTGGCGTGTCGTCCGTCGGCAGGGCCAGTGCCGTCGGCCTTGAATCTGGGAATCTGGATGGACTTTGATGCGCGGAGATCTAGATGCCGCGGCGGTGTAGAACGGCTGATGAACGACGCGTCCCCTGGTCACTGGTCGCCGGGCGACCACCCCTACGCCATCGCGGCCTCAGAAGCACAGTGGTGGCTCTCCGCGGTCACGCTCGCCGAGGCGCCTGCGCGACCCGGACGAACCTGGTGCCGCACTGGTCAGCTCGCGTTAGGTCGATGCTCGCAACCTCAGGGATTCCGGCGGCCGCGCCTCAACTCCGCGCCTCAACTCCGCGCCATGACACGTAGGGTGAGGCGAGCAACTGGAGCTCGCTCAACTGAACACTGGCTGGTGCACCCCGGGGGTGCACGGACCCGAGGAAACGGGAGGCAACTGGAGGCAACGGACGCCGGTTTCACGCTCAGAACGGTCGTTCACGCGTGATCGAGCGTGTTGGTCTTACGGTTCAACTCCCCCCTCGCGCACGTGTGGCAAGACCCCCGGTCGGATCCGACCGGGGGTCTTCGCGTTCCCCGGGGTTTCGCCGCCGCCCGGCGCGCCCATCATGCGGGGCGTGAAGATCACCCTCGCCATCCTCAGCGGCCTGACGTTCCTCGCCGCCGCGTTCGTCTTCGCCCTCACCTTCGAGCAGCTGAACTCCGACCTCGACGCGGAGACCGAGTCCGAGTGCGTCACGCTCGTGCCGCCGCCCGGGGGTGCCACCACGCAGCGCTGCGACGGGACCGAGGAGGCCGGTGGCCTGATCCCCCTCGCCATCCTCGGCGGGTCGCTGGCCGTGGTCGGCTCGGCGCTGCTGCTCGCGTCGGTGAACGTGCGTCACCGCGACGAGCGCCGCCCGTACGCGTCGGTGCCCGGGCCGGGCGGCCCGCCGTGGAACCCGCCGGGGCGCTGATCCGGCGCTGCGGCGGCGCGTGGCGCCGTACGTCACCATGACCCGGTGAGCGGAGGTCAGCAGGAGCGACGGGGCAGCACCGCGGTGCTGGTCGTCGGCCTGCTGCTCGTCGCCGTCGCCTGGGTGGTCGGGGCGGTGGTCGCCTCCCACGACGCCCTGCACGACGCGCCCGTGCTGCTCGTCGGGCCCGACGTGGTGACGGCCCAGCTCGTCGCCGAGGTCGAGGCGCTCGACGGGCACCCCGTGCGCGCGGGCGCGACCGAGAACCCCGAGGCCGCCCGGGCTGCGCTCGACGCCGGACGCGCCGTGGCCGCGCTCGAGGTCGACCTCGCCGGCACCCGCGACACCCTGCTGCTCGCCCCCGACCACTCGCCCGACCGCGACGACGCCCTCGTGGCCCTGGTGCGCTCCGTGGAGGAGCAGCGCGGCCGCACGGTCGACGTCGTGCCCGGCGGCGGACCCCACGTGGCCGGCCTCGCCCACGCCGACCTCGCGCTCCTGGCGGCGCTCCTCGGCTTCCTGCTCGTGCTCGTCGTCTCGCTGGTGTGGGGCCCGTTCGCCCGCACGTTGCGGCGCGGCCTGGCCCGCCAGGCCGGGATCGGTACGGCGGCCCTCGCCGCCGCGGCCGTCGTCGCCGTGGTCGCCGACGCGCGGGGCGGGACGCTCGCGCTCGTCACCGCGGCCGTCGTCGTCGCCGCCGGCGGCGTCACCCTGCTGTGCGAGGCGCTCGCGGGGCTGCGGGGGCTGGTGGTCGCGGCCCTGCTGGTGCTCGTGCTGCCCCTGCCGCTCGCGCTGCTCGGCGACCCGCTGCTGCTGGCCGAGCCGTGGGCGGCCGTGAGCCGGTGGACGCTGGTCGGCGCCGGGGCGGACGCCGCGGGGGCGACCGGCCTCGACGGGGCCGTCGTCGTGCGGCCCGTCGTGGTGCTGGGCGGCACGGTCCTCCTCGCGTGGGTGCTGCTGCTGGCGGCGCGCTTTGCCGTCGGGCGACCCGGCTCGGGCGCCCACTCCGTCGGGGTGCCGGCGGGCGGGGATGCGCCGACGTCCCCCCGCGCCGTACCCGTCCCGCGGGCGTGGCGGGCGCAGCTCGCCGCGCTCGCCCTGGTGCTGGTGGCCGCGACGACGTCGGTGCTGACCGTCTGGTCGCGTGCCGACGAGGCGGCACTCGCCACGCCGCTGCCCAGCCTGGCGGCGACGACCGAGTGCGTCGCCTCCGGAGAGGTGCAGGACGTCGACGGCCTCAACCGCATCGCCGAGCTGCGCGGCACCTCGGCGTTCCAGGGCGGCGATGTGGGCGCGAGCGCCACGCTGCAGGACGGGCGCACCGTGTGGATGTTCGGCGACACCCTGCGCGGCGAAGGGGCCGACGGCGGGCGCTTCGTGCGCAACTCGATGCTGCTCGTCGAGCCCGGCTGCCTGCGCGTCGTGCTGCCGCGCGGTGACGGCGCGATCATCCCGGACCGCAGCGACGGCGTCGGCTACTGGCCGATGTCCGTCGTCACCGTGTCCGAGCCCGGCTACGACCTCGTGAGCGTCACGGCGCAGCGCGTGCACACCGTGGACGCCGACGACCCCTTCGGGTTCGAGGCGCTCGGCCCCGCGGTGGCGGTGTTCGTCGTACCCGTCGGGGGCACGCCCCAGCTCGTCTCGCGCACCGACGTCGGGGCCGACGACGCCGACACCACCAGCCCGATGTGGGGTGCGGCCACCGCGCTGTCGGCCGACGGGTGGCTCTACCTCTGGGGTACGTCGCGACCCGCCGACCCGCCGCCCGGCACCGGGTTCGCGCTGCGCGTCGCCCGGGTGCGCGCCGACGCGGTCAGCGACCCCTCGCGGTGGACCTACTGGAACGGGCTGGCGTGGGACGCGAGCCCGTCCGGCGCCGCCGAGCTCATCGGCTCCGTCGGCGGGGTGTCGCAGACGCTGAGCGTCTTCCAGCGCGACGGGGTCTGGTACGCGTTCTCCAAGCGCGACGAGGTGCTCGGCCAGGACCTCGTGTTCTGGACGGCGCCGACGCCGCAGGGCCCGTTCACCGCCACGGCCCCGGTCGCCCAGCTGCCGTCCGACGTCGCCGACGGGCGGCTGCGGTACATGCCGCTCGCCCACCCCGACCTCTTCCCGCAGCCGGGCACCGTCGTCGTGTCCTACAGCCGCAACAGCACCGACGTCGGCGAGGTGCTGGCGGACCCGCTGCTCTACCGCCCCCGGTTCGTGCGCGTGCCGCTGCCGCCGCCTGCGCTGCCGCCAGTGCCGTAGCCCGCGGGTGGTTTCGAGGGCCGCTGGGGCGGCCACCTCAACCACCGGGACCGGGCCGCTGGGGCGGCCACCTCGACCACCGGGACCGGGCCGCTGGGGCGGCCACCTCGACCACCGGCCGCCGCTCAGGCGTCGGTCGCCAGCGCCCCCGTCGACACCAGCACCTGCTCGGCGACGGCGGCGGGGTCGTCGAGCATGGGGACGTGGCCGAGGCCGGGCAGCTCGACGTACGCGGCCGCGGGCAGCAGCTCCTGGGCGCGGCGGCCGTTGCGGTGCGGCGGGAAGAGGCGGTCCTCGCCCGCCCAGACGAGGCGGACGGGGCAGGGGAGCGGGTCCATCGCCGCCACGTGCTCGGTCGTCGCGAGGGCGTCCTCGAGCACGGTGCAGGCGACGAGGTCGCGCGTGATCTCGACGGCGAGGTCGGCGGGCACCCGGGAGCCGCGGGTGGCGACCCCGGCGAGCGCGCGCTGGCGCACCACGGGCAGCTGCAGCGCCAACGGCGAGACGTGGCGGGTACGGCGGGCCAGCTCGGCCGCCCGCCGCAGCACCCGCGCCGCGCTCGGCGGCCGCCCGCCGCCGTCGGCGGTGGCCGGCGGCCAGAACCCGCCCGGCGAGATCGCGCAGACCGACGCGGCCCGGCCCCGGCGCGCGAGCTCGAGGGCCATCCAGCCGCCCAGCGAGTTGCCGGCGAGGTGCGGGGCGTCGAGGCCCTCCTGGTCGAGCCAGCGCTCGCAGTCGTCCACCAGGTCGGTGATGGTGACGGGGACCCGGCTCGGCACCCGGCCGCCGCGGTGACCCATCGTCGTGGGGGTGCGGACGTCGTGGTGCTCGGCCAGCAGCGGCACCACCTCCCGCCAGGCCAGGCCGCTCATGGTGACGCCGTGGAGCAAGACGAGGGGCGAGCGAGCCGTCACGGGGGCCTCCGAGTTGGTGGTCGTCAGGACGCCGCGTGGCGCCTGCGCCTAGATTGCACCAGTGACCACCGAGATCCCGAGCGCGGGCCTCCGTGCGCTCTACGCGGAGCGCGACTGGGCGGCCACCCCGCTCGGCGACCCCGCGGGGTGGTCCCCGGCGTTGCGCACCGCCCTCGAGATGGTGCTGTCGACCCAGTTCGCCTGCATCCTCCTGTGGGGCGACGAGTTCGCGTGCCTCTACAACGACGCCTACATCGACGTCATCGGCGACAAGCACCCGGCGGCCCTCGGCGAACGGGCCGTCGACGTCTTCCCCGAGGCGTGGCACGACATCGGGCCCCTCATGGAGGGGGTGCTCGGCGGCGGGCCGTCGTTCCGCATCGACGAGGCACACGTTCCGCTCCACCGCCGGGGGTTCCTCGAGGACTGCTGGTTCGTCTACTCCTACTCACCGGTGGCGGGACCCGACGGCGTCGAGGGCGTGCTCGACATCGTCGTCGAGATCACCCCGCACGTGCTGACCGAGCGGCGGCTCAGCGCCCTGACGCGGCTGACGACGGCGCTCGTGGGGGTGGAGTCGCGCGACGAGCTGCGGCGGGTGGCCCGGAAGCTGCTCGCGGACACCCCCGACCTGCCGGCCGCCGAGGTGCGGCTCCCGGGTGGCGACCCCGAGGCGGAACCGGCCGGCACGGACCTCCCCGCCGCGCCCCCCGCGGGGGCGCGGCCCGACGAGGCCGGGGTCGTGGTCGCAGAGGTCGACGGCGGGCGGACGGCCTGGCTGCCGCTCGGCACCGACGGTGACGACGCCCAGCTCGTGTGCCGGCTCTCCCCGCGGCTGCCGTACGACGCGGACTACCGCGACTACCTCCAGCTGCTGGCCACGGTGGTCACCGAGGGCCTGACCCGCATCGAGCTCCTCGCGAGCGAGCGCGCGCGGCACGAGCAGGAGCGCCACCTGTCGCTGGCCCTGCAGCGCAGCCTGCTGACGCCGCCCGCCGCCGTACCCGGCACGGAGGTCGCGGCCCGCTACGTCCCCGCCACCGAGACGGCGCAGATCGGCGGCGACTGGTTCGACGCCTTCCCCCGCGACGCCCACGCGCTCGTGCTGACCGTCGGCGACATCGCCGGCCACGACAGCGAGGCGGCCGTGACGATGGCGCAGGCGCGCAACATCGTGCGGGGCGTCGCGTTCGCGGTGGAGGACAGCCCGGGTCGCGTGCTCGAGGTGCTCGACCGCGCCCTCGAGCGCCTCGACGTCGCCACCGTCGCGACGGCGGTCGTGGCGCACGTCGACCAGGCGCCGTCGCAGGTGGGCACCGGGCGGTGGACCGTCCGGTGGTCGCGCGCCGGCCACCCGCCGCCGGTGGTGCTGCATCCCGACGGCTCCACGTCGCTGCTCGACACGGGCGGCGAGCTGCTGCTCGGGGTGGACGCCTCGGTGCCGCGCGCCGACCACGTGCTGCTGCTGGAGCCGGGCTCGGCGCTCGTGCTCTACACCGACGGCCTCGTCGAGCGCCGCGGCGAGACCCTCGACGTCGGCACCGACCGGCTCCGGGCCACGCTCACCGGCCGGCAGGACCTCGACGCCGACGCGCTGTGCGACCTGCTCGTCGACGGCCTCGACGTGCGCGAGGACGACGTGGCCGTGCTCGTGCTGCGGGTCTGAGCGGGGCCCGCGCTCACACGCGGACGGCGATCTCCTCCCCGAGCCGCGCGCCCTGGCGCAGCTCGAGGTGGTCGCCCGACCAGAACTTGCCGGGGTCGTAGTAGTTCGTCGGTCGCTGGCCGTCGAGCAGGCCCATGGCCTGGTACGTCGCGGCGACCACCTCGGCGCAGTAGGTCTCCTCGACGGGTGCGGTGCGCCGTACCCGGCCGCGGGCCCAGCGCCCCGCCAGCCGCGCGGTCGCGGGGAACGGGGTGCCGTCGAGGCGCGCGATCGTGCGGAGCACGGCGGCCTCCTGCTCGGCCGTCACCCCGCTCGGCCCGGCGCCGGGCACGTCGAGCTGGCGCAGCCACGCGTGCTGGGAGTAACGGTCGCACCACTGCACGACGGCGTCGTGCAGGTCGTGCAGCTGCACGCCGCGGTGGTGCGAGCCGGTCCACACGTCGAGCAGGCCCTTGCCCAGCTCGGCGTGCCACATCAGCGGCGGCATGTCGTCGAGCACCACCGCCATGCCGACGTGGTTGACGGGGGCGTTGGTGACGGCCCGGATGGCGCGGTCGGCGCCGGAGGACCCCCGGAAGAGCCAGAGGTCACCGGTGCGCGTCAGCTCGACGGCGCCGGACAGGCTGAGGCTGTATCCGCTCACCCCGGCATCCTCGCAGGCCCCGCGCCGACAGCGCCCCCGGCGCCCCGGGGCCCGCGGCGCGGCTAGCGCCGCCGGTGCACCTGCGCGTCGACGCCGCCACCGACGTCGATCAACGGGTCGTCGTCGACCGACTCCCGCCCGTCGGCCCCGCCGTGCGCGTCCTCGTCGCCGGCGTGGTCGCCCGCGCCCTCCGGCAGCGCGGCGAGCAGCCCGTCGGGGTCGACGAAGCTGACCGTGTGGCCGTCGAGGTGCAGGCGTCGCGCGCCCTCGAGCAGCATGCGCCGGCCCACCTCGCGCACCTCGTGCACGCGGGTCAGGTCGAGCACGACGGCGGAGGTGCGGGGCGCCTCGTCGGCGAGGTCGCGCAGGAGCCGCTCCATGCCGACGAAGTCGACCGAGCCCTGCAGCTCGAAGACCTCGCCCTCCTCCTCGCCGCCGGGCAGCGGGGAGCGCTCGCGCACCAGCGAGCGCGCGGGCGGCGGCACCTCCATCAGGTGCATGCCCATGTCGGCCGACAGGCGCTCGAAGACCTGCACGCCGCGCACCGAGTTGCCGTGCTTGTCGAGCCGCGGCGAGAACACGGCGAACCCGGCGCGGCCGGGCAGGGCGCCGATGAGGCCTCCGGAGACGCCGGACTTGGCGGGGATGCCGACGGTGGTGAACCAGTCGCCGGCGGCGTCGTACATGCCGCACGTCGCCATCACGCTCAGCACCTGTCGGGCCACCCACCGCGGCACGACCTGCTCGCCGGTGACCGGCTGCACGCCGCCGTTGGCCAGCGTCGCCGCCATCGTGGCGAGGTCGGAGACGGTGACGAGCAGCGAGCACTGCTCGGTGTAGCCGGCGACGACGTCCTGGGGGTCGGTCTCGACGATGCCGTGGTTGCGCAGCATGTAGGCGATCGCCCGGTTGCGGTCCGCCGTCTCGAGCTCGGAGGAGCGCACCTCCTCGTCGACCTCGAGCTCGCGGCCCGCGAAGGCGGCGAACCCCCGGCGTACCCGCTCGGCCTCGAGCATCGAGTGCACCGTGATCGCGCCGGCGTTGATCATCGGGTTCAGGGGCCGGCCGGACTCCTCCTCCAGCGACAGCTCGTTGAACGCCTCGCCCGAGGGCTCGACCCCGACCTTCGTCGAGACCTCCTCCAGCCCGTGGTCGGCGAGCGCGAGGGCGTAGGCGAACGGCTTCGAGATCGACTGGATGGTGAAGGCGGCCTCGGCGGCGTCGCCCACGGCGTACCCGGTGCCGTCGACGGTGCACAACGACAGGGCGAGCCGGTCGGGGTCCGCCTGGGCGAGCTCGGGGATGTACGACGCGAGCTCACCGCTGGTGTCGTCGCCGCAGGTGTCGAGCACCTCGGTCAGGTAGTCCGGCAGGGGGGTGCGCACGGGGACACCTCACCACGGCCCGCAAACCGGGGTGCGCCGTCCCGTGCCCGGCGGCGAGGATGGGCGGGTGGACCCCGCGAGCGACGCCGTCACCGAGAGCCCCGCCCCGCCGCCGCGCGCCGGGCTCGGCCGGGCCCTCGCGCCGTTCGGGATCCCGGCGTACCGGCGCCTCGCCCTCGCCCTCGTCTTCTCCACCTTCGCGAGCGGCACGTGGGCGGTGGCCCTGGTCTGGGAGGTCATCCGGCTCGGCGGCGGCCCGGGCGCGCTGTCGCTGGTCAGCGGCGCCTCGGCCGCCGGCATCCTGCTGCCCGCGCTGCTCGGCGGGGTGGTGGCCGACCGGGTGCCGCAGAAGGACGTGCTCGTCGTGGTCGCCCTCGTCGAGCTGGTCGGCATCGGGGTCGTCGCGGTGCTGGCCGCCACCGACGTCGCCGCGCTGTGGCACCTCGCGGTCGCCGCGTTCGCGACCGGGACGGGCATGGCGTTCTACTACCCGGCGTACTCGGCGTGGCTGCCCGCGCTCGTGCCCGAGCAGCACCTCATGGCGGTCAACGGCTTCGAGGGCGTCGTGCGCCCGCTCGTGCAGCAGGCCGGCGGGCCGGCCGTCGCGGGCCTCGTCATCGGCGCGGCCGCCCCGTCCGCCGCGTTCGGCGTCGGCGCGGCGAGCGTCGCCGTGGGCCTCCTGGTGCTGCTGACCGTGCCCCGCACGGCGGTACGACGCCTGGTCACCCCCGGGGCCGACGGGCCATGCGAGGAGCCCGTCGAGGAGCCCGTCGAGGAGCGGCTGCTCGGCCAGGCGCTCGGCGACGTGCGCGAGGGCTTCGCCTACATGGTGCGCACACCGTGGCTGCTCGGCACGCTGGCCTTCGCCTCGCTGATGACCCTGCTGGTGATGGGCCCGCTCGAGGTGCTGGTGCCGTTCCTGGTGAAGGACGGCCTGGGCGGCGACGCGGGCGACCACGCGGCGGTGCTGGCGGCGTTCGGCATCGGCGGGGCGCTGGGGTCGATGGCGATGGCGGCGTTCCCGATGCCGCGGCGCTACCTGACGACGATGAACGTGATGTGGGGCGTGGCCTGCGTGCCGTTCGTCGGCATGGCCGTGGCGACCGCGGTGTGGCAGCTCGTGGTCTGCGGCTTCGTGCTCGGCGCGCTCTTCGGCGCCCCGATGGTCATCTGGGGCACGCTCCTGCAGCGCCGGGTGCCGCCCCACCTGCTGGGCCGCGTCTCGAGCCTCGACTTCTTCGTGTCGCTCGCCCTCATGCCGGTCTCGATGGCGCTGGCGGGCCCGCTCGCGACGCTGGTCGGCCTGACGACGGTCTTCGTCGTGGCGGGCCTGCTGCCGGTCGGGCTCGCGGTCGCCGCCGTGGTCGTGTTCCGCATGCGCGCCGACGAGGTGGCGCACCCGCTGCGGGACTGACCGGCGCTAGTCCAGGTCCTGCCCGCGCAGCACCGGGAGCATCGCGGCGAGCAGCAGGGCCACCGCCAGGAGGGCCACGGAGGCGCCGCCCACGGCGGCGGCGCCGAGCACCGACGGCACGACGACCTGCCCGACCCGGTTGCCGGCCAGCCGCAGCGTGACGGCCTGGGCGCGCTGCTCTGCCGGCGCCCGCCGGGTCAGCCACGACATCGTCAGCGGCTGGCCGACGCCGAGCCCGAGCCCGACGACCGCGAGCACGACGAACATCACCGGCACCGGCAGGGGTACGGCGAGCAGGGCCAGGCCGCCCGCCGAGGCGACGATGCTCGTCAGCAGCACGGGGCCGCGGCCGAAGCGCCCCGTGAGCCGCCCCAGCCCGACGCGCGAGAGCATCGAGAAGACGGCCCGCACGGTGAGCATCGCGCCGACCGTGCCCGCGCCGAGGCCGCGCTCGGCGCCCAGCGCGGGGAGGTAGACGAGCGTCAGGTCGATCGCGGCGATCACCACGGCGCTCGTGGTCAGCGCGCGGGTGAGCCCGGGCAGGCGCAGCAGTCCCCGCAGGCCGCCGCCCCCGTCGGCCCCGTCCGTGCGGCGCGGCCGGCGCCGCAGGCCGAGCACCGGGGCGAGGAGCACCAGCGGCAGGGCGAGCAGCGCCGCCACCACGAGGATGCGGTCGGTGTCGGGCGCCAGGGCCGTGCCGCCGACCGCGGCGATGAGCAGCGGGCCGAGCGCCTGGCCGAGGGACGCCGCGAACGTGTAGTAGCCGAACGCCGCGTCCAGCCGCGACGCCTCGAACTGGTGGGCCACGTGGGTCTGCTGACCGATGACGCAGGCGAGCTGGCCCGCGCCGAGCAGCGCGTTGCCCCCGACGAGCGTCGCGGGCCCCGCCGGGGCCAGGACCAGGACGAGGCAGGCGCCGACGAGCACGAGGCCGCCGACGAGCTGCAGCGCACCCTCGCCGATCCGGTCCGCCACCGACCCGAGAGGTACGGCGAGCAGCAGCGGCGCCACCGCGAACGCGGCCCCGATCGCCCCCAGCGCCGCAGCGGGCACGTCGACGGCGATCGCGGCGTACGTGCTCGCGGGTCGGGCCAGGAAGACCACGGCCTGCACCACGAGGGAGGAGGCGAGCAGGGCGCCCAGTCGTGCCCCGGACGGCATCCGGGGGGCTCAGCCGCGCCGGGTGGCGCGGGCGAACAGGGTGAGCAGCACGCGGTTGACGCCGGCGAGCGCGAGCCGCTCGAGCACCGGCACGCGGGGCGAGGCCGTGAGCGTCCAGCGCACCTCGGTGGCGTCGAGGCCCCGCACGGTGAGCTCGATGGTGCCGGCGTAGTCGCGGAACGGGATGCCGCTGACCGCCTCGTAGCCCAGCCGGCGGCCGGGCACGAACGCGGTGATGCGCTCGACGATCGCGGGGCCGGGGCCGCCCTCGATCCGCCGTACGGCGCCCACCTCGCCCGGTGCGGTCGCGGCGGTGTCGTCCACCTCGACGCGCAGGCCCGGCGCCCAGCCGGAGATGCGCCGGTGGTCGGCCAGGGCCGCCCAGACCTCGTCGACCGGCCTGGCGATGACGGTGCTCGCGCTCGTCTGCATGCCTCGATCCTGCTGGGTGGTCGGTGGGCCGGTCTAGCGTCGCGGGTCGCGCCCGAGGAAGCAGAGGAGCCGCTCGCCGTGCGAGGCCGCGAACGGCGGCGGCACGGGCGGGGCGAAGCGGGCCGGCCGGTCCTGCGCCACGACGGTCGCGCCGGCCACGCCGAGCAGGTCCCGGGCCAGGGGCGCGGGCAGGGCGGGCCGGCGGGCGGGCGCGGGGTCCAGCGCGACTGCCACGTCCCAGCCGTGCACCGCCACCTCCAGCGCGGCCGCGGCGACGAGCACCGCGGTGGGCAGGGCGACCGACCCGGTCCGCACGGCGCGCGGCGTCGGCCGCGCCCACGCCCCGAGCAGCGCCGACGCCTTGGCCTGCAGGAGCGGCACGCGGGGGACGGGGTGGGCCTCGAGCCGCGGGTCCGGCACCGGTACGACGAACCCGGCCGCCGCCTCGGCGAACGCGTCGAGCGCGTCCTCCATGTGCGCCAGCAGGGCCGCGAGGTCCCAGCCGGCGCACGGGGTCGGCGCGCCCAGCTGCTCGGGCCGCACGCGGGCGAGCTGCCCGCACGTCCAGGCGAGCGCTCGCTCGAGGAGCTCGACCTCGCCGGGGACGACGAGGTCGCCGGCGGTCACGACACGCCTGCGGCGCCCGCCGGGTCGCGCGGGCGGGGGTCGTGGTCGGCCGGCAGCGTGGCGGGCAGCCCGAAGGTCTCGAACAGCCGCTGGTCGAAGAACGCGCTGACGTGGCGCACACGGTCGCCGTCGAGGTCGAGCACCTGGAGGTGGAACGGCTCGAAGTGGCCGGCGGGGGTGCGCATGTAGAGGCCGAACGCCGGCGCGCCGTTGGCCTGGGTGCGCACCATCGGCATGTCGTAGGTGCCGCCCGGGCACTTGGTGCCGATGAGGGTCGCGATGGTCTCGGCCCCGACGTACCAGCCGGTGAAGGGGGGCATCTCCCAGCTGGCCTCGGTGGTGAGGAGGTTGACGATCTCCGTGACGTCCTTGCGCCAGAACGCGTCGACGTAGCGGTCCAGCAGGCGCTGCTGCGCCGGGTTGAGGGACTCCTCGACCGTCTCGTCGGTCAGGCCCTGCTGGGTCATCTGCGCGTGGGCGCGCTGCAGGGCCGAGTTGACGGCGGCGACGGTGGTCTCGAGGGCCTCGGCGGTCTCCTTCGCGCTCCAGCGCAGCACGTCGCGCAGGATGAGGACGGCGCGCTGGCGGGCGGGCAGGTGCTGCAGGGCGGCGACGAACGCGAGGCGGATCGAGTCGCGCTCCGCCACCACCACCGCCGCGTCCGGCACCGGCTCGAGCCAGGGGACCTCGGGGTTCGGGTCCAGCTCGCCGACCACCGCCTCGGGGGTGCCGAGGGCGCTGGGCAGCGGCCGCTTCGGCTTGTTCTCCAGGTTGGTCAGGCAGACGTTCGTCGCGATGCGGTAGAGCCAGGTGCGCACCGAGCTGCGGCCCTCGAAGCTGCGCGCGGCCTTCCAGGCGCGCAGGAAGGTCTCCTGCACCAGGTCCTCCGCCTCGTGGGTCGAGCCGCTCATCCGGTAGCAGTGCGCGAGCAGCTCGCGGCGGTAGCGCTCGGTGAGCGCGTCGAAGTCGTCGAGCTCGGCGGGCGCGGTGGCAGCAGCCTCGGCGGCGGGCTCCGCGAGGGCGGTCGACGTGGTGGGGATGGTGGTCACCGGGGCGCTCCTGGTGGTCGGCGGCGGCAGGCCCTCATCATGACCCGGGGCGGCCCCGGAAATCATCGGTCCGGCCGGCGATGATTCGCGGTGCGCCGCCCGGTCGGAGCACCTGACCGGCCCGCAGGGGGCCGCCACCGAGAGGAACCACCATGACCACCACCCAGCAGGCCACCGACCGCATGCTCTTCGTGAACCTCCCGGTCGCGGACCCCGCGGCGACCCGCACGTTCTGGAGCGAGCTCGGGTTCTCGATCAACGAGGCGTTCAGCGACGAGAACGCCACGTCGGTGCAGCTCAACCCCCTCACCTCCGTCATGTTCCTGCGGACGGACTACTTCCACTCCTTCCACGGCACGACGTCGCCCACCGGCGGCACGAGCGCCCTCTACTGCCTGTCCGCGAACAGCGCCGACGACGTGCGCGCGCTCGTCGAGCGGGCCCTCGAGCTCGGCGCGTCGCCGGCCGGCGAGCCCCAGGAGCAGGGCCCGATGTTCGGCTGGTCGTTCCGCGACCTCGACGGCACCATCTGGGAGGTCATGTGGATGGACCCGGCCGCCCTGGGCTGAGCGCGCGGCGCTCTTCACGGGGCGCGCCGGCGTGCGACCGCCCGGACGTCACCACACCCCCCGGCGGCGGCCTGCAGTGGCGCGGCGTACCCACGGGGAGTGGATGCGGACGGGCGCCCCGCCCCTCACGCCTGCGGCGCACCCCCGGGCTCGGCGACGCAGACGGCGGGCCGGGGCAGGATGGCGTCGTCCGTCCCCGACCCCAGGAGGTCCCGTGAAGCTGTGGAAGGTGCTCGGCCTCGCCGGGCTGGCCGGTGTGACCGCCACCGGTGTCGTCATCGCGCGCGACGCGCGGGCGCGGGGCCAGCTGAGCCCCGACGAGGTCCGCGAGCGGCTGCACCAGCGGCTCGCCGAGGCCGACGGGCGTGACGACCCCGCGGAGGTCACGGGAGCAGGCGCAGACCCTTCGTGAGGCGGTCGACCACCCTCCGGGGCCCCACGAGGCTGACGGCGTAGTAGCCCAGGTGGGCCGACGGGGTGCGCCCGACGGCGAAGAGGTAGTCGTCGTACACGCGGGTGTGCTGCGCCTGCGTCGGCATGTCGGCCAGCGCGACGTCGTCGCGGGCGGCCGCGCGGGAACGCACCGCCGCGAGCCGGTCGGGCGCCGCGCCGAGCACCGTGCAGCCCAGCCACGGCAGCCCCGGGTGTGCGGAGCCGTCCGCGTCGTCGACGGCCGGCCCCAGCAGTCCGGGCACGCGGTCGACCGTGGCCCCGGCGACGCACACGGCCGCGTTGACGGCCCGGCCGGGCGGCAGCGTCTCGTCGACGACCACCACCCACTTCAGCGGTACGTCGCGGGTGGCGGCCGCGGTGTCGACCTCGTGCGGTCCGAAGCCGACGGGTGGGGCGCCGACGGGTGGGGCGCCGACGGGCGGGATGGCGGCGGTCTCGGTCACGGGTGTCTCCTGGTCGAGCGTCGGGCAGTACGCCGCTGACGCTAGGAAGACGTTCGCCACGACCGCAAGCAGCCCGGAGTTCGTCAGGCAGAATGGCCGGTGTGGCTGACATGGACGAGCTGGACCGGGCGATCCTGGCCGCCTGGGCGACGGATGCACGGCGGAGCCTGCGCGACATCGCGGCGGAGGTCGGCGTCTCGGCCACGACCGTCCACGACCGCGCCCGGGGCCTCCAGCGGCGCGGCGTCGTGCGGGGAGCGCGGCTCGACGTCGACCTGGCGAGCATCGGCCGGCCGGTGCAGGCGCTCATCGCGGTCCGGATCCGCCCGCCGTCGCGCGCGAGCATCGAGGCGTTCCGCGACTGGGTGAGCGCCCTGCCGGAGACGGTCGGGGTGTTCGTCACCTCGGGCGGCGCCGACTTCATGGTGCACGTCGCCGTGCCGGACAACGACCACCTCTACGCGTTCGTCATCGACCGGCTGACCTCGCGCGCGGAGATCGCGGACGTCGAGACGTCGGTCATCTACGAGCACCTGCGCAGCGACCGGGTGCCCCCGGCCTGAGGCGCCGCGCGCCCGGCTGGTCCGGGGACCGACCCATCCGCTCAGGCGTCGGCGTCGAACGCCCACACGACGAGCTCGGTCCCGTCGTCCCGGGGTACGACGACCTGCTCGCCGGCGTCCCGCAGGCGCCAGGCATCTCCCTCCCCCCCGCCTGGCGCCGCGGGTCCGTCGTACCCCCCGTCGGGCTGCGTCCCGAGCGGGCCGCGCTCGGGGAGGGTGACGGCGCCGCGGGCGACGTACAGGTGCAGGAGCGGAGCGTCGGGCAGGCGGAGCGGTACGCCGGCCCGCGGCCGCGCGACGAGCAGCCGGGCGCCGCGGGTGCCGAGGGGGAGCCCGCCCGCGCCGGCCAGCGGTGTGAAGCCGTCGGGGTCGAGGACGGCGGTGGTGCGGGTGGTGCGGGGCGGGCGGCCCGGCTCGTCGGGGCGCAGCCACACCTGCAGGAACCGGGTGGGGCCGGCGGCGGGGTCGACGAGCTCGCTGTGCCGGATGCCGGAGCCGGCGCTGGTCACCTGCACGGTGCCGGCGCCCAGCGCGGCGCGGGAGCCGTCCACGGTGTCGGTGTGGGTGAGCTCGCCGTCGAGCACCCACGTGACGATCTCGAGGTCGGTGTGCGGGTGGTCGGGGTAGCCGCCGCCCGGCGCGACCCGGTCGTCGTTGTGGCAGACCATCGGGCCGAAGCCGAGGTTCGCGGCGTCGTAGTGCGGCCCGAACGAGAAGGCGTGCACCGTGGTGCGGTCGTCCCGCACGGTGCGGAACGCGTCGGCGCCGCGCCGCACCTCGCCCGGGCCCCCGGCGGCGCTCACGTCAGCGCCCGGGCGATCCGCTCCACGAGGGCCTCCAGCCGCTCGGGGGTGGTGGCCAGGTTGAGCCGCACGTGACCCTCGAGCCCGGGCTCGTAGTCCTGGCCCGGTGCCGGCCAGGCGCCGTGCGCGCGGGCGGCGGCCGCGGGGTCGGGGACGCCGTACGCCCGCAGGTCGAGCCAGGCGAGGTACGTCGCCTCGAGCGGCCGCGTGCGCGCCTGCGGCAGGTGCGCGGCGAGGAGGTCGGCGAGCAGCGCGCGCTGGGCCGCGAGGCGCTCGACGAGCGCGGCGAGCCAGTCGTCGGCGTCGCTCCAGGCCGCGACGCCGGCGGCCACCCCGAGCCGCGAGACGCCGTGGTTGGCGGAGTGCACGACGCCGCGCAGCGCCGCGGCGTCGGCCGGGTCGGGGGTGACGAGGTGGGCGCAGGCGAGGCCCGGCACGTTGAACGCCTTCGACGCGCTCGTGACGGTGATGCCGCGCGGGTCGACCGCGAGGTACGGCGTGAAGCCGGCCCCTCCCGAGCCGTCGGGGGCCGCCGCGCCGTCGGGCTCGGGCAGCACGAGCGGGGCGTGCACCTCGTCGGCGACGACGCGGGCGCCGTGCCGCTCCGCGAGGTCGCGCACGGCCTCCAGCTCGGCGCGGGTCCAGCGGCGCCCGAGCGGGTTGTGGGGCGAGCAGAGCAGCAGTCCGCGGGCGCCGGCGGCGAAGGCGGCCTCGAGCCGGTCGAGGTCGAGCGTCGCGGTCGGCGCGTCGGGGTCGACCGGCAGGGCGACGACCTCGCGGGCGGCCAGCGCCAGCAGCTCGCGGAACGGCGGGTAGCAGGGGGTGGGCAGCACGACCGGACCGGGCGGCACGAGGGTCTCGACCGCGACGCGGAGGCCGGTGACGACGTCCGGGGTGAGGGTGAGCGAGCCGGCGGGCACGTCCCAGCCCCAGTGGCGGGCGGCGAAGCCGCGGAACGCCCCGGCCAGGGCCGCGGTGTCGGAGCCGTCGTCCTCGGCGCCGTCGAGGGAGAGGTGGGGGTAGCCGGTGCGGCCCGTGCGCAGCGCCGCGGCCACCGCGGCGGTCACGGCCGGCGCCGGGGCGTAGTCCATCTCGGCCACCCAGGCGGGGATGGTGCCCTCGGGGACCGCCGACCACTTGAGCAGGGCGGCGCGGGCCTCGGCGTCGGTGAGGTCGCGGATCACGGGATCGACCGTAGCCGGGTCAGCCGACCTCGCCCGCGAGCCGCCACGACGAGGTGCTGCGCGCCGTGGGGGTGAGACGTGATTCCCACGCTTCGAGACGCCCGGCGTAGCCTTCCCGGGTCCCCCGCCGCTGTCACGGAAAGACCCATGTCCACCGCACACGCCCCCTCCGCGACCGACGCCCCTGCCAATCCGCGCTCCCGCGTGCTGGTCGCGAGCCTCGTCGGCACGACGATCGAGTTCTACGACTTCTACATCTACGCCACCGCCGCGGTGCTGGTCTTCCCGCACCTGTTCTTCCCGGCGGGGAACGACACCACTGCGCTGCTCGCCTCGTTCGCCGTCTTCGGCGCCGCGATGGTCGCCCGCCCGCTCGGCGCGGTCTTCTTCGGCCACCTCGGTGACCGGAGGGGACGCAAGGTCACGCTCGTCGTCTCGCTCCTCACGATGGGCGTCGCCACCTTCGCGATCGGCCTGCTCCCGACGTACGCGCTCGTCGGCTGGTTCGCGCCGCTCCTGCTGGTGCTGATGCGCCTCGCGCAGGGCTTCGCGATCGGCGGTGAGTGGAGCGGCGCTGCCCTCGTGGCCACGGAGAACGCGCCGGCCGGCAAGCGCGCCTGGTACGGCACCTTCCCCCAGCTCGGCGCCCCGCTCGGCTTCATCCTCGCCAACGGGCTGTTCCTGACCATCGCCGCGCTGATGCCGTCGGACGACCCCTCCACGCCGTCCGACATGTTCCTGTCGTGGGGGTGGCGCATCCCGTTCCTCTTCTCCGCCGTCATGGTCGTGGTCGGCCTCTACGTCCGGCTGCGCCTCGTCGAGAGCGCCGCGTTCCAGCGCGCGGTGGAGAAGGGGAAGGTCACGAGGCTGCCGCTGGGCGAGGTCGTCCGCACGCACGGGCGAGAGCTGGTGCTCGGCACGTTCTACATGCTCGCCACCTACGTGCTCTTCTACCTGATGACGACCTACTCGCTGAGCTACGGCCGCGCCGCCACCGACGCCGAGGTGCCCGGACTGGGCTACACCTACAACGGTTTCGTGCTGATGATGATCGTGGGCGTCGTCTTCTTCGGCATCTTCACCATGGTCTCCGGCCCGGTCGCCGACCGCTTCGGGCGGCGCGCGCACCTGCTCGTCGTGACCGCCGGCATCATCGTGTTCGGCCTGTGCTGGGTGCCGCTGCTGGAGGCGGGCGACGTCGGCGTCATGGCGTGGCTCATCCTGGGATTCAGCCTGATGGGGCTCACCTTCGGCCCGATGGGCGCGCTGCTGCCCGAGCTGTTCGCGACGAACGTGCGCTACACGGGCTCCGGGTTGTCCTACAACGTCAGCTCGATCCTCGGCGCCGCCGTCGCCCCGTTCATCGCGGTGTGGCTGTGGGGCCTCGGGGACGGCAGCCCGTTCCTCGTCGGGGTCTACCTCTCGGTGATGGGCCTGCTCACCTTCGTCGCGCTGGCCGTGGGTCGCGACACCCGCAGCCTCGACATCGACCGCTGACCGGGGGCACCCACCACCCCCCGGCCCCCCCGGCCCCTCCGACCCCGGCCCGGTCGCGGTAGGAGCGATAGCCCTCGACTACCGCTCCTACCGCGACCCGGAGGAGTCGCCGCTCAGCCCGGCAGCGCCGCCACGACGCGGGTGGCCTGCTCGATGGCGCGCTTGGCGTCGAGCTCGGCCGCGACGTCGGCGCCGCCGACGAGGTGGCGCCCCGCCGCGGTGCCGGACGCGGCGGCGGTGAGCGCGTCGTACAGCCCGCGCACCGACTCCTGCCCGGCGCAGACCACGACGTGGTCGACGGCGTAGAGCCGCTGCTCCCCGTCGACGGTGACCCACAGACCCTCGTCGTCGATGCGGTCGTAGGTGACGCCCGCGACCTGCACGACGCCGGACTGCTTGAGCACGGCGCGGTGCGCCCACCCCGACGTCTTGCCGAGGCCCACGCCGATGGGGGTGGTCTTGCGCTGCAGCAGGTAGACCTCGCGGGGTACGGCGCGCGGCTTGCGGTCGGTGAGACCGCCGCGGTCGAGCGCAGGGTCGCCGACGCCCCAGTGGGACTTCCAGGCCTCGACGTCGTCGATGGTCTCGGCGGGGTCGTGGGTGAGGAAGTGGGCGACGTCGACCCCGATGCCGCCGGCGCCGATGACGGCGACGCGGCGCCCGCAGGTGACGCGGCGGGCGAGCACGTCGGCGTACGACACGGCCTTGGGGTGGTCGATGCCCGGGATGTCGGGCAGGCGCGGCTCGACGCCGGTGGCGACGACGACCTCGTCGAAGGCGGCCAGGTCGTCGGGGCGGGCCTCCGTGCCGAGGCGGACGTCGACGCCGAGCACCTCGAGCCGGCGGGTGTAGTAGCGCAGCGTCTCGGCGAACTCCTCCTTGCCGGGGATCTGCACGGCCAGCTGGAACTGGCCGCCGAGGTGGGGGTTGCGCTCGAAGACGGTGACCGCGAAACCGCGCTCGGCCGCGGAGGTGGCAGCGGCGAGGCCGGCCGGCCCGGCGCCGACGACGGCGAGCGTGCGGCGGCGCCGCGTCGGGGCGAGCACGAGCGTGGTCTCGCGGCACGCGCGCGGGTTGACGAGGCACGACGACTTCCGGTTGCTGAACGTGTGGTCGAGGCACGCCTGGTTGCACGCGATGCACGTGTTGATCTCGTCGGCGCGGCCCTCGGCGGCCTTGGCCACGAGGGCGGCGTCGGCGAGGAACGGCCGGGCCATCGAGACGAGGTCGGCCTCCCCGCCGGCGAGCAGCTCCTCGGCGACCTCGGGGGTGTTGATGCGGTTCGACGCGCAGACCGGGGTCGCGACGCCGGCGGCCCGCAGCGCCGCGCGCAGCCGCGCTGTCGAGTCGCGCCACGCGGCCCGCGGCACCTGCGTGATGATCGTCGGCACCCGCGCCTCGTGCCAGCCGATGCCCGTGTTGAACACGTCCACCCCGGCCTCGACGAGCCGCAGCGCCAGCTCCTCGGTCTCCTCCCACGTCTGGCCGTCCTCGACGAGGTCGAGCAGCGAGATGCGGTAGTCGAGGAGGAAGTCGTCGCCGACCAGCTCGCGGGTGCGGCGCACCACCTCGATCGGGAACCGCATCCGGTTCTCCGCGCTGCCGCCCCAGCGGTCGGTGCGGTCGTTGGTGCGGGCGGCGAGGAACTGGTTGACCAGGTACCCCTCCGAGCCCATGATCTCGACCCCGTCGTACCCGGCCTTCTGCGCCAGCCGCGCGGCGCGGGCGAAGTCGCTCGCGGTGCGGTCCACGGCCTTCGTGCTCAGCGCGCGCGGCGTGAACGGGGTGATGGGGCTCTTGCGGGCCGACGCGCCGACGCTGAGCGGGTGGTAGCCGTAGCGGCCCGCGTGCAGCACCTGCAGCACGATCTTCCCGCCGTGCTCGTGCACCGCGTCGGTGACCTGCACGTGGCGGGCGGCCTGCAGCCGGGTGGTCATCTCGGAGGCGAAGGGCTTGAGCCAGCCGCGCTTGTTCGGGGCGTAGCCGCCCGTGACGATCAGCCCGACCCCGCCGCGGGCCCGCTCGGCGAAGTACGCCGCCAGCTTCGCCACGTTCCAGGGCGCGTCCTCGAGCCCGGTGTGCATGGAGCCCATGACGCTGCGGTTGCGCAGCGTGACGCTCCCCGCGCCGTGGGCGGTCGGGATCGTCAGGGGGCTGAGGAACGTCGGGTACGGCGTGGGGCCGGTCATCGGGTCTCCTCCGGGTCGGCGGGGGTGGGGGTGAGCTGGTGGGCGGTGAGGTACTCGGACAGCCACGTCACCCAGAACTCCTCCATGAGGAGCCCGCCGCGCAGCACGAGCCAGCGGTCGAGCGCTGCGCCGCTGAGGGCGGACGGGTCGGGGAACTGCTCCGCGGCCATGCCGCGGAAGGTGGCGAGGCGCGCCTCGTGGTCGGCGAGCCGCGCGGCCAGGTGGGTGAGCAGGGCCTCGCGGTCGCCGTACGACGCCGCGCGCATCTTCACCGCGATCTCGGTGCGCAGACGCTCGGGCGGGCTGGGCTCGGCGAGCCAGGCGGCGAGGACGTCCTCGCCGGCGGGGGACACGGCGTACACCTTGCGATCGGGCTTGCCGGACTGCACGACGGTCTCGACGCCCACCCAGCCGTCGTCGGCCATGCGGGCCAGCGTCCGGTAGACCTGCTGGTGGCTGGCGTGCCAGAAGAACCCGATGGTGCGCTCGAAGCGCTGCGCCAGCTCGAGGCCGGACCCGCTCCGCTCGCGCAGCGCGACGAGGAGGACGTGCTCGAGGGCCATGACCGCAGCATGGCATGCAACGAGTTGCAGTGCAACGAGTTGCACCGCGGGAAGCCCGCCGAGTCGTCGCTGACCGCACGCCCAGGCCCGCCGAGTCGTCGCTGACCGCACGCGGCCGGCCCCCCGGGGTCGCGGTAGGAGCGATAGCGGACGACTACCGCTCGTACCGCGACCGCGCCGCGATCGCGCCGGCACACTGCCGGCCCCGGGGTCGCGGTAGGAGCGGTAGCGGACGACTACCGCTCGCACCGCGACCGCGCCGCGATCGCGCGGGCCGGGGCGCCCGTCCGCACCGGTGGGCGCCGGGGCCGCCCCTAGGGCAGGGGCGCCACGGCCCGCAGCGCCTCGCGCGACAGGACGGCGACGCTCGGGTAGCCGTTGATCGCCATCGTCAGGTCCGTCTCGGCGAGCAGGCACCGCAGCACGTGCTCGACGCCGGCCTGGCCGCCGACGGCGAGGCCGTAGGCGTAGGGCCGGCCCACCGCGACGGCGCGCGCCCCGAGCGCGAGGGCCTTGACGACGTCGGGCCCGCTGCGCACGCCCGAGTCGAAGACGACCGGCGCGTCGCCCGCGGCGTCGACGACCTCGGTGAGCACGTCGAGGGCGGGGAGGCCGCCGTTGGCCTGGCGACCGCCGTGGTTGGAGCAGTAGATGCCGTCGATCCCGGCGTCGACGGCGCGCCGGGCGTCGTCGGCCGAGCAGATGCCCTTGAGCAGGATGGGCAGGTCGGTCAGCGAGCGCAGCCAGGCGAGGTCGTCCCAGCCGAGGCTCTGGTTGCCGAAGATCATCGCCCAGTGGCCGACGGCGGCCTGCGGGTCCTCCTCGGGGGGCGCCGCCAGCCGCGAGCGGAACACGGGGTCGGAGGTGTAGTTGGCCAGGCAGAGCCCCTTGAGCTGCGGGAAGCTGGCGAGCGCGAGGTCGCGCGGGCGCCACCCGAGCGTCAGGGTGTCGAGGGTGATGACGAGGGCCGTGTAGCCCGCCGCCTCCGCGCGGCGCACCAGGCTCTCCGTCAGCTCGCGGTCGTTCGGCGGGTAGAGCTGGAACCACCCGGGCGTGTCCCCGAGCTGGGCCGCAACGTCCTCCAGCGGGTCCTGCGAGAGGGTCGAGGCGATCATCGGTACGCCGGTCGCGGCCGCCGCGCGGGCGGTCGTGAGGTCCCCGTGGCCCTCGGGCTCGCAGATGCCGAGGACGCCCACCGGCGCCAGCATCAGGGGCGTGGCGAACCGGCGCCCGAACAGCTCGACGCCGAGGTCGCGCTCGGCCGCGCCGGCGAGCATGCGCGGCACGAGGCCCCACCGCTCGAAGGCCCGCACGTTCGCGCGCTGGGTGTGCTCGTCGCCCGCGCCGCCCGCGACGTACGACCACACCTCGGGCGACATGGCCTCCTCGGCGGCGGCCTCGAGGGTGCGGAAGTCCATCGGCAGGCTCGGCATCGTGCCACCCAGTCCCTCGAGGTAGATGCCGAACTGCCAGTCGCCGTGGTTCGCCACGTCGGGCCCCCTTGCTCGTCGTCGGCGTCGACCCCCGGCGCCCGCGACGGAGCGTAGACCCGCCTCCCAGCCCCGGGGCGACGCTCAGTGCGCGAGCTTCAGCCCGATCACGCAGGCGACGATGCCGAGCAGCAGGAGCGCGCGGACCAGCGAGAACGCCTCGGCGCCGGTCACCATCGCGTACGACGCGGTGAGCGCCGCGCCGATCCCCACCCACACGGCGTACGACGTGCCCACCGGCAGCGTGCGCATCGCCCACGCCAGCCCGACCATGCTGGCCACGACCGACACGCCGAACACGACGCTCGGCCCGAGGCGCGTCAGCCCCTCCGAGCGCGACAGCGCGGTCGCCCAGACCGCCTCGAGACACCCCGACACCACCAGCACGACCCACGCCATGCCCGCATCCTGCCGCGCCTGCATGACGCCCACGTGTCGTGCCGGGACCGAGCGGACGCTCGGTGACCCCTCGCGACGTTGACAGTAGATCTGTCATGATCCGGCCCATGGTGCTCTCCCTGGGACACGGAACCGGCCCCCTCGCGGGCCTCAAGGTCGTCGAGCTGGCCGGCATCGGCCCGGGCCCGCACGCCTGCATGATCCTGGCGGACCTCGGCGCCGACGTGATCCGTGTCGACCGTCCGGGCGGGGGCGCGCTGAGCGTCGTGGCGGACCCGCGTCACGACCTGCTGACCCGCGGGCGACCCAGCGTGGCGGCGAACCTCAAGGACCCGGCGGCCTGCGACACGGTGCTCGAGCTGGTCGCGGGCGCCGACGTGCTCGTCGAGGGCCTGCGCCCCGGGGTCACCGAGCGCCTCGGGCTCGGGCCGGACGACTGCCTGGCCCGCAACCCGCGTCTCGTCTACGGCCGGATGACCGGGTGGGGCCAGACGGGTCCGCTGGCGCAGGTGGCGGGCCACGACATGGACTACGTCGCGATCGCCGGCGCGCTGCACGGGCTCGGCCAGGACAAGAGCCGGCCCCACTTCCCGGCCAACCTGGTGGGCGACTTCGGCGGCGGCTCGACGTACCTCGTCATCGGCATCCTCGCCGCGCTGCTGGAGCGGGGGGTCAGCGGGAAGGGGCAGGTCGTCGACGCCGCCATCGTCGACGGCACCGCGCACCTCAACGCGATGGCCTCCGCGATGCTCGCCGGCGGGGCGCTCAAGGAGGAGCGCGCGGCGAACGTGCTCGACGGCGGGATCCCCTACTACGACGTCTACGAGACCTCCGACGGCGAGCACGTCGCGGTCGGGGCGCTCGAGCCGCAGTTCTTCACCGCGCTGGTCCGCACCCTGGGGATCGAGGAATCCGCGCCCGGCCAGGCCGACTTCGACCGGTACGACGACCTCCGCGAGGCGCTGGCGGACACGTTCCGCACCCGCACCCGGGACGAGTGGGCCGAGGTGTTCGACGGCAGCGACGCCTGCGTCGCCCCGATCCTGCGGCTCAGCGAGGCCGCGCAGCACCCGCACATGGTGGCGCGCGGCGTGTTCGTGGAGCACGAGGGCGTCGTGCAGCCCGCCCCGGCGCCGCGCTTCTCCCGCACGCAGCCGACGCTGACGCTCGCCCCGTCACGTGCGGGCGAGCACACCCGCGAGGCCCTCGCCGCGTGGGGAGTCGAGGGCGTCGACGAGCTCCTCGCCTCGGGGGCCTTCGTCCAGGCCTGAGGCCCCCGGGGGGCACCTGGCACCCTGACCCGGTGACCGTGCTCGCCGTCCTCGCCGCGGGCGCGTGCCTCCTCGCGGCGCTGGCGCTGCAGGGCTGGCGCCAGCTCGCCGTGGGCGTCGTCGCGGCCGTGGCGGTGCTCGCCGCCGGCGCCGTCGACCTCGCGGCGGCCCGCGCGACGGTCGCGGACCTGGGCCCGGTCGTCGGCTACCTCGTCGCCATCCTGCTGCTCGCGGGGCTCGTCGAGCGCGGCGGGCTCTTCGCCTGGCTCGGGTACGCCGTCGCGCACCGGTCCCGCGCCCGCCCGGGCCGCCTGCTCCCGCTCGCCGTGGCCGCGGCCGCCGGCGTGACCGTGCTGCTGACGCTCGACGCCACCGTCGTGCTCCTCGTGCCGGTGCTCGTCGTCGCCGCCCGCGTGCTGGCCGTCGACCCCTGGCCCGTCGACCTGGCCGCGGTGCGGCTGGCGAACAGCGCCTCGATCCTCCTGCCGATCTCGAACCTGACGAACCTCGTCGCCTTCGAGGCGTCCGGGCTGTCCTTCGCCCGCTTCACGCTGCTGATGGCCCCGGCCTGGGTGGTGGTCGTGGGCCTCGAGCTCGCCCTGCTCCGTGCGGTCGCGCGCCGTTCCGCCGGCCCTGCCTCCCGCAGCGCCCCCGCCGCCGACCCCGCCCCCGCCGTCACGACGCCGCCCGCGGCCGCGCCGCGCCCCGACGGCCCGACGGTCGTCGTGCTGGTCCTGGCCCTCGCCGCGATCGTCGCCGGGGGCCAGGTGCACCTCGACCCGGTCTGGCCCGCGCTCGCCGCGGCGGCCCTGCTGGGCGCGCGGGCGGTGACCACGCGCCGTACCGGCCTGCGGGTCGCGCCCGCCACCCTCCTACGGGAGGCGGGCCTGCCGTTCGCCTCCTTCGTGCTGTGCTGGGCCGTCGCGGTCGCGGCGCTGGCCGAGCAGGGCGGGGCCGACCTGCTGGCCCGCCTGCTGCCCGACGGCACGGGACCGGTCGCCCTCGTCGCCACGGCACTGCTGGCCACCGTCGTCGCGAACGTCGTCAACAACCTCCCCGCGACGTTGCTGCTCGTGCCGCTCGCCGCCCCGCTCGGCGCCCCGGCCGTGCTGGCGGTGCTGGTGGGCGTCGGCGTGGGGGCGGGCGCGACGTACGCCGGGTCGCTCGCCAACCTGCTGTGGCTGCGCAACCCCGCCGTCGACCACCCGGTCGACGTCGGCCGCCGCTTCCACCTCGCCGGCCTGCTCGCCACCCCCGTGCTCGTCGTCGCCGCGGCCCTCGCGCTGGCCGCCACGGTGGGGTTGACCGGCGGCGGCACGGGGTAGGGGCGGCGGGTGCCCGTCGAGCTGCTGCGCCCCGCCACCTCCGACGACGTCCGGGGACTCGCCGACTGGACGTGGCTGCCCGGCCTGGTCGACCAGCGGCCGCTGCTGGTGACCGCGTTCGCCGACGTCGTCCTCGCGGGCGACGACGGGCTCTGGTTCCTGTCGACCGTCGAGGGCAGCCTGGAGCGCTGCTGGGCCGACCTCGACGACCTGCGCGCCGCGCTCGACGACGTGGAGGCCCAGGACCGGTTCCTCCACGCCTGGCTCGTCGAGGGCGCCGCCCGCCGGGGCCTCGAGCCCGGGCCCGGCCAGTCCTACGCCTTCACGGTCGCGCCCGTGCTCGGCGGCGCCTTCACCGCGGCCAACGTGCAGGTGCTCGACAGCGTCGTGGCCCTGTCGCTGAACGGCCAGCTGCACCGCCAGGTCGGGACAGGCAACCCGCCCGCCTGGTAGAGAAGTGACGTGGACCTCACCCTCAGCCCCGACCAGGAGGCGTTCCGCGCCGCCGCCCGCGAGTTCTGCGACCGGGAGGTCGTGCCGTTCCGTGCCGAGTGGGACCGGGCGGAGGCCGTGGACCTCGCCATCGTTCCCAAGCTGGGAAAGCAGGGCTTCCTCGGGCTGATGATCCCGGCGGAGTACGGCGGGCTCGAGCTCGACCTGCTCATTTACTGCCTGGCGATGGAGGAGCTCGGCCGCGCCGACTCCGCCATCCGCGGGATCGTCTCGGTCTCCGCGGGCCTCGTCGGCAAGCCCCTGCTGGCCCACGGCACGGAGGAGCAGAAGCAGCGCTGGCTGCCCGGCATCGCGAGCGGCGAGCTGCTCGGCTGCTTCGGTCTCACCGAGCCGGGCCACGGCTCGGACGCGGCCAACCTCCGCACCCGTGCGGTGCGCGACGGCGACGACTGGGTCCTCGACGGCGAGAAGATCTTCATCACGAACGGCACGTGGGCCGACGTGTGCCTCGTGTTCGCCCGCACCGGCGGCCCCGGCCCCCGAGGCGTCTCCGCCTTCCTCGTGCCCACCGACACTCCCGGCTTCGAGCGGCGCGAGGTGAAGGGCAAGCTCGGGCTGCGTGGCCAGGCCACCGCCGCGCTGTCGTTCTCCGGCGTCCGCGTGCCCGCCGACGCGCTGCTGGGCGAGGAGGGCGGCGGCTTCCGCATCGCGATGTCGACGCTCGACACGGGCCGCATCGGCATCGCCGCGAGCTGCACCGGCATCATCGCCGGCTGCCTGGAGGCGACGGTGGCCTACACGGGCGAGCGCGAGCAGTTCGGCAAGCCGATCGCGGCCCACCAGCTGGTGCAGGAGCTGATCGCCGACATGGCGGTCGACGTCGACGCCGCGCGGCTGCTCGTCTGGCGCGCCGCCGACCTGGCCATGCGCGGCGAGCCCTTCTCGACCGCTGCCTCCAAGGCCAAGCTGTTCGCCTCCGAGGCCGCGGTCCGCGCCGCGAACAACGCGATCCAGGCGTTCGGCGGCTACGGGTACGTCGACGAGTACCCGGTGTCGAAGTACATGCGGGACGCCCGCGTCATGACGCTCTACGAGGGCACGAGCCAGGTCCAGAAGCTGCTCATCGGCCGCGCCGAGACGGGCATCGCCGCGTTCGGGTGAGCCGCTGCCTAGGCTGACGCCCATGTACCGACTCCGCAACGGCGTGCAGACCTACTCGTGGGGCTCCCCGGACGCGATCCCGCGGTTCCTGGGCGAGCGCCCCGACGGCACCCCGGTCGCGGAGGTCTGGATCGGCACGCACCCGCTGCAGCCCTCGACCGCGGTCGACGCCGCGGGCGACGCGAAGCCGCTGTCGGACCTGACGGGCGACCTGCCCTTCATGCTCAAGGTGCTCGCCGCCGCCCAGCCGCTCTCGCTGCAGGTGCACCCGAGCAAGTCGCAGGCCGAGGACGGGTACGCCGAGGAGGAGCGCGCGGGCATCCCGCTGGACGCCCCGAACCGGGTCTACAAGGACGCGAACCACAAGCCCGAGATGGTCTACGCGCTGACCACCTTCGACAGCCTCATCGGCTTCCGTCCCACGGTCGAGATCCTCCGGGTGCTGGCCCCGCTGGAGACGCCGCTGACGCAGCGCCTCGCCGAGGACCTGCGCGCCGACCCCGGGTTCGCCGGCATCGTGCGCCGCGTCGAGTGGCTGCTGTCGCAGGACGTCACGGCGGCCCAGGTCGGCGAGGTCGTCGGGGCGTGCCGCGCGCTCGGCAAGATGGGCATGGACATCAAGCGGGCCTACTCCACGGCCGTCGAGATCTCGGAGTACTACCCCGACGACGTCGGCGTCGTGCTCTCCCTCATGCTCAACCGGATGACGCTGCAGCCGGGCGAGGCGGCGTACCTCGGGGCGGGCATCATCCACGCCCACCTCAAGGGCCTCTGCCTGGAGGTCATGGCCTCGTCCGACAACGTGCTGCGCGCGGGCCTGACGAAGAAGCACGTCGACCCGGCGGGCCTCGTCACCTGCCTCGGGGCGACGGGCATGGCCCGCATCGCGCGGGTGAACCCCGAGTTCGTGCTGGCGGAGACCGAGGTCTTCAGCCCCGCCGACGTCGAGTTCGCGCTCGCCGTCACGCAGGTCTCCCACGCCGACCCCGACGGGGTCGCGGTCGTGAGCGCCAAGCAGTCGCTGCTCATCTGCACCGGCGGCGAGGTCGAGGTGCGCTCGGCCGAGGGCGAGAAGGTGGCGCTGGCCCGGGGCGAGTCGGTGTTCCTCGGCCCCGACGACCGCGACTGCGTGGTCGTCGGCCTGGGCGAGGTGGCGCAGGCGTTCGAGCCCGCGCGCCGCGCCGTGCACTCCCGCCTGGTCGACGTCGTCTGAGGACGGGCCGGGCTCAGTCCGGCGCCTGCACCGGCCGCATCGTGCGGGTCAGCCGGGTGCGCGACGCCGCCAGTCCGGCGCAGACGGCCGCGACGATGGCCTCGCCCTCGAGCACGCCACAGGTCAGCAGGTCGACGTTCGCCAGCCGGTGCTCGGGCCAGGTGTGCACGGCGAGGTGCGACTGCGAGAGCACCAGCGAGGCGGTGACCGCGCCGTTCGGGAAGACGTGCCCGGCCTCGCCCAGCACCACCGCACCGCCGGCCGCGGCGGCCGCGCGCAGCAGCGCCCGGAGGGCGACCTCGTCGGTGAGCAGCGTCGGGTGGTCGGTCCACACGTCGAGGGCGTAGGAGCACATCTCGTCGCCCGACGGCGCCGTCACCAGCGCGCCGAGGGCGGACGGGACGGGCGGGGCGGTGGGCTCGGGCACGGCGGTGCAGCCTGCGTCGTGGCGGTGGGGCTCAAACCCCGCGCGGCTCACGCGGTGGCCGGACCCTCCTCGCGCAGCTCGGTCGGCGTCCGCCCGTCGTGGGTGTGCGGTACGTCGGGCAGCGCCGGGTGGGCGCCCGCGGGTCCGTCCGGGCCGTCGGCGCCGGCCGCGTCCTGCGGGTGGGCGTCGTCGGCGACCGCGTCGTCGATCCGCTCGTTGAGGTAGCGCAGCACCTCGGCGACGGTCGCCGCGACGGGCACGGCGAGGAAGGCGCCGGTGATGCCGAACAGGGTGGAGCCGGCGGTGACGGCCATGAGCACGACGGCGGCGTGCAGGTTCATCGACTTGCCCTGCAGCCACGGGGAGAGCACGTTGCCCTCGAGCTGCTGCACCACGACGATGATGATGAGCACGATGAGGGCGTCGCCGGGGCCGTTGGTCACGAGGGTGACGAGGCCGGCCAGCGCACCGGCGGAGACCGCGCCGACGATCGGGATGAAGCCGGCGAAGAAGGTGAGGATCGCCAGCGGGATCGCCAGGGGCACCCCGATGATGACGAGGCCGAGGCCGATGAGCACCGCGTCGATGAGGGAGACGAGCGCCTGGGTGCGGATGAAGCCGCCGAGGGTGTTCCACGCCCGGGCGCTGACCTCGACGAGGTGGCCGCCGGCGCGGTGGCCGCCGATGGCGGAGACCCAGGGCAGGAAGCGGTGGCCGTCCTTGATGAAGAGGAACGTGAGGATCAGCATCAGCACGAGGTTGATGAGGATGTTCGTCACCGCGCTGATGCCGGTGATGACGCCCGAGCTGATCGCGGACGCCTGGCTGGAGATCTCGTCCTGGAGGGTGGAGAGCGCGTCGGTGATCTGACCGTCGCTGACCCCGAGCGGGCCGTCGGTGAGCCAGGTCCGGATCTGCCCGACGCCGTCGACGGCCGAGTCGGCGATGTCGTTGGACTGCCCGGCGATCTGGGGGGCGAGGAGGAACCCGACGAGCACGAGGCTGCCGAGGAACCCGAGCATCACCCCGGCCGCCGCGAGGCCGGACGGCACACCGCGCTTGCGCAGGAACGCGGTCGGCGGTCCGAGGACGGTGGAGAGCACGAGGGCCAGCGAGACGGGGAACCACACCATCCACGTGTGGCCGACGGCCCAGCCGAGGATGAACAGGGCGGCGGCGCCGACGACGACGCGCACGCCCCAGACGTTGATGCGCGAGAGCCCGCGGTCGATCACGTCCGCGCGGTCGGGCACGGTGCGGGGATGGCGGTCGGGCGCGGGGCTCGTCACGCCCACCACCCTAGGTGTCGCCTCCCGAGCCGGGTCGTGCGGAGGCGCCTTGTTACCGACGAGTCACCTAAATCACGTGCCCCCGTTCCCACGATGACAGTAATGGTGTCATTATCGGATCCGGACCTGGATCTCCCCGAGCTGCGACGCGGGTGCAGATCCCCACACGACCATCGAGGCAGGCAAGGACCGACATGGCAGAAGCATTCGTGTACGACCACGTTCGTACGCCGCGCGGCAAGGGCAAGAAGACCGGCTCCCTCCACGAGGTGAAGCCCATCGACCTGGTCGTCGGCCTGATCGACGAGACCCGCAAGCGCAACCCCGACCTCGACCCCGCCCTCGTCGACGACGTCGTGCTGGGCGTCGTCAGCCCGATCGGTGACCAGGGCGGCGACATCGCGAAGGCGGCGGCGCTGAAGGCGGGCCTGCCCGACGAGGTCGCCGGCGTGCAGCTGAACCGCTTCTGCGCCTCGGGCCTCGAGGCCGTCAACCAGGCCGCCTCGCGCGTGCGCGGCGGGTTCGAGGAGCTGATCCTCGCCGGTGGTGTCGAGTCGATGAGCCGCGTGCCCATGGGCTCCGACGGCGGCGCCTGGGCGATGGACCCGCGCACCGCGCTGCAGTCGAGCTTCGTGCCCCAGGGCATCGGCGCCGACCTCATCGCGACCGTCGAGGGCTTCAGCCGCGAGGACGTCGACGCCTACGCCGCCGAGTCCAACGCCCGGGCCGCCCGCGCCCGCGAGGCCGGCTACTTCAAGCGGTCGGTCATCCCGGTCGTCGACGAGAACGGCCTGACGGTCCTCGACCACGACGAGTTCATCCGCCCCGGCACGACGGTGGAGAGCCTCGCGGGCCTCAAGCCCTCCTTCGCCGACATCGGCAAGGGCGCCGGCTTCGACGACGTGGCCCTGGAGAAGTACCACTGGCTGGAGAAGATCGACCACGTCCACCACGCCGGCAACAGCTCGGGCATCGTGGACGGCGCGGCCATCATGGCGATCGGCACGGAGGACGCGGGCAAGCGCGCCGGCCTCACCCCCCGCGCCCGCATCGTCTCGGCCGCCGTCTCCGGCGCCGACCCGGTCATCATGCTGACCGGTCCGGCCCCCGCCGCACGCAAGGCGCTGGCGAAGGCCGGCCTGACGGTCGACGACATCGACCTGTTCGAGATCAACGAGGCGTTCGCCGCCGTCGCGATGCGCTTCATGCGCGACATGGGCATCGGCCCCGAGATCACCAACGTCAACGGCGGCGCCATCGCCATGGGCCACCCGCTCGGCGCGACCGGCGCGATGATCCTCGGCACGCTGATCGACGAGCTCGAGCGCCGCGAGCTCAAGCGCGGCCTCGCCACCCTGTGCGTGGGCGGCGGCATGGGCATCGCCACCATCGTCGAGCTCGTCTGAGCGTCGTACCGGACATCGAGAGAGGAACCCATGACCGAGCAGAGCGCCGTCCGCTACGACAAGGACGCCGACGGGATCGTCACGCTGACGCTGGACGACCCGAACCAGAGCGCCAACACCATGAACGAGCTCTACCGCACGTCGATGACCGACGCGGTGGAGAAGCTGTACGCCGAGCCGGAGGGCTCGGTGAAGGGTGTCGTCATCGCCAGCGCCAAGAAGACCTTCTTCGCCGGCGGTGACCTCAAGGGCATGGTGCAGACCACGCCGGACGACGCCGCCGACGTGTTCGCGATGGTCGAGGACGTCAAGGCCGCGCTGCGTCGCCTCGAGCTCCACCCCGCGCCCGTGGTCGCCGCCATCAACGGCGCCGCGCTCGGTGGCGGGCTGGAGATCGCGCTCGCCGCGAACCACCGGGTCGCGTGGGACAGCCCGAAGGTGCAGATCGGCCTGCCCGAGGTGCAGCTGGGGCTCCTGCCCGGCGGCGGCGGCGTCACCCGCACGGTGCGCATGTTCGGCCTGCAGACCGCGCTGATGGACGTCCTGCTCCAGGGCACGCGCTTCAAGCCGGCCCAGGCGAAGGAGAAGGGCCTGGTCGACGAGCTGGTCGCCGACCTCGACGGCCTCCTGCCCGCCGCGAAGGCGTGGCTCGCGTCGGTCGCGGGCGACGCGGACGCGGGCAAGCAGCCCTGGGACCGCCCGGGCTACAAGATGCCCGGCGGCACCCCGTCCACCCCGAAGCTCGCCCAGTTCCTCCCGGCCTTCCCGGCGCTGCTGCGCCAGCAGGTCAAGGGCGCGCCGTACCAGGCGCCGCGGGCGATCCTGTCCGCCGCCGTCGAGGGCGCGCAGGTCGACTTCGACACCGCCTCGCGCATCGAGTCGCGCTACCTGACCGGCCTCGTCGTCGGCCAGCAGAGCAAGAACATGATCCAGGCGTTCTTCTTCGACCTGCAGGCGATCAACGGCGGCTCGCTGCGTCCTGACGGCCACGAGAAGTACGTCGGCCGCAAGGTCGGCGTGCTCGGCGCCGGCATGATGGGCGCGGGCATCGCGTACGTGTTCGCCAAGTCGGGCGCGCAGGTCGTGCTGAAGGACGTCACGACCGAGGCCGCCGAGCGCGGCAAGGCGTACTCGGAGAAGCTGCTCGACAAGGCGGTCTCCCGCGGTCGCGAGACCGAGGAGGGCAAGGCCGAGTTCCTCTCGCGCATCCACGCCACCGCCGACCCGGCCGACTTCGCGGGCGTCGACGTGGTCGTCGAGGCCGTCTTCGAGGACCCGTCGCTGAAGGCCAAGGTGTTCGCCGAGATCGCCGAGCACGTCAACCCGGACGCGCTGCTGTGCTCGAACACCTCGACGCTGCCCATCACCGAGCTGGCCCAGGGCGTCGACCGTCCGAAGGACTTCATCGGCCTGCACTTCTTCAGCCCCGTCGACAAGATGCCGCTGGTGGAGATCATCCGCGGCGAGGAGACCGACGACGCGGCGCTGGCGAAGGCCTACGACCTGGTGCAGCAGATCAAGAAGACGCCGATCGTCGTCAACGACAGCCGCGGCTTCTACACCTCCCGCGTCATCGGCTTCATGGTCAACGAGGGCCTGCAGCTGCTCGCCGAGGGCGTGCACCCGCAGACCCTGGAGCGCGCGGTCACGCAGGCCGGCTACCCGGTCGGCACGCTGCAGCTCTCCGACGAGCTCAACATGGAGCTCATGGCCAAGATCGCCAAGGCCACGGCGGACGCGGCCGAGCGCGACGGCCTCGACTACGTGCCGCACCCGGGGCTGAAGGTCGTCGAGAAGATGATCGAGATCGGTCGTCCCTCGCGCCTCAAGGGCGCCGGCTTCTACGAGTACGACGAGTCCGGCAAGCGCCAGGGCCTGTGGAAGGGCCTCGCCGAGACCTTCCCGGTCGCGGAGCAGCAGCCGCCGCTGCGCGACGTGCAGGACCGCGTGCTCGTGCTCGAGGCGCTCGAGACGGCCAAGTGCTTCGAGGAGGACGTCATCACCTCGGCGGCCGCCGCGAACATCGGCTCGATCATGGGCATCGGCTTCCCGCCGTACACGGGTGGCGCGGCCCAGTTCATGACCGGCTACGAGGGCGCCGACGGCGAGATCGGCCTCGCGGCCTTCGTCAAGCGCGCCGACGAGCTGGCGGAGAAGTACGGCGACCGCTTCCGGCCGACCGACCACCTCCGCAAGATGGCCGCCAACGGGGAGTCCTTCCCCGCCTGACGGCCCTCCGCGACCCACCACCGGGCCGGTGCCCCTCCCCAGGGGGCACCGGCCCGGTGCTGTCGTCGGCGGGCTCCCGGCGCGTCCTTGGAGACGTGGCTACCGTGGGGGAGGACCGGACGACGAAGCACGGAAGGGGAACGACATGGGTATCGCGGACAAGGCGAAGAACACCGTCGAGGACCTGGGCGGCAAGTCCAAGGAGCACGTGGGCGACGCCACCGGCGACGACGAGCTCAAGGCCGAGGGCAAGAAGGACCAGACGAAGTCCTCGCTCAAGCAGGCCGGCGAGAACGTCAAGGACGCCTTCAAGTCCTGAGGTCTCGACGCACCACGACGGGCTCCCCGATGATCGGGGGGCCCGTCGTCGCGTCCGGGCCCATCCGGCGGGCCCGCGGCACCGAACCCCTGATGACCCCGACCGACCCCCTCCGAGGAGCACCATGAGCACCCTGTCCGACTTCACCGCGACCCGGCTCGACGGCACCGAGGAGTCCCTGGAGGCGTACGCCGGACGGGTCGTGCTCGTCGTGAACACCGCCAGCAACTGCGGCTTCACGCCGCAGTACGAGGGTCTCGAGCAGCTCTACCGCACGTACGGCGAGCAGGGCCTCGTCGTGCTCGGGTTCCCGTGCAACCAGTTCGCGGGCCAGGAGCCCGGCGGGGCCGACGACATCGGCGAGTTCTGCCAGCGCAACTACGGCGTCTCGTTCCCCATGTTCGACAAGGTCGACGTGAACGGCTCCGACGCCCACCCCGTCTTCGACTGGCTGAAGAAGGAGAAGGGCGGCCTGCTCGGCGGTCGCATCAAGTGGAACTTCACCAAGTTCCTCGTGGGGCGCGACGGCACGGTCGTGAAGCGCTACGGCCCCACCACGAAGCCCGCCGACATCGCCGCCGACATCGAGAAGGCGCTCGCGGCCTGACGCTCCTCCCGCTCGCGCGGTGGTTGAGGTGGGTGCGCTAGCACCCCTCGAAACCACGCTGACCTACTCCGGTGGTTTCGAGGGCCGCTGGGGCGGCCACCTCAACCACCGGATGTCGGTGGTTGAGGTGGGTTGCTCTGGCAACCCCTCGAAACCACGACCGGGTTCCCTGGGTGGTTTCGAGGGCGGCTGGGGCGGCCACCTCGACCACCGGACGGGGTCGGCGGCCTCAGCGGCCGAGCAGGCGCCGCGCTCCCGTCGCCCACCACTGGCCGGCGGCGGGGCCGCCGTTGCAGGCGCCGTCCGACTCGCCGGGGCGCTTGACCCACGCGTAGAAGTCGACGCCGTTCGCGTTCACGACCTTCGGCTTGCTGCCCAGGCGGGCGGCGGCGGTGTTGCACCACGAGCCGTCGCGCGCGGGGCCGGCGCCGTTGCGGGAGGTGTCGACGAGCTGGCGCTTGCCGGCGTACCCCCGGGTGGCGAGCGCCGCGACCAGCGACCGGCCGTAGGCGAGCTCGTCGTTGGTGGTGCGGTAGTTGCTGACGTTCGTCGCGACGCCGCGCGCCCACTGCACGCCCGACTGGGACAGGCGGTCGGCCATGACGTTCGCGGAGTGCCACGACGAGTGGCCCGAATCGACGTACACCCACGTGCCGTTGCGCGCGAACGTGTAGGTCGCGTAACGGATGAGCGACGTCCACAGCTCCTGCCCGGCGCACGAGCCGAGCAGGCCGAGCGCGTCCGGCTCGAGCACGACGACGGCCCCCTTGCCCTTGAGGCCCAGCGCGATCTGCTCCACCCAGAGGCGGTACGAACGGGGGTCGAACCCGCCTGAGGAGTGGCTGCCGCAGTCGCGGTTGGGCAGCCCGTAGACCGCGATCATGGGCGTGCGGTTCTTCTGCCGGCCGTAGTCCGCCCACGCCGCGGCCGCCGCGCGCGCCCGGCCGACCGGCACCGCCTCGGTGAACCAGCGGGTGTGCGTGTTCGCCGCGATGGGGGTGTACGTCGCGTCCTTGCGCGCGGCGACCATGGCCGGGCTCGACGGGTCGACGAGCACCCCGCGCCGCAGTCGGATGTCGACGGCCGCGGCCGCCTGGACCGCGGGCGCCTGGACCTCAGGTGCCGGGGCTGCGGGTCCCCCGTCCACCAGGGCCGCCGGGGCGGGCGTCGCCGCGCGGGCCGACCCCGTCAGACCCGTCAGGCCGGTCAGCAGCGTCGCGAGGAGCACGACGGCGAGCGCGGCGGGGACGAGGACGAGGTGCGCGGCGCGGGCAGGCGTCAGCGCGGACGAGGTGGGGGGCACTGCCGCAGCCTAGGGCGGCGCGACCCGGCCCGGGCGGGCGTCGGTGGGACCTGCAGAGAAACAGCGCTTGGCTTGAGCCGACCTCCGGCGTACTGTCGCGATATATCGCGAGCGGTCGACGACCGTACGGCCGCGACGGACGGAGGGAGCAGCACATGTGGGACGCCGACAAGGTCGACGGCTTCGACGACGACGACCAGGAGAACGGCTGGGAGCGGGGGCGCCACCAGCACCCGCGCGAGGGGGGCCGCCGCGGTGACTTCCCGGCGTGGCCCGGCCTGGGCGGGCCGTTCGGCCCGGCCGGCCTCGGCGCCGCGTTCGGTCCGCGGCGCGGCGGTGGGCGTCACGGCCAGCCCGTGCCGCCGTGGGTCGCCGGTCTGCTCGGCTTCGACGCTCCGCCGCAGCGCGGCCACGGCGGCGGGCCGAAGGTGCGGCGTGGCGACGTCCGCGCGGCGATCCTCGACGTGCTCGCGTCGGGACCGCGCAACGGCTACCAGGTGATCAACGAGATCGCGGAGCGCTCGCACGGCGCCTGGAAGCCGTCGCCGGGCTCCGTCTACCCGACCATCCAGCAGCTCGAGGACGAGGGCCTCGTCGTCGCCGACGACGCGCAGGGCCGCCGTACCCTCACCCTCAGCGACGAGGGGCAGGCGTACGTCGCGCGCCACGCCGACGAGCTGGCCGCCGTGTGGCGTCCGTTCGCGCCGCGGGCCGAGGCGCCGCAGGGCGCGCTCCCCGAGATCGGCCAGGTCATGAACGCGTTGTGGCAGATCGTGTCGACCGGCACCGACGCCCAGCGGGCGGAGGCCCTGACGGTGCTCGCCGAGGCGCGGCGCCGGCTGTACGGGATCCTCGCGGAGGGCGACCGGTGAGCGAGGCCGGCCGGGTGCGGCTCTCCGACGCGGAGCGGCAGGACGCCGCGGCCGCGCTCGGCACCCACTTCGCCGAGGGCCGGCTCGACCCCGTCGAGCACGACGAGCGCTCCACCGCCGTGTGGGCGGCGCGCTTCGCCGAGGACCTGCAGCCCGTGTTCGCGGACCTGCCGGCGCCTCACCCCGGGGCGCTCGCCCCGGCGCGGGCGCACGACTGGAACGCGCAGCGCCCGGCCGCGCGGAAGCGGGGCGCCCGGGGCGCCCGGGGTGACGGACCGCCGGCCTTCGTGCCGACCGCGGTGCTCGTCGCGCTGCTCGTCGGCGGTGTCCTGCTGGGTGTCGCGGTGCTGAAGGTGCTGGTCGCCGTCGTGCCGCTCCTCCTGCTCGGCGGGCTGGCGTTCCTGGCGGTCCGCCGCATCGCCGGCCGGGGCGCGGCCGGCCCGCGCGGGACGCTCCCGGGGCGGGGAGGGCCGCCGTACCGCTGCTGAGGGCGGGTACGACGACGCCCCCGCTCCCCGGTGATGACCGGGAGGCGGGGGCGTCGGGTGCGTCGGGGGTCGCCCGGCGCGCTGGGGGAGTGCGTGCTCAGGCGCTCTGGATCGCCGAGACGTCGAACTCGAGCTTGACCTTGTCGGAGATGAGGACGCCGCCGGTCTCGAGCGCGGCGTTGTAGGTGAGGCCCCAGTCCTTGCGGTTGATGGCGACGCCACCCTCGAAGCCGATGCGCAGGTTGCCGAACGGGTCGCGCGCCGAGCCGGTCTGCTCGAGCTCGACGGTGACGGACTTCGTGACGTCCTTGATCGTGAGGTCGCCGGTGACCAGCCACGTGTCGGCGTCCTCGCGCTCGACCTTGGTCGAGACGAAGGTGATGTTCGGGTACTTCTCCGCCTCGAAGAAGTCACCGGTCTGCAGGTGGCCGTCGCGGTCGGCGTTGCCGGTGTCGATGCTGGCGGCCTTGATGGTCAGGGCGACCGTCGAGGCGGACGGCGTGGCCGTGTTGATGGTGGCGGTGCCGTCGAACTCCTTGAAGGAGCCGCGGACCGTCGTCACCATCGCGTGGCGCACGGAGAAGCCGAGACGGGTGTGCGTGACGTCGAGGGCGTAGGAGCCCGCGATGTCCTCCACGGCGGTGGTGGGAGCGTCGAACGTCTGCTCGGCCGGGGCCGAGTCCTTGGTGCGGCTGAAGATGCCCATGATGCTGTCCTCCGAAGTCAGTTGAACTTTCAACGACGACTGTACGGGTATCTACTTGCGCCGTCAACCATCTCGGGGTCGGCGGGGTGGTGACGACACACACCCCGGACGCAGCAGAGCCGCCATCCCGGGGGATGGCGGCTCTGCGGGGCTGCCTCGAGGGCGGCGGGGCGCCGGGTGGCGCGTGAGTGCTCGGCTGTCAGGCGGCGGCCGGTCGGGCGACGGCCGTCGAGGCCGAGGTCCAACGAGCCTCCATGCGAGCACGGCCGGACGCGTCGACGACCTTGGTCCAGGTGAGGACGAGGCCGTTGCGGTGGGTCGACGTCGAGTAGAGCATGAGACACCTCCTGTTCACTTTCCGTTCATCCAAGGTAGCGCACCGTCGGCGGGATCGGTAGTCGGCGCCGCACTTTTCTGCCCCAGATGCGGCGGTCCTGCTCCACCTGGGCCTGTGGACGGGCCCGGACGAGCCCGTTCCGCTCCACTTGGGGGGCTGCTCGCAAGGTGAACGACGGGTGAATGCGGAACCCTCCGGCCTCCCCTCACGGGGGTGGTCACCGTCGAGCGCGTCGACCTACGGTGCCGCTCGGGCGCCACCGATCGCCGGCACCCTCGGGAGGAACCATGGCGACCCCACCTGTCCGCACGCCCGCACGACGTCGTACCCGGGGGTGGGTGGCGCTCCCCGCCGTCCTGGCCGCCGGGCTCGCCCTGGCCGGCCCCGCCGCCCCGGCGCTCGCCGACCCCGTCTCGGGCTCCACCTCCGTGGGGCCCGCCGCCGGCGGCTCCTACGTCGCGCTGGGCGACTCCTACTCGTCGGGCACGGGAACGCGGGAGTACCTGGCGGACGGCACCCAGTGCCTCCGCTCCGTGCACGCGTTCCCCTCGCTGCTGGCCTCCGCCGGGGGCTGGGACCTCGACTTCCGCGCGTGCTCCGGCGCCGTCGTCGCCGACGTGCGCGCCAACCAGCTCACGGCGCTCTCCGCCGCCACCGACCTCGTCACCCTGTCCGTCGGCGGCAACGACGCCGGGTTCACCGACGTCATCACGGAGTGCGCCCAGCCGGGGTGGATGAGCGACTGCGACGGCGCGATCGACGGCGCCCAGGCCTTCATCGGCGCCACGCTGCCCGCGCGGCTCTCGGGCCTCTACGCCGACGTCCGCGCCGCCGCGCCGAACGCCGACGTCGTGGTCGCCGGCTACCCGCGTCTGTTCCAGGGCGAGGACTGCGACGTCCTCACCTTCATCTCGCCGGCGGAGATGACGCGCCTGAACGCCACCGCCGACCAGCTCGACGCCCGCACCGCCGCGGCCGCCCGGGCCGCCGGGTTCCGCTTCGTCGACCCCACCGCCGCGTTCACCGGCCACGCCGTCTGCGACGAGCCGGCGTGGCTGAACGGGCTGTCGAACCCCGTGGTCGAGAGCTACCACCCGAACACGCTGGGCCACGCCCAGGGCTACGTCCCCCTCGTGTCCTCCGCGGCCACCGGCAGCGCGCTGGCCGTCACCCCCGCGGTCGTCGCCGACGCCGAGGCGCACGCGGGCACGTACGTCGCGCAGCAGGCGCCGTACGCGGCGTACGACCGCACGATCGCGCCGCGGGTGGTGGAGACGGCGCCCCTCCACGCGGCCCAGCGGGCCATCGCCGACGGGACGGCCGACCCCGCGCAGGAGTGAGACGGGGGGAGATCCACGTCGCACCGGGAACTTGTGCGACCCCTGTGCACGTTCTTCTCCCTGACGTCGCCGCGCGGCGGGGTGGCCGACCGGTCGCCCCGCCCTCGTGCACCACCGCAACGCAGAAGGAGTCCGTCCATGGAGGTCACCCCGCTGGTATGGGGCCTCACCATCGCCGTCATCGCCGGCTTGCTGCTCTTCGACTTCTTCTTCCACGTGCGCAAGGCGCACATCCCCACGTTGAGGGAAGCAGCGATCTGGTCGGCCATCTACGTCGGCCTGGCGATCGTGTTCGGCTTGTTCGTGCTGTGGAACTGGGGCGGGACGTACGGCGGTGAGTACTTCGCCGGCTACATCACGGAGAAGGCGCTGAGCGTCGACAACCTGTTCGTGTTCCTGGTGATCATGGCGAGCTTCAAGGTGCCGCGCGAGGACCAGCAGAAGGTGCTGCTCTTCGGCATCGTGTTCGCGCTGTTCGCGCGCACCGCGTTCATCCTCGTCGGCGCCGCCGCGATCAACCAGTTCAGCTGGGTCTTCTACCTCTTCGGCGCGATCCTGCTCTACACGGCGATCTCCCTGCTGAAGGAGGACGACGACGAGGGCGGCGAGGAGGCCGACAACTTCGTCATCCGCCTCGCGAAGCGTTTCTTCCACACCTCGGAGCACTACGACGGCGACAAGCTGTTCACCGTCGTGGACGGCAAGAAGATGCTGACCCCGATGCTGCTCGTCATGGTCGCGATCGGCGGCACGGACCTGCTGTTCGCGCTCGACTCGATCCCCGCGATCTTCGGCCTGACGCAGGAGACGTACATCGTCTTCGGTGCCACGGCGTTCTCGCTCATGGGTCTGCGCCAGCTGTACTTCCTCATCGACGGCCTGCTCGACCGCCTCGTGTTCCTCTCGTACGGCCTGGCGATCATCCTGGCGTTCATCGGCGTCAAGCTGTTCATCCACGCCCTGCACGAGAACGAGCTGCCCTTCATCAACGGCGGCGAGCACGTGACCGCCATCCCGGAGGTCAGCATCGCCATGTCGCTGAGCGTCATCCTCGGCGTCCTCGTCGTCACGGTCATCGCGTCGCTGCTCAGCCCCAAGGGCAAGGCGGAGTCGACGATCAAGGCGGCCAGGGCGGCGGCCGACCACTACCTCGACGGGACCTACACCCACGACGTCGACGAGCACGAGCGCCAGTTCGGCATCGTCGTCGCCAAGCAGCAGCAGATCGACGACCTCCCGGAGAAGCACCGCCCCACCCCGGCGGAGCGCGCGGAGCTCGACGAGCTGTTCGCCCGGGTGCACGCCGCCCGCGGCGGCACGGCCACCGAGGGCGGTCGCACCCGCGACTGACCCACGGGCACGCCGGTCACGCACCGGTCGCACCACCCGCTCGATCCGACGGCCCCCGGCACCACGCCGGGGGCCGTCGGCGTCCCCGGCCGCACTCCACCCCGGCCGCGCCTGGTCGCGCCCGGCCACGCACCCGCCGTACGCCGCCGTTGTGCGCAGCGCCCGTTGGCGGCGCTCGGGCCGGGTGGCACGCTGAGGGCCATGAGCGCACTGCCCGACGACCTGTTCGTCCCCCAGCTCCACATCGGCGGCACCTGGCGTGACGCCGAGGACGGGGCCACCTTCGACGTGCTGGACCCCGCCGACGAGTCGGTTCTCGTGAGCGTCGCGGACGGCACCGCCGCCGACGCCGTGGCCGCCCTCGACGCGGCGGCCGAGGTCCAGGAGGAGTGGGCCCGCTCGGCGCCCCGCGACCGCGCCGAGATCCTGCGGGCCGCCTTCGAGGCCATCACCGCCCGTCGCGACGACTTCGCCCGGCTCATCAGCCTCGAGATGGGCAAGCCGCTGGCCGAGGCCGCGGGCGAGGTGACGTACGGCGCGGAGTTCCTGCGCTGGTTCTCCGAGGAGGCCGTGCGCATCCACGGGCGCTGGATGAGCGCGCCCGCCGGTGGGTCCCGGCTGCTGACGGTGAAGAAGCCGGTCGGTCCGTGCCTGCTCATCACGCCGTGGAACTTCCCGATCGCCATGGCCACCCGCAAGATCGCCCCGGCCATCGCCGCCGGCTGCACGATGGTCGTCAAGCCCGCCGCGCTGACGCCGCTGACGACGCTGGCCGTGGCGAAGGTCTTCGAGGACGTCGGTCTGCCCGCCGGCGTGCTCAACGTGGTGACGTCGACGCACTCCGGGGACGTCTCCGAGACGCTGATGGCCGACGAGCGGCTGCGGAAGGTCTCCTTCACGGGGTCCACCCCGGTCGGCAAGGTGCTGGTGCGGCAGTCGACCGAGCACCTGCAGCGCCTGTCGATGGAGCTGGGTGGCAACGCGCCGTTCCTCGTCTTCGAGGACGCCGACCTCGACGCGGCCGTCGAGGGCGCCGTGCTGGCCAAGATGCGCAACATGGGCGAGGCCTGCACGGCCGCCAACCGCTTCCTCGTGCACGAGAGCGTCGCCGAGGAGTTCAGCCGGCGCCTCGCGGAGCGCCTCGGCGCCCTGCGCGTCGGCCGCGGCCAGGACGACGGGGTCGACGTCGGCCCGCTGGTGCAGGCCTCCGCGGTCGAGGACGTGCACCAGCTCGTCACCGACGCCGTGCACGACGGCGCCCGGGTGCTGGTGGGCGGCGAGGCGCCCGACGGCGCGGGTTACTTCTACCCGCCGACGGTGCTGGCCGACGTACCCCACGAGTCGGCGATCGTGAACACGGAGATCTTCGGCCCGGTGGCGCCCATCTCGACCTTCACCGACGAGGACGAGGCGGTGCGCCGGGCCAACGCCACGGAGTACGGCCTCGCCTCGTACGCCTTCACCCGCGACCTCGAGCGCACCATCCGGCTCGCCGAGCGCCTCGAGGCCGGCATGCTCGGCATCAACACGGGCCTGCTGTCGAACCCCGCCGCCCCCTTCGGCGGCGTCAAGCAGTCGGGCTTCGGCCGCGAGGGCGGCTTCGAGGGCATCGAGGAGTACCTCGAGACCACGTACGTGGGGATCTCGACCGGGTCGTGAGGCGGGGGTGGGGGGTTCCCCGGTGCACCGGGGAACCCGCCACTTCCGGGTGGGAACTTCCCGCCGGAAGTGGCGGGTTGCGGCTACAACCTTCGCGCCGGGCCGGGCCGCGAGACCGGGTACGGCGCCGCTCGCCGCCGCGCCGCCGCTGCGGGTCAGTGACCGGCGGCGCCGAGCGCGGCCATCTCCTCGCCGAGCAGGTCGGCGCTGCAGGCCGTCGCCGCCATCTGACCGGCCGCCAGCGCATTGACCACGGACGCCATCGGCATCGGGAAGACCGAGCGGTGGGCGAGGTCGCCCCCGGCGTACACGCCCGTCACGCTGGTGCGGCCCATGTCGTCGATCTCGACGCAGCCGGACGGCAGCAGCTCGACGCCCAGCTGGGCCGCGAAGGGCGCGGACTGGCGGTAGGTCGGCGCGAGCAGCACGCCCACGGCGTCGATCTCCGAGCCGTCCGACAGCACGACGCGCGCGCCGTCACCCCGGCGCTCGAACCGCTCGACCTTCGCCTCGACGACGGCGGCGCCGAGGGCCGCGAAGATCGTGCGGGCCTCGGGGGCCACCTCGGCGCCGTTCGCGAGCACGGTGATCTCGCCCGCGATGCCGCGCATGAGGCCCACGGCGTGGCTCATCTGCTGGGCCGCGCCGAGCACCACCACGTGGCCGTCGGCGAACTCGTGGCCGTGGCAGAAGGGGCACTGCGCGGCCACGGTGCCCCACAGGTCGGCGAGCCCGGGCACGTCGGGGAGCTCGTCGGTGAGGCCGGTGGCCAGCACGACGCGCTTGGCGCGCACGGTGCTCCCGTCGTCGAGCGTCGCGGTGAACCCGCCGACGACGTCGCCCTCGATGGTCCGGACGGTCGCCTCGCGGACGACGACGTCGTACGCGTCGAGCTGGGCGCGGGCCTGCGCGCGGAACTCGGCCGGCGGCCGGCCGTCGTGGGTCGCGACGTTGTGCATGTGGTCGACCTGGGCGTTCCGGTAGGTGCCGGAGTCGACCAGGGTGGTGCTGCGGTGGATGCGGCCCAGGGTGAGGGCCGCCTGGAGGCCGGCGGGGCCGCCGCCGACGACGAGCGCGTTACGGATCTCGGACATGGTGCTCCTTCTCGGGTCAGGACTTGTGCAGGTCACCAGCGTGTGACTTCATGTGAACATGAAGTCAAGCCCGTGGAGCATCGGAGATGTGGCACGCCGTTTCGACATCGGTACCCACGTGCTGCGGTTCTGGGAGGACGAGGGCCTGCTGGTTCCCGAGCGGGACGGTGCGGGCCGTCGCCGGTACGGCGAGGCCGAGGTCGTGCGGGTGGCCGCCATCGTGCGGAACAAGGCGGCGGGGATGACGCTGGAGCAGATCCGGATCCTGCTCGACAGCGAGGCCGAGGGCCGCCAGGCCGTGCTGCAGGCGCACCTCGACGACATCGCCGAGCGCATGCGGTCGATGGAGCTGTGGCGCGCCATGACGGAGCACGCGCTGCGCTGCCGGGCGCACGACGTGACGAACTGCCCCCGCTACAAGGCGTTCCTCGCCGACCTGCTCGACGACAGCCGGCCGCGCCCCGCGCTGCCGCCCGAGCCCACGGCGGAGGAGATGGCCGCGCTGGGCCACCCGCCCGCGAGCTGACACCGGAGCCGCGGGACCGCCGTACCCCCCCGAGACGACCGCGGACGTCATGCGGACCGGAGGCCGGGGGCCACCGGACGCATGACGTCCGCGGGGTGCTGCAGTGCAGCGGGGGTGGGCAGGTCGTGCCGGTGGTGCGGGCGGTACGGCGCCTACTGGCCGGTGGTCTCGCCCGTCACCGTGTCGCCGCGCAGGCCGAGGCCGTCGGCGGCGGAGCCCACGGACCGCTTGATGAGCGCGTCGAGGTCGAGGCCGGTGGTCGTCCGCAGCATGTTGAGCGTCTCGACCATGTTGGAGGTGACCTGCTTGGGCAGGGCGCCGGCACCGTCGGTCGACACGACGGTGAGCTGGTCGATCGCGCCGATCGGGGCGGCGACCTCCTTGGCGATCTGCGGCAGCACCTCGATGAGCATCTGCAGCACCGCGGCGTCGTTGTAGTGCGCGAACGCCTCGGCGCGCTTGTCCATCGCCTCGGCCTCGGCCTGCCCGACGGCCAGCACCGCGGCCGCCTGGGCCTCGCCCTCGGCGCGGACGGCCTCGGCCTCCGCCGTACGACGGGAGCGCTCGGCCGCACCGCGCCGCTCGCCCTCGATGGCACCGGCCTCCGCGAGCGCGGCACGCCGGGCCTTCTCGGCCTCACCGGAGAGCCGGACCTCCTGCGCCTTGGCCTCGGCGGCCGCGATGGTCGACGCCTTGCGGGCGTCGGCGGCGGCGATCTCGGCGGAGCGGCGGGCCTCGGCGTCCTGCTCGACGCGGTAGCGCTCGGCGTCGGCCGGCTTGCGCACCTTGGTCTCGAGCTCGCGCTCGGTGAGGGCGGCCTGCCGGACGGCGACCTTCTCCTGCTCGAGCAGGATGGCCTGGTCCTGGTCGGCCTGCGCGAGCGGGCCGGCGGCCGCGGCGCGGGCCTGCGCGGCGTCCGTCTCGATCTTGATCTCGGCCTGGCGCAGCGCGAGGGCACGCTGCGAGACCGCGATCTCCTCCTCGGCGGCGATACGCGCCTGCTCGGCGGCTCGGCGGGCGTTCGCCTCGGCGATCGAGGCCTCCTGGCCGATGCGCGCGGCCTCGGGGCGACCGAGGTCCGCCAGGTAGGAGCCGTCGTCGGTCACGTCCTGGATCTGGAACGTGTCGAGGATGAGCCCCTGGCCGGTCAGGGAGTTCTCCGACTCGTCGGCCACGCGCTGCGCGAAGGCCGCGCGGTCGCGGATGATCTGCTCGACGGTCAGGCCGCCGACGATGGAGCGCAGCGCGCCGGCGAGCACCTCCTGGGTGAAGGGCTCGATGTCGCCCTGCTGCGACAGGAACCGCTGGGCCGCCAGCCGGATCTGGTCGGCGTTGCCGCCCACCTTGACGATGGCCACGCCCTCGACGTTGAGCTTGATGCCCTGCCCGGAGACCGCGCCACGGATCTGCACCGAGATGCGCCGCGACGACAGGTCGAGGTTGCCGAGCTTCTGCACGAACGGGATGACGAAGACGCCGCCGCCCATGACCACCTTCTGGCCGGACAGGTCGGTCGTGAGCTCCCCGGTCTCCGGGTTGATCACCGCCTTGCCCTTGCGGCCGGTGACGATGAACGCCTCGTTGGGGCCGGCGACCTTGTAGCGGCTGGTGATGAGCAGCACCAGCAGCACGAGCAGGACGACGAAGCCGATGATCGGGGCCAGGACCGGGTCCATGGTGATGGGCCTTTCGGTGGTGGGCGAGCGGTCACGCGGGGGAGCGGTGGTGCGGGCGGTGCGGGTCGTGCCGGGGGTTCAGGAGAGCTCGTCGTACGTCGCGGCGACGGTGACGGCGGTCGGCGACAGCACGCCGGTGACGTGCACCGCGGTGCCCGCGGGCAGGGCGCGTTCGGCCTGGGCGTTGTAGCGCAGCACGTGGCCGCCGCGGCGGACGGTGATCGCGCCGTACCCGCCCTCGGGGATGGCCGTCACGACGGTGGCGTCCCAGCCGACGGCGTCGCGGGCGCCGGGCGTCGCGTCGGTGCCGCCGGTCTTCACGAGCCGGGTGAGCCACGCGGCGAACCACCCGACGACGAGACCCGCGGCCACCCCGACGAGCGAGGAGGGGAGCTGGCCGAGGCCGGCGGCCTGCGCGATCGCGCCGCCGAAGCCGAGCGCGGAGACGAAGCCACCGAGGGCGGCGGTGGAGAACCAGTCGCCGGCGAGAGCCTCGATGTCGAACAGGTCGCCGAGGACGAGCGAGACCAGGAGGACGACGGCGCCGCACAGCCCGATCACCAGGAACGGCGTCACGGGCGCCTCCTCCAGGTGTCGCGGGCACAGGCTCGATGGGCGGGGCCGCCCCCACCCTCTCACGGCGCGGACCACCGCGCCGCCGATCTCCCGCGTGCGGGGGAAAACCCGTTGGCCGTCCGGCGCCCGGGGCGTAGCCTGGCGAGCACCATGGAGCTCTGACGACGCCCGCGATCGCGCTGCGGCCCCGCCCGCGCGGTCCCTCCCCACCCCGGACGGACGCGTCGTCATGCCTGCCCACTCCTCTTCTTCCTCCGCCGCCGATCTTGCCGGCCTCCCGGACCTCGCCGATCTCACCGCCCCGCTCGCGCCCGTCGTCGCGCACGGCGTCGTGCGCTCCTACCCGGGCCGCGCCGGCGGGCCCGTCCTCGACGGCGTGGACGTCGTGGCCGCGCCCGGCACCCGGCTGGGGCTCATCGGCGAGAACGGCTCCGGCAAGTCGACGCTGCTGCGCGTGCTCGCCGGCCTCGACCGGCCGGACGCCGGCACGGTCCGCGTGCCCGCCGACGTCGTCCACCTCGCCCAGGAGCCCGACCCCCGGGCCGGCTCCGGGGCCGGCACCGTCGGCGACCTGCTCGACGACGCCCTGCGCCCGCTGCACGCGGCGGTCCGGCTCCTCGAGCGGCTCGCGGCCGACCTGGGCGCCGACCTCCCCGCGGGTACGGCGGACGAGGTCGGGGCGGCGTACGACGCCGTGCTGGCCTGGGCGACCCACCACGACGCCTGGGACGCCGAGCGCCGCGTCGAGCTGACCGCCGCCACCCTCGGCGTCGCCGACCTCGACCGCGCCCGCCCCGTCGCGACGCTCTCGGGCGGCCAGCGCACGCGCCTGACGCTGGCCGCCGCGCTCGTGCGCCGCCCCGCCTGCCTGCTGCTCGACGAGCCGACCAACCACCTCGACGCCGAGGCGCTGGAGCTCCTCGAGACGTCGCTGGTCGCGCTGCCGGGCGTGGTCGTCGCGGCCAGCCACGACCGCACCTTCCTCGACCGCGTCTGCACCGACCTGCTCGACCTCGACGCGGGCGTGCTCGGCACCGACGGCCGGGGCGGGCAGCGGTTCGGCGGCGGGTTCGGCGACTACCTGGCCCACCAGGCGGCCGTGCGCCGCCGCTGGGAGGAGACCTGGCAGCGGCAGCAGGACGAGATCGCCGACCTGCGCGCCCGCACCCGCGTCGACCTCGGCAGCATCGCGCCGGGTCGCGGACCCACCGACAACGACAAGTTCATCCACGCCTTCAAGGGGGCGAAGGTCGAGCGCACCCGGGCCCGGCGCGTCCACGACGCCGAGCGCCGGCTCGAGGTCGCCGAGCGCGAGGCGCTCCCGAAGCCGCCGCGGCCGCTGCGGTTCGCCGTACCCCTCACGGGGGGCGCGCCCGACGGCGGCGCCGGGGCGGGTACGCCGGGCAGCGGCGCCGCGGTCGCCGTGCGGGACCTGCGGGTCGACGGGGAAGAGCCTGGCCGCCCCCGCCTCGTCCTCGACCGGCTCGACGTCGTCGCCGGAGAGCACCTGCTCGTCACCGGCCCGAACGGGTCGGGCAAGACGACGCTGCTCGACGTGCTGGCCGGCCGGCTGACCCCGGACGCGGGCCGGGTCGACGTCCAGGCCCGCCGCGTGCGGCTCGTCGCGCAGGACCCCGACGTCGGGGCGCCGGAGCGCACCACGCGGGCGGCGTACCGCGACCTCGTCGGCGCCGCGACGGCCGAGCGGGTGCCCCTGCGCTCGCTGGGGCTGCTGCACCCCCGCGACCTCGGCACTCCGGTCGGCGCCCTCAGCGTGGGCCAGCGGCGCCGGCTGACCCTGGCGGTCGCGGTGGCCGCCGCCCCCGACCTGCTGCTCCTCGACGAGCCGACGAACCACCTCTCGCTGCGGCTCGCCGGGGAGCTGGAGGAGGCGGTCGGCGTCGCCCCGGGGACCGTCGTCGTCACCTCGCACGACCGGTGGCTGCGCGCCCGGTGGTCCGGGCGGCAGGTGGCGCTCGCCGCGCCGTACCCGGCCACCGGGGCGGGGCGCTGAGGTCGACACCCTCCCGTCACGCGGGCGTGGCAGGCTGGGAGCCATGTCGACCGCGCACCCCCAGGGCACCCCCGGACCGCCCACGACGGTCATCCTCTTCGGCGCCACCGGCGACCTGTCGCGCCGCAAGCTGCTGCCCGGCCTGCTGCACCTGCGGCGCACCGGCCTGCTGCCCCACGTGCAGATCGTGGGCACGTCGCTGGACCCCCACACCCGCGAGACGTTCGTGGAGTTCGCGCACGACGCGATCCGCGAGTTCGCCTCCGACGTCACCGAGGGGGAGTGGGACGACTTCGCCAAGCGGCTCTACTGGGCCCCGGGGGGTACGGCGGACTCGCTGCGGGCCGCGGTCGCGGAGGCCGAGTCGGAGTGCGTCGAGCCGCAGCACCGGCTGCACTACCTGTCGGTGCCGCCCAAGGCGGCGATGGCGGTCATCCACACCCTCGCCGAGGCGCAGCTGGTGGAGCGCTCGCGCGTGGTGATGGAGAAGCCGTTCGGCGTCGACCTCGAGAGCGCGAAGGCCCTCAACGCCGCGGTGCACGAGGTGTTCGAGGAGTCGCAGGTCTTCCGCATCGACCACTTCCTCGGCAAGGAGGCGGCGCTCAACATCCTGGCGTTCCGCTTCGCCAACGGCCTCTTCGAGCCGGTGTGGAACCGCAACATGATCGACCACGTGCAGATCGACGTGCCCGAGCGGCTCGGTCTGGAGCAGCGGGCGTCGTTCTACGAGGCCACCGGCGCCTACCGCGACATGGTCGTGACCCACCTCTTCCAGGTGCTCGCCTTCACCGCGATGGAGGCGCCGACCGCGCTCGACCCGCAGTCGATCACGGAGGAGAAGGGCAAGGTCTTCCGCTCGATGCTGCCCATCCACCCCGAGGACGTGGTGCGGGGGCAGTACCTGGGCTACCGCGACGAGCCCGGCGTCGACCCCGAGTCGGAGACCGAGACGTTCATCGCGCTGCGCTGCTACGTCGACAACTGGCGGTGGGCCGGCGTGCCGTTCTACCTGCGCACCGGCAAGAAGCTCGCCGAGGGCCAGCGGATCATCTCGGTCGCGTTCAAGGAGCCGCCCAAGTCGATGTTCCCCGAGGGCTCGGGCATCGGGCAGCACGGCCCCGACCACCTGACCTTCGACCTCGCCGACCAGGCCAAGGTCAGCCTGTCGTTCTACGGCAAGCGGCCCGGCCCGGGGTTCCGCCTCGACAAGGTGTCGATGCAGTTCTCGGTCGAGGACACGAACTGGGCGGGCTCGGTGCTCGAGGCCTACGAGCGGCTCATCCTCGAGGCGACGAAGGGCAACCACACGCTCTTCACCACCGCCGAGGGCGTCGAGCGGCTCTGGGAGATCTCGCAGCCCCTCATCGACTCCCCGCCGCCGGTGCGGCCCTACGAGCCGGGCACGTGGGGGCCGAACCAGATCCACCAGCTCATCGCCCCGCGCGCCTGGCGCCTGCCGTTCGAGCGCAAGTGGCGGGAGAAGCACGCCGAGCACGACGCGGACTGACGCGCCGGCGGCAGTCCGGTCAGGGCATGCGCAGGACGCCGAGCCCCTTGTAGAGGTCGACGCGCTCGAGCGTGCTGCCCGGCGCGGAGGCCTGCCAGCGCTCGCCGGTGACGCGCTCGTCGTCGCGGTCGTAGTCGTCCATCAGCACGATCGCGCCGGGCGCGAGGCGGTCGCGCAGCACGGGGAACGCCGGGTAGCGGGCCTCGCGACCGCCGGAGCCGGGCGGGCCGTCGACGATGAGCAGGTCGATGGGGGGCAGGTCGCCGAGGGCGTCCACGTCGTACCACTGCGGCTCGTGCTCGGGCACCGGCGAGGGGGCCAGCGGGGCGATGCGCACCTCGGCCACGTCGTCGACGCCGTTCTCCGACAGCGTGCGGCGGGTCTGCTCGCCGTAGAACGCCTCGTGGTCGATCGAGATGATGCGGGTCGGCAGGCCGTACTGCTGCACGGTCAGGGCCATGAGCAGCGTCGAGGAGCCCGAACCGCACTCGACGACGACCGCCGGGCGCTCCTCGCGCAGCAGGTGGACGAGGAAGAGCAGCAGGTCGGGCGAGGCCGCGAAGCCGCTGAGGCCGGGCAGCGGGCGCTCGATGCGCACCGCGGCGAACAGCTGGAGCAGCGCCTGGGTCTGGCGCACGTCGCCGATCGACTCGACGAGCAGGAGGCGCTCGATCTCGTTGCGCAGGCCGTCGCGGTTGCGGTCGGAGACCGTCGTCGTCGTGCGGGTGGCCTCGGCGATCTCGCCCGCGACGTGGCCGGCGAGCCGGTCGGTGCTGCGCTCGACGGTGCGGTGCAGGCCGTCGGTGCGGGTGCGGACCAGCTCGGCGAGCTCGGCGGTGCGGGCCGCCTCGAGCTCGTCGGAGCGGGCGTGCTGGGCGTGGAGCAGCCGGCTGGTGCCGATGGCGGCCAGCCCCGCCAGGGTGGCGGCCAGCAGGACGAGACCGGCGAGGAGGCCGAGCACCCAGGCGCCGTCGAGGTCGACGAGCAGGCCCGCGAGCACCGGCAGGCCGACGAGCGCCACGAGCGCGACCAGGCCGAGGAGGGGGCGCGTGGGCCCGGACGACGGCAGCACCTGCCGCAGGACGGAGCGCGACGTACTCATGCGGGAACCTCCCGGTCGGGGTGCGCGCGGGAGGTTCGCGCACCGGTCCGGGCCCGAGGCTATCCAGGTGCGGCCTCGCAGGCGGGCAGCGACCCTCGGGCCGACCCTCAGGCCAGGCCGCGGATCGGGCGTGCGGGCGGGCGGCGGCCGGCGATGCTCCACGCCATGTCGACGACCTGCCGGGTCTCGGGCACCTCGTGGACGCGGTAGATCCGGGCGCCCGCCTGCGCGCAGATGGCGGTGGCCGCCAGGGTGCCGAGCAGCCGCTCGCCGACGGGGCGGTCGAGGGTCTCGCCGACGAAGTCCTTGTTGCTGAGGCTCACCAGCACGGGCCAGCCGGTGGCGACCATCTCGCCGAGGCGCCGGGTGACCTCGAGGGAGTGGAAGGTGTTCTTGCCGAAGTCGTGGGCGGGGTCGATGACGATGGACTCGCGGGCCACGCCGGCGGCGAGCGCGCGCTCGGCGTACGCCGTGGTGTCGGCGATCGCGGCGGCGACCACGTCGTCGTACGCGACACGGAACGGGCGCGTGCGCGGCGTGATGCCGCCGGTGTGGGTGCAGATGATCGCGGCGCCGTGCTCGGCGGCGGCGTCGACGAGCTCCGGGTCGGCCCCGCCCCACGCGTCGTTGAGCACGTCGGCGCCCTCGGCGCACACGGCACGTCCGACCGAGGCGCGCCAGGTGTCGACGGAGATGACGAGGTCGGGGTACGCCGAGCGCACCCGCGCGACGAACGACACGACGCGGCGGCGCTCCTCCGTCTCGTCGACCTCGACGCCCGGGGCGGCCTTGATGCCGCCGATGTCGACGATCTCCGCACCCTCGTCCACGACCTGCGCGACGCGGTCGAACGCCCGGTCCTCCGCCCACGTGGCGCCGCGGTCGTAGAAGGAGTCGGGCGTGCGGTTGACGATCGCCATGACGAGGGTGGCGTCGTCGGCGAAGGAGTGGCGGCCCAGGCGCAGCGTCACGGGCGGGCCCCCGGGGTCGGGTCCACGACCGAGGAGTACGGCGGGCGCTCGCCCACCGTGACCGCCCGCAGCGTGGCGTGGGCCCCGCCGTCGGACTGGTCGAACTGACGCAGGGCGACGGTGTCGACGCCGCCGACGGGGGCGACGCGCCGGGCGGCGGCGGCGAGGATCTGGGTGGCCATCGCGCCGAGGTCCGCGAGCGCCTGGTGGCGGTGCGAGCGACGGCCGAGGTCGACCTGCGCGATCGCGTCGAGGCCGCGGGCCCGGAGCGTGTCGACGAGGGCGGCGAGCTCGACGGCGTACCCCGTCGGCACCGACAGCGACCCGAACAGCTCGCGACGCACCGCCCACTCACCGGCGAGGGGCTGCACGAGGCCGGCCAGCTCGGGGAACGCCAGCGCGATGAGGGGCCGGGCGACGAGCTCGGTGACGCGGCCCCCGTCGTACGGGCCGCCGCCCTCCACGTCGAGCGGGCGCGCGTAGAACCCCTTGACCAGCGCGACCGTCGGGTCCGTCAGCAGCGGCCCCAGCAGGCCGGGCACGAAGTGGGTGTCCCACGCGCGCAGGTCGGCGTCCATGAAGACCAGCACGTCGCCGCGGGTGACGAAGAGCGACTTCCACATCGCCTCGCCCTTCCCGGGCGCCCAGCCGAGGTCGGGGCGGATGTCGGCGGCGCGGTGCACCACGGCGCCCGCGTCGGCGGCCACCGCGGCCGTGTCGTCGCTCGAGTCGGAGTCGATGACCACCACCTCGTCGAGCAGGGAGACGGTCTCGACGAGCCGCTCGCGCACGCGGCTGACGACGTCGCCGACGGTGGCGGCCTCGTTGCGGGCCGGTACGACGAGGCTCACCGTCGCGCCTGACGCGCGGCGGGCCTCGAGGAGGGCGTCGAGCGTCCACGCGTCCCAGCGGTGGGTGCGCCGACGCGACCACGCGGCGGTGGCGTCCTCGGGCAGCGCGGTCACGCCCGTCAGCCTAGACAGGGGCGGGTGGGTACCGGTGGTCTCTGCGAGTTCGTCCGCGCCGGGGCCCGAGGCGCCGTAGGGTTCGCAAGGTCTGCCCCTCCTGCCGATCGGACCCCGTGACCACTCCGCCCGCCCCGTCCCGCCGCGCCGTCCTCCGCGCGACCGCCTGGACGGCCCCCGCCGTCGTCGTCGTCAACGCGGCGCCCGCCTTCGCGGCCTCGGTCGCCGGCGACGTCACCGCGATCTTCACGCCGACCCGCCAGATCGACGGTGTGCTGCTCTCCGGACTGGTGACGAACAGCGCGTCGAGCGACCTGCTCGTCACCGCCTCGTTCGACGTCGCCGTCGACCCGGCCAGCCCCGACACGGTCCTCAACGGCTCGTACAACGACCTGAACGGTTGGACGCTGACCTACTTCAACTGGGTCGACGGCACCGGCCAGAAGGCGGCGCGGTGGGCCGGGAGCCGGGTCATCGCCGCCGGTGCGGGGGCGCCCCTGCCGGACATCACGATGCATCTCGCGTCGTCGGCGTTCGGCACCAGCACCCTGACGCTCACGGCGCCCGCCCCGGCCGTCGTGACCAACCCCCCGGCCGTCCCGTTCGGGCCCTCCGGCGTGCAGGCCCGCCGCGCCGCGCCGCAGCCCTCCCCGACGTGGGGGACCGGGGCGTCGCAGGGCTGAGCCGCCGGGGGCGGGCGGCGGCGACGTCGACCGCTCCCTGGCTAGCCTGGCCGCATGTCCACGCCCGTGCGCCGGCCCGACGCGGCCGAGCCCGTGCGCGACGCCGCCGTCCTGGTGGGCGGGTTCGTCGCGCTGCTGTGGCTGCTCGAGATCGTCGACACCGTGCTCGGCAACCGTCTCGACGCCTACGGGGTGCAGCCCCGCAGCGACGAAGGGCTCGTGGGCGTCGCGACAGCGCCGCTGCTGCACCTCGGCTTCGGGCACCTGGTCTCCAACACCCTGCCGCTGCTCGTGCTCGGCTTCGTGATCGCCCTGTCCGGCATCGGCCGCGCCCTCGCCGTCGCGGCGATCGTCTGGGTCGTGGGCGGTCTCGGCACCTGGCTCGTCGCACCGGCGGCGACCAACCACATCGGCGCCTCGGTGCTCGTCTTCGGCTTCATCACCTACTTGGTGGCGCGCGGCTTCTTCAGCCGCAGCCCCGGGCAGGTGGCCATCGGCGTCGTCGTGCTCCTCGTGTACGGCGGCGCGCTGTGGGGCGTGCTGCCCGGCCAGCCCGGCATCTCGTGGCAGGGCCATCTCTTCGGTGCGCTCGGTGGCGTGGTCGCCGCAGCGCTGCTGGCTCCTCGACGTACCGCCCGTGCTCCTCGACGTACCCCGGAGGTCCGATGACCAAGTTCACCGTCACCCACGAGGCGACCGAGGTGCTGCCGGTCGAGCGGCAGCGCATCTGGGACGTGCTCACCGACCCCCACCAGCTCGCGTCGCTGACGCCGATGCTGACGGGCATCGAGCCGCACGGCGAGGCGGGGGAGCACTGGCGCTGGAAGATGACGAAGGTGCCCGCCCTGAGCCTCGCCGTCGCGCCGGAGTTCACGGAGCGCATGACGTTCACCGAGCTGGAGCGCATCGAGTTCCGCCACGATCCGCCGGCCGGGGCGAAGGAGGACGCGGGCGCGGAGGGCTGGTACTCCCTCGAGGACGCCTCCACCGCCGACGGCCCCGCCACCCACCTCGCCATCAGCCTCGCCATCACGGTCGACCTGCCGCTGCCGCGCGTGTCCGCGCCCGCCGTGAAGGCCGCGATGAAGGGCGTCGTGGGGACCATGGGCAACGGGTTCGCCGGCAACCTCGAGAAGCACCTCGGGATCCGCTGAGGCCGCGGCAACCCCCTCGAGCCCCCGGTACGACGAACGCGGCGCCGACGGTGAGCTCACCGTCGGCGCCGCGTGGCGTCGTACCGATCCCGCCCGGGGGCGGGGCCCCGGTCAGTCGGGGATGTAGTCGAACGTGTCGGGATTCGGGCCGGTGCGGCCCTCCTCGCCCTTGTCGAGGCCCGTGATGCGGTCCACCTCGTCGGAGGTGAGGGAGAAGTCGAACAGGTCGAAGTTCTCCTTCACGCGCTCGGGCGTGACCGACTTCGGGAAGATGATGTCGCCGCGCTCGACGTGCCAGCGGAGGGTGACCTGGGCGGGGGTCTTGCCGTACTTCTCGGCGAGCTCGACGAGCACCGGGTCGTCGAGGACGGCGCCCTGGGCGATCGGGGACCAGGCCTCGACGGCGATGCCGAGGTCGAGGCTGGCCGCGCGGGCCGCCTCGTTGGTCAGGTAGGGGTGCACCTCGATCTGGTTGACCGCGGGCACGACGCCGGTCTCGTCGGTGATGCGCTTCAGGTGCTCGGGCTGGAAGTTCGAGACACCGATCGCGGCGGCGCGGCCGTCGCTCGCGAGGTCGGCCAGCGCGCGCCAGGTCGAGACGTAGTCGCCGTCGTAGCGCGTCGGCAGCGGCCAGTGGATGAGGAAGAGGTCGACCGTGTCGAGGCCGAGGTCCGCGAGCGACTGGTCGAAGGAGCGCTTGGCGTCGTCGGGGCGGTGGAAGCCGTTGTTGAGCTTGGTCGTGATGAAGAGCTCGTCGCGGGGGATGCCCGAGGCCTTGATGGCCTGGCCGACCCCGCGCTCGTTGCCGTACATCTGCGCCGTGTCGATGTGGCGGTAGCCGACCTCGAACGCGGTGCTCACCGCACGCTCCGTCTCCTCCGGCGGCACCTGGTAGACGCCGAAGCCGAGCTGCGGGATGGAGGTCCCGTTGTTGAGGCTGACGGTGGGGATGTTCGTGGAAGCCATACCGAGCACAGTGCGTCCGCGGCCCAGAACATTCCCGGGCCGGGCTCGCCCGTCCCTGAAACACCGATGTCACCGTCGTGAAAAACCCGTGCCGGAAGGTGGGCGCTCCGACCCGCCGTACCGATCCGTGGAGGCCCCCGTGCCCGTCGTCCCCCGCACCCGCTCCGTGCGTCCCGCCCGCCTCGCGGCGGCCGCCGCCGCCCTGCTCGTCGCCGCCGGCGGCCTCACCGCCTGCACCTCGACGGGGGGTGGCGACGACGGGGAGGTCACCACCGTGACGGTCGGCACGCTGCGTGGGCAGCCGCACTTCTACGCGCCGTTCCTCTACGACGACCACGCGACGGGCGACATCGAGTACGAGGTCGTCACCCTCGACACGGCCCCGGCGCTCAACGACGCCCTGCTCTCGGGCACCGTCGACATGGCGGTCGGGTCCATCACCGCCACCATCGCGGGCGCCGCGCAGGGGCGCGAGGTCAAGGTCGTCGCGGCGGCCTCGGACGGCGGTAGCGGCTTCGTCGGCGACGAGTCGGTGCAGACGATGGAGGACCTGGTCGGCAAGCGGGTGGGCTACCTCGAGTCGAGCTCGCAGTACGTCGTGCTCCAGCTGATGCTCGAGGAGGCCGGCATCGACATCGAGGAGCTGGAGCTCGTCTCGCTCTCGGCGCCCGAGTTCTTCAACGCCTTCGACACCGACCAGATCGACGCGTTCCTGGCGCCCGAGATCGGGGTGTCGCTGGCGCTGGCGGCGGGCGGCCACGAGATCGCGTCGCCGTACGAGACCGAGATCGGGCGCGTCAACATCGGTCTGCTCGCCAGCCAGGAGTTCATCGACTCCCAGCCCGACGCGGTGCAGGAGGTCGTCGACACCCACGCGGCCACGACGGACTACATGCTCGCGAACCAGGACGAGTGGCTGCCCGAGATGGTCGAGGAGTACGGCGGTGACGAGGCCGTCTTCGCGACCGCTCTCGAGAACTTCTGGCTGCGCTCCGACCTCTCCCCGTCGTACGAGGAGCAGATCGGCAACCTCATCACCCAGATGGCGCGCCTCGGCATGATCAGCAGCGAGCCCGCGGTCGAGGAAGTCGTCGACACCACCTACGCGTCGCGCGACGAGCCGGAGGACGCGTGAGCGCGACCGCCTCCCTCCGGGCGCGGCGCGTGGGGCGGCGTGCGGGCCACGCCGCCCTCGGCGTCGGCTTCATCGCCCTGCTGCTCCTGCTGTGGGACCTCGGGGTGCGCGGCGAGTGGGTGCTGCTCTTCGACATCAAGATGGGCTTCCTGCCGCCGCCGGTGGAGGTCGCGAGGCTGATGTGGGACTTCGCCTTCGGCGGGGTGTACGACGACGCCTACTCCGGCACGCTGTGGAGCCACCTCGGCGCCAGCGCGTTCCGGGTGCTGGCCGGGTTCGCCCTCGCAGCCGCCCTCGCCATCCCGATCGGCGTGCTGATGGGGCGCTCGGAGCTCGTGCGGGCCACGCTCGACCCGGCGGTCAACCTGTTCCGGCCGATCCCGGCCACGGCGTGGGTGCCGCTGGTGCTGCTCATCATCGGGTTCGGCAGCCAGGCGACGATCTTCCTCATCGTGCTGTCGGCGTTCTTCCCGATCCTGCTCAACACGATCACCGCGACACGGGAGGTGTCGCCGCGGCTCGTCGAGGCGGCGCGGATGCTCGGCACGACGCGGCTCGGGGTGCTGCTGAAGGTGGTCGTGCCCGCCGCGACGCCCGGCATCGTGTCGGGCCTGCGGATCGGGCTGGGGCTCGGCTGGGTGATCCTCGTCCTCGGGGAGGCCAACGGCATCGACACGGGCCTCGGCTCGATGATCATGATCGCCCGCGAGCAGGTGCGCACCGACCGGGTGGTGGTCGGGATGATCGTCATCGGCATCGCCGGCTACCTCTCCGACCGCGTGCTCGTGCTCGGCCTCAAGGGACTGTTCGGACGACGCCCGCTGGTGCGGGCATGAGGGGGGACCAGGCCGTGACGGCAGGTACGACGACGCGCGCCGCCGCCGCGGGGGCGGCCGGGACCACCCGCCGTACCCGGGAGCCCGACGAGGGCGGCCGGATCGTGCTGCGGGGCGTCGGCAAGCAGTACGCGACCCGGCGCGGGCCCGTCGACGCCGTCGCGGGGGTCGACCTCGAGGTGACGCCCGGCGAGTTCGTCGCGGTCGTCGGCGCCAGCGGCTGCGGCAAGTCGACGGTGCTGCGGATCCTCGCCGGGTTCGAGCAGCACACGAGCGGCGTGGTGGAGGTCGGCGGCGGGCCCGTGCGGGGGCCGGGGCCGGACCGCGGCGTGGTGTTCCAGGACTACGGGCTCTTCCCCTGGCTGACGGTCGCGGAGAACGTGCGCTGGGGGCCGCGGCAGCAGCGCGTGTCACGCGCCCGGGCGCGGGCGCGGGCCGCGGAGTACATCGAGGTGGTGGGCCTGACGCGGTTCGCCGACCGCTACCCCGGCGAGCTGTCCGGCGGCATGCAGCAGCGCGTCGCCATCGCCCGCGTCCTGGCCAACGACCCGGCCGTGCTGCTGATGGACGAGCCGTTCGGCGCGCTCGACGCCCTCACCCGCACGACCATGCAGCACGAGCTCGGGCGCCTGCGCGCCGCCTCCGGCGCGACCGTGCTGTTCGTGACGCACTCGATCGAGGAGGCCGTGTACCTCGCCGACCGCGTCGTCGTCATGGCCGGCGGCGCCTCCCACGGGGTCCCGGGCCACATCGCGGAGGTCGTGCCCGTCGAGCTCGGCCCCGAGCGCGACGTCAACGCGCCCGACTTCAACGCCGTGGAGAAGCGCATCGCCGCGCTGGTGCACGGGGGCTGAGGGGCGGCCGTCACCTGGGCGTGTGGTTTCGAGGGGTGCTGGCGCACCCGCCTCGACCACCGGGTGCTCGCGCTAGCGGTCCGGTGGTCGAGGTGCTCGCGCTGTGCCGGTGGTTGAGGTGGCCGCGCTGGCGGCCCTCGAAACCACTGTCGCTCTCCACGCGGGGGTTAGGGGGGTGCTGGGGCGGCCCCCCCCACCCCCCGGGGTGGGCTACCCACCTCAACCACCGGGAGTGGGCTACCCACCTCGACCACCGGCGGTGCTAGCGCACCCGCCTCGACCACCGAGGTGACCCCGGAGCGGGCGGTCAGGGCAGGGCGGAGTCCTGGAACGCGCGCTCGGACCGGCTGGTCTCGCGCCCGTCCACGGCGACGACGCGGTTGAGGACCGTGAACGTCCCGGCGGACACCGTGGTGTCCTCGCCCGCGATGCACTCGCCGGGGATCGTGACCGCCACGACGTCGTGGACCCGCGACCAGGCCACAGCGCCGTCGACGTCGCACTGGCCCACCGACCACGGCTCGCTCGGGTCGTGCACGTTCGTCGACCGCACCCGGAACCCGGTGCCGGTCCGGTCGGGATCCAGGGAGACCAGGGTGTCGCCGTAGCTCGCGGCAATGAGCTGCTGCCCCACGTCGAGCGTGAGGCGCTGGCCGCTGCGCGTCGTACGGCGGGCGTAGGCGAACACCTGCTCCACCGCCACCTCGACGAGCACGTCGTCGCCCTGCGCCCGGGCGCGGACCCAGGCGATGTCCGACGCGGTCGGCGGCGCGGCCGGCGCGAACGACGGACCGTACGAGCTCGGGTACCGCTCGACGTCCCCTCGGGGATCGTCGATCTGGACCGGCAGACCGGCCGGCGCCGCGTGCGCCGTACCCGGCACCGTCGACAGCACCGCCACCACGGTGGCCACGACGACCCCTCTGAGACCCCGCACGCCCGAACCCCCCGCTCGACGACCGTTCCTGCCGAGAACGTAGTGGACGCCGCCGGGACGCTCTCAGGTTTCCGCAGGACCGGCGGTCGCCTGTGTGGTTCGCGTCACGTTCGAACCCGCCGGCGGCTAGGGTCCGATCGCATGGTGGGGGACCAGGTGGGGCAGCGCTGTCCGTCGTGCGGTGCGGAGCTGGCGGAGGGCTTCTCGCCCGGGCCGAAGGGGCGGGTGGGCGCGCGCTGCGGTCGCTGCCAGGCGCTGGAGCGCCACCGCTTCCTGGCGCTGCTGCTGCGGGCCCTCGGCCCGTTCGTCGCTGACGCCGAGCTGGTGCTCGACGAGGCCCCGAGCCGCCACACGACGCGGGTGCTCGCCGACCTGGGCGCGCGGCGCGTGGTGGGGATGGACTTCGACCCGGCCGCCGACGGGCGCGACGTGACCGTGCAGGGGAGCCTCACGCAGGTGCCGCTCGCCACCGGGTCGGTGGACCTGCTGATCTGCTACCACGTGCTGGAGCACGTGCCAAACGACGCGGCCGCGATGGCGGAGATCCGCCGGGTGCTCGCCGACGACGGGATCGGTCTCGTGCAGGTGCCGCTGCCGCCCGACGACGTGCCGACCGACGAGGACCCCGACGCCGACGCCGAGACGCGCATCGCCCGGTTCGGCCAGGCCGACCACGTGCGGCTCTATGGCTGGGACGTGGAGGACCGCCTGCGGGCCGCCGGTCTCGACGTGGTGCTGCTGCGGTGCTCCGACCTCGTGCCGGCCGCGACCCGCGAGCGGCACGGGCTGGTGGCCGACGAGGTCACGTGGCTCGTGCGCCCGGCGCCCGGTGCGCAGGGTCGGCTCCTGCGGGTGGGCGACCTCGGGATCACGCGGCTCGACCTGCTCGGTCGCGCCGACCTGGCCGAGCCCGCCCATGTCCGGGCCGCGCGGGAGCGCGCGCTGCACCAGCGCGTCGCGGGCGCCGAGGCCGCCACCGAGCGGTGGCGCACCGAGGCCGGGTCGGAGCGGTCGGGGCGGGAGGCGGAACGGGTACGACGGGAGGCCGCGGAGGCCGAGACCCGCGCGTGGCGCGCCCGGGCCGAGCGGGCCGAGCGCTCGCTCGACCGGTTACGCAGCAGGCTGCCGGTGCGCGCCGCCGTACGGGTGCGACGTGCCGCGCGGTCGGTGGCGGGGAGGCTCGGGGGGCAGTCCTAGGACTCGCGGCTCGGAAGCGTCGCGCGGCCGTGGGGCGAGGCTCAGCCGCGGCCGCTCGCGTACGCGTCGATCTCGCCCAGCACCCGGGCCTTCGTCCCCTCGTCGGCGAAGGACGCACGGACGGCGGCGCGGGCGAGCTCGGCGGTGCCGGCCTCGTCGAGCCCCAGGATCTCGGCGGCGATCCCGTACTCGCGGTTGAGCGTCGTGCCGAACATCGGCGGGTCGTCGGAGTTGATGGTGACCGTGACCCCCGCGTCGCGGAAGGCCCGTAGCGGGTGGAGGTCGAGGGAGGGGACGGCCCGGGTCGCCACGTTCGACGACGGGCACACCTCGAGCGGGACGCCCGTGGCGGCCAGGTGCGCCAGCAGCGCGGGGTCCTGGGCCGAGGAGGTGCCGTGCCCGATGCGCTCGGCGCCCAGCAGCCGCAGCGCGTCCCACACGGTCTCGGGCCCGGTGGTCTCGCCGGCGTGGGGGACGCTGTGCAGGCCCGCCGCGCGGGTGGCGTCGAAGTGGGGCTGGAACTGCGGCCGGGGCACCCCGATCTCCGGGCCGCCGAGCCCGAAGGCGACGAGGGCGTCCGGGCCGTGGTCGAGGGCGAACCCGAGGGTCGCGTCCGCCGCGGGCAGGCCCGCCTCGCCGGGGATGTCGTAGATCCAGCGCAGCACCAGCCCGAAGTCCCGCTCCGCCGCGACGCGGGCGTCCTCGAGCGCCTCCGTGTAGGCCTCGATCGGCATGCCGACGCCCTCGTCGTGGGGGCGCACCGAGGTGTACGGCGTGCACGTCAGCTCGGCGTAGCGCAGGTTCTGGCCCCCCGCCATTTCGCGGGCGATCTCGTAGGTGAGGTAGCGGATGTCCTCGGGCGTGCGCACCAGCGCCACGACGGCGAGGTAGACCTCGATGAAGTGGGCGAAGTCGCGGAACTCGAAGAACTTCGCGAGCTCGGCGGCGTCGCTGGGCACGGTGCCCGGGTGGCGCTCGGCCAGCTCGGCCACGATGCGGGGCGAGGCGGAGCCGATGTGGTGGACGTGGAGCTCGGCCTTGGGCAGGCCGGCGATGAAGTCGTGCACGGAGATCCTTCCGGTGGGGCTAGCGGTCGGACGACGGGGACGGGAGCAGCGGGAACCAGGTCGTCGCCACGTCCTGGATGGCGCCGGGGTCGATCCCGCAGCGGGCCCTCAGCACGGTCTGGACGTAGGCCTCGTCGACCTCGGGCCACGACGGCTCCTCGGGCAGCGACGTCCCGCGGCGGTGCATCCCGTCGTCGGGATCGGCCGTGATCTCCCGGTCGATGCCGTCGCCGACGACGCGGAGGGAGTAGACCCCGACCGAGTCCCACACGGTGGCGAACAGCGCCTCGGTCCCGAGCCTCCTCACCAGGCGGGTGTCGACACCGCGGGGCAGCTTCATGGGCGCAGCGAGCACGACCACCGCGCTCTCCGCCGCGCCGTCGACCTGCGCCACGGTGACGCCGGACGGTCCCGCCCACGGCTCCACGGCCTGGTCGCCGACGGTCAGGACGCCGCCGAGCGCCTGCCCGAGCTCCGCCAGGGACGTCCGGCGGAGGACCGCGATGTCGTAACGAGAACCCATGGTCGAGATCGTCGCACCTGCCGCAGGCGTGGGGGGAGACACGCGGGGGTAGTGACCTCGACCGGATCGCGCGTCACGGGGACGTCGACGCGCCACGCTGAGGGGGATGAGGATGGCGAAGAAGCGCACCACCTTGCCGAAGGACTTCGGCAGGGGGGACGTGTACACGGTCGCGGAGCTCGAGGAGATCTTCGCGAAGGTCGAGGTGACCGCCGTGGGGCGTGACTACAACAAGGAGTCGGCCCTGATGAGCAACAGGCTCGACGCCGACGGGGTCCGGTGGCTGCTCGAGCGCGGTGCCGACGCGAACGCCGTCGACCGCTTCGGCAACACCGCGCTGACGCACCACGTCAGGTGGAGGAACCAGATCGGCGTCGTTGAGGTGCTCCTCGAGCACGGTGCCGACCCCGACGTCACCGGACACTCCTCGCCTCTGACCGCCGCGGCCGAGCACCTGAACACCCCGGGCCTGCACCTGCTGCTCGACCACGGCGCCGACCCCCTGCTCACCTACGGGCGCCGCGGCGACACGGCGCTCGACCGTGCGATGACACGGCTGCACGACTACCAGGCAGCGGCAGCCATCGAGGTCGCCCGGGTGCTCGTCGACCGCGGCGCGCGCGTCTCGGGCGAGACCCCGAAGTACCTCCGCCAGACGATGTCGGCCGTGCACCGGAGGATCGCGGACGGCAAGGGCGGGGAGGAGATGCTGGCCGCCCTGCACGAGCTGTTCGAACTGCTGGGCGTGGAGCCCTCGGTGCCCCCGCGTGTGCTCGAGCCGGGCGAGCCGATCACGGTGACGACCGAGGGGTGGAAGGCCCAGTTCTCGGAGCTGTGGAAGATGCTCGTGCCCGCCGGCGGCGCCGCGGACAGCGTCCAGGGGGAGGTCGTGCGGATCGCCGGCCGCGTGGGCAACGAGATCCTCGGCAACGGCGGCGGCAACTGGGACCGGGACTACGACCGGATGCTGCAGGCGTACGCCGCGCACGTGCGCACCGGCTCGCCGCTCGACGACGCCGACCTCCGCGACGCGGACGAGGCCGTGGCACGCCTCGAGGGTGGAGCCTTCGACGAGCCCGCCGTCGACGTCCTCACCGAGCTCGCCGTGACCTGGGTGCTGCGCAACCCCGACCGCGTCGACCTGCCGGAGCCGCCGTACCGACGGTGAGTCCAGCGACCGGCCCGCCGCTCAGCCCAGCACCTCCGCGACGGCGACGCTCGTCATGCCGTGTGCCGCGGCGACCGCGGCGTTCGTGACGGCGCCGGCGTGGGTCGACAGCCCGTGGGCGAGGGCGGGGTCGGCGGCGCAGGCGTCGCGCCAGCCCTGGTCGGCGACGGCGAGCGCGTAGGGCACCGTCACGTTCGTCAGGGCGTACGTCGAGGTGTGCGGCACCGCTCCAGGCATGTTCGCCACGCAGTAGAAGGTCGCGTCGTGCACGCGGTACGTCGGGTCGGCATGGGTCGTCGCGTGCGAGTCCTCGAAGCAGCCGCCCTGGTCGACCGAGATGTCGACGAGCACCGCGCCGGGCCGCATGCGGGCGACGGTGTCGTTGGAGACGAGGGTGGGGGCCTTCGCGCCCGGCACCAGCACGGCGCCGATCACCAGGTCCGCCTCGAGCACCGCCTCGGTGAGCGCCAGCGTCGAGGAGGCGACGGTCTGCACCTGCCCGCCGAACGCCCGGTCCGCCGCACGCAGCGCGGTCACGCTCTTGTCGAGCAGCAGCACCCGCGCCCCGAGGCCGAGCGCGACGCGCGCCGCGCTCATCCCGGCGACACCGGCGCCGACGACGACGACGTTGGCGGCGTACGTTCCCGGCACCCCGCCCATCAGCACGCCGCGGCCGCCCAGCACGCCGGCCCCGGCCCGCATGAGGTGGTAGGCGCCGGCCTGCGGCGCGAGGCGCCCCGCCACCTCCGACATGGGGGCCAGCAGCGGCAGCGCCCCGTCCGCGGTCTGCACCGTCTCGTAGGCCAGCGCCGTCACCTCGCGCGCGACCAGCTCCTCGGTCAGGGCCTTGTCGGCGGCGAGGTGCAGGTAGGTGAAGAGCTGCAGGCCGGGCCGCAGGCGGTGGTACTCCTCCGCCACCGGCTCCTTCACCTTCAGCACGAGGTCGGCGTCGCCCCACACGTCGTCGGCGGCGTCGACGAGCCGGGCGCCGGCCGCGGCGTACGCCTCGTCGGGCAGCGCCGACCCGAGGCCCGCCCCGGACTGCACGAGCACCTCGTGGCCGTGGGCGACGAGTTCGGTGGCTCCGGCAGGGGTGAGGGCGACGCGGTACTCGTGGTTCTTGACCTCGGTGGGGACGCCGATGCGCATGGTTGCTCCTGTGTGTCGGGGCCTCGTGGGCCCGCCCGGTACGACGCGGTGAGGGTGGCCGCGTCCGGTCGAGTGTGCTCCACGTCACGTCGCGCGTCGACCCCGGGCTCACACCGATTTCACAGCCCGCACTCACCCCGCGTGCAGGCACGCGAGGTCCACTGGATGCCATGAACGACACGCGTCCGCTCCCGCCGCACCCCGACCGCCCCCAGCCGCTCCCGCCGTACGGCGCACCCCACGCCGCGCTCCCGCCGTACGCCGCGTACCCGGCCCCCACGGCCCCGCGCCGGCGTCCGCGCGGGTGGCTCGCGGCGGTCGGCGGCGGCCTCGCGGGTGCGGCGCTCGGCGCGGCGGTCGCGGTGCCGGTGGCGCTGCACGCGGACGACTCCGCAGGCGCCGGCTCGGGCACCTCCTCGCAGCAGGCCCCGACGAGCGGCGGGTTCGCCGACCTGCTTGACCGCGGGGAGGCGGGCACGGAGAGCACCGCCGACGGCGAGGAGCCCTCGGACGCGGGCGTGCTCGTCGTCGACACCCTCCTGCCGGGCGGGGCGGGCGCGGGGACGGCGATGGTGCTGAGCGAGGACGGGCTGGCGGTGACGAACTACCACGTCGTCGACGGCTCCAGCACGGTGCGCGTCACCGTGGCGTCGACGGGCGAGGAGTACGACGCGGACGTCGTCGGCTACGACCAGGAGGCCGACGTGGCGGTGCTGCAGCTGCAGGACGCGAGCGGGCTCGACACCGTCACGCTCGACGACGACGGCGGGGTCGAGATCGGCGACGAGATCACGGCGCTCGGCAACGCCTCGGGACAGGGCTTCCTCTCCGCGGTCAGCGGGGAGGTCACCGGCCTCGACGAGGACATCACCACCACCGACCAGGCCACCGGCTCGGAGACCGCGATCACCGGTCTCGTCGAGACCACCGCCGACGTGGTGCCCGGCTACTCCGGCGGCCCGATGTTCGACGACGAGGGCGAGGTCGTCGGCATCAGCACCGCGGCCGCGGCCACCAACGGCCGGCGCAGCCCCATGGCCACTCCCGCGGCGCAGGACGAGGACGGCGGCGGCACCAGCTACGCCCGCCCCATCGACGAGGCGCTCGACGTCGTCGAGCTCGTCGTCAGCGACCAGGAGGGCGACGGCGTCGTCATCGGCCCCGCGGCCTACCTCGGCGTCGGCATCGACCCCACGGCCGGCGGCGTGCTGGTCGCGCAGGCCGAGCCGGGCACGCCCGCCGCGGACGCCGGCCTCGCCGCCGGCGACGTCATCACCTCCGTCGACGGCACCGAGGTCGCGTCGTACGACGAGCTCGCCGCCGAGGTCGCCACCCACGAGCCCGGCGACGAGGTCGACGTGACGTGGACCGACGCCTCCGGCGCGGAGCAGGAGGCCGAGGTCACCCTCGGCGAGTCGCCGCTGAACTGACGCACCATCCCGCGGACGTCATGCGGACCGAGCCCCCCGGCCCACGGTCCGCACGACGTCCGGCGTATCCCGGAGTCCGGCGCACCTGGAGGACGCCGACGGCCCCGCACCCTCGAGGGGTGCGGGGCCGTCGTGCGGTACGGCGGGAGCCGGGCGCCGTGGTCAGGCGCCAGTCTCAGGCGCCGGCCTCAGGCGCCGGCGGTCTGGTGCTCCCGCTCGTGCCGGTCGTCGTCGTGGCGGGCGTGGGCGCGCTCGAGGCTCTCGCCCTCGACGTCCACGCGCGGCAGGAACCGGTCGATCCAGCCCGGCAGCCACCAGGCCTTGTCGCCCATGAGGTACATCAGGGCGGGGATCAGGGTCATCCGCACGACGAACGCGTCGATGAAGACCGCCGTCGCGAGGGCGAAGCCCATCGCCTTGATGAACGAGGCGTCCATCAGCATGAAGGCCGCGAAGACCGACATCATGATGACGGCGGCGGCCGCGACCACGCGGGCCGAGTTGCGGAAGCCGTCGACCACGGCGGCGACCGCGTCCGCCCCGTGCACGTGGGCCTCGCGGATCCGGGTCACCAGGAACACCTGGTAGTCCATCGCCAGGCCGAACACCACGCCGACCAGGAAGATCGGCATGAAGCTGACCAGCGGCTGGCCCTCGATCAGGCCGAGCGCGCCCTCCTGGAACACGAGCACCGTGATGCCGAGCGTCGCGAGCACCGTCAGCAGGAAGCCGAGGGTCGCGGTGAGCGGCACCAGGAGCGAGCGGAACACGAGCACCAGCAGCAGGAACGCCAGGCCGATGACGACGAGCAGGTAGATCGGCAGCGCGTCGTTCAGACGGTCCGAGACGTCCACCGCGATGGCGGTCATGCCGGTGACGCCGACCTCGGTGCCGGTCGAGTCCTCGAGGTCGCCCTGGGTGGCGCGCATGTCGGCCAGCAGGTCGGTCGTCGCCACGTCCTCGGCGCTCGACGCAGGGGTGACGAGCACGGTGGCGCCGGTGGCGGTGGCCGGGTCGGCCTCCGGGGCGGCGTTGGTGCCGGTGATCTGGGCGTGGGCGACGTCGTCCTTCTCGGCGGCCCAGGCGACGACCTCGCCGAACGCCTCCTGACGGGCGGTGTCGTCCTCGATGTCGCGACCGTCGACCACGACGAGCAGCGGCGCCTGGCGGCCCTCGCCGAACGCCTCGGTGATGAGGTCGCTGGCCTGGCGCTGGGTGGTGTCGCTCGGGCTGGTGGAGTCGCTGGGCAGCGCGAGCTGCAGGTCCTTCGCGGGGATGGCGAGGGCGCCGAGCGCGACGACGACGAGCAGCACGGCCGCGACGGGCGAGCGGCCCACGGTGCGGGCCCAGCGGACACCGTTGTTGAGCACCCGACCCGACGCGTCGCGCTTCGGGTCGTAGCGGCGCACGACACCGCCGAACGCCTTGCCCTTCAGCATGCCGAGCACGGCGGGCAGCAGCGTCAGCGCGACGAGGACGGCGAGGAAGACGCCGGTCGCGGCCGCGAGGCCCATGGCGGTGAGGAACGGGATGCGCACGACGGCCAGGGCCGCCAGGGCGATGAGCACGGTGAGGCCGGCGAAGACGACGGCGGAGCCCGCCGTACCGACCGCGACGCCCGCGGCCTCCTCCCGGTCGTCCGTGTGCTGCAGCTCGCTGCGGTAGCGGGCGAGGATGAAGAGGGCGTAGTCGATGCCGACCGCCAGGCCGATCATCACCGCCAGGATCGGGGTCATGTCGCTGACGTCGGTGAACGCGGTCATGCCCGTGACGCCGAGCGAGGTCAGCGCGACGCCGACGATGGCCGTCACGATCGGCAGGCCAGCCGCGACGAGCGAGCCGAAGGTCAGCACGAGCACGACGAGGGCGACCGCGATGCCGATGAGCTCCGAGGCGCCGCTGATCTCCATGAGCTGCAGGCCCGGGCCGTTGGCCTCGACCTGGAGGCCGTCACCGCTGGCCTCGTCGGCCAGCTCCATGATCGCCTCCTGGCTGGCCGGCTCGATGTCGGTGGGCTCGTCGACGTCGAACTCCAGGGTGATGAGCCCGACCCGCCCGTCCGGGTCGACCGGCGCGAGGTTGGCGACGTCCTCGGGGGTCGCGCCGCCGGCGACGAGCGCCTCCTCCTGCGCCGCGGCCGCCGTCGTCGGGTCGAGGATCGGCGCCTCCTCCGAGCTCAGCACCTGCGGGCTCTCGGAGAGGTCCTGCACCAGCTGCGCGATGCGGTCGGCGTACGGCTCGTCCGTGAGTGTCGAGCCCTCCGGCGCCGCGACGACCACGGTGACGGAGGTGTCGTTCAGCGCGTCCTCGGCGTCGGGGAACAGCTCCTGCTGGAGCTCGCTCGCGCGCTCCGAGGGGATGCCCGGGATGGTGAAGGCGCTGGTGGTCGGCTTGGCGATCGCGAGCGCGGTGGCGCCGACGGCGACGAGCGCGACGACCCACACGCCGAGGAAGATCGGCCAGCGCCGGAAGGCGGTCCTGCCGAGTCGGTGGAGGAGGATGGCCATGCGTGGGCTCCTGTTCGGGTGGGGCGGGCGGGTCGTGCGCGGGCGGTACGTCGGGTGGTGGGGCCTAGGCCAGCAGCGAGCGAGCCGTGGCGAGGTAGCGCGAGAAGAGGTCGGGCAGCGGGGTGTCGTCCCCGGCGATGCTGGCGTCGAGGGCGGAGTCGACGACGGCGACGAGCAGTCGGATGATCAGGCGGGCGGTGCCGGGGTCCGCGGCATGGCCGTCGCGCTCGGCGAGGGCCTCCTGCAGCTGCTCGGCGAGGTCCTCGAACCGCTCGTGGGCGGCCTCGTGGAACCGGGGGATCTGCAGCAGGCGACGGGCCAGCACCAGCTCCTGCTGGGTGGGCTCCTCGTGGTGGAGCACCTGGCGGGCCAGCACCTCGAGGTCGGAGATGAGCACGCCCGTGGGGCCGCCCGCGCGGAAGACGTCGGCGCCGTCCTCCGGGATCGTGGGCGCGGGGCCGAGGCACGCGTCGAGCTTCGACGGGAAGTAGTTGAACAGCGTGCGCCGCGACACCCCCGTGGCCGCGGCCAGGTCGTCCATCGTGAACCCCTCGAGCCCCCGCTCGAGCACCAGCTCCTGCGCGGCCACGACGATGCGGCGGGCGGTCTCCTCCCGCTTGCCGGCTCGCCCCCGCGGGAAGGCGTTCGATGCACTCAGGCTCACGAAGTGCAATCTTGCACTGCGTATCCAAGAGTGCACAGCCTCGGGGTCTGTGAGCCCCGCCTCACCCGCCCGGTCGAGGCGGCGCCGTGCCGGCTGGCCACAATGGCGCGGTGACCGATGCCGCCTCGTCCCTCTCCGTGACCAGCCCGTCCGCCGACCTCGTCGCCGAGCCCATGCGCTCGCGCTGGAGCCCCGCGGTGTTCGCGACGGACCGCGCCGTCGACGACGCGACCATCGGCGGGCTGCTCGCCGCCGCGGCCTGGGCGCCGTCGACGGGCAACACGCAGCCGTGGGCGTACGTCGTGACGCGGCTCGGCACAGCGGCGTACGACGTCGTCGTCGACGCGCTCAGCTCGGGCAACCGCGGTTGGGTGCCGACCGCTCCGGTCGTCATCGTGGGCGCCGTCCTGGTCGGCGAGCACGAGGGCCGGTCGTCGAAGGGCGACTACTCCTACTACGACCTGGGCCAGTCGGTCGCCCACCTGACGTTGCAGGCGCAGGCGGTCGGGCTGCACACGCACCAGTTCGCCGGCGTCGACGGGGCCGCCGTCGCCGAGGGTCTCGGCGTCCCTGACGCCTTCCGGGTGCTCGTCGGCATCGCGGTCGGCTACGTCGGCACCGACGAGCACGTCGCTGCGGCCGGCGAGGCCGACGTGGCCCGCCACCGCAAGGAGCGGGTGCGCCGGGCGCTGGCGGAGTCGGCGTACGACGGCACATGGGGCGTGCCGTTCGGGGGCTGACCCTCAGGTCCCGCCGCCTCCGCACCCGCCGCCGCCCCCGCAGGAGGACCCCGACGAGCTGCAGGAGGAGCTGCTGCAGGAGTGGCCCGGGCCGTCGTGGCCGCCCGACGAGCCGCAGCTCGTGCCGGTCGAGCCGCCCCAGGCGCCGCCGGCCCACCCGTCGTGGCCGCCACGGCGCCCGCCCCGCCGCGGGTGACGGCGGGCGGAGCCGCGGCCGACCCGCACGACGAGGGTGAGGACGAGCACCAGGACGGCGGCGAACGCCGACAGGAAGAGCACGAGGCCCACGACGACGACGGTCACTCGCCCCCACCCCCGCCGCAGCTGCTGCCGCAGGACGACCCGCACGAGCCCGTGTCGTCGCCGCCCCCGGCGCCGCTCCCGTCGTTCGGCCGTCGCCGGTGCTGGGTCCGCGGACGGCCGCCGGGCGGGGTACGGCGCGGGGCCGACGACCGCTGCAGGGACGTGGCGAACGCGACGAGGCCGATGAGGAGCAGCAGGCCCAGGACGGTCGGGGCGGAGTAGTCGAGGATCATGCGGTTCTCCCTCCGAGGTGCCGCCGGCGTGCCGGTCGGCGGGTGAGGCGCCACGTGCGCCGGCCCACGCCGACGACGAGGACGCGACGCCCGTCCAGCTGGACGAGCGCGACGTGCCGGGTGCCGGCGTGGACGGCGGCCAGCCGGGCCCACTCCCGCTCGACCGCGTCGGACGAGGTGGCGAGCGCGGCAGCGAAGGCGTCGGCGTCGTCGTGGCCGCACCCCTGGGCGGGGCAGGTGGCCGCCCATGCGTGGAAGCGGTCGCGCCAGCCCGGGAGCTGCGCCAGCTCGGGGACCGCGCGGACGGCGGCGTCGCTGCGCTTGCGCAGCAGCACCCGGGTGGTCGTCGCCGCGCCCGTGGGGTCGAACCCGGGCGGCACGGCACCGCGCAGGAGCGCGTCCAGCACCTCCTGCTGCCGGGCGGCCAGCCGTGCCCGGACGTCGGTGCCGGTCACGCGGTCACGCCCGTCCGGGCCGTGGCGACGGCGGCGCGCAGCGCGGCGTACTCGCCCTCGATGGCCGCGACGGTGACGTCCTCGTCGTGCTCGAGCAGGATGCCGGGCAGGGGGAGCGAGCGTTCGGCGTACGCCGTCACGAGCGTGCGCACGAGCGCGAGCACGGGCGGGGTCATCGGGTGCGCGTGGGTGTCGAGGTAGAGCCCGTTCGCGTCCACGACGCCCCCGGCGACGTGGACGTAGGCCACCGCCTCGAGGGGGAAGCGCAGCAGGTCGGCGGCCGGGTCGGTCCCGCGGGCGATCGCGCTGGCGTGGAGGTTCGCGACGTCGAGCACGATGCGGCAGCCCGTGCGCTCGACGAGGGCGGTGAGGAAGTCGGCCTCGTCGAGGGTGTCCTCGGGCCAGGTGAGCAGCGCGGCGACGTTCTCCAGCACCAGCGGCACGGGGAGCGCCGCCTGGGCCGCCCGCACGTTCTCGACGAGCACGTCGAGGCTGTCGCTCGTGCGGGGCGGGGGCAGGAGGTGACCGGCCTCGAGCACGTCGCCGTGCAACGCGTCGGGGGTGCCGGCGGCGCGCACGAACGCGACGTGCTCGCTGACGACGGGTGAGCCGAGCGCCTCGGCGAGCGCGGCCAGGCGGGCGAGGCGCGCGGGGTCGGGGCGATCCGCTCCGGCGATCCCCAGGGTGACGCCGTGCGGCACGACGGTGACCCCGTGGTCCCGCAGCACGAGCAGCTCGGCGGGCAGGTGCCGCGGGTCGACGTTCTCCGCCACGACCTCGGTGAACCCCAGGTCGCCGGCCGCCGCCCACGACGTCAGCAGGTCGGCGATCGGCCGGCGCCACGCCACCGCCGTCCCCGCGAGCCCGGCCGGCCCGCGAGGCGCTCGGTGGTCCCCCTCGACGGTCACGGCGCGGAGTGTGCGCCGCGGCCCCGCGCGCGAAACGTGGCTGGCGGTGGCGCGGCTCAGCGGGCGACCGGCAACCAGATCTCCGCGTCGGCCGTCGGCCCGGAAGTCGCCGGCGTGCCGGCTGCGGGCGGATGGACCGTGACGGTCAGCAGCTCCGGTCCCGGTCGGAGCCGGTAGGGCTGCGACGGGAACCACTCGGTGGCCGTGCGGGCCCAGGTGTCCTGCAACGCCGCCGGGAAGGGACCCGACGACGCGAAGACCGCCCACGTCCCGGCCGCGACCTCCGTCGTGGCGACGGCGACGCCCTCGGGCAACCCCGGTACGGCGGGCGTGGCGCCCGCGGGCACCGCGACGGCGTGCTGGTAGGTCAGCTCGGTGCCCTCGGCCCGGTCGGGATCGAGGCCGTCGCTGACGGCCACGACGCCGGACGGACGGGTGGCCGGGTCGGCGGAGGCCGCCGCGAAGGCGGCGAGGGCGTCCGTCGTACCGGGTGGGAGGCCGCGCAGGAACGCGGCGATGTGGGGGTTGGCGCCGGCGTGCACGAGCGGCACGCGGGCGGAGGGACCGATGAGCCGGAAGGCCGGCAGGTCGAGGACGCGGACGTCCATGGGGGTGCTCCCTTCGACGGTGAGGTGGAAGCGGAGCGGGAGCTGGGCGCGCACGGGACCGCCGGCACGACGCACGTCCGTCGGCCGGGCGCCGTGGACGGCCCGGAAGGCCCGCCCGAACGACTCCGTCGACGAGTAGCCGTGGCGGACGGCGACGCTCAGCAGGTCGTCGTCCCCGGCCACGAGGTCGTCGGCCGCCCGGGTCATCCAGCGCCGCCGAACGTACTCCGAGATGGGCATGCCCGTGAGTGCCGAGAACATCCGCCGCAGGTGGTGCTCGGTCGTCGCGACCTCGCGGGCCAGCGCCGGGACGTCCACCGACGCCCCGGGCTCCGCGACGAGCTGCTCGATCCGCTCGACGACCGCCGTGAGCTGCGCGATCACGCCCTCCCCCTCTCCGCTCGATGACGTCACCGACGTTAGGGCGGGCGGGACCCGCCGCACCCGATCATCCGTGCCCGATCGGGTCGGCGGCCCGCCGCGGGGGTCCCGGCGGTCGAGGTGGCCGCGCCGGCGGTCCTCGAAGACCACGTCCCTCTTCCAGGTGGTTTCGAGGGGTGCTAGCGCACCCACCTCAACCACCGGGGTGCTGGCGCACCCACCTCGACCACCGGGCGCTGCCCACCTCAACCGCCGGTGGGTGGCTCAGGACAGCGCGGCGACCTCGTCGGCGGTGAGGTCGAGCGTGAACGACTCGACGAGGGCAGAGAGCTGCTCGGCGTTGCGTGCGCTGGCGATGGGCGCGGAGACGACGGGCTGGGCGCGCAGCCAGGCCAGGGCGACGGCGGTCGGGGTGACGCCGCGGTCACGGGCGATCTCCGCCTGGGCGGCCAGGACCCGCTCGGCGCCGGGCTTGTCGGCGTACGACGCCGCTGCCCCGGCGCGCGGGGAGTCGACGTTCGCGCCGGGGGCGTACTTGCCGGTGAGGAAGCCGCTGGCCAGCGCGGAGTACGGCGTCTCCGCGACGCCCAGCTCGGCGAGCGCCGGCACGAGGTCGGTCTCGATGTCGCGGGCCAGGAGGTTCCACCGGTCCTGGCTGACCGTGAACCCGGTGACGCCCGCGTCCGCCGCGAGCGCGACGGCGGAGCGCAGCCGGTCGGCGGAGAAGTTGGAGGCGCCGAGGTGGAGCGCCTTGCCCTCGGCGACGAGGGCGCCGAAGGCGGCGACGTACTCCTCCTGCGGGACGGTCTCGTCGTCGACGTGAGCGTAGTAGAGGTCGACGCGGTCGGTGCGCAGGCGGCGCAGGGAGTCCTCCAGCGCGGCGCGGACGTTGTCGGGGGCGAGGCCCTCGCGACCGTCGCCCTGGCCGACCTTGGTGGCGACGACGACCTGGTCGCGGACGCCGCGGTCGGCCATCCAGTCGCCGATGATGCGCTCGGAGTCGCCGATCTCGCGGCCCTCGACCCACTGGGGGTACATGTCGGCCGTGTCGATCGAGCGACCCCCAGCGGCGAGCCAGGCGTCGAGCACGGCGAACCCGGTCTCGCGGTCGGCGGTCCAGCCGAAGACGTTGCCGCCCAGCATCAGGGGGCCGAGGTCGAGCGGGGACGCGGTCGAGGGGGTGGTGCTCACAGGTGCTCCTCCGAGGGGTCGGCGTGTCGTTCTCCGACCACCAACGTGGCACGCCGCTGGGCATTCCCCTGCCGGGGTCGCCATGCCGACCGAGGTGGCGGGCCTCGCCGGTGGTCTGCGAGACGGCGGACGCGGTCGCCGGCGGGACCGGCACCACTGCCCGGCGACGACCTGGGGGACGTCGTACCCCTCAGAGGTCGAAGTCGGCGCGGCGCTCCGCGGGGACGAGGTCGACCTGGTCGGGGTGCTTCGCGAGGTAGCCGCGGAAGAACGGGCAGAAGGGCAGGATGCGTCGGCCGTCGGCGCGCAGGTCCGCCAGCACCTGCTCGGCGAGCCGCTTGGCGAGGCCCTGCCCGGCGTACGCCTCGTCGATCTCGGTGTGGAGCACGGACACCAGCGCGCCGTGGTCCTTGAGCCGGTACGTCGCGAAACCGGCCAGCGCGCCGTCGACCCGGATCTCGAAGCGGGACTCGCCGGGGGCGTCGACGACGGTGACGGCGGCCGGGTCGGTGGGGGTGCTCATGCGGGGAACCCTAGGCGGGGTACCCGCCCGGAGGCGCCGGATGCCCGCCGGTCCGTGTGGTGCCCACCACTTTCGGTCGTTGCGGTCGGAGGTGACTTGCCCGTAACCCTCGCGTGGCCGGACGCTTGCGAGCATGGCCCCCGTCAGCGCACCCACCCCGGCGACCGCGTCGTCGTACTCGATCACCATGCGTCTGCACACGACGCCCGACAACAGCCACATCGGCACGGTCGCCACCGCGATCGCCGCCGGGGGCGGGATCGTCACGGCGATCGACGTCGCGGAGTCGCGCCACGACCGCATCGTGCTCGACGTGACGTGCTCGGCCAGCAACGCCGACCACTCCTCCGAGCTGGTGGCCGCGGTGGACGCCATCGACGGCGTCACGGTGCACAAGGTCTCGGACCGCACGTTCCTGCTGCACATCGGCGGCAAGATCGAGGTCTCCTCGAAGGTGCCGCTCAAGACGCGTGACGACCTCTCGATGGCCTACACCCCGGGCGTCGGCCGCGTGTCGAAGGCGCTGGCGGAGAACCCCGAGGACGTGCCGCGCCTGACGATCAAGGGCAACTCGGTCGCCGTCGTCACCGACGGCTCCGCCGTGCTGGGTCTCGGCAACATCGGCCCGGGCGCCGCGCTGCCGGTCATGGAGGGCAAGGCGGCGCTGTTCAAGCGCTTCGCCGACATCGACGCGTGGCCCATCTGCCTGGCCACCCAGGACGTCGACGAGATCGTCAAGGCCGTCGAGATGATCGCTCCGGGCTTCGGCGGCATCAACCTCGAGGACATCGCGGCCCCCCGCTGCTTCGAGATCGAGGCCCGCCTGCGCGAGCGCCTCGACATCCCCGTCTTCCACGACGACCAGCACGGCACGGCCATCGTCGTGCTCGCCGCGCTGACCAACGCGCTGCGCTGCGTCGGCAAGCGGATGGAGCACGTGCGCGTGGTCGTCGCCGGCGCCGGCGCGGCCGGTACGGCGATCGTCGGGCTGCTGCTCGCCGCCGGGGTCAGCGACGTCGTGGTCTGGGACCGCGAGGGCTGCCTGTCGGGCGAGGACACGTCCCTGCCGCCCGCCAAGCTCGACCTCGCGCGCCGCACGAACCCCCGCAAGGTGACCGGCACGCTGCAGGACGGCCTGCGCGGCGCCGACGTCTTCATCGGGGTCTCCGGCCCCGGCCTGCTGCAGGCCGAGTGGATCCAGGACATGGCCTCCGACGCCATCGTCTTCGCGCTCGCCAACCCGGACCCGGAGATCGACCCGTCGGTGGCCGGCCGGTACGCCGCGATCGTCGCCTCGGGCCGTTCGGACTACCCGAACCAGATCAACAACGTGCTCGCGTTCCCGGGCGTCTTCCGCGGGCTGCTCGACGCCCGCGCCCACGAGGTCACCCAGGAGGCGCTCCTGCGCGCCGCCCAGGCGATCGCGCACGTCGTCACCGACGAGGAGCTCAACCCGAGCTTCATCATCCCGTCGGTCTTCGACCCGGCCGTGCCGAAGGCCGTCGCCGCCGCGATCGTCGGGGACCCGACGCCGAAGGGCTGAGCCCCACCTGCCGGTACGGCGACGGGCCCGGGTCCCCCTGCGGGGGTCCGGGCCCGTCGTCGTACCCGGGTCGCTCAGCCGCCCGAGCGCTCCATCAGGAGCCAGGAGACGAGCGGGAGCAGCACCACGGTCAGCAGGATCGCGACGAGGAGCGCCCTCGGGTTCGGGGGACGCCGCCCGCCGATGCCCGCGCCGTACCCGGGAGGCCCGGGGTCCTGCCACGGCGGGGGGCCCGCGGGGCGGTCGTCGCGGCGGGGGTCGGTGGGGTCGCTCACGGGAGTCCGGTGCCCCGGGGGCGTCGGGCTACCCCTGCCGGCGCCGACCGGTCACCCGTGCCTGCGCTCCTGGACATCGTGCTTCAACCGGCTGACCTCGGGCTCCGGATCGCCCCAGAACCCGAGCGGGCCCGACCGGCGCAGCCGCCCGTCGTCGGTGATGACCAGGACCCGAGGCAAGGACTCGGCCCCTCCTGCGACGGCCAGGTCCCACCACGAGTAGCCCTGCTCCACCTCGACGTTCACGACCGAGCCCACGTCGACCCGGTGGTCTTCCGAGCCCCCGGTCAGCAGGAGGGTCCGGCCCTCCAGCCGGACCGCCGATCGCCGGCTGGCCCACTGCAGCTCGGCAGACCTGACGAGGCCGAATGCGATTCCCAGGCCGACGACCGCGGCGGCTGCGGCCGCGAGCTCGAGGTCGGGTCCGGTGGAGAGGATCCAGTGGAGGCCGACCGGTGAGGCCACGCCGACGACGAGGGCGACGTACCCGACCAGCGGATGGAGACGGAGGGCGCGGGTGTTCCTGGCCCAGTAGTTCTGCGCGGACCGGGAGGGTGCAGGGAACGGGGGCGACAGGTGCTGGTGACGTCCCACCGGGACTAGAGGACGGCGCGGACGGCCGCGGTGGCCCCGGGCACGGGCGAGTAGTAGACCCAGGTGCCGCGGCGCTCGGACGCGATGAGCCCGGCCTCGCGCAGCTTGCGGAGGTGGTGGGAGACCGTGGGCTGGGAGACGCCGACGTCGTCGATGTCGCAGACGCAAACGGGCTCGGCGGCCGCGGTGATCCGGGAGTAGAGGCGGAGGCGCACCGGGTCGGCGAGCGCCTTCAGGACGGCGGCGACCGTGGTGGCCTCCGCGGCGCTCAGGCCGGCGGCGTCGCCGTCATCGGGCTCGCAGCACGCGACTGCGGCGGCCGGGGTGCCCGGGTGCAGCGTGACGTCCGCAGAGGAGAGCGGGGCCTCGTCGACGACCGGTGCCATGGTGTTCACCCTCCACATATTGACAGACGTCGAACCAGTACGCCAGCGTTCGTTGCATCGACGTCCGTCTAACCAGGCGCGCGTACCGCTGGCGGTTCGAACCGCCCATCGCGCCGTGGAGGCACTGATGACCGAGGAGCAGACCGTCGCGGCACCGACCGCCGACCCGGGAGGCCTGCGCGAGACCGTGCGGGCTCGGTACGCCGAGGCGGCACGGTCGTCGCAGTCTGCTGCGGGCTGCTGCGGGCCGAACCCCGTGCTGCTGTCGGAGACGGACCTGTACCGGGACAACGAGCGTGACGGCGTGA
>NZ_JADEVT010000006.1 GCF_030466625.1 Nocardioides sp. ChNu-153
TGCGGCGCGGGGGCCGGGCGGGAGGTCGACCGGCGCGAGGGGCGGCCGGCGGGGTAGAGGTCGGCGTCGGTCGGGCCCTGCTGCGCGCCGGCCCCGGCCGCCGCTGCGCCCGGGGCCCCGCCGCCCGGGAGCAGCCGGGTGCTCTCGTCGTCGGGCCCGGGGCGCGGACGACGGCGCGTCGGCTGGGTCTGGTCGGGCCGGGGGGCACTGCCGGAGGAGCCGTAGAGCCACTCGTACTCGGGGGTGCCCTCCTCGGGCCGTCCTCCCCGCCGCTGACCGTCTGCCATGAGGGGGACGCTACCGTCCGCGACCCCGGCGTGGCGTCACCGCTGGTACGCGTGGGGCTGGTGAGATGAGCCGCGCAAGCCCTGGCGCTCCTTCCCCGGCGAGAAAGGCCTGCTCGATGCCGCCTACCGACCTGCCCACGCGCGACCGCGTGGGCGGCCCGTCGGGCCCACCGCCCCCCGGTGCGCGGAGGCCCCGTCCGGCGCCGCCCGCCGTGCGGGCTCCGCGCCCCCGCGCGGACGACCCCGAGCGGCGTGCCGCGGGGGTGCGCTTCCGGCGCGCCCTCACGCTCATGCTCATGACGCTGGTCCTGCCCGGGTCGGCGCAGCTCGTGGCCGGCGACCGGCGGGTCGGCCGCTTCGCCCTGCGCGTGTGGCTGGGCCTCGTCGGCGTCGTCGCCCTGGTCGCGCTCGTCAGCCTCGTGTGGGACGGCTTCGCGTTCTCCCTGGCGCTCAACACCGACGTGCTCGGCGTGCTGCGCCTGCTGCTGATCGCGCTCGCCCTCGGGTGGGCCGCGCTGTTCGTCGACGCCTGGCGCCTCGGCGAGCCCATGACGCTCCAGCGCAACCGCCGGCTCGTCGCTGTGGGCGTCAACGGCGTGCTGTGCTTCTCCGTCGTCGGCTCGCTGCTCTTCGGCGCCCACATCGTGGGCGCGGGCCAGGGAGCCATCCAGACCGTCTTCGGCGAGGGCGAGGCGACCGAGGCGACGGGGGGCCGCTACAACGTGCTGCTGCTCGGTGCCGACGCCGGGGACGGACGCGTCGGCCTGCGGACCGACTCGATGACCCTCGCGAGCATCGACGAGCAGAGCGGCGAGACCGTGCTGGTCTCGCTGCCGCGCAACCTGGCCAACTTCCCCTTCGCCCCCGGCTCGGTGATGGACGAGCAGTTCCCCGACGGGTTCGACTGCGAGGGCTGCTACCTCAACGGCGTCACGACCTGGGCCACCGACCACCCCGACCTGTTCGGGGCGTCGTCGTCGGCGAGCGAGGACGAGCTGTTCGAGATCGGGATGGACGCGACGCTCTCGGCGGTCGAGGGCGTCACCGACCTCGACGTGAACTACTGGGCCATGGTGGACATGGGCGGGTTCGAGCGCCTGGTCGACGCGGTCGGCGGCGTGGAGATGAACGTGCGCAGCCGCATCCCGATCGGCGGCGTCGGCTCCCCGGTGTACGGCTACATCGAGCCGGGCGTGCAGCAGCTCGACGGCTACCAGGCCCTGTGGTTCTCCCGCTCGCGGGAGGACTCCGACGACTACTCGCGCATGGCGCGCCAGAAGTGCGTCATGAGCGCGATGCTGCAGCAGCTGGACCCGGCCACGCTGGTCTCCCGCTTCGGCGAGATCGCCGCAGCCGGCTCCGCGATGCTCGAGACGAGCATCCCGCGCAGCGAGCTCGACACGTTCGTCGACCTCGCCCTGAAGGCGCGCAGCGAGCCGATCGCCACCGTGTCGATCGTGCCGCCGGCCGTCGACACGGCGAACCCGGACATGGCGGTCGTGCACCGCATGATCGACGACGCCGTGGGACGCAGCAGCGCGACGGCGGACTCCGCAGCCGAGGCCGCGGCCGAGGCGGAGGCGAGCGCCGCGGCGACGGAGGCGGCGACGGAGTCCGACGCCGAGGCCGAGGTCGAGGGCGAGCCCACGGTCACCGGTGGCTCGCTCGGCTCGCGCGACGACGGCTACACGGCCAACGAGACGACGGACCTCGGCTCCTCCTGCTGAGACCCTCACCACCCCCGCGGCGGCGCCGCTCCCCGGTCCTCGGGGGGCGGCGCCGCTGCTTTTCTGGCGTGTCGCGCCACGAACGGGCCGATTTGACGGTTAAATCGTCTGTGTGCTCGGCGTGTCGGCTTGCTAATTACACTCGTGTAGTTCGCGCATTCGCTTGCCGGTAACGGAAGTGACGTGTGTGATTACTGCTGTCTCGTGTGAAAACTTCCCCCCTCGCGCGCAGGAGCAGAGTCACCCATGCCACCCAGCAAGGCCCGTTTCGTCACCGCCTGCCAGCAGCTCTTGGCGCTGTTCGCCGTCCTCGCGGTCCTGGCCCCCGCGGCCAACACCATCTCGCTCGACGTCACCCACGCCCCCGAGGCGGCGACCCTCCCGGTCGCCGCGGCGGCCGACGAGGCCCCGGTGGCCACGGCCCCGGTGGAGCCGACCGTCGCCGAGGTGCCCCTGACCGACGCCGAGGGCGTGGCGGAGGAGGACACGACGACCGGTGCGTCCGTGGAGCCGCCGCTCGCCCCCGCCGCGCCGACGACGGCCGCGGAGTCGACCGTGGCCGCGGAGCCCGCGCCGGCGACGACGGAGCCGGCCGCTGAGCCGGTCGCGGTGCCCGCGACGGAGCTCACGAGCGAGCCGCAGCCCGTCACCGGCTTCGGCGCGGTCGGCGTCACCTGGGACCCGCAGGTGCAGGTCACCGGGGACGACATCGACTTCCGCGTGCGCACCGCGACCGCGGGCACGTGGTCGGCCTGGGAGGAGCTGCCCTACGAGGCGGAGGCCACGGACGGCGCCGACGACACCGACGCCGCGGACGCGACCGCCGAGGCCGACGCCCGCCCGGGCACCGAGCTCGTCTTCGTGGGCGAGGTCGACGAGGTGCAGGTCGACGTCGTCGCCCCGGGCGGCGTGCCGGCGGACCTCACCGTGTCGGTCATCGACCCGGGGGAGACCACCGTCGTCGAGGAGGCCCCGGAGTACGACGGCACCACGACCGCCGACCCCACCGCGGCGACCACGGCGTCGTACGACGCGGGCAGCGCCACCGGCGCCACCACCGCGACCACCACGGCCGCGTCCGACACCCCCGACGCCTCGGCGCAGGGTGACCTCCGGCTGGCCGCCGCGGCGTCCGTGCCGCAGCCCGCCATCTACTCGCGCGCCCAGTGGGGTGCCGACGAGTCGATGCGCGACAGCGCCCCGCGCTACGCGGCCGTGCGCGGTGCGGTCATCCACCACACGGTGAACGCGAACGACTACACCGCCGCTCAGGTGCCGGGCATCATCCGCGGCATCTACGCGTACCACACCAAGTCCCAGGGCTGGGCCGACGTCGGCTACAACTTCCTCGTCGACAAGTTCGGCCGGTTGTGGGAGGGCCGCTACGGCGGCATCACGAAGGCGGTCCGCGGCGCGCACATCTCGGCGTACAACGACTACGCGTTCGGCATCTCGGCCATCGGCAACTACGAGACCGCCCAGCCCAGCGCCGCCATGGTGCAGGCCATCGCGAACCTCCTCGCGTGGAAGCTCGCGATCCACGGCGTCGACGCGGCCTCGACCAACCAGAGCTTCGGCGGCGACCGGTTCCCGGCGATCATCGGGCACCGCGACGGCGGCCAGACGGCCTGCCCGGGCAAGTACCTCTACGCCAAGATCCCGGGCATCCGCACCGAGGCCAAGCGCATCCAGAACGGCGCCAGCGCGCCGGCCCCGGCCCCGACCCCGGCGCCCACGCCGGCCCCGGGCAGCACGGTCAGCAAGCCGGCCATCACCGGCTCGAACCTGATCGGCAACAGCTACCCCGACGTGCCGTTCCGCATGAGCGACGGTCGCGTGTGGCTGCTGCCCACCGGTGGGCTCACCTCCTACACCGCCCCGGTCAAGCTGACCGGCAGCTTCACCGGCGCCCAGGGCGTCGCCCTGTCGCCGGACCTGACGGGCGACGGCCGCGCCGACATGGTCATCGTCGACCGCGGCGGTGCGGCGTGGATCCGCCCGGGCACGGGCGGCGGCGGGTTCGCCACGACGAAGCTGGCGAGCGCCTCGATGTTCCGCGGCACCGACAACCTGACGCCCGTCGGCGACATCGACGGCGACGGCAGGAACGACCTGCTGGCCCGCTTCAAGGCCACGGGTGAGACCTACGTGTACCTCGGCAACGGCCGCGGCGGCTTCACCCCCACGAAGGTGGCGCGCGACTGGCGCAGCTACGAGCTCATCACGAGTGTCGGGGACCTGACCGACGACGGGAAGCCCGACCTCGTCATGCGCGACACGGCCGGGAAGCTGTGGATCATCCCGGGCGGCGTGGCCGGCACCGTCAAGGGTCGCGTCGTCGCGATGGGCGCGCGGATCCAGGTGCCCGGGGACTTCGGCTCCATCTCCGCGATGGGCGGCTGGGGCGACGTCACGGCCGACCGCAAGGCCGACCTGGTCGTGCGTCTGTCCAGCGGCACCGTCTACATCATGCCGGGCAACGGGGACGCCCGCCTCGGTCCGGCCCGCGGCCCGGTCGCGACCAAGGGCGCCTACCGCAGCATCTCCGGCGGCGGCAACGTCATCGGCGGCAGCTCGCCCGACCTGCTGACGCGCGTCGGGGACGACGTCTACCTGCTGCCGCACTCGGGCAAGGTGGACCACACCCCGGCTGTCGCGACCAACGTCGTCGTGCCCGCCGCGACCCAGATGTTCAACGTGGGCGACTGGGACAAGGACGGCCGGGGCGACCTCGTCACCCGCAGCTCCGGGGGCGGGCTCACGCTGTGGCGCGGCACCGGGACCGGCACGTTCGCGGCCGGGGTGCCCCTCGGCTCCGGCGTCGAGGGCGTCACGTCGCTGCGGTTCGTCGGCGACGTCACCAGCGACGGGATGCCCGACTTCTTCGGCCGCTCGGCCGAGGGCACGCTGCGGATCTTCCCCGGCAACGGCGTCAACGGGTTCAAGCCGGGCATCTCCGCGTCGCAGCGCCTGGCCGACTGGTACTCGTACGGCGGGCTCGACCTGCGCGGCTACGACCTCGTGACGACCGTCGCGTCGCTGACCGGGGCGGGCCGGCCCGACCTCGTCATCCGCCACAAGTCGACAGGGCTGCTGCGCCTGGTGCAGTGGGACGCCTCCGGACGCGTGGTCACCAACCGCGTGCTCGCCCAGGCGTCGTCGAAGGTCAACCTGCTGGGCTGATCCGCTCGTCGCGCTCGAGGACGACGCGCCGCTCCCGCCACCACGGCGCGAGCGGCGCGTCGTCGTCGGTGAGGACGAGCGAGCCGCCGGCCGCCAGCACCGACCACGCGGTCGCGACCGCGCCCTCGTCGGTCAGGGCGTGGGCGAGCACGCGCGCGGGCTCCGAGCCCGTGGCGGCGAACAGCTCGGCGTGGGTGCGCGCACCGAGCGCCGCGTCCTGGGGGGTCGGCGGGTCGAGCGCGACGTACGCGTCGGGCTGGCCCCACACCTCGACGCCGAGGTCGTGGACGCCGGCGGGCACACCGGTCGCGAAGGGGCGCGCGAGCGGGGTGAGCGCCGCCGCCACCACGACGCGCCGGCCCGCCTCGGGGGCCCAGCGCTCGAGGCGGTCCGGGCCGACGACCACCGCGTCGGCCTCGTCGGCGCCGGGGTGGTCGGGCAGCAGCACGACGAGGCCCGCGGTCCACGCGGCCCCGGCGACGACGGGACCGAGCCAGTGGGTGGGCAGGTCGACGAGGAGGCGGTCGCCGCGCTCGAGGTCGAGCGCGTCGGTGAGCAGCCCGGCGGTCTTGGCGACCCAGTTCGCGTAGGTCGTCACGGACAGCTCGGTCCGGTCCACCACCTGGCCGTCGGCGTCGTGGGCGTACCAGGTGAGCAGCGGGCGACCCGGCTCGGCGCGCAGCAGGTCGGCGAGCAGCGTCGCGAAGGTGGCGGGACGGTGACGGGCGGGTGCGGCGGCGTGGGTCACGTCGGCCATCCTCCCAGCCTTCTCTACGATGCCCGACATGACTCCTTCCTCTGTCGAGGCGGTGATCGTCGCGGGTGGGTTCGGCTCCCGGCTCCTCCCGCTGACGGCCCGTCGTCCCAAGCACCTGCTCGACGTCGGCGGCGTGCCCTTCCTCGAGCACCAGATCGCGCGGCTCGCCGAGGCGGGGGTCGACCACGTCGTGCTCGCCACGTCGTACCACGCCGACCAGTTCCGCCCGGTGCTCGGCGACGGCAGCCGCTGGGGGGTGCGCATCGACTACGTGCTGGAGGAGCAGCCGCTCGGCACGGGCGGGGCCATCCGCAACGTCGCGGACGCCCTGACCGACGACCCGGACGGCGCCGTCGTCATCCTCAACGGCGACGTGCTCTCGGGCCACGACCTGCCCGCGCAGCTCGAGGACTTCCGCACCCCGCGCGACGGGCAGCGCGTCGACGTGAGCCTCCACCTCGTCGAGGTCGAGGACGCCCGCGCGTTCGGCTGCGTGCCCACCGACGCGGCCGGCCGGGTGACCGCGTTCGTGGAGAAGTCCGACGACCCCGTCACCAACCAGGTCAACGCCGGTTGCTACGTCTTCCGCCGCGACGTCATCGACACCATCCCCGCCGGTGAGGTCGTCTCGGTCGAGCGGGAGACCTTCCCCGGCCTCGTGGCCGACGGCCGCCTCGTCGTCGGCTTCGTCGAGACCGCCTACTGGCGCGACGTGGGTACGCCGGCCGCCCTGGTGGGCGCGTCGCGCGACGTCGTCCTCGGCGTGGCGCCGACCCCGGCCATCGGCGCGGCGGAGGCCGGCGCGCGCGTCGCCGAGGGAGCCACCGTCCGCAGCGACCACGTCGGCGGGGGATCGGTCGTCATGAAGGAGGCCACCGTCGAGGCGGGGGCCGTGGTCGAGGGCAGCATCGTCATGACCGGCGCCGTCGTCGAGGCGGGCGCCCGGGTCACGGACTCGGTCGTCGGGCCCTGGGCCCGGGTGGGTCGCGACGCGGTGCTGCGGGGGGCGACGCTCGGCGACGAGGTCGTCGTCACCGCGGGCGCGCACGTCACCGACGAGCGCGTCGACGTCGGCAGCACCGTGGGCGCCGGGGACTGACCCCGCACCACCCCCGAGCACGCCCCCGAGCACGACGAAGGGCCCCGGTCGGCGCGACCGGGGCCCTTCGTCGTACCCCCGCCGGGTCGGCGGGGGAGTGGCTCACATGGCGTTCGGCTCCCACGAGTTGGTGTAGGGCCAGCGCAGCATGAAGTCCTCGAGCGCCTCGCCGCTCGGGGCGGAGCAGTACTGCACGACGCCGAAGCCGCTGTCGCCCTCCTCGGGCAGGTCCTCGGGCGCCTCGCCGACGGCGGGCTCGGCCGAGGAGGCCCAGTGGGCGATGGCGATGTGCTGGCCCTCGGGGAAGGCGGTGCCGCCGTCCTCCTCGCCCTTCCACGGCGCGGCCTTGAACTTGAGGCGGAAGTTGTCGGTGCCCTTCAGCTTGCTCGCGATGCCGCGGATCTCGTCCATCATCTCCTCGTCCTCCCACGCCGTCTGGTCGTACCAGAGGAACGTGTAGCCGTGCTCGAGGTTGTGGACCAGCTGCTCGACCTCGGGGGCCTCGTCCCAGCCGTAGAACTTGCGCTCCATCGGGGCGGGCACGCTGCGGTGGGGACCGAAGATGGCCGGGGAGGTCTCGTAGGTGATGTCCCCGTCGTCCTGGTGGTCCTGGTTGCCCGTCGCCGCGAGCACCTGCTCGGGGCTGCAGGTGTCGGCGGGCTCACCGATGCTCGCGAGGTCGATGTCGTTGAACTGGCGCAGCTCCCACCAGTTCATCACCGGGCGGTACGCCGCGGCGGCGACGATGAGGAGCGCGACCACGCCGCAGACGCCGACGATCATGAAGCTGCCGCGGCGCTCGGCGCGCTGGTGCGCCTTCAGCTGCTTCTTGGCCTTGGCGGCACGGTCGTTGCTGGGGGTCTTCGCCACGGTCAGGCTTTCCTCACGGGTGGACGGCGGTCAGGAGGGTGTGCGCGCGGGCGTGCACGGGCGCCCCGGGCGGGCGCACGAGGGGAGAGTCTACGGAGTCCCCGGGACGAAGCGGACCTCCGCCGGGCCGGTGCGCTCCCAGTGCCACGCGAACGCCCGGCCGAGCGCGTCGAGCGTCCGCTCCAGGCCGGCGGCGGGCGGCACGTGCACGGACAGGTGGAACGGGGCCGCGGCGCGGCCCTCCGGGGCCTCCTCGACGACGAGCACGGGTACGGCGAGCACCCGCGCCAGCGCGTCGGCCAGGTCGCCGGGGCTCGCGGGCGCGCCGAAGCCGTCGGCCAGGTCCGCGGGGTCGACCTCGGCGGCGAGCGCGGCGACCACGGCCTCGCGTGCGCCGTACCCGAACATGTCGCGGGCGGGGTCGCGGACGAGCCCGCGGGCGCCGGCGCCGTCCTCGTCCGGGGGCAGCACGAGGTCGGCACGGCCACGCAGGAGCACCAGCGGCCGGCCCGAGAGCTTGCCCTGCGCGAGCTCGGCCGCACCGGCGATCTCGTCGGCGACCGCGGGGGCGGTGACGGCCAGCTCGTTGCCGTAGCCGTCGACGCGACCCGCGTGGTCGTCGAGCACGCGGAGGCCCGCGGCGCCCACGGCGATGTCGGTCTGGCCCTCGCGCCACGCGCGGCCGGCGGTGTCGGTGACGACGACGCCGACGTTGACGCCGGTGCGCTCGCGCAGCCCGGCACGCAGGGCGCGGGCGGAGGCGTCGGGGTCGGCCGGGAGGGGTACGACGGAGCCCCGCGCCACGTTCGAGGCGTCCACGCCGGCCGCAGCGAGGGTGAGGCCGTGGCGGGTGCGGGAGATGCGGGTGGGACCGCGGCGGGCCACGACGCGGACGGTCTCGGCGTCGACGAGGGCCTCGCGGTCACCGGCGCGCACGCGTCCCTCCGCCTTCGCGACCACCTTGCTCGTGACGACGACGACGTCGCCGTCGACCGGTGCGAGCAGGTCGGCGACCAGGGCGACCAGGTCGGTGTCGGCCGCGACCTCGCCGACCCCCTCGGGCGCGACGAGCTCGACGCGTCCGACCACCTCAGGCCTCCCGGTCGGCGCGCAGCTCCAGCGCCATGCCGACGGCGGCCGCGGCCATGGCGGCGGTGGCGTCGTGGTCGCTCATCATGAGCGGCACGGCGCGGGTCGGGACCCCGGCGGCCTCGGCGACGGCCACCTGGTCCGCGTCGCGCTCGTCGACCAGCCAGCCGTCGAGCACGCCGCCGTTCGCGCGGGCGCCGTAGTGCGCGCCCACCGCCCCGGCGGTGACCTCGACGCCGATGGCCTCCAGCAGCTGCCGCGCCATCCCGCGCACGGGGGCGCCGCCCACGATGGGGGAGAGGCCGACCACGGGGGCGTCGGAGGCGGCCAGCGCCGCCCGCACCCCGGGGACGCCGAGGATGGTGCCGACCGAGACGACCGGGTTCGACGGCGGGAGGAGGACGACGTCGGTCTCCGTCAGGGCCTCCACCACGCCCGGGGCGGGCTCGGACTCGTCGAGGCCGACGAAGACGAGGGCCTCGGCGGGCACCTCGGCGCGCAGGCGCACCCAGTACTCCTGGAAGTGCACGACCCGGCGGCCGCTGGGGGCGTCGGGGTCCGCGATCGCCACGTGGGTCTCGACGCGGTCGTCGGTCATCGGCAGCAGCCGCACGCCGGGCTGCCAGCGCCGGCACAGGGCCGTGGTGATGTCCGAGAGCGGGTAGCCCGCCTCGAGCAGCTGCGTGCGCACCAGGTGGGTGGCCACGTCGCGGTCGCCGAGGCCGAACCACGTCGGCTCCACGCCGTACGCGGCGAGCTCCTCCTTGACGCTCCACGTCTCGTCGCGCCGGCCCCAGCCGCGCTCGAGGTCGATGCCGTCGCCGAGCGTGTACATGACGGTGTCGAGGTCGGGGCAGACCTTGAGGCCGTGGACCCAGATGTCGTCGGCGGTGTTGGCCACCACGGTGACCTCGGTGTCGGCCGACGCGCCGGGCACGAGCCCGTGCGCGAGGCCGTGCCGCAGGCCCTGGAGGAAGCGTGCGCCGCCCATGCCGCCCGAGAGCACGGTGACGCGCCGCACGGGGGTGCCGGGAGCGCTCATGGAACCACCCTGCCCGATGATCGGGTCCGACCTCGCGCCGGGGCCGACGGGCGGACCCGGGACCAGGGTCCCGGATCACCCCTCCGGGTGCCCCTCTACCAGATGACGGGCTTGACTTCGGGGTACGACAGGCATGTAATTCCCACAGTGTCGTTACGGTGTGACCTGCTGGTGGAGCAGTACCCCCGGACGCCACGTGTGCTCGTCGCAGACCCCCCGACGTCGTGGTGGGGGTCGTGTGCGCGGCAGCAGGGTCAGCTGGGTCGGAGTCGGGTCGAAAGGTCGGGTGCGGTGAACGAACTGGATCTCGTGGACGAGGACTCGGCGGAGCTGGGGTGGCAGGAGCGCGCGCTGTGCGCCCAGACCGACCCCGAGTCGTTCTTCCCGGAGAAGGGCGGCTCCACGCGGGAGGCCAAGAAGGTCTGCCTGACGTGCGAGGTCAAGGACGAGTGCCTGGAGTACGCGCTGCTCAACGACGAGCGCTTCGGCATCTGGGGTGGTCTCTCCGAGCGCGAGCGCCGCAAGCTGAAGAAGCGCGCAGCCGTCTGAGGCGGCTGCGTGCCGCCTGAGTAGGCTCGCGCCTCGTGGTGGAGCCCGTACCGGTCGTCGTCGTGGCGGGCAGCCTCGGCGCCGGCAAGACCACGGTCGTCAACCACCTGCTGCGCCACAGCGCCGACACGCGGGTGGGCGTGATCGTCAACGACTTCGGTGACGTCGACGTCGACGGCCTGCTCGTGGCCGGCCAGGCCGACATGATGTTCTCCGCCACCGGCGGCTGCCTGTGCTGCGCCGCCGACCACGGCGCGATCGCCGACTTCATCACCCGCCTCACGGCCCCGCGGGCCGGCATCGACGTGGTGGTCGTGGAGGCCAGCGGCGTGGCCGACCCCGGAGTGCTCGTGCAGCGCGTCGTCGGAGACCTGGGCCGCCGGGCCCGCTTCGGCGGCCTTGTCCTGCTCGTCGACGCCGAGAACACGCCCACCGTCGACGAGGGCGGTGACCTGCACCGCCGGCTCACCGCGGCCGACCTCGTCGTGCTGACGAAGGCCGACCGCGTGGACGCCGGGCACCTCGCCCGTCTGCGGGCACGGCTGCGGGTCCTCGTCCCCGGCCGCCCCGTCACCGTCGCCCGCCAGGGCGCCCTCGACCCCTCCCTGCTCTTCGACCTGCGGCACGACCCGCACCGGCAGCTGACGCTGGGCGACATCCGGGCCGACGAGCACGCGCACCTGCACACGCCGTACCGGTCGGTGAGCTGGACCCACCCGGGCCCGCTGCACCCCGCGCGCCTCGCGACGCTGCTGGCCTCGGGGGTGCCCGAGGCGTTCCGCGTCAAGGGGTTCGTGGGCATCGACGTGCCCGGCGTGCCGGCGCGCTGGACCGTGCACCGGGTGGGGCGGCACGTGCGCATCACGCCGGGTGTGCCGAGCGGCGTCCGCGGCTGCTCCCTCGTCCTCATCGGGCCCGAGCTCGGCGGGTCGGCGTACGACGCCCTCGGCGACGTCGTGCAGCGGCCCGGCGAGGAGGTCGACCGCGACGCGTTCGGGGGCTTCGAGCGGTTCGTCCCCGTTCGGCTGCGGCCCCCGCCGCCGGAGGACCGCGACGGCGCGACCTCCGACTGACCGGTCCGTCCGGGGCTGCTGTCGTACGCTCGCCCCGGACCGATCGAACGATCGGCCCGGTGCGGACGGGGAGGGGCGCGTGGTGCAGCTCGTGGAGGACGGCGGACCCGCGGGGACCGGCGGGGGACCGGACGGCGCGCCGGCGTCGGCGCTCGAGGAGCTGCTCGCGCGGCGGCACAGCTGCCGGGCCTTCCTCCCGGACCCGGTCGCGCCGGAGACCTTCGCCGCGATCTTCGGGCTGGCGCAGCGCACCGCCTCCTGGTGCAACACGCAGCCCTGGCAGGTGCACCTCGTCACCGGCGAGGCCGTGCCGGAGTTCGCGCAGCACCTCGAGACCGCGGTGCTGACCGCGCCGGGGTCGTCCGACCTGCCGATGCCCGAGGGGTACGCGGGGGTGTACGCCGACCGCCGCCGCGCCTCGGGGTTCGCGCTCTACGAGAGCCTCGGCATCGCGCGGGAGGACAAGGAGGCCCGGGGCCTGCAGATGTTCCGCAACTTCTCGTTCTTCGGCGCGCCCCACGTCGCGGTCGTCACCACCGACCGCCAGCAGGGCACGTACGGCGCGATCGACTGCGGCGGGTACGTCGCGAACCTGCTGAACGCGGCCGCCGCCCACGGCGTGGCGTCGTGCCCCCAGGCGGCGATCGCCATGTACTCCGGCGCGGTGCACGAGTTCCTCGCCCTGCCCGAGGACCGGCTCGTCGTCTGCGCCGTCGCGCTCGGCCACGCCGACCCGGAGCACCCGGTCAACGCGTTCCGCACCGACCGCGCCCCCGTCGCCGACGTCCTGACCGTCGTCGACCGCCGCCCCACCGCCGAGGAGACCCGATGACCGACCTGCTCCCCACCGACGACCCCTTCGACGTGGCGGGGCTCGACCTCACGCCCTCGCCACGGGCGCGGGAGCTGCGGGGGTCGTTGGTGGAGTTCATGAACGACCACGTGTTCCCCGCCGAGGCGGAGTACACGGCGTACCGGGCCGCGGCCGGCCCCGACGACCACACGCTGCCGCCCGTGGTGGAGACGCTCAAGGTCGAGGCACGGCGGCGCGGGCTGTGGAACCTCTTCATGCCCGACATCGGCGGCATCAGCCAGCTCGACTACGCGGGCCTGGCGGAGATCACCGGGTGGAGCCTCGAGCTGGCGCCGGAGGCCATCAACGGCCAGGCTCCCGACACCGGCAACATGGAGCTGCTGCACCTGTTCGGCACGCCCGAGCAGCAGGAGCGCTGGCTGCAGCCGCTGCTCGACGGGGAGATCCGCTCCGCGTTCGCCATGACGGAGAAGGCGGTCGCCAGCAGCGACGCCACCAACATCGAGACCTCGATCGTGCGCGACGGCGACGAGTACGTCATCAACGGCCGCAAGTGGTGGACCTCCGGTGCCGCCGACCCGCGCTGCCGGCTGCTCATCGTCATGGGCAAGACCGACCCCGGCGCCGCCAAGCACCGGCAGCAGTCGATGGTGCTGGTGCCGATGGACTCGCCCGGTGTGGAGCTCGTGCGCGATCTCCCGGTGTTCGGTCGCCACGACCAGCACGGGCACTGCGAGGTGCTGCTCACCGACGTGCGCGTGCCCGTCACGAACGTGCTGGGGGAGGAGGGCGCCGGGTTCGCCCTCGCCCAGGCCCGCCTCGGCCCGGGGCGCATCCACCACTGCATGCGGGCGCTGGGCGCCGCCGAGCGGGCCATGGACCTGCTCGTACGGCGCGCCGGCAGCCGCGTCGCGTTCGGCAAGCCCCTGGCCGACCAGGGCATGGTGCAGCGCGACATCGCCGAGTCGCGCCTGGCCATCGAAGAGGCGCGGTTGCTCTGCCGGCACGCCGCCGCCGTCATCGACGCGCACGGCAACAAGGCGGCCGCCCCGCTGGTGTCGATGGCGAAGGTGTCGGTGCCGCGCGTGACGCTCGAGGTCATCGACCGCGCCATCCAGGTGCACGGCGGCGCGGGTGTCAGCGACGACGTGCCGCTGACGCTGATGTACGGCTGGCACCGCGCCATGCGCATCTTCGACGGCCCCGACGAGGTGCACCTGCGCACCATCGCCCGGTTCGAGGCCACCCGCGAGCGCGTCCTGCGCCCGTGACGCCCGGCTGGCCGGGCGCGGCGCGTCTCGGTGGTCGAGGAATGCGCTGCGCCCCGGTTGTGGTGGGCGCGCCAGCGCCCCGGTGGTCGAGGTGGGCGCTGCGCCCCGGTGGTTGAGGTGGGCGCGCCAGCGCCCCTCGAAACCACGGTGCGATCCGTGCACGTCTGCCGGCCCGTGGTTTCGAAGGCCGCCGGGGCGGCCACCTCAACCACCGGCGGAGCCGTGGCGCGTCTCGGTGGTTGAGGTGGGCGCGCTAGCGCCCCTCGAAACCACGGTGCGATCCGTGCACGTCAGCCGGCTGGTGGTTTCGAGGGCCGCCGGGGCAGCCACCTCAACCACCGCGTGGCCGCCGGGGCGGCCACCTCAACCACCGGAAAGCCCCCTGGAGCCGGACGGAGCGCCGGGAACCGGGAGGGGCTACTCGCCCGGCGCGGCCGGGGGGCGGCCGGCGGCGTGGAGGGTCGCCGTACCGGCGCGGGCGTGGTCCACGGCGTCGGCCCAGACGCCCTCCCACCGCAGCCACGCGATCGCCGACGTCGGCATCGCGACCGCGTCGCCGGCGAGCGACGACGCCAGCTCGCCGAGGCCCGGCTCGTGGCCGACGAGCGCCACCGCGGGGAGCGCCGGGTCGAGCCCGGCGACGACGGCGAGCAGGTCGTCGGCGTCGAACGTGTAGACCCGCTCGTCGTGCACCACCGGCGGCGGGGCCGGGAGACCGGCCGCGACGAGCTCCCAGGTGGTCGCCGCGCGGACGGCCGGGGACACCACGGCGAGGTCGAGCCTCGGCCCGTGCGCGCCGAGCCACGCGCCCGCCTCGGTCGCCTGGCGCCGGCCGCGCGGCCCCACCGGCCGGTCGCGGTCGGGCACCCACGTGGACCAGTCCGACTTGCCGTGCCGCACGAGCACCAGGTGCCGTCCGGCGTCCACCGCCACCGGCGTCAGGCCTTCCCGGCCGGCTCGGGCGCCAGCGCCGGCAGGTCGAGGAAGTGGTCCGCGGTGACGGGCAGCGACCGCACGCGCACCCCCGTCGCGTGGTGCGTCGCGTTCGCGATGGCCGCGGCGGTGCCCACGATGCCGATCTCGCCGATGCCGCGCGAGCCCATGGGCGTCGACAGGTGGTCCTCCTCCTCGAGCCACTCGGCGCGCAGGTCGCGCACGTCGGCGTGGGCGGCCACGTGGTACGTCGCGAGGTCCTGCGTCACCGTGTGGCCGAAGCGCGGGTCCCGCCAGCCCTCCTCGTGCAGCGCCGCGGACAGCCCCATCACGAGGCCGCCCAGCAGCTGCGAGCGCGCGGTCGTCGGGTTGATGACCCGCCCGACCGAGTAGACGCCGAGCAGCCGCTCGACCCGCACCTCGCCCGTCCACCGGTGCACGTGGGTCTCCGCGAAGACGGCGCCGAACGAGTGCAGGGAGTGGCCGGACATGTCGGCGTACTGCCCCGACGTCGCGGTGGTGGCGACCCCGGGGTCGGGGTGCTCGCCGTGGTCGGCGCGGAACTGCTGCGCGGCGGCGGCGATCGCCGTACCCCACGACGAGGTGCCCGACGAGCCGCCCGCCACGGTCGCGAACGGCAGCTCGGAGTCGGCGACGAGGAGGTCGATCGCCTCGGGCGGGCACCCGAGCGCGTCGCTGGCGACCTGCAGCAGCACGGTGCGCGCCCCGGTGCCGATGTCGACCGCGCCGATGGCGACCTCGTAGCGCCCGCCCTCGACCGAGCGCACCCGTGCGCCGTTGCCCGGCATCCAGAGCATGGGGTACGTCGCGGACGCCACGCCCGTGCCGACCCACCAGTCACCCTCGGCCCGCGCCCGGACGCCCTCGGGCCGCTCGGCCCAGCCGAACAGCTCGGCGCCCCGGTGCAGGCACTCGACGAGGCGGCGGTCGTTGAAGGGGTTGCCCGTCTCGGGGTCGACCTCGGGCTCGTTGCGCACCCGCAGGTCGATGGGGTCGACCCCGGTGGCGACGGCCAGCTCGTCCATGGCGACCTCGTGGGCGTACATGCCGGGCATCTCGCCCGGCGCCCGCATCCACGACGGCACGGCCACGTCCAGCTCCGCCACCCGGTGGGTCGTGGCGCGGTGGGGGGCGGCGTACATCATGCGTGCCGCGGTCGCCGTCTGCTCGGCGAACTCCTTGATGCGCGAGGTCTGCGACTCGGCGTCGTGCCGCAGCGCCACCAGGCGCCCGTCGGGCTCCGCTCCGAGGCGGACCCGGGAGCGCGTCGCGGTGCGGTAGCCGGTCAGCGCGAACATCTGCTGCCGCGTCACGGCGAGCCGCACGGGCCGGCCCGGCACGCTCAGCGCGGCCAGCGCCACCGCCACCTCGGGCGCGTGGGGGAGGCCCTTGCTGCCGAAGCCACCCCCGACGTACGGCGCGAGCACCCGCACCTGCTCGGGCTCCAGGCCGAGCAGCGGCGCGAGCGTGGCCCGCACCGGGTGCACGCCCTGGGTGGAGTCGTGCAGGGTCAGCCGCTCGCCGTCCCACAGCGCCGTCGCGGCGTGCGGCTCCATCGGGCTGTTGTACTCGTGCGGCGTCTCGTAGACCGCGTCCACCACCACGGGCGCCGCAGCCAGGGCCGCGGTCGGGTCGCCGTCGACGGTGTCGGTCTCGGCGCCGGCGTTGACCTCCTCGGGGGCGTACGTCGCGCTGCCCGGCGCGAACGCGGCCTCGTGGGCCTCCGCGTCCTGGTGCACGGCCACGAGCGCGGCACCCTCGCGGGCCGCCTCCGAGCTGGTGGCGAGCACGAGCGCCACGACCTGTCCCCGGAAGCCGATGCGGTCGTCCTGCAGCACCGCCAGCTCGCGGTCCTCGGTGTCGGCCAGCCGGGGGGCGCTCTCGTGGTCGAGGACCGCCTCGACGCCGGGGTGCTCGAGGGCGGCGGAGGCGTCGACCCGCACGACCCGCCCCCGGGCGACGGTGGAGGTGACGAGCCAGGCGTGCAGCAGGTCGCCCTCGACCGGGTGCTCGACGGCGTACGTCGCCTCCCCGGTGACCTTCTCGACCCCGTCCTGGCGGTCGAGGTGGCGGCCCATCACCTGCGGCGCGACGACCTCGGGGACGACCTCGTCGGGGGACTGCTCGCTCATCGGCCGGTTCCTTCCGCGAGACGGGTGAGGGCCAGCGCAGTCAGGTTCCGCACCATGTCGACCTTGTAGGCCGTCTGCGCCGTGACGGTGGCCGCGGCCAGCTCGGCCGAGGCGGCCTCGCGCACCGCGTCCTCGGTGAGGACCGCGCCGCGCAGCGCCTCCTCGGCCAGCAGCGCGCGCCACGGCTTGTGGGCGACGCCGCCCCAGGCGATGCGCACGTCGCGCACGACCTCCCCGTCGAGCTCGAGGCCGGCGGCCACGGAGACGAGGGCGAACGCGTACGACGCGCGGTCGCGCGCCTTGCGGTACGTCGCGTTCCGCGCCACCGCGGAGGCGGGCAGCTGGACGGCGGTGATGAGGTCCCCGTGCTCGAGCACCGTGTCGCGCTCGGGGTGGTGGCCCGGCAGCCGGTGCAGGTCGACCAGCGGGATGCGGCGCTCGCCCTCGGGGCCGAGCACCACGACGGTCGCGTCGGCCGCCGCCAGGGCGACGGCGAGGTCGGACGGGTGGGTGGTCACGCAGGCCTCGCTCAGGCCCAGGACCGCGTTGTAGCGGCCGTAGCCCTCGAGGGCCGAGCAGCCCGAGCCGGGGTCGCGCTTGTTACAGGGGGTCGTGACGTCCTGGAAGTAGACGCAGCGGGTGCGCTGCAGCAGGTTGCCGCCGGTGGTGGCCTGGTGGCGGATCTGGCCCGACGCGCCGGCCAGGAGGGCGCGCGCGACGCCGGGGAAGTCCCGCCGTACCGCGGGGTGGGCGGCGAGGTCACTGTTGCGGACGTTCGTACCGACCCGCAGGCCGCCGTCGGGCAGCTCCTCGACCTGGTCGAGGGGGAGCCGGCTGACGTCGACGAGCGTGCCGGGGGAGGTGATGCCCAGCTTGAGGTGGTCGACGAGGTTCGTCCCGCCGCCGAGGAAGCGGGCGTCGGGGTCGGCCGCGACCAGGGCGACGGCCCCCGCGGCGTCGTCGGCGCGGTGGTAGGCGAAGTCCCTCACGCGGCACCGCCGGCCTGGCGCACGGCCGCGAGGATGCCGGGGTAGGCGCCGCACCGGCACAGGTTGCCGCTCATCCGCTCGCGGATCTCGTCGTCCGTGAGCTCCGGGTCGGCCTCGAGGTCCTCGGTGACGTGGCTGCGGTGCCCGGCACGCACCTCGTCGAGCACGCCGACGGCCGAGCACACCTGTCCCGGGGTGCAGTAGCCGCACTGGAAGCCGTCGTGGTCGAGGAACGCCTGCTGCACCGGGTGCAGGGCCCCGTCGGCGCCGCGCAGCCCGCCGGCCGTCACGACCTCGGCGCCCTCGTGGGCCACCGCGAGCGTGAGGCACGTCAGGTGGCGCCGGCCGTCGAGGATCACCGTGCAGGAGCCGCACTGGCCGTGGTCGCAGCCCTTCTTCGGGTTCGTGACCCCCAGCCGTTCGCGCAACGCGTCGAGGAGGGTGGTGCGCGTGTCGACGGCGACGGTCCGCTCCGCACCGTCGACGGTCAGGGTCAGGTCCACGTCCATGCGGTGACGGTACCCACGCAGCGGTCGACGGCCCCCCGGCGCCGGAGCGGGCGCGAGCGGGGACACGGCGGCCGCTCGTCTCAGGGCCGCGTGGGTACCGTCACGGCATGAGCGACTACACCTCCGAGCAGTTCGAAGCCATCCAGGTCGTCGTGGACCGCGTCACCTCCTGGCAGGACGGGGCCACCGAGGGCACCGTCGACACCGAGCTCCACAAGGGGTTCGAGGAGGTCGGCATCGAGGTGAGCGAGGCCGACCGCGCCAAGCTGGCCGACGCGATCCAGGACGAGCACGGCGAGGTCGACGCGCAGTCGATCCTCGGCGGCACGGCCTGAGCCGACCAGCACGCAGCAGCCCCGACGGGCCCGGCTCCCCGACGGACGGGGACCGGGCCCGCGGTGTGCCCGCAGGCGGGGACTCAGGCCTCGAGGATGCCGGCGACCTCGTCGGAGGCGTAGAACGGGGCGAGCCGGCCGCGCACCAGGGCCTCGAGCCGGCCGTCGGCGTGGGCGGCGTCGAGGAGCCGCGGGGCCAAGGAGATCGCGTGCACGACCAGCTCGTCACGGGTCAGGCCGAGCTCCTCGAGCAGCGCCGTGACGGGCCGGTCGCCGTGATCGGCCCAGACCTGCCTCACCACCGCGGTGGCGATCTGCTGCACCGGCGGCGACGGCGCCGCGCCGGCGACGACCTCGTGGACGAGCCCGGCGATCTCGTGCGCCTCGTCGCGCGAGACGACGTCGCCGACGCGGGGGAGCGGCTCGTCGCGGTACAGGTCGAAGACCTCCATGAAGGCGTCCGGCATCGTGGGGTCGCGCAGGGTGTCGACCAGCACCTTGTTGAGGCGCCGCATCGCGAACACCGCGCCCTTGCCGGCCGTGTCGCCCAGCAGGCCCTCGAGCTGCCTGTTGGCCGCGCCACCGACCCGGCCCGCGGCGTTCGCGCCGAAGGAGACCAGGGAGCCGACCCCCGGGATCTTCTCCGCGGCGGCGCGGTTGGCCTGCACGACCTCGCCGACGATGCGGCCGACGAACCCGCCGGCGAGCGTCGCCACCTGCGGGCTGCGCGTGAGGCGGTCGAGCGCCGCCTCGATGCCGTCGACGCCGGCGAGCACGCGGCGTACCCACGCCTCGACGTGCGCGCGGCTCACCACGTCGGAGAGCGCGAACCGGTCGATGTCCCCGTCGAGCAGCGCGTCGGCCACCGAGGCGGCGAAGCGCGCCGCGCCCTCGCTCGGCGGCACGGTCACGAGCACGCGCTCCAGCGCGTCGGAGACCTCGTCGGGGCTCAGCACGTCCGAGAGCGTCAGCTCGGACCCGAGGTCGAGCAGCAGGTCGACGTCCTCGGCGATCGCCTCGTCGCGGGAGCCGTCGGGCCCGCCGGTGGTGAGGCGGTCCACGACCCAGCGGGTGTGCGCGTCCAGCAGACGGTCGGCGGTGGCGGTCACGAGACGAAGCCCTGCTCGACGAGCCAGTCGTAGGCCACGTCGGCCGGCTCCTCGCCGTCGACGTCGACCCGCGCGTTCAGCTCGATGAGCACCTCGTCGGTGAGCGCCTCGGTGACCGGGGCCATGAGGTCCTCGATCTCCGGGTACTCCTCCGCGACGTCCTCGCGCAGCACGAGGGAGACGTTGTACTTCGGGAAGTACTGCTGATCGTCCTCCAGCACCGTCAGGTCGAGCGCCAGGATGCGGCCGTCGGTGGTGAACACCTCGCCGAAGTTGCACTCGCCCCGCGCCGTCGCGTCGTAGATCGCGCCGGTCTGGTAGGTCCGCAGGTTCGACTCCGGCGTCCCCTGCGGGTCGCCGAGCGGGATGCCGTAGGTCTCGAGCATCCCGGGCAGCCCGTCGGGGCGGTTGGTGAACTCCGACTCGACGCAGAACGTGCGCTCCTCGACGGGGATCTCCGCCAGCTGCGACATGCTCGTGATGCCGAGCCGCTCCGTCACCTCCGGGTTCATCGCGAACGCGTAGGTGTTGTTCATCGGCGCGGGCGGCAGCCAGACGAGCTGGTTCTGCTCGAGGTCGGCGTCGCGCACCGCCTCGTACTGCTCCTGCTCGTCGGGGATCGGGTCGCTCTCGCCGAGGTAGGTGATCCACCCGGTGCCCGTGTACTCCCACATGGCGTCGATCTGCCCGACGAGGTGGGCCTGCCGGGCCGCGGCGCTGCCGGGCACGTTGGTGAGGTCCGCAACGTCGGCGCCCGCCGCGCGCAGCAGGATGATCGCCATCTTGCCGAGGATCACGTTCTCGTTGAAGTTCTTCGAGCCCACCGCGATGGAGGCGCCCTCGAGCGAGGGCGTGTCCTCGAGGTCGCCCGCGAGCTGCCCCTCGGGCACGTAGCCGCCGGCCGTCCCGAGCGCGCACCCCGAGAGGAGCGCACCCACCCCGGCCAGGGTCGTGGCCACGACGCCGGTACGCCGCGCGCCCCGCCGTCGTGCGTCGGTCGTGCGAGCCATGTCAGAGCCCCTTCGGTCGGTAGGCGAGCTCGAGCAGACGGCCGACCCACTCGATGAGCAGGGCCAGCAGGGCGATGAGCAGCGCCCCCGTGATCATCAGCGAGAACCGGAACAGGGAGATGCCCGTCTGCAGCACCTCGCCCAGACCGCCGGCGTTGATGAAGCACGCCAGCGAGGCCGTGCCCGCGATGAGCACGAGCGCGGTGCGCACACCGGCCATGATGACCGGCACCGCGAGCGGCAGCTCGATCTTGCGGAGCGTCTCGAACGACGTCATGCCGACGCCGCGGGCGGCCTCGACCAGGGTCGGGTCGACGGCCTGGATGCCGGTGATCGTGTTGCGGAGCACGGGCAGGAGGCCGTAGAGGCTGAGGCCCAGGATCGCCGTCCAGAAGCCGCCGCCGAGCCAGAGGAACAGCAGGACGATGAGGCCGACGGCCGGGGCCGCCTGGCCGCCGTTCGCGATGCCGACCACCAGCGGTGCGGCGCGCCGTACCCGGCCGCGCGTGAGCGCGATCCCCAGCGGCAGCGCGACGGCCACGACGATGACGGCGGCGACGACCGTGAGCTGCACGTGGTCGACCAGCAGCCGGGTCAGCGTGCCCCAGCGCAGCTGCTGCGCCTCGACGGAGTCGAGCTCGGCGGTCTGGCGCCAGACGACGAAGCCGCCGAAGGCGACGGCGATGAGCAGCGGGGGGAGGACGAGCATCGTCACGGCCTCGCGCGTCACCGTCTTGCGGGCCATCCAGCCCCGCAGCCCCGTGGGGGGCGTGGCGGCGGTGTCGCGCCCGTCGAGGGGGGTGCCGGTCGTCGTCGTCACGAGACCGCCCCGTCGGCGCGCGCCTGCTGGGCCTCCTTGGCGGAGGCCTCCTGGGAGCGGATGTGGGTGGTGACCGACTCGAAGTCGACGACGCCGACGTAGGTGTCGCGGGAGTCCGTGACGATCGCGCCGGCGTGCGACGAGCTGAGCATCGTGTCGAGGGCGTCGTTGAGCGTGGCGCGCTGGTCGAGGGTGATGAGCTCGTCGCGACGGGCGATGTCGATGGAGCCGCCGCGGCGCAGGTTGCGCAGCCAGGGCCACGCGATGGGGCGGTTGCGGGCGTCGAGCACGACGATGCAGTCGTGGCCGGCGGCCTCGGCGCGTCGTACCGCCTCGGCGGCGTCGTCGCCCACCCGCGCGGTCGTCCACGGCAGCATCTGCAGCTCGTCCACGCGGGACAGGCTGAGCTGCTTGAGGGTGGAGCCCGCGCCCACGAAGTCGGCCACGAAGTCGTTGGCCGGGGCGGCCAGGACGTTCTCGGGGGTGTCGTACTGCTCGACGTGGGCGCCCTCGGACAGGATGAGGATGCGGTCGCCCAGCTTGATGGCCTCGTCGATGTCGTGGGTGACGCAGACGATGGTCTTGCCCAGCTCGCGCTGGATGCCGAGCATCTCGTCCTGCAGCCGCTGCCGGGTGATGGGGTCGACCGCGCCGAACGGCTCGTCCATCAGCACCACCGGCGGGTCGGCCGCGAGCCCGCGGGCCACGCCGACGCGCTGCTGCTGGCCTCCGGAGAGCTCGCGGGGGTAGCGGTCGCGGTAGCGCCCGGGCTCGAGCCCGACGAGGTCGAGCAGCTCCTCCACGCGGTCGGCCGTGCGCTGCTTCGACCACTTCAGCAGCTTGGGGACGACGGCGATGTTGTCGGCCACCGTCAGGTGCGGGAAGAGGCTGCCGCCCTGGATGACGTAGCCGATCGTGCGGCGCAGCTCGTCGGCGTCGCGGCCGCGCACGTCCTCGCCGCCGATCGTGATGGTGCCGGAGGTGGGCTCGATGAGCCGGTTGATCATCTTCAGCGACGTCGTCTTGCCGCAGCCGGAGGGCCCGATGAACATCACCACCTCACCGGCCGGGACCGTCAGCGACAGGCTCTCGACGGCGGCGGACTTCTGTCCGGGGTACTTCTTGACGACGTCGCGCAGCTGGATCTCGACGCCGCTGATGTGGCGGTCGGGCGCAGCCGCGCTGCTGTGGTCGGTGGCGCTCGTGCTGGTGGCGCCGGCCGGCCTCTCGATGCTCTCGGTCATGCGACCCGGACTCCCTTCGAGATGGTGAGCCGCCCGAGGACGAGCAGCAGGAGGTCGGCGACGAGGGCGACGGCGATGATGCCGATCGTGCCCACGAGCGCGTAGTTGAGGGCGTTCGCGCCGCCCGTCTGCGTCAGGCCGCGCCAGATGTAGGAGCCGAGGCCGGGGCCGAGGACGTACGCCGCGATGGCGGCGATGCCCATCGACATCTGCATGGAGGTGCGGACGCCGGCCAGGATCACGGGCCAGGCGAGCGGGAGCTGCACCTTGAGGAGCACCCCGACCGGGCTCATGCCCATGCCGCGGGCCGACTCGAGGAGGGTGGGGTCGACCCCCGCCAGGCCGACGACCGCGTTGCGGAGCACGGGGAGCACGGCGTAGAAGACGACGCAGGTGAACGCCGTGACGGTGCCGAGGCTGGTCAGGGGGAGCAGCAGGCCGACCAGCGCGAACGCCGGCAGCGTGAGCCCGATCGCCGAGACGGCGTTGGCGATCGGCTCCAACGCCCGGAAGCGGTTGATGAGCACCGCGAGCAGCACGGCGACGAGCGTGGCGACGAGCACGCACTGGAACACCAGGTTCGCGTGCTGGAGCATGTCGTAGGCGATCTGTTGTCGACGCTCGGCGATGAACTCACCCATCGGCAACGCCCCTTCCGGCCGGTTCGTGCACGGATCCCGCCGCAGGGAGGAGCCCCTCCGACGGGCGGACCGCCGGGGGTCCCACGCGTAGCGCAGCGTGACACCCGGCGTGCGAACGCTGTTCGCTCGGCGCTCACCATAACGATGTCGGGCGCAGGGAGGGCGGAAGAAGGTGGCGCGCGCCACGCCGTACCCGGGTACGGTGCCCTCCGCGGGCCCGCCGGAGGCCCAGCATCGGGGGGACGACGCCGAGCTGGATCGACCGCTGGCAGGCGGTCGAGGGCGCCCCCGTTGAGGTCGTCCCCGCCCACGGCGAGGTCGTGGGGGGCGACCTCTTGTGGTGAGTCGCGGTAGGAGCGGTAGTGGATGACCACCGCTGCCACCGCGACCTGGCGGCGTCGCGGCGAGCCGCAGGCCGGGCGCATTGGCGTGGTTCTCGTTCGGTCGATTCCGCGGCGCAGGACCGGGAGGGCGTGTGAGGCTCGGACCGTGAACGACGCGAACCCCGCTCCCCGCGAGCTGCGCAGGGGAGCCAACGCAGCCCTCGACGACCTGGGTGCCGAGCTCGGCGGCCTGACGGTGTTCCTCGACAGCCGGGGCCGGGACGACGAGCCCGTCGACGCCGACGTGAGCGTCCTGCTCCTCGACAGCACCGGCAAGGTGCGCTCCGGCCGCGACTTCGTCTTCTACAACCAGCCGGTGGCCCTCAACGGCGCGGTGCACCTGCGGGACAAGGTGCGCCCGGAGCCGGGCACGGACGAGGCCCACCAGGGCTGGTCCTCGGACGTGGTGACCATCGAGCTCGACGACGTGCCGCAGGAGATCGAGCGGATCGTGGTCGCCGCGAGCCTCGATCCCGCGAGCGGTACGACGTTCGGTGACGCGGCCGGCGTACGGCTCCGGCTGCAACGCACCTCCGACGCGGCCGACCTGCTCGTCTACGACATCGACGACGCCACCGACGAGCTCGCGCTCGTCTTCGGCGAGTTCTACCGCCGCGAGGACAGCTGGAAGATCCGGGCGGTGGGCCGGGGGTACGTCGAGGGGCTGGCATCGCTGGTGACCGAGCACGGCGTGGACGTGTCCGAGGAGCCGGACACCGACGACGCCGCCGCGGGCCCGTCGGTAGCAGCGGACCCCGGCGCCCCGGCAGTGACCGGAGGGGCAGCCGAGGGGTCGGACACGGCCGGCTACGCCTCGCCGACCTTCACCGTCGAGACCGCCGCTCCTCCTCTCGACCCAGCCGCCGTCGTCGCGGCGGAGGACGACGCCGGAGCGCCGCCGACACTCGCCGAGGAGTCGGCCGCGGCAGCCGACGATGACCCCGCAGCACCGCCGGCCCCGGTGAAGCGGTCCGTCTCGGTGCGACGCCCCACCCGCGCCCCGCGCCTGCCCGCCGACTGGGACGCCTCGATCCCGGCCGAGGACGGCAACGACTGGCAGCCCGCACGGCTCTTCCCCGTCGCGGGCATCGGCAGCGGCGAGGAGCAGGAGCGTCGCGCCACGTCGGCGCTGCTGGCGGTGATGAGCACCGTGCGGGAGTTCGGGGCCGCGTTGACGGCCCGCTGCGGTGCACCCCGCGGCACCGTCAGCACCTTCATCGAGGTGCCCTTCGGCCAGGACGAGGAGGCGTACCGGCCCGACGGGGTCATCCAGGTGCGGCGCGGGCGGAAGGAGTGGACGGCCCTCGTCGAGGTGAAGACGTCCACGGGGCGCCTCAACGTCGAGCAGATCGACAAGTACGTCGAGATCGCCCGCAGCCGTGGGTACGACGCGGTCATCACCATCAGCAACGAGCTCGCCGGCGGGGACGCCGAGCACCCGGTCGCCATCGACCGACGCAAGCTGCGGAAGGTCTCGCTGCACCACCTGTCGTGGGACCAGATCCGGGCCGAGGCCGTCCTGGCTGCTCGGCACCGTGGCGTCGCGGACGCGACGCAGGCGAAGGTGCTCGACGAGTTCATCCGCTACATGAACCACGCCCGCTCGGGGATGGGCGGGCTCGGCGACATGGGGCCGAGCTGGGTCAAGGTCCGCGAGGCGGTCAAGGCCAAGACGGCGCGCGCCTCCGACAAGGCCACGGGTGAGGTCAGCGCCCGCTTCGACGAGCTGGTCCAGCACCTGGGGCACCACATGACTGGGCTGCTCGGGGTGGAGGTGCAGTCCCTCCCGCCGCGCGAGACCCCGGACCACGCGAGCCGCCGCCATCAGCTCGCGGACTCCGGCCTGCTGTTCGGCCGCCTCAAGGTGCCGGGGGCGGTGGACGTGCTGGTCGTCGGCGCGGACCTGCGCTCGGACAAGGCCATGGCGTCGATCACCGTCCCCGCTCCGCGCGGCGACACGCGCCCGCTGACCCGGGTCCAGTGGCTGCTCCGCCAGCTGCCGGAGCACGCGAAGGAGTCGATCCGGGTGGAGGCCCACCTCGCAGGGCCGCGGGGCGCGTCGACCGCCGCGCTGCTGGGCGGCGCCCGCCAGAACCCGTCGTGCCTGGTCCCGGAGGAGCAGCGGGAGATCAAGGCGTTCACCGTCTCCCTCGACCTGGCGCTCGGCAGCAAGCGCGCAGCCGGCACTGGCACCTTGATCGGCTCGGTCAAGGCTGTCACGACCACCTTCTACGCCGACGTGGTGCAGCACTTGCGTCCCTGGGTGCCGAAGGGCTGATCCCAGCCGGGGTGAAGGCCCCGGCCACCCGTCGTACCGGGTGATCGCGGTTGGCCGCACCGGGTCGCGGGGGGGGGGGGGGGGGTGTGTTTTTTTTATTCCCCCCCCCCCCCCCCCCCGACCCGAGGGCGAGGCCTCAGGCGCGCCGGCGCGCCAGGAACGTCGAGTCGTGCACGTCGTGGGTGACGCCCTCGCGCTCCATCGTGCGCGGGCGCTGCTCGACGACGACCGCGTCGAAACCGTCGGGCAGGGCGGGCACGAGCTCGTTGGCATCCCACATGGCGCGGCGGCGGGTCTCGCTCAGCTGGGTGAACAGTGGCGAGGGCGCGTGGCCGACGACGAGGAGGTGGCCGCCGGGGGCGACGGCCTCGGCCAGCCGGCCGACGACCTCGACGATGCGCCCGTCCGGCGGGTGGAGGAAGTGGGTCGTGACGAGGTCGAACTGACGCCCGCCCGCCTCGAACGTGCGCGCGTCGACCTGCCACCAGTCGGTCCGCTCGGCCACGCCGACCTGCTCGGCGTGCCGGGCGGCGCGAGCCAGGCCGTTGGCGGAGAAGTCCGCACCCGTCACCGTCCACCCCTGCTGGGCGAGCCAGATGACGTCCCCGCCCTCGCCGCAGCCGACGTCGAGCGCGGTGCCGGGCGGCAGCTTCGAGGCCTCGGCGACGAGCTGGGCGTTGGGCCGGCCGCTCCAGATCGTCTCCTCGCCGGTGTAGCGCTCCTCCCAGCCCGCGGGCTCGAACCACTGGTCCTCGCGCTCGTCGTGCTGGTGGCCGTGTTCCTGACCGTCCCGGTGGTCGTGCTGGTGGTCGTGGTCGCTCATGCGGTGCCTTCCTCCTGGCGCGCGTCGGACCTGCGATCACGACGCACGACTGCGTGTGCCTCCAGGCTCCGCGCACCACACCGGATTGACAAGTTCTGTTGCCGAAACGGCAAACTGGCCGGGTGGACGAGTACGCCGAGGTGCTGGACGGGGTCGGGCCGCGCCTGCGGGCGCTCCGGCTGACGAGGGGCACGACCCTGACCGAGCTGGCTGAGCAGACGGGCATCTCGGTGAGCACGCTCTCGCGCCTCGAGTCGGGCCAGCGCCGCCCCACGCTGGAGCTGCTGCTGCCCCTCGCCCGCGCCCACGGGCAGTCCCTCGACGACCTGGTCGACGCGCCGGAGACGGGCGACCCCCGCGTGCGGGCCAAGCCGATCGTCCGCCACGGCCGCACCTTCGTGCCCCTGACCCGGCGCCCAGGCGGGCTCCAGGCCTTCAAGATGATCGTGCCGCCGAACGATCCGCCCCCGCCGTACGAGCCGCGGGTGCACGAGGGCTACGAGTGGATCTACGTCCTGTCGGGCCGGCTGCACCTCGTGCTGGGGGAGCGCGAGATCGACCTGGGGCCGGGGGAGGTCGTCGAGTTCGACACCCGCACTCCGCACGTCGTGGCGAACCGCGGGCGTGAGCCGGTCGAGGTGCTGGCGTTGTTCGGGCCGCAGGGCGAGCGGATGCACGTGCGCCGCGGCGGTTGACGGGCCCGGCGGTGCGGGGGCAGCCCCCGGGAACGACGAAGGAGAGGGGCGTGCCCCTCTCCTTCTCCAAGGTATAGAGCACCAGGGGGCTTGCCGCAAGACCCCCGTGGTGGTCCAGAGTCGCCCGCCGTGACGAGCACACGCCCCTCCGCCTTCGCCCTGCCGGACCACCTCGCGGCCAAGGCCGCACCCGCCCTCGTCGACGACGACGAGTGCTTCCTCGCCCGCCTCGCCGACGCCCTGCAGCGCTCCGTCGACGACGTCTCCGCTCGGCTCGACGCGACCCTCGCCGAGGCCGGCGGCACCGGCCAGGAGGCGATGGACCGCGACCTCGAGGTGCACCGGCTCTCGAGCCGGCTGCGCACCCTGCGCCGCTACGGCCTCGACCTCTGCCTGGGCCGCGCGGTACCCGCGGACGGGTCCGCCCCGACGTACGTCGGGAGGGTCGGGGTCAGCGACGGCGCCGGCGAGCGCCTGCTCGTCGACTGGCGCTCGCCGGCGGCCGAGCCGTTCTTCGGCGCCACCCACGCCGACCCCCGCGGCCTCGTCAGTCGGCGCCGCTACCGCTGGACGGACGGTCGCGTCACCGACTACTGGGACGAGGTCTTCGACCCCGCGGCGTACGCCGGGCACGCCGCCCTCGACGACCAGTCCGCGTTCGTCGCCAGCCTCGGCAGCAGCCGCTCGGCGCGCATGCGCGACGTGCTCGCGACCCTCCAGGCCGACCAGGACGCCATCGTCCGCGCGGGGTCGCGCGGCGTGCTCGTCGTCGACGGCGGCCCGGGCACGGGCAAGACGGTCGTGGCGCTGCACCGCACGGCGTACCTCCTCCATGCCGACCCGCGCCTGGACCACCGCCGGGGCGGCGTGCTGTTCGTCGGACCGCACCAGCCCTACCTGGCCTACGTCGCCGACGTCCTCCCGAGCCTGGGGGAGGAGGGCGTGCGCACCTGCACGCTCCGCGACCTCGTGCCCGAGGGGGCCCATGCGGCCGAGGAGCGCGACCCGCAGGTGGCCCGGCTCAAGTCCGACGCTGCGATGGTCGACGCGATCGAGCCCGCCGTGGCGCTCTACGAGGAACCCCCGACCACCGGCATGGACGTCGAGACGCCGTGGGCGGACACCTGGCTGAGCGCCGCCGAGTGGGCCGAGGCGTTCTCCTCGCCCGACCCCGGCACGCCGCACAACGACGCCCGCGACCAGGTCTGGGAGGCGCTGCTGGCGATCCTCGTCGACAAGCACGACACCGGCCACGACGCCGAGGGGGTGGAGCCGGAGCAGGTACGGCGCGCGCTGGCCGCGAACGGCGCCCTCCGCGAGGCGTTCGACCGGGCCTGGCCGCTGCTCGAGGCGACGGACGTCGTCGGCGATCTCTGGACGGTGCCGGCCTACCTGCGGCGGTGCGCCCCCTGGCTCACCCCCGAGGAGGTCCGCGCCCTGCAGCGCCGCGACCCCGAGGCGTGGACGGTCGTCGACCTGCCGCTGCTCGACGCGGCCCGGCTGCGGCTCGGCGACCCTGAGGCGTCGCGGCGGCGGCGGCGGGCGTCGGTCGCGGCGACCGCCGAGCGCGCGCGGATGGCCCACGTCGTCGACCACCTCGTGGCGACCGACGACACCGAGATGGCGGTCATGTCGATGCTGCGGGGCGACGACCTCCAGGGCGCGCTGGTGCCCGGTGCCGACCCGGGCACGGTTCCCGCCACGGAGACGCACGACCGGCTCGCCGGGCCGTTCGCCCACGTCGTGGTGGACGAGGCGCAGGAGCTGACCGACGCCGAGTGGCAGGTGGTGCTGCATCGGTGCCCGACCCGCAGCCTCACGGTCGTCGGGGACCGGGCGCAGGCGCGGCACGGGTTCACCGGCACGTGGGAGGAGCGGCTCGCGCGCGTGGGGTTCGACCAGGTCACGGTGGCGTCGCTGACCGTCAACTACCGCACCCCGGCGGAGGTGATGGCCGAGGCCGAGCCGGTCATCCGCGCGGTGCTCCCGGACGCCAACGTGCCGACCTCGGTGCGCCGCACCGGCGTGCCGGTGCACCACGGCGGGCTCGACGAGCTGCGTCCCCTCCTCGACGCGTGGCTCGCGGAGCACGCCGAGGGCACCGCGTGCGTCGTGGCCGCGGGCACGCTCGACCCGGACGCCGTCCCCGCCTCGCCCCGGGTCCGGGTGCTCACCCCGGCGCTCGTGAAGGGGCTGGAGTTCGACCTCGTCGTGCTCCTGCGGCCCGACGAGCTGGGTGACCCGGGCGACCCGGTCGCGGCGGCCGTCGACCGCTACGTCGCGATGACCCGGGCGACGCAGCGGCTCGTCGTCCTCGCGTGAGCTGAGTCGGCGCACTCACGCGCCGGGGCCCGGCCCCGCCGAGACTGCACGAGGGGTCGTCGACCGCACGGCCGCGAGGGGTGGGGGACATGTCGCGTTCGCAGGGGTCCGTCCAGGTGGTGGCCGTGCTGGTCGCCCTCGTGGTGCTCGTCGTGGTGGTGCTGGTGGTGCTCCTCATGGGCGGGGAGGAGGCCGGCCGGGAGGACGACGTCGCGGTGGATCCCGCCGCCTCGTCCGCCACCTCGTCCGCCACCTCGTCCGCCACGTCACCGTCCGCCGACCTCCCCGTGCCGGAACCCCCGCGCCGGGGGGTCGGGCTGGACCTCGCGCCGAGCCCGGTGCGCGGGGGCCTCTTCGAGCCCGGCCGTTCGCCGGTGGTGGGGCCCCTGCCCGGGGTGACGGTGGACGACGCGGTCGGGCGCTTCGTGGAGTGCGCGGGCTGGCTGCTGTCGTCGCAGGACGTCCGCGACGACCCGTCGGTCGCGCGGGCCGCGTTCCCCCTGCTGCTGCCGAGCGACCTCGGGCACCTCGCCGCCAGCGGCGACGACGCCCTGCGCGTGGACTTCCGCGGCGGCGCCTACCGGCTCTACGGCCACAGCGGGAGCGCCGAGGCGCCGGACACGGTGATGCTGCAGTCGGTCGCCCAGGTCACGGGCGGCGACGGACGCGTCCGGTGGGTGCGGATCGTGGGCATGATGGCGGCCGACGGCGACGCCTGGACCCCGCAGGGGATCCGCGCCGAGGAGGTCGTGCAGCCCACCTCGCCGGAGCTCGCCGTCGCCGACCTCCCGCGCAGCGAGGCGGTGCGGCTGCTGGGTGACGACGGCGTCGGCTGGCACGCGTTCGCGTCGTGACCGGGGGCGCGCCAGCGCAGTATTGAACGTGTTCAGAAATGGTGTACGGTCACGACCAAGAAGTTGAACACGTTCAACACTGACTCCGGAGGATCCTCGTGGACTGGACCGTCACCACCTACCTCGGCTACCTGGCCATCGCCATCCCGCTCACCGTGTGGGTCGCCCGCACGCTCTTCACCAACGGCACCGTCTTCCTGACCGACGTCTTCGAGGGCCGCCACGAGCTCGCCGCGGCGGTGAACCGGTTGCTCGTCGTCGGCTTCTACCTGCTCAACGTCGGGTTCGTCCTCCTCTTCCTGCGGGTGGGCGACCCGGTGCTCGACGCCAGCGGGATGCTCGAGGTGCTGAGCGTGAAGCTGGGCGTCGTGATGCTGGTGCTGGGCGGCGTCCACCTGGCCAACGTGCTGGTCTTCAACTCCATCCGCCGCCGTCACCACTACGAGCAGGGACAGCGCCCGCCGGTGGCGCCGCAGGGTGTCCTCGGCGCCGGATCCCGGGGCCCCGCGGCCCCCGCCGGCCCGGCCGCCCCGGCCGACCCTGGTGCGCTCCAGCCGTTCCCGGCGCCGGGCCGGTGACGGGCCGTGCGGCTCACGCTGCTGTACGACGCGGACTGCCGTCTGTGCGTCCCGTTCGCAGGCTGGGTGGCGCGGCAGGACCTGCTGGTCCCGCTCGAGCTGGTGCCGTGCGGGTCGGCGGAGGCCCGGGCCCGCTTCCCCGGCCTCGACCACGCCGCGACGCGGGCGACGGTGACGGTGGTCGGGGACGGGGGAGAGGTGTGGACCCACGACGCCGCCTGGGTGGTCGTGCTCTGGGCCACCAGTCGGCACCGGGTGCTCGCCCACCGGCTGAGCGGCTCGGCCGCCGGGCGGGGACTGGCGCGGGGCGCGGCGTACTCGGCCGCCGGCCTGCGTCACCTCCTCGGCCCCGGGCCGGGGGCGACGCCGGGCGCGGGCGGGGGCGCAGGGTGGGATCGGGACGATGACTACGCTGGCCGCTGTGCCGACGCCTGCTCCCCGAACCGCCAAGGCTGAGGCGACGCGCGCCACGATCGTCGCCGCCGCGATGCGCCTGTTCCGCGAGGGCGGGTACGACGCGACGACGATGCGTGCGGTCGCCGACGAGGCCGGGATGTCGCTGGGCAGCGCGTACTACTACTTCGCCTCCAAGGAGCACCTGGTCCAGGGGTTCTACGACCAGCTGTCGGCCGAGCACGAGGCGGCCGTCGCCGAGGTGCTCGCCGCCGAGACGGGGTTCGTGGAGCGCTACTCCGGTGTGCTGCTGCGCTGGATCGACCTGGCGGCGCCGTACCACGAGTTCGCGGCCACCTTCTTCAAGAACGCCGCCGACCCCCGCAGCCCCCTCTCGCCGTTCTCGCCCGAGTCGCAGGCGGCGCGCGAGACGTCGGTGGGCATCCAGCGCGAGGTGCTGGCCGGGTCGGACCTCAAGCTGCCCGCCGCGCTGCGCGAGGAGATGCCCGAGCTGCTCTGGCTCCTGCAGATGGGGGTGGTGCTGTTCTGGGTCTACGACTCCTCCGAGGACCAGCAGCGCACCCGCGCGCTGGTGCGGGGCGTCGTACCCCTCGTGGACCGGCTGGCGCGCCTGACCCGCCTGCCGGTCGTGCGGGGCATCGCGGGCGACATCGCGACGCTGGTGCGGTCCCTGCGCGGCTGACGGTCAACGCGGCGCCGATTGGGCACCGGGGGGCGGAGTGCGTGAGCGCTCGCCGCCGATCCCCCGGAGGACCCATGGACTGGACCGCCACGACCCACCTCGTCTACCTGGCCGTCGCGCTGCCCGTGACCGTGTGGGTGGCGAGGACGCTGCTGGTGAACGGCACGGCATTCCTCACCGACGTCTACGAGGGGCGGGCGCAGTTGGCGGGGTCGGTCAACCGCCTCATGGTGGTCGGGTTCTACCTGCTCAACATCGGCTTCGTGCTGCTCCTCGTCCGGGTGGGCGGTGAGGTGCGCGGGTTCGCCGACATGCTCGAGACCCTCAGCGGCAAGCTGGGCGTGGTGCTCCTCGTGCTCGGGGTGGTGCACCTCGCGAACGTCCACACCTTCAACTCGATCCGCAAGCGTCGCAACGAGGAGCGGGTACGGCGCGCCGAGGCCGCCCCGTGGCGCGCCGGTTCCGCCGTCGAGGAGGCGGTGGACCAGGCGGTGGCCGACCGGGTCGCGGCCGAGCGCCCGGTCACCGACCGCGGCCGGGTCGACGACGGCTACGACCCGTTCCCTGCGCGGGGCCGCTGAGCCTCACGCCTCCGCGGTGACCGTGCCCGCCGCGACCCGTCCCAGCTCCCGGGCGTGCACGTCGGCGCTGTCGATGAGCGGGACCGGGCTGTCGTCGGGACCGACCAGCAGGCCGATCTCCGTGCAGGCCAGGACGACCGCGTCGGCGCCGCGCTCCGCGAGGCGGGCGATCACCTCGACGTACCGCTCCCGCGAGGCGGGGTCCACGACCCCCTGCGTCAGCTCGTCGAAGATCACGGCGTCGACCAGCGCGCGGTCCGCCGCGTCGGGGACGACCGTGGCGATGCCGTGGCCGGCCAGCCGCTCGGCGTAGAACGGCTCCTCCATCACCCAGCGGGTGCCGAGCACACCGAGGGTCCCCCAGCGGTGCCGCGCCGACTCGGCCGCGACCGCGTCCCCGATGTGGAGCAGCGGCACGTCGAGGGCGGCCTCCACCTGCGGCGCGACCTTATGCATGAGGTTCGTGCAGATCGCGACGGTCGTGGCGCCGGCCGCGACGCACCGCCGACTCGCCTCGACGAGGAGGGCGGCGGCCCCGTCCCAGTCCCCGGCCTCCTGGAGGGCCCGCACCTCGGCGAAGTCGAGGGACTGCAGCGCGATGCGCGCCGACGCGTGCCCCCCGCGGGCGGCGGCCACCGCCTCGTTGACGGTGCGGTAGTAGGTCGCGGTCGAGTGCCAGCTCATGCCGCCGATCAGTCCGATGGTCTCCATACAGCCCATCGTCGGGCCCCGTTCGGTTCCCAGGTAGACGGGACTTCCCGTCACCTGCTCGTAGCGGATCTAATGGCCCGGTGGATCCCCGCCGCGTCCTGCTCTTCCGCACCGTCGCCCGGGCCGGCTCCTTGAGCGCGGCTGCGCGCGAGCTCGGCACGACCCAGTCGGCCGTCAGCCAGCAGTTGCGCGCCCTGGAGCGCGAGGCGGGCGGGGCACTGCTCGTGCGCACGGCGCGCGGCACCACGCCGACCGAGGCGGGCGCGGCGCTCCTGGCCCGCGCGGACGCCGTCCACGCCGCCCTGCACCAGGCGCAGGAGGAGCTCGGGGCGCTCGCCGACCTGCGAGCCGGGACCGTGCGGCTCGCCGCCTTCCCCTCGGCGGCGGCCACCCTGGTGCCCGCGGTCGTCCGGGCGCTGCAGGGCGACCATCCCGGCCTGCGGGTCACGCTGGTCGAGTCCGAGCCGCCGGAGGCGTGGGCCGCCGTGCTCGCCGGCGACGCCGACGTCGCCCTCGTCTTCGGGTACGACGGGCCGCCCGCCGACGACGGCGCGCTCGCCTGGGTGCCGCTCGGCGTCGAGCCGCTGCACCTCGTGCTGCCGCCTGGTGCCGCAGCGCCCGGCGCGCCCGGCGGGGAGGGCTCCGCCGTACCGGGGGCATGGCTGGCCGAGCAGGACTGGGTGGCCGGGTGCGAGCGCTGCCGCGGCCACCTGCTCGAGCGGTGCCGGGCCGCGGGGTTCGAGCCGCGGCTGGTCCACGAGAGCGACGACTACGTGGTGGTGCAGAACCTCGTGGCCCACGGCTTGGGGGTGACGGTGCTGCCGCAGCTCGCGCTGACGGCGTTCCGTCATCCCGAGGTCGAGGCGCGTCGCGCGCCCGCCTTCGGCGAGCGGCACGTCGGGTTGGTGCACCGTCCCGGCGCGGAGGACGTGCCCGCGGTGCGGGCGGTGATGGAGCGGCTGGTCGGGCGCGCCGGGACGGTGCTGGGGGTCAGATGACGCCGAGTGCGAGCACTGCGTCGGCGACCTGCGTGAAGCCGGCGATGTTGGCCCCCACGGAGTAGTTGCCGGGCTGGCCGTACTCGTCGGCGGTCGTCAGGCACCGGTGGTGGATGTTGCGCATGATCTCGGCGAGCCGCTCCTCGGTGTGCTCGAAGGACCAGGAGTCGCGCGAGGCGTTCTGCTGCATCTCCAGCGCGCTGGTGGCGACGCCGCCCGCGTTGGCGGCCTTGCCGGGCGCGAAGGAGACGCCGGCGTCGCTGAAGGTGCGCACGGCCTCCGGGGTGCACGGCATGTTCGCGCCCTCGGCCACCACCTGGCAGCCGTTGCGGACGAGAGCCGCGGCGTCGTTGCCGTTCAGCTCGTTCTGCGTCGCGCACGGCAGCGCCACGTCGCACGGCACCTGCCACACCGAGCCGCCCTCGACGTACGACGCGCGCGGCCGCTCGTCGGCGTACACGGCGATGCGGGAGCGGCGCCGCTCCTTGATGTCCTTGACCAGCGCGAGGTCGACGCCGTCGGGGTCCACGACGTACCCGCCGGAGTCGGAGCAGGCGACCACGACGGCGCCGAGCTGCTGCAGCTTCTCGATCGCGTAGATGGCGACGTTGCCCGAGCCGGAGACGACCACCTTCTTGCCGTCGAGGCTGTCGCCGCGGCTGCGGAGGATCTCGTCGACGAAGAACACGGTGCCGTAGCCGGTGGCCTCGGTCCGGACCAGCGAGCCGCCCCAGCCGATGCCCTTGCCGGTCAGCACGCCGGACTCGTAGCGGTTGGTGATCCGCTTGTACTGCCCGAAGAGGTAGCCGATCTCGCGGCCGCCGACGCCGATGTCGCCGGCGGGGACGTCGGTGTACTCCCCGATGTGGCGGTAGAGCTCCGTCATGAACGACTGGCAGAAGCGCATCACCTCGGCGTCGGAGCGACCCTTGGGGTCGAAGTCCGAGCCGCCCTTGCCGCCGCCGATGGGCAGGCCGGTCAGCGCGTTCTTGAAGATCTGCTCGAAGCCGAGGAACTTCACGATGCCCAGGTAGACCGTCGGGTGGAAGCGCAGGCCGCCCTTGTAGGGGCCGAGAGCCGAGTTGAACTCGACGCGGAAGCCGCGGTTGATCTGCACCTGGCCGCTGTCGTCGACCCACGGGACGCGGAAGATGATCTGCCGCTCGGGCTCGCACAGCCGCGGGATGATCGCGGCGTCGGCGTACTCCGGGTGCTTGGCGACGACCGGCCCGAGGGAGTCCAGCACCTCGTGCACGGCCTGGTGGAACTCGTCCTCACCGGGGTTGCGGCGCAGCACCTCCTCGAACATGGGCTGCAGCTTCTCGTCGAGCATCGACATGGGGGCTCCTCCGTGGGACGGCGCTCGGGGCGCTCGTCGTGGTCAGGACGTGTTACACGCCCGAAACAATAGGAGTCTTCCGCCCCGACGGCAGCCGCGGGTGGGCCCGGCGCTAGGAGCTCAGGCGGGCGCGGGGGTCCTCGGCCGGGGCGGAGACGTGGCGCCGGCCGCCCGTGGGACCGCTGATCTCGGCCCAGACCTCGTCGAGGGAGAGACCGAGGACGTCCGCGATGGCCGCGACGGTGGGGAACGCGGGGGTCGCCACCCGGCCCGACTCGATCTTGCGCAGCGTCTCGGGGGACACGCCTGCGCTGAGCGCGGTCTCGAGCATCGGGCGCTCGCCGCGGGCGCGGCGGATGAGGGCGCCGAGGCGTCGACCGCGCTCGACCTCGGCGGGGGAGAGCGGGAGCCGGACCATGGGCCGATAGTAGTACCGGGATAACATTACCGGGATAGTCATCCCATCCCGGACGGAGTCCTGCTCGTGATCGAGATCCTCAGCCCCGCGAAGATCGCCCAGGCCCGGGTGTCGGGCGCCCTGGTCGGCGAGATCCTGCACACCCTGCGGCGCCGAGCCACGGTCGGCACGAACCTCCTCGAGATCGACCGCTGGGCCGCCGAGATGATCAGCGACGCCGGGGCGGAGTCCTGCTACGTCGACTACGCGCCGTCCTTCGGCCGGGGCCCGTTCGGCCACCACGTCTGCACCGCGGTCAATGACGCCGTGCTGCACGGCCGACCGCACGACCGGGCGCTGGCCGACGGCGACCTGGTGACCCTCGACCTCGCCCTGCTGACGGGCGGTGTCGCCGCCGACGCCGCGATCAGCTTCGTCGTGGGGCCGACGCGGCCCGCGGAGAGCGTCGCGCTGATCGAGGTCACCGAGCGGGCGCTGGCCGCGGCCATCGCCGTGGCCCGTCCCGGCGCCCGCACCGGTGACCTCTCCCACGCGATCGGCACGGTCCTGACCGACGCGGGCTACCCCGTCAACACCGAGTTCGGCGGTCACGGCATCGGCTCGACGATGCACCAGGACCCCCACGTCGCGAACGTCGGACGGCCCGGCCGGGGCTACGACCTGCGCCCCGGCCTGATGCTCGCGCTGGAGCCGTGGGTCATGGCCGACACCGACCGGCTCGTCACGGACGCCGACGGCTGGACGCTGCGCAGCGCGACCGGGTGCCGCACGGCCCACTCCGAGCACACCGTCGTCATCACCGCCGACGGGGCGGAGGTGCTCACCGCCGCTCCGGCGGCCTGACGCCGGCGCGCAGCGCGTTGGCCAGCCGCGCCCGGGCCTCCTGCTGCTGGCCGGCGTTGCGCGGCGACGGGTGGGGGACGCCGAGCACCCGCGGCACCCGGTCCGGGGGGTCCAGGGTGAGGTGGCGCATGACACCGGTGAGTGCCGGCGTACCGACCGCGACGACGAGCTCCAGGGCGGGGAGCAGGTCGAGGAGGGCCGCCAGTGCCGGCCGGGCCTCGTCGAGGTCGCGGACCCGGGGCGGGCGGCGATGGCCGGCGCCGTCGTGCAGGGGCCAGGGGACGACGTTCCAGCGGACGTAGGCGGAGCGGTCGAGACCGGAGGCGGCGCGGGCGGCGCGGAGGGCCGCGGCCGTGGGGTCGGTGTTGTCCTCGGTGCTGAACCCCAGGTCGCCCGCCGCGACCGTGCGCGGGCCCGGCGTCTCCATGAGCACCAGGACGTGCGCCGTGGTGCCACCCCCGTCGGGGTCGAACCACGGGACGAAGCGATGGCCCTCGCCCTGGGTGCGCAGCGAGCGGGCCAGGTCGTTGAGCGGAGCCACGTGCGGCTCGTCGACGCGGGTACGCCGCACGCGGGCAGCCTCGTCCGCGGGGCTCGGCGACGGTGCCACCGCGCCACCGTAGCGACCGGCGGTGCGCCGCTGACAGCGTGGCCGACCTGCGCGTCGGTGCGGAGAGGGGGATCGACGGGCCCTGCCTCCCGCCCGCGGATTGCTGGACGGTGGTGCCACGGCACGATCCCGACCCACCGACCCAGGAGCACCCCATGGCCCGCACGCCCGACCTCCACGTTCCCGACCTCACCGGCAGGCGCGTCGTCCTGCCCGTGCGCTTCCGCGCCAGGGGCGAGGTCGCCGCATGAGGACCGCTTCCCCCGCGCGGGGGACGGACCGGTGGGCCCGGCGCCTGCTGCGCGTCGGACTGGTCGGCGCCGCGGCCTGCACCGTCGTCGTGGCCACCGCCAACGTGGTGGTGGCGGCCCGCGCGAGTGACCACGTGACCCGGGAGCTCGGCGCCGTCGAGCCGGCCCAGGTGGCGATCGTGCCGGGGTCGTTCGTGCACCCCGACGGCTCGCTGGGGCGGGTCGTGGGGGAGCGCGTCGCCGGGGCGGTCGCGCTGCACGAGGCGGGTGCGGTCGACAAGGTGCTGGTCTCGGGGGACAACGGCTCGCCGAACTACAACGAGCCCGCGCGATGCGCGACGCCGTGCTGGCGGCGGGCGTGCCCGCCGAGGACGTCTTCGTCGACTACGCCGGGTTCAGCACGTGGCACACCATGCGGCGTGCCCACGACGTGTTCGGCGTCGAGAGCGCGGTCGTCGTCACCCAGGACACCTACGCGGTGCGCGCCGTCGACCTCGGCACCGCGGCGGGGATCGAGGTCCAGGGGTACGTCGCCGGCGACGCCGGGCGGCACGTCCGGGAGACCCTGGCCCGGGTCCGCGGTCTGGGCGAGGCGACGTGGCGGCCATCGGTCACCGGCGGCCCCGCGATCCCGATCGACGGCGACGGACGTGCCTCGTGGTCGGAGGGCCCGTGAGGCGCCCTCCCCTGGGGCGCCGTTCCGTGAGGCGCCGTCCCGTGCTGGGGGCGGCGGTCGCTGCCGTCGTCGTGCTGGCGGGCTGCTCCGCCCAGGACGGTTCGGCGGGCGCCGGACGCACGCCGGGCGCCGAAGCGTCGTCGTACTCCCCGGGTGGGGCGGCCGGTGCCGCCGGACCGGGGGCGGAGGTGAGCCCCCCGGCCCCGGGGACCTCGGTCCTCGGCCTGGCGGAGCAGACGCACGAGGGCGACCGGCTGCGTCTCGGCGCCGTGCGGGAGCGGACGGCCGACGCGACGTCGTACGACGTCACCTACCGCAGCCGCAGCACGACGCCCGGTGGCGTCGTCGAGGGGTACACGATCTCGGGGGTGCTCGACGTGCCGCGGGGTGGGGGCCCGTTCCCGGCGGTGGTGCTGGCGCACGGCTACATCGACCCCGACGTCTACGTGCGGGGGCAGGGGATGACCCGGGAGCGCAGCCGCCTGGCGGCGCAGGGGTACGTCGCGCTCCACGTCGACTACCGCAGCCACGCCGAGTCCGACGACGACCCGGACCACCGCCGCGAGCTGCTCCTCGGCTACAGCGCAGACGTGGTCAACGCCGTCAAGGCCCTGCAGGCCTCCGACGACGTGCCGGTCGTGGACGACCGGATCGCGCTGCTCGGCCGCTCGATGGGCGGCGGGGTGGTGCTCAAGGCGCTCGTCGCCGAGCCCGGGCTGGTGCGGGCCGCGGCGCTCTGGGCGTCGGTGTCGTCGCTCGAGGCGGAGAACTTCGCGCAGTTCCGGGGCGACGCCCCCGCCGACGACCCCGAGGTGGCGGAGCTGGCTCGCCGAGGGGCGCTCCCTGCGGACGACCCGGCGTGGTGGGAGCAGAACTCGTCGCGCCCCTACCTCGACCGGATCACCGAGCCGGTCCTGGTGGTCCACGGCCGGCACGACGACCAGTGCCCGCCCCGGTGGGCGGACGCGACGCAGGACGCGCTGGTCGCCGCCGGCGTCGACTCCCGCCTGCGGTGGTACGACGACGCCCACGCCTTCGGGCCGGCGTTCGACGCCGCGATGGACGACACCGTCGCGTTCCTCCGGGAGCAGGGCGTCTGAGGGAGGCGGCCGGCCCCGGCACGCGTGGGTCGGTGCGGGCGACCGCCGTACGAGGCCGTCGGGTGGGCCACCTAGGCTGAGGTGTCGACCGAGCGAGGAGGTTCCGAGGTGGACGCAGTCCTCGACCTGGCCCGGTCGTCGCTCGGGTCGCCCTGGCTCTACGTGGCGGTGCTCCTGCTGGTCGTCGTCGACTGCTTCCTGCCTGCCGTGCCGAGCGACGAGGTGATCATCGCGGTCGCGGCGCTGACCGTCGCCTCCGGCGACCCGTGGGCCCTCCTGGTGCTGCTGGCGGTGGCGGTGGTCGGCGCGCTGATCGGCGACAGCATCGGCTTCGCCATCGGGGGCAGGCTGCCCCGCGAACGCCTGCGGGAGCATCGGCGGTTCGCGAAGTTCATCGAGGCCGCGGACCGGCAGTTCGCCCGCCGCGGCGCGCGCATCGTGGTGACGGCCCGCTTCCTGCCGGTGATCCGCATCGGCGTCAACCTCGTCGCCGGAGGTGCGCTGCGCTATCGGGTGTGGCTGCCGCTCGCCCTGAGCGCCTGCCTGCTGTGGGGGAGCTTCACGGTCGGCGTCGGCGCCGTGGCCGGGTTCGGGCTGAGCGACCAGCCCTGGCTGGCGATGGGCGTCGGGATGGTGCTGGGCCTCTGCGCGGGGGTCGCGATCGACAAGGTCGCCTCGGCGCGGGAACGACGGCGGAGCCCGGAGGACCTCGTGCCTGCCAGCGCACCCAGCCCGTGACGGCGCCCGCCGTACCCCTCAGACGAGGTTCCGCACCCGGTCGGTCAGCTCGTCGCGCACGGCCTGGGTGACCGCGTCCTGCACGGCCTCGTTGAGGGCCTCGGCGTCGTCGAGGTCGGACAGGACTGCCCGTACGTCGAGCTCGTCGACCGCGCGGGTCAGGACGTCCTCGGTGGGCAGCGCGTCGTCGACCACGGAGTCGGGCACGAGGCGGATCGCGCCTTTCACGAACCGGTTGAGGTCGGAGCCCTCGAGGGCCTCGTCGACCAGCGAGGAGGACGGGGGCAGCGCGTCCTCGTCGGCGAGCTCGCCCACCGCGGCGCGCAGCCCGTCGCGGACCGCGTCGACCTGCGCGTCGGTGGGCTCCTCCTGCTGGGCGAGCTCGAGGGTGAGCGCCTCGCGGCTGACGTCGAGGGTGCACGCCGCGTCGTCGATGCCGCGCAGCACGAGCTGCTCGGTGAGCCCCTCGATGCCGTCGGCCTGCGAGGTGACCGCGCGGTCGGCGCAGGCGTCGGCCGGGCGCAGCGGCGCGAAGTCGCCGCCGCCGGCCGCGACCTGGGCGCCGACGACGCCGGCCACCAGGGCCAGCGCCAGCCCGGGCAGCACCCCGGCGCGCAGCCCGGCGCTCACACGAGGCTCCTGCGCGCCCGGGACCGGCGCGCGGCACCCGCGGCGGCCGTGAGCCCGACGGAGAGCAGCGCCAGCGCCGCGAGGCCCGCGCCGACGAGGTAGGAGTCGCGGAACGCCAGCGACACCGACCGGTCGAGCTGGTCGTCGAGGCCGCGCTCGAGGTCGGCGACCGCGGCCTCGTCCTCGGCCCGTACGTCGAGCTCGGCGAACGCCCCGTCCAGCTCCGGCACCTGCCCGCGCTGGTCGGTGAGGTGGGAGCCGAGGGCCCGGGCGACGGAGATCTTGTCGTCGGGCTGCAGCGGCGCGTCGAGCACCAGCGCGGCGATGGCCTCGGTCGCGGGCTCCTCGGCGTCGAGGAGGTCGGCGGTGAAGACCGGCGTCAGCACCGCCAGCCCCACCACGACGCCGAGGTGGCGGGCGCTGATGGTCCAGGCGGCGTGCCGGGCGCGAGGGAGCCGGTCCTCCATGGCGCGGTGGGTGAGCTCGTCGACGCTGAGCCCGAGGCCGAGGCCGACGAGGGCCTGCGGGGCGACGGTCCACCACAGGTCGGCCGACGGCGGGAGCGCGAGACCGACGAGACCGCCGGCGACGAGCACGCAGCCCGCAGCCAGCTCGAGGTCGGGCGTGGTGCGCAGCAGCCGCGCCAGGGGTTGGGCCGCGAGCGCCGCGACGGGGATGACGGACACAGTGAGCGCGGCGGTGGCGGGCGAGTGGCGCCACCCCTCCACCAGCAGCAGCACGAGCAGGAAGAGCGCGGCGGTCAGCGCGGCGGAGAGCAGGGCGAGCGTGACGTTGTGGCCGATGACGGGCCGGTGGCTGACGGCCGGCTCCGGGACGGCCTGGCCCTGGTGCCGGGTGCGTACGGCGAGCGCCGCCGGCACCGCGAGCGCCGCGAACGGCACCTGGGCGATGAAGATCGCCTGCCACGAGATGGCCTCGGTCAGCAGGCCACCGGCGACGGGGCCCGCCGCCGTACCGACGACCCCGGCGGTGACCCAAGCCGCCACGCCGCGGCGCTCGCCGGAGCGGGCGACGAGCAGCTCCAGCGCCCCGACGAGCGCGAACGCCCCGCCGACCGCCTGCAGGCAGCGGGCCGCGATGAGCACCTCGATCGTGGGGGCGGCGGCGCACCACGCCGAGGCGCCGGCGAAGACGGCGATGCCGGCGGCGGCGAGGATGCGCGGGCGGACCCGCAACGGCCGCAGGGCGGCCGGTACGGCGAGCACCCCCAGCACGAGGTTGTAGGAGATGAGCACCCACGCGACCTCGGTGACCGACGCGTCGAGCTGCTCGAGCATCTCGGGTAGCGCGAGGGTGACGATCGCCGAGTCGGCCAGCACGAGCCCGACCGTTACGGTCAGCAGCAGGCCCACGAGTCGGTGCACCGGGTCATCGTCGCACCGGGGTGGGTGGGTAAGTGCGGTCGACTCTCGCGCCGTCCGGGTCAGTGTGCGTTCAGGCGGGTTCGGCGGCGGGATAGGGGTCGGCGAAGCGGTTGAGCGCGTCCAGGTAGCGTCCGCCGACCTCGATGCGCGTGATGTCGCGGTGACGCCAGCGCTCCGTCTCGGGTGCCCACACTCCGTCACGACCGACGAAGTGCAGCGTGAGCCGCTTCTTCCCGAGCTTGACGAGCCGGCCGATCGCGAGCGGCTCGTCGCGCAGCGTCTCCATGCGAATGGCGAAGATGTCCGCCTTGAAGGCGGCTGCGTTGAGCATGTCGATCAACCCGGCCTCGGGCGGGCACTCGAACGTGGCGACCGTCGAGCCGAGGCCGTTGATCGCTCGGTGGTGGTAAGGGTCGTCGTCGCGGAACCAGACGCGCGAGACGTCGCTGAGACGCAGCATCACGAGGTCGTCGAGGTGCACGCCGTCGGCGAGCTCGTGGAGGACCACCCAGTCGTCTGTCAGGGTGACGACGAACCCGTCCGTCATGGTGAGCTCGAAGTCGTCTCGGACCACCGTGGCGATCCGCCCGTCGGTCAACGAGCTCTCGAGCCGGCGGCGGATCTTGCTCTGCTTCATGGCCCCGAGTCTGTAGGACAGCTCGTCGCAGCGCTGCCCGTTATCGGTCCGGTACGGGTTTGCTCGTCACAGATATTCCGCAGCCAAGCCGTGTCGAGACCAGCGGGTTCGAACGAACTTCAACGGCTGCGGACCTGCATCCCGTCCGCGTGATCCAGGTACATGGCCGACGGCGGAGAAGGCGAGTCCCAGACTGCTGCGTACGCCGCGCTGACAACGGGCCAGAGTTGCTCTCGACCGTCCTCGACGGACTCGATCTGTCGCGCGAGAGGTCCGAGGACGATGAACTCGTGGGGGATGACCCGGCCGGCGGTGTCGGCCCGGCCCTCGGGGTCGGGAAACCGAAGCGCCACGTTGGTTCCCTCGCGACGCCACGCCTCAGACTGATCGCGAAGAGCACCGAACGTACGTTCGTACATGGGCAGCGGGTCGCTCAGACCGGCGTCGAGCAAGAAGCGAAACACCCAGGATCGTCCCCGCGTCGCCCAGATGAGACGGGTGACGTGGGCGGACTGATCGCTCACTTTGCCTTCCGGATCACGTTGTCTGCGACACCCTGCTCGAGGTCGAGCTTGAGTTGGGTGAGCATGGCGCGCAGGTAGTCGTGCTGGGCGCGTGCTTGCTCGTTCATCTCACGCAACTTCGGCCCAGCGAGTTCCACGGCTTCGACCAGGATCGGGCCGAGCTTGGCGGCAACCTTCGTGGCCCTGCCGGCCTTGGGAAGTCTCGCGAGAGCCTTCTCCACCAGCACGAACCTTCCCCCGGTCAGTCCCGCTGCCAACAGTTCGGCGCCGTCGGCGAGCGAGTCGAGGACCTTCATGGGAATGGTGAGCCTCGACTGCCACTGGACGCGGCGCTCGAGCGGCAGCAGCGAAGCGACGGGGAGGACGAGGTCGACGCCGACGCGCCGGGTGAGGTCGATCTCGACAGGAGAACCGGCGTCGGCCGTCAGCTCGAACTTCGCGGACGAGAGCAGCATGAAGTCATCGCCGATCGCAAGTGCGTCGGGTGTGTCAATCAACTGCTGGAGCGTCGTCCGAAGGTTCTCGACGTCTTCGGCCGCCTTGAGGATGACCAGATCGCGGAAGGCGTGCACGTCGATCTCCGGGAGCAGATCGGCCTTGGACAGGGAGAGGATCCAGATGCGCGGAAACTCGACCAGTCGCCCCTCGCCGGCCAGCAGCTCGTCCTTGAGCCTCAGCAGGTTCTGTCGGAAGTTGCCGAGCACCGACTTGAGGTAGCGCTCTTCCTGCCCGCGATAGTCGAGCAACTTCTGCCCGTCGATGAGCAGGAGGGCCACGTCGGACTTCAGGAGCGATCGGAACGTGTCCGTCCGGCGGTTCCGCTCCTCGTCGCTTGAGGGCTCGTCCTGGAACCAGTCACCTGGGTAGTCGTGCCACGCCAGCCGGAGGACGTCGAAGGGCCGCTTCTTGGCGGTGTCCAGGTCCGCGCCGCGGAGCTTCAACGAGAAGTAGTAGGTGGTATTGGCAAAACGAGTAGCCATGGGGGCGGTCCCGTTGTCCCGCATGCCGAGGTAGTTCTGGTAGAGCCGGTTTCCCTGGCCAGTGTCGTCTGCAATGAGGTCCCAGAGCTCGTTCTTGTAAGACCCCTCCTGGGTGGGCCCGAAGAAGGAAGAGACGAGCACTGTCTTGCCCGAGCCGCTCTCGCCGAACACTGCGACGTGTTGTTCCCGAATCCGGGGGTACTTCGCCATGTACGGAACCTAGCGCGGTGCGCCGACAGGGGTCGTGGGTTCGGGCATCCCGGTTGAGGTCCGCCGGTCCGCGCGGGCTCCGGCGCTTCCACCGCCTTTTCGAGCGGGGTCTGCTGGTGGGGATGATGCGGTCAGGCCGCGGCGTTCACCACGTCATGACCCAGCGCCCGCACCTCATCCCCGACGAGACCCACCCCATCACCGTCACGCCCACGGAGGGCCGGGTCGTGGTCACGCGCCACGGCCGCGTCATCGCCGAGACCGACAGCGCGCTGACTCTGCAGGAGGCGAGCTACCCGGCGGCGCAGTACGTCCCGCTCGCCGACGTCGACGCGTCGGTCCTCGAGCGGACGAGCCACGCGACGTACTGCCCCTACAAGGGCGAGGCCGGCTACTTCTCGCTCGTCGACGGTGACGACCGCGCGGAGAACGCGGTCTGGGGGTACGACGCGCCGTACGACGCCGTCGCACCCATCGCCGGCCACGTCGCGTTCTACCCGAACCAGGTGGAGATCAGCGTCGGCTGACCTGCGTGGTCACGCCCAGCGGGTCGCCGCCGACGCCGGCGTGCTGGTGAGCACCCGCACCGCCATCGACGTCGTCGCCTCGACGTTGAGGAACCCCACCACACGGCTGACCCGATCGACGTCGAGCGGCAGCAGCCCCGGCGTACCGGGCACGTCCGGCGTCAGCCCCAGGTCGAGGTCGTCGTGGCCGCGCATCATCGACACGTTGAAGTCGTAGCGCTCCCGGGCTCCTGACGCGGTGAGGTGCCGGACGACGCGCGTGCCCAGGCGGGGGCTCCCGTTGTCCACCGCCCACGAGTCGAGGGCCGCAGCGACCGTGCTGCCGTCGCCGTGCTCGACGTCGGCCCACACGGCCTGCATGGAGCCGGCCGCCTCCAGGAGGATGGCGGCGGTCTTCTCGCCGATCCCCGGTACGCCGGGGAGGTTGTCGCTGGCGTCGCCGCGCAGCGCGGCGTACGCGAGGTAGTTCTCGGCCGCGACGCCGTACATCGCGTGCAGCCGCCGCGGGTCGAGCAGCGGCGAGCCGTTGATGCCGCCGTCGATCAGCCGCAGCACCTTCGTGTGGTCGCTGATGTGGGCGAACGTGTCGCGGTCGGACGTGATGATGACGCAGTCCCACCCGTGCCGACCGGCCCACGCGGCCCCCGAGGCGCTGACGTCGTCGGCCTCGAGCCCGGGCGGGGTGAGCGTCGCCAAGCCGAGCGCGTCGAGCAGAGCGCCCGCCCGCTCGAGCTGCCCGATCAGCTCGGGGTGCTTCTCGGCACGGCCGGCCTTGTACGCCGGGTACGCGTCGCGCCGCACGGACGCGGTCCGGTCGTCCAGGCCGAAGAGCACCGCGTCCGGCGCGAACCGGTCGATGGACTCGATGATCTGGCGCAGCATCCCGTGCAGCGCCCAGACCGGTCGGCCCGCACGGTCGAGCGCCCGGGTGTGGGCACGCGCGTGGTGGTTGCGGTGCAGCAGCGACGGCGCGTCGACGACGAGGAGGAGCTTGCGGGGGGTGTCGTCGGTCGGGCTCATCGGGTGGCCATCGTAGGCCGCGCCCGTCAGTCGCGTCGCCGCCCGCGGATCGTCTCCAACGGACGGCGCGGCAGCTTCGGCAGCTGCGTGGCCCGCCCGTGGAGGGCGAGCAGCAGGGTGGCCACCGTCGTCTCCTGCTCGGCGGTGCGCTCGAAGGTCGTGAGGTTGATCGGCGCCTTGAACCGCGTGCGGGTCACCGACTTGGCGTAGGTGAACTCCCGCAGCCCGTCCGGCCCGTGGATGCGACCGAAACCGGAGTCGCCGACACCGCCGAACGGCAGGGAGGGGACGCCGGCGAACGAGATCACCGAGTTGATCGATGTCATCCCCGTGCGGAGTCGCCGCGCCAGGTCCTCCCCGTTCCCGCCGGTGAAGATCGCCGAGCCGAGCCCGTACTTCCCCGCGTTGGTCAGCTCGACCGCCTCGTCCATGTCGCGCACCTTGCGCACGGTGACGGTCGGCCCGAACGTCTCCTCGGTGACCGCCTCGCTGTCCTCGGGCACATCGACGAGGACGGTCGGCTGCACGAACCGGTCGCCCACCGCGTCGGATCCGCCGACCACTGCCCGCCCACCGCGGGCGAGCGCGTCGGCGACGTGGCGGCGTACGACGTCGAGCTGGCCGGGCATGGTCATCGGGCCGATCTTGGCGTCGACGTCGACACCGGCGTGGACGGTCCGGGCGCGCTCGGCGAGCAGGGCGACGAACCGGTCGTGCACCCGCTCGTGGACGTAGATGCGCTCGACGCCGGCGCAGGTCTGGCCGGCGTTGGCGAAGGCGCCCCAGGCGGCGGCGTCCGCAGCGGCGTCGAGGTCGGCGTCCTCGTCGACGAGCAGCGCGTCCTTGCCGCCCGCCTCGACCACCACGGGGGTGAGCGTCTCGGCGCAGGCCGCCATCACGCGCTTGCCGGTGGCGGTCGAGCCGGTGAAGGCGACCTTGTCGACGCCGGCCCGGCACAGCGCGGCCCCGGTCTCGCCGAGGCCGGTGACGACCTGCAGCAGGTCGTGGTCGGGGACGACCTCGCGCAGGCTGTCGGCGAGCCACAGACCGACGCCGGGGGTCAGCTCGCTGGGCTTGAACACGACGGTGTTGCCCGCGGCCAGCGCGTAGGCGATCGATCCCATCGGGGTGAAGACGGGGTAGTTCCACGGGCCGATGACGCCGACGACGCCCAGGGGGAGGTACTCCACCGACGCCGCCTGGTTCGCGAGCAGCAGGCCGGGCGAGACGCGCTTGCGACCGAGGACCTTCTCGGCGTGCGACCCGGCCCAGGCGAGGTGGTCGATCGTGAGGGCGCACTCGAGCTGGGCGTCGCCGTGCGGCTTGCCCGTCTCCTGGTGCACGGCGTCGCACAGCTGCGCGAGCCGGCGCGTGAGGACGGCCCGCCACTGGGTGAGCACCTCGCGGCGGCCGGCGAAGCCGAGGTCGGCCCACCAGCCGGCGGACTCCCGGGCCCGCGCGACGGCCGCACGGACGTCGGCCTCGTCGTGGACGGGGTGGACGCCCACCACGTCGCCGGTGGCGGGGTTGATCGACTCGAACGTCGGCCGCTCGCTCGCAGCGGCGGCCGGATTCGGGGGAGTGGTCGTGGTGGTCATCGTTCAGGCCTTTCCGCGCAGGAGGTCGGCGGCACGCTCGCCGATCATGATGGAAGCGGCGTTGGTGTTGCCGCGGGTCACCATCGGCATCACGCTGGCGTCGGCGACGCGCAGCCCGTCGACCCCGCGCACCCGCAGCTGCGGGTCGACGACCGAGCGCTCGTCACCGCCCATCGCGCAGGTGCCGACCGGGTGGTAGAGCGTCTGGGTGTAGCTGCGCAGGTGCTCGACGATCTGCGCGTCGGTCGGGTCGTCGCCCCAGGACTCCATCGTCGGCAGCCCGGGCCCGGCCACGTGCTCTGCCAGCGGACCGGTCGCGACGGTCTCGAGCATCCGGCGTACGCCGGCGGTCATCGCGTCGAGGTCGGCCTGGTCGTCGAAGTAGCCCGGGTCGATCTCCGGGTGCCAGCGCGGGTCGGTGGAGCGCAGCCGCAGCGCGCCGCGGCTCTCGACCGAGACCAGCGTCGGCGCGACGGTGACGCTGCGGGCGGTCGCCTCGTGGAACCCGTTGTCGTAGAAGCCGGTCGGCGCGACGTGGACCTGCAGGTCGGGCGCGGCCAGGCTGTCGCGGGTGCGCCAGAAGCCGCCGCCCTCGCCGACGTTCGAGGTGAGCGGCCCGGTGCCGGTCGCCTTGGCGCGCGCGAACTGCACCAGGTTGTTGTGGTCGAGCAGGTCGGTGGTGTCGCGCGTGTGGAAGACGAGCGGCACGGCCGGGTGGTCGTGCAGGTTCTGGCCGACGCCGGGCAGGTCGACGGCGACATCCACGCCGATCTCGGTCAGGTGCGTGCCCGGACCGATGCCGGAGAGCAGGAGCAGCTGGGGCGAGTTGATGGCGCCGCCGGCGAGGACGACCTCGCCCTCGACGTACGCCGTGCGGCTGCCGGCGCCGTGCTGGTAGGCGACGCCCACGGCCCGGCCACCCTCCAGGACGACCCGCTCGGCGAGCGCGCCGGTGCGGATCGTGAGGTTGGGCCGGCTCGCGGCGGGCTCGAGGTACGCCTTCGCGGTGGACCAGCGCCGCCCCTTGCGGCAGGTGACCTGGTAGAGCCCCGCGCCCTCCTGCTCGGCGCCGTTGAAGTCGTCGGTGGGCTTGAACCCGGCGGCCACGGCCGACTCGACCCAGGAGGTGGTCAGCGGGTGGGTGTAACGCCGATCCTCGACGTGCAGCGGGCCGTCCTGCCCGTGGTACGGCCCGCCGAGGCGCGTGTTGGCCTCCGAGCGGATGAAGTACGGCAGGACGTCGTCGTACCCCCACCCGGTCGCCCCGTAGGCGTCGCGCCAGGTGTCGAAGTCCGCGCGGTTGCCGCGGATGTAGATCATCGCGTTCATCGACGAGCAGCCGCCGAGGGCCTTCATGCGGGGCCAGTACGCACGCCGCCCCTCCAGCTGCTTCTGCTCGCTGGTCTGGTAGTTCCAGTCCCACCGCGTCTTGAAGAGGTTCGGGAACGCCGCCGGGATGCTGATCTCGTCCGCGTCGGCGGGGCCGCCGGCCTCGAGCAGGAGGACCGAGACCGACGGGTCCTCGGTCAGGCGGGCGGCGAGCGCGGCGCCGGCGCTGCCGGCTCCGACCACCACGTGGGTGAAGACTTCCCGGTCCGGCACGACGTCCTCCTCGGCTCGTGGGCGCTACCGCAGGTGTCGGCGGCGCCCGAGAGCACACTAGGGGTCTTTGTGACGTGGGGCACTAGGTGAGCGCAGCGGAAAGTCCGCGGAGTTCGCGCTTATCGTCGTCGGTGGGTGGGGGCTCGACGGTGGGGACTCCCGGCCCCACGCCGTGTCGACGAACCACGTGCCGACGCCAAGAGGCCGCCGCTGACGCTCGACCGGAACGGCGCCGCACCGCGCGGCGCCCGCGGTCGATCGGCGTACGGGATCCGGTCGAGAGTCGGCTCCGCACGTGCCCGCTCCTCGAGACACCGGAGCCGAAGCAGCCCGGTACGACGCACGCCCCCGGTCACCGCAGCGGTGACCGGGGGCGTCGCGACAGACGTCGGAGCGAACTCAGATGTCGTAGTACAGCTCGAACTCGTGCGGGTGCGGGCGCAGCTGCACGGGGGCGATCTCGTGGGTGCGCTTGTAGTCGACCCAGGTCTCGATGAGGTCGGGCGTGAAGACGCCGCCCTGGCTCAGGTACTCGTTGTCGGCCTCGAGGGCGTCGAGCACCGCACCCAGCGACGTGGGCACCTGGTCGATCTCGGCCATCTCGTCCGGCGGCAGCTCGTAGATGTCCTTGTCGATCGGAGCGGCGGGCTCGATCTTGTTCTTGATGCCGTCGATGCCGGCGAGCATCAGGGCCGAGAACGCGAGGTACGGGTTCGCCGACGGGTCGGGGAAGCGCGTCTCGATGCGCTTGGCCTTCGGGTTGCTGCCCGTGATCGGGATGCGGACCGAGGCGGAGCGGTTGCGCGAGGAGTAGACCAGCGAGATCGGCGCCTCGAAGCCCGGCACCAGGCGGTGGAACGAGTTCACCGTCGGGTTCGTGAAGGCGAGCAGCGACGGGGCGTGCTTCAGGATGCCGCCGATGTACCAGCGCGCGAGGTCGGAGAGACCGCCGTACCCGGACTCGTCGTAGAAGAGCGGCGAGCCGTCTTTCCACAGCGACTGGTGCACGTGCATGCCCGAGCCGTTGTCACCGAAGATCGGCTTCGGCATGAAGGTGACCGACTTGCCCTGGGCCCACGCGGTGTTCTTGATGATGTACTTGAACTTCATCACGTCGTCCGCGGCCTTGAGCAGCGTGTCGAAGCGGTAGTTGATCTCCGCCTGACCCGCGGTGCCGACCTCGTGGTGCGCGCGCTCGACCTGCAGGCCGACGCCCTCCAGGTTCTTCACCATGTCGTCGCGCAGGTCCGTGTAGTGGTCGTACGGCGCGACGGGGAAGTAGCCACCCTTGAGGCGGGTCTTGTAGCCGAGGTTGTCGCCCTCCTTGCCCGAGTTCCACCAGCCCTCGACGGAGTCGATGTGGTAGTAGCTCTCGTTGACACCCGTGGAGTAGCGCACGTTGTCGAAGATGTAGAACTCGGCCTCGGGGGCGAAGAACGCGGTGTCCGCGATGCCCGTCGTCTCGAGGTACGCCAGCGCCTTCTTCGCGATGTTGCGCGGGTCGCGGGAGTAGGGCTCGCCCGTGATCGGGTCGTGGATGAAGAAGTTGATGACCAGCGTCTTCGCGGTGCGGAACGGGTCGATGTACGCCGTGGACGGGTCCGGGAACAGGGACATGTCCGACTCGTTGATGGCCTGGAAGCCACGGATCGACGAACCGTCGAAGCCGAGCCCGTCGTCGAAGACCGACTGGTCGAACGACGACACGGGGACCGTGAAGTGCTGCATGATGCCGGGCAGGTCGCAGAACCGGACGTCGATCATCTCGACGCCCTCGTCCTTGATGTACTTCAGCAGCTCTTCGCTGTTGGCGAACATTCGTCCTCCTTGGCGGGACGCACCGGGGCGCCACGCTCGTACGGGTGATCCGCCCGGCGCAACCGCGGGCCGGGCGAGTGCTCTGCAACGTATGCAGGAGCGGTTTCGCAACGGTCACCCGATTGTTTCACGCGTGTAACAGTGTGGTGCCCGAGGGGCCTGTCGGGCCGCTCCGATAGCCTTGCCGACCGTGCCGCACACCCAGCAGGAGACCGCCTCGTGGGCCCGCCGTGTGGGGGCCCTCATCGTCGACTGGTTCACCTGCATGTTCGTCGTCATCGCGTTCGTCGGCCCCGCGCGCTACTTCCCGTCCGAGGGCGACGTCACCACCGGCATCCCGCCGTCGGTGCTGACGTTGCTGCTCTTCGTTGCCGAGACGACCATCCTCGTCTGCCTCGCCGGCGGCTCCTTCGGCCAGCTCGCGACCCGCCTCCGCGTGGTCCGGTACGACGGACGCCCCGGCACCCTGGACCCCTTCCGGTCGCTGGCGCGCGCCGTGCTCATCGCCCTCGTGATCCCGCCGCTGGTCTTCCGGCCCGACGGGCGCGGGCTGCACGACCTGGCGGTCGGGTCGGCCGTCGTACCGCTCGCGCCGCGACGCTGACGAGAACCGCGCGCGTCGAACCGTTTTAGCCGCACGGCACCCGGGGAGGGTGACGTCCGGTCGGCTCCGTGCCGGCCGTACCTGCACCCACCCGAGAGGAACCCATGTCGCGCCTCAACGTACGACGCGCCGTCGCCGCCACGTCCCTGAGCGTCCTCGCCGTCAGCGGCCTGGCCGCCTGCGGCTCCGACGACTCCGACAACGCCGACAACGGCACCGACAGCAGCCAGTCCGGCGACTCCGGCGACTCCGACGACTCGGGTGACTCCGGCGACGCCGTCGACGACTCGCGCTTCGGCGTCGCCGAGGGCGAGGAGGTCGCGGTCGAGGAGTTCGCCGCCGCGTACGGCGACGCCATCGACCAGATGGACACGGCCGCGGTGACCATGGAGACCACCACCGGCAGCACGACCAGCTCCCTCGAGGGCGTCGTCGCGTTCGACGCCGAGAGCCCGGAGATGGAGCTGGAGGGCGAGTTCGCCCCCGGCATGAGCGGCACCATGATCCTGGTGGACAACGTCATGTACATCCCCGCCGACGCCACCGGCAGCCAGTACGTCTCGCTCGACCTCGGTGCCGCGGGCAACCCGCTCGGCCAGTCCTTCAAGGCGGCGTACGACGGCGAGTCGGCGCAGGAGCTGTTCGAGACCGCCGCCACCGGCGTCGTGAGCCAGGGCGAGGAGGAGGTCGACGGCTCGACGGTCGACACCTACGAGGTCACCATCGACGCCGTCGCCTCGCTCGAGGCCCTCGGCCTGGGCGACCTCGCCGCGGCGGGCGGGTCCGACCTGCCCGAGGAGTTCACGTACGTGGTCGGCTTCGACGAGGACGGCAACGTCGTGCGCTACGACCAGACGATCCCGTCGATCGGCGCGCAGCCCGGGTTGACGCAGTCGATCACCTACTCGAACTTCGGTGTCGAGGTCGACGTCGAGGCCCCGGACCCGAGCACGGTGACGGATGGCGCCGACCTGTTCGGCGGCGGCATCCCCGACAGCTCGGGCGGCTCGAGCGGCTCGAACGGCTGAGTCCCGCCGTACTTGCTGGGGCACCCGAACCCCGGCACCACGCACAGAGGGCCCCGGCCGGATCGCTCCGGTCGGGGCCCTCTCTCGTGTGGGGGAGCGCGGGTCAGCGACCGCGCATGTTCTGGCGCATGCCCTTCATGTTCGTCGGCACCGGGCCCTTCGGCAGCGGCACCGCGGAGCGGGTCGCGTCGAAGGCCTTGAGGCGGTTCACCACGTCGGTCATCTCCGCGGGGCGGATCGCCTTCGGCAGCTTCTGCAGGTGCTTCACGAGCTTCGGCAGGGGCACCTGGCCCTCACCGCGACCGACGATCACCTCGGTGATCGGGGCACCGGCGGCGACGCGCTCGTGCTTGCGGCGCTCCGACGTCATCAGCGGGCGGAGCCGGTTGGGGTTGCCCTCGCCGATGAGCACGATGCCCTGGCGGCCGACGGCGCGGTGCACGACGTCCTGCTGCTTGTTGAACGCGATGACGGGGGCCGAGACCCAGCCGCGGCGCAGCATCTGCAGCGCGGCGGCCGCGGCACCCTTCTGGTCCTCGATCTGGGTGTACATCGAGTGCTGGGCGCGGCGGCCGAAGACGATGAGGGTCGCGAGCGAGCCGAAGAGCAGCGCCCCGGGGATCGCGAAGACCAGGTCGGGACCCGGCAGGAACCAGAAGAGCGCGAAGCCGACGGCCGCCGCGACGACGAAGACGCCGAGCAGGATCAGACCGAGCTTCGGATCGCCCTTCTTGGCCATCCGGTAGGTCTCGGCGATCTGCGCCCGGCGCTTCTTCTTCGGCGGGGCCGGCATCTTGGTCGACATCTCGGTGGTGCCTTCTTCGTCTCGTTCGGCCGGAGGTGGTCCGGGTCGGGGCGGGGCTGCGGTGGGGCTGCGGTGCGGGGGGTCAGACGGCGGCCGGCGCGGCGCCGACGTCGATCGTGACCTCGCCCCCGCGGGCCTCGACGGCCTGACGGTACAGGCGACCGGCGCGGTACGACGAGCGGACCAGCGGCCCGGACAGGGCACCGGCGAAGCCGATCTCCATCGCCTCGGCCTGCAGCTCGACGAACTCCTCGGGCTTGACCCAGCGCTCCACGGGGTGGTGGCGCAGCGAGGGCCGCAGGTACTGCGTGATGGTGATGAGGTCGCAGCCGGCCTCGTGCAGGTCGCGCAGCGCCTGGCTGACCTCCTCGCGGGTCTCGCCCATGCCGAGGATGAGATTGGACTTTGTGACCAGGCCGAACGCGCGGGCCTGGGTGAGCACGTCGAGGGAGCGCTCGTAGCGGAACGCGGGACGGATGCGCTTGAAGATGCGCGGCACCGTCTCGACGTTGTGCGCGAGCACCTCGGGGCGGGACTCGAAGACCTCGGCCAGCAGGTCGGGCTCGCCGTTGAAGTCGGGGATGAGGTTCTCGACGCCCGTGCCGGGGTTGAGCTCGTGGATGGCGCGCACGGTCTCGGCGTACAGCCACGCGCCGCCGTCGGGCAGGTCGTCGCGGGCGACACCGGTGATGGTCGCGTAGCGCAGCTGCATCGACTGCACGGACTCCGCGACGCGGCGCGGCTCGTCGCGGTCGAGCGCCTGCGGCTTGCCGGTGTCGATCTGGCAGAAGTCGCAGCGGCGGGTGCACTGGTCGCCGCCGATGAGGAACGTGGCCTCGCGGTCCTCCCAGCACTCGAAGATGTTGGGACAACCCGCTTCCTGGCACACGGTGTGCAGGCCCTCGGACTTCACGAGGTGCTGCAGCGCCTTGTACTCCGGGCCCATCTTCGCCCGGGTCTTGATCCACTCCGGCTTGCGCTCGATCGGGGTCTCCGAGTTGCGCACCTCGAGGCGGAGGAGCTTGCGTCCGTCGGCGGCTGGCGTCTGGGTCACCCCTTCACTCTACGCCTGCTCACCCCGCCCTCCCCGGGCGCGTCCCGGCGCCGGTGACGCACCCGCGGAGGGCACGGGGGTGCACCGTCCGGCCCGGGGTACAGGCGCCCCGGGAGCAGCGTCGACCGGGAGGGGGAGCCGTGGTCACGGACGCGCCGTACGACGTCGCACGACCCGCGGTCGGGCGCGACCCGACGTACTGGTCCACCTTCCTGCTCGGCGCCGCCGTGATGGCCGCGCTCGACGAGATCGTCTTCCACCAGATGCTCGGCTGGCACCACTTCTACGACGCCGCCTCGCTGCGGATCGGGCTGCTCTCCGACGGCCTGCTGCACGCGGCCGAGCTCGTCGCGCTCGTGGCCGGCGGCTTCCTCCTGGCCGACGCGCGCCGGCGCGGACTCGCTGTCCGCGCGGTCGCCGCAGCCGGGTTCGTGACGGGTCTCGGCGCCTTCCAGCTCTGGGACGGCGTGGTCGACCACAAGGTGCTGCGGCTGCACCAGGTGCGCTACGGGGTCGACCTGCTGCCGTACGACGCGGCCTGGATCGGCGCGGGCCTGCTGGCCCTCGCGGTGGGCCTCGTACTCACGGTGCGCGTGGCACGCCGTCGCCGCTCCGAGGCGTGATCGTGGTGGACCACGGCGGGCACGGGGGTCACGGTGACGGGGGAGCGGGCGACCTCCTCGGCCCGCTGCTCGCCGGGACGGGGCTCGTGCTGCTGCTCGCTGCCGGCGCCGCGTACGTCGGGGCCGCGTGCGTCGTACGCCGGCGCGGCGGGCGGGGGTGGCCGGCGTACCGGGTCGGGCTGGCCGCGCTCGGTCTCGGGTGCGTCGCGGCGGCGCTGGTCGGCCCGCTCGCGGCCTGGTCGCACGCCGGCTTCACGGGCCACATGGCGGCCCACCTGCTGGTGGGGATGGTCGCGCCCCTGCTGCTCGTCGCGGCGGCGCCGGTGACGTTGGCGCTGCGGGTGCTGCCCGTAGGTGCTGCCCGGCGGCTCACCCGTGTGCTGGGCGGCCGGGTGGTGCGGGGCCTCGGCCACCCGGTCGCGGCGGCGGTGCTCAACGTCGGCTCGCTGTGGGTGCTCTACGCGACGCCGCTGGCGGGCGTGATGCTGCACGACCCGGTGGTGCACCACCTGCTGCTGGCGCACTTCCTCGTCGCGGGCTACCTGCTGACCGCGGCACTGGTGGGGGTCGACCCCGCGCCGCACCGCCCCGGCACGGGGGTGCGCCTCGTCGTGCTCGTGCTGGCGGCGGCCGGGCACGCGGTGCTGGCGAAGCACCTGTGGGCGCACCCGCCGGCCGGCGTCGAGGTCGCGGAGGCCCGCTCGGGCGCGCTGCTCATGTACTACGGCGGAGACGTCGTCGAGCTCGCGCTCGCGGCGCTCCTGCTCGCGCAGTGGTACGCCGCCGCGCCCGCCCGCCGCGCCTCCGCGGGCCGAGCGGTGGCGACGCGGGGGCTCAGCGGCCGCCGGGCGTGACGAGGGTGATGCGCGGCGGCTCGGGGCGCGCCTCGTAGTCGGGGGTCGCGTCGTACGGCTCCCAGGTCAGCAGCCGCCGCAGGTGGTGCTCGACGAGGGGGAGCACCTCGGTGATCGGCACGTCGCGCCCCAGCTCGGCCGAGAGCGAGGTGACGCCGGCGTCGGTGATGCCGCAGGGGGTGAAGCGGGAGTACCAGTCGAGGTCGACGTCGCAGTTGAGGGCGAAGCCGTGCATCGTCACCCCGCGGGAGACCCGGATGCCGATGGCGGCGATCTTGCGCTCGGGGCCGCGGTCGTCCGCCTGCAGCCACACGCCGCTCCGGCCCGGCACGCGCGCGGTGGACACGCCGAGGTCGCGGCACACGGCGATGAGGGCCTCCTCGACGCGCCGCACGTAGTCCACGACCAGCACGTGGTCGGGCAGGCGGACCACGGGGTAGCCGACGAGCTGGCCCGGGCCGTGGAACGTGATCTTGCCGCCCCGGTCGACGTCGATGACCTCCGCGCCGCCGGGGTCGAGCGGACGCTCGTGGGGGTCGGTGCGCTTGCCGCAGGTGAAGACCGGCGGGTGCTGGAGGAGGAGGACGGTGCCCGCGGGCCCGTCGCCCGGCTCGCCGACCGGGGCGGAGGCGACCTCCTCGTGCACGGCACGCTGCAACGCCCACGCCTCGCGGTAGTCGATCCCGACCTCGCCCGGGCCGAGCCCGTGCGTGCGCACCACCAGAGCCATGGCGTCGAGCCTACGCCCGCCGCGCGCCGGGCCTGTGGACGGGCGCGAGCACGCACGCGCCGACCGCGGCACAGTGGTCGGGTGGTCACGGGACGGGCAGGCGCGGCGCCGGGGGGACGGGCGCGTGCGGGGGCGGCGCGGCACCGCCGTGCCCCGGCGGTGGGCGGGGACACGGGGGTGCCCCGCGCGCTGCTGGTCGCGGCGGTCGCGACCCTGCTCGCGCCGCTGGTGCTCGTCGCCTGGGTGGTCGCCGACGTCACGGGCCCCTCCGGGGCGTCGGGCGCCACCCGGTCCTCCGCACCGACGGCGCCGCCCGTGCCCGCCGCCGTCGCCGTCGTGCGGGGCTGGGACGAGCGCCGCTCGGCCGCCCTGGCCGACGGCGACGCCGACGCACTGCGGTCGCTGTTCGCGCCCGGTCCGCGGGGCGACACGCTGGCGGCGGCGGACCTCGCGCTGCTCGCGGCGTACGACGCCCGCGGCCTGCGCGTGGTCGGTCTGGGCTTCCAGCTCGTGGACGTCGACGTGGTCACCGCGGCGGCCGGTACGGCGACCCGCCCCGCCACCCTCCTCGTCGCCGTGCGCGACCGGATGCCGCGGGCGGCGGTCGCCCGGGGCGACGTCGTGGTCGCGCACCTGCCGGCGCGGGCCGAGGCGCGCCGCGTGCTGCGGTTCGAGCGCCACGGCGACGACTGGCTGCTGGCCGGGTCGGCCGCAGCGCCCACGTGACGCCCCCCTGACGTGTGGGGGTCAGGCGGAGGGGGCGAGCGCCGTGGCGAGGACGTCGCGGACGTCCTCGTCGTGGAACACGTAGCCCGCGTCGAGCAGCGCCGCCGGACGGGCGCGCACCGAGCCCAGCACCTCCGGCGCCATCCGGCCCGCGCCGGCGCGGATCAGCGGCGAGGGCACCTTGAGGAAGGCGGGCCGGCGCACCAGGTCGGCCAGCGCGCGGGTGAACTCGGCGTTCGTCGGCACGTCGGGGCAGCAGAGGTTCACGGGTCCCGCGACGTCGTGCTCGGCGACGAAGACGACGCCGTCGACCCAGTCGCGCAGCGAGATGACCGGGAAGTACTGCCGACCGTCCCCGAGCTTGGCCGCGCCGCCCAGGCGGAACAGCGGCAGCAGCAGGTTCAGCGGCGCGCTGGCCCGGTCGAGCACGGGGGCGGTGCGCAGCACGGCGACGCGGGCGCCGGCCTCGGCGGCGGGGGTCGTGGCGGCCTGCCACTCGCGGGTGACGGTGGTGAGCAGGGCGTCGCCGCGCGAGTCACCCGACTCGGTGAGCACCGGGTCGCCGGCGTCGCGGTGGTCGCCGTAGTAGGAGATGCCGTTGCCGGCGAGGAAGGCCGGCGGGCGGTCGGCGGCCGCGATGGTCCGGGCGAGCAGCGCGGTCGTGGTGACCCGGCTGCGGCGCAGCTCGGTGGCCCACTTCCCCGAGTGCGGGTTGCCCATGGTGGGCGAGCCGGCCAGGTTGACCACGGCATCGGCGGAGCCGACGAGACCGGCGTCGACCACACCCGCGTAGGGGTCCCACCGCGAGGTGTCCGCGGACGTGGAGTCGCGCCGTACCAGCCGGGTCACGTCGTGCCCGCGACCCCGCAGCGCCCGGACGAGGGCCTGGCCCAGGAAGCCGGACGAGCCGGCGACGACGACGTGCATGACGGACCTCCGAGGTGCCGGGACGGGGACGGCCCCGCCCACAGTAGGGCGGGGCCGTCTACGGGCCGTGCGGGTCAGCGGCGCGGGGCCGCGGACCGGTGGTGCTCAGACCTCGAACTGACCGGCCTCGAGGCGCTGCTTCACGTCCTGCAGGAAGCGGCCGGCGTCGGCGCCGTCGACCAGGCGGTGGTCGTAGGTCAGCGCCAGGTACACCATGTGGCGCACCGCGATCGTCTCGCCCAGGTTCGGGTCGTCGATGACGACCGGACGCTTGACGACGGCACCCGGGCCCAGGATTGCGACCTGCGGCGCGTTGATGATCGGCGTGTCCCACAGGGCGCCGACGCTGCCGAGGTTCGTGATCGTGAACGTGCCGCCCGACAGGTCGTCGGGGCCGATCTGGTTGGTGCGGGTGCGCTGCGCGACGTCGGCGATCTTCTTGGCCAGGCCGGAGATCGACAGGTCGCCGGCGTCCTTGACGACGGGCGTGATGAGGCCCTTCGGGGTGTCGACCGCGAACGACAGGTTCTCGCGGTCGTGGTAGGTCACCTCGTCGCCCTCGATCGACGCGTTGAGCGCCGGGTGCTGCTTGAGGGCCTCGACCGCCGCCTTGGCGAAGAACGGCAGGTAGCTGAGCTTCACGCCCTCACGGGCGAGGAAGTCGGCCTTGACGCTGTCGCGCAGACGGGCGATGCGGGTGACGTCGACCTCGACGACCTGCGTGAGCTGCGCCGAGCCCTGGAGCGACTCGACCATGCGCGAGGCGATGACCTTGCGCAGGCGCGACATCTTCTCCGTCGTGCCCCGCAGCGGCGACGGGGTCGTCGACGGCGCGGAGGGGGCGGACGCGGTGGCGGGCTGGGCGGCCGGCGCGGCAGCGGCGGGGGCCGCAGCGGCCTCCTTCGCCTTCGCGGCGGCGTCGAGCACGTCCTGCTTGCGGATGCGGCCACCGACGCCGCTGCCCGTGACGGTCGACAGGTCGACGTCGTGCTGGGCGGCGAGCTTGCGCACGAGCGGCGTCACGTACGTCGAGGACTCCTCCGAGGAGGACGACGACGCCGCCGACGGGGCCGACGGGGCCGGCGCGGACTGGGCCGGCTGCTCGGGGGCGGGCGTGCTCGCCGACGCGGCGGGCTTCGCCGGCTCGGCGGCCGGGGCGGGCTCCTCGGCCTGCTTCGGCTCCGGCTCGGGCTCGGGCTCGGGCTCCGGCTCCGGGGTGGGCTCGGCAGCCGGGGCGGACGGCGCGGGCGAGCCGGAACCGATGATGGCCAGCTCGGCGCCGACCTCGACGGTCTCGTCCTCGTCGGCCTTGATCTCCAGCAGCGTGCCGGCGACGGGGGAGGGGATCTCGGTGTCGACCTTGTCGGTGGAGACCTCGAGCAGCGGCTCGTCGACGGCGACCTCGTCGCCGACCTGCTTGAGCCAGCGGGTGACGGTGCCCTCGGTGACGGACTCGCCCAGCGCGGGCAGCGTCACGGGGGTGCCCTCGCCGGACCCGCCGGAGCCGCCCGACGCGGCGGGGCTGGCCGGCTTCTCGGCCTCGGGGGTCTCGTCGCCGGGGGGCAGCTCGCCCTTCTCCTCGACGATCTCCTGCTCCTGCTCGGCCTTCTTCTCGGCCTGCTCCTCGTCCTTCGGCTGCGCCTCGGGGGTCGCGGCGTCGTCGGTGGAGCCCGAGTCGCCGCTGCCCTCGTCGGCGTCGCCCACGATCGCCAGCACCGCGCCGACCTCGACCGTGTCGTCCTCCTCGGCCCGGATCTCCAGCAGCGTGCCGGCGACGGGCGAGGGGATCTCGGTGTCGACCTTGTCGGTGGAGACCTCGAGCAGCGGCTCGTCGACCGCGATGGTGTCGCCCACCTGCTTGAGCCAGCGGGTCACGGTGCCTTCGGTGACGGACTCGCCGAGGGCCGGCAGGTTTACTTCGGTCGCCATGTGCTTCCTATTCCTCTGATCGTCGATCTGATCGGTGGGCGGTGTCGGTGGTCGCCGGTCGGCGTACCAAGGTCAGGGGTGCGCGTCCCGGGGACGGGGTGGGGCCCCGGAGCGCAGGACGGAAGCACGGCCGGGCCCTGGTCGCCCCACGACGGGGGCGGGTGTGTCGAAGTCCCTCACGGGTCGCCTCCACGCATCCGGATCACGTGCTGTCGGTGGACCATCCTTGCACTAAGCCCGTGGCCGCACCCAGGCGGCTGCCGCCGTGTCGACCTACTGCCGGGTAGCCTCCGCGGCCGGACGGAGGCGCCTCCCGGCCGCCACGCGCCGCACCCGTCGGGGCCCGACCGGTCCAGTCCGCCGCGGGCCCCGGGGACGCGTTGGGGCAACCCGCTCCGGAGCGCCGACCGCGACCGGCAGAATGTCGCGCATGGGCCTGCTCGACCGCTTCCGTGACCGTCCGCGCCGCCGTCGTCCCGGACGGGACACCGCACGCACCGGGTCCACCACCGTCCGTGCCTCCGACGGCGCCGACGCGCAGCACCTGCTGGAGTTCGTCACCTCGCGCCGCGGCGTCGAGGGTTTCGTCGAGCCCCGCACGGCGGTGAGCGACGTGACGCTGCTGCTCGTCGCCCACGACGGGGAGTGGACGCGGCGGCGCGTGCCCTCGGTGAAGTGGGCGCACGCGTTCGCCAACAAGCACCGCGTGCCGTCGTACGACGCCGCGGTCGTGGGGGTGCCGCAGCGGATGCGCGACTACAACCGCCGCCGCAAGCTCCAGGGCGAGCTGTAGGTCACCCCGCAGCCGTGCCCGCAGCCGTGTCCGCAGCCGTCGCGCCGCGGGTCGCGGCGAGGTGCCGGGCGTAGGCGACGAGGGTCGGTACGGCGGCGCCGGTGCCGCCCGCGGTCAGGTGGCCGGCCGGGCCGCCGGAGTGGAACGAGGGCCCCGCGATGTCGAGGTGGGCCCACGGCACGTCGCCGGTGAACTCGCGCAGGAACGCGCCGGCGAAGAGCCCGCCGCCCCAGCGCACCCAGTCGTGCTGGGCCAGGTCGGCGACCTTGCTGCTGCGCACCCGCTCCCGCATCTCGTCGGGCAGCGGCATCGGCCACATGGCCTCGCCGGCGGAGGTGGCCGCGGCGACGACGTCGGCGACGGTCGCCTCCGTGCCCATGACGCCGCTGACGCGGTCGCCGAGCGCGACGACCATGGCGCCGGTGAGGGTGGCGACGTCGAGCACCACGTCGGGCTCGAGCTCGACGGCGCGGGCGAGGGCATCGGCCAGCACGAGGCGGCCCTCGGCGTCGGTGTTGGAGATCTCGACGGTCGTGCCGCCGTAGAGCCGCAGGACGTCGCCGGGCCGGGTGGCCGAGCCGGAGACCATGTTCTCGGCCATCGGCGCGAACGCGGAGATGCGCACCGGCAGGCCCAGCTCGGCGATGGCGAGGGTCGCCTGCACGACGGCGGCCGCGCCGGCCATGTCGCTCTTCATCGTGGTCATGGAGCCGCCCGGCTTGAGCGAGAGCCCGCCGGAGTCGAACGTGATGCCCTTGCCGACGAGGGCGAGGTGCGCGACCGGGTCGGCCGGCTCGTAGGTCAGCTCGACGAGGCGTGGGGGAGCGCTGGAGCCGGCGCCGACCCCGAGGATGCCGCCGCAGCCGAGCTCGGCGAGGGCGGCCTCGTCGTGCACGGTGATCTCGATGCGCGGCGCGCCGCGGCCCTTCGTGGCGGCCTGGTGGGCGGCGACCACGGCGTCGGCGAACAGCGGCGGGGTCAGGTCGACGGGCGGCGTGTTCACCCAGTCGCGGGTCGCCGCCACGGCGCGCGCCACGACCTGGGCGTCCTCGCAGGCCTGCTGCAGGTCGGCGCGGCGGGGCCCGTCGGTGAGCACGACGACCTCGTTGGCCCGGGTGTCCTCGGTGCGGGTGTCCCTGCGGTACGTCGTGAAGCGGTAGCCGCCCAGGGCGTGGCCCTCGACGACGGCGGTGACGAGCGCCGGCGTGGTGGCCGGCAGGGCGAGGGCGACCGTGGCGGCGTTCGTGGCCGCGCGGGCCGCGGCGCCCGCGGCACGTCGTACGGCGGCGGGGTCGGTCTCCGCGGCCGCGTCCCCGAGGCCGACGAGCACGAGCAGCGGGGTGGTGACCGCGTCGGTGGTGGGCACGACGTGGGTCTCACCCGGGTCCCCCGTGACGCCGAGGGCGGTGAGCAGCGGGCGCAGGCGGCGGCCGTAGGCGGCGGTGACGTCCTCCGCCCCGGCGGCCAGGCGCGGTCCCTGGTCGGTGCGCACGACGCCGACCACGACGGCGTCGGAGCGGCTCTTGGCGGGGCTGGCCTTGCTCAGGGTGTACGACGTCACCCGGGCGATGCTAGCCCGCGCCGGCGCCGCGGCCGGGCCTCCCACCCCGTCGGTGTGCGCTGGCACACTGCGGCCCATGGCCACCGATGACGTCCAGACCGTCGGCACCCCGCTCCTCACCTCCCCGCTGCACGAGCGCCACGTCGCGCTCGGCGCGAAGCTGGGGGAGTTCGGCGGGTGGGCGATGCCGCTGGAGTACGCGACGGGCACCGCCGCCGAGCACGCCGCGGTGCGCGGGGCCGTGGGCGTCTTCGACGTCTCCCACCTCGGCAAGGCGACGGTGCGGGGGCCGGGCGCGGCGGCGTTCGTCGACGCCACGCTGACGAACGCGCTGTCGCGCATCGCGCCGGGGCAGGCGCAGTACACGCTGTGCTGCGCCGAGGACGGCGGCGTGGTGGACGACCTCATCGTCTACCTGCGCGCCGACGACGACGTGCTCCTCGTCCCCAACGCGGCGAACACCGCCGAGGTCGTACGGCGGCTCGCGGCCGCCGCGCCCGCCGGTGTGACGGTGCGCGACGAGCACCGCGACCACGCGGTCGTCGCCGTGCAGGGGCCCGCCTCCGACGCGGTGATGACCGGCGCGGGGCTGGCGGCGGGCCACGACTACATGTCGTTCGTGGAGGTGCCGTTCGCCGGCGCCACCGTGGTGGTGTGCCGCACCGGGTACACGGGCGAGCGCGGCTACGAGGTCGTGGCCCCGGTCGGGGTCGCCCTCGAGGTGTGGGACCGGCTGCTGGCGGCCGGAGCGGAGCACGGCGCCGTGGCCGCGGGTCTCGGGGCGCGCGACACGCTGCGCACCGAGATGGGCTACCCCCTGCACGGCCAGGACGTCTCGCCCAGCATCAGTCCGCTGCAGGCGCGGCTCGGCTGGGCGGTGGGCTGGACGAAGCCGGCGTTCTGGGGGCGTGACGCGCTCCTCGCGGAGAAGGAGGCCGGGCCGGCGCGCGTCCTGCGGGGGCTGCGGGCCGTGCGCCGGGGTATCCCGCGGCCGGGCATGCGGGTGCTGGGCGCCGGGGGCGGCGAGGTCGGCACCGTCACCTCGGGCACCTTCAGCCCGAGCCTGCGCACCGGGATCGCCCTGGCGCTGCTCGACCCCACGGTCGCCGAGGGCGACGAGGTCGTGGTCGACGTGCGCGGCCGCAGCGAGGCGTTCACCGTGGTGCGCCCGCCGTTCGTGCCGAGCTCCGTGCGCTGAACCCCCGCCCCCGCTCGGCCCGGTTCGGCTGGTCAGGCGGCGACGAGGGCGGTGGCCACGAGGGTCGCGGTCACCGCGGTCTCGACGGCCGCGCCGTACACGTCCCCGGTGACGCCGCCGAAGCGGCGCACGCAGCGCGAGGCGAGCCCGCGCGCGCAGCCCTGGCCGACGACGAGCCCGAGGCCCGCGGCGACGAGCCAGCGGCTGCGGTCGTCGTGACCGGCGGTGACGGACCAGGCACCGACGGCGAGCAGCGCCACGACGAGGGCCACCGCCACGGCGGCAGCCGGGCGCTCCACCCGCCCGGCGACGAGAGCGCCGAGACCGCCGGGGCGGGCGGCGGGGTACGCCGGCGTGCACAGCCACGGCAGCGTCGTGCGTCCGAGGACGACGGCGACGCCCAGCGCGGCCGCGCCGAGCAGCGGGTCCGCCGCCAGCAGCACGGCGGTGGCGGCCACCTGGGCCAGGAGGGCGACGAGGAGGGTGACGACGCCGAACGGGCCGATGTCGGACCGCTTCATCACGGCGAGGGCCTCTTCGCCGGTGCGGCCGGACCCGAGCCCGTCGGCGACGTCCGCCAGGCCGTCGGCGTGCATCGCGCGGGTGAGGAACGCCAGGGCGCCGACCACGAGCACCGCGACGAGCAGGGGCGGTCGCTCCAGCGGACCGGTGAGCACGCCGGCCGGTACGGCGACGAGCGCCGCCAGCACCAGGCCGACGGCCGGCGCGAGCAGCATCGCGACCCCGCCGACGGCCCCGTCGACGCGACGGGGCGGGCGCACCGGCAGCACCGAGAGGGTGCCGACGGCGAGGCGGCCCGCGTCGACGAGCGTGCTCACAGCCGCACCACCCGGCCGGCGACGCACCAGCGGACGTCCTCGGTCTCGGCGGCCACCGCGGCGTTGAGCCGGCCCATCGCGTCGCGGAACAGCCGCCCGGACGCGGTCGCGGGCACCACGCCCTGCCCGACCTCGTTGCTGACCGCGACCACCCGCCGGCTCGTGGTGCGCCACGCGGCCAGGAGGCCCGCGACGTCGGCCTCGACCCCGGCCCACGCGGCGTCGTGGCCGGGCACGCCGGGCTCCCAGGCCCCGTGGCGGTCGATGACGCCGGTCAGCCAGAGGGTCAGGCAGTCGACGAGGAGGGCGGGGGCGTCGGGCCGCGGGTCGGCGAGCAGGGGGACGAGGTCGAGGGTCTCGGTCGTCGTCCAGTGGGCGGGGCGCCGCTCGACGTGGGTCGCGACGCGGGCGGCCCACTCGGCGTCGCCGTCACGGCGTCCGGAGGTCGCGACGTACTCGACCGCGGGCGCGGCCAGCAGGAGCCGCTCGGCCTCGGCGGACTTCCCGGAGCGCGCGCCGCCGAGCACGAGCGTGCGCCCGCCGGGCACCGGCAGCCCGCCGTGCGCGGCGAGCTCGGTGCCGTCGTCGACGACGCGGGCGCCGTGCGCGGCGAGGCGCCGGGCCAGCTCGCGGGTCGGCGGGTTGTGGTGGGAGAGGTGGACGGCGACGACGTCGGTGGCGTCGGTGACGGCCCCGACGGCGCGCAGGCGGCGCACCTGGTCGGCGAACGACGCGAGGCCGAGGTGCTGGGCGTCGGCCGGGTCGTCGTGGTCGCCGTGGGTCTCGTCCAGCAGCACGACGTCGTACGCCGCGCCCTCCGTCGCCGCGACGCTCGCGTCGGGGAGCGGGCCCGTGCCGGTGGCGTGCAGCGCCCGGAGCCCGGTGGGGCTCGTGACGTCGTACAGCACCGCCTCCGTCGCGCCGGGCGTGCCGAGGCCGGTGCGGTGGTTCGCGGCGAGCACGCGGACGTCGTACCCGTGGAGCTCGTGGCGGTCGCCGGGCACCACGACGAGCCAGGTGACGGGCGCCTCGGGGGCGAGCCAGGCGCGGGCCGCCTCGACGGCGTCGGCGGGGCCGGCGACCACGAGGGGGGCGTCGGCGACCCAGCCGCGGCGCAGCAGCGCGGCCTGGCCGGGGTGGTCGCGGTGCTGGCGGGTGACGAGCAGGACCCGCACGCGGGAGAGGTGCACGCCGGCCCGCACGGCTGCCTCGGGCGTGGTCGGCCCGCAGTCCAGCAGGACCGTGTCGTCGAGGAGGGCCGCCGTCGAGGAGCGCACGCGGCCCTCGGTGCGCTCGGTGGCGCACGAGGCGCAGCGGCAGGAGGCCTGCGGCCAGCCCTCGGCCGTCCCGGTGCCCAGCAGACGGAGACTCACCCGGGCATTGTGGGTCACGCGGGGGGGTGGCGGCTCGCTAGGGTCGAGGACGTGAACCTTCCCGACGTGCCGCCGACCTTCCGCCCGCCCAGCGCCGAGGAGCTGCCGTGGTGGTGGCGCCTCGAGGACGCCGCGGGCGGCGAGGTCAGCGTGACCGGCCCGCTGGCCGACCAGCGCTTCGCCGCGCAGGCGGACGCCGAGTCCTGGGTGGGCGAGGAGTTCCCGGCGCTCGCCGAGCAGGGCGTCGACGCCGTCGTGCTGTTCGAGGGTGAGCGGCGCGTCTACGGCCCCATGTCGCTGCACCCCTAGACCACCCGTCGGACGAGGACGGCCAAAGTGCACCGGATCGGTAGCGTTAGGCCATGACCGATCGCCGTCCGCCGGACTTCCTCCTCGTCGGCGTGCCCAAGGCCGGGACGACCGCGCTGCACGCCGCGCTCGCCCAGCACCCGGGCCTGCACCTGAGCCCGGTGAAGGAGCCGAAGTACTACCTGTGCGGCGACGCCCCGCCGCCGGCGTACCGCGGGCCCGGCGACGCCCACAGCCAGCAGGAGTGGGTGTGGCGCCGGGACGACTACCTGCGCCTGCTCGACGGCGGCGCCCCGGGCGCGCTGCGGGGCGAGAGCACGCCGTTCTACCTCTACTCGCCCGAGGCCCGGCGGCGGATCGCCGCCGACGCGCCGGCGGCCAAGCTCGTGGTGGTGCTGCGCGACCCCGTCGACCGGGCGTACTCCAACTGGATGCACCTGTGGATGGACGGCCTCGAGCCGGTGCCCGACGTCGTCGAGGCGGTGCGGCGCGAGCCCGAGCGCATCGCCGCCGGCTGGGCGCCGTTCTGGCACTACGCGGGCCTCGGGCGGTACGGCGAGCAGCTCGACGACCTCTACGGCCTGTTCGACCGCGAGCAGGTGCTGGTGCTGCGCTACCGCGAGCTCGTCGACGAGCCCGGCGCCACGCTGACGCGCGTGCTGACGTTCCTCGGCGTGCCCGACCTGCAGGTCGACGACATCCCGTCCGACAACACGCGCGGCTTCGTCGAGCACGGACTGCGTAGCCGCGTGCTCGGGCGGGCCATCCGACTCGGGGCGTACGCCGGCCAGTTCGCCCCGCCGGAGGTCTGGCGCGCCGCGAGCCGGCCCGCCGTCCGGCTGCTGCACCGCGGCGGCGCACCCTCGCGCCCGCGGCTGACGCCCGAGCAGCGCGAGCAGCTCATCGCCCCGCACCGCGAGGACGTCGCCCGCCTCGAGGAGGTCACCGCGCAGTCGTTCGCGGACTGGCTGACCTACCGCGACGGCGGGACGTTCGCGAGCCGCAAGGGCGGGTGACGCGGGCCCGCTCCCGTGGTCGGGGTGGCCGCGTGGCTCGGTGGTCGAGGTGGCCGCGTTAGCGGCCCTCGAGACCACGCGCAGGTGGCTGGTGGTTTCGGTGGTTGAGGTGGCCGCGCTAGCGGCCCTCGAAACCACGCGGAGGTGGCGCTTGGTTCGGTGGTTGAGGTGGCCGCGTGGCTTGGTGGTCGGGGTGGCGCGTGGTTCGGTGGTTGAGGTGGCCGCGCTAGCGGCCCTCGAAACCACGCGGAGGCGGCTGGTGGTTTCGAGGGGTGCTAGCGCACCCACCTCAACCACCGACGGCGCACCCACCTCGACCACCGACGGGCGCACCCGCCTCAACCACGCCGAGGTTGCGCTGTGGTTTCGAGGGGTGCTAGCGCACCCACCTCAACCACCGACGAGCGCACCCACGGCAACCACCGGCGGCGCACCCACCTCAGCCGGCGGCGGGTGCCAGCACCGTCACGAGGTCGTGGGCGCCGTCGGGGCGGGCGCGCTCGGCGTAGTACCGCACGCTCCCGTCCGGCAACGGCACGGCGCTGACGTAGCGCAGCGCGCCGTCGGAGTCGGGGGAGCGCAACGGCTCGTCGTCGGTGGCGCGCAGCGGCGAGGCGGGGCCGAGCGCCGGGTCGGTGCCGAGCGCGACGCCGGTCGTCTCGTGCCAGTTGTCCTCGGCGCGGGGGCGGCCGTCGTACAGGACCACCAGCGGGGCCAGCGAGAGCACCGCGGTGACACGGGCGCCGCGCGCGTCCCAGCTGCCGTCACGGGGCGCGAGCACGGGCCCGTGCCGCCGCCACACCAGGCCGTCGGTGCTCGAGTAGTAGGCGGTGCTCATCCGGTCCTCGTGGCCGGGCACGTCGAGGGGGTGCTCGCAGACCCAGGCGTGCCAGCGCCCGTCATCCACGACGACGACCGGGTCCTTCACCGCCACGCGGTCGTCGCCCGCCAGCACGACGGTCCGGCGCCCCGCGGGCAGCTGCTCGACCGTCGGGGCGTCCAGGGCCTCGATCCACCAGTGCTTCGAGCCGGGGGTGGCGCAGGAGAGGTAGAGCCGCCACCCGCCCCCGGGCACCGCGACGACGACGGGTCGCTCGAACGACTCCGCGCCGAACGCGTCGCGGTGCACCTCGGCCACGGTGGTGAAGCGGACGCCGTCCTCGGAGCGCGCCACGACGGTGGTGACGCCGCGGCCCTCGGTGAGCGGTCGGCGTACCCGGTAGGTGAGGTGGACGGCGCCGTCGGCCCAGGTCGCGCTGGCCGCGCCGGACCAGTTGCCCGCACCGGGCGCGGGCGCGGGCACGGCCACGGCCGCCGAGGGATCGGTGAGGGCGGCGGGCAGGAGGGAGGGGGCGGACACGTCCGTCGACACTACCGGCGGGTCGGCGCCCGCCCGGAGTAGTCTCGGGCGCGTGCAGGCCTACCTCGACCTCGTCCGCCGGATCCTCGACGAGGGGGTGGAGAAGGGCGACCGCACGGGCACGGGGACGCTCAGCGTCTTCGGCCACCAGATGCGCTTCGACCTCTCCGAGGGCTTCCCCCTCGTGACGACCAAGAAGGTGCACACGCGCTCCGTCTTCGCCGAGCTGCTGTGGTTCCTGCGCGGCGACACGAACGTGCGCTGGCTGCAGGAGCGCGGCGTCACGATCTGGGACGAGTGGGCGGACGAGAACGGCGACCTCGGGCCCGTGTACGGCGCGCAGTGGCGCTCGTGGCCCACACCCGACGGCGGCAGCGTCGACCAGATCGCCAAGATCATCGACCAGCTCCGCGCCGACCCCGACTCCCGTCGGCACGTGGTGAGCGCCTGGAACGTGGCCGAGGTCGACCAGATGGCCCTCATGCCGTGCCACACGCTCTTCCAGTTCTACGTCGCGCCCGGCGTCGACGGCGGCCCGGGGCGCCTGTCGTGCCAGCTCTACCAGCGCTCCGCCGACGTGTTCCTCGGCGTGCCGTTCAACATCGCGTCGTACGCGCTGCTGACCCACATGGTCGCGCAGGTCGCGGGGCTCGAGGTCGGCGACTTCGTCCACACGCTCGGCGACGCGCACCTCTACCTCAACCACCTCGACCAGGCCCGCCTGCAGCTCACGCGCGAGCCGCGGCCGCTGCCGACGCTGTGGCTCGATCCCGCGGTCACCGAGATCGACGCGTTCGACCTGCACCACGTCGAGGTGAAGGGCTACGACCCGCACCCGGGCATCAAGGCCCCGATCGCCGTATGACCACCCCGTCCGGCCGCACCGTCCGCTGCGTCGCCGCCGTCGCCCGCAACGGCGTCATCGGCGACGGCCCCGACATCCCCTGGCAGGTGCCGGGAGAGCAGGCCGAGTTCAAGCGCCGCACCCTCGGGTCGGTGCTGCTCATGGGCCGCGCGACCTACGCCTCCATCGGCCGCCCACTGCCGGGCCGCACGACGGTCGTGCTCACGCGCGACCCGGCCTGGACCGCCCCGGGCGTGCTCGTCGCGCACGACCTGGCGGGCGCGCTCGCCCTCGCCGAGGGCGCGAGCGGCGACGTCGTCGTCGCCGGCGGGGCGCAGGTGTACGCCGCCGCGCTGGCCGTGCCGGGGCTCGTCGACGAGCAGGTGCTGACCGAGATCCCGCTCGAGCCCGCGGGCGACACGACGTACCCCGCGTTCGACGAGGCCGCCTGGCCGGTCGTGGAGCGTGACGATCACGAGGGCTTCACCGTCGTCGTGCGCCGCCGCGCCTGAGCGGCCCCGACGGCCCGAGCCGGGCCCGGCAGCTCAGCAGCACTGGAGCACGACGCGCACCCGGTCCCAGGCCCGCGCCCGCAGGTCCTCCTCGGTCATCACGAAGTACAGGCGCCCGGAATCGCCCCACATCATCTCGGTGCGCTCCTCGTCGCTGTCGACCTGCGCGAGGAGCCGCCACCGGCCGGCCACCTCCGCGGTGGGCTCGGCGGCGGGCTCGCCCGCACCGCCCGCGGCGACGGTCGCCGCGAGCGCCGCGTCGAACCTCAGGTCGTTCTGGATGGTCTCGGGGCGGCCGAGCAGGCGGTGCGCGAAGTCCTGACGGGGTGGGACGGCCGTCTCGTAGGCCTCCAGCGCCGCGTCGTCGGTGCCGAGGACGTCGGTGACCTCGAAGTCGCCCACGTCGGCGAACACCGGCTCGGCGGCGACGAGCACCGGGCACGAGGTGAACCGGTTCTCCGGGTGGTGGTCGTCGGGCAGCGGTCGCGGCGCGAGCGGGGCACCCGCCGGGAGGTGCAGGACGCGCCACTGGAGCGGGTCGTCGTCGTCGAACCCCCACGGCTGGCCGGCGGCGTCGTAGAAGAACGCCAGGACCCCCGCGTCGGGCAGGTCGTTCGGGCCGAGGGCCGCGCGGACCTCGGCGAGGTCGACCTGCAGGAGGAAGCTGAGCGGTCGCCCCTCGCCGTCGCGGGGCCACGCGTCCTCCGCCCGCAGGTCGGGCTCGCCCCCGAGCCGGCTGCCACCGACACGGTCGCCCGCCCCGTCCAGCGTGTGCAGGCGGGCCGAGGGCCGGGCCAGTGCCGCCAGGTCGGCGGTGCGGGCGGCCAGGCCGACGGCGTCCAGACGCTCGGCCAGCTCCGTGGCGTCGGCGGGCGGGTGGCTCCAGGACTCGCTCATGCCGGGCAACGTACGCGGGGGGTCTGACACTCTTGCGGGCATGGACCTGCGCATCTTCACCGAGCCCCAGATGGGGGCGACGTACGACGACCTCCTCGCCGTCGCGCTGGAGGCCGAGCGGCTCGGCTTCGGCGCCTTCTTCCGCTCCGACCACTACCTGACGATGGGCGGCGACGGTCTCCCCGGTCCGACGGACGCCTGGACGACGCTGGCCGGCCTGGCCCGCGACACCAGCACGATCCGTCTCGGCACCCTCATGACCTCCGCGACCTTCCGCCACCCCGGCGTGCTCGCGATCCAGGTCGCGCAGGTGGACCAGATGTCGGGCGGCCGCGTCGAGCTCGGCCTCGGTGCGGGCTGGTTCGAGGCCGAGCACACGGCGTACGGCATCCCGTTCCCCGACACGGGCGTGCGGTTCGACCGCTACGCCGAGCAGCTCGACGTCGTCACCGGGCTGTGGGGCACCCCGACCGGCGAGCTGTTCTCGTACGCCGGGGAGCACTACCGGCTGACCGACTCCCCGGCCCTGCCGAAGCCCGTCCAGGACCGGGTCCCACTGCTCGTCGGTGGTCTCGGCAAGAAGCGGACGCCCGCCCTCGCGGCCCGTCACGCCGACGAGTTCAACCTGCCCTTCGTCGACCTCGACACCACGCGTGCCCAGCTCGCGCGCGTCGCCCGAGCCTGCGAGGCGATCGAGCGCGACCCCGCGACGATGACGTGGTCCAACGCGCTCGTCGTCTGCGTGGGCGAGACCGAGGCCGAGATCGACCGCCGGGCCGCGGCGATCGGCCGCGAGAAGGCCGAGCTGCGCCTCAACGGCCTGGCCGGCACCCCCGCGGAGGTCGTCGAGAAGCTCCGCGCGTACGGCGAGGCCGGCGCCCAGCGCGCCTACCTGCAGGTGCTGGACCTGTCCGACCTCGACCACCTGCGGCTCATCGCCGCCGAGGTGCTCCCGGAGGTCTGAGCCGCCGCCACCACGCCGGGCGCGCGGACCCGTCGTCCGCGTGTCCGGCCCCGGGGTACACCTCGTCGGTGCCGAGGTGGTCGAGGTGGCCGTCGTACTGGCCCACCTTGACCAGGGTGTCACCGTCGCGCAGCACGACCTGGAGGCCGTGCTCGGGCTCCCAGTCGCAGCCCGACTCGACGTCGACGTACCAGGCGCCGTCCTGCTGGAGGACGTGGAGCTCGTCGCCGATCCGCACCTGCGACCAGACCTGGTCCGGGCTCGCGAGGGCGACCTGTCCGCCGTTCGTCTCCACGGTGTCGCGGTAGTAGGCCCACAGGAACGGCGTGAGGCGCTCCCGGAAGCCGGCGGGCAGCGCGAGGAGCCGCCGCATCACGGCGGCCGCCGCGTCGAGGTCGCCGTCCGGGTCGTCGAGCACGAACCTGCCCGACACCCCGAGCGCCGGCACGACGTGGGTGTCCTCGCCGACGAGCCACCCCAGGCCGTCGTCGTCCGGTCGGAAGGAGCCGAGACCCGCCAGGTGCGTCATGGGCACGATCATGCCCCGTGCCGCCGGGGGCGACGGTGCGGCGTACGAGCGGGGAGCCGGGCAGCGCTAGCCTGTCCCTCGTGACCACCGCCGTTCCCGCCGCGCCCCTCGGCCGCGTCCTCACCGCCATGGCGACCGCCTTCCACGCCGACGGGTCGCTCGACCTCGACGGCACGCAGGCGATCGCGCGGCACCTGGTCACCAACGGCAACGACGGGATCGTCGTCTCGGGCACGACGGGGGAGTCGCCGACCACGACCCAGGCGGAGGACGGCGAGATCCTCGCCGCCGTGCGCGACGCCGTCGGCCCCGACGTCGTCCTCGTGGCGGGCGTCGGCACCAACGACACCCGCACGTCCGTCGAGCTCGCCCGCCAGGCGCGCGCGAGGGGCGCCGACGGCGTGCTGCTCGTGACGCCGTACTACAGCAAGCCCGCCCAGCGCGGCATCCTCCACCACTTCCGCCAGGTGGCGGACGCCGCCGAGCTGCCCGTGATGCTCTACGACATCCCCGGGCGCACCGGCTCGCAGATCGCGATGGCCTCCTACGAGGAGATGGCCTCGTGGGACGAGGTCGTCGCCGTCAAGGACGCGGTCGGCGACCTCGTGCGCGGGCACCGCATCTCCCAGCTCGGCTTCGCCGTCTACTCCGGTGACGACGCGCTGAACCTCGGCTGGCTCGCGTACGGCGCGGTCGGCGTCGTCTCCGTGTGCGGCCACGCGGCCGGCAACGAGCTGCGCGCCATGGTCGAGGCCCACCTCGGCGGCGACGCGCTCGGCGCGCACCAGGTCTTCACGCGGTTGCTCCCCGCGTTCGACGCCATGATGGGCGTCCCCAACTACGGAGCCACCACCGCCAAGGCTGCGCTGCAGCTGCTCGGCGTCCTCCCCAACCGGAACGTGCGCAGCCCGCTCGTTCCCCTCGACGACGCGGAGGTCGCCGCCCTGCGGGCCGGCCTCGAGGCGTCGGGGCTCATCCCCTAGGAGATCGCTTGTCCCACCCCCACCCCGAGCTGACCGCTCCTCCGACTCTGCCGAAGGGTGGCCTCCGGGTCATCCCGCTGGGCGGCCTCGGCGAGGTCGGCCGCAACATGACGGTCTTCGAGTACGACGGCCGCCTGCTGGTCGTCGACTGCGGCGTCCTGTTCCCCGAGGACCACCACCCGGGCGTCGACCTGATCCTCCCGGACTTCGCCGCCATCCGGGACCGCCTCGACGCCATCGAGGCGCTCGTGCTGACGCACGGCCACGAGGACCACATCGGCGCCACGCCGTACCTCCTGCGCGAGCGCGGGGACATCCCGCTCGTCGGCTCGAAGCTGACGCTGGCGCTGCTGGAGAGCAAGTTCCGCGAGCACCGGCTGAAGAACACGGTGCACCACGTCGTGGCCGCGGGCGACGTCATCTCCTTCGGGCCGTTCGAGCTCGAGTTCGTGGCCGTCAACCACTCGATCCCCGACGCGCTGGCGGTGGCGATCCGCACCGGCGCCGGGCTGGTCCTGCACACCGGCGACTTCAAGATGGACCAGCTGCCCCTCGACGGCCGCATCACCGACCTCAACGCGTTCGCGCGGCTGGGGGAGGAGGGCGTGGACCTCTTCCTGACGGACTCCACGAACGCCGAGGTCCCCGGGTTCACGACCCACGAGAAGGACATCACCCCGTCGCTGGACCGGGCGTTCTACAACAGCAGCCAGCGCATCATCGTGGCCTGCTTCGCCTCCCACGTGCACCGCGTGCAGCAGGTGCTCGACGCCGCCGTGAAGCACGGTCGGAAGGTCGCCTGGGTGGGCCGCTCGATGGTGCGCAACATGGGCATCGCCCGCGAGCTCGGCTACCTGACGGTGCCCCCGGGCCTCATCGTGGACGCCAAGGAGCTCGGCAAGCTGCCGCCCCACCAGCAGGTGCTCATCTCCACCGGCTCCCAGGGCGAGCCGCTGTCGGCCCTGAGCCGCATCGCGCAGCGCAGCCACAGCTTCGTGCACCTGGAGGAGAACGACACGGTCATCCTGGCCAGCTCGCTCATCCCCGGCAACGAGAACGCGGTCTACCGCGTCATCAACGGCCTCTCGCGCCTCGGCGCCAACGTCGTGCACAAGGGCAACGCGATGGTGCACGTCTCGGGCCACGCCAGCGCCGGCGAGCTCCTCTACTGCTACAACATCGTGAAGCCCCGCAACGTGCTGCCCGTGCACGGCGAGGTGCGGCACATGCGGGCCAACGGCGACCTCGCGCGGGCCACCGGCGTGCCCGCCGACCGCGTGCTGCTCGCCGAGGACGGTGTCGTCGTCGACCTGGTCGACGGGGTCGCGTCGGTCACCGGCAAGGTCGAGTGCGGCTACGTCTTCGTCGACGGCTCCACCGTCGGCGGCATCTCCGAGTCGTCGCTGAAGGACCGCCGCATCCTGGGCGAGGAGGGCTTCGTCTCCGTCATCGTCGTCGTCGACACGGTGACGGGGAAGGTGCTGAGCGGGCCCGAGATCCACGCCCGCGGCTTCGCCGAGGAGGCCTCGAAGTTCGACAAGGTCCGCGGTCCGCTGCTGGCTGCCGTCGAGCAGGCGATGGCCGACGGCACGACCGACACCTACCAGCTGCAGCAGACCATGCGCCGCGTCGTCGGCCGCTGGGTCGGCAACCAGCTGCGCCGCCGGCCGATGATCGTCCCGGTGGTCGTCGAGGCCTGAGGCCCGCACCCGCACCGCTCGTACGACGCGCACCGGCGCCCGGCTCCCTCGTGGGGGCCGGGCGCCGGTGCGTCGGGGCCGGGCGGGGCGCTCAGACCTCGATGCGCACCGAGGAGCCCATCGGTACCGCCTCGACGAGCCGCAGCCGGGCGAGCGCGGGGTGCTCCTCGAGCAGCCGCGCGCCGTTGGCGAGCGCCCGCAGCGACGCCACCTCGGCGCGGGCGCGCTCGAGGGACGCCTGCCCCTGCAGGCGGGCGGTGAGCTGCGCGGCGTACGCCTCGCGAACCTCCGGCGGCAGCACCACGTCCTTGAGCACGACCTGGCGCACCTCGATCCCGAGGTCCGCGACCCGCGAGCGCGCGGCCTCCGTCAGGGCCGTCTCGTCGAGCGCCGGGCCGCGGCCGCGCACGAGGTCGTCCGTGGTCGCGGCTCCCACCACGTCCCGAACCGCGAGCTGCGCGGCGAGGTAGAGCAGGTCCGTCGGCTCGTCGGCCGCCGCCACGTGCACGGCCGCGTCGACCACGCGCCAGCGCACGGTGACGGTCGCCTGCACCACGACGCCGTCGGCGTCGGGCACGCGCTGGGTGGCGGTGGTGAGCAGCTGCTCGGTGGTCGGCACCCCGGTGTACGTCGCGCGCCGGGGGCGCCGGTAGCGGCCGGGCTCGAGGAGGCGGCGGACGGCGCCGTCGACGTGCTCGACGCAGACCTGGCCGGCGGGGACCGTCAGGTGGCGGACGAAGGGGTTCCAGGACTTCGGTGACATGGTGCGGTGCCTCCTTCCGAGGCGTCGGGTGGTGCTGTGCGGTCAGGTGCGGGTGGTGCGGGTGGGGCCCGGCCGCCGGCCGGACCGGGGACGGGGAGCCGGACGTCGTGCTGACCGTCCGGTCCGCTGGTCCCGGGTCGTGCTGCCGGCGGCCGGACCCCGGGGAGCCGGTCCGACGTGCGGTGTCCGGCAGACAGCCGTCGACAGCGGCAGTGGCGGGGTACGAGGCGCGGGACCACGCTCCGGCAACGCCGTCGTGGCCGCTGATCCCGCCGCCGCAGGACCCTACGGGCGGGCCGTGCCCCGGCGCACCCGGTTTTTCCGAGCCCTCAGGGTGTGCGGTCGACGACGCAGTACGGCGCGCCGCTGGGGTCGGCGAGCACCGACCACCACTGGCGCCGGTCGCGGACCTCGGCGCCCAGGGCGACGTGGCGGGCCACCTCCGCCTCGCGGTCGTCGCAGGCGACGTCGAGATGGGCCGTGACGCGGGGCCGGTCGTCGTCGACAGCCTGGACGAGCAGGCGCAGCGGCTGCCCGGCGGGCCGGTGCAGGGCGGTGAACCCCCGGAGGTCGCTCGGCCGGGCGGGCCAGCCGGTGAGGGCGCCCCAGAACGCGGCCTCGTCGTCGTGGAGCGCGGCGGGCGCGTCGAGGCACACCTGGTCGACCAGCGAGCGGCCGCCGGGCCAGGCGACGGGCGGGGTCCGCAGCGCGGCCGGGTGCGCGACGAGGCAGAACGGCAACCCGCCCGGGGAGTCGAGCACGACGTACCCGTGCTCGCTGCGGTGCACCACCCGGGCGCCGAGCCCGACCGCGCGTCGCGCGGCCCGCCCGGGGTCGGGCACGTGCAGGTCGAGGTGCAGCCGGGTGGGGGCGTCGGCGGGGCCGGTGGCGACGCGCTGGGCGCGGAGGTGGTCGTGGCCCCCGGGCGGGACGAGGGTGGTGAACTCGTTCGCGTCGCCGCGGGGGACGGAGAGGGTGGAGCCGCTGACCGCTGCCCAGAAGGCCGGCACCCGGTCCCAGTGCGCCGGGGCCACGTCGAGGAAGGCACTCACCCAGAACGGGCGTCCGGCGGTCGCGTCGTCGGTGGCGACGGGCTTGTGGAGGACCGCCGAGGTCGGCGCGACGACGAGGTCGTCGCCCACCACACGGGCGGTGCCGTCGACGAGGAGCGAGAAGCCCGGGGCGTCGGCGGGCGGCCACACGACCGTGACGCCCGGGCGCGTCGCAGCGTTGCGCAGCGAGCCGCCGCCGGGGGAGGGGAGCAGGAGCGTCCCGTCAGCAGCCGGCACGGGGGCGACGTGCACCGCCTTGGGGTGGGTGCCGCCCGTGGTCAGCAGGTAGGGGTGGTCACCGGTGCCGGGCGCGGCGATCGCGGCGGCCAGGTCCGCGAGGGCGACGGGGATGCTCATGCGCGTGACGCTAGCCCTCGCCGCGGGCCAGGGCGGCCAGCACGCCGAGCACGATGAGCACTCGCCCGACGTGGTAGGTCGTCATCACCGCGACGTGCGGGTACGGCGCCACCCACCCCCGCGGCCGGTCGAACCGGTCGAGCGCCAGCACCGTGTCGCTGACGACGAAGACCGCGGCGCCGACCACCACCAGGGGCTCGCCGGTGGCGCCCGCGGTGAGGAGCATGGCCCCGATGACGGCCGTGTAGACCGCCACGGGGAGCGCCGTCGCGGGCCCGTCGTCGCGCAGCACGCGCGGCAGCACCGTCCGCGTCGCCGCGAGGGAGCCGAGCAGCACGACGGCGGCGGCCGCCACCCACCACGACCAGCCGGCGCCCAGGGCGACGAAGGCCGCGACGTACGCGAGGTGGCCGACGAGGAACGCGGCCAGGCCCGCCAGGAAGCGCCCGCGGGAGTCGCCGAGGAGGAACGTGTCGCCGACGGCGCCCAGCAGCAGCGCGACGACGAGCCAGCGCCCGGCGGTGGTGTCGAGCACCCCGCCGGCGAGCGCGGCCGCCGTCAGCGCGAGGAGCACGACGGGCTTGACCAGGGCCTCGGTGCGCCGGTCCTCGCGCGCGACGGCCCACCAGTCCAGGAGGGCGGTCACGGCGACGAGGCCCCACGCGAGGGCGGGTACGGCGGTCGTCTCGACGGGCACCGCCGCAGCATCGCAGGTCAGCGGCCGGCAGGGACCTCGTCGGGGGACGCGTCCCGCGCCGCCCCCAGGTCGAGCACGGTGTCCATCCGGTCGAGGCCGGCGGTGCCGTGGGTGATCCACACGACCGAGCGTCCCGCGGCCGCGTCGAGGAGGTCGGCGGTCACGGCCTCGGCGGTGGCGGCGTCGAGGTGCGCGGTCGGCTCGTCGAGCACGAGGACCGGGGTGTCGGCGAGCAGCGCCCGGGCCAGGCCGAGGCGGGCGCGCTCCCCGCCGGAGACGCCCCGCCCGCCGTCGCCGACGCGGGTGGCCAGGCCGTCGGGCAGGTCGGCGAGCCACAGGTCGAGCCGGGCGCGCCGGAGCGCGTCGGTGACCTCGGCGTCGCTGGCCCCGGGGCGGGCGAGCCGCACGTTCTCGGCGACGGTGGAGGCGAAGAGGTAGGGGTCGTCGTCGACCAGCCCCGTCCGGCGCCGCACCTCGTCGGCCGCGAGCGTGCTGACGTCGACGGCCGGGTCGCCCAGCAGGTGCCGGCCGTCGCGGGGGCCGAGGAACCGCACGAGCACCGCGGCCATCGTCGACTTCCCGCAGCCGGACGGTCCGACGACGCCGACGTGGCTCCCGGCCGGCAGGTCGAGCTCGAACGGGCCGACGCCCGTGTCGTCGCTCCACCCGGCGGTGGCGTGCTGGAGGCGGACATCGGCGGCGCCCGGGCCTGCCGGCAGGGGGGCGGGGTTCGCCGGGTCGGCGACGGCGGGCGGCAGGGCGTCGAGGTCGGCGATGCGCGCGGCCGCCACGGTGGTGGAGACGCGCAGCGCGCCCGCGTCGGCCAGGGGCGACACGACGTCGGCCAGGGCGAGCGGCAGGAGCAGCAGCAGCGCCAGCACCGGGGCCCCGACCTCGCCGGCCGCCAGGGCGTCGGCCCCCAGGAGCGCGACGACGACGACCGCGAGCGCGGCGGCGACCGGGGCCCACGCGCGGGCGAGCGCGATCCAGGCGGCGTCGCGGGTGGCGGCCGCGGCCAGGTCGCGACCGGCGGCGCGCACCTCGGCGCGGGCCACCTCGTCCTGCTGCCAGGCGACGAGCTCGCGGGCGTCGGCCAGCGTGCCGAGCACCCGGTCGGCCACCCGGGCCCGGGCGGCGACGGTGCGCGCGGCGGTGCGGCGCACGCCGTACCGGCCCGTGCACCAGGCCGCGACGGCGGCGAGCGCGGCGACGCCGACGGTGGCGGCCCCCGCGGACGGCAGCAGTGGTACGGCGACCGCCCCGGCCAGGGCGAGCACGCCGACGACGGTCGCGACCGGCATCCGCACCCGCAGGCGCTCGTCGAGCAGGCTGTCGACGTCGTCGACGACGGTCGCGAGGAGGTCGCCGCGGCGGCGACCGCCGAGGCGGCCGGGCACGAGCGGGACGAGCGCGTCGTAGACCCGCGCCCGGCGCTCGGCCAGCTCACGCAGCGCGACGTCGTGGGAGACCAGGCGCTCGGCGTAGCGCAGCGCCGGGCGCCCCAGGCCGAAGGTGCGCACCCCGACGATCGCCACCATGAGCATCAGCACCGGCGGCTGCTCGGAGGCCCGCACGATGAGCCAGCCCGCGGTCGCGGTGAGGGCGACCCCGCAGGCCGAGGCGAGCACGCCGAGGGCGACCGCCAGCACCCAGCGTCGCCGCGCCGCCGCCGGCGTGGGGTCGGGGGCGGGAGTGGGGGTTCCCCCGCCTACGTGGGGAGACCTGTGGTCTGCGGCCGATGCCTGGCTCGCTGAGACCAGGTCACCCCGCCTCTGCGGGGAGACCTGGGGCGCCTGGGGCCCCTCGGACAGGGCGATCCGGTGGTCGGCGGCGGCGACGAGGGCGGGACGGTGGGCGACGGCGACGACGCAACGGGTGCGGGCCAGGTCGCGCACGACGTCGACGAGCACGCGCTCGGTCTCGGCGTCGAGGTGGGCGGTGGGCTCGTCGAGCAGCACGTACGGGCGGTCGCTCAGCACGACGCGGGCCACGGCGAGGCGGGCGCGCTGGCCGGCGGAGAGCCCGGCGCCGTCCTCGCCCAGCTCGGTGTCGAGTCCGTCCGGCAGGGCGCGCACGACGCCGCCGAGCCGGACCGCCTCGAGCGCGGCCCACACATCGGCCTCGGCGGCGCCCGGCCGGCCCACGAGCAGGTTCGCGCGGATCGTGGTGCCCGCGAGCCACGGTCGCTGGCTCGTCGTGGCGAGGTGGCGGCGCCAGAGCGCGGGGTCGACGCCGGCGAGGTCGGTGCCGCCGACCCGCAGCGAGCCGGCGTACCCCAGCTCGCCGCGCAGCGCCGCCAGCAACGTCGACTTGCCGCTGCCCGAGCGGCCGACCACGACGGTCAGCCCGCGGGCGGGCACCACCGCGTCGAGCCCGTCGACGACGGGGGAGGTGGCGCCGGGCCAGGTCACCGTGAGGCCCTCGAGGCGCAGGTCGCCCTGGAGGGGGTACGGCGCCGCGTCCGGCTGCGGGGCCGTCCCCCTGGCCTCCGGCACCTCGCCGACGGCGCCCGAGGTCAGCGCGTCGATCGCCTCGAACGTGGCGGTGCCCTCGGCGGCGGCGTGGAACTCGGCGCCGACGCGGCGCAGCGGCCAGTACGCCTCGGGCGCCAGCAGCAGCACGGCGAGCGCGGTCTGCAGCTCGAGACCCCCGTGGGCCAGGCGCAGACCGACGAGCACGGCGACGAGTGCCACCGAGATGGTGGCGATCAGCTCGAGCGCGGCGGACGACGCGAACGCGAGGCGCAGCACGTCGGTGTTCGCGCGGCGGTAGCGGTCGGTCACCTCACGGATCCGCGGCGCCTGGGCGCGGGCCCGGCGGTGCGCGACGAGGGTGGGCAGCCCGCGGACCACGTCGACGAAGTGCCCGGCGAGCTGGCTGAGCACCCGCCACTGACGGTCGGCGCGCTCCCGCGTCGTCATCCCGATGAGGATCGCGAAGACCGGCAGCAGCGGCAGCGTGAGCACGACGACCAGCGCGCTCATCCAGTCCAGCGCCGCGATCGCGAGCACCGTGACGGCGGGGAGGACGACCGCCAGCACGAGGGCCGGCAGGTAGCGGGTGAGGTAGGGCTCCACCGCGCTCGTGCCGCGCGTGGCCAGCAGCCCGAGCTCGCCGAGGCGCTGCCGCCCGTCGCCCGCGGCGACCCCGCCGGGGCTTGCGAGGGCCTGGCGCAGCACGACGTCGCGCAGCCGCACGCCCACGATCCCGGCGGCGCGGGCGGCGGCGACGTCCCCGGCGTACGCCGTCGCGGCCCGCCCCAGCAGGACGGCGACGAAGACGCCCAGCGCCGTGTGCCACCCGCCGCCGGCCGCGTCGTCGACGAGACCGGCGACGACCGCGGCGAGGGCCAGCGCCTGCACGACCAGGAGGGCGGCGCCGAGGGTGGCGGCGACCAGCACGACGGCCAGCGGTCGCCGGGCGGGGACCAGGTGGGGGAGGACCCGGGGGTCGACGGGCTTCACGGCGCTTCCTCTCGGCCGTCGCGCGCGGTCAGCGGGCGGAGTCGGCGAGCCGGGCGGTCGGGATGTGCCGCGTGGAGATGCGCTTGCGGAACACCCAGTAGGTCCAGGCCTGGTAGCCGATGACGATGGGCGTGAACACCAGGGCCACCCAGGTCATGATCTCCAGCGTGTACGGCGTGGCCGCCGCGTTGGTGGTCGTCAGCGAGTACGCCGGGTCCGTCGTCGACGGCATGACGTCCGGGAAGAGCGCCAGGAACAGCCCGGCGACGGCCAGCACGACGGTGAGGAACGTGCCGAGGAACGCCCAGCCCTCGCGTCCCGCCCGGGCCGCGCCGATGCCGGCGACGAGGAGGGCGGCGGCGGCCACGAAGGCGGCGGCCGAGGCGAGGTCACCGGTGCGCAGCTGGGTCCAGGTGAGGAACACGACCGCCGCGACGGCCGCGGCCAGCCCGATCCGCACCGCGAGGGCGCGGGCCCGGTGACGGATCTCGCCGTCCGTCTTGAGCGCCACGAACATCGCGCCGTGGGTGAGGAAGAGCAGCACCATCACGACCCCGCCGAGGAGACCGAAGGGGTTGAGCAGCGTGAGCAGGCTGCCGGTGAAGTCCTTCTCGGCGTCGATCGGGACGCCGGCGGTGATGTTCGCGAACGCGACGCCCCACAGGAACGCGGCGGTGAACGAGCCGCCGATGAGGGCCGTGTCCCACCGGGCGCGCCACTGCGCGGTGTCGCCCTTGTGGCGGAACTCGAAGGACAGGTTGCGCAGGATCAGCGCGACCAGGATGAGCAGCAGCGGGAGGTAGAACCCGCTGAAGAGGGTGGCGTACCACTCGGGGAAGGCGGCGAACGTCGCGCCGCCGGCCACCAGCAGCCACACCTCGTTGCCGTCCCACACGGGGCCGACGGTGTTGATCATGACGCGCCGCTCGGTCTCGTCCCGGGCGAGCACCGGCACGAGCATGCCGACCCCGAAGTCGAAGCCCTCGAGGGCGAAGTAGCCGATCCAGAGGACGGCGATCAGGACGAACCAGACGGTGGTGAGCTCGAGTCCGAGCACGGTGGGTCTCCTCGGTGCGCGCGGTCGGCGCGCTCAGTAGGCGAAGGTCAGGGGCGCGTCGGCGTCGTGGTCGTCACGACCCGGGTCCGGCGGCTCGGCGAACGGCTCGGGGCCCTTGCGGACGGTCCGGGCCAGCAGCTTCAGCTCGATGACGGCGAGCACGCCGTACAGGGTCGTGAGGGTGACCACCGAGATGAGGGCCTCGGGGATGCTGACGCCGGGGGAGACGCCGCGCTCGGTGGTCATGAGGCCGAAGACCACCCACGGCTGACGGCCCATCTCGGTGAAGATCCAGCCCATCGAGTTGGCGGCCACGACGACCACGGGCAGGGCGATGCCGAGGCGGCCGACCCAGGCGCGGTGGACGACGTCGTCGCGACGGCGCCGGGTGAGCCACAGGACGAGCGCGGCGCCGGCGGTGCCGAGGGCGCCGAAGCCCATCATCCAGCGGAACGTCCAGTAGGTGACGGGGATGTTGGGCACGTAGTCGGACGGCGTGTAGTACGTCGCGCCGGGGTCGCTGCCGTAGGTCTCCGCGTAGGTCTCGCGGAGCTCGTTGATGCCCTTGACCTCGCCGTCGAAGGTGCCGGTGCCGAGGAAGGAGAGCAGGCAGGGGACGGTGACCGCGAACTTCTCCTCGCGCCCGTCGGGCGTGCCCACGGTGAAGACCGAGAAGGGGGCGCAGGACTCCTCGGACTCGTAGAGCGCCTCGGCGGCCGCCATCTTCATGGGCTGCACCTCGGTCATGATCTTGCCCTGCACGTCACCGGAGACGACGACGCCGATGCCGGCGACGAACAGGACGACGGCCGAGATGCGCATCGCGCGGCGGTACATGGTCCGCTCACCCGCGGCCTCGGCGAGGACCGCGGGGGCGGTGCCCGCCTCGACCTCCTCCTCGGTGGCGACGCGGCCGCCGTGGCGCTTCGAGACGTAGAGCCAGGCGCTGACGCCGATGACGAACGCGGCCGCGGTCATGTACGCCGCGAGCACCACGTGCGGGAACGTCACCAGCTGCACCTTGTTGAACATCACGGCCGCGAAGTCGGTGAGCTCCGCGCGGCCGCTCTCCTCGTCGTAGCGGTAGCCGACCGGGTGCTGCATCCACGAGTTGGCGGCGAGGATGAACCACGAGGAGGCGAGCACGCCGAGGTGGACGATCCACATGCAGGCGGCGTGCACGAGGCGGGGCAGCTTGTCCCAGCCGAAGATCCACAGGCCGAGGAAGGTCGACTCGAGGAAGAAGGCCAGCAGGCCCTCGATGGCGAGCGGGGCGCCGAAGACGTCACCGACGAACCGGGAGTAGTCGGACCAGTTCATGCCGAACTGGAACTCCTGGACGATGCCGGTGACGAGGCCCAGCGCGAAGTTGATGAGGAAGAGCTTCCCGAAGAACTTCGTGAGCCGCAGGTAGTCCGGGTTCCTGGTCCGCAGCCAGAAGGACTCGAACAGCGCCACGATCAGCGTCAGCCCGATGGTCAGCGGCACGAACAGGAAGTGGTAGACGGTCGTGATCCCGAACTGCCACCGGGCGATGTCGACGAGCTCCATTGCTGCGTCTCCTCCAGGTCGGTGTGGGGCCGGTCGTGACCGGCCTGCTCCTACGACACTGCGTAGTAGGTACTACGCATCGTAGTACGACGGAACTCGTAGGTACACTGGTGCCGTGCCCGCATCCCGCAAGAGCTCCTCAAGGTCCGCGCTCGGTGATCTCGAGCGCGCGGTGATGGACGTCCTGTGGTCCCAGGCCGCCGACGTGACCCTCACCGTCCGCGACGTCCACGCCGAGGTCTCGGCCCGGCGCGAGGTCGCCTACACCACCGTCATGACCGTCATGGACCGCCTCGCGCGGAAGGACCTCGTGGTCCAGGAGCGCGACGGCCGGGCCTACCGCTACCGCGCCGGCGCCTCCCGCGGGGAGATGACCGCCGCCCTCATGCGCGGCGCGCTCGAGGACATCGGCCAGCAGGACCGGGCCGGTGCGCTCGTCGCCTTCGTGGGGGACGCCAGCGCCGAGGAGCTCGACGCGCTGCGCGCCGCGCTCGCTCGGATCCCGGGCGAGGCCGGCGGCTCCTGACCGCCATGACCCCCCTGCTGCTGGGCGTGCTCGCCGTGCTGCTCGCCGGCCCGGTGCCGGCGCTGCTCGGGCGCGCGCCCTGGCTGCGGCGCACGCCGTACGCCGCCCTCGTGCTGTGGCAGGCCGTCGCGCTCGCCGCCGTGCTGGCGGCCCTCGGCGCGACCCTGGCGCTGGTGACGACCCACCTCCTGCCGAGCGACCGCAGCGTCCCGCACGCGGTGGAGTACGCCGTGGCCGTCGTCGCGCTCGGCGTCACCGGCCTCGTCGCCGGACGGCTGCTCGTCAGCGCGCACCGCACGGGCGCCGACCTGCGCCGCCTGCGCCGACGCCACGCCGACCAGGTGGACCTGCTCGGCCGCGCCCAGGCCGGCGGCGTGCGCGTGCTGGACGGCGACCTGCCCGTCGCCTACTGCCTGCCCGGCCTGCACCGCGGCCGCGTCGTCGTCTCGGAGGGCGTCATGGAGCGCCTGGACGGCGACGAGGTGGACGCCGTGCTCGCGCACGAGTGGGCGCACCTGCGGTTCCGCCACGACCTGGTCGTGGAGTTCTTCGACGTCCTGCACCGCGCCTTCCCGCGCTGGGTCTCGAGCCGGTCCGCGCTGGCCGAGGTGCGCCTGCTCGTCGAGATGTGCGCCGACCGCGCCGCGGCCCGCGAGGCCGGGCGCCGCCCGCTGGCGCAGGCGCTCGTGCAGCTCGCCGAGGCGCGCACGCCGGCGGCCGCCCTCGGTGCCGGCGACGGGCGCCGCGGCGACCTCCTCGCCCGCATCGAGGTGCTCGGCGACCCCGCGCCCCGTCGTGCCCAGGGTGCGGTGCTGCTCGCCGGCGCCCTCGCCCTGCTGGTGCTGCCGACGTGGCTGGTCGTCGCCCCGTGGCTGCTCACCGTCCTCCGGCTCGCCTGGGCCTGAGGGCGGGGCGTGAGGGCTGGGCGTGACGAGGTCGCCCCGCGACACGCTCCTGTGAAGCATGGTGCGGGTGTGACGATCGCCTAGGGTCCCGACCATGGCGACCCGTACGTCTTCCCCGCCGGGGTCGCGGAGCTCGAGCACGTCCAGGAACGGCGCGTCGCGAGGCGGCGCGCCCCGAGGTGGTTCGAGCAACCGCTCCCGGAGTACCGGCAAGTCAGGCCGGACCACCGCGTCGCGCGGCACGACCGCGCGGCGCCCACCGGCGCGCCCGGCGCCCCGGGCGGTGCGCAGCGGGCCCGGCCCCGTCCTGCGGTTCTTCGCGCTCGTCGGCCGCGGTCTCGTCGCGGCCTGGCTGGGGGTGGCCGGCGCCGTCGGCGGCGCCGCCCGCAGCATCGGCAACGCGGCCCGCGAGGTCGAGCCCGAGCACCGCCGCGACGGCGTCGGGCTGGCCCTGTTCGGGCTCGCCGTCGTGGTCGCCGGCGCGGTGTGGTGGCAGTTCTCGGGCGCCATGCTCGACACGGTCCGCACGGTCGTCGCCGGCTCGGTCGGCAAGCTCGCCGGCTTCGTGCCGCTCGCGCTCGTGTACGTCGGGTGGCGCAACATGCGCGACCCGGAGCGCAACGGCCCGGCCGGTCGCCAGGTGATCGGGTGGACCGCCCTCGCCTTCGGCGTGCTCGGGCTGGTCCACATCGCCAACGGCAGCCCCGAGCCCGTGCTCGGCGACACGAGCGAGCTGCAGGACGCCGGCGGTGCCATCGGCTTCGTCGTCTCGAGCCTGCTGCTCGACCTGCTCCGCACCAGCTGGGTCGTGGTGCCGCTGCTGGCGCTGCTCGCCTTCTTCGGCGTCCTCATCATCACCGCGACGCCCGTCTACCAGATCCCCGCGCGGCTGCGCGAGGCCCGCGACCGGCTGCTCGGCGCGCCCGGCGGCCACGACGCCGCCGCCCGCTCGGCCCACGACGACGAGATCGACCCCGAGGCCGGGGACCCGGCGTACGACACCCCGCTCGTCGGAGCCGCCAGCCGCAAGGAGAAGCGCGCCCAGCGCAAGGCGGAGAAGGAGGCCGAGGCCGCCGAGGCCGCCGAGGCCGCAGAGGCCGCCGCGGGCGCCGACGCCGGCCCTGACGCCATCGACTTCCTCGCCAGCCTCGACCTGTCCGACGAGCCGACCCCGGCCGACGGTCCCGCCGCCGCGGCGCCGGGGGCGGCCCCCGCCACGGGTGCCGTCGTCCCCACGCCGGTGCCCCGGGGTGGGGCCACCAGGGTGGAGAAGGGCGAGGCCAAGGGCGACCTCGAGCCGCCGCCGCACGCGCAGCTGCCGCCCCGCGTCGAGCAGCTCTCGCTGTCGGGGGACATCGCCTACTCGCTGCCGGGCAGCGAGGTCCTCAAGCCGGGCTCGGTGCACAAGGCCCGCTCGAAGGCCTCCGACGCCGTCGTCGAGCGCCTCACCCAGGTGCTCGAGGAGTTCACCATCGACGCCCAGGTGACGGGCTACACGCGCGGCCCGACGGTCACGCGGTACGAGGTCGAGCTCGGCCCGGCCGTCAAGGTCGAGAAGGTCACGGCGCTCAGCAAGAACATCGCGTACGCCGTCGCCTCGGCCGACGTCCGCATCCTGTCGCCGATCCCCGGCAAGTCCGCGATCGGCATCGAGATCCCGAACCTCGACAAGGAGATCGTCTCCCTCGGCGACGTGCTGCGCTCCGGCACGGCGCGTTCCGACCCGCACCCGATGATCGCCGGGCTCGGCAAGGACGTGGAGGGCCAGTTCGTCGTCGCCAACCTGGCCAAGATGCCCCACCTGCTGGTGGCCGGCGCGACGGGCTCGGGAAAGTCGAGCTTCATCAACTCGATGATCACGTCGCTGCTGATGCGGGCGACGCCCGACGAGGTGCGGATGATCATGGTCGACCCCAAGCGGGTCGAGCTGAACGCCTACGAGGGCGTCCCGCACCTCATCACGCCGATCATCACCGACCCGAAGAAGGCCGCCGAGGCGCTCGCCTGGGTCGTGCGCGAGATGGACATGCGCTACGACGACCTGGCCAACTTCGGGTTCCGCCACGTGGACGATTTCAACAAGGCGGTGCGGGCCGGAAAGGTCGAGCTGCCGCCGGGCAGCGAGCGGGTGCTCTCGCCGTACCCGTACCTCGTCGTCATCGTCGATGAGCTCGCCGACCTCATGATGGTCGCGCCGCGCGACGTCGAGGACGCGGTCGTGCGCATCACCCAGCTCGCCCGCGCCGCCGGCATCCACCTGGTGCTCGCGACGCAGCGGCCCTCGGTCGACGTCGTCACCGGCCTCATCAAGGCCAACGTGCCCTCACGGCTGGCGTTCGCGACCTCGTCGCTGGCCGACAGCCGCGTCATCCTCGACCAGCCGGGTGCCGAGAAGCTGGTCGGCCAGGGTGACGGGCTGTTCCTGCCGATGGGGGCCTCCAAGCCCATCCGCGTGCAGGGCTCCTGGGTCACCGAGGCCGAGATCGCGCACGTCGTCAAGCACTGCCGCGGGCAGCTCGAGCCGACGTACCGCGAGGACGTGACCGCGCCCGCGCAGAGCAAGCGGGAGCTCGACGACGACATCGGCGACGACCTCGACCTGGTGGTCCAGGCCGTGGAGCTCGTCGTGTCGACCCAGTTCGGCTCGACCTCGATGCTGCAGCGCAAGCTGCGGGTCGGGTTCGCCAAGGCCGGGCGACTGATGGACATCCTCGAGAGCAGGGGTGTCGTCGGCCCCAGCGAGGGGTCGAAGGCCCGCGACGTGCTGGTCAAGCCCGACGAGCTGGACTCCGTCATCGTGACCTTGCAGGGGGAGCAGTGAGCACGCACCACGCCCGCACCACGGCCGCACACGACCGGCCCGACCGGCCCGACCGGCACGACACCGACGCGCACGCCTCTGCGGCGCGCCGCGACCCGTTCGGCCTCGGCCTGCCCCGGCGACCGGACTGGGAGGCGCTCGGCGTCGTCCACGAGGCCGTCGAGCCGGGCGCCGGCGAGGACCTGGCCCCGGGCCAGGTCGTCGAGATCCGCCGCAGCGGCCTCGTCAGCGGCGCCATCGGCGTCGTCGCGGCCGGCCTCGCCGTCGCCTGGCTGAGCCGGGCCGCGGCCGACGGCGGCGTCGTCACCTGGGTCGTCACGGCGCTGCTCGCGCTCGTCGCGGTCGCCCACCTGTCGTCGTTCGTGGACGCCCGCGTGCCGCTGGCGGTGCTCGACGAGCACGGTGTGCGCATGCGCCTGGGCCGCACGTGGCAGGGCCTGCCGTGGGAGAGCGTCGACCACGTCGTGCACGTGCCGCGGGCCGGCCTGCTGCGGGACGGCTCCGTGCTGGTGGTGCCGTTCGAGACCGAGGCCGTGCTGGCCGGTCTCGACCGTCGTGCCCGCTGGCAGGCCTGGCTGGCGACGCGCTGGTACGGCGGCCCCTTCGCCCTCCCCGTCGGTCTGTCCACGCGCGTCGTGGGCACCGACGACGTCGCCACCTCGCTGCGCGACCTCGCCGACCCCGAGGTGCCCGTGCTGGTGCAGGAGGTGGAGCGCCCCGCGCCCGCTGACGAGGCTGCCGACGAGGCTGCCGAGGAGCCCCGCGACGAGTCCGCCGAGCCCGTCGCCGAGGCCGTCGCCAAGCCGGCCGAGCCGGCCGAGCCGGCCGCCGAGCCCGCCGTCGCGGCGCACGTCGTCGCGTCCGGCACGGCTCCCACCGCCGAGCCCGCCCCGCTGGCCCAGCCCGCCGAGCCCGTCCAGCCCGCCGAGCCCGTCCAGCCCGCCGAGCCCGCCACGGACGAGGAGCCCGACGCGGCGCCCGGCCACCGCCCCCGCCTGCGCCCCTGGGCCGCCGGCGTGATCGCGCGGCTGGGGGAGCGCCGTACCGCCCGCGTGGCCGACCGGGCACGCTCGGCGCAGCCCGGGCGCGACGCCGACCCGCTGGACGACGGGGCCGACGCCGACGGCGTCCACGCCGCCTCGACCCTCGACCGGCCCACGGGTGGCGCCACCGCGGTGTCGGTGCTCGACGAGCGGGCTGCGGCCGCCGTCGAGCCGTCCGCGGCCCCGTCGCCGCTGCGCGAGCCCCGCTCGGCCGTGCGCGCCGAGATCCACCGCGCGGCGCCCGAGCGCGTGCTGCCGGAGCAGGACGACCACCTGCGCCGTCCCGCCGACGACGGGCTCGCGGCGTACGAGCGCCCGTGGGAGCCGCTCCCACCCGCCGTCGTGGCCGACGAGCCCGAGCCGGAGCCCGAGGCACGGCGCGAGCCCGTCATCGGCCCCGTGCTGGCCGGGGCGCGCCGTCGCCTGGGCCTCAGCGTCGACCAGGTCGCGGAGCGCACCCGCATCCGCCCGCACGTGATCGAGGCCGTCGAGGTCGACGACTTCGCCCCGTGCGGCGGCGACTTCTACGCCCGCGGCCACCTGCGCACCCTCGCGCGCGTGCTGGGTGTCGACGCCGCCGAGCTGGTGCAGCGCTACGACGACGAGTACGCCGACGCCCCCATCGACGCCCGCCGGGTCTTCGAGGCCGAGCTGGCCACGGTGCCGGGCGGCTCGCTGCGCGCCACCCGGGGTGGCCCGAACTGGTCCGTGCTCGTGGCCGCGGTCATGGCCGTCGTGCTGCTCTGGTCGGTGGCCCAGCTGCTGCTCGACCGCGGCCCCGAGGTCGACACCGCCACCACCGGCACGGCGGGCCTGTCGGCCGGGTCGACGGTCGCGCCGGTGCCCGTCGCGCTCACGGGCGCCGAGGCGCCGGCGGAGGTGACGGTCCGCGACGGCGACGGTGAGGTCGTGTGGCAGGGCCAGCTGGCCGCGGGGGAGAGCCGCACGGTCGACGCGGCGCCGCCGGTGCGGATCTCCTCGTCCGACGGTGCGGTGCGCGCCGCTCTCGACGGCGCCGAGCCGGCCCCGCTGGGCCAGCCGGGCGACGCCGTGCAGCGCACGCTGGCCCCCTGACCGCCCGGCTTCCCGGCCCGTCGGCACGGGCCGCCCGTTTCGACTCCCGGCCCGCCGCCGGGGCATACTCGGCCCGGTCATGACTGCGCCGACGACACCCCTGACCGAGCGACCCGCTGCCCCCGCCGACCTCGCGGGAGCCGAGCCGCTCTCGGTGGCGATGGTGACCCTGGGGTGCGCCCGCAACGAGGTGGACTCCGAGGAGCTCGCCGGCCGCCTCGAGGCGGGTGGTTTCCGCCTCGTCGACGACCCCGACGCCGCGGACACCGTCGTCGTCAACACCTGCGGCTTCGTCGAGTCGGCCAAGAAGGACTCCGTCGACACGCTGCTCGCGGCCGCCGACCTCAAGGACGGCGGGCGCGCCCAGGCCGTCGTCGCGGTGGGCTGCCTCGCGGAGCGGTACGGCGCGGAGCTCGCCGCCGAGCTGCCCGAGGCCGACGCCGTGCTCGGCTTCGACGACTACCCCGACATCGCCGCGCGGCTGCGCTCGATCGTCGCGGGGGAGGCCCACCACCCGCACACGCCGACCGACCGGCGGCGCCTGCTGCCGATCAGCCCCGTCGAGCGCGGCGACGCCGTCGTCGCCTCCGGGCTGAGCGTGCCCGGCCACGGCGCCGAGGCGCTCGTCATCGACCCCGCCGACCCGCTCGACGACGTCGCGCCGGCCAGCGGTCCGCGGGTGTACCGGCGCCGCCTCGAGAACGGGCCGACGGCGCCGCTCAAGCTGGCCAGCGGCTGCGACCGCCGCTGCACCTTCTGCGCCATCCCGGCCTTCCGCGGCTCGTTCGTCAGCCGTCGTCCCGCCGACGTGCTGGGCGAGGCCCGCTGGCTCGCGGGCGAGGGCGTGCGCGAGCTGTTCCTCGTCAGCGAGAACTCGACGTCGTACGGCAAGGACCTCGGCGACGTGAAGCTGCTCGAGACCGTGCTGCCCGAGCTCGCGGCGATCGAGGGCGTGGCCCGCGTGCGCGTGTCCTACCTGCAGCCGGCCGAGACGCGCCCGGGGCTGATCCGCGCGATCGCGACGACGCCGGGCGTCGTCCCCTACTTCGACCTGTCGTTCCAGCACGCGAGCAACCCGGTGCTGCGCCGGATGCGCCGCTTCGGCGACCCGGAGAGCTTCCTCGCCCTGCTCGACCGCATCCGCGGCCTGGCCCCCGAGGCGGGCGTCCGCTCCAACGTCATCGTCGGCTTCCCCGGGGAGACCGAGGAGGACCTCGAGGTGCTGTGCGACTTCCTGGAGGCCGCCCGTCTCGACGTCACCGGGGTGTTCGGCTACTCCGACGAGGACGGCACCGAGGCTGCGGACCTCGACGGCAAGCACGACGAGGACGAGGTGCGGGCCCGCACCGAGCACGTCACGGCGCTGGTGGAGGAGCTCACGGCGCAGCGCGCCGAGGAGCGGATCGGCGAGCACGTCGAGGTGCTGGTGGAGCGCACGGGCGACGAGGGCACCGAGGGCCGCGCGGCCCACCAGGGCCCCGAGGTGGACGGCACGACGACCCTCGTCGACGCCGACGGCGCTGCCGTGGACGCCCGCGTGGGCGACCTCGTGCGCGCCGTGGTCGTGGCCAGCGAGGGCGTCGACCTCGTGGCCCAGGTGAGGGAGGACCCGCGATGACGGACGCCCCGGTGAAGGTCAGCAACTACAACCTGCCGAACGCCCTCACGACGCTGCGCATCGTGCTCGTGCCGTTCTTCGGCTGGGCGCTGCTCGTCGACGGCGGGGACTCGGTGCTGTGGCGCACGGTCGCGTGGGCGATCTTCTTCGTCGCGATGGTGACGGACAAGGTCGACGGCGACCTGGCCCGCGCGCGCAACATGGTGACCGACTTCGGCAAGATCGCGGACCCCATCGCCGACAAGGCGATCACGGGCATGGCCTTCGTCGGTCTCGCGATCGTCGGCGACATCTGGTGGTGGGTCGCGATCGTCGTGCTGGTGCGCGAGTGGAGCGTCACCCTGCTGCGGCTGTCCGTCGCCAAGCAGGTCGTCATCGCGGCGGCCCGCAGCGGCAAGATCAAGACGGTTCTGCAGGCGTTCGCCCTCGGGCTCCTCGCGCTGCCGCTGCGGCAGGTGGACGGGTGGCTCGACGTGCCCGGCGAGGTCGTCTTCCACGCCGCCCAGGCCCTGCTGGCCGCCGCGGTCGTCATGACCCTGTGGTCGGGCTATGAGTTCTTCCGCGACCTGGTCAAGCAGCGCGACGTGCTGCGCCGCGCCCCCCGCGCCTGACGCGTCCCGAGGGCGTGGACGCGCCGCTGACGGAACCGTTACCGACCGTTCACCGGGAGGCGTTGACCTGGTCGTCGGACCGGGATGGGATGACCGGGTCTCCCCTCTGACCGGACGCCGGCTCGGCGTGCGTCCGCACCTGCCGAAAGGTCGCTCGTGTCCGTACCTCCGCAGAACCCGCCAGCCCGCGCGCGTCGCGCGACGAGGAGTCGCGTCCGCCGCGGCCTCGCCGCCGGCCTCGGCGCCGGCGTCGCCGCCACGTGCCTCGTGGCGGCACCCTCCCAGGCCAACCCGGCCGGCACCGGTCTCGTCATCAGCGAGGTGTACGGCGGTGGCGGCAACTCCGGCGCCGCCTTCAGCAACGACTTCATCGAGCTCTACAACCCCACGGGTGCGGCGATCTCGCTGGACGGCCTGGCGCTGCAGTACCGCTCTGCCGCCGGCGGCAGCGGCGGCGTGCAGTCGCTGACGGGCTCGGTCGCCCCGGGCTCGTACTTCCTCGTGCAGGCAGCGGCCGGGTCCAACACGACGCTGCCCGCGCTGCCGTCGCCCGACGCGAGCGTGCCGTTCAACATGTCGGGCAGCGCCGGTCAGGTGCTGCTGCTCAACGGCACCAGCGCCTTCACCGGCTCGGGCGACCTGGCCGGCAACCCGGCGCTCGTCGACGCGATCGGCTGGGGGTCCGCCACGACCAGCTTCGAGACCGCTCCCGCGGCGGGCACGGCGAACGCGACCAGCGTCGCGCGCACCGCGCCGGGCACCGACAGCGACAGCAACACCGCCGACTTCCGCGTGGGTGCACCGACCCCGCAGGCCTCCGGCGCCGCGCCGGACCCCGACCCGGAGCCGGACCCGGAGCCCGAGACCCCGACCGCGGTCACCATCGCCCAGATCCAGGGCACGGGTGCGAGCACCCCGCTGGCCGGCCAGCGGGTGTCCACCACCGGTGTCGTCACCGCGGCCTACCCGACCGGCGGCTTCAACGGTTTCTACGTCCAGACCGCCGGCACCGGCGGCGCGGCCAAGGCGGCCGGCTCGGCCTCCGACGCGGTGTTCGTGTACGGCGGGTCCTCCGGCTTCGCGACGTACCCCGCGGTCGGCGACTCGGTCCAGGTGGTCGGCACCGCCACGGAGTTCGCGTCGCAGACCCAGGTCGACGCCAGCGCCGGCTCGTGGACCGAGCTGTCCACGCCGCTCACCGCCGTGACCCCGCGCGCCTTCGCGCTCCCCGGGACGGGCGCCGCGCGCGAGATGTACGAGGGCGAGCTCGTGGCGCCCACCGAGACCTACACGGTCACGAACAACTACAACCTCAACAACTTCGCCGAGATCGGCCTCGCGCTCGGCGACCTGCCGCTGCTGACGCCGACCGAGGTGGCCGACCCGCAGGACGCGGAGGCCATCGCGGCCGTGCAGGCCGACAACGCCGCGCGTGCCGTCACCCTCGACGACGGCGCCAGCACGAACTTCCTCTCCAGCTCGAACGGCGGGGCGAACAAGGACATCCCGCTGCCCTGGATCACCCAGGAGCGCTCGGTGCGGGTCAACGCGGGCGCCGAGATCACCGCGCCGGTCGTCTTCGACTTCCGCAACAGCACGTGGAAGTACCAGCCGACCACGCAGCTGACGGCGCAGGGCACCGCCCCGGCGACGTTCGAGGACACCCGCACCGCGGCTCCGGAGGAGGTGGGCGGCGACCTGCAGCTCGCCACCTTCAACGTGCTGAACTACTTCAGCACCACCGGTGAGGACTTCGTCGAGTCGGGCCTCGGCACCTGCTCGTTCTACACGGACCGTGACGGCGCCCCCGTCACGAACAACCGCTGCGACCCCGACGGCCCGCGCGGTGCCGCCGACCAGGAGAACCTGGAGCGCCAGCAGGCGAAGATCGTCGCGGCCATCAACGCCATCGACGCCGACGTGATGTCGCTGGAGGAGATCGAGAACTCGGCGGCCTTCGGCCAGAACCGCGACCTGGCGCTGGCGACGCTGGTGGAGGCGCTCAACGCCGACGCCGGCGAGACCCGCTGGGCGTTCGTCCCCTCCCCGCGTGACGTGCCGGAGGAGGAGGACGTCATCCGCACGGCGTTCATCTACCAGCGCGCCGACGTCGAGACGGTGGGCTCCTCGCGGATCCTGCTCGACTCGACCGCGTTCGCGAACGCCCGCCGGCCGCTGGCCCAGGCGTTCAAGGCCCGCGGGGCGGACGACTCCTCGGCGTTCACCGTCGTCGTCAACCACTTCAAGTCCAAGGGCGACTCGACCCCGCCCGCCACGGGCGACAACGCCAACGGTCTCCAGGGCGCCTTCAACGGCGACCGCACCCGCCAGGCGCAGGCGCTGACCACGTTCGCGGACGAGGTGGCGGCCGAGGTCGGCACCGAGGCCGTGTTCCTCGCCGGTGACTTCAACTCGTACTCGATGGAGGACCCGATCCAGGTCCTCGAGGAGGCGGGCTACACCAACCTGTCGTCCGACGACGAGTGGAGCTACAGCTTCAGCGGCCAGTCGGGCTCGCTGGACCACGTGCTCGCGAACGAGGCGGCGCTGGCCACGGTCACGGGCTCGGACATCTGGGAGATCAACGCCGTCGAGCCGATCTCCTACGAGTACAGCCGGTACAACTACAACGCCACCGACTTCTACTCGCCCGACCCGTACCGCTCGTCGGACCACGAGCCGCACGTGATCGGCATCAGCGCCGACCAGGCCCCGGTCGAGTCGACGGTCGTCACCTCGCCCACCACGGGTGCCTACGGCGACGCCATCCGCATCCCCGTCGAGATCGACACCGAGGGCGCCGGCACCGGCACCGTCGAGGCGATCTGGGGCGGTCGGGTCCTCGGCAGCGCCGAGGTCGTCGACGGTCGCGCGACCATCGTGCTGCCGCGCCGCCAGCTCCTCCCGAACACCTACCGCATCGGTCTGCGCTACTCGGGCGACACCACGACGTACCCGTCGACCGGCGGCGTCGTGCTGACGGTGGACAAGGCGCGCTCCGTGCTCGTCACGGCCGCCTGGCCGCAGCCGATCGCCCCCGGTGCCCGCGGCACGCTCGGCATCGAGGTCGGGAACTCCTCGGGTGCCCGGGCCAACGGCTGGGTCAACGTCGTGTACGGCGGCCAGGCCCAGCGGGTGCAGGTCGTCAACGGCTTCGCCCGGGTGTCGCTGCCGCCGGTCCGCACCGCGGGCTGGCAGCGCGCCAGCATCTACTACGAGGGCAACGCCACCATCAACCCCGCGTTCGCCACGCTGGGGGTGAAGGTCGGACGCTGACGCGACCGCCATGATGGGGGGATGACCATCCCCACCGTCCCTGCCGAGGCCCTCGACGCGCTGGTCGCGTCGGGGGCCTCGCTCGCTGTCGCGGAGTCGTTGACGGGCGGGCGCCTCGCGGCCGCGCTCACGGGCGTCCCGGGCGCCTCCCGCGTGTTCCGCGGGGGAGTCGTGGCCTACGCCAGCGACGTGAAGGTCGCGGTGCTCGGCGTGCCCTCGCTGGTGGTCGAGACCGACGGGGTGGTGTCCGCCCGGTGCGCGGCGGCGATGGCGGCCGGCGTACGACGCCTGCTCGGCGCGACGTGGGGCGTCGCGACCACGGGCGTGGCCGGTCCCGACCCGCAGGAGGGGCACCCGCCCGGCACGGTGTTCGTCGGCATCGCCGGCCCCACCGGACCCGCGCGGGCGCAGCGCCTCCACCTGGCCGGCGACCGCGCAGCCGTCCAGGACGCCAGCGTCGCCGGAGCGTTGGCGCTGCTGCTGTCCGAGGTGTCGAGGCTCCCGCGGGATGAAACGGCCATCGGGTAGCGTTGCACCCCACGCGAGGGACCGAGGTGAAAGGACGGCGCATGGTGCTCTTCCGACGCTCGTTGGGTGACGTCCTCCGTCGTGAGCGCGTGCAGCGCGGCATGACGCTGCGCGAGGTCTCCGCGGGAGCCCGCGTGAGCCTGGGCTACATCTCCGAGATCGAGCGCGGCCAGAAGGAGGCGTCGTCGGAGCTGCTCGCGTCGCTCTGCGCCGCCCTCGAGGTGCCGCTCTCCGACGTCCTGCGCGAGGTCAGCCTCGAGGTGGCGCGCGAGGAGTCCGTGGTGCTCGCCGCCGCGACCCCGCTCAAGGTGCACCCGCGCCCGGCCGCCGGCGAGGTCGTCGCCTCCGCCGCCTAGGCCTCGGGCCGCCGCCCGTCCGGTCCACCACCGCCCGTCCGAGCCCCGCTCGGGCGGGCGGTGTCGCTCACTGCTCCGGCTGGCAGTGAGGGCACCAGTACGTCGTGCGCTCGCCCCGGTCGGGGTGCTCGTCGTCGGTGCGCAGCTGGCGGACGACCGGCGTGCCGCAGCGCCGGCAGGGCTTGCGGGCCCGCCCATACACCCACAGCTCGCGGCCCGGGCGCGTGTCCCCGGTGGTGCACCGCACCGCCCGGTCCTTGTTGAGCACGAGCATCTGGTGCGCCCGCTGCACGAGCCGCTCGGGCCGGGCCACCGCGCCCACCGGCGTCGCCGGGTGGACACCGGCGACGAAGCACAGCTCGTTGGCGAAGACGTTGCCCACGCCGGCGAGCGAGCGCTGCTCGAGGAGGGCCTCGACGACCGGCCGCCCCGCGTCCGCGAGCAGCCGCCGCGTGGCCTCGTCGGCGTCCCAGTCCGGCCCCAGGAGATCGGGCCCGAGGTGGCCCACGACCTCGTCCTCGTGGGCGGTCAGCACCAGGTCGACGACCCCGAGCGCGAAGCCGACGGCGCTGACGTCACCGCTGCGCAGCACCACGCGGGCCTCGTGCGCGGGGCGCCGCCAGCGCTGACCGGCGGCGTACGTGTGCCAGACCCCCTCCATCTTGAGGTGGGTGTGGAGGGTCCACTCCCCGGTGTCGTGCTCGAGGCGGGTCAGCAGGTGCTTGCCGCGCGGGACCGTCGCCACGTGCCGGGAGCCGGCGAGGTCGACCGTCGCCAGCCGCGGCACCCGCAGGTCGACGACGTCGAGCACCCGCCCGGCCAGGGCGCGGTCGAGCCCGCGGGCGGCGCGGTAGACGGTGTCACCCTCGGGCACGGAGGTGCAGCCCCTTCGGCGTCGTGGTGAACCCGGCGGCGGCCAGCGCCCGGCGCAGCGGGGTGTCGGGGGCCCCCAGCAGCTGGCTGCCGTCGGCCTGCTCGACGGTGAGGCGCCCGAGACCGCCGCGGCGCACGGTGCCGGCCAGGCCGTGGGCGGCCCGGGTCAGGGTGTCGGAGTCGTCGGTGAACGTCAGCAGCGTGCGCCCGCCCCGCTCGACGTACAGCACGAGCTCGCCGTCCACGAGCACGACGACGGCGCCGGCCTTGCGCCCGGGGCGGTGCCCGCTCGCGCGGCCCGGGGCGTCGGTGCCGCCCGCGCCGTCGGTCGCGGCGTCGGCGGCCGGGCGGTCGGGCCAGGCGAGCGCCGCGCCGAACGGGTTGGCCGGGTCGGTCGCGGCCAGCACGTGCGTCGCCGGGGGCGTCGACGAGCCGTCCACGCCGCCGGCGGGCTCGGCGAACGTGCGCAGGCGGTCGACGGCGCCCGTGGTGCCGAACTGGGCGGCGCCCAGGCTGCCGACGAAGTAGCCCCGCCGGCACCGTCCGGACTCCTCGAACGCGGAGAGCACCTTGTAGACGGCCGCGAACCCGCCCGGCAGGCGCTCGCTGACCGCCGCGCCGCGGGTGACGACGCCGTGGCGGGCCAGCATCAGCTCCGCGGCGGCGTGACCCCGGCGGGTCGCGTCGTCGTCCGCCTCCGGCACGAGCGACCAGCGGCCGGACGTGCCGACGGGGACGCCGCCGGAGCGGGGCGTCGCCGGACGGGCGGTCCCGCCCCCCAGCGGCCCCCGGCCGCGCACCCCGACACCGCGCGAGCGGGGCGCGGGTCGCCGGGAACGGTGCGCGCCGGAGCCACCCACGCGGTCGCGCACGGGGGAGAACGTGTCGTTGGTGACCCGCCCCGCCCACACGAGGTCCCACAGCGCGGCGGCGAGGGCGCCGTCGTCCAGGGTGCCGGCGGCCTGGCCCAGCTGGCGGAAGAAGTAGGCGCCACCCGGCTGGAGCGCCTCGAGCACCCGGTCGTGCAGCTCGGACGCGTCGTACGGCGCGGGCAGCGGCACCGTGAGGTCGGCGCTGTCCGCGAGGTGCAGCGAGACCCAGCCGTCCGCGCCCGGGAGCGCGCCGTGCCCGGCCCAGATCACCTCGCCGCTCGCGGTGAGCTCGTCGAGGTACGCCGGCACGTAGTCACGCACCCGCGCCGGCAGCACGAGCGTCTCCCACGCCGAGGCGGGCACCGCGCACCCGGCGAGCTGGTCGACGGCGGTGAGCACCCCGTCGACGCCGTGCAGCCCGCCCCGGCGCGCCGGTTGCCGCGGCATCGGACGCGACCCGTCGGGCTGCGGCTGCTCGGCCTCGGCCACCTGCTGCCAGGCGGGCAGGAAGCGGCCGAGGGCACCCGGGTCGACGGGCTCGACCTCCTGGCGCAGCCGGGCCAGCGAGCGACGGCGCACGCGGCGCAGCACCTCGGCGTCGCACCACTCGCCGCCGCTGCCGCCCGGCCGGAACTCGCCGTCGACCACGCGGCCCTGGGCGCCGAGCCGCACCAGGGTGGTGGTGACGACGGCCGGACCGAGACCGAACCGATCCGCGACGTCGGCGGTGGTGAACGGCCCGTGGCTGCGGGCGTAGCGGGCGACCAGGTCGCCGAGCGGGTCCTCGACCTGCTCGCCGAACACCTCCGGGACCCCCGGGGGGACCGGGACGCCGAGCGCGTCGCGCAGGCGGGCCACGTCCTCGACCACCGCGTGCCGCTCCTCGCCCGCGACGCGGACCGTGACGACGCGGCGGGCCTCGACGAGCGCCGCCACCCAGGCGGCCGTCTCGTCCGGGTCGGCGGTCGAACGGGCGACGACCTCCTCGGGGGTGAGCGGGCCGACGAGGCGCAGGAGGTCGGCGACGCCCTCGGCGTCCCGGGCGCGCCGGTCGGGCGCGAGCCGCTGGAGCTCGGCCTCGACCTCGGCCAGCACCTCGGGGTCCAGCAGGTCGCGCAGCTCGGTGCGGCCCAGCAGCTCCGCCAGGAGGGTGGGGTCGAGCGACAGGGCGGCAGCCCGACGTTCCGCGAGCGGGGAGTCGCCCTCGTAGAGGAACTGCGCGACGTACCCGAACAGCAGGGTGCGGGCGAACGGCGACGGGGAGGGCGTCTCGACGTCCACGAGCTGCACCTCGCGCCGCTCGACCTGCGCCTGGAGCCCGAGGAGGCCGGGCAGGTCGTAGACGTCCTGCAGGCACTCACGCACCGTCTCGAGCACGACGGGGAACGCCGGGTACTTCGACGCCACCTCCAGCAGCTGCGAGGCCCGCTGCCGCTGCTGCCACAGCGGGGAGCGGCGGCCGGGGTCGCGGCGGGGGAGCAGCAGGGCCCGCGCCGCGGACTCGCGGAAGCGGGACGCGAACAGCGACGACGAGCCGACCTCGGCGGTCACCAGGTCGTTGAGCTCGTCCGCCTCGAACGCGAACACCTCGGCGCCGGGCGGGTCCTCGCCGGTGTCGGGCAGGCGCACGACGATGCCGTCGTCGAACGCGGTGGCCTGGCCGTCGACGCCGGTGCGCTCGCGGATCCGGGCGTTGACCGCGAGCGCCCACGGGGCGTGGACCGGCACGCCGTACGGCGAGTGGAGCACGAGGCGCCAGTCGCCGAGCTCGTCGCGGAAGCGCTCGAGCAGCAGGGTGCGGTCCGACGGCAGCACGTTGGTCGCCTCGCGCTGCTCCGCGACGTACTCCACCAGGTTGTGCGCGGCGTTGGCGTCGAGGCCCCGCTCCCGCACCAGCGCCACGGCCTCGGCCCGGGGCAGCCCACCCAGCTCTCGGTGCAGCGCCCCCACCGCGGCGCCGAGCTCGGCGGGGCGGCCGGGGGAGTCGCCCTTCCAGAAGGGCAGGCGCCCGGGAACGCCCGGCGCGGGCGTGACGAGCACGCGGTCGTGGGTGATGTCCTCGATGCGCCAGCTGGTCGCGCCCAGCGCGAACACGTCGCCGACGCGGGACTCGTAGACCATCTCCTCGTCGAGCTCGCCGACGCGTCGTCCGCCGCGGGCGTTCTTGTCGTCGGCGCCGCCGGTGACGAGGAAGACGCCGAAGAGGCCACGGTCGGGGATCGTGCCGCCGCTGGTCACGGCGAGCCGCTGCGCGCCGGGCCGGGCCGTCAGGGTGCCGGCGACCCGGTCCCACACGACGCGGGGCCGCAGCTCGGCGAACTCGTCGGAGGGGTAGCGCCCGCTCAGCAGGTCCAGCGTCGCGTCGAACGCGCTGCGGGGCAGGGTCGCGTACGGCGCGGCCCGCCGCACCAGGGCGTAGAGCGCGTCGACGTCGATCGGCTCGAGCGCCACGGTGGCGACCACCTGCTGCGCCAGGACGTCCAGCGGGTTCGCGGGCACGCGCAGCGCCTCGATGGCGCCGGAGCGCATGCTCGCCACGGCGACGGCCGTGGGGGCCAGGTCGGCGCGGTGCTGGGGGAACAGGACGCCGCGGGAGACCTCGCCGACCTGGTGCCCGGCCCGGCCGACGCGCTGGAGCGCGCTCGCGACGCTGGGCGGCGAGCCGATCTGCACGACGAGGTCGACGGCGCCCATGTCGATGCCCAGCTCGAGGCTGCTCGTCGCGACGACCGCGGGCAGGCGCCCGCTCTTGAGATCGTCCTCGATGAGCGCCCGCTGCTCCTTGGAGACCGACCCGTGGTGGGCCCGGGCGACCAGCGGCGCCGCACCCGTCGTGGTGCCCGACTGCGCGACGGCCTCGGCCGGGAAGCGCGCGGGCCGCTGCGGCAGGTCGTCGGCGTCGTGGTCGGCGTCGTGGTCGGCGTCGTGGTCGGCGTCGTGGCCGGGCCCGTCGGGCTCGGCGGCCGCGCGCTCCTCGTGCCGCTCGGCCGCCAGCTCGTTGAGGCGGGCGGTCAGGCGCTCGGCGACCCGGCGCGAGTTGGCGAAGACGATGGTGGAGCGGTGGGCCTCGACGAGGTCGAGCACGCGGTTCTCCACGTGCGGCCAGATCGACGAGGCGGCGCGACCGCTGTCGGGGTCGGTCTCGTCGTACTCGCCCGGAGTCGTCATGTCCTCGACCGGGACGGCGACCTCGAGCTCCCACGCCTTCTCCGAGGGCGGCGCGACGACGTCGACCGGGGCGCCGCCGCCGAGGAAGCGCGCCACCTCCTCGATGGGGCGCACGGTCGCGGAGAGCCCGATCCGCTGGGCGGGCTGCGGCAGGAGGGCGTCCAGCCGCTCGAGGGTGACCGCGAGGTGGGCCCCGCGCTTGCTGCCGGCGACGGCGTGCACCTCGTCGAGGATCACGGTCTCGACGCCCCGCAGGCTCTCGCGGGCCTGGGAGGTGAGCATGAGGAAGAGGGACTCGGGGGTGGTGATGAGGATGTCGGGCGGCCGGGTGCCGAGGCGGCGGCGGTCGGCGGCCGACGTGTCGCCCGAGCGCACCCCGACGGCCACCGGTGGCACCTCGACACCGAGACGCTCGCCGGTCGCGCGGATGCCCACGAGGGGGGAGCGCAGGTTGCGCTCGACGTCGACGGCGAGGGCCTTCAGGGGCGAGACGTAGAGCACCCGGCAGCGGTGAGCGGCCTCCTCCGGCGGGGGCGTCGAGAACAACCGGTCGATGGCCGACAGGAACGCCGAGAGGGTCTTGCCCGAGCCCGTGGGTGCGACGACCAGCGCGTGCCGGCCGGTGCCGATCGCGTTCCAGGCGCCCTCCTGCGCGGGCGTCGGCGCGGGGAACGCGGCGCGGAACCACGCCTGCGTCACCGGGCTGAAGCGCTCCAGCGCCGAGGGGGGTCCGACCATGCCGGACATCTTGACAGGCCGCACCGACAGTCCCGGACCGCTGCGCCCGGGGCCGCCCGGGGCCGCCCCGGGTCAGTCGAGGACGGCGTCGCCCGTCGGGATGTTGACGAGCATCCGCTGGTAGAACGCCATGTCGACCCAGTGGTCGAACTTGTTGCCGACCTCCTTGAACTCGCCGACCTTGGCGAACCCGCACGCCACGTGCAGCCGCTCGCTGGCGGGGTTCGGCAGCGCGACGGCCGCGATCGCGGTGTGCACGCCGGAGACCGCCATGGTCTGCAGCAGGGCCGGGTAGAGCATCCGGCCGACGCCGCGGCCGCGCACCGAGCCGTCGAGGTAGATCGACGTCTCCCGCGTCAGCGCGTAGGCGGGACGGGGGCGGAACGACCAGGAGTAGGCGTAGCCCACCGCGTGGTCGTGTGCGTCGACGGCGACGAGGAGGTGGTCGCCCGGGTGCTCGCCGTCGAGGCGGGCGCGCCAGTAGTCGGTGTCGGGGGGCTCGAGGTCGAACGTGGCGAGCGAGTGCTCGACGGCGTGGTTGTAGATGGCGGCGATCCGGGGCAGGTCGCGCTCGTTCGCGGAGCGGGTCGCGTACTCGGCCATCCGCCCATCATCGCCCAGGTGGGCCTTGAGAGGATGCGGGGGTGAGCAGCTCGTGGGAGGCGCCGGCGCCGGACCTCAAGGACTGGACCTGGGTCCTGGACCGGCCGTGCCCCGACTGCGGGACCGCCAGCGGCGCCCTCGACGTCGAGGACCTGCCGTCGCTGCTGTCCGTCACGGCCGAGGCGTGGCACCGCGTCCTGGCCCGCCCGGGCGCCGCGGAGCGGCCGCGGCCGGGCACGTGGTCCCCGCTGGAGTACGGCGCGCACGTCCGCGACGTGCACCGGGTCTTCGACGAGCGCCTGGCGCTCGTGCTGGGGACCGACCCCGGGCCGGCCCGGTTCGCGAACTGGGACCAGGACGCGGCCGCCGTCGCCGGGCGCTACCACGAGCAGGACCCGGCGGTGGTGGCCGACGAGCTGGCCGAGGCCGCCGAGGAGGTGGCGCACCGCTACGCGCAGGTGGGTCCCGGCGACCTCGCCCGCACGGGCCTGCGCAGCAACGGCTCCGCCTTCACCCTGGTCTCGCTGGGGCAGTACCACCTGCACGACGTCGTCCACCACCTGCACGACGTCGGCTCCCCGGTGCGGGACGCCCTGCCCGCCGCCGCCCGTACGGCGCCGCGCACCCCCGCGGCCCCGCCGGCGGTCGCGACGCCGGGGGAGCGGGCGTGAGGCACACCGAGCTCTGGGCGCGTCTCGAGGTCGCGGTCGGTCCCCGCCTCGCACGCTCCTGGGCCCAGACGCAGGTGCACCCGGCGCTCGGCAACCGCACGGTGGTGGAGGCGCTCGACGCCGGGGTCGACCCGCGCGAGGTCTGGGCGGTGGTGCACCGCGCGCTCGAGCTGCCCGACTCCGAGCGCTGAGCGGGGCGACCCGGACGCGCCGACACGCCGCGCACGGGTCCTGCCTGACATCGAACACCTGTTCGTCTACGCTTTTCCCACACAGGCACGAGATCGGGTCGAGATCTCCCCAGGCGCCGGCGGCACACCACCGTTGTCGGTGGCTCGTCCTAGCGTCGTGCCCACGCGAACGACACAGGCAGCGCACGCTGCCGCTGGACTCGGGCCACGAGCTCGGAGGGGATGGACACCATGGCTGGTGCAGACCGCGGCAAGGCGCTCGACACGGCGCTCGCGAGCATCGAGAAGCAGTTCGGCAAGGGCTCGGTGATGCGTCTGGGTGACGACGCCCGCGCTCCCCTGGAGGTCATCCCGACGGGCTCGATCGCCCTCGACGTGGCCCTCGGCCTCGGCGGGCTCCCGCGCGGGCGCGTCGTCGAGATCTACGGCCCGGAGTCGTCGGGAAAGACGACCGTCGCGCTCCACGCGGTCGCCAGCGCCCAGCGCGCCGGGGGCATCGTGGCGTTCATCGACGCGGAGCACGCGCTCGACCCCGACTACGCGAAGGCGCTGGGCGTCGACACCGACGCGCTCCTCGTCTCGCAGCCCGACTCGGGCGAGCAGGCGCTGGAGATCGCCGACATGCTGGTGCGCTCCGGCGCGCTCTCCCTCATCGTCATCGACTCGGTCGCGGCGCTCGTGCCCCGCGCCGAGATCGAGGGCGAGATGGGTGACAGCCACGTCGGTCTCCAGGCCCGCCTCATGAGCCAGGCGCTCCGCAAGATGACCGGTGCGCTCAACGGCGCCGGCACGACGGCGATCTTCATCAACCAGCTGCGCGAGAAGATCGGCGTCATGTTCGGCTCGCCCGAGACCACCACGGGTGGCCGGGCGCTGAAGTTCTACTCCTCGGTCCGCCTCGACGTGCGGCGCATCGAGACGCTGAAGGACGGCACTGACTCGGTCGGCAACCGCACCCGCGTGAAGGTCGTGAAGAACAAGGTCGCACCGCCGTTCAAGCAGGCCGAGTTCGACATCATGTACGGCAAGGGCATCAGCCGCGAGGGTGGCCTCATCGACGTGGGCGTGGAGTCGGGCCTCGTCCGCAAGGCGGGTGCCTGGTACACCTACGACGGCGACCAGCTGGGCCAGGGCAAGGAGAACGCGCGCAACTTCCTGCGCGACAACCCCGACCTGGCCGACGAGCTGGAGAAGAAGATCCTCGAGAAGCTCGGCGTGGGTCCGCAGGTCGACCAGCCGGCGGAGCCGATCGGCGTCGATGACTTCTGATCCCGCCGAGCTGCGCGCGCTGCTCGACGCCCCTCCGCCGCCCGACCCGGTGGCGGAGGGCCCCGACGCCGACGTCGAGCAGGTCGCCCGCACGATCCTGCTCGACCAGCTGACGGGGCGGGCGCGCAGCCGCAAGGAGCTGGCCGACAAGCTGGCCGCGCGCGAGGTCCCGGCGGACGTCGCGAGCCGCCTCCTCGACCGGTTCGAGGAGGTCGGCCTCGTCGACGACGCCGCCTTCGCCCGCACGTGGGTGGACGGGCGCCGGTCCGCGAAGGGCCTGGCGCGCCGGGCGCTGGCCCAGGAGCTGCGCCGCAAGGGCGTCGACGACGAGGTCGCCCGCGAGGCCCTCGACGAGATCGAGCCCGACGACGAGACGGCGACGGCCCGGGCGCTGGTGCGCAAGCGGCTCCGCTCCCTCTCGGGGGTCGAGGCCCCGGTGGCCACCCGTCGCCTCGTCGGCATGCTCGCCCGGAAGGGGTACAGCCCCGGCACGGCGTACGCCGTCGTCAGCGACGAGCTGCGCCGCCAGGGCCGCGAGGTCGACGACTCCGACCACGAGCCGGCCGACGACTGAGCCCCGGGTGCCATAGTGGCGCGGTGGACACCTCGCTGCTGCGCGCACCCGACGGCGCCTTCTCCCTGGCCGACATCGACCCGGGCGCCACGCCCGGCTTCGACGGCGGCAAGGCCGCGGGCAAGGAGGAGCTGAGCACGGTCGTCGCCGAGCTCACCGACCTGCAGGAGCGTCTCTTCGCCGAGGGACGCACCCGGCCCGACGCACGACGCGTGCTGCTCGTGCTGCAGGGGATGGACACGTCCGGCAAGGGCGGCACGGTGCGGAAGGTGATCGGGTCCCTGGACCCGCAGGGCGTGGCGATCGCCTCCTTCGGCACCCCGACGCCCGAGGAGCTCGAGCACGACTTCCTGTGGCGCGTCCGCTCGCGGCTGCCGGCCCCGGGCCGCATCGGCGTGTTCGACCGCTCGCACTACGAGGACGTGCTCATCGCCCGGGTGCGCTCACTGGTGCCGGCCGAGGAGGTGGACCGCCGCTACGCAGCGATCCGCGACTTCGAGGCCGACCTGGTCGCCGACGGCGTCCGCGTCGTCAAGGTGATGCTGCACATCTCGCCCGAGGAGCAGCGCGACCGGCTGCTCGCCCGTCTCGACGAGCCCGCGAAGCACTGGAAGTTCAGCCCGGCCGACATCGACGACCGCGCCCTGTGGGCCGACTACCAGGGGGCCTACGAGCGGGCGATCACCGAGACGCACCGGCCCGGGGCGCCGTGGCACGTCGTACCCGCCGAGTCGAAGTGGTACCGCAACCTGGCGGTGGCCCACCTGCTGCTGGCCGAGCTGCGGGCGCTGGACCTGCAGTGGCCCACCGCGTCGTTCGACCCCGCCGAGCAGCGCCGTCGGCTGGTCGAGGAGGACCCGCTGTCGTGATCCCGCTCCAGCACGTCACGCGGTACGTCGCGCCGCTGCGGGAGGGGGGGAGCCTGCCCGGCCTCGTCGAGGCCGACGACCTCGGCACCTACGTGTGCAAGTTCCGTGGTGCCGGCCAGGGCCTGCGGGTGCTCGTCGCGGAGGTCGTCGTCAGCGGGCTCGCCCAGCGTCTCGACATCCCCACCCCGCGGCTCGTCGCCCTGGAGCTGCACCGCGACCTGGCCCGCTACGAGGCCGACGAGGAGGTCCAGGACCTGCTGCGGGCCAGCGTCGGTCTGAACCTGGGGGTCGACTTCCTGCCCGGGGCCTTCGGGTTCGACCGGTCCGTCGAGGAGGACACGGAGGTGGCACCACGCATCCTGTGGCTCGACGCGCTGACGGCCAACGTCGACCGCTCGTGGCGCAACCCCAACCTGCTGCGGTGGCACGGGCGCACCTGGGCGATCGACCACGGGGCCTCGCTCTACTTCCACCACGCGTGGAGCGGCGGAGTCACCGACCCGGCCCGGTTCGCGGCGCAGCGCTGGGACGTCAGCGACCACGTCTTCGCCGACCGCGCCGGCGACCTCGCCGAGGTCGACGCCCGGGGCCGTGCACTGCTGGGCCCCGACGTCCTCGCCGACGTGGTGGCCCAGGTGCCGGACGAGTGGCTCGAGCCCGTGCCGGGAGCCGCGACCCCCGCGGAGCTGCGCGCGGCGTACGTGCGCTTCCTCGGCGCCCGCCTCGGCACCCGCGCCTGGCTGCCGGGAGCCGACGCGTGAGCGGGGAGCGGTCGCCGTACCAGTACGTCGTGCTCCGCTGCGTGCCGCGCGTGGACCGCGAGGAGTTCCTCAACGTCGGCGTGCTGCTCTACTGCGAGGCGCGCAGCTTCCTCGCCGTGGCGTGGCACGTCGACGAGGAGCGGCTCACCGCCGCCTTCCCCGCCCTCGACCTCGCCACCCTGTGCCGGGCGCTCGACTTCGTCGACGGGGTCTGCGCCGCCGACGAGCGGGCGGGGTCGGCGGCGACGCACCCGATCGGCGTGCGCTTCGGCTTCCTCAAGGCGCCGCGCAGCACCGTCGTGCAGCCCGGCCCCGTGCACGGCGGGCTGACGACGGATCCCGCAGCCGAGCTCGCCCGGCTGCGGGACCTGCTGGTGTGACGGCTCAGACGGGCACGAGCTCCACGGCGCCGACGGCGTAGCGGGCCAGGACGACGCGCGCCACCTCGGGGTGGGCGCCGAGCGGCTCGGAGACCGCGACGGCGCCGGCCTCGAGGGCCAGCTCGGCGGCGCGGTCCGGCAGCATGCCCGGCGCGAGGAACAGGGAGGCCACCGCGATGTGACGGCGACCCTCCCCGCGGAACGCCCGCACGGCCTCGCCGGTCGCCGGCGGCGCGGTCGAGGCGAACGCGGCGCTGACCGGCAGCTTGTGACGAGCACCCCAGACGCGGGCTAGGCGGGCCACCGCCTGGTTCGCCAGCGCGTCGCTGGAGCCGGCGGCGGCCAGCACGAGCGCGTCGAGCTCGCGCACCCGCGCCGAGCTCAAGGCCGCGCGCAGGCGCTCGTCGAGCACCTGCAGGAACGCCGCCTCGAGCCCGAGGATGGCCGAGGCCCGGATGCCGAGCCCCTCGTGGCGCGCCGCGGCCTCGGCGATGGCCGCGGGGACGTCGACCTTCGCGTGGTAGGCGTCGGAGAGGAGCAGGGGGACGACGACGATCTCGTCGTGGCCCGCGCGCACCAGGTCGTCGACGACGTCCTGGAAGCCCGGGCGGGCCAGCTCGAGGAACGCCGGCTCGACCGTGAGGTCGGGGCGCTGCGCGCGCACCTCGGCGACGAGGGCGCGGACGGTGGCGGCGGAGCGGGGATCGCGGCTGCCGTGGGCGAGGGCGATGAGTGCAGGAGCGGCCATGACGGCCTCCTTCCTGAGGTCCGGCCGGGGTGGCCGGGGGCGGGGTGGTGCGGGGTGGGGCGCGCTCCGTGCCCGGGGGCGCGCCGTGGGGTGGTCGCGGTGGGGGTGCTCGGCCGGTGGGCCGGCATCACATGTGGATGCCGCACTCCGTCTTGTTGGTGCCCGCCCAGCGACCGCTCCGGGGGTCGTCGCCGGGGGCCACCCGTCGGGTACACGGCCAGCACCCGATGGACGGGTAGCCGTCGTAGGCCAGCGGGTTCACCAGCACACCGTTCTCCTCGATGTAGCGCTCGACGTCGTCGTCGCTCCACCGCGCGATCGGGGAGACCTTCACCTTCTTCTTCTTCGCGTCCCACCCCACGACGGGGGCGATGACGCGGTTGCTGGTCTCGGCGCGGCGCAGGCCGGTGGCCCACGCGTCGTACCCGTCGAGCGAGGAGCGCAGCGGCTCCACCTTGCGCAGGGCGCAGCACAGGTCGGGATCGCGCTTGTAGAGCTCGGGCCCGTGCTCCGCGTCCTGCTCGGCGACGGTGCGCGTGGGGCCGATGGTGATGACGTTGACGTCCATCGTCGCCGCGACCGCGTCCCGCGTGCCGATCGTCTCGGCGAAGTGGTAGCCGGTGTCGAGGAACACGACGTCGATGCCCGGCGCGACCTTCGCCGCGAGGTGGGACAGGACCGCGTCGCCCATGGAGGACGTCAGGCAGAAGCGCTCGCCGAACGTCGCGAAGGCCCACTCGATGATGTCCTCCGCCGGGGCGAGCTCGAGCTCGGCACCGACGTGCTGGACGATCTCGCGCAGCTCCTCCGACGAGCGGCCCTCCGTCTGGCTCCCGCGGTTCGCGCGGGCCACCTGGGTGGCGATCATGCGGGTGCTCCCTTCGTGATGCCGGCCGGGCGCGGCAGGCGCCCGATCATGCGCAGGGAGAAGGCGCGCAGGCAGCTGCGGCATTCCCAGGCGCCGGCGGGGGACGTGACCTCGCCCGTCGTGGGGTCGGTCGTCTCGTGCGGGCGGAGGTCCTCCTCCGCGCAGTAGGGGCAGTGGTACGGCGCCGCGCGCTCAGACACCGGCCACCTCCGGCTCCCGGGCGGGCTCGGCCGGCTCGCCGCGCAGGAGCGCCTCGTCGGCGCGCACCACCCAGTCGGCGAAGCTCTCGCCGTCGGTGCGGTCGCCGAGGTAGCCCTGCACCACCGCCGTGATGTAGTCGTCCAGCCCGGCGCTCGTCACCTTGTGGGCCCGCAGCTTGCGGCCGAAGTTCGAGTTGAGGCCCGTCGCGCCGCCGAGGTGGACCTGGAAGCCCTCGACCTGGCGGCCGTCGTCGTCCAGGACGAGCTGGCCCTTGAGGCCGAAGTCGGCGACCTGGGTGCGGGCGCAGGCGTTGGGGCAGCCGTTGACGTTGACCGTGATCGGCACGTCGAGGTCGGGCACGCGCTCCTCGAGCGAGGCGATGAGGTCGCGGCTGCGGTCCTTCGTGTCGACGATCGCGAGCTTGCAGTACTCGATGCCCGTGCAGGCCATCGTGTTGCGCCGCCAGTTGGAGGGGCGCGCGCTGAGGCCGATGGCCTCCGTCGCCGCGACGAAGTCCTCGACGACGTCGGGCGCCACGCCGAGGACGACGATCTTCTGGTACGCCGTGAGCCGCGCGCCGGCCGCGCCGTACTGCTCGACGAGGTCGCCCAGCGCCGTCAGCACCGTGCCGGAGATGCGCCCGACCGTCGGCGCGAGGCCGACGTAGTAGGCGCCGTCCTTCTGCGCGTGCACGCCGACGTGGTCGCTCTGGCGCACCGGCGCCTCGGGCGACGGGTTGTCGACGAGGGTGCGGTGCAGGTACTCCGTCTCGAGCACCTCGCGGAACTTCTCCGGGCCCCAGTCGGCCAGCAGGAACTTCAGGCGGGCCTTGGAGCGCAGGCGGCGGTAGCCGTAGTCGCGGAAGACACCCGCGACGCCGGCCCACACGTCCGGGACGTCGTCGAGCGCTATCCACACGCCGAGCTTGTGGGCGAGCATCGGGTTCGTCGAGAGCCCGCCGCCGACCCACAGGTCGAAGCCCGGGCCCAGCTCGGGGTGCACCGTGCCGACGAACGACACGTCGTTGGTCTCGGGCGAGACGTCGTGGCTGGGGTGGCCGGTCAGCGCCGTCTTGAACTTGCGGGGGAAGTTCGAGAACTCCGGGTCGCCGATGTAGCGCCGCTTGATCTCCTCGAGCGCCGCGGTGCCGTCGATGATCTCGTCGGCGGCGACGCCGGCGACGGGGGAGCCGAGGAACGGGCGGGGGGAGTCGCCGCACGCCTCGGTGGTGTCGAGGCCGGAGGCGTCGAGGATGTCCCAGATCGTCGGCACGTCCTCCACGCGGATCCAGTGGTACTGGATGTTCGCCCGGTCGGTGACGTCCGCGGTGTCGCGGGCGAACTCGGTGCCGACCCGGCCGAGCGCCCGCAGCGCGTCGGCGCCGAGCAGTGCGCCGTCGGAGCGCACGCGCATCATGAAGTAGCGGTCGTCGAGCTCCTCCTCCTCGAGCGTGGCGGTCTTGCCGCCGTCGAAGCCCGGGGCCCGCTGGGTGTAGAGACCCATCCAGCGGAAGCGGCCGCGCAGGTCGGCCGGGTCGATCGAGTCGAAGCCGCGCTTGGAGTAGATGTTGATGATGCGCGCCCGCACGTTGAGCGGGTTGTCGTCCTTCTTGGACTGCTCGTTCTTGTTCAACGGCTCCGTGTAGCCGAGCGCCCACTGGCCCTCGCCGCGCTTGCGGCGGGGCGCGGCGGGGCGGCGCTGGGCGGGGGTTGCCGGGGTGCTCACAGCCAGGATCCTTCGCGGGGATGCGGGATCGCAGGTATCAGGTCGCCGTCGGGGGACGGTCGTCGGCCGGGTCCTGCGACCTCGACGTGGGTCGGGTCGGTGCGTCGTCGGCGAGGCCGACGGATGAGGACGTCAGGACGGCCAACACATCATGCTGCGCGTGCGCATGAGGTCCACGTGGCGTCGAACCACGAGGTACGCGTGCGTCGCAGCAGTGACCATGGACAGGAGTCTCAACTGGCGGAACGCGTCCCACAACCACGAATCTCATGATGTGGGAACGCTGTCCAGGATGCGGACGGACCCCCGCGCCAGCAGGGCGGATCGGGCGCCCGTGAGGCACAGGTCACAGCGGGCTGCGCGTCGTACGACGCGAAATCGACGGCTGCGGCGCGCCCTCACTACATTGGCGTCCATGACCGATGCCCTCATCAGCAGTGCGTACTCCCAGGCTCTCGAGGTCATCGCCTCGGTGGAGCCCCGCATCGCGGACGCGACCCGCGCCGAGCTCGCCGACCAGCGCAGCTCGCTCAAGCTCATCGCCTCCGAGAACTACGCGTCGCCCGCCGTGCTGCTCACCATGGGCACCTGGCTGAGCGACAAGTACGCCGAGGGCACGGTCGGTCACCGCTTCTACGCCGGTTGCCAGAACGTCGACACCGTCGAGTCCCTCGCCGCCGAGCACGCCCGGGAGCTGTTCGGCGCCGAGTACGCGTACGCCCAGCCGCACTCCGGCATCGACGCGAACCTCGTCGCGTTCTGGTCGATCCTCGCCCACCGCGTCGAGGGGCCGTGGCTGGAGGAGGCCGGCGCGAAGAACGTCAACGACCTCACCGAGGCCGACTGGGAGCGCCTGCGCAACGAGCTCGGCAACCAGCGCCTGCTCGGCATGAGCCTCGACGCCGGCGGCCACCTCACCCACGGCTTCCGCCCGAACATCTCGGGCAAGATGTTCCACCAGCAGCAGTACGGCACGGACCCGGAGACGGGCCTGCTCGACTACGACGTCGTCCGCGCCCGCGCCAAGGAGTTCAAGCCGCTCGTGCTCGTCGCCGGGTACTCGGCGTACCCGCGGCGGGTGAACTTCGCCAAGATGCGCGAGATCGCCGACGAGGTCGGCGCCACCCTCATGGTCGACATGGCGCACTTCGCCGGGCTCGTCGCCGGCAAGGTGTTCACGGGCGACGAGAACCCCGTGCCCCACGCCCACGTCGTCACCACCACGACCCACAAGTCGCTGCGCGGTCCGCGCGGCGGCATGGTGCTGGCCACGGAGGAGTACGCCCCGAGCGTCGACCGCGGCTGCCCGATGGTGCTCGGTGGCCCGCTCTCGCACGTGATGGCCGCCAAGGCCGTGGCGCTGGCCGAGGCGCGCCGTCCGGAGTTCGCCACCTACGCCAAGCAGGTCGCCGACAACGCGCAGTCGCTCGCGGAGGGCTTCCTCAGTCGGGGCGCGAAGCTCGTGACGGGCGGCACCGACAACCACCTCGTGCTCCTCGACGTCACGGGCTTCGGCCTCACCGGCCGCCAGGCCGAGTCGGCGCTGCTCGACGCGGGCGTCGTGACGAACCGCAACTCGGTGCCCGGGGACCCGAACGGCGCCTGGTACACCTCCGGCATCCGCTTCGGCACCCCGGCGCTGACCACCCGCGGCTTCGGCCAGGACGAGTTCGACCGCGTCGCCGAGCTCGTGGTCGACGTGCTCAGCCGCACGCAGCCCGGCACCACCAAGACCGGCGGTCCCTCGAAGGCCACCTACGTCACCGAGGACGGCGTCGCCGACCGCACCAAGGCGGCCTCCGCGGAGATGCTCGACAAGTTCCCGCTCTACCCGGGTCTCGAGCTGTCCTGATCCGCAGGGGGTACGCCGGCCCGCTCGCGCCGCCGTACCGGCCCGTTCTTGCCTCGGGGCGACACTTGACGCCGCAACCCGCCACTTCCGGCGGGAAGCTTCCACCCGGAAGTGGCGGGTTCCCCGGTGCACCGGGGAACCCGCCACCCGGGTGACTCAGCTGCGCCAGCGGTACTCGACCTCGGGGCGCCCGGTGCCGCCGTACCGCGGCGCCCGCTCGAGGCGCCCCGCGTCGGCGAGGTGCTCGAGGTAGCGGCGCACCGTGACGCGCGAGGCCCCCACCAGCTCGGCCACCTTGGTCGCGGACACGCCGCGACCGGCGCCGCGCACGGCCTGGGTCACCTCGCGCAGGGTCTCGGCGCTCATCCCCTTCGGCACCGTGCCGGCCGTGGGCGCCCGCAGGGACCCGAGGAGCCCGTCCACCTCCTCCTGGGCGATCTCCGCGGAGTCCAGCAGGCTGGCGCGGTAGGCGGCGTACTGCTCGAGCTTGGCCCGGAAGGTCGGGAAGGTGAACGGCTTCAGCAGGTAGAGCACCACGCCGTGGGCGACCGCCTGTCGCACGACCTCGACGTCGCGGGCCGAGGTGACGGCGATGACGTCGCAGAGGTGGCCGGCGGCGCGCATGCTGCGCACCAGCCCCAGACCGTGCCCGTCGGGCAGGTGCATGTCGAGCAGCACGAGGTCGACCGGCTCGCGCGACAGCGTCCGCGCCGCCTCGCCCGCCGAGCGGGCCACCCCCACCACCTCGAAGCCGGGCAGCCGCTCGACGTACGACGCGTGCGCCTGCGCCGCGGTGGCCTCGTCCTCGACGACCAGCACCCGCACGCTCACGGCGCCGCCACCCCCGCGTCCGCCCGCAGGTCGACGGTGAACGCGGCGCCCCCGAGGTCGGAGGAGCCGACGACGACGTCGCCGCCGTGCCGGCGGGCCACCTGCGCCACCAGCGCCAGCCCGATGCCGCGCCCGCCGGTGCCCTCGGCCGTGGCCTTGGTGGTCCAGCCGCGCTCGAAGGCGCGGGCGGCGTCCGCGGGGCTCAGGCCCGGGCCGGCGTCCTCGACGAGCACGCGCAGCCGGTCGGGCCCGGGGGAGAACGTCACCCGCACGGTGCGCACCCCGCTCGCGGCGACGGCGTCCAGCGCGTTGTCGACGAGGTTGCCGACCACGGTGACGATGTCGCGGTGCGGCACGAGCACGTCGGCGGGCACCGCGCCCTCGATCCGCAGGTCGATGCCGCGCTCGGCGGCCTCCGCGGTCTTGCCCAGCAGCAGCGCCGCCAGCACGGGGTCGCCGGTGGCGGCGACGACCCGGTCGGTCAGCAGCTGCGCCACCTGCAGCTCCTCGGTGGCGAAGTCGACGGCCTCCTCGACGCGGCCCATCTCGACGAGGGACACGACGGTGTGGAGACGGTTGGCGGCCTCGTGGTTCTGGGCGCGCAGGAAGTCGCCCAGCGCGCGCACGACGTCGAGCTCGCCGGTGACCGCCTGCAGGTCGGTGCGGTCGCGCAGGGTGACCACCGCGCCCACGGTGGCGTCGGCCCACGAGGCGGGGGAGGAGCTCACGACGAGCACCTTGTCACCGCTCACGTAGAGGTCGTCGCTGCTCGCCCGGCCCGCGGCCACCGCCGCGACCAGTCCCGGCGGCAGCCCGAGATCGCGCAGCGGGGTGCCGACGACCCCGTCGGCGGGCAGGTCGAGGAGGCGGCGGGCCTCGTCGTTGACGAGGGTGACCCGGCCGTCGACGTCGACGAGCAGCAGCCCCTCGCGCACGGCCCCGAGCACGGCGGCGTAGTACTCGTACATGCGGGTCATCTCGCGCTCGCCCAGGCCGTGGGTCTGCCGGCGCAGCCGGCGCGCCACCAGTGCGGCCCCCGCCAAGCCGACGAGGAGCACCACGGAGGCGGCGACCGTGACGCGCACGAGCGCGGCCCGGACGGCGTCGGAGATCCGGTCGATGCTCACGCCGACGGAGACCAGCGCCACGACGGGCCGCGCCCCGTCGGCCCCGTCCGCCCCCTCGGCCCCGTCGGCGGCCCCGTCCGCGGCGAACACCGGCACGACCGCGCGCACCGACGGGCCGAGCGTGCCGACGTACTCCTGCGTGAAGGGCCTGCCCGCCAGCGCGGGCTCGATGTCGCCCACGAAGCGCCGGCCCACCTGCGCGGGGTCGGGGTGGGTGAAGCGGGTGCGGTCGGTGTCCATCACGACGACGAAGTCGACGTCGGTGTCCTCCTCGACCTCGGTGGCCCACGCCTGCAGGCCGCGCGACGGGTCGGGTCCGGTCACCGCCGCGGCGAGGGCGGGGGAGTCGGCCAGGGACTCGGCGACGGCGAGCGCGCGGTCGGCCGCGTCGTCGCGGTGTCGGCGCGGGCGTCGACCAGCGCGAGCGTCACCGCGGTCGCCACCAGCACGAGGACCAGCACCACCTGCAGGGTGAGCACCTGCCCCGCGACGGACCACTCGCGTCGCTCACCGGGTCGTACCACGGGGACGATCATGCCGCACGTGCAGGTCGTGACCGCGAACACAACGACCACAACGGTGACCCGGCTCACAGCGCGGCCCACAGTGTGACGGTCGTCCCCCGGCGCAGCGGGACCCGAGCACGAGGAGCAGTTGATGAGCAGCAGCACGACGGCGGGCCAGGCGCCCGTGCGCCGCAAGGCGCGCACCCACTTCCTCTACATCGCCGTGATCGTCGCGGTGGCCCTGGGCATCGCGGTGGGCATCCTCGCCCCGAGCTTCGCCGTCGAGCTGGAGCCGATCGGCAAGGCGTTCGTGGCGCTCATCAAGATGATGATCCAGCCGGTCATCTTCTGCACGATCGTGCTCGGCGTCGGCTCCATCCGCAGCGCCGCGCAGGTGGGCAAGGTCGGCGGCCTCGCGCTCGCCTACTTCATCACCATGTCGACGTTCGCGCTCGGCATCGGCCTGGTCGTCGGCAACCTGGTGCACCCGGGTGAGGGGCTGCGGGTCAACGACTCCGTCGCCGCGTCGGGCGCGGAGTACGCCGAGAAGGCCGGCCACGCCACCACCGCGGACTTCCTGCTGAGCATCATCCCGACCTCGCTGGTCTCGTCCCTGACCTCCGGCTCGGTGCTGCAGACCCTCTTCGTCGCCCTCCTCGTGGGCTTCGCGCTGCAGGCCATGGGCCGCGCCGGCGAGCCGATCCTGACCGGTGTCGGCCACGTCCAGCGCCTCGTCTTCCGCGTGCTGGCGATGATCATGTGGGCCGCCCCGATCGGCGCCTTCGCCGCGATCGCCGCCGTCGTCGGTGCGACCGGGGCCGGTGCCCTCAAGAGCCTGGCGGTGCTCATGCTGGGCTTCTACGCCACCTGCGCCATCTTCGTCTTCGTGGTGCTCGGCGCCCTGCTCAAGGTCAGCACCGGCATCAACATCTTCACGCTGCTGAAGTACCTGGGCCGCGAGTTCCTGCTCATCGTGTCGACCTCGTCGTCCGAGTCGGCCCTGCCCCGCCTCATCGCCAAGATGGAGCACGCCGGCGTCGACAAGCCGACCGTGGGCGTCGTCGTGCCGACCGGCTACTCGTTCAACCTCGACGGCACCGCGATCTACCTCACCATGGCGTCGCTCTTCATCGCCTCCGCGCTCGGCGACCCGCTGAGCATCGGCGACCAGGTCTCCCTCCTGCTGTTCATGATGATCGCGTCCAAGGGTGCCGCGGGCGTCACCGGAGCCGGCCTCGCCACCCTCGCCGGCGGCCTCAGCTCGCACCGCCCGGAGATGGTGGACGGCGTCGGCCTCATCGTCGGCATCGACCGCTTCATGTCCGAGGCCCGCGCCGTCACCAACTTCGCCGGCAACGCCGTCGCCACCGTCCTCATCGGCCACTGGACCGGCGGGTTCGACCGCGAGAAGTTCGACGCCGCCGTCTCGGGTCGCCTCCCCTTCGACGAGGAGACGATGCTCGACGAGCACGGCCACGACCACGGCCACGGTGCCGTCGACCACGCCGAGGCCGTCGCCGCGAACGCCAAGGCCGACCACCAGGTCGCCCTGTCCAAGGACGCCGTCACCGACGACCGGCTCGCCGCGCGCTGACGACCCGCTCGACCCGCACCGGCCCGCCCACCCCGCGCGTCGCCGTACCGGCCCGGACCGCCCACCCCGCGGTCCGGGCCTCGCGTGTCCCGGGGGCCGCACGGTCGCCGGTCGTTACGGTGGCGCGGTGACGCCCCCGAACCCCTCCCGCCGGGCGGTCGCCCGTCGGGCCCTGCGGCTGCTGGGGCGGGTCGCGCGGGCGACGGCGGCGTCGTGCCTGCAGTTCCGGGTGACGGGGCTGGCGGCCGAGGCCGCGTTCTTCGCGCTGCTGTCGGTGCCGCCCCTGGTGTTCGCGCTGACGGGCTCGATCGGCTACGTCTCCGAGCACCTCTCGGCCGGCGAGGTCGGCCAGGTGCGGGACTTCGTGGTCGAGCTGGCGTCCCGGGCACTGACCGACACCGCGGTCGACCGTGTCGTCGTGCCGACCATCGACGACGTGCTCGAGGGCGGTCGCTTCGACGTCGTGTCCGTCGGCTTCGTGCTCGCCCTGTGGTCGGGCTCCCGGGCCCTGCACGTCTTCGTCGACACCATCACGATCATGCACGGGCTCGGCGGGCGGCGCGGGATCATCGCCACGCGGGCGCTGTCGTTCGGCCTCTACCTGCTGGGCCTGGTCATCGGGGCGGTGATGATCCCGCTCGTCGTGGCGGGCCCCACGTTCCTGACGTCCGTGACGCCGTCGCGGCTCGAGGTGCTGCTGGGCTTCTACTGGCCGACCGTGCTCGTGCTGGGGACCTGCTTCCTCGCGACGCTCCACCACGTCGCCGTGCCCGTGCGCACCCGGTGGCGGATGAACCTGCCGGGGGCGGTCCTGACGCTGGCCCTCTGGATCCTGGGCTCGGGCGTGCTGCGCTGGGGGCTGGCGGCGACCGCCGCGGAGTCGCGCTCGATCTTCGGGCCGCTGGCCGCGCCCATCTACGTGCTGCTGTGGCTCTACCTGCTGGCCATCGCGGTGCTCGTCGGCGCCGCCCTGAACGCCGCGCTCGACCGCCTCGTGCCGCAGAGCACGACGGCGGCCGCCCGCCGCGAGCTCGCCCTGCTGCTGCGGCCGCGACGGCAGCCCGGAGCACCCGTGGGAGACTGACGCCCGTGGCCAACGTGAACATGCCGAAGCCCGTGGTCTGGCTCGGTGCCGTGCTCTGCGTCGCCGGCGGGTACCTCCTCGGCGTCGTGGTGACGGCCGAGGACCCCGAGGTCGGCACGGCCGAGGTCGTCTCCTTCGCCCCGTCGTCCAGCGAGCTCTGCCTGCGGGGCGAGGCGCTGGTGGACACCGAGGCCGCCGACGACGTCGAGGGCGACGGCGAGGACGCCGAGCTGTGCGGGCAGTGGATGCGCCCGCCGGACGCGGGCGACCCCGCCGAGGGCACGACCTTCCGCTTCTGGGTGCAGGTGACCGACGACCCGCCCTCGGGCGAGCGTGGCTCGGCCAACGTGCTCATCTACGGCGACGTGGTCGATTAGGTTGACCCGGTGAGCGACCCTCAGCAGCCCGAGGGCACCTCCCGCGGCCGCGTCGCCCTCCCGGACCGGCAGCGCTCCCCCTGGTTCGAGCTGTCCAAGCGCCTGGGCGCGGCGGCGGCGATCCTGCTGGGCACGGTGCTCCTCGTCTACCTGGACCGCGAGGGGTACGTCGACAACAACGACCCCACGAAGCGCGTCGGCCTGCTCGACGCGTTCTACTACACGACCGTCACGCTCAGCACGACCGGCTACGGCGACATCGCGCCGGTCAGCGCGGGCGCCCGGCTCGTGAACGCGATCATCATCACCCCCGCGCGCGTCGGGTTCCTGGTGCTCCTCATCGGCACCACCCTGGAGGTGCTGGCGTCCCAGGGACGCGAGATGTTCCGGGTCAACCGTTGGAGGAAGCGCATGGCTCAGCACGTGGTGGTCGTCGGCTACGGCACGAAGGGGCGCCGGGCGGTCGACACGCTGGTGCGCAACGGCTGGTCGCGCGAGCAGGTGGTGGTCGTCGACCCGCGCCAGGTCGCGATGGACGACGCGCACGCCGACGGGCTGGCGATCGTCGTCGGCGACGCCACCCGGCGCGAGGTCCTGCGCCGCGCGCGGGTCGCCGAGGCCTCCCAGGTCGTCATCACCACCGACCGTGACGACACGAACGTGCTCGCGACCCTGACCGTGCGCCAGCTCAACCCCGAGGCGTTCATCGTCACCGCGGTCCGCGAGCAGGAGAACGTGCCGCTGATGAAGCAGAGCGGCGCCGACTCCGTCATCACCTCGTCCGACGCCGTGGGCCGCCTCCTCGGCCTCTCCTCGCTCTCGCCCGCCCTGGGCACCGTGATGGAGGACCTGCTGACGTACGGCGACGGGCTCGAGGTCGCCGAGCGCGAGCTGCTCGTCACCGAGGTCGGCAAGCAGCCGCAGTCGCTGCCCGACCAGGTCATCGCGGTCGTCCGCGACGAGCGCGTCTACCGCTACTTCGACCCGGTCGTGACGCAGCTGGCGCGGGGCGACCACCTCATCGTGGTCCGGCCCGCGCAGGAGCTGCCGTGGGCCCCCCGTCCCGGCACCCACGGCGAAGCCGCCTCGACGGACGCGTGACGGGGGACTCGTGAGGGGGGACTCGTGATGGGGCAGCCCGCCGTCGCCGGGCGGCGCCCGGCACCCACCTGGCCGTTGTCGTGGCCGTGGGCGCTCGCCTGGGCGACGGTCGTCGCGGGCCTCACCCTGCTGGGGAGGCTCACGGCCGTCGAGCCCGGGGCGCCGTCCCTGGTCGTGCCGTCGACGGGCTTCGCGGTGCTGTGGATGCTGTCGCGGGACGCGGGGTGGCGCAGCCCCGACTGGGGCCTGCTGCTGGTGTGCCTCGCCGCGGTGTCGATCGTGACCGGTCTTCCCCCGGCGCCGGCCGCGGCCCTCGTGGCGGGCGCGATGGTGCAGGTGGTGCTCAGCGTGGTGCTGCTGCGGCGCTGGAGCCCCCGCACCTGGGGCGTCGCCGGCGGTGACGAGCCCGTCGGCAGCGTCGCCGCCATGGCCCGGGTGGTCGGCGCCGTGGTGGTCGGGGGAGTGGTGGGCGGTGCCGTCGCCGCCCTCGGCCTCGCGATCGAGGGGGACGCGCCCGACCTGGTCGGTCTCGGCCTGCTCCTCGGCCGCGGCCTGGCCGGCGGCATCTTCGTGGTGCCCCCGCTGCTCGTCATCGGCCGTGCCGTCGCCGTGCGTCGCCCGCGCGCGTCCGACGAGGGCGGACGTCTCGAGCTGGTGGCGCTACTGGTGGTCACCGCCCTGCTCTACCTGGCTGCCTTCCTGCCCGAGGGCCTGCCCCTCGCGTTCCCGCTGCTCGTCGTCACGGCCTGGGCGGCCCTCCGCTTCCCCACGGCCGTGGCGGCCGCGCACGGCGTCGGTGCGGGCATCACGGTCGTGCTCGTGACGCTCGCCGACCACGGTCCGTTCGCCGGTGCCCTGGACCCGCGCGTGGGTGCGGTGCTCGCCCAGCTCTTCGTGTGCGTGGTCATCGTGTCCGGGTTGGTCCTGGGGGTCGGGCGCGACGAGCGTCGCGCGCTGCTGCTCGACGTACGTCGTGCCGAGGCGGCCGCGCTGGAGCAGACCGACCTGCTGCGCACCATCATCGACACGATGCACGAGGGCGTGCTGGTGGTGGAGGGCGACGGGGCGGTCGTGCTGCGCAACCCCGCCGCCGGCAGCCTGGAGCCCCGGGACGAGTCGTCCTCGGTCCGCGACGCCGCGGGCCGGGTGCTCTCCGTCGACCAGATGCCCTACCGGCGGGCGCTCGACGGCGAGGACGTGCGGGGCAGCTACGTGCTGCGTCTGCCGGCCGACGACGCCGACGTCTTCATCGAGGTCGCGGCCACCCCGCTCCCGCGCTCCGCCGCGCTGCCGCCCCGGGCGGTGATGGTGGTCCGTGACGTCACGCAGCAGGAGCTGCAGCGTCGCGAGCTGACCGCGTTCGCGGGCGTCGTGGCGCACGACCTGAAGAACCCGCTGGCCGTGGTCGACGGCTGGATCGAGGTGCTGGCCGACGAGCTGGAGGAGGGGGGCGTGCCGCCGCGCCGGACGGTCGAGCAGACGGTCGACAAGGTCCGCACGGCGTCGGGCCGGATGCAGAGCCTCATCCGCCACCTCCTGCAGCACGCCACGAGCCGCGACGCCGCCCTGGACCTGGAGGACGTCGACGTCGCGGTGCTCGCCGACGAGGTGGTCGCGGGTCGCGACGCCGCCGACCGCGTCGAGGTGGGCCCGGCGCCGCGCGTGCACGGCGACGCCGCGATGCTGCGCCAGCTGCTGGAGAACCTCGTCGGCAACGCGCTGAAGTACGTCGTGCCCGGCGAGGTCGCCCACGTGCGGGTCGACGGCGAGGCGGCCGGCGACGGCATGGTCGCGGTGCGCGTCACGGACAACGGCGTGGGCATCCCCGACGAGGCCAAGGACCTGGTGTTCCAGCAGTTCTACCGGGCCCACGCCGGGTCGGTGTACTCCGGCACCGGGCTCGGCCTGGCCATCTGCCGCCGCATCGTAGACCGCCACGGCGGCACGATCACGGTGAGCGACAACCCCGCGGGCCGGGGTACCCGCATCGAGGTGCTGCTCCCCGCTGCCGAGACCCCCGGTCCGGGCGCGACCACTCCCTGACGCGGGCTCAGCCCAGCTCGGCGAGCACGTCGTCGGGCAGCGGGAACCGCGCGCTGGTGGCGTCGGGGTCGATCGACCCGACGGCCGACACCTCGACGTACGCCGGCGCGGGGCACTCCGGGACGGTGCCCGTGCGGGTGTCACCGGGCAGGAGGAGGTCGAGCGTGCCCTCGGCCGAGGCGCCGGCAGCCAACGGGTCCCCGATCAGCAGCGTCGACCCCGCGGCGTACTCCCCGAGGGCCGGTTCGTCGCCGCACACGATGCCGAAGCTCGGTACGGCGGTCTCCCGGTCGGTGGGGTTCTCGACGAGCACCGACGCCGTCACCCAGGGGCCGCCGCTGTCGCCGCCGACCGCGAGCGAGGAGACGGTGACCAGGACCCCGTCGACGAGCTCGAGCGCGTCCCCGACGGCGACCTCGGTGGAGCTGCGGGTGGGCACGCCGTCGGGTCCGGCCGCCGGCGCCGTGTCGTCACCGGTGTCGGAGCTGCAGGCGGTGAGCGACGAGATCCCGGCGAGCACGCCGGCCACGAGGACGATGCGCTTCATGGGTGGGGAACCTACCGCCGGACGACGGCGTCGCCGGGGGCGCCTCCGCCAGGGGCGAGCGCCGGAGGCAAAGTCTCGGGCGTTCGGGCCCGGGGCGGTGGTCGCGCACCGTAGCGTCCCGCGGCATGGGGGAGGAACGACGATGAGCAGGCGACACCCACGTGACGGGGTCCCGCCGGTGGTCGCGCTCGGAGGGCTCGCCGTGCTGGCGGTCGTCGCGGTCGTGCTGCTGGCGCTGGCCGTCACGCGCTACTGACGCCGGCCGACCGAGACGGCCCGAGCGACGAGGAACCCCCGCCGCCCTGCGTGAGGGTGACCGGGGTTCCTCTGTGCGCCGACCTCTGCGGGGTGGGCTACGTCCACCACCGTAGCCGTCCGGCGGTCGCCAGCGGGGACGTCAGCGGGGGACGTCGCCGGGTGCCGGGTCACGCGTCGGTGTCCGGGACGCTCTGGTCGTCCTCGCCGACCTGGTCCATGTGGGCGTCGAAGGCGCGGCGATCGGTCACGTCGCCCAGCGGCGACCGTGCCCACTCCCCGAACGGCCGCGGCTCCCGCGTGCGGGTCTCGCGCGGGTGGTACGTGACCGCCCGGCCGTCGTCGCTCCAGGTCGCGACCCAGCGCGAGGCGCGCACGGTCAGGACCTCCCAGCCGGCACGGCGGGAGGGCGAGGCGGGGGCGGCACGAGTGGGAGATGATCGAACACACGTTCTATCCTGCCACTCGTGCGTGTCACCTCCGTCGAGCTGGGCCCGATGTACGCGGCCCGGGTGCAGCACGTGTGGGTGGACGTCACGGGCCGGTGGGAGCAGCCGCGCCCCGGCGTCGTGATGATGTGGCGCCAGCGACGGGGCAAGCGCTTCGGGTGGGACGCCTGGGCGGTGTGGATCGAGCCGGGGACCGACCAGCGGCCCGACGCCCGCATGGAGCAGGCGTGGATCGACTCCCGCCTCGTGCGCACCCTCGACCAGTGGCCGATCGAGGAAGGGCCGATCGAGGAAGGGCCGACTCCGCCACGGTGAGGGCGGCCGCCGTGGACGCGCCGGAGGCGGCCCGAGAACGAGGAAGACCCCGTCTCGGCTGCGCCGTGACGGGGTCTGACCTGGTGGAACGTGTGGTGGGCGATACTGGGTTTGAACCAGTGACCTCTTCCGTGTCAAGGAAGCGCGCTACCACTGCGCCAATCGCCCTTCAAGCGACCACGATCCCGGAGGATCGAGGAAGTCGAGGTGGAGACGGGATTTGAACCCGTGTAGACGGATTTGCAGTCCGTTGCCTCGCCTCTCGGCCACTCCACCGTGGAGGCTTCGACCATTGTTCTCTCCGAGCGGACGACGAGGCTCGAACTCGCGACCTCAACCTTGGCAAGGTTGCGCTCTACCAACTGAGCTACGTCCGCTTGCGCTCCGTTCCGTTCCCGGCCCGGCGTGCGTCGAGAACATTAGCGGATGCCCCACCCGGTGCAAAATCGGGTCCACGGCGGCGTGGCGAGCAGGCGAACGGGCCCGTCGTGGCGCGGTTCTCGGCCGTTCCGGACCCGTCCAGTGCCGGGTCCGTCGAGGGCAGTTGCCCGAGCGCCGCCCGGGCCATGCCCCGAGCTGCGTCGACGCTGCGGCGCCGGCCCGGCGCTGCGTCGGGGGCTCACGTCGTGCCGAGGAACCAGGTGACCGGGGCGTCCAGCACGTCGGGGAAGGTTCGCTCAGCGTGCTCCAGGTGCGCTGCGAGGTGGTCCCGCATGGCGGCGGCGGACCGGGCCGGGTCGCGCGCCGCGATGGACGCGTAGATGGCGCGGTGGGCGTCGTCGACCGCCGACCGGTGGGTATCGGGGAGGTCGACACCGGTGGCCGAACCGTGCAGGGTCTCGAGCAGCGCGTCGACCAGGCAGCCGAGCGCGGCGTTGCCGGAGCCGTGGGCGATGGCCCCGTGGAACTGCCTGTCCTGCTGACGGACCGCGCCCTCGTCGCCGGGCTGCTCCTCCCGGGTCTCGACGCTGCGCCCGAGCTCGACGATCTGCTCGTCGCTCATCCGCTGGGCGGCGAGCTGCGCCATCACGGGCTCGAGGGTGCCCCGGGCCTCGACGACGGTGCGGAACGAGGCGTGCTCGAACTGCAGCAGGAGGGTGAGGCTGTGGGCGAGGTTGCTGGCGCGGGGCTGCTGGACCACCGGTCCTCCACCGGGCCCCGGGCGAAGGCTGATGACGCCTTGGAGCTCCAGGAACCGCAGGGACTCGCGCAGGGTGCCCCGTCCGACCGAGTACTCCTCGAGCATCACCCGCTCGGGGGGCAGGCGGTCGCCGGCCCTGTTGCCCCGCTGGTGGATGTCGCCGACGATGCGCTGGGCGAGCAGCAATGCGGTCTTCTGCGGCCGCAACGACGGTTGGCTCATGAGACCTCCTGGTCGGCCGGGAACGGCGGTCCAGCCGCCACGAGACGGATGATAGGCATGGATCCTTCGGGGGTGAGGGGCTCGCGACAGCCGCCCGGCCCCCCGGGGCATCGACCCGCCCCGACCTACGATGGCCGCCATGCAGACGTGGGTGGACGGCCGGCTCCTGAGCGATCCCGACGAGCCGGTGGTGCGGGCGACCGACCACGGGCTGACGGTGGGGGACGGGGTGTTCGAGTCCGTCAAGGTCGTCGACGGCCGCCCGTTCGCGCTGACCCGCCACCTCGAGCGCCTGGAGCGATCGGCGGCCGGGATCGGCCTCGGGGGCGTCGACGTCGCTGCCGTCAAGGAGGGCGTCGGTGCCGTGCTCGCGGCCGCGCACCTGCCGCTGGGCCGGCTGCGCATCACCGTCACCGGGGGGCCGGCGCCGTTGGGGTCCGGGCGGGGTGACGCGGCGCCCACGGTCCTCGTGTCGGCGGTCCCCATGGACCCGTTGCCCGCCGCCACGAAGGTCGTCACCGTGCCGTGGCGGCGCAACGAGCACAGCGCGGTCGCCGGGCTCAAGACGACGTCGTACGCCGAGAACGTCGTCGCCCTCGCGCACGCGGCCGAGCGGGGCGCCTCGGAGGCGGTGCTCGCGAACACCGCGGGAGACCTCTGCGAGGGCACCGGCTCGAACGTGTTCTACGTCGTCGACGGCGAGCTGCGCACCCCGACGCTCGCGAGCGGCTGCCTCGCCGGCGTGACCCGCGCGCTCGTCATCGAGTGGCTGGGGGCCCGCGAGGTCGACGAGCCGATCACGGTCGCCGAGCAGGCGGACGAGGCGTTCCTCGTCAGCACGACCCGGGACGTGCAGGCCGTCGCGCGGTGGGGCGACCGGGAGCTGCCGGCCCCCGGTCCCGTGACCGCCCGGGCGCAGGAGGTCTGGGCCGAGCGGGAGGCGCAGGACGTCGACCCGTGAGGTCGCGGGACCCCGCATTGTGAGTTGCCGGGCGTCGTGCGCTAACGTGTGCGACCGCACCACGCGGGCGATTGGCGCAGTGGTAGCGCGCTTCGTTCACACCGAAGAGGTCACTGGTTCGAACCCAGTATCGCCCACCGACGGAACGCCCCCGGCTCTCGAGCCGGGGGCGTTCCTGCGTCGTGGGGCGGTCGCGGGGTGTGGCGCCGGGCGGCCGGGTGTGGCGCGGTCAGCTCGCGGAGCCGGCCCACGGCACGGTGGCCTGCAGCACGGCCTCGGTGAGTGCGTTCGTCCGGTGCTGCGTCACCTGCTGGTACTCCGGGTCGGCGACCATCCGGCTGAAGGCCTGCCGGTCGGGGTAGCGCACGAGCAGCACGGCGTCCCAGTCCTGGCCCGTCTCGGCGACGAGGGTGGTGGACCCGTCGCCGGCGTAGAGCACCTGCGCTCCGTACCGCGGCAGGAACGTCTCCTCGAGCGCCGCCGCGTACCGCGCGTACTCCTCGCGCCCGCCGTCCGCGAAGCGCAGCAGGTTGAGCATGACCACGGGTCCGCCCGGGTCCTCGGTCAGGTAGCGCTTGATGTCCTTGCCGGTGGGGTTGATCGCCATGGCGCCGATCGTGGCAGGTCACCGACGCCGTGTCGCGCCTCGCGGAACAGCGGCGCGCCGTGCGGGGTTGCAGCGGCCATGACCACCACCATCGGATTCATCGGCGCCGGCAACATCGGCGGCACGCTCGCCCGGCTCGCCGTCGCGGCGGGGTACGACGTCGTGCTGAGCAACAGCCGCGGCCCCGAGACCCTCGTCGACCTCGTCACCGAGCTCGGCGGCAGCGCGCGCCCGGCCACGCCCGAGCAGGCCGCGGCCGAGGGCGACGTCGTCGTCGTGACCATCCCGCTGAAGGCCTACCGCGACGTGCCGGTCGAGCCGCTGCGCGGCAAGGTCGTCATCGACACGAACAACTACTACCCCGAGCGCGACGGGCACGTCGCCGAGCTGGACGACGAGTCGACCACCACCAGCGAGCTGCTGCAGGCGCACCTGCCGGAGTCGCACGTGGTCAAGGCGTTCAACAACATCTTCTTCGAGCACCTCTTCAGCCGGGCGCGCGAGAGCGGCGACCCCGAGCGCAGCGTCCTGCCGATCGCCGGCGACGACCCGGGCGCGAAGGCGACGGTGCGCGACGTCATGGACCGCCTGGGGTACGACGCCCTCGACGTCGGCCCGCTGGCGGAGGGCTGGCGCTACCAGCGCGACACGGCGGCGTACGCGGGCCTCTTCGTCGTCGACGACGACTGGGCCCACCCGCGCCAGGCCACCCGCCCGCTCCTCGAGGAGAAGCTGGCGACCGCGCAGCGCTACCGCGACATGGCCTGACCCGCCCGACCGAGAGGGCGACACAGAGGTAGGTGCCCGCCAGGTGCACGACGCCGAACCCGGCGAGCACCAGGACGAGCAGGGCCACGAGGAGCACCAACCCGAGCTCGCCGTCGCTGACCGTCGACGACCGCACCCACGCGTGCTGCGGGACGTCGGCCTCCGCCGCCCAGGAGCGCGCGTGCTCCATCCCGCAGAAGCTGACGGCGTAGGAGTGCCGCCAGTCGGTGTCGATCTCGCTGGAGGCCGTGGTGGGGTCGGAGGACGGCTCGTCGAGCCCACGGGCCAGGACGAGGCGCACGGTCGTGCCGTCGGTCAGGTCCACGGCGCTCCAGCACACGGCGCACCGGGTGGCGGGGGGACTGCTGCGGCGGGTCGTCTGCTTCACCCGCGCAGGGTAGGCCGTCGGCGGCCCGCCGCGGGGCGAAACCGGGGCGAGCGCGGACGGCGGCGACCGATAGCATCGCGCCGGGCGCCCCCGTGCGCCCGCCGAGCGCCCGCCACCGACCGCACGCCCAGGAGATACCTCGTGTCCGACATCTCGATCGCCCGCACCCACGCCGACGTGCGCGAGGAGCGGACGGTCACGGCCGGCACGAGGGCCTGGGAGCTCTTCGCCGAGCAGCCGGACGTCATCGCCGCACGCATCGGCGGCGAGCTCCGCGACCTGTCCCACGAGCTCGCCGACGGCGACGAGGTGGAGGCCGTCGAGATCACCAGCCCCGACGGCCTCGACATCCTGCGCCACTCGACCGCGCACGTGCTCGCCCAGGCCGTCCAGGCGCTCTTCCCGGAGGCGAAGCTCGGCATCGGCCCGCCGATCACCGACGGCTTCTACTACGACTTCGACGTCGAGACCCCGTTCACGCCCGCGGACCTCGACAAGATCGAGACCCGGATGCGGAAGATCATCAAGGAGAACCAGCGGTTCTCCCGCCGGGTCACCACCGACGCCGACGCGCTCACCGAGCTGCAGCACGAGCCCTACAAGCTCGAGCTGATCGCGCTCAAGGGCGGCGGCGCGGCGGAGGACGCCGCCGAGGGCGCGAGCGTCGAGGTCGGCGCGGGCGAGCTCACCATCTACGACAACACCGGGCGCAGCGGCGACGTGGTCTGGAAGGACCTGTGCCGCGGCCCGCACCTGCCCACGACGAAGCGCATCCCGGCGTTCAAGCTGATGCGCAGCGCGGCGGCGTACTGGCGCGGCGACGAGAAGAACAAGCAGCTGCAGCGCATCTACGGCACCGCCTGGGCGACCAAGGAGGACCTCGAGGCCCACCTGCACCGCCTCGAGGAGGCCGAGCGCCGCGACCACCGCAAGCTCGGCCGCGAGCTCGACCTGTTCAGCTTCCCCGACGAGCTGGGCTCCGGGCTGCCGGTCTTCCACCCCAAGGGCGGCGTCATCAAGCGGGAGATGGAGGACTACGTCCGCCGTCGCCACATCGAGGAGGGCTTCTCCTACGTCGGCACCCCGCACATCAGCAAGGACGGCCTGTTCCACACCTCGGGGCACCTGCCGTACTACGCCGACACCATGTTCCCGCCCATGGAGTTCGAGGGCTCGAACTACCAGCTCAAGGCGATGAACTGCCCGATGCACAACCTGATCTACGCCTCCCGCGGCCGCTCCTACCGCGAGCTGCCGCTGCGGCTCTTCGAGTTCGGGTCGGTCTACCGCTACGAGAAGTCCGGCGTCATCCACGGCCTCACCCGCGTGCGCGGCTTCGCCCAGGACGACTCGCACTCGTACTGCACCCCCGAGCAGGCGCCGGCCGAGGTGGAGCACCTGCTCGACTTCATGCTGAGCGTGCTGCGCGACTTCGGTCTCGACGACTTCTACCTGGAGCTCTCGACCCGCGACGACTCCAAGCCGGGCAAGTTCGTGGGCACCGAGGAGCAGTGGGCGACCGCGACGAAGGTGCTCGAGGACGTCGCGCGGGGCTCCGGTCTCGAGCTGGTGCCCGACCCGGGCGGCGCCGCGTTCTACGGCCCGAAGATCTCCGTCCAGGCCAAGGACGCCATCGGCCGCACGTGGCAGATGGGCACCGTGCAGTACGACTTCAACCAGCCCCAGGGCTTCGGTCTGGAGTACGCCGCCGCGGACGGGTCGCGCCAGCAGCCCGTGATGATCCACTCGGCGAAGTTCGGCTCGATCGAGCGGTTCCTCGGCGTGCTGGTGGAGCACTACGCCGGCGTCTTCCCGCCGTGGCTCGCGCCCGTGCAGGTGCAGGCCATCCCGGTCGCCGAGCGGCACGTGGACTACCTGTACGACGTGGCGAAGCGCCTGCGGGCCGCGGGCATCCGGGTCGAGGTCGACGACTCCGACGACCGGATGCAGAAGAAGATCCGCAACGCCCAGCTGCAGAAGGTGCCCTTCATGGTCATCGTGGGCGACCAGGACGTGGAGGCGGGCGCGGTGTCCTTCCGCTACCGCAACGGCGACCAGGACAACGGCGTGCCGATCGAGGACGCGGTCGCCCGGGTCGTCGACGCCGTCGCCGCCCGCACCCAGGTCTGAGCGGCGTGCGGGCCGGCGTGGGGGGCCGCGGGGGAGTGCGCGGCCTGCTGGCCGCCGCTCTCCTCGTCGTCCCCCTCGCCGCCTGCGGCGGGGGAGGCGGGGACGGCGCGACGGAGCCGAGCACCCCGGCTCCTGCGCCGCCCAGCGCCCCCGAGGCCGCGGCCACCGAGCTGACCCAGGCCCCCGCCCCGGGTACGGCGGGCCCCGAGGCCGGCGACCTGGCCGGCCTGGCCGAGGAGCTCGCCGGCGAGCAGGACGGGCCGCAGGACGGGCCCCAGGACGGGCCGGTACGCGGCCCGGACGGTGCCGTGCTCGGCGGCGACATCAGCTGGCCCCAGTGCCCCCGGGGCCTCGGCATCCCGCAGAAGCGCACGCTCGGCATGCCCCTGCCCCTGCCGGAGGCGGAGTACGTCGTCATCGGCCTCACCAACGGCCCCGGCTTCCACCCCAACCCGTGCCTCGCCGCGCAGGTCGACTGGGTGGCCGAGCGTCACCTGCTCGCGTCGGCGTACGCGGTGGCGAGCTTCCCCGACGCGGCGACCGTGGCCCGCCACGGCACGACGGGCCCCTTCGACGGCTCGACACCCGACGGCGCCCTGCGCAACACCGGCTACCAGCAGGCCCGGTTCAACGTGGCCTCGATGCGCTCCGCGGGGCTCGTCTCGCCCGTGGTGTGGATCGACGTCGAGCCGGTGCCCGACTTCGCGTGGAGCGACGACCCGGACGCGAACGCGGCCGTGGTCGAGGGCGTGGCCCGGGGCTACACCGACGCGGGACTGGCCATCGGCGTCTACTCCACGCCGTACCTGTGGGAGCAGGTCGTGGGCGACCTGGCGCTCGGCGTGCCCGAGTGGCGGGCGGCCGGGCACACCTCCCGCGCGGAGGCGCTGGCGCGCTGCGGCGAGGAGTGGGTGGTGCAGGGCGGACCGGCGGTGCTGGGCCAGTGGGTGGCCGACGAGCGCGACCAGGACGTGACCTGCCCCGGCGTGGCCGACGAGCTGGACCGATGGTTCCACCAGTACTGAGCGACCCGCGCCGGACGGGCGCGCGAGAGGCGGAGGAGCGACCGTGAGCGACCCCGACGGGCTGATGCGGCTCTACACCCCCTACCGGATGGCCTACATCCGGGGCGGTGACGGGGAGGAGCAGCCGCGCACCGAACCGCGCGGCTGCCCCTTCTGCCGGATGGTGGCGGGCACGTCGACGGAGCCCGACCTGGTCGTCGCCGAGGGGCCGACCACCTTCGCGGTGCTCAACCTCTACCCCTACAACCCGGGCCACCTCATGGTGCTGCCGCGCCGGCACGTCGCGGACTACACCGACCTCGACGACGACGAGACCGCCGAGGTCGCGGCGATGACCAAGGCGGCCATCACCGCGATCCGGGCGATCGCCACTCCGGACGCGTTCAACGTGGGCCTCAACCTCGGCTCGGCCGCGGGCGGCTCGCTCGCCGCCCACCTGCACCAGCACGTCGTGCCGCGCTGGTCGGGCGACGCCAACTTCATGACGGTGCTCGGCGCGACCAAGACGCTGCCGCAGCTGCTCACGGACACCCGCGACCTCCTGCGCGAGGCGTGGCCGGCGTGAGCGCGCCCGACGCCGACGACGTCCGCCTCGCCGGGGACGTCGTGCGCGCCGCGGGCCGGCTCGCGGCGGCGATGCGGGCCGAGGGGGTCGAGGGTCTCGCCGTCGCCGAGAAGACGTCGGTCTCCGACGTGGTGACGGCCGCCGACCACGCCGCCGAGGACCTGGTGGCGGGCCGGTTGCGCACCGAGCGCCCCGGCGACGGGCTGCTGGGGGAGGAGGGCGTCGACGAGGCGGGCACCACCGGGCGCCGCTGGGTGATCGACCCCGTCGACGGCACCTACAACTTCCTCTCGGGGCTGACGTGGTGGTGCTCGGCCCTGGCGCTGCTCGACGGGGACGAGCTCGTGCTCGGCGCCGTCTACCACCCGCACGAGGACGCGCTGTTCGTCGGCGGCCCCGGGCTCCCGACCACCCGGGACGGGCAGCGCCTGCCGCGACTGACCGACGTACCGCTCGCGCGCACGAGCGCCGCCACCTACTTCCACCCGTCGGCGCTCGCGGGCGAGGCGGGCCGTGCGTTCGGGCGGGCGACGGGTGCCGTCGCGGCGGTGCGCATGCTCGGCTCGGGGAGCATGGACGCCACCGCCGTCGCGCAGGGCCGTCTCGGGCTGGTGTTCCAGCACTCGGTGCCCACGTGGGACGAGCTGCCCGGCGCCGCGCTCGTGCGCGGGGTGGGCGGCACGACCCGGCACGAGGTGGTCGACGGGCTGGACTGGTACGCCGCGGGCGCGCCGACGGCGGTCGCGGAGGCGTGCGCGGCGCTCGCGGGCCGCTAGCCTGCCGTCACCATGCTCGAGCGCTTCCGCGGGTTCTGGACCCGACTCCTCTCGCCCATCGCCCGTCTCCTCATCCGTCGTGGGGTCAGCCCCGACGCCGTCACCCTCGTCGGCACGCTCGGTGTCTGCGTGGGCGCCCTCGTGTTCTTCCCGCAGGGCGAGCTGCTGATCGGCGTCCTGTTCATCACCGCCTTCGTGTTCTCCGACCTCATCGACGGGTTCATGGCCCGGGAGACGGGGCGCAGCTCGAAGTTCGGCGCCTTCCTCGACTCCACCCTCGACCGCGTGGGCGACGGCGCCATCTTCGGCGGCCTGGCGCTCTACTTCGCGGGCCCGGGCGACTCGACGCTCTACCTCGTGCTGAGCCTGGTCTGCCTCGTCATGGGCAGCGTGACGTCGTACGCGCGGGCCCGGGCGGAGGGGCTGGGCTTCCAGGCCAAGGTGGGCATCGCCGAGCGGGCGGACCGCCTCGTCGCGATCCTCGTCATGACCGGCCTGTCGGGCCTGTTCGACCTGCGCATCCTCATGGAGGTGACGCTGTGGGCGCTGGCGGCCGCCAGCACGGTGACCGTGGTGCAGCGCATCTGGGTGGTGCGCGAGCAGGCCCTGGCGGAGAGCACCGGGGGCGCGGCGCCGCCGTCCGCGGCCTGAGGACGCCCGCCGCGAACGTGACACCCGAACATGACACTCTGAATGTTACATAGTCCTTGACATCGTCCGGTCGGCGGAGCACGATCGTGTGAACGGGTGGCCAGCCACCCTCGAACGGCCGGGGAACCGGCCGTGCCGCGACGACGCGAGGAGAGTGCCAGCGATGACCGCACAGGTGTCCGAGAAGCCCGACGCCTCCGGTGAGCCGGAGAAGTTCACCCTCGACATGATCGACTGGGACGCTCCCGAGGTGCCCGAGGGGCTGTCCGACGAGGAGTACGCCGAGGTGCTGCACCGTCTCTCGGTCGCCTCGGTCGAGCGCCACTTCGACGCGTTCGTCGACATCGACTGGGACCACCCCGACTTCCAGGTGCGCCACGACGACCCGCGCTGGATCCTGCCGAAGGTGGACCCGCTGGGCTCGAGCGCGTGGTACCAGTCGCAGCCGGTGGAGAAGCAGATCGAGATGGGCCTGTGGCGTCAGGCCAACATCTTCAAGGTCGGCTGGCAGTTCGAGAACATCCTGATCCGCGGGATCATGCAGTACGTCTTCAGCCTGGAGAACGGCTCGCCGGAGTACCGCTACCTCATGCACGAGGCGACGGAGGAGTGCCACCACACCCAGATGTTCCAGGAGGCGGTGAACCGCGTCGGCATGGACGTCTCGGGCATGCCGCTCTGGATCCGGGTGCTCAGCCCGACCTTCTCGCTGGTCGCGAACCGCCTCCCGGTCATCTTCTTCGTCGGCGTGCTGGCCGGCGAGGAGCCGATCGACCACACGCAGAAGGCGATCCTGCGCAGCCGCGACGAGATCCACCCGATGATGGGCCGGATCATGGAGATCCACGTGGCCGAGGAGGCACGCCACATCTCGTTCGCCCACGAGCTCGTCAAGCGTCGCGCGCCCAAGATGGGCCGCATCAACAAGCTCGCGGTCTCGCTGCTCTACCCGGTCATCATGCGGATCCTCGGCGACGCCATCCTCATGCCGCCCAAGGAGTTCCGCCGCCGGTTCGGCGTGCCCGAGAGCCTCGTCAAGGAGCTCTACTGGGACTCGCCGGAGTCGCAGAAGATGCTCGCCGACACCTTCGCGGACGTGCGCATGCTGGCCGAGCAGTCCGGGCTGATGAACCCGCTGGCGAAGCGGGTCTGGAAGCGCCTCGGCATGTACGGCACGCGCCCGTCGCGCTACCGCAGCGAGCCCCCGGTGAAGTTCGCGGCCTGAGCCGCCCGCAGCACCCCCGGTACGGCGGTACCGGCGACGGCCCCCACGTCGCCGGTGCCGCCGTACCGTTCTCCCCCGGTCGAGCCCGGTCGTCCGCCCCGCCGCGACGCCCCGAACAGACAGCGAGCCCCCATGCCCCACGTCGTCACGCGCTCGTGCTGCGGGGACGCGTCCTGCGTCTTCGCGTGCCCGGTCAACTGCATCCACCCGACGCCCGACGAGCCGGACTTCGGCACCGCCGAGATGCTCTACATCGACCCGGCGTCGTGCGTCGACTGCGGCGCGTGCGTCAGCGCCTGCCCGGTCGGGGCGATCAAGCCCCACACCAAGCTGGCCGAGGGCGAGCTGCCGTTCCTGGAGATCAACGAGCTCTTCCACACCCCGCCGCGACCGCGACCCGTCCAGGCGCCCCTGCGGCCCATCGAGCGGGCCGACCCGGCCCGCGGGCCGCTGCGCGTCGCCGTCGTCGGCTCGGGCCCGGCGGCGATGTACGCCGCCGACGAGGTGCTCAAGCAGGACGGCGCGCAGGTCAGCGTGATCGAGCGGCTCCCCACGCCGTACGGCCTCGCCCGGGCGGGCGTCGCGCCCGACCACCCCGACACCCGCAAGGTGGTCGACCTGTTCCGCACCATCGAGCGCGAGCGGGGCTTCTCCTACCACCTCGGCGTCGAGGTCGGCGTCGACGTGACGCACGAGGACCTGCTGGCCCACCACCACGCGGTGCTCTACGCGACCGGCGCCTCGCTCGACCGCCGCCTCGGCGTGGAGGGCGAGGACCTGCCGGGCAGCGGCACGGCCACGGGCTTCGTCGCCTGGTACAACGGCCACCCCGACCACACCGAGCTCGACGTGCCCCTGGACGCGGAGCGGGTCGTGGTCGTCGGCAACGGCAACGTCGCCCTCGACGTCGCCCGCATCCTGGCCACCGACCCCGAGCGGCTCGCGGGCACCGACATCGCCGACCACGCGCTGGAGGCGCTGCGGGAGAGCAAGGTGCGCGAGGTCGTGCTGGTCGCCCGGCGGGGCGCCGCGCAGGCGGCGTACACGCTGCCCGAGCTCACCGGCCTCGTCATGCGCGACGACATCGACGTGGTCGTCGAGGGCGGGCTGCGCCTCGACAATGAGACGCTGCGCCGGCGGGCGGCCGGCACCCTGGAGCCCATGCTCGAGCAGAAGATCCGCATGCTCGAGCACCTCCCCGAGCCCCGCGGCGAGGGACGGCGCCGCGTCGTCCTCCGCTTCGCCCAGTCCCCGCTGCGCATCCTGGGCGAGGGCGCGGTGGCCGGGCTCGAGGTGGTCGACAACGACCTCGTCGTCGACGCGGAGGGCAACGCCCGCGCCGTGGCGACCGAGCGGGTCTCGACCCTCGCGGCCGGTCTCGTGCTGCGCTCGGTGGGCTACCGCGGACGTCCCGTCCCGGGCCTGCCCTTCGACGAGGTCAGCGCCACCATCCCCAACGACGCGGGGCGGGTGCACGACGGCAGCGGCACCCCCGTGCCGGGCACGTACGTCGCGGGCTGGATCAAGCGGGGCCCCAGCGGCTACATCGGCACGAACAAGACGGACGCGGAGGAGACGGTCGCGCACCTGGTGGCCGACTTCAACGCCGGCCTGCTCGCGGAGCCCAGCGCCCCCACCGCCGGCGCATCGGCAGGCCCCGACGGCGAGCCGGGCGCGCACCGCGAGGCGTTCGCGCAGCTCGTGCGGCGCCGGGCGCCCCGGTCGATCGACGCGGCCGGCTGGGCGGCGGTCGACACGTACGAGCGGGCCTGGGGAGCGCGCGACGGCCGGCCGCGCCGCAAGCTGGTCGACCGGGACACGATGGTCGAGGTGGCGCGGGCCCGACCCGTCGCGCCCACCCCTCGGCACGGCGCCCGCCGCGCCCGCCGACGGTCCTAGGGTGCCGCCCATGACGAACGAACCGACCGCCCCGTCCACCACCGGCTCCGTGCGGGTGAAGCGCGGCATGGCCGACATGCTCAAGGGCGGCGTGATCATGGACGTGGTCACCGCCGAGCAGGCCCGGATCGCCGAGGACGCCGGTGCGGTGGCCGTGATGGCGCTGGAGCGGGTGCCGGCCGACATCCGCGCGCAGGGCGGGGTGTCGCGGATGAGCGATCCCGACATGATCGACTCGATCGTGGCGGCCGTGTCGATCCCGGTGATGGCCAAGGCCCGCATCGGTCACTTCGCCGAGGCGCAGGTGCTGCAGAGCCTGGGCGTCGACTACGTCGACGAGTCCGAGGTGCTGACCCCGGCCGACTACGCCCACCACATCGACAAGTGGTCGTTCACCGTGCCGTTCGTGTGCGGGGCGACGAACCTGGGCGAGGCGCTGCGGCGCATCACCGAGGGCGCGGCGATGATCCGCTCCAAGGGCGAGGCCGGCACGGGGGACGTGTCGAACGCGGTGACCCACATGCGGACGATCCGCGCCGAGATCGCCCGCCTGTCCTCGCTGGCCCCCGACGAGCTGTACGTCGCGGCGAAGGAGCTGTCCGCGCCGTACGAGCTGGTCGCGGAGGTCGCGTCCGCGGGACGGCTGCCGGTCGTGCTGTTCACGGCCGGCGGGATCGCGACCCCGGCCGACGCGGCGATGATGATGCAGCTGGGCGCCGAGGGCGTCTTCGTCGGGTCGGGCATCTTCAAGTCCGGCAACCCCGCGCAGCGCGCCGAGGCGATCGTGCGCGCCACCACGTTCTTCGACGACCCCGACGTGGTCGCGAAGGCCTCGCGCGGGCTCGGTGAGGCCATGGTCGGCATCAACGTGGAGGAGATCCCGCAGCCGCACCGGCTGGCCGAGCGCGGCTGGTGAGGCCCGCCGCCGCGACGGCGGGGCGCCTCAGGGCGGCCCCGGCAGGATGACCGGGTGATCTGGCTCGGCGGCGCGCTCGCCCTCCTCGTGCTCGTCGGCTGGGTGACGTGGCTCGTGCGCCGCCTCGCCGTCGCGCCCGCCTGGGGCGACGTGCTGGGCCCGCGCGGCGCGGCCCGGGTACGACGGGGGACCGTCGCCGTCGCGGTGCTCGGCGTCGTCGCCTTCGCCGTGGCGGAGGTCGTGCAGCGCACGACGGACCCGGCCCCGTGGCGCCCGCTCCTGTGGCTCGGCCTCACGGCGGTCGCGCTGGCCTGGTACCTGACGCTCGGCCTCCTGCTGGTGGCGGTCACGTGCGGCGTGCTGCGCCTCGCCCGCCGTCCGGCGGCCCGGTTGCGGACCGCGCGGTGGGGCGCCGTGCTCGCCGTGCTCGCGGCGACGGGCACCACGGCGTACGGGCACGTCGAGGCCGCCCACGTGCGGACCACGGAGCACGAGGTCGTGGTGGCCGACCTGGGCGACGGGCTCGACGGCCTCCGGGTGGCGTTCATCAGCGACCTGCACGTCGGGCCGGTGCGCGACGACGACTTCGTGCGCGCGGTGGTCGAGCAGGTGGCCGGCACGGACGCCGACCTGGTGGTGCTCGGGGGCGACTACGCCGACGGCCTGCACCGCCACGTCGGTCCCTACCTCGACCCGCTGGGCGACCTCGACGCGCCGTACGGCGTGGTGGCCGTGACCGGCAACCACGAGTTCCTCAACGGCGACGCCGACGAGCTCGTCGCCCGTCTCGAGGGGCTCGGCATCACGGTGCTGGCCAACGAGTCGGTGACCGTCGAGGCCGGGGGAGCGCGCCTCGTCGTGGCCGGGGTGCACGACGCCATCGGGACCGGCGCGTCCGCCCCCGACCCCGGCGCCGCCCTCGCCGGGACGTCGCCCGACGACGCGATCCTCTTCGTCGCCCACGAGCCGTCCCAGGTCGTCACGGACCGCGGCGTCGACGTGCAGCTGTCCGGGCACACCCACGGCGGGCAGCTGTGGCCTTTCGGGTGGTTCGTGCGCCTCGACCAGCCCACCGTCGCCGGGGTGGACGACGTGGACGGGGTCACGCTGGTGACCGGCCGGGGCGCCGGGGCCTGGGGCCCGCCGGTGCGCGTCGGCGCGCCGCCCGAGGTCGTCGTCGTCACGCTGCGGGCGGGCTGAGGCCCGCCGCGATGCGGGACGCCCGCCGCCCGGCACCCGCCGCCCGCTAGGTTCGGCGCCCGTGCCCGCCCCTCCGTCCCCCCCTCCGTCCCCGCCGTCGCCCCCGTCGAGCCGCCCGCGCGTCGGGGTGCTCGCCCTCCAGGGCGACGTCCGCGAGCACGTCGCGGCGCTGCGCCGCCTGGGCGCGGACGCAGTGGCCGTCCGCCGGGCCGAGGAGATCGAGCCGCTCGACGGGCTCGTCCTCCCGGGCGGGGAGTCGACGACCATCGGCCGGCTCGCGGTGCGCTTCGGGGTGATGGACGCGGTGCGGGCGTTCGTGGCCCGGGACCGTCCCGTCCTCGGGACGTGCGCGGGCATGGTGCTGCTGGCCGACCGGGTCCTCGACGGCACGCCGGCGCAGCAGGACGGCTCGGAGGTGGTCGGCGGCCTGGACGTCACCGTGCGCCGCAACGCCTTCGGTCGGCAGGTCGACTCGTTCGAGACCACCGTCGACCTCGCCGGCACCCCGGTGCCGGCCGTCTTCATCCGGGCCCCGTGGGTCGAGTCGGCCGGCCCCGGGGTCGAGGTGCTGGCCCGGGCGGAGGGCTCCCCGACGCACGGCGACGCCGCGGGTAGGATCGTCGCGGTCCGGCAGGGCGCGCTCCTGGCGACGTCCTTCCACCCCGAGATCGGTGACGACCCCGTCGTCCACCGGATGTTCTGGGACTCGGTGGTGGACGAGGCTCGGACCCGTCGTACCGGCTGAGTAGAAGAGGGACGCATGTCTGGCCACTCCAAGTGGGCGACCACGAAGCACAAGAAGGCCGCCATCGACGCCAAGCGCGGCAAGATGTTCGCCAAGCTGATCAAGAACGTCGAGGTCGCGGCCCGCATGGGCGGCGGTGACCCCGGGGGCAACCCGACGCTGTACGACGCCATCCAGAAGGCGAAGAAGAGCTCGGTCCCGAACGACAACATCGACCGCGCCGTCAAGCGCGGCTCGGGCGCGGAGACCGGCGGCGCCGACTACCAGACGATCATGTACGAGGGCTACGGGCCGGCGGGCGTCGCGATGCTCATCGAGTGCCTCACGGACAACAAGAACCGCGCGGCCATGGAGGTCCGCACCGCGATGACCCGCAACGGCGGCTCGCTCGCCGACCCGGGCTCGGTCTCCTTCCTGTTCCACCGCAAGGGCGTCGTCGTGGTGCCCGCGGCGCAGGACGCGCGCACGGTGGACGAGGACGACGTGCTCGAGGCCACCCTCGAGGCCGGCGCCGACGCCGTGGAGGACATCGGCGAGGCGTTCGAGGTCGTCTCCGAGGCCACCGACCTCGTCGCCGTCCGCACCGCGCTGCAGGCGGCGGGCATCGACTACGACTCCGCCGAGGCCGAGTTCCGCCCCGACCTCAAGGTCGAGCTCGACAAGGACGCCGCCGGCAAGATGCTGCGCCTCGTCGACGTGCTCGAGGACCTCGACGACGTGCAGAACATCTACGCGAACTTCGACATCTCCGACGACGTCATGGCGGAGCTCGAGGACGCCTGACGGCGGAGGCACGAGGGCGGCACGAGGGCGGCACGGCGGCACGGCGGCGCGTCGTACCGCCCACGGCCCGCGAGCGGGCTACGGTGGCGCGCTAGAACACACGTTCGACACCACCACCTCGCGTCGGGAGGACCACGGATGCGCGTGCTCGGGATCGACCCCGGCCTGACCCGTTGCGGCATGGGTGTCGTCGAGGGCAGCGTCGGCCGTCCCCTGACCCTCGTCGACGTCAACGTGCTCCGCACCGCGGCCACCGAGGCCGTGCCGGTCCGGCTCGTGACGATCGAGAAGGGTGTCGAGGCCTGGATCGAGGAGCACCGCCCCGACGTCGTGGCGATCGAGCGGGTCTTCGCGCGCTCCGACGTCAGCACGGTGATGGGCACCGCCCAGGCCAGCGGCATCGCCATGGTCGTGGCCGCACGCCGAGGCATCCCGGTCGCGCTGCACACCCCGAGCGAGGTCAAGGCCGCCGTGTCCGGCAGCGGCCGCGCCACCAAGGCCCAGGTGGGGGCCATGATCACCCGGATCCTGCGGCTCTCCGAGATGCCGAAGCCTGCCGACGCCGCCGACGCGCTGGCCCTCGCCGTGACCCACATCTGGCGCGGCGGGGCGCAGGACCGCCTGGAGGCCGCGGTGGCCGGCGCTCGGGCGACGTCACGCGTCGCCGGCACGCCCCGGGGCGCCAGCGGCACGCCCAGCACGTCCGGCACGACCAGCACCACCGCACCGAACCGGTACGCCGCGGCCGTCGCCGCCCACGGGAGGAAGAGATGATCGCGTTCGTCCGAGGCGAGGTCGCCACGGTCGGCCTGACCAGCGCCGTCCTGGAGGTCGGCGGTGTCGGTGTCGAGCTGCTGTGCGCACCCGCGACGCTCGCCACGCTGCGCCGCGGCGAGCGCGCCACGCTCGCGTCGAGCCTCGTCGTGCGGGAGGACTCGCTGACCCTGTTCGGTTTCGTCGACGACGACGAGAAGCAGGTCTTCGAGCTGGTGCAGACCGCGTCGGGGGTCGGGCCCAAGCTGGCCCAGGCCATGCTCGCGGTGCTGCGGCCCGACGACCTGCGCCGCGCGGTCGCCGACGAGGACGTCAAGACGCTCACGCGGGTCCCCGGCATCGGGCAGAAGGGCGCGCAGCGCATCATCCTCGAGCTGAAGGACCGCATCGGCGCCCCCGGCACCGTCGTCGCCCCGGGCCAGCCGGTCGTGGCGCCGGGCGACGCGTGGCGCGCGCCGGTGCACAGCGGTCTCGTCGGGCTGGGGTGGTCGGCGAAGGAGGCCGACCGCGCCGTCGACGCGGTCGCGCCCGAGGCGGGCGACGCGCCCGACGTCGGTGCGCTGCTGCGCGCGGCCCTCCGCACGTTGAGCAAGGCCTGACGTGGGCGACGAGCAGGGGTACGACGACCACCTCAGCGCCGCCGAGGAGGCCCACCTGCGCACCCTGACGGCGGCGGAGGCCGAGGGTGACGAGCGCGCCGTCGAGGCGGCGCTGCGCCCCCGGACCCTCGACGAGGTGGTGGGGCAGGTCCGCGTCCGCGAGCAGCTCGGCCTCGTGCTCGAGGCGGCCCGACGCCGCGGCCGGGCGCCCGACCACGTGCTGCTGTCGGGCCCGCCGGGGCTGGGCAAGACGACCCTCGCCATGATCATCGCCGCCGAGATGTCGGCGCCCCTGCGCCTGACCAGCGGTCCCGCCATCACCCATGCCGGTGACCTCGCCGCCATCTTGTCGGGGATGAACGAGGGCGACGTGCTGTTCGTGGACGAGATCCACCGGATGTCGCGGCCGGCCGAGGAGATGCTCTACATGGCGATGGAGGACTTCCGGGTCGACGTCGTCGTCGGCAAGGGCCCCGGGGCCACCGCCATCCCGCTCGAGATCCCGCCCTTCACGCTGGTCGGCGCGACCACCCGGGCCGGCCTGCTGCCCGGCCCGCTGCGCGACCGGTTCGGGTTCACCGCCCACCTCGAGTTCTACGAGCCCGAGGACCTCGACCGCATCGTGCGCCGCTCGGCCGGGCTGCTCGGCACGACGCTCGAGGACGACGGCTCCGCCGAGATCGCCGGCCGCTCGCGCGGCACCCCCCGGATCGCGAACCGGCTGCTGCGCCGGGTGCGCGACTTCGCCCAGGTCCGCGCCGACGGCGTCGTGACCCGCGAGGTGGCCCGCGCGGCGCTGGACCTGTACGAGGTCGACGCCTCGGGGCTGGACCGGCTCGACCGGGCCGTCCTGGACGCGCTGTGCCGCCGCTTCGGCGGGGGACCGGTGGGGGTCTCCACCCTCGCCGTGGCCGTCGGTGAGGAGCGCGAGACGGTCGAGGAGGTCGCCGAGCCGTTCCTCGTGCGCTCCGGGCTGCTCGCCCGCACGCCGCGCGGCCGCGTCGCCACCACGGCGGCGTGGGCCCACCTCGGGCTGGCCGTGCCCGCGTCGTACGACGGACCCGGCGGCCGCGTGGCCGACGCGCCGCTCTTCGACGACTGAGCGACGCCCCCGACCGCTGCCCGACCGCTGCCCGACCGCTGCCGGACCCGGGCCCCGCGGGCGGGCTAGGATCGCGGAGGTCGTTCGCGCGGCCGGTCCCTGTCGTCGACGCCGAAGAGATGTCGCCTCGTGTACGAGCTGCTGTTCCTCGCCCTGCTGTTCCTGCTCTTCTGGTTCCTCATGATCCGCCCGGCGCAGCGCCGCCAGAAGGCGCAGGTCGAGCTCCAGAACTCGCTGCGGGTCGGTGACGAGGTGATGCTGACCAGCGGCGTCTTCGGCGTCCTGCGCGAGGTGGGCGACAGCGAGCGCGTCCGCGTCGAGCTCGCCCCCGGCACCGTCGTCGAGGTCGTGCGCGCCGCCGTCGCCGTGGTCGTGAAGGACGAGGACGTCGAGGACGCCGCCGCGCTCCCGGCCGACGCGGCCGACCCGGCCGCGGACACCACGGTCGACCTCGACAAGCGGGCCAACGGGGCCTGACCCGTGGCCGGGGGACGCGCCACCACCCACGGCAGGGCTGTCGTCCTCCACGTCCTGCTCGTCGCCACCGCCCTCGGCGTGGTGGCCCTGACCGCCAGCTGGGCTCCCCGCTGGGGGGTCGACGTGCTGGCCGGCACCCGGGTCGTGGTCGTCCCGACCGCCGAGGAGTCCTCGGCCGACGCGCTCGACGCCACCGCCGAGGTGCTGGAGACGCGCGCGCGTGACGCGGGCGCCCCGGGCGCGACGGCGCGGCGCCGCAGCGACGGCGCCCTGCTCGTGACCCTGCCCGGTCGTCCCGACGACCGCGTGCTCGACGCCCTGCGCTCGACCGGCCAGGTCGGTCTGCGCGCGGTCGTCGCCCGGGGCGACGACGCCCCCACCGGCACCGGCACCGCCACCGGCAGCGCGGACGGCGGTGTCGACGCCGCCGGGCTCCCGACCACCGGTGACTCGGCCGTCGCGTGGACCCGCTCGCCGGACCCGACATGGGCGGCCGCGCTCCCGTCGTACCGCTGCGGGGACGACACCGGGCCCGTGGCCGCCGACCAGCCGCTGCTGGCCTGCGACGCCGCGGGCGGCACCTACCTGCTCGGACCGGCGCTCGCGGCCGGCGACACCGTCGACGGCGCCGCGGCCGAGCTGCGGGAGGCGCCCGCCGGCGAGCCCGGCGGGGCGGAGGCGCCGGGCGGTGCCGAGGGCGAGGTGCCGGACGGGCCCGCCCCCGACGATGCGCCGGCCGACCGCGTCCCGGGCGACGACGTGCCCGCCGACCCCGCCGACCCCGCCGACCCCGCGGCGCCGGGCGACCCGGGGGCCGAGTTCGGCGACGACCCCGCCGACGGCAACTTCGTGCCCGGGGGTGAGGAGCCGGTGCTCGACGGTGGCCGGTGGGGCGTGCGCGTCGAGCTGGACCCGGGGGCCGCGGACGGCGTCGCGACCCTGGTCGCGCTGACCGTGCCCCCCGACGCCCCCGACGCCCCCGACGCCCCCGACGGCCCCGACGGCCCGCAGGCCGACGTCCCCCAGGTCGCCCTCACCATCGACGGCGACGTCGTCGCCGTGTCCGACCTCACCGAGCCCGACGACGGCGCCGTGCTCGTCGGTCGGCTCGACCAGCCCGAGGCGGAGGCCGCCGCCGAGCGCGTGCGCGCCGGTGCCCTTCCCGTGGCGGTCGACCACGTCGACGTCATCCGCCTCGGCTCCACCCTCGATCGCGACGAGGGCGCGCACGGGGCGCTGGGGGCGGGGGTGGGCCTGCTCGTCGCCGCCCTCGCGGTGGGGGCCCTCGCCCGGCGGCGGGCCGTGCTGCCGCTCGTCGCGACGGCCGGTACGGCGGCCCTCGTCGCCCCGCTGCTGCTCCTGGCCGACCAGGTCGTCGGCCTGCCGCTCACCCTCCCCGTCGCGGTCGCCGTGGCGGGCACGCTGCCGGTCGTGCCCCTCCTCGCCGCCGGCGTGCAGGTCGCCGGCGAGCGCGAGGCGCCGGGACGCACGCCCGCGGCGGCCGCCGAGCGCGGCGGCGCCGAGGCGTGGCGTCGCTGGTGGCCGTGCGTCGCTGCCGGCGTCGTCGGAGCGGGAGCGGTGCGCCTCGTGGCCGGGGGCGAGCTGGGTGACGTGGCCGTGGCCGTCGGCGTCGTGCTCGCCGCCGCGCTCGTCAGCGGCCTCCTCCTCGTGCGGCCGCTGGCCGTCGTCCTCGCGGAGCGCCGCGGCGCGGCGCACCTCCCCGGCGCCACCACCCCCGCCACCACCCCCGCCACCAGCCGCTTCCCGCGGCCGGCGTCCGCCCGCCGCGTCGTCGCCGGGCTCCTGGTGGCGGCGGCCGTGGTGGCCGCTGCCGGTCTGGCGCTGCGCGGCGTGGCCTCCGACCCGGCGTTCACCACCGGGGAGGAGCACCTCGTCGCGGTGGTCGGCGACCCCGTCGACGCCCGGTCCGCCGTACGTGACGCGGCCCGGGGGAGCGGCGTTCCCGTCTCGTCGGTACGCACCGCCGGGGACGGCGCCGTGCTCGTCACCACGCCGCGCCTGACGACCGCCGAGCGCACCGCGCTGACCGCCGACCTGGCGGCACTGCCGGTCACCGAGGACGCCGGCGTCTCGTCGGCCGGCTTCCGCGCGGCCGGGTCGCCGCTGGCCTGGGTCGGCGCGGGTGCCCTGGTGCTCGTCGCGCTCCTGGCCGGCCTCGCCCTGACCCGCGGGCTGCTGGCGTGGTCGCTGCGCGCCGTCGGAGTCGTGGTCGCCGCCACGGCCCTCGCGCTGCTGACCGGCACGGGGCTCGCTGCGTGGGCCGGTGTGACGGCCTCGCCGGCGACCCTCGCCGCCCTGCTGGCCGTGGCCGTCACCGCAGTCGTCGCGCACGTCGCCGTGGTGGCCGGGCGGGAGGTCGACGACTGGTGGCGCCGCTACGTCGAGGCCGCCGCGCTGGCCCTCCTCCCGCTGCTCGGCGTGGTGCTCGCCGCGCCCTCGGTGCGGGGACCGTTCCTCGTCGTGGCCGGGGGCCTGCTCGTGGCCACCACGACGGCGCTCCTGCTGGCCCCGACCCGCCTGATGGCCCCACCGCCGCTGCCGTCCGGGGTCGGCCCGGCACCGGGCACGGCGGGTACGGCGGGCGCGGGGCCACGCCGTACCGTGTCGACGCCCTGACCCACCACGAACGGAGACCGAGGCCGATGGCCGCGACGCAGCCCCCCACGTCCCCCGTCCCGGGGACCGCCGACGCCGACGCGGTGGAGGCCCGGCGCGCCGCGGCGGCCGAGGCCGTCCGGTCGACGTCGATCGACGTCCCCGACTTCCCCCAGCCCGGCGTGGTGTTCAAGGACGTGACGCCGCTGCTCGCCGACCCGGTGGCGTTCGCGACCGTCGTGGCCGCCCTGGCGGACGCCGGCCGCGGGCCGGACGGCGCGACGGTGGTGGACAAGGTCGTCGGCATGGAGGCCCGCGGCTTCCTCTTCGGCACCCCGGTCGCGCAGGCGCTGGGCGTCGGCTTCGTGCCGGTGCGCAAGCCCGGCAAGCTGCCCCGCGCCACCCACGAGGTCGACTACGACCTCGAGTACGGGTCCACCTCGCTGGCGCTCCACGTCGACGCGCTGGCCCCCGGCGACCGGGTGCTGGTCGTGGACGACGTGCTCGCGACCGGCGGCACGGCCGCCGCGACGCGCACGCTGGTCGAGCGGTGCGGCGCCCACGTCGTCGGCGTCGCGCTGCTCCTCGAGCTCACCTTCCTGCCCGGTCGCGCCGCGGTGGACGGCGTGCCGGTGACGGCGCTGCTCCAGGTCTGACGCGAGGGCGACCGGCGCCCGCACGTGCCGACCGACGTGGTCCTAGACTGACGAGGGTGAGCGACGAGCAGGGGAGCGGTGCGGAGCCCCGGACAGGTGTGCCCGTCGCCGAGGCCCCTCCGGCGGACCCGGTCGTGGAGCCCGGTGTCGAGTCCCGGGGCGGGCACGGGGCCGTGCCCCGTGAGGACGAAGATGCCCGCGGCGCCACCTCGCGCACGCGCCGGCTGGCCCGGTCCGGTGAGGCCCTCCCCGCGCCGACCGGCACCCGCTCCACGGAGTCGGTGACCTCCGCCCGCAGCATGCGGGCGCGCCTGGCCCGCATCGGCACACGCAGCCAGCCGGGCACGAACCCGGTGCTCGACCCGCTGTTCCGCGCGGTGCGCGCGAACCACCCCAAGGCCGACCTGGCGCTGCTCGAGCGCGCCTACCTGACGGCCGAGCGCCTGCACGGCACGCAGATGCGCAAGAGCGGCGACCCCTACATCACGCACCCGCTCGCCGTGACCACCATCCTGGCCGAGATCGGCATGACGGAGCCGACGCTCGTCGCGGCCCTGCTCCACGACACGGTCGAGGACACGCCGTACACGCTCGACGAGCTGCGCGCCGACTTCGGCGACGAGGTCGCGGTGCTCGTCGACGGCGTGACCAAGCTCGACAAGGTGCAGTACGGCGACTCGGCCCAGGCCGAGACGATCCGCAAGATGATCGTGGCGATGTCGCGCGACATCCGCGTGCTCGTCATCAAGCTCGCCGACCGGCTCCACAACATGCGCACGCTGCGCTACGTCAAGCAGGAGACGCAGGAGCGCAAGGCCCGCGAGACCCTCGACATCTTCGCGCCGCTGGCCCACCGCCTCGGCATGAACACGCTGAAGTGGGAGCTCGAGGACCTCGCGTTCGCGACCCTGCACCCGAAGATCTACGACGAGATCGTGCGCCTCGTGGCCGACCGGGCCCCGTCGCGCGACCAGTTCCTCGCCGAGGTCATCGCCCGCGTCACCTCCGACCTGAAGGACGCGCGGATCAAGGCCACCGTGACCGGCCGGCCGAAGCACTACTACTCGATCTACCAGAAGATGATCGTCGGCGGCCGCGAGTTCTCCGACATCTACGACCTCGTCGGGATCCGCGTGCTCGTCGAGGACGACCGCGACTGCTACACCGTGATGGGTGCCGTCCACCAGCGCTGGAACCCGGTGCTGGGCCGGTTCAAGGACTACATCGCGATGCCGAAGTTCAACATGTACCAGTCGCTGCACACGACGGTCATCGGCCCGCAGGGCAAGCCCGTCGAGATCCAGATCCGCACCTACGCCATGCACAAGCGGGCGGAGTACGGCGTCGCGGCCCACTGGAAGTACAAGGAGGACGGCCGCGCCGGTGTCGACACCGACCGGCTGGCCGAGCGCGACGACATGGCGTGGGTCCGCCAGCTGCTCGACTGGCAGAGCGAGGTGGAGGACCCGGGGGAGTTCCTCGACTCGCTGCGCTACGAGATCAACCAGGCCGAGGTCTACGTCTTCACCCCGCGCGGCGACGTCATCGCGCTGCCCACCGGTGCCACGCCCGTGGACTTCGCCTACGCCGTGCACACCGAGGTCGGCCACCACACCATCGGTGCACGCGTCAACGGCCGTCTGGTGCCGCTGGAGTCCACCCTCGACAACGGCGACGTCGTCGAGGTCTTCACCTCGAAGGCGCCGAACGCCGGCCCGTCGCGCGACTGGCTGGGCTTCGTCCGCTCCCCGCGCGCGCGCTCCAAGATCCGCGCCTGGTTCACCAAGGAGCGGCGCGAGGAGGCCATCGAGCGCGGCAAGGAGCAGCTGGCCAAGCTCATGCGCAAGGAGGGACTGCCGCTGAAGCGGCTCATGTCCGCCGAGTCGCTGACCGAGGTCGCGGTCCACTTCAAGCTCGCCGACATCACGGCGCTGTACGCCGCGGTCGGCGAGGGCAACCTGTCGGCGCAGACCGTCGTACGACGCGTGATCGACCTCCACGGCGGCGAGGAGGGCGCCCGGGAGGACGCGGCCGAGGGCGTCACCATCACCTCGCCGCGCCGCCGACGCGCGGCCACCCCGACGTCGACGGACTCCGGCGTCATCGTGCGCGGCGCCGCCGACGTGTGGGTCAAGCTCGCGAAGTGCTGCACCCCCGTGCCGCCGGACCCGATCCTCGGGTTCGTCACGAAGGGCGGCGGCGTCTCGGTGCACCGCAAGACCTGCACGAACGCCGACAACCTGCTCTCGCAGCCCCAGCGCCTCGTCGAGGTGGAGTGGGCGCCGACCGCGCAGTCGACCTTCCTCGTCAACATCCAGGTCGAGGCACTCGACCGGGCCCGCCTGCTCTCCGACATCACGATGGTGCTGTCGGACCAGCACGTGAACATCCTCAGCGCCTCGCTGAGCACGACCCGCGACCGCGTCGCCAAGAGCAAGTTCACGTTCGAGATGGCCGACGCCAAGCACCTCGACACCGTGCTGCGGGCCGTGCGCACGGTGCCCGGCGTCTTCGACGCCTACCGCCTGACGCAGTAGGGCCCCGCCGTACGACCGGAGGCCCGGCCCCGCACCCGTCAGGTGCGGGACCGGGCCTCCGTCGTGGTCCCGGGTGTCGGGCCGCTCAGCCGAAGTCGGCGGAGGCGCGGCGGGCGGCGTCGAGGAACATCTGGCGCGAGGCGAGGTTGCCCTCGAGGTCGGCGACCTTGCGCGCGTCGCCGGCCGCCCGCGCCGCCTCGAGCTCGGCCTCCACCTCGGCGATGGCCGTCTCGAGCTTGACGATGACGTCGTTGGCGCGCGCGGACTTCTCGGGGTCCGAGCGCTTCCACTGCTCGTCCTCGACACCGCGGATGGCCTGCTCGACCTTCCGCATCCGGCCCTCGAGCTCCTTGACGCGGTCGCGCGGCACCTTGCCCGCCGCGTCCCAGCGGTCGGCCAGGTCGCGGAACGCGCGCTTGGTGGCGTCGAGGTCCTCGACGGGCAGGAGCGCCTCGGCCTCGGCGAGGATCTTCTCCTTCACCTCCGCGTTGCCGGCGAACTCCGCGTCGAGCGCGTTGTTGGCCGCGTCCCGGGCGCCGAAGAACGTGTCCTGGGCGCCGCGGAAGCGGCGCCACAGCGCCTCGTCCACGTCGCGCGGGGCCGGGCCGGCGGCCTTCCACTCGCGCATGAGGTCGCGGTAGCGGCCGGCGGTCGGGCCCCAGTCGGTCGAGGTGGACAGCGCCTCCGCCTCGGTCGCCAGGCGCTCCTTCACCGCGCGGGCGGAGTCGCGCTGCTCGTTCAGCTGCGAGAAGTGCGCCTTGCGCCGGCGGGTGTAGGTGGTGCGGGCGCCGGAGAACCGGCGCCACAGCGTGTCGTCGGAGGCGCGGTCGAGGCGCGGCAGCGCCTTCCACTCCTCGAGCAGGTCGCGCAGGCGGTTGGCCCCGTTGCGCCAGTCGTTGCCCGCCGCCAGCTCCTCGGCCGCGGCGGCGATGCGCTCCTTCTCGACGCGGGCGGCCGCCACGCGCTCGGCGCGCTCGGCCTTCTTCGCCTCGCGCTGGGAGTCCACGGCGCCGGTGAGGCCGTCCACCCGGGCCAGCAGGCCCTCGAGATCGCCGACGGCGTTCGCCCCGGCGACGCTGGCCCGCACCTTCGCCACGGACGCCGCGGCGTCCTCGGGGCTCAGCACGCCGCTGCCGATCCGCTTCTCCAGGAGGTCGACCTCGAAGCTGAGCGCGTCGAAGCGGTCGGTGAAGAACTTCAGGGCCTCGTCGGGTGACCCCGCCGGGTACTGCCCGACGGACCGCTCACCCTCGGAGGTGCGCACGTACACCGTGCCGTCCTCGTCGACCCGACCCCAGTCCTGACCCGTCACGTGGTCGTCCTCTTCTCGCTACCCGATGGCCTCGCTCCGGGCGCGCTGGTCGCGCGCACGGCTGTCCGGGGCACATGCTAGTCATCCCCGCCCCCCGCGTGGGGCGGCGTGCCCGCCGACGTGCGGCGCGCCGTACCCGCTCGGTAGTGTGCCGGGGTGTTCATCGCCGGATTCCCCGCAGGTGCCTGGGGCACGAACTGCTACGTCGTGGCCACGGGCAAGGGCACGGAGTGCGTCGTGGTCGACCCCGGGCAGGACGCCACGGCGGGGGTCGAGCAGGTCGTCGCCGAGAACCGGCTCAAGCCGGTCGCGGTGCTGCTGACGCACGGGCACATCGACCACATGTGGTCGGTGACGCCGGTGGCGGGCGCCTACGACGCCACGGCCTGGATACACCCCCGCGACCGCCACCTGCTGAGCGACCCGATGGCGGGCATCAGCAAGGAGAGCGCCGCGATGCTGCTGGGCGGACGCCACGAGTTCGTCGAGCCCGACGACGTCGCCGAGCTGGCCGACGGCCAGGAGCTCGAGCTGGCCGGCCTGCGGTTCGTCGTCGACCACACCCCGGGCCACACCGAGGGCTCCGTCACCTTCCGCACGCCGTACGGCGCGGGGGAGGGCGAGCCGGACGTCTCCGAGGTGATGTTCGCCGGCGACCTGCTCTTCGCGGGCTCGATCGGGCGCACCGACCTGCCCGGCGGTGACCACGCCACGATGCTGCGCACCCTCAGCTCGAAGGTGCTCCCGCTCGCGGACGACGTCGTGGTGCTGCCCGGGCACGGCGAGCAGACCTCCATCGGCCGCGAGCGCGCCACCAACCCCTACCTCCGCGACCTGATCGAGACCGGCCGCGAGGGCGGCGCCGGGCGCGTCACCCGCGGCCTGTGACCGACGAGCAGAGCACCCGAGAGCTGAGCACCCCATGAGCAAGCCCACCCCGCTGAGCGGGTTCCCCGAGCTGCTGCCCGCCCAGCGGGTCGTCGAGCAGCAGGTGGTCGACACCCTGCGCAGCACGTTCGAGCTGCACGGCTTCGCCGGCATCGAGACCCGCGCCGTCGAGCCGATGGACCAGCTGCTGCGGAAGGGCGACACCTCCAAGGAGGTCTACGTCCTGCGCCGCCTCCAAGAGGAGGACGGCGGCCGCGACGCGGGCATCGGCCTGCACTTCGACCTCACCGTGCCGTTCGCGCGTTACGTGCTGGAGAACGCCGGCAAGCTCGACTTCCCCTTCCGCCGCTACCAGGTGCAGAAGGTCTGGCGCGGCGAGCGGCCCCAGGACGGTCGCTACCGCGAGTTCACCCAGGCCGACATCGACGTGATCGGCCGCGACGAGCTGCCGTTCCACCACGACGTCGAGGTCACCCGCGTCATGCTCGACGCGCTGCGGCGCCTCGCCGACCCCGGCTCCATCGGGCTGCCCGGCTTCCGGCTGCAGGTCAACAACCGCAAGCTCATCCAGGGCTTCTACGCAGGCCTGGGTCTCGCCGACACCGACGAGGTCATGCGCCTGGTCGACAAGCTCGACAAGGTGCCGGCCGAGCGCGTGCGGGAGATGCTCGTGGCCGACGCGGGCGCGACGCCGGAGCAGGCGGACGCCTGCCTGCGTCTCGCGACCATCCGCACCGACGACGACGGCTTCGTGGAGCAGGTGCGCGCCCTCGGCGTCACCCACCCGCTGCTCGAGGAGGGCCTCGACGAGCTGGCCACCCTCGTGCGCGCGGCGGCCCCGCTGGCCGGCGGCAAGGTCCGCATCACCGCCGACCTGTCCATCGCCCGCGGGCTCGACTACTACACGGGCACCGTCTTCGAGACCCGCCTCGACGGCTACGAGTCGATGGGCTCCATCTGCTCCGGCGGCCGGTACGACGCGCTCGCCTCCGACGGCCGCACGACGTACCCCGGGGTGGGCATCTCGCTCGGCGTCTCCCGCGTGCTCGTGCCCCTGCTCGCCCGCGGTGTGGTGCGCGGCAGCCGATCGGTGCCGAGCGCCGTGCTCGTGGCGCTCGTGGACGAGGGCTCCCGCCCGGCCGCCGACGCGGTGGCCGACGCGCTGCGGGCCCGCGGCATCCCCTGCGAGGTCGCGCCCAGCGCCGCCAAGTTCGGCAAGCAGATCCGCTACGCCGACCGCCGCGGCATCCCCTTCGTCTGGTTCCCCCAGGACGACGGCGGCCACCAGGTCAAGGACATCCGCGACGGGAACCAGGTGGACGCCGACCCGTCCTCGTGGGCACCCTCGCCCGAGGACCTGCGCCCGCAGGTGCTCAACGAGCCCCCCAGCGGCAACAGCGCCACCCCCAGCAGCCCCCGCGGCACCGACCCCCAGGAGAAGACCCCGTGATCCGCACCCATGACGCCGGCGCCCTGCGCCCGGCGCACGTAGGCCAGACCGTCACCCTCGCCGGGTGGGTGGCCAAGCGGCGCGATCACGGCGGCGTGGCGTTCCTCGACCTGCGCGAGGCCAGCGGCGTCGCCCAGGTCGTCGTGCGCGACGAGGAGGTCGCCGGCGGCCTGCGCAACGAGTACTGCGTGCAGGTGACCGGCGAGGTCGCCCTGCGCCCCGAGGGCAACGCCAACCCCAACCTGGCCTCCGGCGAGATCGAGGTCATCGCGACCGACGTCGAGGTGCTGAGCGCCGCCGCGCCGCTGCCGTTCCCCATCGACGACCACGTCGACGTGGGCGAGGAGGCGCGGCTGCGCCACCGCTACCTCGACCTGCGGCGCACCGGCCCGGGCCGCGCCCTGCGCCTACGCAGCGAGGTCAACAAGGCGGCGCGCGAGGTGCTCGCGGGCCACGACTTCGTCGAGATCGAGACGCCGACGCTGACCCGGTCCACCCCCGAGGGCGCCCGCGACTTCCTCGTGCCCGCCCGCCTGCAGCCCGGCAGCTGGTACGCGCTGCCGCAGAGCCCGCAGCTGTTCAAGCAGCTGCTCATGGTCGCGGGCATGGAGCGCTACTACCAGCTGGCCCGCTGCTACCGCGACGAGGACTTCCGCGCCGACCGCCAGCCGGAGTTCACCCAGCTCGACATCGAGATGAGCTTCGTCGAGCAGGACGACGTCATCCGCCTCGCCGAGGAGATCGTCTCGGCGCTGTGGGCCCTCGTCGGGTACGACGTGCCCACCCCGCTGCCCCGCATGACGTACGCCGAGGCGATGGCCCGCTTCGGCTCCGACAAGCCCGACCTGCGGATGGGCCTCGAGCTCGTCGAGTGCACCGAGTACTTCGCCGACACGACGTTCCGGGTCTTCCAGGCCGAGTACGTCGGCGCCGTCGTCATGCCCGGCGGCGCCTCGCAGCCGCGCAAGCAGCTCGACGCCTGGCAGGAGTGGGCCAAGCAGCGCGGCGCCCGCGGGCTGGCGTACGTGCTCGTGCAGGAGGACGGCGAGCTGACCGGCCCCGTCGCCAAGAACCTCTCCGACGCGGAGAAGGCCGGCCTCGCGGCCCACGTCGGCGCCGCGCCCGGCGACTGCGTCTTCTTCGCCGCGGGCGCGACCAAGCCCATGCGCGCCCTGCTGGGCGCCGCGCGCCTCGAGATCGGTCGCCGCGGCGGCCTCATCGACGAGTCGGCGTGGAGCTTCCTCTGGGTCGTCGACGCCCCGCTGTTCGAGCCCGCCGGCGACGCCGTCGCCAGCGGCGACGTGGCGGTCGGATCGGGCGCCTGGACGGCCGTGCACCACGCCTTCACCTCGCCGCAGGACGTCGCGTCGTTCGACGAGCAGCCGGGCGAGGCGCTCGCGTGGGCCTACGACATCGTCTGCAACGGCAACGAGATCGGCGGCGGGTCCATCCGCATCCACCGCGAGGACGTGCAGAAGCGCGTGTTCGCGCTCATGGGCCTCGACGAGGCCGAGGCGCAGGAGAAGTTCGGCTTCCTGCTCGAGGCGTTCAAGTACGGCGCGCCCCCGCACGGCGGCATCGCCTTCGGCTGGGACCGCATCGTGTCGCTGCTCGCCGGCGTCGACTCGATCCGCGAGGTCATCGCCTTCCCGAAGTCGGGCGGCGGGTTCGACCCGCTGACCGCCGCGCCCGCGCCGATCACGCCCGCGCAGCGCAAGGAGGCCGGTGTCGACGCGAAGCCGGCCGTCAAGGCCGAGGCGCCCGCGCAGGGCTGAGCCGCGCCGGACGCGCCGACGGGCCGTCGCCACCACCCCTGCGGGGGCGGGGCGGCGGCCCGTCGGGCGTCCGCGGGTGCTGCCGGGTGGTGCCGGGTGCTGCCGGGTTGCTGCGCGTCAGGGGTGCGTGCTCGGCGCCAGCAGGCGCTCGAGGTCGTCCTCCAGCTCCGCGGGCACGACGAAGAGCAGCTCGTCACCGGCCTCGAGCGGCTGCTCGGCGTCCGGCGTGTAGACCTGCCCGTCGCGCAGGATCGTCACCAGCGCGCAGTTGTCGGGGAACGGCACGAGTCCCGAGGGCTTCCCGACGTACGGCGAGTCCTCCGGCAGCGTGAGCTCCACCAGGTTGGCCTGGCCCTGGCGGAAGGTGAAGAGGCGCACCAGGTCGCCGACCGCGACCGCCTCCTCGACCAGCGCCGACATGATGCGCGGGGTCGAGACGCTGACGTCGACGCCCCACGCCTCGTTGAACAGCCACTCGTTGTCGGGGTGGTTGACGCGGCCCACCGTGCGGGGCACGGCGAACTCGGTCTTGGCCAGCAGCGACGTCACCAGGTTGGCCTTGTCGTCGCCGGTGGCGGCGATGACCACGTCGCACTGGTCGAGGCGCGCCTCCTCCAGCGACGATAGCTCGCAGCAGTCGGCGAGCAGCCACTCCGCCTCGGGCACCCGCTCGGGGCGGATGGCGACGGCGGCCTTGTCGATGAGCAGCACCTCGTGGCCGTTGTCGATCAGCTCGGCCGCGACGGAGCGGCCGACCGCCCCGGCGCCGGCGATGGCGACGCGCATCAGCTCTCCTCCGGTCCGCGGGCGATGGTCTGGTAGGCGTGGGCGGCGTTCTCCTCGCGCATCACCAGGTGGAGCATGTCGTTGTCCTGGATGACGCTCTCGCGGTGGGGGAGCGTGCCCTCGCCGAGCCGGTCGATCCAGGCGATCCGGGTGCGGGTCTGCTCCTGGAACGCGACGGTGCGCACGCCCACCCAGCGCTCGGGGGCCGGGACCTGGTCGAGGCGGATGGTGCCCGAGGGGTCGCGGAAGTCGGGCTCGGCCCCGGCGGGCAGGATCCGGCGCAGCACCTGGTCGGCCGTCCACTTCACCGTGGCGACGGTGGTGATGCCGAGCCGCTGGTAGACCTCGGCGCGGCCGGGGTCGTAGATCCGGGCCACGACCTGCTCGATGCCGAACGACTCGCGGGCGACCCGGGCGGCGATGATGTTGGAGTTGTCTCCGCTCGACACCGCCGCGAACGCGTCGGCCCGCTCGATGCCCGCCTTGACGAGCACCTTGCGGTCGAAGCCGAGGCCCGTCACCTTCTCGCCGTTGAAGCCCGGGCCGAGTCGGCGGAAGGCCTCGGAGGCGACGTCGATCACCGAGACGGTGTGGTTGCGGTCCTCCAGGCTCCGCGCCAGCGTCGAACCGACGCGGCCGCAGCCCATGATCACGACATGCACGTGGCGAACCGTAGCCCAGTCGGGCTCGGGCGGGCTCCACCGCGAGGAAGTGGCGCCGCCACCGCGCGGGCGTACGATCGCGCCTCGTGGGTCTCGCCGACGCCTCGAAACGGGTCCTGCTCGGGCGCAAGCTCAGCAGCTCCCAGCTCGGGGAAACACTCCTGCCCAAGCGCATCGCGCTCCCCGTCTTCGCCAGCGACGCGCTCTCGTCCGTGGCCTACGCCCCCGACGAGGTCTTCATCATGCTCTCGATCGCGGGGGCGACGTCCTACGTCTTCTCCCCGTGGATCGGCGTCGCCGTCGCGCTCGTGATGGCCGCGGTCATCCTGTCGTACCGCCAGACGGTGCACGCCTACCCGAGCGGCGGCGGCGACTACGAGGTGGCGAGCGTCAACCTGGGCCCCGCGGCCGGCACCACGGTCGCGAGCGCGCTGCTCGTCGACTACGTGCTCACCGTCGCGGTCTCCATCTCGTCGGGCTCGCAGTACGCGGCCGCGGCCATCCCGTTCCTGTCCGGGCACGAGGTCTTCTTCGCCTCCGCGCTGGTCGTCCTGCTCATGGCGCTCAACCTGCGGGGCATCCGCGAGTCGGGCAGCTACTTCGCCGTGCCGACGTACCTGTTCATGGTCGCGATCCTCGGCATGGCGGTGTACGGCGGCATCCGCTGGTTCGCCGGCACGCTGCCCGAGGTCGAGAGCGCCGACCTGCAGGTGGTGCCGCGCGAGGGGTTCGAGGACCCGCTGAGCCAGTTCGCGATGGTCTTCCTGCTGGCCCGGGCGTTCTCGTCGGGCTGCGCCGCCCTGACCGGGGTGGAGGCCATCTCGAACGGGGTGCCGGCCTTCCGCCGGCCGAAGAGCCGCAACGCCGCGGCGACGCTGCTCATGCTGGGCGCGATCGCCATCACGATGATGATGTCGGTCATCCTGCTGGCCCGGGAGATGGGGCTGCGCTACGTCGACCCGCACGAGGTGGACCGCCTGCGCACCGTGGCGGGCGACCCGCTGCCCGAGGGCTACGACCAGCACACGGTGATCGCCCAGATCGCCGGCGCGCTCTTCTCCGACTTCCCGCCGGGCTTCTACTTCATCGTCACGATGACGGGCATCATCCTCGTGCTGGCGGCCAACACCGCCTTCAACGGCTTCCCGGTGCTGGGCTCGATCCTGGCGAAGGACGGGTACGCCCCGCGCGCCCTCGGCTCGCGCGGCGACCGCCTCGCCTACAGCAACGGCATCGTCTTCCTGGCCGTCATGGCGATCGTGCTCATCGTCGCGTTCGACGCCCAGACCACGAAGCTGATCCAGCTCTACATCGTCGGCGTCTTCGTCTCGTTCAACCTCAGCCAGCTCGGCATGATCCGGCACTGGACGCGGCACCTGGCGAGCGAGAAGGACCCGGCGAGGCGCCGGTCGATGCAGCGCTCGCGCGCCATCAACACGGTCGGCCTCTGCTTCACCGCGGTCGTGCTCGTCGTCGTGCTGGTGACGAAGTTCCTCGAGGGCGCCTGGATCACGATCCTGGCGATGGCGGCGGCGTTCTTCCTCATGCGGGGCATCCGGCGCCACTACGAGCGCGTCGCCCTCGAGCTCGCCGCGGAGGAGGGCGACAAGGTCCTGCCGACGCGCGTGCACGCCATCGTGCTCGTCTCGAAGGTGCACAAGCCGACGCTGCGGGCGCTGGCCTACGCCAAGGCGTCGCGGCCCAACGTCCTGGAGGCCGTCTGCGTCTCGACCGACTCCGCCGACACCGACCGCCTCCTCGAGGCCTGGGACGCCCGGCGCATCGACGTGCCGCTGAAGGTGCTGCACTCGCCGTACCGCGAGCTGATCCGGCCGATCGTCGACTACGCCGTGGAGATCCGCCGCGCCAACCCGCGCGGCGTGGTCGCCGTCTACATCCCGGAGTACGTCGTGGGTCACTGGTGGGAGCAGCTGCTGCACAACCAGAGCGCGCTGCGCCTCAAGGGCCGGCTGCTCTTCACGCCCGGCATCATGGTGACCTCGGTGCCCTACCAGCTGCGCTCGTCCGCCGCCGCCCTGGAGCGCGAGGACCGGCAGATGACCCGCGTCCGGCCCGGCGACCTGCGCCGCGGCCGGGTCACCGACGCCCCGCCGGACCGCGTGACGCCCCCGTCGGAGCGCGGCCGGTGAGCGAGCCGGCTCCTGGCCGCGGTCGGGGCGACCGGCGGCGCGGGCCGCGCGGCGGCGGGGTCCGCCGTACCCGTGTCCCGCGCGGCGCCTCCCGGGTCGGCGAGCGGTTCACCGCGGAGGTCGGCCCGGTCGCCCACGGCGGGCACTGCGTCGCCCGCGTGCAGCTGCCGGACCAGGAGCGCCCCCGCGTCGTCTTCGTGCGCCACGCCCTGCCCGGCGAGCGCGTCGTGCTCGAGGTGACCGAGGGCAGCGACGGCGACCGGTTCTGGCGCGCCGACGCGGTCGTGGTCGAGGAGGCCTCGCCCCACCGCGTGGACGCGCCGTGCCCGTTCGCCGGCCCCGGTCTGTGCGGCGGCTGCGACTTCCAGCACGTCGACCTCGCCCACCAGCGCCGCCTCAAGGCCGACGTCGTGGCCGAGCAGCTGCGCCGCCTCGCGGGCCTCGACCTCGACGTCGAGGTCGAGGCCGTGCCCGGCGACCTCCCCGAGCAGCTGGCGGGCCTGCGGTGGCGCACGCGGGTGCGGTACGTCGCGCTGCCCGACGGCGGGCGCGGCATGCGCCGCCACCGGGCCCACGACGTGGTCGAGGTCGACGACTGCCGCATCGCCCACCCCGACGCGCGCGAGCCCCGGCCCGGTGTGGTGCACGAGGAGGTCGCCGCGGGCGGCACGGGACACCGCTTCGCCGTCGAGGCCGCCGGGTTCTGGCAGGTGCACCCGGGTGCGCCGGCGACGCTCGTCGAGGCCGTGCTCGGGATGCTCGCGCCGCGGGCGGGGGAGCGGGCCCTCGACCTGTACGGCGGGGTGGGGCTGTTCGCGCGCTTCCTCGCCGACCGCGTGGGCCCGGACGGCTCCGTCGTCAGCGTCGAGGGGGACGCCGCGGCCTCCGCCCACGCCGCCACCAACCTCGCGGACGCCCCCGGGGCGCCGCAGGTGCGCCGCGGCGACGTGGCGCAGGTGCTGCGCGACGGCCTCGGTGACCCGGTGGACGTCGTGGTGCTCGACCCGCCCCGCGAGGGCGCGGGACGCGAGGTCGTCGACGAGGTGGTGCGCCGCTCGCCGCGCGCGGTGGCGTACGTCGCGTGCGACCCCGCGGCGCTGGCGCGCGACGTCGCGTCCTTCGCCGAGCGGGGCTACCGCCTGGAGCGGCTTCGCGGGTTCGACCTCTTCCCGATGACCCACCACGTCGAGTGCGTCGCGCTGCTCGTGCCGGACGGTCGCGACGCGGCCTGACCGCTCCTCCGGTTTTCGCTCGACGCCGTGTATCTTGACGTCGAGACAAATGCCGGCCAGCCGCTCCGACCGCGGCCAGGCCGTCCGGCCCGAGGTAAGGCGAGCCTTCCTAGGAAGGTGACCGGGCCCGGCGGCAAGATGGGCCGGGAGCGCGAGACCAGCGACGAGGAGTGTGACTGTGGCAAGTCAGGACAGCTTCGGTGCGAAGAGCACCCTGGACGTGGACGGCAGGTCCTACGAGATCTTCCGTCTCGACGCGGTGACCGGTGAGGGGCTCGACGTCGCGTCGCTGCCGTTCTCGCTCAAGGTCCTGCTGGAGAACCTCCTCCGCACGGAGGACGGCGCGAACATCACCGCCGACGACATCAAGGCGCTGGCCGGCTGGGACGAGACGGCGGAGCCCGACAAGGAGATCCAGTTCACGCCGGCGCGCGTGATCATGCAGGACTTCACCGGCGTCCCCTGCGTCGTCGACCTCGCCACCATGCGCGAGGCGATGGCCGACCTCGGCGGCGACCCGGCCAAGATCAACCCGCTCGCGCCGGCCGAGATGGTCATCGACCACTCCGTCATCGCCGACGTCTTCGGCTCCCCGGAGGCCTTCGGCCGCAACGTGGAGATCGAGTACGAGCGCAACCGCGAGCGCTACCAGTTCCTGCGCTGGGGCCAGGGCGCCTTCGACGACTTCAAGGTCGTCCCCCCGGGCACCGGCATCGTGCACCAGGTCAACATCGAGCACCTGGCCCGCACCGTCTTCACCCGCGAGGTCGACGGCGAGCTGCAGGCCTACCCCGACACCTGCGTCGGCACCGACTCGCACACGACGATGGTCAACGGCATCGGCGTCGTCGGCTGGGGCGTCGGCGGCATCGAGGCCGAGGCCGCCATGCTCGGCCAGCCGGTCTCCATGCTCATCCCCCGCGTCGTGGGCTTCAAGCTGTCGGGCGACCTGCCCGAGGGCTCGACCGCCACCGACCTGGTGCTGACGATCACCGAGATGCTGCGCAAGCACGGCGTCGTCGGCAAGTTCGTCGAGTTCTACGGCCCCGGCGTCTCCGCGCTGCCGCTGGCCAACCGCGCCACGATCGGCAACATGAGCCCCGAGTTCGGCTCGACCATCGCGGTCTTCCCGATCGACGAGGAGACCACGAAGTACCTCGAGCTCACCGGCCGCTCGCCCGAGCAGCTGGCGCTCGTCGAGGCCTACGCGAAGGCCCAGGGCCTGTGGCACGACCCGGCCGCCGAGCCGCGCTTCTCCGAGAAGCTCGAGCTGGACCTCGCCACCGTCGTGCCGTCCATCGCCGGCCCGAAGCGTCCCCAGGACCGCATCCAGGTCACCGACGCCAAGCAGTCCTTCCGCGCGTCGCTGAAGGACTACGTGGCGGGCGAGGAGGAGGACGGGTACGACGAGTCCGTCGCCGAGACCTTCCCGGCCTCCGACCCGGCCACCAGCAACGGCCACGGCAAGGCGGCCCCGCCGACCGACCACCTCTCCGCGGCGTCCACCGACGGCGGTCGGCCGAGCAACCCGGTCGAGGTCACCCTCGAGGACGGCACCCGGTTCACGCTCGACCACGGCGCGGTCACCATCGCGGCCATCACGTCGTGCACGAACACCTCGAACCCGTCGGTCATGATCGGCGCGGCCCTGCTCGCGAAGAAGGCCGTCGAGAAGGGCCTGCAGCGCAAGCCGTGGGTCAAGACGACGCTGGCGCCGGGCTCGAAGGTCGTCTCGGACTACTACGAGAAGTCCGGCCTCACGCCGTACCTGGACAAGCTGGGCTTCAACCTCGTCGGCTACGGCTGCACCACGTGCATCGGCAACTCGGGCCCGCTCATCCCCGAGGTCTCCGCGGCCGTCAACGAGAAGGACCTCTCGGTCGTCTCGGTGCTGTCGGGCAACCGCAACTTCGAGGGGCGCATCAACCCCGACGTGAAGATGAACTACCTCGCGTCGCCGCCCCTGGTCGTGGCCTACGCCCTCGCCGGCTCGATGGACGTCGACCTGTTCACCGACCCGCTGGGCCAGGACGCCGACGGCAACGACGTGTTCCTCAAGGACGTCTGGCCCTCCCCGGCCGAGGTGGAGGAGACGATCGCCCAGGCGATCAACTCCGACATGTTCGGCGAGAGCTACCAGGACGTCTTCGCGGGCGACGAGCAGTGGCGCTCGCTCCCGACGCCCGAGGGCAAGACGTTCGCCTGGGACCCGGAGTCGACCTACGTCCGGAAGCCCCCGTACTTCGACGGGATGCCCGACGAGCCGACCGCGGTCACCGACATCGACGGTGCGCGCGTGCTGCTCAAGCTCGGCGACTCCGTGACCACCGACCACATCAGCCCGGCCGGTGCGATCAAGAAGGACTCGCCGGCGGGCCGCTACCTCGCCGAGCACGGCGTCGAGAACCGGGACTTCAACTCCTACGGCTCGCGTCGCGGCAACCACGAGGTCATGATCCGCGGCACGTTCGCCAACATCCGGCTGCGCAACCAGCTGGCCCCCGGCACCGAGGGCGGCGTGACGCGCGACTTCACCGCCGGTGGCGAGGTCACGTCGGTGTTCGAGGCCTCCGAGAACTACCAGGCGGCGGGCATCCCGCTCGTCGTGCTGGCGGGCAAGGAGTACGGCTCGGGCTCCTCGCGCGACTGGGCCGCGAAGGGCACGTCGCTCCTGGGCGTCAAGGCCGTCATCGCCGAGAGCTACGAGCGCATCCACCGCTCGAACCTCATCGGCATGGGCGTCGTCCCGCTGCAGTTCCCGGCGGGCGAGAACGCCGAGAGCCTGGGCCTGACCGGCGAGGAGACGTTCTCCATCACCGGCATCACCGAGCTCAACGAGGGCCGCACGCCCAAGACGGTGAAGGTGAAGGCCGGTGACGTCGAGTTCGACGCCGTCGTCCGCATCGACACCCCCGGCGAGGCGAACTACTACCGCAACGGCGGCATCATGCAGTACGTGCTGCGGAGCCTGCTGAAGGGCTGAGCGCCCCCACCCGCGCCGCACCGTCACGACGGCCCGTCACCCCGCGAGGGGTGGCGGGCCGTCGTGCTGCCCGGCCGGCCGGGGTGGCCCGCGGGTGGTTCAGCCGCGGCGCGGGCGGAAGGGCGGCACCCGGTCGAGGCCCTGCGCGAGCGCCCGCAGCGGCCCCTCGAGCGGCCCGCGGTCCCACGGCCGCACGCGCACGACGCGCGGCCACGCCCACCCGAGGGCGACGGTGCCGAGCACGAGGCCGCCGAGCAGCAGCCCCGAGTCGTCGGTCGTGCCGGGCGGGGCGTCGCGCACCCAGGCCGCGGCGACGAGGACCTGCACGACGTACGCCGTGAGGGCCACCGTCCCCGCGCCGGCCAGCAGGGCGAGGACGGGGCGCACCGTGCGGCCCAGGAGGTCCTCGAGCGCGCGTGCGCCCTGCACGACGAGCACGCACAGGCCGAGCTCGAGCGCCAGGACGGGGTGCGTCCCCGAGTACGGCGCGAGCGCGACCTCCCCGGCCGCCTCCGCGCCGAGCAGGCCGGCGACGACGACCGCGGCGACACCGAGGGTCACCACGGTGACGACGCGGCCCCCGTGGCGCGCGAGGAGCACGCCGACCGCCGCGATCGGCAGGAGCTCGACCAGCCGGTAGAACGGGCCGGCCGCCGCCACCTCGAGGGCCCGCGGGTAGAGACCGTCCGCCGGCTCGCCCGCGAAGACCCGCTCGATGCGCCACTCCCCGAGGTGGGTGGTGGCGGATGCGACGACGTCCGGGGCGACCCACAGGAGGGCGGCTACCCCCACCACGAGCACCAGGTCCGGCAGCCGCACGAGCAGCACGGCGAGCAGCGTCAGCACCCCGAGCCAGACCAGCACGACGGCGATCTGGGCGCCGGCGTCCTCCAGCAGGAGGCCGAGGCCCACGAGGGCCACGCCGCGCACGAGCACCGAGGACCACTCGCCGCGCCGTCCCCGGCCCAGCTGCGCGCCCCAGCCGATGAGGAGAGCGAACAGCGGCGCCGTCAGGTGGTCGGCGAGCAGCAGCACCTGGCCGGGGCCGAGCGTGGGCGCGAAGTGCGCCACGAACATCGACAGGATCGCGACGCCGCGCGCGGCGTCGACGGCCAGGTCACGGGACGGGGTGGGGACCGGCATGGGCCGCAGTCTGGCGCACCAGGCCGGCCACGACGTCGGGATCCGCGATCTCCGGCAGCGTCAGCAGCTGCCGCAGGGTCTCCGGGCCGACGCGCGACAGCACCGGCAGCACGTGCTCCCAGTCGCCGCGGGCCACCACGGCGGCCACCACCTGCCGCTGGGTCTCGCGCTCGAGGCGGGTGAGCAGCTCGAAGAGGCGGGTGCGGGTGTCCAGCCCCAGGACGCCGAGCAGGAGGACGGCGTCGGCGGCCCGCCCGGCGTCGGTGGCGGCCGCGAGCACCCGCAGCAGCGTCGCATCGGGCAGGCCCGCGACGACCGCGTCGAGCGCCCCGGCGTCCTCGGCGTGCAGCGCGACCTCCAGCACCGCGAGGCCCGGGGCGTCCCGGATCACCTCGACGCTCGCGCGCGGGGCCATGACCCCCACGAAGCCGCCGAGCGCCAGGTGCTCGGCGCTCGCCAGCATCCGCCGGCCCACGGCGACGAGCAGCGGCTCGGGCAGGTCGGCGACGAGCGGCCCGCTGCGGGCCGGGTCGAGGTACGTCGTCAGCTCGGCCAGGAAGTCGGGGGAGATGCGCGCCGCTAGCCGCACGGCGTCGGGCTGCGGCATGACCTCGGCGGTCCGGGCCGCGACGAGCGGGCCCAGCGCGGCCTCCGCCACGCGGGCGCAGACGGCGACGGGGACGAACCGCGTCAGGCCGGCCAGCCGGGCGAAGCGGTGCTCGTGGCGGCGGTGGCGGGCGTCCACCACCCGGCGGCGCAGGCGGGCCACCTCCGTCGGACCGAGCTCGGCCAGGAAGTCGAGCGTCGGGTCGTCCGCGCCCAGCGCCAGCTCGTGGCGCAGGCGCGCCAGCTCCACGGCGACGTGGCCGGTCCCGGTGGAGGGGCCGGTGGGCGTGGCGGTGGCGGTCAGGGACACGTCACTCCGCCCCCGCCCGGGTGCCGGCGCCGGTCTCCGCGGGCTCGTCGGCCGGGAACAGCGCCGCGGCGACCCGACGGCGCAGGGGAGCGGGCACGAAGCGCACGGCGTCGCGCATGCTCCGGCGTACCTCGAGGTCCTCGGCGTGCTGCGCCATCGCGATCGCGGTGTCGAGCGCCTCGAGGTCGGCCGGGTCGCAGCGCTCGAGGGCCGCGAGCTCCGTGAGGGGTACGTCGAGACGCTCCGCGACGCGGACGAGCGGGGGCGGGACGGGGACGCCCTGGGTCACGGGCCCACCGCGTCGAGGCGGGCCACGGTGGCGGTGTCGCCGACCGCCCGGGCTGCGGCAGACACCCCGGCGAGCGCAGCAGGCCCGGCGGGGGGCTCGAGGAGCGTGCGCAGGGTGGCGTCGTCGACGTGCGGGAGGCCGGGGAGCACCTCCGACCAGGCCCCGAGCTCGGCGGCCACCGTGAGGAACCCGGCCCGGTGCTCGACGGGCAGGGACGCGAGGCAGGTGAGGACGCGCCCGCGGCCCGGGGCGTCGAGGGCGGTGAGGAGGGTCAGGGCGTCGGTCTCGGTGCCGTGGTCGTGGCACGCGGCGAGCACGGTGCGCAGCGCGTCCACCGGCAGCTCCCGCACCAGGCCGGGCAGCACGGACCGGTCGTCGACCAGCAGCGCGACCTGGAGCAGGGCGGCGGGGTCCGCGTGCTCCACCACCGCGAGCGCGGCCTCGGGGGGCACGGCCGAGACGAGCCGGCCGAGCACGAGGTGCTCGCCCTCGTCGAGCAGGCGGCGGCCGACGGCGGTCACCAGGGCCGGGTCGAGTCCGGGCACGACGCGCTGGACGCCGGCGGTGTCGAGGGAGAGCGTGAGCTCGGCGAGGAAGTCCAGGGGCAGGCGTCCGGCGAGCCGCACGGCGTCGTCGGGGTCGAGCGCGCTCGCGACCCGGGCGCCGACGACGGGGCCGGCCTGCTGGGCCGCCCGCGCCGCGAGCCCCGGCGGGAGCACGCCGGCGAGGCCCGCGACCCGGCGCAGTCGGGCCTCGTGGCGGGCGGCGAGGCTGGTGGCGACGTCGGTGCGCAGCGCCCGCAGGGCCTCGGCCGGCTCGTCCGCGAGGAACGCGAGCTCGTCGGGGGCGAGGTCGAGCTCGTGGGCCAGCTTCGCCAGCTCCGCGCGGGTCGCCAGGCGGGCGGCGACGTCGCCGAGGGCCGGGGGAGCCGCCGGGTCCGGGCGGTCCGCGGGGGTGGCGGGGGCGCCGGGCTCAGGCATCGTCGTCCCCCAGCAGCAGCGCGCGGGCGCGGCCCCGCAGCGGCAGCGGCACCATCCGCAGCGCCGCCGCCAGCCCGTCCTCGACGGCGCGGTCCTCGGCGAGCACCGCGAGACCCACGGCGTCGGCCAGCACGGCCACGTCCGCCTCGTCGTGGCCCTCCAGGAGCGCCAGGCGCTCGACCGGCAGGCCGAGCCGGGTGGCGAGCTCGTCCACGGATCGCGACATGGCGGCCACCCTACTGTCGGGTAGGACGGACCGGGAGGCATGCTGGGCCGAGGCCGTCGCCGGTGGGTCCACCGGCGGCTCGGGCGCCGGGTGGCGCCGGTGGTCGCGAGGAGAGGAGTGCCCCGTGCTGGTTGCGTTCTCGGTCGCCCCGACGACGGGTGGCGACGACGGCTCGGTGAGCGCGGCGGTGGCCGCCGCGGTGCGCGTCGTGCGGGAGTCGGGCCTCCCGAACCGCACCGACGCCATGTTCACCACCCTGGAGGGGGAGTGGGACGAGGTGATGGCCGTCGTCAAGGAGGCCGTCGACGTCGTCACCGCGGTCTCCCCGCGCACCAGCCTCGTGCTGAAGGCCGACATCCGACCGGGCTGGACCGGCGAGCTGACCGGCAAGGTCGAGCGCGTCGAGGCCGCCCTGCAGGAGCAGGCATGAGCGCCGGGGAAGCCGCCGCGTCCGACGGTGCCGTCGCGCGCACCCTCGACCTCGTCCACGTGCCGGGCTTCGGCACGGAGGACGTGCTCGTGGGGTTGCACGGCCCCGACGAGGGCGCGGTGTTCACCGGCACGGAGGACGGCGCGCTCCTGCGCATCTCCCACGACGGCCGCCGCGTCACCCGGGTCGGCCACACCGCCGGCCGGCCCCTGGGCCTGGAGCACCTGCCCGACGGCCGGCTGCTCGTCTGCGACGCCCGGCGCGGCCTGCTCGCCGTCGACCTGGCCGGCGACCGCGTCGAGACCCTCGTGCGCGAGGTCGACGGCACACCGATGCGGTTCTGCAACAACGCCGCCGTCGCACCCGACGGCACGATCTTCTTCTCCGACTCCTCGCTGCGGCACGGCATCGACGAGTGGAAGCACGAGATGGTGCGCGTCACCCGCACCGGCCGCCTGCTGCGCCGTGCGCCGGACGGCACGGTCGAGGTGCTCCTCGACGACCTCGGCTTCGCGAACGGTGTCGCGCTGGCGCCCGACGGCTCCTGGGTGGCGGTGGCCGAGACGGCGCTGCGCACCGTCGTACGGCTGTGGCTGACCGGTCCGCGCGCCGGTGAGCGCGACCTGCTGGCCGACGACCTCCCGGGCTACCCCGACAACATCGCGACCGGCAGCGACGGCCTGACCTGGATCGCCGTGGCCAGCCCGGAGGACCCGCTGATCACCCGCATCCAGCGCGGCCCCGGCTGGGTACGGCGCGCCGTGACCGCCGTGCCGGACCGCCTCCAGCCCGCCCCCCGCCGTACCGTGCGGGCGATCGCGCTCGACGCCGACGGCGGGGTCGTGCACGACCTCGAGGTGCGGGACCCGGCGACGCGGGCGCAGTTCCACATGGTGACGGGCGTGCGGGAGCACGACGGCCGGGTCTGGCTCGGCAGCCTGCACGAGGGCTCGGTGGCCCGCGTCGACCTGTGAGGTGCCGGCCGAGGGGCCGGCCCGAGGATCCGGGAGCACGCGCACCCGGCCGATACACTCGACAGACGCCCTCGGCACGGTCGCGGGCGCGCACGGACCACGAGCGACGACACGACGGAAGGGACGCGGCTGATGGGCTACCTGGAGTCGGTGACGGCGCCGGAGGACCTGCGTGACCTCACGGCCCCGCAGCTCGAGGAGCTGGCCACGGAGATCCGGGACCTGCTCGTCGCGACCTGCGCCACGACCGGCGGCCACCTCGGCCCGAACCTCGGCGTCGTCGAGCTGACGCTCGCGATCCACCGCACCTTCGACTCGCCCCACGACCGCGTCGTCTTCGACACCGGCCACCAGACCTACGTGCACAAGCTGATGACCGGTCGCGCCCCCCGCTTCTCGTCGCTGCGCCAGGAGGGCGGCCTGTCGGGCTACCCGAGCCAGGACGAGTCCGCCCACGACATCGTGGAGAACTCCCACGCCTCCACCGCCCTCAGCTACGCCGACGGCCTTGCCAAGGCCTACGCGCTGCAGGGCGAGGACCGCCACGTCGTCGCCGTCATCGGCGACGGCGCGCTCACGGGCGGCATGGCCTGGGAGGCGCTCAACAACATCGCGATCTCCCCGCGCAGCCGCCTCGTGATCGTCGTGAACGACAACGGCCGCAGCTACACCCCGACGATCGGTGGCCTCGCGACCGCCCTGACGACCCTGCGCACCAGCCCGCGCTACGAGAACGTGCTCGACCTCGTCAAGCGACGCCTGAACGCGGTGCCGGGGGTCGGCCCCGCGGCGTACGACGCGCTCCACGCCATCAAGAAGGGCGTCAAGGACGCCATCGCCCCGCAGGGCCTCTTCGAGGACCTCGGGCTGAAGTACGTCGGGCCCGTCGACGGCCACGACCTCGACGCGCTCGAGCACGCGCTCGCCCAGGCCAAGGGATTCGGCGGCCCCGTCATCGTCCACGCCCTGACCCGCAAGGGCCACGGGTACGACGCGGCGGAGCGCCACGAGGCCGACCAGTTCCACGCGCCCGGCCCCTTCGACGTCGGCACCGGCGTCGAGAAGCCGAAGGCCCGCGGGTGGACCGACGTGTTCTCCGAGGAGATCGTCACCCTCGGCGAGCAGCGTCCCGACCTCGTGGCCCTGACCGCGGCCATGCTGCACCCCGTCGGCCTGCAGGCCTTCGCCGAGCGCTTCCCCGACCGCGTCTTCGACGTGGGCATCGCCGAGCAGCACGCGGCGACGTCGGCGGCCGGTCTCGCGCTCGCCGGCATGCACCCGGTCTTCGCCGTCTACGCCACGTTCCTCAACCGCGCCTTCGACCAGGTGCTGATGGACGTCGCCCTGCACCGCTGCGGCGTCACGTTCGTGCTCGACCGCTCGGGCGTGACGGGCGACGACGGCGCCAGCCACAACGGCATGTGGGACATGTCGCTGCTCCAGCTCGTGCCCGGCCTGCGCCTGGCCGCGCCGCGCGACGGGGCCCGTCTCGCCGAGCTGCTCGCCGAGGCCGTCACCGTCGGGGACGCGCCGACCGTCGTGCGCTACCCGAAGGGCCCGCCGCCGGCCGACATCCCGGCGCTCGAGCAGGTCGGCGGCGTCGACGTGCTCCACCGCAGCGGGGACGAGGACGTCCTCGTCGTCGCCGTGGGCGCGATGGCCACGACCGCGCTCGAGGTCGCCGAGCGCCTGGGCGCCCACGGCGTCGGCGTCACCGTCGTCGACCCGCGGTGGGTCGTGCCCGTCAACCCCGCCCTCGTCGAGCTGTCCCGGCGCCACCGCCTCGTCGTCAGCGTCGAGGACGGCGGCCGCGTCGGCGGCTGCGGCGTCGCGCTGCTCACCGCGCTCAACGAGGCCCGCGTGAGCACGCCGGTGCGGATCCACGCGCTGCCGCAGGAGTTCCTGCACCACGCCAAGCGCGCCGCGATCCTCGAGCAGGTCGGTCTCGACCCGCAGACGCTCGCGCGGCAGTGCCTCGAGGAGATCACCGCGCTCGCCGACCGCGGCCCGCTGCTCGACGTCGACCACTCCGGCTGATCCCGGGGAGGCCGACCCGGGGGCCGACCCGGGGAGGCCGAGCCGGGAGCCCGCTCGCCCCGGCGGGGCGCCACGTCGTACGGTCCTCCGCGTGAACGTCATGCGCACCAAGTCCGTCGAGCGCTCGATCGCCGACACCGAGGAGCCCGAGCACCGGCTCAAGAAGAACCTGACCGCCGTCGACCTGACGGTCTTCGGCGTCGGCGTCATCATCGGCGCGGGCATCTTCGTGCTGACCGGCACGGTGGCGGCCTCGAACGCGGGGCCGGCCATCGCCCTGTCCTTCGCGGTCGCGGGCCTCGCCTGCGCGCTCGCCGCGCTCTGCTACGCCGAGTTCGCCTCGACGGTCCCGGTCGCCGGCAGCGCCTACACGTTCAGCTACGCCACGGCCGGCGAGCTCGTGGCGTGGATCATCGGGTGGGACCTGGTGCTCGAGTTCACCGTCGGCTCGGCCGCGCTGGCCACGAGCTTCTCGGGCTACCTGTCGAGCCTGCTCGACGGCACGGCGCTCGCGCTGCCCACCCAGCTGTCCAGCTCCACCGACGGCGTGATCGACCTCCCCGCCGTCGTCATCTCGCTGCTCGTCATGGCCGTGCTCATCGGCGGCATCAAGCTGTCGAGCCGCATCAACCAGGTCGTCGTGGCCATCAAGCTGGCCGTGGTCGCCATCGTCATCGTGATGGGCGTCGGCTACATCAGCGCCGACAACTACTCGCCGTTCGTCCCGCCGTCGCAGCCCACCCCGGACTCCGAGGGCGGCTTCCTCCACACGCCGCTCGTCTCCTCGATCTTCGGCCTCGACCCGGCCGTGTACGGCGTCGCGGGCGTCATCGCCGGCGCCTCCATCGTGTTCTTCGCCTTCATCGGCTTCGACGTCGTCGCCACGACCGCCGAGGAGACCATCGACCCGCAGCGCAACGTGCCGATCGGCATCCTGTCCTCCCTCGCGATCGTCACCGGGCTCTACATCGCCGTCAGCCTCGTCATCACGGGCATGCAGAGCTACGAGGACATCGACCCCGACAGCGCGGCACCGCTCTCCGACGCCTTCGCGGCCGTGGGCCGCGACTGGATCGGCGACCTCATCGCCGTCGGCGCCTGCATCGGCCTCACCGTCGTCGTGATGATCCTGATGATGGGCCAGACGCGCGTCGCGTTCGCGATGTCGCGCGACGGCCTCTTCCCGAAGGGCCTCGCCAAGGTCCACCCGCGGTTCGGCACGCCGTACCGGATCACCCTCATCACCGGCATCGCCGTCGCCCTCATGAGCGGTCTCGTGCCGTTCACGACGCTCGGCGAGCTCGTCAACATCGGCACGCTCTTCGCGTTCATCCTCGTCAGCATCGGCGTCGTCGTGCTGCGCCGCACCCGTCCCGACCTGCCGCGTGCCTTCCGCACCCCGGCCGTCGGGTTCGTGGCCACCGCGTCGGTGCTGCTGTGCGGCTACCTCATGCTGAACCTCACCGGCGAGACGTGGCTGCGCTTCGGGATCTGGATGGTCATCGGCGTCGTCGTCTACTTCGCGTACGGCGTGCGCCGCTCCAACCTGGCGCGCGAGGAGGCCGCGGCGCGGGGCTGACGCACCCGGCCGACGGTCCGGGGGAGTGGGGCGCAGGTCTCACCCCCGGGCCCGCCCGCGGGGGAACAACGGGCGCCACCACTACGGTTGTGCCACCGACCCTGCCCGAGCGAGAGGAGCCGCCCGATGGACCACGACCGCGCCGACCGGCTGGTGCACATCGTCGACGACGTCGAGCCGCTCGAGGCCCCGGTGCTCGTGCTGGCCCTGGAGGGCTTCCTCGACGCGGGACGGGCGTCGGTGCTCGCGGCCGAGCACCTGCTCGCGGACCGCGGCCCGGTCGTCGCCACGTTCGACGTCGACGAGCTCTACGACTACCGGGCGCGCCGTCCCCCGGTGTCGTTCGTCCGTGACCGCTACGAGGACTACGCGGCCCCGCGCCTCGTGGTGCGCCGCCAGCGCGACGCGGAGGGCACGCCGTACCTGCTGCTGGTGGGCCCCGAGCCCGACGTGCGCTGGGAGGCCTTCGCCCGCGCCGTGCGCGTGCTGGTGGAGCGCCTGGGTGTCTCCCGCGTCGTCGCCCTGGCCGCCGTGCCGATGGCCGTGCCGCACACCCGGCCCGTCGCGCTGACCGTGCACGCCAACGAGGCCGACCTGGTGACGGGTCCGTCGCCCTGGCAGGGCGAGCTGCGGGTGCCGTCCAGCGCCCAGGCCATGCTGGAGATCCGCCTCGGCGAGTGGGGGCACCCGATGCAGGGCGCCGTCGTCCACGTGCCGCACTACCTCGCGCAGATGGGCTACCCGCGTGCCGCCATCAGCCTGCTCGAGCACGTCGCGCAGGCCGCGTCGCTGTCGTTCGACCTGACGACGCTGCGCGCGGACGCCGAGCGTACGGACGCCGAGATCGCCGACTACCTGACCGAGCACGGCGAGGTGCTCGAGGTGGTGCAGGGCCTCGAGCGCCAGTACGACACGTTCCACCGCGCCGAGGAGCAGGGCTCGAACCTGCTCGCGCCCGAGGAGCCGCTGCCCTCCGGCGAGGAGATCGGCCGGCAGTTCGAGCAGTTCCTCGCCGGTCTCGAGGGCCCCGACGTGCCCGACGACCGCACCTGACCGCTCGCCCCGAACGTCCCGCACCCCGACCGACACACCCCGCCGTGACCGTCCGCGGCGGGGCGCAGAAAGGCCCGCCATGCCGCAGACCGCCGACGAGCTCCTCGACCTGCTCGACATCGAGACGATCGACGTCAACCTCTTCCGCGGCCGCCAGCCCGACACGTCGCGCCAGCGGGTCTTCGGCGGCCAGGTCGCGGCGCAGGCCTTCCTCGCCGGCGCCCGGACGGTCGCCCCGGAGCGCCTCGCGCACTCGCTGCACGCCTACTTCCTGCGCCCCGGCGACCCCGCCGTCCCGATCGTGTACGACGTGCAGCGCCTCCGCGACGGGCGTGCGTTCTCGACCCGCCGCGTCGTGGCCCGCCAGCACGGGCGCGACATCTTCTACGTGACCATCAACTTCCAGGACGAGGAGCCCGGCTTCGACCACCAGGCGGGCGCGCCGACGGTCGTGCCGCCGGAGGAGTCCCTGCGGCTCGTCGACATCATCCGCAGCCGCAGCGAGGGCGGCGTGGACGTCGAGGCCTGGGAGCGGGAGTGGTCGGCGCTCGACGTGCGCTACGTCGGCGTGAGCGGCCTGGGGCTGCCCGTCGACCCCGCCCGTCCCGCCCAGGCGCGCATCTGGGTGCGCGTCGACGGCGAGATCCCTGACGATCAGGCGCTGCAGCGGGCCGTCTTCATCTACGCGAGCGACCTGACGCTGCTCGGCGCGACGCTGGTGCCCCACGGGCTGACGCTCAACTCGCCGGGGATCCAGCCGGCGTCGCTCGACCACACGGTGTGGTTCCACCGCCCGTTCCGCGCCGACCGCTGGTGGCTCTACGACCAGGAGTCGCCCTCGGCCTCGGGTGCCCGCGGGCTGTCGCTCGCGGGCATCTACACCGAGGACGGCACGCGCGCCGCGACGGTGGCGCAGGAGGGCCTCATCCGGCCCGTGGCCGGCCCGAACGTCGGCGGTCCCTGACCCTTCCCCGCGACCCTGCGGCATCCCGGGACGACACGTGGCGGGGGCCCCGGCCGTCCCGGGAGCCCCCGCCACGTGGCGGTGGTGGCGCGTCAGCGCGCGGTGCTGCGCCCCAGCAGGTGCACCGAGCCGCGGCGCGGGTCGGACAGCGAGAACGCGAACCCGTCCTCGGTCGGGCGCGAGCCGAACGCGACCGTCCCCGGCAGGAAGATCGGCTTGCGGAACGACACCTCGACGGTGACGGCGTCGGGCAGCCGGTTCTCCAGCTGCGCGACGCAGCGCGCCTTGCTCCACATGCCGTGCGCGATCTGGCGCGGGAAGCCCAGCGCCTTCGCGGTCAGCGGGTAGAGGTGGATGGGGTTGTGGTCGCCGGAGACCGCGGCGTAACGGCGGCCGAGGTCGGCCGGCAGCTTCCACTGCGTCCCGGTGGGGCCGACCTCCTCGAAGAGGGTGCCGAAGGGTGCGTCGGCGTCGCCGCGACCGCGCCGCAGGTAGACCGACGTGCTCTCCCAGACCAGCTCCTCGCCGACGTACGCCGTCGTGGTGAAGTCGAGCACCCGGCCCTTCGGGTGCGGCCGGGCCGGGGCGACCGCGGTGCGCACGGCCAGCGTCTCGCCGATCGCGACGGGCCGGTGCTGCGTGATCGCGTTCTCGAGGTGGACCGTGCCGATGGCCGGGTAGGGGAACGCCGGGTCGCTCATGATCGCCATGTGCAGCGGGAAGGCGAGCATGTGCGGGTACGTCAGCGGCACGACGTCCTTGGTCGGGAACCCGCAGACCCCGGCGTACGCCGCCACCTCGTCCCTCTCGACCACCACGGCCGGGCGGGTGAACGCCAGGCCGGTGAAGTCCGCGGCGGGACGCTTGCGCACCCCGGGCAGCTGGTTCACGCCGGGTACGGCGGGCAGCGCGGCCCGGGCGAGCACGGCGAGCCCGCCGGTGCTGCCCGAGAGCGTGCGGGCCTCGTCCTGGGCGGCCACCGCGTCAGGCCCCCAGCATCATCTGGCCGCACACGCGGACCACGTTGCCGTTGACGGCGGTGGACCCGGGGGAGGCGTACCAGGCGATGGTCTCGGCGACGTCCACCGGGAGGCCGCCCTGCGCCATGGCGTTGAGGCGCTGGCCCACCTCGCGGGTCGCGAACGGCACGGCGGCCGTCATCTGGGTGACGATGAACCCCGGGGCCACCGCGTTGACGGTGATGCCGTCGGACAGCGTCGGCGCCAGCGCGTCGACGAGACCGATGACGCCCGCCTTGGAGGCCGCGTAGTTGGTCTGCCCGACGTTGCCCGCGATGCCGGCGATCGAGGCGACGCCGATGATGCGGCCGTTCGGCCGGATGGCGTCCTGCTCGAGGAGCTCGGCGGTGATGAGCTCGGGCGCGGAGACGTTGACCGCGATGACGGAGTCCCAGCGGTCCTCGCCCATGTTGGCCAGCTTCTTGTCGCGGGTGATGCCGGCGTTGTGGACGACGATGTCGACGCCGCCGTGCTTCTCCTTGACGTGGTGCGCGATGCGCTGCGGCGCGTCGGGCGCGGTGATGTCGAGGGCGATGTGGTCGCCGTCGAGCTCCTTGACCAGCGCGACGAGGTCGGAGGCGGCCTGCGGCACGTCGACACCCACCACGGTGGCGCCGTCGCGGTGCAGCACCCGCGCGATCTGCTCGCCGATGCCGCGGCTGGCGCCGGTGACCAGGGCGACCTTGCCGGCCAGCGGCTCGGTCGGGTCGGCCACCGGCTCGGCCGTGGTGGAGCCGGTGGTGCCGACGCGCACGACCTGGCCCGACACGTAGGCCGACTTGGGGGAGAGGAAGAAGGCGAGCGTGGAGTCGACCGCGCCCTCGGCGCCGGGGGCGACGTACACGAGCTGCACGGTGCTGCCGCGCCCGATCTCCTTGCCCAGCGAGCGCGTGAAGCCCTCGAGGGCGCGCTGGGCGATGCGCTCGCCGGTGGAGCCGGTGGTCTCGGGCGGCGTGCCGAGCACGACGACGTGCGTGCACGGCGCGAGGCTGCGCAGCACCGGGGTGAAGAAGTCGCGCAGGGCGCCGAGCTCCGCGGCCGAGGTCAGGCCGGTGGCGTCCAGGACGAGGCCCTTGTACGTCGCGCCGTCCTCCCGCGTCGTCGTGGCGGTGATGCCGAGGCCGTCGAGCACCTCGGGCAGCTGCTCCACGAGACGGCCGGTGCCGCCCACGAGGACGGTGCCGTCGACGAGGGGCGCGCCCTCGACGTAGCGGTCCAGGGCCACCGGGCTGGGCAGGCCGAGATTCTTGACGAGGAACTTGCCGACGGGGCTCGCGACGAACCCCTGGTAGCGGTCGGTCATGGTCAGACGTCCTCCAGTGCGCGGATGGTTCGGCGACAAGACGGGCATGATGGGCGAGCAGTAGACTACTCACCAGTAGTAACGTGTGGTGCAACTCGGTGTCCACATTCCGTGACCTGGCGCTCACCGGGTACCGCCCAGGCCGCGGTCGCCGCCAGGATAGGCACACCCGTCGTCCCCAGGATCAGGAGCAGATCGACATGCAGGCCCAGACTCGCCGCGTCGCCGTCGTCGGCGGCAACCGCATCCCCTTCGCCCGCTCGAACAGCGTCTACTCGGACGCCTCCAACCAGGACATGCTGACCGCGGCGATCGACGGTCTCGTCGACCGCTTCGGCCTCGCCGGGGAGCAGGTGGGCGAGGTCGTCGCCGGTGCCGTCCTCAAGCACTCCCGCGACTTCAACCTGACCCGCGAGGCGGTGCTGGGCTCCAAGCTCGCGCCGACGACGCCGGCCACCGACATCCAGCAGGCGTGCGGAACGGGCCTGCAGGCGATCATCTACGTCGCCAACAAGATCGCCCTCGGCCAGATCGACGCGGGCATCGCCGGCGGCTCGGACACGACCTCCGACGCCCCGATCGCCCTGGGCGAGAACCTCCGCAAGATCCTCCTCGACGCCAACCGCGCCAAGGACCTCAAGGGCCGGCTCGCGGCCCTGGCCCGCATCCGCCCGGCGGACGTCGTGCCGACCATCCCCCAGAACGGCGAGCCGCGCACCGGCCTGTCCATGGGTGAGCACCAGGCGCTGACCGCCGTCGAGTGGCAGATCACCCGCGAGGCCCAGGACGAGCTCGCCGCCGCGTCGCACCAGCACCTCGCCGCGTCGTACGACGAGGGGTGGCAGGCCGACCTCGTCACGCCGTTCCGCGGCGTGGAGCGCGACAACAACCTGCGCGCCGACTCCACGGCCGAGAAGCTGGCCAAGCTCAAGCCGGTCTTCGGCAAGGGCGAGGCCGCCACGATGACGGCCGGCAACTCGACCCCGCTGACCGACGGCGCCTCCGTGGTGCTGCTCGCGTCCGAGGAGTGGGCGAAGGAGAAGGGCCTGCCGGTGCTGGCCTACCTCACGGCGTACGAGACGGCCGCCGTCGACTACGTGCACGGCGGCGAGGGCCTCCTCATGGCGCCCGCCTACGCCATGCCGCGCATGCTCGAGCGCGAGGGCCTCGGTCTGCAGGACTTCGACTTCTACGAGATCCACGAGGCGTTCGCCTCGCAGGTGCTCTCGACGCTCGCCGCGTGGGAGGACCCGGTGTTCTGCAAGGAGCGCCTCGGCCTCGACGCGCCGCTGGGCTCGATCGACCGGGACAAGCTCAACGTCAAGGGCTCCTCGCTCGGCGCCGGCCACCCGTTCGCCGCGACCGGCGGGCGCATCATCGCGAACGCCGCGAAGCTGCTCGCCGACAAGGGCGAGGGCCGGGCCGTCATCTCGATCTGCGCCGCGGGCGGCCAGGGCGTGACCGCCATCCTCGAGCGCCCCGCGGACTGACGCGGCGGCACCACCCGCACGCGACGACGGCGGCGATCCCCGGGTGGGGGTCGCCGCCGTCGGTCGTCGTGGCGGTCAGCCCGTGGTCGTGGCCAGCGCGAGGGCCGAGGTGACCATGTAGACCCGCACCTGCTCGGGCGAGATGCTCGAGACGGTCGGGATGCCCGGCGCGGCCTCCTTCACGAGGATGCCGACGCGGGCGAGCTGCAGCGCCCCGAGCCCGCTCGCGTAGAGGGTGTTCGAGAGCAGGATGGGGTCGGCCACGGAGAACTCCCCGGAGCGCACGCCGTCCTCGAGCACGCCGGTGAGGACGGCCAGGCACCCGGAGATGCCCCGGCCCAGCCGGAGCATCGCGCTCTCGCTGATCTCGTCCAGCAGCTCGGTGCCCGTCCGCCGCATGAGGGTCTGGGCGCAGTCGACGAACGCGGGGTAGCCCAGGCCGTACTCGATGAACGCGGTCACGACCGCCTCGAGGCGCTCGGGGGCGCGCTGCGACGTCGCGGCGCCGGCGGCCAGAGCGTCGCGCAGCTCCTCGAGGTAGCCCACGAGCGTGAGGGCGAAGAGCTCCTCCTTGCCCGTGAAGTGGCGGTAGACGATGGCGCGGTTGATGCCGACCGCCTGGGCGACGTCCTCGATCTGCGCGTCGCGGACGCCCCGCTCGTCGAAGAGCCGTCGGGTGGCCTCCAGGATGTCCTGCTCCCGACGACGCCGCCGCGTCGCCGCCGCCGACCGTCGCCGGTCCCCGCCGGGTGCCTTCTCCTGGGTCGCCCCGCCCGACTCGTCGGGCCCGCCCGGCCCGTCGGCCCCGTCGGCAGGGGGCGCCGCCGCCTCGCTCATGCGCGGCATCGTAGTGCAACGCGCAGTTGCACGGGCGTGGCACGCGTGTCCGCTCGCGGAGGGGCCCGCCCGTCGGTGCCGCGGACTAGCGTCGCCCACGGACGTCCGGGAGGAGGAGGGTGCGGTGAGCGGGTGGTGAGCCGGTGGTAAGCCCGTGGTGAGCCCGTGGTGAGCGGCGAGGTGCACCGCACCTGGCGGCCCGGGTGGCCCTGCCCGGCGACCGCCGTCCTGCGCCAGCAGCGCCACGGGGCGGGGGACCCGTCGTACGCGGTCACCCTCGACGGCGCGCACTGGCGTGCCCAGCGCACGCCCGAGGGACCCGCGACCCTGCGCGTGCTGGCCCGGCCCCACGACGGCGAGGTCGACCTCACGTGCTGGGGCCCGGGCGCGGACTGGCTCGCCGAGGCGGCCCCCGGGCTCCTCGGGGCGGCGGACGACGTGACGGGCTTCCGGCCCCACCACCCGGTCGTGCGGGACGTCTGGCGTCGCCACGGTGCCTGGCGGCTCGGGCGCAGCGGGGTGCTGCTCGACGCCCTCGTGCCCGCGGTCATCGAGCAGAAGGTGACCGGCCAGGAGGCATTCGCCTCCTACGCCGCGCTGCTGCGCCGGTACGGCGAGCCCGCCCCGGGGCCGGAACCGGGGGACCGGCCGGTGGGCGGACGGGCGCGGACCGGTGCGGGTGTCCGGCCGGGCCGCCCGCTCCTCGTGCCACCTGCCCCCGGGACGCTCGCGCTGGTGCCGTCGTGGGAGTGGCTCGCCCTCGGCATCGACCCGGGCCGCTCGCGCACCCTGGTGCGGGTGGCCCGGGTCGCCGACTCCCTCGAGCGGGCCGTCGGCCTCGAGCCCGCCGAGGTCACCCGGCGCCTGCGCACCGTCCCCGGGGTGGGTGTCTGGACCGCCGCGGAGACCACGCGCCGCGCGCTCGGCGACGCCGACGCGGTGAGCTTCGGCGACTACCACGTCGCCAAGGACGTGGGCTGGGCGCTGGTCGGCGAGCCCGTCGACGACGCCGGGATGGCCGAGCTGCTCGAGCCCTACCGGCCCCACCGCGCCCGGGTCCCGGAGCTGCTGGCCGTGGCCGGGCTGCGGCGGCCCCGGCACGGGGCGCGGATGTCCCCGCGCACCCACCTGCCGGTGCGCCGGCGCGGCCGGTGAGCGCCCCCGCGGCGCCGGACGGACGCTCGGCGGGCCCCTTGGCAGGTCCCGTACCCGCGAGTACCTTCCTCCCGCCGGGACGTGAGCCACGACACGACACGAGCGGTGCAACGGTTAAGGTGTGACCCGCGTAACCCCAGGGTGAACCCGGCGTTACCCCTGTGACCGCTTGAGGGAGTGGAACGGAGTGCAGATGCCCACCAGTCGTGCCCCGCGGCCGGCGTCACGACGTCGGCAGCCCGGCATCGCGTCCGTCGTCGCGGCCGTCGCGGTGGTCGCGTGAGCGCCCCCGGCGGGCTGCTCGGCGCGGGTGAGCTGCTGGCGCTGGAGGGTCCCGCGCTCCTCGCGGTGCTGCGCGACGCCGACGACGCGCTCGTGCTCGAGCGGGTGACCGGCCCCGACGGGGCCGCCCTGGTCGACGCCCTGGTGGACGCGCTCGTCGACGCCTCGGGCGCCCCGGACGGCGTGGACACCTGCGCCGTCACCTTCGAGCTCACCCGACGCGGTGCGCTGGTCCACCGCCGCACGGTCGTCGTCGACGGCGGCCGCGTGCACGCCACCGCGGGGGGTACGACGGGCCGCCCCGCCGCCGGCCGGCCCGAGGTCGTGGTGCGACTGACCGCCCTCGGCTTCGTCCGCCTGCTGACCGGTCAGGCCGAGGCGGCGCTCGAGCTGCTCGCGGGCCGCCTCGAGCTCGCCGGCGACCAGGCGACGGTGCTCCGGGCGGGGCGGGTCCTGCGCGTCCCGGGCTCGGGCGAGCCCCTCGTCGAGCCCGCCGCCCTCGACCCGCGTGCGGTGTCGTCCGTGCTGCTCGGGGTCCCGACCGGGCACCTGCGCGCGGTCATGGCGGGGCCGTTCCGCGACGTGGTGCTGGCCGAGGTCGCGCGACGCCTGCCGGAGCACGTCAAGCCGCGGCTGCCGGGCCTCGTACGGCTCACGGTCGTCTTCCGCATCACGGGCGCCGCCGGCGGCGGCCACGACCGCTTCGTCGTGCGCGTCGCGGACGGTGCCGCCACGGTCACCCCGATCACGCCCGACCGCCCGGCGGACGAGGACCCGACCGTCGACCGCGACGCCACGGTGACCTGCTCGGGCGAGGACTTCCTGCGCGTGGCGACCGGCCACCTCAACCCGCTCACCGCCGTGCTGCGCGGTCAGCTGCGTGTGCGCGGCGACCGGGCCAAGGCCCTGCTGCTGAGCTCCGCCATCGACATCCCCCGTCCGAGCTGAGGAGCCCCCGTGTCCACGACAACCCGCAGCCTGCCGGGAGCAGCCCTGGTGGGCGACCTCCGGGGACGGATGCAGGCCGGCATCACCACCACCGGTGCCATGATCATCCTCGCCGTCGAGGCGACCCGCGCGATCTTCGTCGACATCGTCCAGCGCAAGTTCTCGTGGCAGGAGGCGCTGTTCCAGGCCTGGTTCATGACGAAGGTGTCGCTGCTGCCCACGATCCTCGTGGCCATCCCGTTCGGCGTCATCGTGTCGGTGCAGATCGGCGGCATCGCCAACCAGATCGGCGCGATCTCGTTCAGCGGCGCGGTCAACGGCATCGGCGTGCTGCGCCAGGGCGCCCCCCTGGTGACGTCGCTCATGATCGCCGGCGCGGTCGGGTCCGCGCTGTGCTCCGACATCGGGGCGCGCACGGTCCGCGAGGAGGTCGACGCGCTGCGGGTCATGGGCATCAACCCCGTGAACCGGCTGGTGGCGCCGCGGCTGTTCGCGGCCATCGTCGTGGCCCTGCTGCTCAACGTGATCGTGGCGGTGACCGCGATCGGCACCGGCTACTTCCTCAACGTGGGCAGCGGTGACGTCAGCTCGGGCACCTACCTGAACTCGTTCATCTCCTTCGCGCAGCCGACCGACCTGGTGCTCGCGGAGTTCAAGGCGGCCCTGTTCGGCTTCATCGCCACCATCGTCGCCGCCCACAAGGGCCTCAACGCGAAGGGCGGGCCCAAGGGCGTCGCCGACGCGGTGAACCAGGCCGTGGTGCTCAGCTTCATCCTGCTGTCCATCGTGAACGTCGCGGTGACCCAGGCCTACGTCATGCTCGTGCCGCAGCGGATCGCGTGAGGGAGGGACCGATGGCAGCCAAGATCCTCGACGCACCGGCCGACGGGCTCGCCCGGATCGGCGACTTCTTCACCTTCGCCGTCCGCGCGATCCTCGCGATCCGGTACACGCTCGTGCACTACCGCAAGGAGGTGCTGCGCCAGCTGATGGACATCAGCTGGGGCTCCGGCGCCATCATCGTCGGCGGCGGCACGATCGGCGTCATGGTGCTGCTCTCCCTGTCGGCGGGCACCTCGCTCGGCATCGAGGGCTTCAACGGCCTCGAGCTGGTGGGTCTGGCCCCGCTGACCGGCTTCGTGTCGGCGTCGGTGAACACCCGTGAGCTCGCCCCGCTCATCGCTGCGCTGGCCCTGGCCGCCCAGGTGGGGTGCCGCTTCACCTCGCAGCTGGGCTCGATGCGCATCCACGAGGAGATCGACGCGCTCGGCGTCATGGCCGTGCACCCGTTGCGCTACCTGGTGACCACGCGCCTGCTCGCCTCGATGTTCGCCATCCTGCCGCTCTACCTCATCGGTCTGCTCGGCTCGTGGATCGCCTCGCAGCTCTCGGTGGTCGTCGTGTTCGGGCAGTCGTCGGGAACCTACGAGTACTACTTCGACATCTTCATCTCGGGCCGCGACGTCTTCTTCTCGGTCGTCAAGATCGTCGTGTTCGCCGTGCTGGTCACGCTCATCCACTGCTGGTACGGGTTCAACGCCGGCGGTGGTCCCCAGGGCGTCGGCGAGGCCACCGGCCGGGCCATCCGGGCGAGCATCGTCGTCGTCATCCTCATGAACATGCTGCTGACGCTCGCGTTCTGGGGCAACGACCCCGGCTTCAGGATCACGGGGTGATGGCGTGAGCATCTGGCAGGTCCTCAAGGGCAACAACCGCGAGCCCGCCAAGGCGACGCTCGTGCTGCGCGGCACGGCGGGCGTGGTCGTCATCGGCATGGTCGTGGCGCTCCTCGTGCTGGTGGGCCGGGGCGCGTTCGCCGAGCAGTTCGATGGCACCGTCCAGCTCGACAACGCCGGCGGCGCGCTGCGCGAGGGCGCTGACGTGCGCTTCCAGGGCGTCATCGTCGGGCGGGTCCAGTCGATCCAGCACGGCGAGGAGGCGGACGCCGACACGGGCCGCGCGTACGTGGAGGTCGGGGTGAAGTTCGACCCCGAGCTGTCCTCCGACCTGCCGCGCAACGTGCAGGCCCGCGTGCTGCCGGCGACCGTGTTCGGCACGTCGTTCGTCGAGCTCACCTCGCCGCAGGAGACCACCGAGTTCCTGCGCGCCGGCCAGACCATCCCGCAGGACAACAGCGCGGAGACCCTCGAGCTGCAGGAGGTGCTGGACAGCATCGACCAGATCGTCACCGCGCTCGGCCCGGCCGAGCTGGCCACCACCCTGCGCAACCTCGCCCAGGCCCTCGACGGCAACGGCGAGCAGCTGGGACGCACGATCGAGCGTCTCGACGAGTACCTGACCAAGCTGAACCCGGAGTTCCCCCGCGTGCGTCGCAACCTCGAGCTGCTGTCCACCAACCTGGAGGCGTTCCAGCGCTACGCGCCGGAGCTCTTCGCGGCCACCGACGACATCCTCGTCGCCGCCCGCACGCTCGTGGAGCAGGAGCGCAACTTCGCCGCCATCGTCACGAACGGCAGCTCCGCCTTCGACGAGACGCGGGCGCTGCTGACGGAGAACGAGCAGGGGCTGGTCGACATGCTGCTGCGCACCGCGGTCACCGTCGACGTGCTGTACGACGAGCGCGACGACGTGGTCGCCGGGGTCCTGGCCGCCGCCGACTTCGGGCGCGGCTTCACCGAGGCCATGAGCTACGGCCGCTACGTGCGGATCGACGCCGACCTGGTGCTGACGGGGCCGCAGGCCTACGGGGCGGCGGACTGCCCGTCGTACGGCGACCTGCAGGGACGGGGGTGCTGACGTGACCGGGCTCAAGAGCACGCTGGTCAAGTTCGTCGTCTTCGCGGTGGTCGCGCTCGTGCTGTTCGTCGGGCTGTTCCGCATGATGACGAACACCGTCGGCGGCGACCTGCGTGAGTGGACGGCGGAGTTCACCGCGGTGAGCGGCCTGCGCGAGGGCGACGACGTGCGCGTCGCCGGCGTGAAGGTCGGTCGCGTCGAGTCGATCGAGCTGGCCGACGACAACTCGGCGGAGGTCACCTTCTCCCTGCGCGAGGACCAGCCGGTCTACGAGCAGACGCTGGTCGCGCTGCGCTACCAGAACCTGCTGGGGCAGCGGTACCTCGCGCTGTCGGCGCCCGACGGCGACCGCGGCGACGAGCTCGACGAGGACACCCCCATCAGCCGGGAGCGCACCTCGCCCGGGTTCGACCTCACCGTGCTGCTCAACGGCTTCGAGCCGCTGTTCGAGGTGCTGGAGCCCTCCGAGGTCAACCAGCTCGCGGGCAACATCGTCGCCGTCCTGCAGGGCGAGGCGGGCACCATCGAGTCGCTGCTGCAGAACACGGCGGAGGCGACGGAGTACCTGGCGGGCAAGGACCAGGTCTTCGGGGAGGTGCTGGCCAACCTCACGCCGGTGCTGCAGAACCTCGACGAGCAGTCGGCGCAGTTCGACGCCACCGTCGTGCAGCTGCGCGACCTGATGACCGGGCTCGCGGCCCAGCGGGACGTGTTCGCCAACTCGATCGACAACCTGGGCAGCCTCGTGGCCTCGACCTCCGACCTGCTGGCCGAGATCCGCGCGCCCCTGGCGCGCGACGTCGCCAGCCTCGCCGACACCGCCGCGCTGCTGGCGCGCGAGCAGGACCGGGTCGCCCGGACCGTGGAGTCGCTCCCGCTGCTGCTGGGCGCGTACTCGCGGTCGATGTCCTACGGCGCCTACCTCAACATCTACCTCTGCAACCTGGGCGTGGACGTCGCGGGGGCGACGATCTGGGTGCCGGGCAGCGGGGGCCCCTACTCGGAGGCGTGCACGCCGTCATGAGCAAGCTGAACCTCGCGAACGCGAACCGCTACCGCGTCGGCCTCGCCGGCCTGGCCGTCCTGGCGTTCCTCGCCGCCGTCATCGGCGCGGCGTCGGGCCTGTCGATCGGCACCAAGACCTACTCGGCCATGCTGGAGAACACCGGCGGCATCCGGGTGGGCGAGGAGGTGCAGGTCGCGGGCGTCGGCACCGGCGACGTGACCGACATCGAGCTCGACGGCCAGGCCGTCCGCGTGACCTTCACCCTCGACCAGGACGTCGAGCTGGGCTCGGAGACGACCGTCGAGGTCAAAGTGGCCACGCTGCTGGGCACCCACTTCCTCATGGTCACCCCGGCGGGGGAGGGCGAGCTGCCCGACGACACCGTCCCGATGGCCCAGACCCGCGTGCCCTACAACCTGCAGGACGCGATCGACGGCGCGGTGGGCGAGCTCGACGAGTTCGACAGCGTCGCGCTCGAGCGCAGCCTCGCCGAGGTCACCGAGGTGCTCGACGTGACCGGGGACGACCTCGGGCCGGCGCTCGACGGGGTGCAGAGCCTGTCCGGTGTCGTCGTGCGCCGCTCCGAGCAGCTGACCACCCTGCTGGGCGCGGCCCGCCAGGTCACCCAGCAGCTGAGCGAGTCGACGCCCGACCTCATCGAGCTGATGCGCCAGGGCGACCTGATCCTCGACACCCTGCGGGTGCGACGCGACGCGATCAACGCCCTCCTGACCGACATGACGGAGCTGGGCACCCTGCTGCGGGGGGTGATCGAGGACAACGAGGAAGCCGTGCAGCCGCTGCTCGCGGACCTCGACACGACGGTGGCGGTGCTGGAGCGGCACGAGGGCGCGCTGAACTCGGCGCTCGAGATCCTCCCCGCGACCGCCCGCTACTTCACGAACAGCGCGGGCACGGGTCCGTGGCTGGCGCAGTACACGCCCGGCGGCCTGCCGGACAACCTCGAGTGCGTCATCGAAAGGGTGTGCGTCCGATGAGCGGGGTCCAGCAGGGCGGGCGGTCACGCCTGCGGGCGCGGACGGCGGCCCTCCTCGCCGGTGGCGTGCTCCTCTCGACCGGCGGCTGCTCCGTCGGGGACGACGGCATGATCGAGGTGACGGCGCAGTTCACCACCACCTCCGGGCTCTTCGTCGGCAACGACGTCGGTGTGCTCGGCGTCCCGATCGGCACGGTCACCGAGATCGAGCCGCGCGGCGAGGTCGTCGACGTGACGCTCGAGATCGAGCCGGACGCCGACCTGCCCGCCAGCGCGGGCGCCCTCGTCATGTCCCGCTCGGTGGCCACCGACCGGTACGTCGAGATGACGCCGGCGTTCGCCGACGGGCCGCGGCTGGAGGACGGCGCCGTCATCCCGGTCGAGCGCACCCGCACCCCGATCGAGTTCGACGAGGTGCTGGAGACGCTGCGCACGTTCAGCGACGGCCTGCGCGGCCCCGACGGCAACGCCGACACGCTGAACCGGCTGCTCGAGATCGGCGCCGGCACGCTGAACGGGCGGGGCGCCCAGCTCAACGAGACGATCCGCCAGTTCGCGCAGGCGGCGGACTCGCTGTCGGCCAACAGCGACGACATCGCGGGCACTATCGGCGACCTCGACGACCTGACGACGCTGCTCGCGGAGAACCAGGGCACGATCAACGAGTTCCTGCTCAGCGTCACCGAGGCGACCGAGCTGTTCGCGGCCGAGCAGGACAACTTCGAGGCGTCTCTCGTCGCCCTGAGCGACGCACTCGCGGCGCTGGGCCGGTTCTCGGTCGAGAACCGCTCGGCCATCGCGACGACGACGCGGGGCCTGACCGGTGTGCTCGAGAACCTGGCGGCCCACCGCGCCCAGCTCGAGGAGACCATCGAGATCGGGCCGATGGCCTTCACCAACGTCGGCGACGCGGTCACCGACGAGAACCGTCTGCTGGTCAAGCTGCCCCCGCAGTACTTCTCGCCGGTGCAGCCGGTGACGGAGGCCCTGTGCGGTGCGCTCGCGTCGCTGCCGCTGGACGTGTGCGCGCAGCTCGGCACCAGCCCGGACCTGCTGGCGCTCCTGCGCCAGCTGGGAGGACTGCTGACGCCATGAGCCCCTTCCCCCGCACCACCCGGCCGCTGCGCCGCGGCACCACCGCCCTGGTGGCGGTGACCGCCGTCGCGATGGCGGCGGCCGGCTGCAGCCGCGTCGACAACCTGCGGCCCACCGCTGCCGGCGCGGACCGGTACCAGCTCACCGCGAGCTTCTCCGACGCGCTCAACCTCCCCGACGGCGCCACCGTCAAGGTCGACGGCGTGCAGGTGGGCAAGGTCGTCAAGATCGAGCCGGACGACTACCGGGCCCGCGTCACGATGGCGATCGACGACGACATCGAGATCCCCTCGACCTCGCGCTTCCGGCTGCGCTACACCACGGCGCTGGGCGAGGTGTACGTCGAGATCACGCCGTCCGGCGAGGGCGAGCTGCTCGCGGAGGGCGACACCGTCGACGACGCCAGCACGGCCGTGGCCCCCAGCGTGGAGGACGCCCTGGCGTCGGCCTCGCTGCTGGTCAACGGCGGCAACCTGGGCCAGATCCAGACCATCGTCAGCGAGCTGAACACGGCGCTCGACGGCCGCGTCGGCGCCACCCAGAGCCTCCTGGAGCAGACGGACATCTTCCTGGCGGAGGCGCTCGCCTCCACCCAGGAGATCGACCGGGTGCTCGACGCGCTCTCCGCGGCCTCGGCCACGCTGGACGCCCGCGAGGAGACGATCAACGCCGCGCTGCGGGACCTGCGCCCCGCCGCGCAGACGCTGACGGAGAACACCGACGACCTCGCCGCGCTCCTGCGCTCCGCCGACGCGCTGGCGATCACCGCCGACGACCTGGTGGTGCGCACCCGGGAGGACCTGGTCCTCATCGTCGACGAGCTGGGCCCGGTGCTCGACACGGTGCTGGCCGCCGAGGGCGAGCTGCTGCCCGCCCTGGACGACCTGGCGACGTTCTCGGCCACCCTCGACGACCGCACCCCGACGGACTACCTCAACCTGTACTTCAAGCTGCGGGTCGACTCCGTCCTCACCTCACCGCTGCCGGGGCTGGGCGACCTCCTCGGCGGCTCGACGCCGAACGGTGGCTGACATGTCCCGCCTCCTGCCGAGCAAGCTCGTGCTCAGCGTCATCGGCCTCGTAGTCGTGTTCGCCGTGACGCTGGCCTACATGCTCACGTCGGTCCTCAACCTGCCGCTCACGGGCCGGCCGGCGAGCATCTCCATCGACCTGCCGCGCAGCGGCGGCCTGTTCGAGGGGTCGGCCGCGTCGTACCGCGGCAGTCGCGTCGGGACGGTCGACACCATCCGGATCAACCCCGAGGGGGGCATCACCGCGACGGTGAGCCTGTCCGAGGGCACCGAGATCCCCGAGTCGACGCAGGCCCAGGTGCGGAGCCTGTCGCCGGTCGGCGAGCAGTACCTCGACTTCCGTCCGAAGGACGAGGAGGGCCCCTACCTCACCGACGGCGACCGGATCTCGGCCGAGGCCGTCGACATCCCGGTGTCCTTCGCGGAGGCCGCCGAGAGCCTCAACGGGTTCATCCGGGTGATCGACGAGGACCAGCTGCAGCTGGTGCTGGCCGAGCTCGGCGCAGCCACCGACGGCGTCGGTGACGACCTCGAGACCCTGCTCGACGCGACCGACAACCTGTCGGCCACCCTCGACGCCGCGTTCCCCGAGACCCAGCGCCTGCTGACGAACGGCCAGACGGTCGGCGAGCTGCTCGAGGGCAACATCCCCCTGCTCGAGCGGTTCTCGACGGCGGCGGCCTCGATCTCGGCCTTCCTGCGCGACTTCGACCCGCAGTTCCGCGAGATCCTGGGACGCACCGGCGCCGACTTCGCCAACGTCGAGCTGCTCGTGGCCGACCTCCGGCCGGTGCTGCCGCCCCTGCTGACCCAGCTCAACACGCTGGGCCAGGTGGTCTACGAGCGCGAGCCCCACCTGCGCGCGCTGCCCGACGCGCTGTTCTACGGCATGAGCCGCTTCGCGAGCGCCTTCGAGGGCGGATGGCTCAACCTCGACCTGTGGCTGCAGGGCGCCCAGGAGTGCGACTACCGCGAGTACCGCGGCGACCCGCGCTCGACGGACCGGCTGGAGACCTACGTCGACGGTCGCTGCGCGATCGGCGGCCCGGTGCGTCGCGGCGCGCAGTACGCGCCGCCGCCGCTCGACCGCTGACCCGGTACGCCGGGGCTCAGCGCCGCCGGCGGGGGGCGTCGGGCTGCACGCGCAGGGCGTGGAGCACGAGCGCGAGCATGTCGTAGTGCCCGACGAGGAGCAGCAGCTCGACGGCGCAGCGGTCGCCGAGCTCGGCCTGCACCGCGGCCCACGTCTCGTCGTCGAGGTCGCGGTCGCGCACCAGGGCGTCGGTGGCGCCCAGCAGCAGCCGCTGGCGCGGGGTCCAGCCCTCGGCGCCGGGGCCGTCGGCGACGCGCGCGACCTCCGCCTCGCCGAGACCGGCGCGCCGCGCCAGGCGGCGGTGCTGGGTGAGCTCGTACGCGCTGCCCGCGAGGGTCGCCACGCGGAGGATCACGAGCTCGGTGTCGCGCCGCGGGAGCCGGCCGCCGGGCATGAGGCGACCCGCGAAGTGCAGCCACCCCCAGAACAGGCCCCGGGTGCGCCCCAGCGTGAGGAACACGGCCGGCGGCTCGGTCCCGGTGAGGCGCCCGGCGGCGCGGGCCAGCAGCCAGGCGGGCACGCCCACGTCCCGGCGCCCACCGGGTGCCACGCGGGGCGGGGGAGCGCTCACGCGGCGTCCTGACGCCGGGCGCGCCCGACCTCGGGCAGCGCGGCGTTGGCGGCGCGGTGGAGCACCGTCATCGCCAGGCGGTAGCCGGGCGGGAAGAGGCGCTGCAGGAGGTGGAGCAGGCGGATGTCGCTCGAGGTGTAGACCCAGAACCGGCCCTTCCGGACGCCCGCGACGATGGCCTCGGCCGCCTGCTCGGGCGTGACGGCGTGGCTGCGGAAGCGCCGGAGCAGGCGTCGGAAGCGCGGGGTGGTCGTGTCCACGCCGGCGATCTGCACCGTCTCGGTGAGCGGCGTCGCGACCCCGCCGGGGCACACCAGGCTCACCCGGATGCGGTGCGGGGCGAGGTCGAAGCGCAGCACCTCCGAGACGCCGCGCAGACCGAACTTGCTCGCGCTGTACGCCGCGTGCCACGGCATCGCGATGATGCCCGCGGCCGACGCGACGTTGACCAGGGCCCCGCCCCGTCCCGCGTCGACCATGGGCGGCACGAGCGCCTCGATGACGTGGACGGGGCCCATGAGGTTGACCTCGACCATGCTGCGCCAGTGGTGCCCCTCCAGCGAGCGGACGGTGCCCCAGGCGGAGATGCCGGCCACGTTCATCACCACGTCCATGGGGCCGTGGACCGCGGTGAGGTCGGCGCCGAGGGCGAGCACCGCCGTACGGTCGGAGACGTCCGCGGCGCGGACCAGGCCGACCTCGCCGCCCGCGGCGCGGACCTCGGCGGCGACGGCGAGCAGGGGCTCCTCCCGCAGGTCCGTCAGGTGCAGGCGGGCCCCCTCGCGCGCGACGCGCAGGGCCACGGCCCGGCCGATGCCGCTGGCCGCCCCGGTGACGAGGACGTCCCGACCGGCGAGCTCGAACGTGCGGCGCCACGGCCCCATGGTGGGTCTCCTCCCCGTCGACCGGGCCGCGCAGACGTTCGTCGGCGCCGGGGCCCGGGTCGGCCCAGCCTCGCACGGCCGCAGCCCGGGGCGGAAGGGTGCGGTACGGAAGGGTGCGGGGCGGGGGTCAGAGCAGCGGGCGCAGGGGAGCGAGGACGAACTCGGTGAACTTTCGGTGGGCCGAGCGGGCCTCCCACTCGTCGCCGCGCAGCTCCCAGCTGTGTCCCTGGTCGGAGAGGAAGATCTCCTCCATGGTGGCGGCGAACTCCTCGTCGATGACCTCGACGTTGATCTCGTAGTTGCCCTGGAGGCTGAGGCGGTCGACGTTGGCCGTGCCGACGGTGGACCAGCTGCCGTCGATCGTCGCGGTCTTGGCGTGGACCATCGCCTCGCGGAACCGCAGGACGCGGACCCCCGCCTCCAGCAGCTGGGAGAAGTAGCCGCGCGAGATCCAGTCGGCCACGATGTGGTTCGACTTGTGCGGCAGCAGGATGCGCACGTCGACGCCCCGGTGGGCCGCGCGCACGAGGGAGTCGACGAAGTCCTGGTCGGGGATGAAGTAGGCGTGGGTCATCCAGATGTTGTGCGTGGCCCGGTCCATGGCCTCGAGGTACATCGAGCGGATGGGGAACATCCACAGGCGCGGGATGTTGCGGTGGAACCGGATGCGGGGCTCCCACACCGACGCGGTCTCGAGCAGCAGGGGCCGCTCGCTGCTGCGGAAGCGCTTGCGGCGGTGCAGGTTCCAGAAGTCGGCGAACGTGCGGGTCAGGTCCCACACGCCGGGGCCGGTGATCCGCACGTGGGTGTCGCGCCACTCCGTGGCGTAGGGCGCGCCGATGTTGTAGCCGCCGACGAACCCGGTCTCGTCGTCGACGACGAGGATCTTGCGGTGGTCGCGCCCGTAGCGCCGCAGGTCCCAGAAGCGCAGGCCCGCGCCGTACACGGGGTAGGGGAGCACCTTGATCTCCGGCGGGAACCGCTTGAACCGCGGGTCGACCACGAGGTTCGCGAAGCCGTCGTAGATGCAGTAGACGTCCACCCCGCGGGCTGCCGCGTCGACGAGCGCCTGCTTGAAGCGCTCCCCGACCTCGTCGCCCTTCCAGATGTAGGTCTCCAGCAGGATCCGGCGGCGCGCGCCCGCGATGGCCGCGAGCATGTCGTCGTACAGGTCCTGGCCGAAGGTGTAGGTGGTGACGGTGCCCTCACCGATCTCGACGGTGGTCGGCGACGTGGTCGGGAACGGCTTGGGCTTCTTGCCGCGGCGGCGGTAGGAGTCGACGAACGTCATGCCGAGGGCGAGCGCCAGCTGCACCCCGAGGAGGGTGAGCAGTGTGCGCCGCAGCACGCGGAGGATACGGTCGGCACCGGCGCTGCGTGATCTCACGAGCGACAATCTAGCGAGGTCGGCGCCCGCCGACCGCCCAGGGAGGGAAGAGGTGGCGATGGCACGCCGAGGACGAGTGCTGGTCGTGGACGACGACGGGGACATCCGCGAGCTCGTCGCCCTGGTGCTCGAGCGCCTGGACGTCGAGGTCGAGCAGGCCTCCCACGGCCTGCAGGCCCTCGACCTGGCCCGCTCCAACCCGCCCGACGTCGTCACCCTCGACCTCGGCCTCCCCGACATCGACGGCATCGAGACGTGCCGGCGCCTGCGCGAGTTCAGCGAGGCGTACGTCGTGATCCTCACCGCCCGCGAGGAGAAGGCCGACCGCGACTCGGGCGCGGAGCTGGGCGCCGACACGTTCATGTCGAAGCCGTTCTCGCCCCGCCAGCTGCGCGAGGTCGTCGGCGCAGCGCTCGCCGAGCGGGGCCTGTCGACGGGCTGAGCCCGCCCCGGGGCGCGCACGCCGGACGGTCCTGTCGGTGGCGCGTCGTACGCTCGCACCCATGCGACCCGTCACCGATCTCGAGCGCCGGGTGGCGCCGTTCCAGGTCGTCTCGGACTACCAGCCGGCCGGCGACCAGCCCGCCGCCATCGCCGAGATCTCCCGCCGCATCGACGCCGGCGTGCAGGACGTCGTGCTGCTCGGCGCGACCGGCACCGGCAAGACCGCCAGCGTCGCCTGGGTGGCCGAGCAGGTGCAGCGCCCGATGCTCGTGCTGCAGCCCAACAAGACGCTGGCCGCGCAGTTCGCGAACGAGCTGCGCCAGCTGTTCCCCGACAACGCGGTGGAGTACTTCGTCTCCTACTACGACTACTACCAGCCCGAGGCGTACGTCCCGCAGACCGACACCTACATCGAGAAGGACTCCTCGATCAACGAGGAGGTCGAGCGGCTGCGCCACTCGGCGACCAACTCGCTGCTGACGCGTCGCGACGTCATCGTGGTCTCGACGGTGTCGTGCATCTACGGCCTCGGCACCCCGCAGGAGTACGTCGACCGCATGCTGCGGCTGCGCGTGGGGGAGGAGCGCGACCGCGACTCGATCCTGCGCCGGCTCGTCGAGATCCAGTACACGCGCAACGACCTGGCGTTCACGCGGGGCACCTTCCGGGTGCGGGGCGACACCCTCGAGATCTTCCCGGTCTACGAGGAGCACGCCGTGCGGGTGGAGTTCTTCGGCGACGAGATCGAGCGGCTCATGTCGCTGCACCCCGTGACCGGCGAGATCCTGACCGAGGACGAGGAGCTCTACGTCTTCCCGGCGAGCCACTACGTCGCGGGTCCCGAGCGCATGGAGCGGGCCATCAAGGGGATCGAGCTCGAGCTGGCCGACCAGCTCGAGGTCTTCGAGGGCCAGGGCAAGCTGCTGGAGGCCCAGCGCCTGCGGATGCGCACGACGTACGACATCGAGATGATGCGCCAGGTCGGCTCGTGCTCGGGCATCGAGAACTACTCGATGCACATGGACGGGCGCGCCCGGGGCACGGCCCCGAACACGCTGCTCGACTACTTCCCCGAGGACTTCCTGCTCGTCGTGGACGAGTCCCACGTCGCGGTGCCGCAGATCGGCGGCATGTACGAGGGCGACATGTCCCGCAAGCGCAACCTCGTGGACCACGGGTTCCGCCTGCCCAGCGCGATGGACAACCGGCCGCTGCGCTGGGAGGAGTTCCTGGAGCGGATCGGGCAGACGATCTACCTGTCGGCCACGCCGGGCAACTACGAGCTCGACAAGGTCGGCGGCGACGTCGTCGAGCAGATCATCCGCCCGACCGGCCTGGTCGACCCCGAGGTCATCGTGAAGCCCACGAAGGGCCAGATCGACGACCTCATCGGCGAGATCCGCACGCGCGTCGAGCGCCAGGAGCGCGTGCTGGTGACGACGCTGACGAAGAAGATGTCGGAGGACCTCACCGACTACCTGCTCGACGCCGGCATCCGCACGCGCTACCTGCACTCCGAGGTGGACACCCTCAAGCGCATCGAGCTGCTGCGCGACCTGCGGCTCGGGGCCTACGACGTGCTGGTCGGCATCAACCTGCTGCGCGAGGGCCTCGACCTGCCCGAGGTGTCGCTCGTGGCGATCCTCGACGCCGACAAGGAGGGCTTCCTGCGCTCCGACAAGTCGCTGATCCAGACGATCGGGCGCGCGGCGCGCAACGTCTCGGGTCAGGTGCACATGTACGCCGACCGCATCACGCCCTCGATGGCGTCGGCGATCGACGAGACGAACCGCCGCCGGGAGAAGCAGGTCGCCTACAACGTGGCGCACGGGGTCGACCCGCAGCCGCTGCGCAAGAAGATCGCCGACATCACCGAGATGCTGGCGCGCGAGGACGAGACGACCGAGGCCCTCCTGCAGACCTGGGCCGACGTGGGGCAGAAGGGCCGGGCCGGCGGGGTCAAGCCCCGCAAGGCGCCCGTGCCGGTGCTGGGCGACCAGGCCGTGGCCGACCGGGTCGCCCGCGCGGCGGGCCTGCCGAGCGCCGAGCTCGCCCAGCTGGTCCAGGAGCTGTCGGAGCAGATGAAGACCGCGGCCGCGGAGCTGCAGTTCGAGCTGGCCGCGCGCCTGCGCGACGAGATCTCGGACCTGAAGAAGGAGCTGCGCCAGATGATGGAGGCCGCGAAGTGAGGGCCCGCGCCGCGGCGTAGGATTCGTTGCAATGAGCAACGACCCGGCCGTCGGACGGCTGCGCCCCTACGTCGTGTGGGGCCTCGGTCTCGCGGTCTACCTCCTCGCCGTCTTCCACCGCTCCTCCCTCGCCGTCGCCGGTCTCGTGGCGCGGGAGCGCTTCGACATCAACGCGTCGCAGCTGGCGAGCTTCGTCATGCTCCAGCTGCTGGTGTACGCCGTGATGCAGGTCCCCGTCGGCGTGCTCGTCGACCGCTTCGGCTCGCGGCAGGTGCTGCTGTGCGGCCTGGTGGTGCTCACCTGCGCGCAGGCCGGCTTCGCGTTCGCCGAGACCTACGCCGTCGCGCTGCTGGCCCGGGTGTTCGTGGGCGTCGGCGACGCCCTCGTCTTCATCTGCGTGCTGCGCCTCGTGTCGTCGTGGTTCCCCCTGCGGCAGGTGCCGCTGATGAGCCAGCTGACGGGCACGCTCGGCCAGCTCGGGGCCGTGGTCGCTGCCGTGCCGATGACGCTGGCGCTGGGGGCGTTCGGGTGGACCCGCACCTACCTGGGCGCCGCCGCCGTCGGCATCGTGCTGCTCGTCGCGCTGCTGGTGCTCGTGCACGACACCCCGACGCGGCGCTCGCTGCGCGGGCCGGCGCTGTCCCCCCGCGACACCCTCACCGGTCTGCGCGAGGCGTGGCGGCACCCGGGGACGCGCCTGGGCATGTGGATGCACTTCATGACGCCGTTCAGCGCGAACGCGCTCGGCACGCTCTGGGGCTACCCGTTCTTCGTGCAGGGGGAGGGCCAGGACGAGGCCGTCGCCGGGCTGCTGCTCACGCTCATGGTGGTCGCGGTCATGACTGCGGGGCCCGTGCTGGGCTGGCTCGTCGGCGCGTTCCCCTACCACCGCTCGACCATGGCCATCGGCATCGTGAGCGCGATGGTCGTCATGTGGGCGGTCGTGCTCGCCTGGCCGGGCGACGCCCCGCTGGCCGTGCTCGTGCTGCTCGTCGTGGTCGTGGGCGTCGGCGGCCCGGCCTCGATGATCGGCTTCGACGTGGCCCGCACCTCGAACCCCCTCGAGCGGCTCGCGAGCGCGACGGGGCTCGTCAACCAGGGCGGCTTCTACGCCACCCTGCTCCTGGTCGTCGGCATCGGCCTGGTGCTCGACTGGCGCACCCCCGGGGACGGCGCGACGTACACGCCCGAGGCGTTCCGCTGGGCGATGAGCCTGCAGTTCCTGCTCTGGGGCGTCGGGCTCGTGCAGGTCTGGCGCTACCGCCGCTCCGCCCGCGCGCACCTGCGCGCGGGCGAGGCGACGGCCGCCGTGCCCACGTAGGCCCCGTCCGGGTCCGGCTCAGCGCGGGATCACGGAGAACAGGAACCGCTTGCGCACCATCAGCCAGATGAGGGCCAGCACCGCCGTGTGCACGAGTGTGCCCTGCCAGATCGAGCCCCGGTCCAGCCCCGGGATGTTGCCGACCGCGAGCACGAAGAACACGTGCACGATGAAGACGTAGAGGCTCGAGGAGCCCAGCGGCGTCCAGAACCAGCCGATCACCTTGTCGATCGGCTTCCACATCGTCGTCAGCACCGCGTAGGCCACGATGATCATGAGCGCGAGGTCGAGCAGGCGCCCGGGCTGCAGGAACACCCGGGTGTAGGCGTTGTCGTAGAGCCAGCCGTAGGCCCCCTCCGGGAACGGCGAGGCCGAGTAGCCGTACGTGTGGGCCAGCCACAGCCACACCAGGCTGCCGGCGTAGCCGAACACGAAGACCGCGCAGCCGATCTTCCCGGCCCGGGTCAGCAGCGCCCGGGTGATCTGGCGCCGGTAGACGCCGAGCACCAGGCCGTGGGTGAACGCGATCTGCCACGTCAGCAGGGGGAACACGGCCTCGAACTGCGAGGGCAGCGGGTGGACCTCGTCGAACGCGTTCCAGATGTAGAGCCCCCAGGAGATGGCCAGCAGCAGCCACCACAGCCCGCGCTTGACGAGGAACATCAGCACCGGCAGCAGCAGGCTCAGCACCACGAACAGGCCCATGATGTTGAAGACCCAGGGCCCCATCTCCAGCAGGAGGAACTGCCGCACCGCGTACCACGGCGGCGGGTAGTCGAAGAGGCGGGGCGCGTTCGCGTACAGGTCGTAGACCTGCCCCTTGAGGACCTCGCCGTCCTCACCGGTGCCGCGGTCGGTGAACGTGGTGATCACCGTGGCGTCGATGAACGGCACCAGCCCGAGCAGGTAGACGAGCATGACGACGACGAGCGCCACGACGTACTGCTTGCGGGCCCGGCGCCACATCGTCACCGCGGTCGGCCACTCACCGAGCTTGCGCACGGTGGGCAGGTAGATCATGCCGAGCACGATGCCCGAGAGCAGCACGAACATCTCGGCGCCGGTGATGGCGCCGATCGCGTTGAGGGTGATGTAGGAGTACGGGCTCGCCACCTCGATGTGGGTGATGACCACCGCCAGGATGATCCACCCGCGGAACAGGTCGAGGCGCTTGTCGCGCGGGTCGTCCTCGTCGGGGTAGCGCCACGAGGGCAGCCACCGCCCGGCCGGGCCCGCCAGCGCGAAGAGCACGGCGAGCACGGCGACGCAGAAGACGATCCAGCCCATCTCGGCGCCGATGTCGTCCGCGTCGGGCAGGCGCCCCTGGGCGGTCGCCTCGTTGCCCGCCTCCTGGTCGAGGACACGGGTGACCGGCCCGAGCCGGGTGTCGGAGTCGAGCAGGTCGGGACGCAGCGCCGCGGTCAGCTCGTCGGTGCGGGTCGCGCGCCAGTCGACGGTGCGGTCGTCGGCCTCGGCCTCCGGGCGGCGCTGCTCCAGCCACGAGTAGCCCCGCACGAGGGGGTAGTCGGCCTCGGCCTCGAAGACCTGGCGCCACCACGTCTGCTTGATGTCGAGCTCGGGGTCGCCGGCGTCGTCGGGGATCCACAGCGCCCCCGTCTCGACCAGCATCGGCAGCTCGAACTCCTCGGCGAACCGCTCGTAGAACGGGGTCCGCTCGCCGTCACCGACGTAGTTGAACTGCTCCTCGAGGCGGTCGCGGTAGGCGTCCTCGGCGGGCACGCGGTCGAGCTCGAAGCCCTCGCTCGTCTCGACGTCGCCGGTCTCGCCGCCCTCGGTCGGGTCGAGGTCGTTGTCGATGCGACCCCGGTCCGGGCCGAAGTGGTAGAGCGTCAGGCCCACCCAGTCGACGGCCTCGGGGCCCGGCCAGTACGGGCCGTACGGGTCGTCGCCCTCGTCGAGCCGCCCGCTGCCGTCGGTGTCGAGCTCGGCGACCTCCGCCAACCGGTCCGGGTCGACGTCGCCGTAGGCCGCTCCGTAGGGGTAGCCCGCGCCGTACACCGGCGACCAGACCATGGCCGCGTGCGGCGTGGCGTCGTGGACGGCGTCGGCGACGGTGCGGAAGGCCTCGACGTACGAGCGGGGCTGCTGGCCCCAGCCGTACCAGGTGCCGTTCATCTCGGGCGCGAACCGCACGAGGAAGTAGGTGTCGAGCTCGTCGTGCAGCTCCACGAGCTCGTCGGCCAGGTCGGCGGCGTGCGCGTCGGTGAGGTCCACGAGCGGCATCACCGGCTCGAGGCTCACGACGGCGACCGCGCCCTGGGTCGCGGCCTGCTCCACGAACTGGCGCAGGTAGGTGCGGTCGTCGTCGCCGAGGGGGTAGTTGACGCGCTGGGTGTAGAGCGACGGCGTGCGCCCCAGCCGGCTCGCGTAGTCGGCCGCGGAGTCCTCGGTCCACGTCAGGCCGGGACCGAACCAGGGGCTGCCGGCGGGCGGCAGCTCCGGGGGAGCGTCGTCGTCGGCGGCACCGGCGGGCGGGGCCGCCGAGACGAAGGACAGCAGGGTCAGCAGGAGCCCGAGGCAGGCCAGCACGACCGGGGTACGGCGGAGCGCACCCGACGCGGAGGCCCCTCCCGGGGCGCTCAGCCCCGGGGCGCGCACCGCAGCGTCCACACGTTCCGCCCCTCGACGCGCTCGTAGCCGAGCTCGTCGAGCGCGGCGAGCGCCAGGGCCAGACCCCGGCCGCTCTCGGCGTCCTCCCCGGGCATCGTCACGTCGCTGAGGTCGAGCGCCGCGGGCTGGCCGTTGTCGCTGATGGTGCCGAGCAGGCCGTCGTCGACGCGGCGCACCTCGAGCGTCAGCCGGCGCCGCCGGGGCTCCTCGTCGGCGGCGTACGCGTGCTCGACCACGTTGCCGAGGATCTCCATCGCGGCCATGACGAAGCGCAGCCGCTCGGCGTCGCCCACCTCGGGGTGCTCCTCCCACGCCTGGTCGAGGGCGTCGTGCGCGTCGTCGAGGGCCGAGGGCTCGGCGGCCAGGTCGAGGAGCAGGACGCGCGCGCCGTCCGCCTCGTCACCCTGGTGGGAGCGCTCAGACATCGAACGCGCTCTCCACGTCCGCCCGCGGGCGCAGCACCTTGTCGATGTTGGTCAGCTCGAAGACCGACAGCACCGCCGGGGTCGGTCGGGCGATGCGGAGGTCGCCCCCCGCCTGGCGCGCCGACTTGAGACCGCTGATGAGCGCACCGAGCCCCGAGGAGTCGAGGAACGTGGTCTCGGCGAGGTCGACGACGACGCGGTTGGTGCCGCCCTCGATGACCCCGTTCAGCGTCTCCCGCAGCTGCCGGGCGGCGACCATGTTGAGGCGCCCGTGGGGCACCACGACGGCGATCCCTCGGTCGGTGCTGACGTCGATGTCGATCATCGGTCTCCTTCGCTGGCGGGGGAGGTGGGCGGCAGGGCGGTCCCGGCCGCGCCGTCGGGCTCGTCGGGCTCGTCGGGGGCCTCGGGGGCCTCGGCGGTCTCGGGGGCGTAGCCGCGGTAGCGGACGGCCCGGATGATGACCGAGAAGATGACCAGGTCGAACACGACCCAGACCAGGTTGAGCGACGTGCCGAGCACCGAGGCCTGGCCGACGGCCAGGCGGACGACGCCGACGACGGCGGCGAGGGTGAGCAGGCCCATCGCGATCAGCTGCGGGCGCACGAGGTCCCAGCGCAGCCGCTCGTCCTCCTTGCGCACCTTCGGGGTCACCGAGAAGTCGAGGTCGCGACCGAGGAACACGTTGCCGAAGGCGGACGTGACCGACTTGATCCACACCGGGAAGAGCGCGAGCGAGTACTGCTGGCCCCGCCACGTCGGACGCCCGGCGGCGGCGACGAAGAACAGCAGCTGGTTGACGACGAGGAACGGCACGAGGCGCAGGAAGAAGTCCGAGCTGAGCGCCTGCACCGGCAGCACGCCGATCGTCAGGTAGACGACGGGCGCGGCGATGTAGACCAGCGCGGCGAAGCCCGAGAGGTAGCTCCACATCGTCGCGAAGTACATCAGCCGCTGCGGCCAGCGCAGCCGCTTCTGCACCAGCGGGTTCTCCCGGAACATGACCTGCGCGGTGCCCTGCGCCCAGCGCAGCCGCTGGGTCAGCATCGACTCCAGGTCCTCCGGCGCGAGCCCGTGCGCCAGCACCTCGTCGTGGTAGACGGTGCGCCATCCGAGCCCGTGGATGCGCATGCACGTGGCCATGTCCTCGGTGACCGAGATGGTGGCCATCGGCATGATCGGCATGGCCTCGTCGGATCGGTCGACGTCGACCGCGCGCACGAGCGCCTCGACGGTCTCGATGGCGCCGAGCGGGGAGAGCGCCCGGGCCGTGACCCGGTCGATGCTCTCGAGGCTGACGGTGGCCAGCGACTGGTCGGAGGCCTCGGCCAGGCCCTCGAGCTGCGAGATGACCTCGAGGTCGGCGGCGACGAGCTGCATGTCCTCGGCGACCAGGCGGCGCCGGATCTCGCCGATGCGGTGCTGGAACCGGTAGGTGACGTCGAGCAGCGCCTCGCCCCGCGCGATCTCGCGGCGCGCGCGGTTCACGTCGTACAGCACCTCGTCGAGGGCCTTGGCGACCGCCGTCTCCTCGGGGCCGAGCTCCTTGCGGGCGCGGGCGACGACGGAGCGAGCGGAGCGCAGGGCGCGGTTCACGCCGACGCCCACCTCGTGCACGTAGCGGGCGATGCCGACCTGCATGAGGGCCTCGCGGCGGATGACGGCGTTGGAGCCGCAGAAGAACGCGGAGTTCCAGCCGTCCTTGCCCTGCTGGATCGGGCCGTAGAAGAGGGGCGCCTGGCTGCCGAGCGGGTCGTCCTCGGGCACGTTCACGAAGTACTGCGGGGTCTGCACGAGCCCCACCTCGGGATCGGTGAAGTAGCCGAGGGTGCGGTCGAGGATGTCGGGGGAGGGCACCTGGTCGGCGTCCAGGATGAGGAGGAACTCGCCGTCGGTGGCCTGCAGCGCGTTGTTGAGGTTGCCGGCCTTCGCGTGGCGGGGCATGCCCGCCCAGTCGCCGGAGCGGGTGATCCACCCGATGCCGAGCTCCTCGGCCAGGCGCCCCATCTCCGGGCGGTTGCCGTCGTCGAGGATCCACGTGCGGTGCGGGTGGCGGATGGCCACCGCCGCGACCGCGGTGCCGCGCACGAGGTCGATCGGCTCGTTGTACGTCGTGATGAAGACGTCGACGGTCGCGTCGGGGATCGGCGGCGGCGGCTCGCCGCGCTCCTTCAGCCGCCACATCGCCATGCCGAACAGCAGCGAGTCGACGAGGCTGTAGGTCTCGGCGATGACCAGGGGCACCGCGATCCACCATGCGGACCAGTGGACGGAGAAGAGCCACCGCCAGGTGACGTAGTTGATGCCCAGCAGCGCCGTGACGAGGACGATGACCCGCAGGAGCAGCAGCCGCCGCGACATCACCCCTCCTCCGCCTGGCGGAACACCGCCAGGACCGTGACGTCGTCGAGGGGGGTGCGCTCCCGCGCGAGCCGACGGACCGCGTCGAGCAGGTCGTCCGGTGTCTCCTCCGCGCGCACGATCGCCGCCAGCTCCGGCCACGGGGTCTCGGGCGCGTCGAGGAGGTCGAGCACGCCGTCGCTGATCACGACGAGGCGGTCACCGGGGCCCACCGTGGTCGTGTGCTCGCTCCAGTGGTCGTCGGGGAAGACGCCGAAGGGGCGGTCCTGCCCGGTCAGCGTCGTCCACGACCCGTCCGGGTGCACCACCGCGGCGAGCCCGGAGCCGGCGTCGACCCAGCGGGTGTAGCCGTCGTCGAGGTCGACCGCGGCCTCGAAGACCGTGAGGAAGGCGCCCGCGCGCTCCAGGTCGGGGGTGAGGCTCCGCGCGACCTGGGTGGCGGTGACGCCGAGGTCCGCGCCCGCCGTCACCGCGGCGTGGGTGCTGCGGATCGCGGCGCGGGCGCCGGCGCCGAGGAGCGCGGCGCTGGTGCCCTTGCCCATCACGTCGCCCACCCCGAGGTGCAGCACGCCGCTGCCGACGCCGTGGTCGAAGAAGTCGCCGCCGACGGCCAGGGCGGGCAGGCAGGTGCCGGCCGCCCGCCACGGTCCGTGCGAGACGGGCTCGGCGGGCAGCAGCGACGCCTGCACCTCGCGGGCCTGGCCCATCTCGGTCGACGACACGAGCTCGTGCTGCGCCCACGCGGCGAGGTCCGCGAGGTCGGCGCGACCCTCCTCGTCGAGGTCGCGCGGGGCGTCGTCGAACAGGCAGAGCGTGCCGACGACGTTGCCCAGGTGGTCGGTGAGCGGGTGGCCGGCGTAGAACACGATGCCGCCGTCGCGGACGATGTCGAGGTCGGCGAACCGCTCGTCGTCGCGGGCGTCGTGGACGACGAGCAGGTCGCCGAGCGCCTGGGTGGTGTCGCAGAAGGTCTGGGCCCGGGGGAGCGTGCGCAGGTCGGTGCCCTGCGCGCTCGGCAGCCACGCGCGGTCGCGGTCGAACAGCGTGATCGAGGTGGCGGTCACGCGGAAGAGCTTGCGCGCGACGCGGGTGATCCGGTCCAGCTGCTCGCTGCCGGAGCCCACCACGTCGCTCACCCCGTCGACGGCGCGCTGCAGCGCGACGTCGCCGGGCTCGTCGTGCCGGCCGGGCTCGTCCTGCCCGTCCCCGCCGTCGTGCCCCGACGCCGTCGACCCGGGATGGGTCGACGGGGTGCCCTGACGCTCGTCCTGCATCTGCCGCTCCTCGAGTAGGTGCCCCCACGACACCAGCGGAGCGTGCTCGCTCCACGCTAACGTGGAACCTACCGCGCAGGTCACGACCGGTGCCGACGCGGCTCGCCGGGTACCGGGGCGGTCGGGGATGCACCAGATGCACGAGGGAGGCGCACGGGCGTGACGGAGCAGACGGGACGCACGGTCCTGGTCGTGGACGACGACGAGGACATCCGGTTCCTCGTGGTGACGGTCCTCGAGGAGGCCGGCTACACGGTGCTGGAGGCGTCGACCGGCGCCGAGGCGGTCGAGGTCGTGCGGCGCGAGCAGCCGGACCTGGTGACCCTCGACCTCGGCCTGCCCGACATCGACGGCATGGAGACGTGCCGGCGGCTGCGTGCGTTCAGCGACGCGTTCGTCATCATGCTGACCGGTCGCACGGACGAGTCCGACCGGCTCGCCGGCCTCGACGTCGGCGCGGACGACTACATGGTCAAGCCGTTCTCGCCCCGCGAGCTCCGCGCCCGGGTGGGCGCGTTCCTGCGGCGCTCGCGCCCCGCGGTGGCGGCCACGCCGGCCGGCACGACGGCCGCGCCCGCCGCACCGGCCGGGGCGCCCGCG
>NZ_JADEVT010000007.1 GCF_030466625.1 Nocardioides sp. ChNu-153
ACCGCACCCTCGCCGACGGCTGGGCCTACGCCCGCCACTACCCCTCAACCCAGCAACGCGACGACACCCTCGAGACCTGGCTGCACTTCTACAATCACCACCGGCCCCACACCGCCATCGGCGGCCACCCACCCATCACCAGGCTGACCAACGTCCCTGGACATCACAGCTAGCGGCCCTCGAAACCACGAGGGAACCCGGGCGTGGTTTCGAGGGGTTGCCGGAGCAACCCACCTCAACCACCAAGAGGTCCCGGAGCTCGACGTGGCGCGCTTGTCTGGTGGTTGAGGTGGCCGCGCTAGCGGCCCTCGAAACCACGACTCGGGCGAATCGGGCTGCTCAGTTCCGCCGGGTGAACCGCAGTTTGCCGGTGCCGAGGGTCTCGGTGAGGTACGTCGGGTCGTGTGCGACGCGGTGGTGGCGCCAGCAGAGCAGCCGTCCGCGTTCGACGGTGGTGTGTCCGCCGCGTGACCAGGGGTCGTCGTGGTGGGCCTCGCACCAGTGGGGTGGTGCGTCGCAATCTTCGGCGGTGCAGCGCTGGTCGCGCAGGATCATCGCGATGCGCTGGGGCTTGCTGTGGAACCGCGCCGACCGGCCGAGGTCCAGCACCTCGCTCTTCGTACCCAGCACCGCCGGGACGAGATCGGCGCCGCAGGCGAGGCGGCGGGCCTCGCCGGGTGAGATGCGGTGCCCGGTGTCGAGCGACGCCGCGGCGAGACCGCCGGTGAGGGTGTCGACCTGCATGGTGACGACGACGGTGGCGCCGGCGCCGGCTGCGTCGGGGAGGTCGGCGTCGCGCATCCGCTCGATGAGCTCGACGAACGCTTGGCCGCGCCGCTCCCACGACGGGCGCGGGTCGGCAGGGGCGTCGGCGGCCTCATCACGCAGGTGAGCGCGCCGCGGCGAGGCGATGGCGTCGAGCATCTTGGCGAACATCGCGCCGTGCATCTCCGGCACCGTGAACCGGCCGTGGACGCAACCGTGGCCGTCCTCGCGCATGGTGAGTCGGATCTTCGCGGCGGCCTCGCGCTCCTCGCGCGCCAGCAGCTCCGCCTCACGCGCCTCCCCGACGGCGGGGGCGACGACGTCGAGGATCCGGCGGCCCAGCACGCGGAGGGCTTTGGCGTCGTGCTGATGGGCGAACCCGACCAGCGTGCGTTCCGCCTCGGCCCTGATCTCCGCGGTGACGCCTTCGCCCAGGTCGTCCAGCGCCCGCACCACCACCTCGACCTGACCGGGCGAAACGGCGCCGGAGGTGCCTGCGGCGGCGAGGGCGTCGTACTGCTCCTCGGTGGCGACCGCGGCACGGACGCGGCGGTGGGCCTCGGCGCGCGGGACGCGGGTGGCGGTCGCGAACCACACCGCCGTCGAGGGCGCACCCGTCTCGTCTTCGACCCGCACGTCGGAGGCGTGGGCCAGGAGCCGCGACTGCAACGCTGCGAGGCGGTTCGCGGCCCGCTCGAGCTCGACGATCGCGGCGCCCGTCTCGGCCGGGCCCAGCGTGAGCAGACCGAGCTCGAAGCCGTCGTCGAGGTCTTCGTGGACGCGTGCGACGACCCCGGCGAGGGGGTGCAGCGCGGTCTCGGTCATGGACCCATCACACCAGGAAGCACCGACAGTTCTGGCCGTGCGGCGCACTACTCCACAGGGCGAGTTTTCGCAGGTCAGAGTGGGTTCGCGCTGAGCCGGTCGACCCCGGTCGTGGTTTCGAGGGCCGCTAGCGCGGCCACCTCAACCACCGGAGCAGCGCGGCCTCAACCACCGGGCCCAGCGCGCGGCCACCTCAACCACCGGCGAGGCGGGGCCACCTCGACCATGGGAACAACGGCGTGGTTTCGAGGGCCGCTGGGGCGGCCACCTCAACCACCGGCGAGGCGGGGCCACCTCAACCACCGGAGGCGTGCGAGCCGGGGCGGCGTCCTACCGGCCCGCGACGCCCGCCTCCCACGCGGCGATGCCGGTCGCGATGGTCTCCTCGGTGCCGCGCGTGCCGCTGGCGACCCACGTGCCGGCCTCGCGGTCGACGCGGAGGGGGACCGACGGGGAGCGGCCCTCCGGGTCGACGGCGGTGACGGCGACGAAGAGCGACTCCGCCTGACCCGGCCACGACCCCACGACGGCGGCGACCGAGCGGACGCCGGTGGTGAGGTCCGGTGCGGCCACCTCCACGAGCACGTCGGCCTCGGTGTCGTACGGCGGCTCGAGCTCGTCCTCGGGATCGTTCGCCTCGATCTCGATCGTGGTCGTCGCGGGGTCGGCACGCAGCAGGGCGGCGAGGCGCACGAGGTCGGTGCTGCCCGCCGTACCGAGCTCGACGACGTCCCCGTCCACCTCGACGGTGACGGGCACGCGGGTGGCCACGTCGGGTTCGGCGGCGCGCGCGGCGTCGACGGCGTCGGCGGCGGTCGCCAGGTCGTCCGCGCCCACCTGCACGACGGCGCCCTCCACCCCGGCGGACACCCCGGGCGCGGCCCCGAGGGCGGCGAGCAGCGCGCGGCGGTCCTCCTCGGTGGCGTCCTCCCGGTCGGGCGCGGTGCTCGCACCCCCCGACCCCGGACCGCCCGCCTCGTCCCCGCGGTAGGCCAGCACGTTGTCGGCCACGACCACCTCGACGTCGACCTCCTCCGCCCCTGGCGCCGCGGCCACTGCTGCCTCCAGGGCGGTCACCGCGTCGAGCCCTCCCGCCCCGACCAGCACGCCGTCGGCGTCGACGCGGGCGCCGGTGTACCCCGGGGCGCCCGACGCCTCGAGCGCGCGCACCAGCTCTATCCCGGCGACCGGCAGCTCGCCGTCCGCGATGAGCCGGCTCCGCTCGCCGGTGTCGACGTTGCCGCCGCTGGCGACCAGCCGCGGGGTGGGGAGCGGCTCGACCTGCGTCCAGAGGTCCTCGGCGACGTCCCACACGGGGCGGGCGTCGTCGGTCGACAGCTCGATCCCCGCGCCCTCGCCGCCGTGGGCCACCTGGGCGGTCGCCACGCCCGCGGTGTCGCGTGCAGCCACGGCCAGGGCCGCGATCCGGCCGTCGGCCGCCTCGTCGCTCTCATCGTCCAGGGCCACCGCCACGGCGGGCTCGTCGGCGTCCTCGTCGGTGTCGAGGCGGACGTGCACCTCGTCCACCTCGGTCCCGCGGCCGGCCACCAGCACGGCCTCGAGGTCGTCGGCCGTGATGGCGCCGTCGACCCGCACGTCGATGCGGCAGTCCGACAGGTCGCAGCTCGAGCCGGCGTACTCCACGCCGTCCAGCTCCTCGAGCGCCGCCACCGCGTCCTCGTCGACCGAGGCGCAGCCCGTGGCGAGGAGCCCGAGGAGGATGGCGAGGGCGAGGAGCCGCACCGCGCCGCGGCGGGGGGTACGACGGGAGGAGGCGCGCATGCGTCCTTCCTGCCCGCCCACGGGCCCCGGCACACCCGTCGCCCGGCCGCCGGTGCCGTTAGGATCGGCGCCCGTGACGACCCCCCTCAAGGTTCTGGTCATCGGCACCGGCGGGCGCGAGCACGCGCTGGCCCGGGCCCTCTCCCTCGACCCGGGGGTCGCCGAGGTGCACGCCGCGCCGGGCAACCCGGGCATCGCGTCCGTGGCCTCGCTCCACGACGTCGACCCCCTCGACCCGGCCTCCGTCGCCGCCCTGGCCCAGCGTCTCGCCGTCGACCTCGTCGTCGTCGGGCCCGAGGCGCCGCTCGTCGCCGGCGTGGCCGACGCCGTCCGCGAGGCCGGCATCGCGTGCTTCGGGCCGTCCGGCGAGGCCGCGCGCCTCGAGGGGTCGAAGGCGTTCGCGAAGGAGGTCATGGCCGCCGCCGAGGTGCCCACCGCGCAGGCCCGCGTCTGCACGACCCCCGAGGAGGCCGCGGCCGCCCTCGACGAGTTCGGTGCGCCGTACGTCGTGAAGGACGACGGCCTCGCCGCCGGCAAGGGCGTCGTCGTCACCGAGGACCGCGACGCCGCGCTGGCCCACGCCGCCCAGTGCGAGCGGGTCGTCATCGAGGAGTTCCTCGACGGCCCCGAGGTCTCGCTCTTCGCCATCACCGACGGCGACCGGGTCTACCCGCTGCAGCCGGCGCAGGACTTCAAGCGCATCCACGACGGCGACGAGGGGCCCAACACGGGCGGCATGGGTGCCTACACCCCGCTGGCCTGGGCGCCCGCGGACCTCGTCGACGAGGTGCTGCGCGACGTGCTGCAGCCGACCGTCGACGAGATGGCCCGGCGGGGCACCCCGTTCTCCGGCCTGCTCTACGCCGGCCTCGCGCTCACCTCGCGCGGCACCCGGGTGGTGGAGTTCAACGCCCGCTTCGGCGACCCCGAGACGCAGCCGCTGATGGCGCTGCTCGACTCGCCGCTCTCCCCGCTGCTGATGGGTGCGGCCACCGGCACGCTCGCCGACGTCGAGCCGCCGCGCTGGAAGCCCGGCGCCGCCGTCGCCGTCGTCCTGGCCTCGGGCGGCTACCCCGAGACGTCCTCCTCGGGTGACGTCATCCGCGGTCTCGCCGACGCCGAGGCCGTCGACGGCGTGCACGTCATCCACGCCGGCACCGCCCGCGACGGCGCCGACGTCGTCACCGCCGGGGGCCGCGTGCTCGCCGTCACCGCGGTCGGCGACTCGCTCGCCGGGGCCCGCGCGGCGGCGTACGACGGCGTCGGCCGCGTCAGCTTCGACGGCGCCCAGCACCGCACCGACATCGCCGCCCGGGCCGCCGAGCAGGGCTAGCCCCGACGGCCCCGGCTGCCCCGGGCGTCAGTACTTCCCGAAGTTCTGCACGTAGTAGGGCCGACCGTTGGCGTCGGTCGCGACGCCGACGCCGATGTGGGTGAAGTCGCCGAGGATGTTGGCCCGGTGGCCGGGGCTGTCCATCCACGCGTCGACGACGCCGGTCACGCCGTAGCCGTACGCGATGTTCTCCGCGACGCGCGTCCAGCCCGCCGGCATCTGCCGGGCGTAGTCCGGGTTGTGCTCGAACCGGCCGGTGCGCGCCATCTGCGCGGCCCAGCCCTGGGCGACGTCGTGGGCCCCGGCCAGCTGGCCCAGCGGACGCAGCCCCGCCTCGGCGCGGGCGGCGTTGGTGTCGGCCACGATGCGGTTGCGGGCCTCCGTCAGGTCGTCCGTCGGCGGGGCCGGGTCCCCGACCGTGACGTTCGCCCACGAGCTGCCCACCCAGGTGCCGCCCACCGTGGCGACGGTGCGGAAGGTGCGCACCCCGACGGTCGAGCCGGCGGGGCGGGTGAAGCCGTAGTTGCGGTACGACGGCAGCTCGGCCACGTCGGTCCACGCGCCGCTGCGCCGCTCCTGGAGGCGGAACGAGCCGGCGTCGGGCACGAACGACGAGCGCGCCTCGAAGCCGATGGTCCCGCCGGGGCGCACCTGCGGGGTGGTCGTGGTGAGCGCCGTCGTGCCGCGCGCCACGGTGAGGGTGGTGTTCCGGCTGAACACCCAGGTGCGCGAGTCCGCCTTCGCCGCGACGCGGAAGGTGCGGGTGCCGACGGTGCTGCCCGCCGGGATGGTGAACCCGTAGTTCTGGTACGACGGCAGCTCGGCCGCCGTCACCCAGCTCGAGCCGCGGAGCTCCTGGAGGCGGAAGTTGCCGCGCACCGGCACGAACGACGAGCGGACCTCGACCTTCGCCTGCTGGCCGACGGCGACGGTGGCGGGGACGAACGCCAGGGTCGTCGTGGGTGCCGCCACCGCGGGGGGTGGGGCGACGAGGAACGCCCCGGAGACCAGGGAGAGGGACAGGACGAGGCCGGTCAGGAACTTCCGCACGGGGGGACTCCTCTGCGCCGAGACGCCGCCGGGGGCGGGTCCCCGGCGACCTCCGTCCATCCTGACCCCTCCTCCCACGCCCCGCCACCCCCGACCGGGCGAGAGGTGGGGGGCCGGAGGTCCCGTGGGAGGATCGGGCGCGTGACCCGCGCATCCGTGCCCAACGTCCTCGCCACCCGGTACGCCGCGGCGGACCTCGCCGCGATCTGGTCCCCCGAGCACAAGATCGTGCTGGAGCGGCGCTTGTGGATCGCGGTCCTGAAGGCGCAGCGCGACCTCGGCATCGAGGTGCCGGACGGCGTCGTCGAGGCCTACGAGGCCGTCGTCGACCAGGTCGACCTGGCCTCCATCGCGGCCCGGGAGCGCGTGACCCGCCACGACGTGAAGGCCCGCATCGAGGAGTTCTGCGCGCTGGCCGGCCACGAGCACGTGCACAAGGGCATGACCTCGCGCGACCTGACCGAGAACGTCGAGCAGCTGCAGGTGCGGCTCTCCCTCGAGCTGGTGCGGGACCGCGCCGTCGCCGCGCTCGCCCGCCTCGCCCGGCTGGCCACCGAGCACGAGACGACGGTCATGGCCGGTCGCTCCCACAACGTCGCGGCCCAGGCCACCACCCTCGGCAAGCGGTTCGCGACGATCGCCGACGAGCTGCTCGTCGCCGTGCGCCGGGTCGAGGAGCTGCTCGCGCGCTACCCGCTGCGCGGCATCAAGGGCCCCGTCGGCACGGCGCAGGACATGCTCGACCTCCTCGGCGGCGACCCCGCGCTGCTCGCCGAGCTCGAGGACCGCGTCGCCACCCACCTCGGCTTCGAGGACGTGCTCACCAGCGTCGGCCAGGTCTACCCGCGCTCGCTCGACTTCGAGGTCGTCTCCGCCCTCGTGCAGCTCGTCGCCGCGCCGTCCAACCTGGCCACCACCATCCGTCTCATGGCCGGCATCGAGCTGGTGACGGAGGGCTTCAAGGAGGGCCAGGTCGGCTCCTCGGCGATGCCGCACAAGATGAACACCCGTTCCTGCGAACGCGTCAACGGCCTCGCGGTCGTGCTGCGCGGCCACCTCTCGATGGTCGGCGAGCTCGCCGGCGACCAGTGGAACGAGGGCGACGTCTCCTGCTCCGTCGTACGACGCGTGGCCCTGCCCGATGCCTTCTTCGCCACCGACGGGCTGTTCCAGACGTTCCTCACCGTGCTCGACGAGTTCGGCGCCTTCCCCGCGGTCATCCAGCGCGAGCTCGACCGCTACCTGCCGTTCCTCGCCACCACGAAGGTCCTCATGAGCGCGGTGCGCAACGGCGTGGGCCGCGAGAGCGCGCACGAGGCCATCAAGGAGCACGCGGTCGGCGTCGCGCTGGAGATGCGCCAGGGCCTGGCCGTCAACGACCTGTACGAGCGGCTCGCGGCCGACGCCCGCCTCGGGCTGACCCGCGAGCAGATCGACGGCCTGGTGGCCGACCCGATCGAGTTCACGGGCGCTGCCGTCGCCCAGGTGGCCGAGGTCGTCGCGAAGGTCGAGCGGGTCGTCGAGGCCCACCCCGACGCCGCGGCGTACGTGCCCGGCGACATCCTCTGACGCCGGCCGAGCCCACCCCGGCGGGGGTTGCCACCCCCGCGCGGCCGAGGTTCGAATGGGCGTCATGGACATCTCGGGATCCACGACCACGACCACCCCTGCCCCCGGACCTGCCCCCGCCCGGCCCGACCGACGCGGCGCCCGCCGTACCGGCCGCCTCGGCGCCCTCCTCGGTACGGCGGTGCTCGCCGCCGGCGCGGCCCTCGCCTCCGCCCCGCCGGCCTCGGCCGTCAGCCACGCCGACGCGGCCGCCCAGCTGAGGTCGGCCGGCATCGCCATCTCCTCGTCCGGCGGGTGCAGCGATCGCAACGTGCCGACCTGCACCTCGCTCGAGGGGGTGCGGCAGACGACGATCGACGGCGCGCGCACGCTGCGCAGCGCGACGGGCTGCGCCCTGACCGTCACCGGCGGCACGGAGGTCGGGCACGCCGGCGGCACCTACTCGCACTACAACGGCTACAAGCTCGACTTCGCCCTGACGACGTGCCTCACGTCGTACGTGACGGGCACGTTCACCTACGTGGGCCAGCGCAGCGACGGGGCGGCGCTCTACCGCTCCGGGTCGGGCAACGAGTACGCCCGCGAGGGCAGCCACTGGGACGTCACCTACTACAACTGCGGCGGCTGCTGAGCCGCCACCCGTGCGGGCGCGTGGCGCCGGGGCCTCAGCCCTTCGGCGCCACGTCCAGCACGACCTCGAACTCGAGCAGGTCGGCGCCGGTGGCGACGGGCTTGCGCGGCGCCTCGCCCTCCGGCGTCGCGTGCGCGGCCCGGGCGTCGCCGTCGCGCCACGCGGCGAACGACTCCTCGTCGGCCCAGTGGGTGACGACGAAGTAGCGGGTCTCGCCCGCGGTGGGCCGCAGCAGCTGGAAGCCGAGGAAGCCGGGCTGGCCCTCCACCGATCCGGCGCGGGCGGCGAACCGCTCCTCGAGCTGGGCCCCGGCCTGCGGCGGCACGGAGATGGCGTTGATCTTCACGACCGACATGCCGCGAGCCTACGGCGTGCCCGGCCCTGGGAGCATGGGCGGCCATGAGCGCACCCGCAGCCCCGCAGCCGGTGACGGTCGCCGCGACGCGGTACGTCGACCCCGCCCGCTCCGCGGAGATGACCGCGTGGATCCGGGCCGGGACGGCGCTGGCGGAGCAGTTCCCGGGCTTCCTCGGCCACGGGTTCGTGCGGTCCGCGGAGGACGACGAGGCCTGGCACATGCTCTACCGCTTCGCCGACGCCGAGGCGCTCGCGGCCTGGGAGGCCTCCGAGCAGCGGCGCTGGTGGCTGGGGGCGGCGCAGGGACTGGTGGGGGAGTTCCGGGTGCAGCGCATGACGGGCATCGAGGGCTGGTTCGACCCGCCGGAGCACCACGACGTGGCCTACCCCGGCCTGCCGCCCGCCCCGCCGCCGCGCTGGAAGCAGGCGGTGTCGATCTTCGTGGTGTTCCTGCCGCTCAGCCTCGTGCTGTCGCTGGCCGGGGCGCGCTGGCTGCCGGACGTGGCGCCGGCGTGGCGCGTGCTGCTGCAGACGCTGGTCGCGACGCCGCTCATGGTCTACCTCGGCCTGCCGTGGATCACCCGCCGGCTCGAGTGGTGGCTGCAGGGGCGTCCGGCGCCCTGGTCGCGCCGCGGCCGGGCCGGTGGTCGCCCGGGGCGGGGCACGCCGACGGCGGACTAGGCTCGGGCCTCGTGATCGCGAACATCCCGCCGGCCCCGGTCATCGAGGGCGCCACGCACGTCCACTCCGGGAAGGTCCGCGACCTCTACCGCATCGACGCCGGTGAGCACGCCGGGCGCCTGCTCATGGTCGCGAGCGACCGGATCTCGGCGTACGACTTCGTGCTGTCCTCCACGATCCCCGACAAGGGCGAGATCCTGACGCGGATGTCGCTGTGGTGGTTCGACCAGCTCGCCGACCTGGTGCCCCACCACGTGGTCTCCACCGACGTGCCGGCCGCCGTCGCGGGCCGCGCCGTCATCTGCGCCGACCTGGAGATGTTCCCGGTCGAGTGCGTGGCGCGCGGCTACCTCACGGGCTCGGGGCTCGCCGACTACCGCGCCACCGGCGAGGTCTGCGGCATCGGGCTGCCCGCCGGGCTCGAGGACGGCTCGCGCCTGCCCGCGCCCATCTTCACGCCCGCGACGAAGGCCGACCTCGGCGACCACGACGAGAACGTGTCGTACGACGCGGTGGTGGCCACCGTCGGGGCGCACGACGCCGCCGCGCTGCGCGACCTCACGCTGCGGGTCTACGCCCGCGCGGAGGAGCTGGCGCGCGAGCGCGGCATCCTGCTCGCCGACACCAAGCTCGAGTTCGGCCGCGCCGCCGGCGAGGGCGAGCGCGGCACGATCGTGCTCGCCGACGAGGTGCTGACGCCGGACTCCTCGCGCTACTGGCCCGCCGACGACTGGCAGCCGGGCCGCACGCAGCCGTCGTACGACAAGCAGGTCGTGCGCAACTGGCTCACGGGTCCCGAGTCGGGCTGGGACAAGGCGTCGGGGGAGCAGCCGCCGCCGTTGCCCGCGGAGGTCGTGGCGCTGACGCGCGCGCGGTACGTCGAGGCGTACGAGCGCCTCACCGGCGAGCGGTTCTGACGTGGCGGGACGCCTCGCGCTGATCGCCGACGTGACCGTGCCGGTGGCGGCCCCCGTCGACGCGGTCCACGCCTACCTCGCCGACCCGGCGAACCGGCCCGCGTGGCAGTCGAGCCTGCGCCGCGTCGAGGACGTCGAGGCCCTCGGCGACCACCCGGGCGCGGCGGGCAGCAGCTGGCGCGACGTCACCGCCGTCCCCGGCATCGCGCCGCGGATGCGGGTGGAGGCGAGCGAGCCGCCGTACCGCTGGGTGGAGAGCGGCACGTGGCGCTCCGTGCGCGCCACGCTGGCGATGACGTACGTCGAGCGGACCGACGGCGGCACGGACGCCCGGGCCGTCGCCCACGTCGAGGTGCCGGGACCGTTCAAGCCCGTCGCGCTGGCCCTGCGCCTCGTCGCCCCGGCCGCCCTGCGCTCCGACCTGCGACGCGCGGCGAAGGTGCTCGCCCGGGGGCAGTGACGGCGCTCACTACCTCCCAGTAGGTTGGGCCGCATGACGAACCTGTCCTCCCTGCTGGAGGGATCCGCGCAGCGCTACCCGACCCGTGACGCCATCGTGCTCGGCGACACCCGCCTGACCTACGCCCAGGTCGACGGCGCGGCCAACCAGGTCGCGAACCTGCTGGTCGCGCGGGGCATCGGCCCGGGCGACAAGGTGGCCCTGACCTGCCCGAACCTGCCGTACTTCTCGATCGTGTACTACGGCATCCTCAAGGCCGGCGCGACCGTGGTGCCGCTCAACGTGCTGCTGAAGTCGCGCGAGATCGCCTACCACCTCGGCGACTCCGGCGCGAAGGCCTACTTCTGCTTCCAGGGCACCCCCGAGCTGCCGATGGGCACCGAGGGCAAGGCCGGCTTCGACGCCACCGACGCCTGCGAGCACTTCTTCGTCATCACCGCCGATCCGGCCGCCCCGTCGCCCATCGAGGGCACGGAGACGCTGGGCCAGGGGATGGCCGGCCAGGCGCCGACCTTCGCGTCGCACGCCGCGGACGACGAGGACACGGCGGTCATCCTCTACACCTCGGGCACCACGGGTCAGCCCAAGGGTGCGGAGCTGCGCCACTCCAACATGCTGTCGAACGCCCTCACGGGCGAGCGGCTGTTCGGGGCCGACGCGGAGAACCCCGACACCTACCTCTGCGTGCTGCCGCTCTTCCACTCGTTCGGCCAGACCGTCATCCAGAACGGCGCGTTCGCGTACGGCGGCACGGTCGTCATGCTGCCCCGCTTCGAGGCCGCCCCGGCGCTGGGCCTGATGCTGAAGGAGCGGGTGACCTTCTTCGGCGGCGTGCCCACGATGTACTGGGGCCTGCTCGGCGCGCTCGACGAGTCGGTCGACGTCGCGACCATCGCGGCCAACCTCCGCGTGGCGGTGGCGGGCGGGTCGGCCCTGCCCGTCGAGGTGCACAAGGCGTTCCAGGAGCGCTTCGGCGCGACGATCCTCGAGGGCTACGGGCTGTCGGAGACCTCGCCGGTGGCGTCGTTCTCCGTCTACGGCCAGGAGCCGCGCGTGGGCTCGATCGGCGTGCCGATCCCCGACGTCGAGATGAAGCTCATCAACGCCGACTGGTCCGACGTCGACCTCGCCGCGAACCCCGACGCCGTGGGCGAGATCGCCATCAAGGGCCCCAACGTCATGAAGGGCTACCACGGGCGCCCCGACGCGACGGCCGACGCCATCCACGACGGTTGGTTCCGCACCGGCGACCTCGCGAAGAAGGACGCCGACGGCTTCTACTACATCGTCGACCGCGCCAAGGACATGATCATCCGCGGCGGCTACAACGTGTACCCCCGCGAGCTCGAGGAGGTGCTGATGAGCCACCCGGCGGTGTCGCTGGCCGCGGTCATCGGCGTCCCCCACGAGTCCCACGGCGAGGAGATCCGCGCGTACGTGATCCTCGAGAAGGACGCCTCCGTGACCCCCGAGGAGCTCGTGGCCTGGGGCAAGGAGCAGTTCGCGGCGTACAAGTACCCGCGTCAGGTCGAGATCGTGAAGGCCCTGCCGATGACGGCGACCGGCAAGATCCTCAAGCGCGAGCTCGGCTGAGCGCTCAGGCGAACGGGCTCGGCAGCGCGCCGGGCAGCTCCGCGAGGATCTCGCGGGCCTGCCCGGCGTGCTTGTGCTCGACCAGCACCTCGTACTTCGTCGCCACCACGGTGCTGACGGAGCTGAAGTCGCGGCGGCCGCCGGTCGCGGCGTACCCCAGCACCGCCCAGACGACGCTGAAGGCGACGCCCAGCAGCACCGTCGAGAGCAGGATCGACAGCAGGCCCTCCTCGACGAAGAACGAGAAGAGCAGGCCGAGGAACAGGCCGAGCCACACGCCCGAGGCGGCGCCGGCGGCGGCCACCTTCGGGTAGGTGCGGCGGCCCGTGATGCGCTCGACCTGCTTGAGCTCGGTGCCGACGATCATGCAGTTCTGCACCGGGAACTCGCGGTCGGAGAGGAAGTCCACCGCCTTCTGGGCGGCGGCGTAGTCGTCGTACACCGCCAGCGACTGCGGGAACTCGAGGGACAGCAGGCCGGCGGCGACCGGGGGCACGGGCTGGGACATGGCTCCAGTGTGCCCGCCCGGACCCAGTCGCACCCGGCCCCGACCCGCGGACCGGCGACCTCAGGGCAGGGCGCGGAGGGTGTCGGCGACGGTGCGGGCCCAGACGGTGCCGCCCTGCTCGCCGGGGTGGATGCCGTCGGCGGCGAAGTCGGCGACCCGGGGTACCGCCGCGTCCCAGCGGGCCAGCCCGATCCACGGGTGCGCCTGCGTGAAGGCGTGCAGCGTCGCGTTGACGCCCGGCATCCAGTCGCGCTCGCCGTGCGCCGTCACCAGCACGAGCCGGCGGCCCTCGCCCATCTCCCGCACCACGCCGACGAGGTCGGCGGTGCTGATCTCCCCGTTCGTGCCGAGCGCCACGACGAGGTAGGGCCGCAGGCGGCCCGCCTCCCGCAGCGCACGGATGATCGCGGGCGCCTCGGCGAGCTGTCGTCCCACCGCCGCGTCCACCCCGACGCCGGGCATCTCGGCGAGCAGGCCCGGGGCCGCCGCGAGCGTCACCGAGTCGCCGATCACGACCGTCTGCGCGCCCATCTCGGCGGGGGTGGCCCCCGCCAGCGACGGCGGCAGAGGCACGGCGCCGGACGGGTTGCCGCCCGACGTGCCCGCCCCCGCGAGCGCCTCCTGGCCGGCGCGGACGAGGTCCTCGACCTCGCCCCGCTCGGGGGCGGTGCGCAGGCCGTGGCCCGCCGTGACGACCAGCGCGAGGAGCACCGCGCCCGCCACGCCGCCGCGCACCCGCAGGTCACGGGCCAGCACGGCCCAGGCCCGCCGGGCGGCCCCGCGGAAGCCGTGCCGCAGCACCGGCCGCTCGACGTACCGCCAGCTCAGCGTCGCGGCCAGCAGGGTGAGGGCCACGACGAGCGCCGCCCGCACCGACGCCGGGGCGTCGGGGAACGCGCCGCGCAGCAGCACGAGCAGCGGCCAGTGCCACAGGTAGACGCCGTAGCTGCGCTCGCCCAGCCACACCACCGGGCGGGTGGCGAGCACCGCGCGCACCGGGCCGCCGCGGCGCACCACGAGGCCGACGAGCACCAGTGCGGTGAGCGCCGAGACGGCCGCGATCCCGCCCTGGTAGGCGACCGCGTGGTCGTCCGGCAGCCGCACGACCGCGGCGGTGACGCCGAGGGCCGCGACGACCGGTACGACGGGCGAGGTCACCGCCCGCTGCACGGTCGCCACGCGGGGCGAGGACGGCGTCCCCGTGAGCAGGGGCACCGCGAGCGCGGCGGCGGCGCCGAGCAGGAGGCCGAAGCCGTGGGTGTCGGTGCCGAAGTAGAGGCGGCTCGGGTCCTCGCCGGGGGTGTGGAGCACCGCCATCGCGCCGGCGCTCGCGAGCGCCCCGGCCGCGACGACCAGCACGCGGGTGCGGGGCCGGCGCACCACCGGGAGCAGGAGCAGCAGCGCGAGCGGCCACACCAGGTAGAACTGCTCCTCGACCGCCAGGGACCACAGGTGCTGCAGCAGCGGCGGGTCGGTGTGGTCGAAGTAGGAGAACTCCGCGCGCGCCTGGAACCAGTTGCCGGTGAACGTCAGCGCGGCGAGCACCTGCTCGCGCAGGCGCCCGCTGACCGACGGCCCCACGAGCGCGGCGCCGGCGGAGACGACGAGCAGCAGGGTGCCGAGGGCGGGCAGGAGGCGTTGGGTCCGCCGTACCCAGAAGCGGGCCAGCCGCACCCGGCCCTCGACCCGGCGCTGCTGCACCAGCGCGGCCGTGATGACGAAGCCGGAGATGACGAAGAAGACGTCGACGCCCAGGTAGCCGCCCGGCACGTGGCCCGGGAGGAGGTGGTAGGCCACGACCGCCGCGACGGCCAGGCCGCGCAGCCCGTCGATCGCGCGGACGCGGCGGGGGCGGGCGGCGTCGGTCGCGGCGTCGACGGTCGCGGGAGCCCCCGGAGCGCTCCCGGCGTCCGGCCCGGGAGGGGGGTCGGCCGAGAGGGATCGCGGGGGCACGGCCGGGCGGGCCGGCTGCGGGAGGGTGACGGTGGGAGGCGTCATGAGCAGCGGTCGGAGCACCTGGATCGGGGGCGAGGACCCGGCCGAGTCTCGCACAGGGGGAGGGCGGCGCGACCCCCTCCCGGGCGTGTCCCCGCAGGCGCGCGGGCGGGGCTCCACGGGATGGTCCGGTTGCGGGGGATCGGGCCCGTCCGGCCTAGAATCGCCCCCGCACCCCATCCCGTGAACCGAGGAGCGCCCCGTGGCCCGTGTGGTCGTCGACGTCATGCCCAAGCCCGAGATCCTCGACCCGCAGGGCAAGGCCGTCGCGGGTGCGCTCCCGCGCCTCGGCTTCACCGGCATCACCGAGGTGCGCCAGGGCAAGCGGTTCGAGCTCGAGGTCGCCGAGGTGACCGACGCGGTGCTCGCCGACATCGAGAAGGCGGCCGAGACGCTGCTCTCGAACCCCGTGATCGAGAACTACACCGTGCGCGTGGAGGACCAGGCATGAGGATCGGCGTCGTCACCTTCCCCGGCTCGCTGGACGACGTCGACGCCCAGCGCGCCGTGCGCATCGGCGGCAACGAGGCGGTCGCGCTGTGGCACGGCGACGAGTCCCTGCAGGGCGTCGACGCCGTCGTGCTCCCGGGCGGCTTCTCGTACGGCGACTACCTGCGCTGCGGTGCGATCTCCCGGTTCTCGCCCGTGATGACGACGATCGTCGAGGCGGCGGAGCGCGGCATGCCCGTGCTCGGCATCTGCAACGGCTTCCAGGTGCTGTGCGAGTCCCACCTGCTGCCCGGCGCCCTGGTGCGCAACAACCACCAGAAGTTCGTCTGCCGCGACCAGCGCCTCCGCATCGAGAACGCGAGCACCGCCTGGACCTCGGCGTTCGAGGTCGGCCAGGAGATCACCGTCGTGCTGAAGAACGGCGAGGGCTCCTTCGTCGCCGACGAGGCCACGCTCGACCGCCTCGAGGGCGAGGGCCAGGTCGTGGCGCGCTACCTCGGCGCCGACCCCAACGGCTCGCAGCGCGCCATCGCCGGCGTCACCAACGCCGCCGGCAACGTCGTGGGCCTCATGCCGCACCCCGAGCACGCCGTCGAGACCCTGACGGGCCCCGGCACCGACGGGCTGGGGTTCTTCACCTCGCTCGCCGAGCGCGTCTTCGCCTGACCCCCGCCGACACCGATCGCGGCGATCGGGCCCGCGGACGCCTCCGGCAGGTGTCCTCCGCGCCTGATCGCCGCGATCCGTGCTTGTGGAGGAGAGGTCGCGCGTCGCCGCTGCGCTGACCAGGCTCGCCGTGTGACCGACGAACCCCGTCTCGACGCCGTGGAGGCACTGAGCGTGCGCGGCGGTGTCGCGACCCGGGCGGACCTCCTGACCCTCACGACCCGGCACCGGTTGCAGGCCGCCGTCGCGGACGGCCGCGTCGTCGAGGTGCGCCGCAGTGTCTACCGCCTGCCCGTGCTCGACCGCGACCGCCGTGAGGCGGCGCGCCTGCGGGGTGTCCTCTCGCACCTGAGCGCCGCCCGGGACCACGGCTGGGAGGTCCCGCCTGACGAGCGGTGCTGGGTCACGGTCCACCGCGGCCGCCACGCGCTCGGTCCGGCCGGGGGCGTCGAGCTGTTCTACGCCGACCTGGCCGGCGAGCACGGGCCGGCCACGAGCCCGGTGCGCACGGTGCTCGACTGCGGGCGCCGACTCCCCTTCCCCACCGCGCTGGCGGTCGCCGACTCGGCCCTCCGTCACGGGGTGGAACGCGACGCCCTCGACCGCGCGGCCCGCCAGGTGCGCGGGAAGGGAGGGCCCGCCGTACGCCGGGTGGTCGCCGCCGCCTCGCCGTTGGCGGCCAACCCGTTCGAGTCCGTGCTCCGCGGCATCGCGCTCGAGGCAGGACTGGACGCCGTGCCCCAGGGCGGGGTGGAGGTGGGCGGACTGGGGCTGACCGGCGGTGACCCCGAGGTCGTGCACCCCGATGTCGTCGATCGGGAACGCCGCATCGTGCTGGAGGCGGACTCGTGGGAGTTCCACTCCGACAAGGAGGCGTTCCAGCGCGACTGCTGGCGCTACACGGTGCTCGTCGCCCACGGGTGGCTGGTGCTGCGGTTCACCTGGTGGCAGGTCATGCTCCACCCGGGCTGGGTCCGTGAGTGCGTACGGCGTGCGGTCGACCGCGCCGCCGCCTGACCCGGATCGCGGCGATCGGTCGCGGGGAAGCCCTGGATCGGCCCTTCACACCGCGATCGCCGCGATCCGTGCACCTGGCCCACCCACGCCTGGCCCATCTACGACACAGCGTCGTAGACTCCGGGCCATGTCGCCCCGCCGCCTGTTCCGAGTCGTCGCCGTCGCCGAGGCCTGCACGTGGGCCCTGCTGCTGTTCGGGATGTTCCTGAAGTACGTCACGGAGACGACCGAGGCCGTCGTCAGCGTCGGCGGCATGGTGCACGGCGTCGCGTTCATCGCCTACGTCCTCACCACGATCGTCGTGGCGGTCGACGCGCGCTGGTCGGTCGGGCGCACGCTGCTCGGCCTCGCCGCGGCGATCCCGCCGTTCTTCACCGTCTGGTTCGACCTCGCGATGGAGAAGCGCCGCGCGCTGCCCGAGCAGTGGCGCCTGCGCGGCGCCGCCCCGGCGGGCCCCGGCGAGAAGCTCGTCGCCTGGCTGGTGCGCAAGCCGCTCCAGGGCCTCGGTGCCGGCGTCGTCGCGGTGGCCGTCCTCACCGGGGTCGCGCTGCTCGTCGGTCCGCCGGTCGGCTGACCCGCACAGCCGCGCCTCAGGGCCGCCTCAGGATCACCCGGCACCCTCGGTGAGCATGACCGACCCCACCACCCCCGACCCGCAGCGTGCCGCCGGGCGGAGGCGTCGCCGTACCGTGCTCGTCACCTCCCGCTGGGCGGCCTCGGCCGCCGTGCTCGCCGCCGTGGCGACGGGCGTCGTGGGCACGGAGCCGGGCGAGGGGTCCGGCGCCGGTACGGCGGTGGTCCGGGCCGAGGGCGCCGGCACGGAGGACGGGGCGCAGCCGTGATCCACCGGCGTCGCCCCCGCGCCCGGCGGCCCGCCGCCGTCGCGCCCCGGTGCCCCGCGCCGCGGCAGCCCGACGCCCGTCGCGTGCGTGAGGTGCGCCGGCCGGCGTGGCACGGCTGCGACCGGCCGTGGCTGCCCGGCGACGGGCGCGGCGGGCGCGGCTCAGCCCGCTGACCCCGCCATCGCCCGCAGCCGCTCCGCGAGCCGGGCGGCCGTCGTGCGCAGCTCCGGCGGCTCCAGCACCTCGAGCGGCGCGTCGATCTCGGCGAGCCGCAGCGCCATCCAGTCGAGGTCGTCGGCGCCGGCGACGAGGAGCGACCAGCCGGGCTCGGCGTCGGCCTCGACGCTCGCCGTACCCGGTCCGACCAGCGTGCGGAGCCGCTCCGGCGGCAGGGCGACGCGGACGCGGGCGCGGTGCCGGTACGGCGCGGTGGTGACCGCCCCCTGCACGTACGCCGCGGGGTCGGGGTGGGCGGGCCGCGCGCAGCGCCACGTCGTGACGACGAGCGCGGAGAGCCGGTCGACGCGGAAGGTGCGCCAGTCGTCGCGCGCGGTGTCCCAGGCCAGGAGGTACCACCACCGTCCGGTCGCGACGATCCCCGAGGGCTCGACGTCGCGCTCCGCGCGGCTGCCGTCGGCCCGCTCGTAGGCGAAGCGCACCCGCAGGCGGTCCCGCGTGGCGCGGGCCAGCAGCATGAGGTCGCCCCCGTCCACGTCGGTGCCGCCGCGGTCGAGGATGGCCGTGGTCTCGGCGATCGCCCGGACCTCCGCCCGCAGCCGCGGGGGCAGCACCTGGTCGAGTTTCGCCAGCGTGCGCAGGGTCGCGTCGGCCGCCCCGGTGACGGTGCCGCCGGCGGCGAGGAGCAGCGACAGCGTCGTCGCGATGGCCTCGTCGGAGTCGAGGAGCAGCGGGGGCAGTGCCGTACCGGCACCCAGCTGGTACCCACCGCCCACCCCCTGCGAGGCGTTGACCGGGTAGCCGAGCTCGCGCAGCCGCGCGACGTCGCGGCGCACGCAGCGGTCGGTCACGCCCAGCTCGGCGGCCAGCTCGGGTCCCGTCCAGGTGCGCCGCGCCTGCAGCAGGCCGAGGAGGCGCAGGACGCGGTGGGTCGTGCCGTCGGCCATGCGGGGATCCTGCCACGGATAGCGGACCGGAACAGTCCTGCAGGCCTGCCACGGTGGGGCCATGGACCCAGAGGAGCGGTACACGCGGTGGGCGGGGGTGCTGCCCCCGTCCGACCCGACGGACGGCCCGGCACCCGCGCGACGCACGGCCGACTGGCGCCCGCGGCGTCGTCGGTCCCCGAGGACGGGAGGTGCGCCGTGGCGCGCACGATCCAGGTGACCTTCGACTGCGGCGACCCGGCGGCCCTCAGCGCCTTCTGGTGCGCGGCGGTGGGCTACGAGCGCGACGCCCCGCCGGGCGGGTTCGCCACGTGGGAGGAGGCGCTCGACGCGTGGCAGGTGCCGGCGGAGCGCCGCAACGACGCCTCGGCCTGCCACGACCCCGACGGGACCGGCCCGCGGTTCTACTTCCAGCGCGTGCCCGAGGGCAAGACCGCCAAGAACCGGCTGCACCTCGACCTGCGGGCCGCACCCGGCCTCGAGGGCGACGAGCGGATGGCCGCGCTCGAGGCGGAGTGCGAGCGTCTGGTGGCCCTCGGCGCCACGCGCCGGGAGCGGCACGAGCCGGACCCGCCGACGAGCAACGGGTTCATCGTCATGACCGATCCCGAGGGCAACGAGTTCTGCCTCGACTGAGGCCTCAGAGCTCGACGCCGGCGTCGGCCAACGCGTCCTGGGCCACGCGGAACGCGGCCCGGGCCGCGGGGACGCCGCAGTAGACGGCGCTCTGCAGGAACACCTCGGCGAGCTCCTCGACGCTGACCCCGCTGCCCAGGGCGGCGTGCACGTGCGCGGGGAGCTCGTCGTGGGCCCCGCTGGCCACGAGCGCCGAGAGCCCGACCAGCGCGCGGGTACGCCGGTCCAGCCCGGGCCGGCTCCACACCCCGCCCCAGGCGTACTGCGTGACCAGGTCCTCGAAGTCGGCCGTGAAGGGGGTGGTCGCAGCCTCGAGGCGGTCGGCGTGGACGTCGCCGAGCACCTGGCGCCGCACGGTCGCCCCGACCGCGCGGCGCTGCCACTCGGTGACGACGGGCCCGCTCAGCAGGGCGTCGCGCAGGAGGTCCGCGACGAGCGCGGGGGCCTCGACGGGCGCGAGGTGGGCGACGTCGTCGAGCACCACGGCGCGGCCGTGCGGGACGGCCGCCGCGACCGCCTCGACGTCCGCCAGCGGGACGGTCTCGTCGTCCGCGCCCGCGACGGCCAGCAGCGGCGCGGCCACGCCGCCGAGCCGGTCGCGCAGGTCGTGGGCGGCCAGGGCCCGGCACACCGCGGCGTACCCGTGCGCGTCCGCGCCGCGCAGCGCGGCCAGCAGCGCCCCCGCCCGCTCGGGCTCCCGCTCGGCGAACCCCGGCGCGAACCAGCGCTTCGCCGCCTCCTCCACCATCGTCTCCGTGCCGAAGGCGCGCACCATGGCGGCGCGCTCCTGCCAGCCGTCGGGCGTCCCCATCCGTGCCGCCGCGCCCAGCGACGCGACCGACGACACCCGGCCGGGCGCGTCGAGGAGCAGCTGCAGGCCGACCGCGCCGCCGACGCCGACGCCGGCGTGCGCGAACGTGCCGTTGCCCTCGCCGCGGGCCACGAGCAGCCGCTCGGCGAGGGCGAGGACGGCCCTCGCGAGCTCGGCGACGGTGAAGGCGTCGTCCGGCGCCGGGCTCGCGCCGTGGCCGGGCAGGTCCCACGCGACGACGTGGAAGTCGTCGGCGAGCAGCTCGGCGCACGGGCCCCACGCGGTGACGGCCGAGGTGCCGAGCGTCGGGCCCAGCAGCAGGACGGGCCCGCGCCCGGGCGCGCCGAGCTCGGTGGCGCCGAGGTGCGGGACGCTCACGGCTTGATCCGCTGGTCCACGACGGGGTCGATGATCCCCAGGTACGACGCGGGGTCGCCGCCACCGGTCGCCTCCTCCGGGACGCTGGCGGGCGAGCCGTCGCCGCCCTCGAGCAGCACCCGGACCGCGTCGCGCTCGCGCAGGACGCCCTCGGCCGCCCGCACGCGCTCGCCCATCGTGACCACGTCGACGCGCAGTCCGGACACGAGCTCGGACAGGTGGGAGGCCGCGACCACCGTGCGGCGGGCCAGGTCGCGCAGCGTGGCCCACTCGGCGTGCCACGCGCCGTCGGAGCGCTCGTCGTTCGCCAGGCCGGCCGCCGTGTGCAGCGTCGCGGCCAGCCCGGGGGCGGTGATCGCGGCGCGTCGTACCAGGGTCGCGAGGACGGGCACCTGCTGGTGCGGGGTGGTCGAGGAGTCGCCGCGGCCCGGGGCCACGGGCTCGGAAACCTCGGCGACCTCGGGGCGGGTCAGGGTCACGACGTCGGCGGCGACGTGGCCCATCGCCGAGCACGTCGTCGCGAGCGCGTCGCCGACGCGGGTGACCGGGAAGCGGCTCGTGAACCAGGGCGGCGAGGGCTGCAGGCCCAGGGTCGCGGCGGCGTCGGCGGCGACCTTCGACGCCACGTCGACCGGGTCGCGGACACCCCGGAGCCGGGCCAGCTCGACGGTCGCGGCCAGCGTGCCGGCCGTCCCGCCCACCTGGGCGGGAAGGATCGAGTGGGCGAACGCGACGGAGGCCCGCGCGTCCTTCACCCCGGCCAGCCAGCCGGCGGCGCGCGCCCCGAAGGTCGTGGGCACGGCGTGCTGCGTGACGGTTCGGCCCACCATGAGGGTGCCGCGGTGGGCGCCGGCCAGCGCCGTGATCGCCGTGACCTGCACGCCGAGCTCGATCTCGAGGCGCCGCAGCGTCGTGCCGGCGCAGATCATGAGGGCGGTGTCGACCACGTCCTGGCCCGACAGGCCCTGGTGCAGCCAGTGGGCGGCCTCGTCCCGTCCCGCCACCACCAGCCGGTTGCGCAGCATCGCGACCAGCGGCACCACCGGGTCGCCGCCGGCCTCGGCCGCGACCACCACCCCGGCCATGTCGTCGGGGGTCAGCCCGTCGAGCAGGTCGTCGGCGCTCACCACCGCGGCGGCGGGCGCGAGCCCGCGGGCGGCGAGCGCGGCCGACCACGCCGCCTCCATCGCCACCATCCCCTCGAGGAGGGCAGCGTCGGTGAAGAGGGCACCCGCCCGCTCGTCACCCGGCCAGAAGAGGTCGCTCACCGGGCCAGTCTCCCGGATGGGGGTGGTCCCCGTCGTCGTACGCCCGGCGAGAGACGCGTGTCGCACCCCCGACACCCGCCCCGTACGACGGACGCGGGCCGGCCGCACCCCACGTCGTGGTGGTGCGGCCGGCCCGCGTCGGGGTCGTGCGGTGCGTCAGGGCTGCTGCGGCGGGTCCTGCGGTCGCGAGAACTGCTGCGTGTCGTTGGGCGGGCGGACCATCGTGCGGTCGGTCGCCTCGTCCTCACCGGGCTGGCCCGGCTGGCCCGGCTGGGGCGCGCCGTACGGGCCGGGCTGGGCGTAGCCACCCTGGCCCGGGGCGGGCTGGGGCGCGCCGTACTGGTGCTGGCCCGGCTGACCCGGCTGGCCCGGCTGGCCGTAGCCACCCTGGCCGGGGGCGGGCTGGCCGGGCGCGGGCTGGCCGTAGCCCTGCCCGTACCCGCCCTGCGGCGCGCCGTACTGCTGGCCCGGCTGGGCCTGCGGCGCCCCGTACTGCTGGCCGGGGTGGCCGTGACCGCCCTGGTCGTAGCCGCCCTGGGGCGCGCCGTACTGCTGGCCCGGCTGGCCGTAGCCCGGCTGGGCGTGCTGGCCGTGCTGCTGGGCGCCGGTGTTCTGCGGCACGATCGAGCCGAGCACGCTGCGGATGGCGGGCGGCACGGTCAGCGCCACGATCGCCAGCACCGGCAGGCCCAGCCAGGCGCCGGACTGGTAGACGGTGAAGAAGGTCTGCACGAACCCGGTGAGCTCGACGTCGCCGCGGAAGTCCTCCGGGACGCCGGCGATGGCGTGGGTCAGCTGCGCGGCGATGCCCTGGGGGCTGGCGTCGTCGGAGCCGTTGAGGACCGCGATGAAGACGATGCCGAGCACGAAGACGCCGGCGGCCATGCCGAGCACGACGAGGCGGCCCTTGCGGGGGTCGGACAGCATCGTGAGGGCCGGGATGAAGGCGAGCGCCGCGGCGATCACGCCGAGCACGAGCGGCACCACGGTGCCGCCGCCGAACGCGTCGTCCTCGATCAGGCCGAGGAGCGTGGCGACGACGGTGATGGCGATGACGGTGCCCGAGATCAGCAGCGCCAGCTTGGCGGTGCCCACCCAGCCCCAGAAGGGCTCCTGCGGGCGGGTGGCCCGCACGACCGGGCGCGACACGAGCAGCGCGGCGAGGGCGCCGAGGACGAGGACGCTGGAGCCGGGGAAGAACCACTTCTCGTGGATGGCGCCGAAGATGCCGTCGCCGTCTCCGGTGAACATCGCGCACACGAGGCCGGTGAAGCCGATCGTGGCGAGCACCAGGCGCGACTCCTCCGAGCGCTTGAGCAGGCCCAGCGTCGGCCACACGAGGCAGACGAGCGGGATCGCGACCCAGAGCAGGAGGATGACGAAGAAGCCGAGGACGGAGGCGAACAGGTCCGCCTCGTCGATGAGGCCCTTCACGATCCACAGGAGCGTCGTCAGCACGGCGAGGCCGATGGCGACGAACGCGGTGATTGTCGTGACGCGCCACCACAGGCCGTCCGAGGGCTGCGCGGGCGCGCCGTCGGTCTCCTGGGCGGCACGGGGGGAGAGGGCGAGCACGGCGCCCGCGACACCCATCGCGATGCCGACGCCGATGCCGCCGTCGGCCGCGTCACCGCCCGAGATGAGCTCGTTGACCAGCGCCGCGACGACGCTGCCGGCGAACGGCAGGAGGAGGGCCGCCTTCGCCAGGAACACCTGCTGACCGGCGAGCGGCAGGATCCGCGCCTTGGCGAGGTAGGGGATCGCGAGCGAGAAGATGCCGATGATGACGGAGATCCAGACCCACCAGTGGTCGTGGCCGTCGTCGTCCGCGTCCCACTGCATCCACAGCGGCGCGAGGAGCGCGAGGAACGCGCCGGCGTCGCGGACGTAGTCGGAGATCGGCCAGCCCTTCAGCGGGTTGACCTTGGGCACGGCGGGGGTGGACGGCGCGCCGTAGCCGGGCTGCTGGCCGTAGGGCTGCTGCCCGTACCCGGGCTGGCCGTAGCCCTGCGGGCCCGGCTGGCCGTACGGCGGCTGCTGGCCGTAGCCGGGCTGCTGCCCGTAGCCGGGGGGCTGCTGGCCGTACCCGCCCGGCTGCCCCTGGGGCTGACCCTGGGGCTGGTTCTGGGGGTAGCCCGGCTGGCCCTGAGGTGCGCCGTACCCCGGCGCGCCCGGCGGCGGCTGCTGGGGGTACCCACCCTGCTGCGGAGAGGGATCGGACGGGTTCGACATGCGAGGACTCCTCGGATCGGACGCGGGCGGCGGCAGCCGTGCGTTCGGCAACGTAGCATTCCGGACCCCCGTCGAAGGCGCGTCGCAAGGCCCCCCGAGCCCTGCCGCGACGCCCCCCCACCGAGGACCGGCGACCTCCCTTTCCCAGGTGCGCGCGCGTCTATGCATGGCGGCGCCGCCGACTTGTCCGCCCGTCCGCGTCCGCTGCGGCGGGACGGCGGCGGGGAGCGGGGAGGCGCGGCGATACGATGCCGCCCGTGACGGACGCTGCCGCCCCCGCCGTGCCCCTGCAGAACCTCGACACGGTCGAGCGCGCGGCCGGTGACCCCGACCGCGACCAGCCGTGGGCGGACCTCGGCCTCAAGGAGGACGAGTACCACCGCATCCGCGAGATCCTCGGGCGCCGCCCCACGTCGAGCGAGCTGGCGATGTACTCCGTCATGTGGAGCGAGCACTGCTCCTACAAGAGCTCGAAGGTGCACCTCAAGCAGTTCTCCGAGATCCCCCAGGAGACGCGGGCCGGCCGGATGCTCGCGGGCATCGGCGAGAACGCCGGCGTCATCGACATCGGCCAGGGCTACGCGGTGACCTTCAAGGTCGAGTCGCACAACCACCCGTCGTACGTCGAGCCCTACCAGGGCGCCGCGACCGGCGTCGGCGGCATCGTCCGCGACATCCTCGCCATGGGCGCGCGCCCCGTCGCCGTGATGGACCCGCTGCGCTTCGGCCCGCTCGACGCCGAGGACACCCACCGGGTGCTGCCCGGGATCGTGGCCGGCGTCGGCGGCTACGGCAACTGCCTCGGCCTGCCCAACATCGGTGGCGAGGCCGTCTTCGACGCCACCTACCTCGGCAACCCGCTCGTCAACGCGCTGTGCGTCGGCGTGCTGCGCCACGAGGACCTCCACCTCGCGAACGCGAGCGGCACGGGCAACAAGGTGCTCCTGTACGGCGCGCGCACCGGCGGCGACGGCATCGGCGGCGTCTCGGTGCTCGCCTCGGAGACGTTCGACGCCGACGGGCCGGCCAAGCGCCCGAGCGTGCAGGTCGGCGACCCGTTCATGGAGAAGCTGCTCATCGAGTGCACGCTCGAGCTCTTCGCGGCCGGCGTGGTCGCCGGCATCCAGGACCTCGGTGGGGCGGGCCTGTCGTGCGCGACGTCGGAGCTGGCGAGCGCCGGCGACGGTGGCATGCACGTCGACCTCGACCAGGTGCTGCTGCGCGACTCCACCCTGGCTCCCGAGGAGATCCTCATGAGCGAGAGCCAGGAGCGGATGATGGCCGTCGTCGAGCCCGACGACGTCGAGGCGTTCCTCGCCATCTGCGCGAAGTGGGACGTCGAGGCCACGGTCGTCGGCGAGGTCACGGACACCGGCCGGCTGGAGATCGACTGGCACGGCCAGCGCGTCGTCGACGTGCCCCCGCGCTCGGTCGCGCACGACGGTCCGACGTACGAGCGCCCGTTCGCGCGCCCCGAGTGGCAGGACGGCCTGCAGGCCGACGCCGCCGAGGCGCTCGAGCGACCGGCGGGCGGCGACGCGCTGCGGGAGACGCTGCTGCGCCTCGTCGCCTCGCCCAACCTGTGCGACAAGTCGTGGATCACCGACCAGTACGACCGCTACGTGCGCGGCAACACCGTGCTCGCGCAGCCGGCCGACTCCGGCATGGTGCGCGTCGACGAGGAGAGCAACCTCGGCGTCGCGGTCGCCACCGACTGCAACGGCCGCTTCGCCAAGCTCGACCCGTACGCCGGGGCGCAGCTCGCGCTGGCCGAGGCCTACCGCAACGTCGCCACCGGCGGCGCCGTGCCGCTGGCGGTCTCCGACTGCCTCAACTTCGGCTCGCCGGAGGACCCGGCGGTCATGTGGCAGTTCGCCGAGGCGTGCCGCGGCCTGAAGGACGCGTGCCTCGAGCTGGGCGTGCCCGTCACGGGCGGCAACGTCAGCCTCTACAACCAGACCGGGGAGACGGCCATCCTGCCGACACCGGTGGTCTCGGTGCTGGGCGTGATCGAGGACGTCACCCGTCGTACGCCGACCGGCTTCGGCGCCGAGGGCGAGGTGCTCGTGCTGCTCGGCGAGACCCGGGAGGAGCTGTCGGGCTCGGAGTGGGCGCACGTCGTGCACGGCCACCTCGGCGGCCGGCCCCCGCAGGTCGACCTCGCGGGCGAGAAGCGGCTCGCGGGGCTGCTCGCGGACCTCGTCGGCGTCGCCGGCTCGGCCCACGACCTCTCCGACGGCGGGCTCGCGCAGGCGCTCGCCGAGTCGAGCTTCCACCGCGGCATCGGCGCGACGGTCGACGTGACGGCGGTCCACGAGGACCCGTTCGTGGCGCTCTTCGCGGAGTCGACCGGCCGCGTGCTCGTCTCCGTGCCGGCCGACGGCCTCACCGAGCTGCTGGCCCGCGCGACGGTGCACGAGGTGCCGGCCGCGGTCGTCGGCCGCACGGGCGGCGACGAGCTCGTCGTCGAGGGCTCCTTCGCGGTGTCCGTCGCCGAGGCCCGCGAGGCCTGGGCGGCGACCCTGCCGGCCGCGCTGGGCTGAGCCCGGCCGGGGTTTGCCCCCGCCCGGACGATGGGCGGTGTCGTCCGCGTCCGCGGGCGACGTGGTCGACCACCGAGGAGAAGCCCGTGAGCGAGAGCAAGAACCGCCCCGAGGACGACGCCCAGAGCGAGGGCCAGGTGTCCGAGGTGAGCGCCATGGACCCGGCCGAGGCCGACACGCCGATCATCCCGGACCAGGCGACCGCGGGGTACCCGGAGGCCGAGAGCGGTCACGCGCAGGAGGGCACCGCCGGACCGAACGCGAAGCCGAACCCGGAGAACGAGCCGAACTGACCCTCCGGGTCGCCCCGAGCGGGTTCGGCGGGGTCGGCGGCGCGTGCTTCGATGGGCAGGTGCCCCGTCGTCTCGTGCCCGCCGACCCCGCCGCCGTCTCCGACGCCCTCGCGCGGTGGCGCTCCGGCGGGGCCGACCGCGCGGACCTGAAGCTGCTGGTCAAGCACTACCTCGCCCTCCTGCAGGAGCGTGCGCCCGGGGCGTCGGTGGAGGTGCGCGTGCCGCCGTACGCCGCCGTGCAGGTCGTCGAGGGCGTCCGCCACACCCGCGGCACGCCGCCGGCCGTCGTCGAGACCGACGCCGACACGTGGCTGCGCCTCGCGACCGGCGAGAGCCCCTGGGGCAGCGAGCCCCGCGTGTCGGTGAGCGGCGAGCGCACCGACCTGTCGCCGTACCTCCCGCTGCGCTGAGCCCGCGATGGACCTCGACGACGACCTGGAGGTGACCCGCCGCTGGCGGGTGCCGGCCCGCGAGCTGGCCGAGCGGTTCTCGCGGGCGTCGGGCCCCGGCGGGCAGGGCGTCAACACCACGGACAGCCGGGTGGAGCTGACGTACGACGTCGCGCGGGCCGCGTCGCTGCCCGACGACCTGCGTGAACGGGTGCTCGAGCGACTGGCCGGGCGTCTCGTCGGAGGCACCGTCGTCGTGGTCGCGAGCGAGCACCGGGCGCAGCGCGACAACCGCCGGGCCGCGCGCGAGCGGCTGTTGGCGCTGCTGCGCGAGGCGGCGGCACCCCCATCCGCTCCGCGTCGGGCGACGAAGCCCACCCGGGGGTCGCAGCGCCGGCGCCTGGCGGCGAAGACGCGACGATCGGAGGCCAAGCGTGGGAGGCAGGGCAGGTGGGACTGAACGAGCGGCGCGGGTGTCGCGGCGGGGCGTGCTGGCGGGGTCGCTCGGCACGGTCGGGGCGGCGCTCGGGCTGGCGGGGCTCGCCGGGTGCGCCGACGACGGCCTGCCCGGCGCGGCGGACGAGCCGCCGCCGGACGACGCGACGCCGATCCCGGGCAGCGACGTGCTGACCCCGCGCCGGGTGGCCTACGGCGACGACCCCGCGCAGTACGCCGACCTCTACCGCCCCGCGCCCGGCACGACGGTCGACGGCCGGGCCGACGGTCCGGCCTCCAAGGGCGTCGTGGTGGTGATCCACGGCGGGTTCTGGCGGGCCGAGTACGACGCGACGCTCGGCGCCCCGCTGGCCCTCGGCCTGGCGGAGGCAGGGTGGACGGCCTGGAACCTGGAGTACCGCCGCGTCGGCTCCGGCGAGGGCGGCGGCGGTGGGTTCCCGGCGACCCTGGACGACGTGGCCGCCGGGATCGACGCGCTGGCCGACGTCGACGACCTCACCGACGCCGAGCGCGCGACCGTCCTGACGCTGGGGCACTCCGCGGGTGGCCACCTGGCGGTCTGGGCCGCCGCGCGCGGCCGCTTCGAGCGGTGGGCGCCCGAGCGGGTCGCGGTGACCGGCGCGGTCAGCCAGGCCGGGGTGCTCGACCTGACCGGCGCCCTCGACGACGCCACCGCCCGTCCGAACGTGCTGGCGCTCATGGGCGGGGACGCCGCGGCGGACCCCGAGTCCTACGCGCAGGCCGACCCGACCGCGCACCTCCCGCTCGGCGTGCCCGTGCGCTGCGTCCACGGCACGGACGACCGGATCGTGCCGATCACGCAGTCGCTGCGGTACGTCGAGCGCGCCGTCGCCGCCGGCGACGACGCCACTCTGACCGAGGTCGACGGCGACCACTTCGTCGTCATCGACGCGGCGTCGCCGGCGTGGTCCGCGACGCTCGACCTGCTGGAGGGCCTGCGCCCCGGTGGTTGAGGTGGCCGCGCGGCTCATCGGTGGTTGAGGTGGGTGCGCGGCGCCCGGTGGTTGAGGTGGGTGCGCTAGCACCCCTCGAAACCACGGGTGGCCCGGGCTGGGTGGTTTCGAGGGCTCGCTAGAGCGAGCCACCTCAACCACCGGAGCACGGTCGCGCGGCTCGACCACCAGGGGCCGGGGCGAGTCAGTCGCGGCGGGTGCGGTCGAGCAGGCGGGTGACGGCGGGGATCGGGCCGGGGCCGGGCTCGGGCTGCACGCCGCGGCGGCCCCACCACACCCAGAACACCAGCGACAGCGTCACCAGCGAGTAGCCGAAGAGGAAGTCCTCGACGGGGGCGTGGCCGATGCGCCAGCCGAGGATGGCGTCCTCGTCGTACACGAAGACGCCGCGGGAGGTCAGGTACTCGTTCGTCAGCAGCTGGAAGAACAGCACGATGGCGTACGACGCCCAGTACGCCCTGCGCGTCAGCAGCCGGGTGCGCAGCACCCACAGGTCCAGCACGACGGTGACGGCGATGCCCAGCAGCGAGGCCTCGGTGTGCGTCATGCCCGCTCCTCCCGCTCGTCGCCGATGCGCCAGCCGGGACGCATGCTGCGCACCGCCTCGATGGTGAGCACCGACGCCAGCGGCACCACCAGGAAGAACGCCCACTCCTCGAGCGGCAGGGGCCCGATCTCCACACCGAGGGTCTGCGCGAGGTCGAACTCCCAGTGCCCGGCGTGCACCGCCGCCACGTCCCAGAGCGCGAACGGCACGGCGACGCACAGCAGGGTCAGCGCCAGCCGCACCACCCGCGCGTACACCCGCGTGCGCAGCACCAGCTCCAGTGGCAGGGTGACCACGAGGACGAACACGAGCATCGCGGCGTACGTCAGTTGGCCCATGTCGTCATTGTTGCGGGTGTCGTGGAGGTCGGGAGCAGGGGTGGGATGAGCGTCTGGAGCAGCGGGGTGGCCGAGGCCCAGGGCCTGCTGCGGGGCACCCGCCGTCTCCTGGAGGGCCGTGACCTGTCGGCCGCCGCGGCGACGCTCACCTACTTCGCCGGCATCGCCGTCGTGCCGTGGCTGCTGCTCGCGCTGTGGACGTCGTCGTGGACCGCGGGCGCGGGCGCGGCGCAGGACCGCCTGCTGGAGCTCCGCGTGCTGGTGCCGCCCGACATGGGGGCGCGTCCGTCGTACGACGCCCTCGTCGAGGCAGCCACCCACCTGGGCCTGCTGGGCGCGCTCGTCGTGCTGTTCCCCGCCTCGTTCTACGGCGAGGGCCTGCGGCGCGCGGCCCTCGAGCTCGCCCCGCACGACGACCGCCTCACCGGCTGGCGGGCGCGCCTCGCGCTCATGCCGTCCCTCCTCGCGCTGCCGGTGCTGGCCTGGGGGTTCCTGGCAACCGGGGACGCACTGGTGCCGCTGGCGCCCGAGGGTGGCGGAGGAGGCCCGGTGGACCGCGTCGTGCGGATCGTGGTGGGCTTCGTGGCCGTCTGGCTGGTGCTCGCCGTGCTGCTCGCGTGGGTCTTCGTCGTCGTCATGCCCGAGCGGCCGCTGGCGTGGGTCGCGGTAGCCGGGGCGCTCGGCACCGGGTCGTTCCTGGCCGGTTTCCTCCACGGCTTCCAGCTCTTCCTCGCGCTGCCCGTCGACGTCGGGATCCCGTTCGGCGGGCTCGGCGTCGTCGGCGGCGTGGTCGCGGTGGGCCTGTGGCTCTACGTGCTGCACGTGTTCGTGCTGCTCGGCTGGACCGCGACCCGCGCCCTCGACCTGCGCGTGCGCGGCGGGCGCGAGGCGCTCGCGTGAGCCCCGTCGTCGAGCTGCGCGTGTGGGGCGTCGATGCGGTGCTGCCCGCGCTGGGGCGCATGGCGGTGGGCCCCCGCGCCGTACGACGCCTGCCCGGCCTGCGGTTCGCGAAGCTCCTCGGCACCGGCTCCGCCCGCACCTTCACCCCGCGCGACGCCGACCCGCGGCACTGGGCCCTGCTGACCGTCTGGGAGGACGCGGACGCCGCCGCCGCGGGCGCACGGGCGCGGACGCTGCGGTCGTGGCGCGACGCCAGCCACGAGGAGCTGCGGGTGACGATGACCCCGCTCGCCTCGCGCGGGCGGTGGTCGGGGGTCGAGCCCTTCGGTGCCGGCCCCTTCGCGACCTCGGACGACGGGCCCGCCACCGTGGACGCGCCCGGTGCGCCCGTCGCCTCCATCACCCGCGCCCGCCTGCGGCCCACGCGCGCCCCGTCGTTCTGGCGCGCCGTGCCGCCCGTCGTCGCCGACCTCACCGGTACCCCCGGCCTGCGGCTGGCGCTCGGCGTGGGCGAGACCCCGATCGGGCTGCAGGGCACCTTCTCGCTGTGGGACTCCACCGAGGCCCTCACCCGCTTCGCCCACGGGTCGGCGGCCCACCGCGCCGCGGTCCGCCGTACCGAACCCGCCCGCTGGTACGCCGAGGAGCTCTTCGCCCGGCTCGCCGTGCACGATGTCGTGGGCACCTACGACGGGAGGACCCCGTGACGAGCACCTCGCCGACCCCGCAGACCCCGCTGCTGACCCGGGCCGCCTGGGTGCTGGCCGGCGCGACGGTCCTGGTGCAGATGGCGTTCCCGTTCACCGACGGCGGGACGCTCCTGCTGACCACCGCGAGCGTGCTCCTGCTCGCGTCGGCCTCGCTCACGCACGCCGCGGCGACCCGCGGGCCGGGCACGGCGGCCACGCTGCTGGTCGTGGCGGGCGGCGGCGGCCTTATCGCCGAGGCGGTCGGCACGCGCACGGGCTACCCGTTCGGGGCCTACGAGTACACGGGCACCCTCGGGCTCGAGGTGCTCGACGTTCCCGCCCTCGTGCCCCTGGCCTGGGTGATGATGGCGTGGCCCGCGCTCGTCGTGGCCCGCCGCCTCGCCGGGCACCGCGGCCCGGTCGCCACCGCGCTCGTCGGGGCCCTGGCGCTCACCGCGTGGGACGTGTTCCTCGACCCGCAGATGGTCGACGCGGGCCACTGGGTGTGGGCCGACCCGCACCCGACGCTGCCCGGCGTCACGGGCATCCCGCTCACCAACTTCGCGGGGTGGCTGCTCGTCTCCCTGCTCATGGTCGCGCTGCTCGACCGACTGGTGCCCGGCCGGCAGGAGGCCCGGGCGCCCCTGCGCGACGACGCCGTGCCGGTCGTGGTCTACCTGTGGACCTACTCCTCGTCCGTCCTCGCCCACCTCGCCTTCTTCGGCCGGCCCCCGGTCGCGCTCGTCGGCGGGATCGTCATGGGTCTCGTCGCCGTGCCCCTCGCCGTCGGTGTCGTGCGCGAGCTGCGGGCCGGCCGGCCCGTCGTCGAGCCCCAGGGCCAGCCGTCGTGACGGGACGTACGTCGTGACGGGCCCCCGAGCGGTACGGCGTGCCCGTGCGGGCCGCGTCCTCGTCCGTGTCGGCGCCGGGATCGCAGTGGCCTCGCTCGGCCTCACCCTCGACAACCTCCGCCGCCTGCGCGCCCCCGACCCGGACGCCACGGTCGCCCCCGATCCGCTCGCCGTGCTGCTGCCCGTGCGCGACGAGGTCGACGCCGTCGCCTCCTGCCTCGTCGCGGTGCGCGCGGCGGCCGACCGCTGGCCCGGCCCGGTGCGGGTGCTCGTGCTCGACGACGGCTCCACCGACGGCACCCGCGCCGTCCTCGACCGTCTCGCCGCGGGAGACCCCCGCCTCGAGGTGCTCGCCGGCGAGCCCACCCCGCCCGGCTGGCTGGGCAAGCCGTGGGCCTGCCACCAGCTGGCCCGCGCCGCGGCCGACGCCGCCGTCCTCGTCTTCGTCGACGCCGACGTGCGCCTCGCGCCGCACGCCCTCGTCGCGACCGTCGCGCTGCTGCGCACGACCGGCCTCGACCTCGTCTGCCCCTACCCGCGCCAGGAGGTCGGCGGGGTCGGCGAGCGGCTCGTGCAGCCGCTGCTGCAGTGGTCGTGGATGAGCACCCTGCCCCTCGGCCTCGCGGAGACGTCGCCGCGCCCCTCCCTGGCGGCCGCCAACGGCCAGCTCCTCGCCGTCGACACCGGCGCCTACGCCCGGTCCGGCGGCCACGGCGCGGTGCGCGGCGACGTGCTCGAGGACATCGGCCTCCTGCGCGCCGTCAAGCGCGCCGGGGGTCGCGGCGTCGTCGCCGAGGGCAGCGCGGTCGCCACCTGCCGGATGTACGACGGGTGGCCCGCCGTGCGCGCCGGCTACCGCAAGTCGCTGTGGGCGGCGTTCGGCTCGCCCGCCGGGGCGGGGGCCGTCACGGCCCTGTTCGCCCTCGCCTACGTCGTGCCGCCGGTGGCGGCGCTGCGCGGCTCGCGCGCGGGCCTCGTCGGGTACGCCGCGGGCGTCGCCTCCCGGGCGCTCGTCGCGCGTCGTACCGGCGGGAGGGTCGCGGACGCCCTCGCGCACCCGGCCTCCGTCGTCGCGTTCGGCGCCCTCACCGCCGACTCGGTCGTCGGCCGCCGGCGCGGCCTGCTGCGGTGGAAGGGCCGCCCCGTGGAGGTGCCGGCGTGACCGGCGCGGGGACGGGCCCGAGCAGCCGCGTCGTCGTGGTCGGCGCCGGTGTGGGCGGGCTCGCCGCGGCCGTCCGGCTGCAGGCGCTCGGCCACCGGGTGACCGTGCTCGAGCAGGCGCCCGCGGTCGGCGGCAAGCTCGGCGTGCTCGAGGCCGACGGGTTCGTCTTCGACACCGGCCCGTCGCTGCTGACCATGCCGCACGTGCTGGAGGAGCTGTTCGCCGCCACGGGGGCGCCGCTGCGCGACGTGCTGCCGCTCGAGCGGCTCGACGTGGCGTGCCGCTACACGTTCCCCGACGGCACGGTGCTCGACCTGCCCGGCGACGTCGCCGCGGTGCCGGACGCGCTCGACGCGGCCCTGGGGCCCGGGCGCGGCGCCCAGTGGTCGGCCTTCCTCGACCGCGCCCGCCGGATCTGGGACGTCACCCACGAGCCGTTCCTCGAGTCGCCGATCGGGGTCGGGGACATGGTGCGACTCTCGCGCCGGCTCTCCCACGTCACCACGGTGGCGCCGTGGGCGTCGCTGCGCGGGCTGGGGCGTCGCTACCTGCACGACCCGCGGCTGGTGGTGCTGCTCGACCGGTACGCGACGTACACCGGCTCCGACCCGCGCCGCGCGCCGGCCGCGCTCGCCTCGGTGCCGTGGGCGGAGCAGGCGTGGGGCTCGTGGTACGTCCCCGGCGGTCTCGGGCGCATCGCCACGGCCCTCGTCGAGCGCCTCGTCGCGCTCGGCGGTGAGGTCGAGACGGGCGCCGAGGTCGTGGAGGTGACGACGGGCGCGGGCGGTCGCGCGGACGGCGTCGTGCTCGCCGACGGCACCCGCCGTCCGGCCGACGTCGTGGTCGCGAACGCGGACGCCCGCCAGGTCTACGAGCGCCTCGTGCGCGGCGCGACGGCGCGGCGCGCCGCGACCCGGGTACGGCGCACCACCCCGTCGCTGTCCGGCCTCGCGCTGCTCCTCGGCGTGGAGGACCCGCCCGCCGGCACCCCGCACCACCAGGTCTTCTTCACCGAGGACTACGACGCCGAGTTCGACGCCGTCTTCGGCCGGCGCGGGCGCCCGCGGCCCGTCGACCGGCCGACCGTCTACGTGGCCGCGCCCGACGACCCGACCGTCGTGCCGGAGCCCGGCACCAGCGCCTGGTTCGTGCTCGTCAACGCCCCGCCGCACGACCCGGGGCGCGGCAACGACTGGGACGCGCCGGGGCTCGCCGACGCCCGGGCGGACGCGGTGCTCGACCTGCTCGCCGAGCGGGGGACCGACGTACGACGGACGCTGCGGCACCGCACGGTGCTGAGCCCCGCCGACCTCGAGCGCCGCACGCTCACGCCCGGGGGCTCCATCTACGGCACGTCGTCGAACGGCGCGCGCGCCGCGTTCCTGCGCCCGGCGAACGCCTCGCCGGTGCCGGGGCTGTTCCTCGTCGGGGGCTCGTCGCACCCGGGCGGCGGGCTTCCGCTCGTCGTGCTCTCGGCCCGGATCGTGGCCGGGCTCGTGGGTCCGCCGCGACGCTGAGCCGCGTCACCTCAGCGCGGAGCGCGCGGCGCGCAGCACGTGGGCGGTGCCGACGAGCGCCAGGCCCAGCCCGGCGACCGCGCCGGTCGTCGCCAGCACCGCACCGTCGACGTCCGGCAGCACGTCGACGCCCGCCGCCCGCGCCGCCCACGCGGCGGCGCACGAGGCGGCGGTGAACGCGGCGACGAGCACCCGTGAGGGCCGCTCCCAGACGGTGACCGCCCCCGGCCCGGTCATGCCCGCGGCCTGGGCCCCCGCCCGCGCGTACTCGAGCAGGAGCGTCAGGCCCGCCACCGCGGCGACGAGCCACCACGGCGCGCCGAGCACCCCCAGGCTCGCGAGCAGCAGCAGGTCGGCGCACCGGTCGGCGACCGCGTCGAGCACGCGGCCCCACGCGGAGTCGGTGCCGGTCTGCGCGGCCAGCGCCCCGTCGACGCCGTCGAGCACGGCCGCCCCGACCAGGGGGACCACCGCGACGAGCGGCCACGCGGCGCCGAGGGCGGCCAGCGCGGGCACCGTCGCGGTCAGCAGCACCCCGGCCAGCGTCACGACGTCGGGGTGCACGCCGCGGCGGGCCAGCGGGCGCGCGCAGGCGTGGGTCAGGCGCACCCACCGCGAGACCCACCACGAGCCGCGCGGGTCGAGACCCCCGTGCAGGCGTGACCAGTGGGCGTAGGCCTCGTCGGCGCGGTCACCACCCGACCCGCTGGTCGTGCCCATCGGTCAGCGGGCCTCAGACCCGGTCGTCGACACGGGGCGCGGGCGCATGCTCGGGCGCCGGTCCGGGCTCGGGCGAGCGCCCGACGGAGCGGTCGCCGCGCAGGCGCTTGAGCACCAGCTCGGCGCTGATGACGCACATCGGCAGACCGATGCCCGGCACCGTGCTGTGGCCGGCGTAGTAGAGCCCCTCCACCTTGCGCGAGCGGTTGCCCGCCCGGAAGAACGCGCTCTGGCGCAGCGTGTGGGCGGGGCCCAGCGCGCCGCCGGACCACGCGTTGACGTCGGCGACGAAGTCCGCCGGGCCGACGGTGCGCCGCACGACGACCCGCTCGGCGAGGTCGGGCACGCCCGCCCACTCCGCGACCAGGGCGATCGCCCGGTCCGCGGTCGCCTCGATCTCCGGGTCGCCCGCCCCGTCGAGGCCGCCACGCCCGAGCCCCGGGTCCGGCGGCACGGGCACGAGGACGAACACGTTCTCGTGCCCCTCGGGCGCCACCGCGTCGTCGGTCGCCGACGGCTTGCAGACGTAGATCGAGGCCGGCGTCGGCACCCGCGTCGGCTGCTCGAAGATCGCGTCGAAGTTGCTCTTCCAGTCCTCGGTGAAGAACAGGGAGTGGTGGGCGAGCTCGGGCAGCTCGCCGCGCACGCCGAGGTAGACGAGCACCGCGCCCGGCCCCGAGACCGCCTTGTCCCAGAACGCCTGCGGGAACGTCTGCAGGTCGCGCGGCAGCAGCGTGGTCTCGACGTGGTGCAGGTCGGTCGCGCTGACGACCACGTCGGCGGGCAGCACGTGCTCCTCGCCGTCGGCGTCGCGCAGCCGCACCCCGGTCACCTCGGCCCGGCGTCGGTCGAGGGGTGAGCCGGTACGCCGGGGCGCGGTCAGCACCTGCGTCACGGTCGCCCCCGTGCGCAGGCGCGCGCCGCGCTCGCGGGCGAGCCGGGCGAGCACCTCGACGAACCGGGTGAACCCGCCGTCGGGGTAGCGCACGCCGTCGGCCAGGTCGAGCCAGCTCATGAGGTGGTACATCGCGGGGGTGCGCTCGGGCGACGAGCCGAGGAACACGGCGGGGTAGCCGAGCACCTGCTGCAGCCGGCGGTCGGAGAACCGGGAGGCGACGTGGCTCTGCAGGCTGCGCGTCAGCAGCCCGGCGAGTCGCGGACCGTGGGCGAGCACGGCAGGTGCGGCGTACGCGCCCGGGGTGTCGAAGCTCGTGTAGAGGAACCGCTCCACGGCCATCTCGTAGGTCTCGCGGGCCGTGGCGAGGTACGCCGCCAGCTCGTCGCCGGCGCCCTCCTCGATGCCCTCGAAGATCGCGCGGTTCCGCTCCTCGTCGGCGGCGACGTCGACGCTGGCGGTCTCGCCCTCGAAGAAGACGCGGTAGCCCGGGTCGAGGCGCACGAGGTCGAGCTGCTCCTCGGTCGTGGTGCCCAGCAGGCGGAAGAAGTGGTCGAACACCTCGGGCATGAGCCACCAGGAGGGGCCGGTGTCGAAGCGGAAGCCGTCGGCCTCCCACGAGCCGGCGCGGCCGCCGAGCTCGGCGTTCTTCTCCACGAGCTCGACGTCGTGGCCGTCGGCGGCCAGCAGCGCGGCGGTCGCGAGACCGGCGACGCCGCCGCCCACGACGACGACGCGGCGGGGGGCGGCGCTCACGAGGCGACGGCGGGGGTCACGGGCGTGCGGGGGCGCCCGGCGCGCACCACGGCGGCCGCGGCGAGCCGGGCCTTCACGGGCGCGGGGACGCGCACGCGCTGGTGGCGCAGCGCCGCGGCGGGGGTGCGACGCAGGCGGGCCGACAGCTCGGCGAACAGGTCGTGGGCGGTGCACACCGCGACGCGGCTGCTGCGGGGCAGGGCCGGCACGACGGCCGCGGCGGCGGCCAGGTCGGCGTCGATGTCGTCGAGCCACCGGTCGCGGTCGGCGTCGGTCGGGCGGTCGGGGTCGAGACCCACGAGGTAGCGCCGGCCGAGGTCGTCGTTGTCCTCGCCCAGGTCGCGCAGGAAGTTGATCTTCTGGAAGGCCGCGCCGAGCCGCTGCGCGCCGGGGGCGAGGTCGTCGTACCGGGCCAGGCGGTGCGGGTCCTCGGCCAGGAAGGCCCGCAGGCACATGAGGCCCACGACCTCGGCGGAGCCGTGGACGTAGACGGCCAGGCTGGCCTCGTCGTGCTCGGTGCGGTCGAGGTCGGTGCGCATCGAGGCGAAGAACGGGGTGGTCAGCGACGCGTCGATGCCGCAGCGGCGCGCGGAGCGGGCGAACGCGTGGACCACGAGGTTGCTGCTCGCGCCCGAGGCGAGCGCGGTGTGCAGCTCCTCCTCGAGGGTGTCGAGGGCGGCGCGCTGCTGGTCGGCGTCCTGGTCCGGGCGGGGGGCGTCGACGATCTCGTCGGCCACGCGCACGAGGGCGTAGACGTTGCGGACGTCGCTGCGCACCGGCTCGGCGAGCAGGCGGGACGCCAGGCCGAAGGAGGAGGAGTAGGAGGAGATGACGAGCGACGCGCTCGCGTCGGCCACCTCGTCGTACTGCAGGTGGGGACGGGGCACCGTCCCCCGCCGCGGTCCCTGCAACCAGGCGCTCATCGCTCTCCTCTCGTCCTCACCGTGGCGCGGACGCGGCCGGGTGGCGGGTCACCTGCCCCGACCACCGGTCCGGTGCGCCCGCCCTGGCAGTCTGCGGGACGGGTGGTAGCGGGAGGGGTGCGAGGCGCCGGCTGCGGCGTCGTCCGGCGATCAGGCAGCCGTGGGCGAGACGGACGGCGAAGCGCCCGGCCGACAGCACGGGCAGGGCCGCCGCGGCTCCCGCGACGAGGCGGGGGCTGGGGCGCGGGGACGGTTCCACGATGGCCGGTACCCCCGCGTCCTCGCCCGCATGCGACGGACCGGGCTGGGTGCGCCTGGTTCGATGGCGGGGTGCCTGCGCCCGTCCCTGCGCCCGTCCCTGCGCCCGTCCCCGCGTCGTCCACCTCCGCCGCCGATCCGGCCGAGGAGGACCTCGTCGTCCTCGTCGACGACGACGGCACGCCCCGCGGCACGGCGCCCCGCGTCGGTGTGCACGGGCCGGACACGCCGCTGCACCTGGCCTTCTCCTGCCACCTGATCGACCGCGACGGCCGCCTGCTGATGACGCGGCGGGCGCTGGTCAAGCGCACGTGGCCGGGCGTGTGGACGAACTCCTACTGCGGCCACCCGCGGCCGGGCGAGGAGATGACCGAGGCGGTGCGCCGCTACGGGCGGCGCGAGCTCGGCGTCGACGTGCACGACGTGCGCAGCCTGCTGCCCGACTTCCGCTACCGCGCCGTCGACGCGAGCGGCGTCGTGGAGAACGAGATCTGTCCCGTCTTCGTCGCGCGCACCGACGACGTGCTGCGCCCCGACCCGGACGAGGTGGCCGAGCACGCGTGGGCCCGCGTCGAGGACGTGTGGGCGACCGTCGAGCGCACGCCGTGGGCGCTCAGCCCCTGGTTCGTCGAGCAGGTCGCGGCGCTGGGCGCCGACCCCGCGGCGTACCGCTGAACCTGCTCAGCGCAGGAACGCCAGCACGGCCTTGACCCGCCGGTGCTGGCCGTCGTCGGCGTGCAGGTCGAGCTTGGCGAAGATCCGTTGCGTGTGCTTCTCCACCCCGCCCTCGCTGACGCCCAGGCGCTCGGCGACCGCGGCGTTCGAGAGGCCCTCGGCCATCGCCGCGAGCACCTCCCGCTCGCGCGGGGTGAGCGCCGCGAGCGGGTCGCGGCGCCGGCGCATCAGCTGGCCGACGACGAGCGGGTCGAGCACGGTGCCGCCGGCGGCGACGGTGCGCAGCGCGTCGAGGAACGAGCCGAGCTCGCTCACCCGGTCCTTGAGCAGGTAGCCCACGCCGCCCTCGCCGGCGGCCAGCAGCTCGTCGGCGTAGGACACCTCGACGTACTGGCTGAGCACGAGGATCCGAGCGTCCGGACGCTGCCGGCGCACCTCGACCGCGGCCCGCAGCCCCTCGTCGGTGTGGGACGGGGGCATGCGGACGTCGACGAGGGCGAGGTCGGGGGAGTGCGCGAGCACGGCGGCGACGAGGCCCGGGCCGTCGCCCGCGGTCGCGACCACGGTGTGGCCCGCGTCGGCGAGGATCAGCTGCAGTCCCTCGCGCAGCAGCACGGAGTCGTCGGCGACGACGACCCGCAGGCCGCCGCGCCCGGTCGGGTCACCCACGCAGCGGCACCTCCACCCGCAGGATCGTCGGGCCGCCCGCGGGCGAGTCCAGCACCAGGGTGCCGCCGAGGCCCCGCACGCGCTGCTCGAGCCCGGCCAGGCAGGAGCCCTTGCCGAGGTGCGCGCCGCCGACGCCGTCGTCCGCGACCTGCACCCGGACGGCCTCGCCGTCGGCGGTCGGCACCGTGAGCACGTCGACGGCGACCACGCCGGCGCCGCTGTGCTTCGCGACGTTCGTCATCTGCTCGGCCACCACGAAGTAGACGGCGGTCTCGACGTGCGGCGGCAGGCCGTGGGCCAGCGCGGGCTCGACGACGAGGTCGACGTGCTCCTCGGCGCGGGCGACGAGCTCCTCCAGCGCGGGGCCGAGGCCCCGGTCCATGAGCAGCGGCGGCGCGATGCCCCGGGAGAGGGCCCGCAGCTCGTCGATCGCGTCTCGCGCCTGCTGGTACGCCGCGTCGAGGGCGTCGCGGGCCCGCTCCGGGTCCTGGTCGAGCTGGTGGCGCGCGCGGCCGAGGTCCATGGCGAGGCGCACGAGCCGCTGCTGGGGGCCGTCGTGGATGTCGCGCTCGAGGCGGCGCAGGGAGCGCGCCTCGGCGTCGCGGGCGGCGTCGCGCCCGCCGGTCGCGCGGCGTACCTCGGCCTGGAGGCTGGCGCGGCTCGACAGCAGCACCTCGGCGAGCCCGGCGTGGGCGGCCACGGCGATGCGCACGACCCACGGCAGCAGCAGCAGGGCGACGACGCCCAGCACGGTGGTGAGCACGATCTCGGGCCCGCGGCCCGCACCCATCCCCAGCAGCTCGGCGAGCGTGTCGCCCTCGGTGTCGGGGAGCCAGCGCTGCCAGAACCCGTAGGTCAGCCCGCCGATCGTGGCGGCCCACCAGCCGACCGTGACGGCGGCGAGCGCCACGGCGGTGACCGACGAGACCAGCGCCCACGTCACGTCGAGCCACGACTGCGGGTCGCGGAGCACGGTCAGCACCCGCCGCAGCCACCCGGCGTCCTCCCGCGCCCGGGCGTAGGTCGGGGAGGGGGCCCGGCGACTGAGCGCCGTGCGCATCCGCACCCGCTCGACGTGGGCGAGCCCCCGGGCCAGCAGCACGGCGCCGGCCAGGACGGGCAGCCCGACGACGAGCCACGACAGGGAGACGCCGACGACGACGCCGGCCAGCACGAGCGTGAACGTGACGACCGCGAGCGGCAGGGCGGACACGGCGTACCCGGTCTCGGCGGCCAGCCGGGCGGCCAGGCCGCGGCGGGGCTCAGCCGCGCCACCCGCCGGACCCATCGGCCCCGCGGGTGCCGACGCCCCGGGGAGGGCGGCGTCGGGCGGTACGGCGAGGGGCACGTCGAGAGTCTGGGTCATGACGACGACGCTAGGGAAACGCCGTCCCGCCCGGCAGCCGGTGAGCCGGACGGTCCGGTGTCGGGCCAGCCCGACACCGCGTGCGCCCCTGGCTAGGGTCGGACGCATGGCTGACCTCACCACCGACGACCTCCGCGGCCGGGTGGCCGCCGTGCTGCCCGGCGTGCGCCGTGACCTCGAGGCGCTGGTGCGCATCGAGTCGGTGAGCGCCGACCCGGCCCGGGCGGGCGAGGTACGGCGCAGCGCCGAGGCCGTGGCCGCGCTCCTGGAGGCCGAGGGTCTCGACACCCGCATCGTCAGCGCCGAGGGCGGGGCCCCCGCCGTCATCGCGACCCGCCCCGCGCCCGCGGGCGCGCCCACGGTGCTGCTCTACGCCCACCACGACGTGCAGCCCGAGGGCGACCACGCCGACTGGGCGACGCCGCCCTTCGAGGCCACCGAGGCCGACTCGCCCGGTGGCCGGCGCCTCTTCGGTCGCGGCGCGGCCGACGACAAGGCCGGCGTCGTGGCCCACCTCGGCGCCCTGCGTGCGCTCGGCGACGACCTGGGCGTCGGCGTGACGGTGTTCGTCGAGGGCGAGGAGGAGGTCGGCTCCGACACGCTCCCGGCCCTGCTCGCCGAGCACGCCGAGACGCTGCGGGCCGACGTCATCGTCATCGCCGACTCGACCAACTGGGACATCGGCGTGCCCGCCCTCACCACGAGCCTGCGCGGGCTCGTGCGCGTCGACGTCGAGGTGCGCACGCTGACGCACGCGGTGCACTCCGGCATGTGGGGCGGCCTCGTCCCCGACGCGATCACGACGCTGGCGCGCCTGCTCGCCACCCTCCACGACGACGCCGGCGACGTGGCCGTCGCCGGCCTGCACGCCGGCCCGGCCGCCGACGTCGACTACCCCGAGGAGCGGCTGCGCGCCGAGTCGGGAGTCGCCGACGGCGTCGCGTTCGTCGGCACCGGGTCCGCGGTCGAGCGGCTGTGGACCAAGCCGTCCCTCAGCGTCACCGGCCTCGACGCCCCGAAGGTCGACGGCGCCTCGAACACCCTCGTCCCGGCCGCCCGCGCGAAGCTCTCGATGCGCATCGCCCCCGGCGACACGGCCGAGAGCGCGCTGGCCGCCCTGCGCGCCCACCTCGAGGCGCACGTGCCGTGGGGCGCGCAGCTCTCCGTCACCGTCGTCGACACCGGCGAGGCGACGCAGATCGACGCGACCGGGCCGGTGTACGACGTCGCCCGCGCCGCGTTCGCCGAGGCGTGGGACGGCACGGTGCCCGTCGACATGGGGGTCGGCGGCTCGATCCCGTTCATCGCGGAGTTCCTCGAGGCGTTCCCCGACGCCACCGTCCTCGTCACCGGCGTCGAGGACCCCGACACCCGCGCCCACGGACCGAACGAGGGCCTGCACCTCGCGGAGTTCGAGCGGGTGCTGCTCGCCGAGACGCTCCTGCTGGCCCGCCTGGCCGAGCGGGGGGCCTGAGGGCGGGTCGGGGGCCGGCCGGCGGGAGCCGCTCGTGCGCGCGACGACCGCGACGTTCCTCGAGCGTCACCGCGCTCAGCGGGTCGGCGTGCTCGCCGAGGCCCTGCTCGCCGTCATCCGGGCCGAGAACGCGGGGTACGCCGACGTGCCCGTCCTCGCCGACGACGACCTGCGGCGCTCCTGCCTCGACAACGTCGCCCGCGTGCTCGAGCTGCTGGAGGCCGAGCTCGACCCGGCGCGCGCCGGGGGCCCCGACCGGTACGACGCGGCCCGCGCCACCGGGCACCGGCGCGCCGAGCAGGGCCTGCCGCTCGACGACGTGCTGCGCTCGTTCCGCATGGGCGGGCGGCTGATCTGGGAGGACCTCCTCGACCACGCCGGCGACACCCTCGACGCCCACGACGTGCGGGAGATCGGCACGTCGCTGTGGGCGGTCGTGGACCGCACGTCGGCGGCTGTCGCGGCGGCGTACCACGAGACCGAGGCCGGGGCGCTGCGCGCGCACGAGCAGCGCCGTACCGCCCTGTGGGAGGACCTGCTCGCCGGGCGCGGCACCGACCCCGTGTTCGCCGCCGAGGCGGGTCGCCTGCTCGACCTCCACCCGGGCGCCCCGTGCGTCGTCGTGGTCGCCCACGGCGACACCCCGTCGGCCGCGGCGCGCAGCGCGGAGGCGAACCTGCGGGCGGCGGGCTACCGCTCGAGCTGGGTACGGCGCGCCGTCGGCCTCGTGGGCCTCGTCGAGGCCGGCTCGCTCGTCGCCCCCGACCTCTCGGCGGGCCTGCGCGCGCTGGTGGGCGGCCCGGTGGGCACCTCGGGGGTGGCCGTCGGGTTCGCCCAGGTGGAGGAGGCCTTCCGCCACGCGCTGGCGGCGCAGCGCATCGCCGCCAGCCGCGGCGTGCCGACGGTGGCGTTCGACGACGCCCTGCCCGACGCGCTCGTGCTGGCCTCGCCCGACATCGCCGCCCGCCTGGTGGAGCACTGGCTCGGCCCGCTGCTCGACCTGCCCGGGGACGAGGGCCGGGCGCTGGTGGAGACGCTCGAGGCGTGGGTGCGCCTCGGCGGGTCGACGACCGCCACCGCGCAGGCGCTGCCGTGCCACCGCAACACGGTGCTCAACCGGCTGCGCCGCGTCCGGCAGGTCACGGGCGGCCGGGTGGGCGCGGCGACGCCCCCGGTCGAGCTGTCGCTCGCGCTCGCGGCGTACCGGCTCGGGGGCGCGGGCTGAGGCGTCGCTGAGCATCCGTGCTCATGGCCGACGGGGCGGTCGAGGAGGACCGTTCGACCCGTGACCTCGGCCCGGACGCCCCCTTCCTCGGATCGCGCGGCGCGGGTCCTCCTCCTCGCCCGGGCCCGGTTGCTGGGGCGCTGGCTCGTCGTCTCGGCCGGTGTGGACGCGCTGGCCCTCGCGTGGGGCCTGCAGATGTACCTGTTCCCAGGACCGCACGCGGTGGTGGGCAACGTCCTCGCCGGGATGTTCCTCGCGGCAGCGGGCCTGGTGTGGGGGGTGCTCCACCTGGCGCTCGCCGGCTGGGTGGCGTGGGGGCGTGGTCACCTGCGCAGCGGCGGCACCCACCGACTCCTGGTGGCGGGGGCCTGGGCGAGCGTTCTCGTCGCAGGAGGATCGACGGTCGTCCTCCTCCCGTTGGCCCTCTCGCCCGACATAGAGGTGCTCCTGGTGGCGGCACCGGCACTCCTGTCCTGTATCGCCGTACTCAGGACCGGCCTGGTCGTGGGGGGCGGCCCTCGCTGAGGCCGCTCTCCGGGGAGTGCCGGTGTGCAGACTGCCCAGTGATCGGCGTCACATCGTGGGCGCGCCCGGGTTGGGACCGACCGCTCGGGATGCGAGCGTTGGCGGCGGGAGGGAGTGACCGCACCGGCCTCGGCCGGCTGACACTCCGGAGGACGCAGTGGCTCGACCGACGACCGACCAGACGCACGACGCAGCAGGGGAGGCAGCAGGGGAGGGGACCAGCGCCGGGGGTGACGGCGTGCGCCGCCGGACGTTCCTGGGCTTCGTGCTCAGCGGCTCGACGCTGGTGGCCGCGGCTCCGCTCGGTGTGGGCGCCGCCCCGGCGAGCGCCGACGGCATCCCCACGGTGCCGCAGCCACCGGAGATCCTCGACCTCAACGACTTCCTCACCCTCGCGGGCGCGTCGACGAGCAACCTGATCTCCATCACGATCAACGCCGACGGCACGGCCTCGTTCGCCCTGCCCCGTGCCGAGGTCGGCCAGGGCATCACGACGTCGACGGCGATGATCATCGCCGAGGAGCTCGACCTGCCCGTCGACAAGGTCGAGGTCACCCTCGCCCCCGCGCGCCCCGAGCTGCTGCTCAACCAGCTCACGGGCGGCTCCAACACGACGATCTCGACGTACACCCCCATCCGGGTCGCCGCCGCCGTCGCCCGGCGCGCGCTCCTGGAGGCGGCGTCGGTGCAGCTCGGGGACGCCGTCGACCAGCTGGTGGTGAAGCTGGGCGGCGTCATCGAGGCCCCCGACGGGCGCCGGGTCACGTACGGCGAGCTGGCCGGCCCGGCTGCCGCTGCCCAGAGCCGCGGCGTGGAGGTCGAGCTCGCCGAGCGCACCTCCCACCCCGTGATCGGCCGCCCGCAGAACCGCATCGACGCCCTCGATGCCGTCACGGGCCGCAAGCAGTTCACCACCGACCTGCAGGTGCCGGACGCGCTGCCGACCATGGTCTGCCGCGCCCCGAATCTCAACGGCCGCGCCCTGCGGGTGCACAACGTGGCCGAGGTGGAGCGGATGCCGGGCGTCACCCACGTCGCGCTCATGGACTTCGGCGTCGCCGTGCGCGCCCGCACGTTCGGGCAGTGCATCGACGCCGTGCGCGCGGTGCGCGCGGACTGGGACCCGGGCACCGTCACGGGCGAGTCCGACGAGACCGTCCTCGCCCGCCTGCAGCGCGACCAGCTGCCCCTGCCGTCGCTGCCCAGCCTGCCGCTGCTGCGCACCGTCAACGCCGACGTCACGTTCTACTTCCGCAGCAACTCGGCGATGGACACCAACTCGGCCATCGCCGACGTGCGGGCCGACGAGGCCGAGATCTGGTCGGGACTGAAGTCCCCGGTCATCGCCCAGGAGCAGATCGCCGCCGCCATCGGCCTGCCGGTGTCCAAGGTGCGGGTCAACGTCACGCAGAGCGGCGGGTCGTTCGGCCGCCGCCTGTTCTTCGACGGCGCCATGGAGGCCGCGCTCATCAGCAAGGCGATGGGCGTGCCCGTGAAGCTGATGTGGCACCGCGCCGACGACGCGCGCGCCGGGCGCACCCACCCCATGTGCACCTCGAAGATCCGCGCCGCCCACGTGGGCGGCCAGGTCGTCGCCTTCCAGCAGTCGCACGCCAGCGTCGAGACGGACTTCCGCCACGGCCTGGGCGAGGCCATCACGGGCTTCGCCGCCGACCTGCCGGCGGGCCTGGGCAACCTGGGCTTCGCCGAGACCGTCTTCACCTTGACCCAGGAGATGCCCTACAACTTCGGCGCGGTTCTGCAGACGCTCACCGAGTCCGACGGCCGGTTCAACACCGGCAGCATGCGCAACATCTACTCGCCCGACGTGCGCGCCGCCTCCGAGCTCGTCGTCGACCGGCTGGCGGCCGACATGCGCCGCGACCCCTACCAGTTCCGCCGGGCCTTCTCCCGCAACGCCCGCGTGACCGCCGTGCTCGACCGGGTCGCGCAGGCCGGGCGCTGGGGGCGGGCGATGGAGCCGGGCACCGCCCAGGGCATCGCCATCCACAAGGAGTACAAGGGCGCGTCGGCCTGCCTCGTCGAGATCGACTGCCGCCCGGCCACCGTGGGCCGCCAGGTCCGCGACGCGGTCACCGGCCCCCGCGTCACCAAGGTGGTCTTCGCCATCGACGTCGGCCTGGCGATCAACCCGCGCGGCCTCGAGGCGCAGATGCAGGGCGGCATCAACGACGGCATCGCCCTCGCCCTGACCTCCAGCCTCCACCTGCGTGATGGCCACTTCCTCGAGGCCAGCTGGGACAACTACTTCTACACGCGGCAGTGGAACACCCCGCCCGAGGTCGAGGTGCACGTCATGCCGTCGAACAGCCCGCAGCCGGGCGGCGCGGGCGAGGCCGGGGTCGCGGCCACGTTCGCCGCCGTCGCCTGCGCCTACGCTCGGGCCACGGGCACGATGCCGACCCACTTCCCGGTCAACCACCTCGACGACCTGGCCTTCGAGCCCAAGTCGTTCGAGCCGCCGGTCCCGGCCTCGCCGACCAACGGCCTGCGCCTCACCTACTGACCCGCCCGTCGCCCCGACGTACCCGACCCACGCACCCGCCCGTCTGCCCGCCCGCCCCACCGGCACTGCCCCCGAGGAGCCTCCCGTGCCCCGTCAGACCTTCCGCCTCAACGGCGAGACCGTCAGCGTCGACGTCGAGGACGACGTCCGCCTCCTGTGGGTCCTGCGCGACCTGCTGGGCGTCGTCGGCCCCAAGTACGGCTGCGGCATCAACGTCTGCAAGGCGTGCACGTCGCACGTCAACGGCCGCGCCTTCAACCCGTGCGCCGTCCCCGTCGGCGACCTCGGGCCCGACGACGAGGTCACCACCATCGAGGGCCTGCCCGCCACCGTCGGCGCGGAGCTCCACCCCATGCAGGAGGCGTGGCTGGAGCGCGACGTCGCCCAGTGCGGCTACTGCCAGCCCGGGCAGATCATGGCCGCGGTCGCGCTGGTGAGGAAGGTGCAGCGCGAGGGACGGGCCATCAGCGACGCGGACCTCGACGGCATCCGCAACATCTGCCGCTGCGGGACCTACACCCGCATCCGCGAGGCCGTCCGGGCGGGCGAGCGCCGGATGTGACCCGTCCGGGTACGGCGCGACGTCGCCCGGCGGGCGGGGCGCGCCGTACCATGGCCGGGTGGCCAACTCCGTGAGCACACGCAAGGGCGGTGACGGTCGACTGACCGCCGCACTCGACCCCCAGGACCAGGGCCCGCAGGACGCCTGCGGCGTCTTCGGGGTGTGGGCGCCGGGCGAGGACGTGGCGAAGCTGACCTACTACGGCCTCTACGCGCTGCAGCACCGCGGCCAGGAGTCGGCGGGCATCGCGGTGAGCAACGGGCGCCAGATCCTCGTCTACAAGGACATGGGGCTCGTCTCGCAGGTCTTCGACGAGTCGACGCTGGACGCGCTGCAGGGCCACGTCGCGATCGGCCACTCGCGCTACTCCACCACCGGCGCGAGCACGTGGCACAACGCGCAGCCGACCTTCCACCCGACGGCGCACGGCTCGATCGCGCTGGCCCACAACGGCAACCTGATCAACACCGCCGAGCTGGCCGAGATGGTCCGCGACCGCAGCGTCCTCGACGGCGAGCTCGACCTCAAGGTCCACCGCCCCGAGCAGAACTCGACGAACGACACGAGCGTCGTCACCGCCCTGCTCGCCGACCACCCCGACACCACCGTCGAGGAGCGCGCGGTCGAGCTGCTGCCCCAGGTGCGCGGTGCCTTCTCGTTCGTGTGGATGACCGAGGACACGCTGTACGCCGCGCGCGACCCCCAGGGCATCCGCCCGCTGGTGCTCGGCCGCCTCGAGCGCGGCTGGGTCGTCGCGTCGGAGACCGCGGCGCTCGACATCGTCGGCGCGTCCTTCATCCGCGAGATCGAGCCGGGCGAGCTCGTCGCCGTCGACGCCGACGGCCTGCGCAGCCGCACCTTCGCGGAGCCCGCGCCGAAGCACTGCCTCTTCGAGTTCGTCTACCTCGCCCGCCCCGACACGGTGATGACGGGCAAGCGGATGCACAGCGTGCGCGTCGAGATCGGCCGCCGCCTCGCGAAGACGTTCCCCGTCGACGCCGACCTCGTCATCCCCGTCCCCGAGTCCGGCACCCCCGCCGCGATCGGGTACGCCGAGGCGTCCGGCATCCCGTACGGCACCGGTCTGGTCAAGAACTCCTACGTCGGGCGCACCTTCATCCAGCCGTCGCAGACGATCCGCCAGCTCGGCATCCGCCTGAAGCTGAACCCGCTGCGCGACGTCATCGAGGGCAAGAAGCTCGTCGTCGTCGACGACTCGATCGTGCGCGGCAACACGCAGCGCGCGCTCGTACGCATGCTCCGCGAGGCGGGCGCCCGCGAGGTGCACGTGCGGATCTCCTCGCCGCCGGTGAAGTGGCCCTGCTTCTACGGAATCGACTTCGCGACCCGCGCCGAGCTCATCGGCAACGGCCTGACCGTCGACGAGATCTGCCGCTCGATCGACGCGGACTCGCTCGGCTACATCGACCTGGACGACCTCATCGACGCCACGGCGGTGCCGAAGGACGACCTGTGCCGGGCCTGCTTCGACGGGGTCTACCCCATCGACCTGCCCGACTCCACCCACCTGGGCAAGGACGTCCTGGAGATCCAGCGCTCCGCGCCGAGCTCGCCGCCGGTCGCGACGACGACCGACGTCGACGGCCTCGCCGCCTCCCTCGCCGGGGGCGGCGCCGCCGACGCGCTGCGCCGGCCCTGACCGTCGTACCCGGCGCCCGACCCACTCCCGCACCACCTGCACTCCCGCACCCGGCCCCCAGGAGCAGCTGACGTGACCGACCCCGCCGAGAACGCGTACGCCGCCGCCGGCGTCTCCATCGAGGCGGCCGACCGCGCCATCGACCTCATGAAGGGCTGGGTGGAGAAGTCCCGGCGGCCCGAGATCATCGGGGGGCTCGGCGGCTTCGCCGGGCTGTTCGACGCGAGCGCGCTCAAGGCCTACGACCGCCCCGTGCTGGCCACGTCGACCGACGGGGTGGGCACCAAGGTGGCCATCGCCCAGGCGATGGACAAGCACGACACCATCGGCTTCGACCTCGTCGGCATGGTCGTCGACGACCTCGTCGTCTGCGGCGCCGAGCCGCTGTTCATGACCGACTACATCGCCACCGGCCGCGTCGTGCCGGAGCGCATCGCGGCGATCGTCAAGGGCATCGCCGAGGCGTGCGTCGAGGCCGGCTGCTCGCTGGTCGGCGGGGAGATCGCGGAGCACCCGGGCCTGCTGGGCCCCGACGACTACGACGTCGCGGGCGCCACCACCGGCGTCGTCGAGGCGGAGCAGATGCTCGGGCCCGGCCGCGTGCGCCCCGGTGACGTCGTCATCGCGATGGCCTCGAGCGGGCTGCACTCCAACGGCTACTCCCTCGTGCGCCACGTGCTCCTCGCCGGCGCCGGGTGGGAGCTCGACCGCCAGGTCGAGGAGCTGGGCGGCACGCTCGGCGCCGAGCTGCTGACGCCGACGAGGATCTACACCAAGCCCGCCCTCGCGCTGGCCCGCGGCACCGCGACCCACGCCATGGCCCACGTGACCGGCGGCGGCCTCGCGGCGAACCTCGAGCGGGTCATGCCGGCCGAGCTGACCGCGACCATCGACCGCGGCACCTGGACCCCGCAGCCCGTCTTCGACCTGGTGCGCCGCGTGGGCGACCTGCCCCAGGCCGACGTCGAGGCGACGCTCAACTGCGGCGTCGGGATGGTGGCGCTCACCGACCCCGGCTCGGTCGACACCGCCCTGCGACTGCTCGCCGAGCACGGCGTGGAGGCCTGGGTGGCCGGCGAGGTCCGCGCCCTGGCCGACGGCGACGTCGGCGGCTCGGTGAACCTCACGGGCCAGCACGCGGGCTGGTGAGGTCCGCCCCGCGAGGGGCCGACGGACGACGAGGCGCCCGCCCCCCGAGGGGGACGGGCGCCTCGTGTCGTCGTACGGGCGTCAGCCGGGGTCAGTCGTCGTCCCCGCTGATGCGGGTGGTGGCGCGACCGCCGAGACCGACGGAGCCCTGGGGGTCCGGCGGGCCGACGGCCTCGCGCAGGGCCGAGGCGCTGTACGGCGTGAAGTCGTCGCCGGGCAGCTCGTCGCGGATCCCGCGCATCGCGTCGCCCCAGATGGGGGCGACGAACCGGGAGGCCGAGACGTTGCCGAACCGGCGCCCGCCGACGCGCTGACCCTCGAGCGAGATCGGGGTGCCGACCTCGTTGGCGCCGGCGATCATCGCCACCGTCGCCAGGTTGGGCGTGTAGCCCGCGAACCAGACCGAGCGTGCGTTCTGCGTGGTGCCGGTCTTGCCCGCGTCGTCGATGCCCAGGCTCTGCGCGGCGGCGAAGCCGCCCGGGGCCAGCACGCCCGACAGGATCTCGTTGACGGCGTCCGCGACCTCGGGCGTGAGCACCTGGTCGCAGGTCGGGTCGTAGGTCTTGACGACGTTGCCGCCCGAGTCGGAGATCTGCACGACCGGCAGGGCGTCGCAGTGGACGCCGCGGCCGGCGAAGGTCGCGTAGGCCTCGGCCATCTCGACGGGGCTGACGTCCGCGACGCCGAGCACGAAGGACGGCACCCGCTCGGCCAGGCGGCCCGGCTGCTCCTCGCCCGTGGGGTTGTCGAGCTCGACGCCCATGGCGCGGGCGAGCTCGAACGGCTGGCACAGGCCCGTGCGCTGCGTGAGCTGGGCGTAGAACGTGTTGACCGAGAGCCGGGTCCCGGTCGTCATCGTCATGTAGCCCGAGTCGGTGGAGTTCGACGGCTCCCACGCGGTCGAACCGCCGTAGGGCTCGCCGTCGCAGTCGCGGAACGTGGACTCGCGGACGGCGATCTGCTCGGGGGAGCTGATGCCCCACGAGACCGGGATGCCCTGCTCGAGCGCGGCCGCGAGCACGAAGGTCTTGAACGTGGAGCCGGCCTGGAAGCCGTTGGAGTCGCCGAGCCGCTCGGGCACCGTGTAGTTGAGGTAGGTCTGGCCCGCCTCCATGTTCGTGCCCATGGGGCGCGACTGCGCCAGGCCCCGGACGTAGCCCGTGCCCGGCTCCACCATGGCGAGCCCGCCGATGGCGTTGTCGGTCGGGTCGACCGCGTCGGCGACCGCCTCGTCGGCGGAGGCCTGGTAGGTCTGGATGAGCGGCGTCCGGATCGTCAGGCCGCCCTCGTAGAGCAGCGAGCGGCGCGCGTCCTCGCTCTCGCCCAGGGACGGGTCGGCCAGCAGGTAGCGCAGCACGTAGTCGCAGTAGAACGGGGCGACCGACGACACGCAGCCGTTGGACGGCGCGCGGACGTTGAGGCCCAGGTCGGTGGAGCGGGCCGCCTGCTGGTCCTCGTCGGTCACGACGTTCAGCTGGGCCATGCGGTCGATGACCACGTTGCGCCGCTGCAGCGCGCGGTCGGGGTTGACCGTCGGGTCGAGGCCGACGGGGTTCTGCACGAGGCCGGCGAGCAGGGCGGCCTGGGGCAGCGTCAGGTCCGCCGCACTCGTGCCGAAGTAGGTGCGGGCCGCGGACTGGATGCCGTAGGCGCCGTTGCCGAAGTAGGCGAGGTTGAGGTACCGCTCCAGGATCCAGTCCTTGGAGTAGGTGTTCTCGATCGCGATGGCGTAGCGCAGCTCCTGGATCTTGCGGCTGAACGTCTCCTCCGTCGCCTCGGCGCGGGCCTGCTCGTCGTCGCCGGCCTGCTGCACCAGTGTCAGCTTCACCATCTGCTGGGTGATCGAGGAGCCACCCTGCACGACGCCGCTGTTGGCCTGGTTGACGATGAGCGCGCGCAGGGTGCCCTGCAGGTCCAGCGCCCCGTGCTCGTAGAACCGGTAGTCCTCGATCGACACGATGGCCTGGCGCATGAACGGGCTGACCTGGGTCAGCGGCACGTTGACGCGGTTCTCGTCGAAGATCGTCGCGATCACGTTGTCGTTCGCGTCGAGGATCCGGCTGCGCTGCGGCAGGGCCTGCGTCTCGAGCTCGGCCGGCAGCTCCTTGACGCTCTCGGAGACGTTGCGGGCCGAGATGCCGGCCATGCCCGCGAAGGGCAGGGCGAGGCCGGAGACGACGACGCCCAGCACGACGGAGGCCGCGAGCATCACCAGGAGGTGCTTCACGACGCGTCCCGCCGTGAGACGCTCGGGTGCGGAGGGGGACATGGTCCCCAAGGGTACGGGACCGCCCCGGGGTCGGGGCCTTTCCCGACCCGTCCCGCACGCCGGCCCCGCGCCCCGTCCCGGTCCCGGTCACGGGACCACCCGGGACCAACGGCCTAGTCCCTTCCGACTACCACGGTTGACGCAAATGGGTCTGCCGCGGACCTTGCGACTTCTTTACCTTGGTCCCGTTGGGTTGGAGAGCCGGGTGCGGGGCGTGGGGCCGTGCACCGGGCGTGAACGGGGTGGGGACGTCACATGTGGGTCGAGGAGTGGACGACGAAGGCCGTGTGCCGACAGGCGCAGCCGGACGAGCTCTTCGTGCGGGGGGCCGAGCAGAACCGCGTCAAGCAGCTGTGCCAGGGCTGCCCCGTGCGCACCGAGTGCCTCGCGGAGGCGCTCGACAACCAGATCGAGTGGGGGGTGTGGGGCGGCATGACCGAGCGTGAGCGCCGCGCCCTGCTGCGTCGTCGCCCGGCCGCGTCGTGGCGCGACGTGCTGGAGTCGGCGCGCAACGAGCACACCACCGCCGCGGTCTGAGCGTCCCGGGCCTCGCCGTCCCGCTCAGCCGGGGGCGAGCAGCTCGCCGACGCGCCGCAGGCCGTCCAGGTCGTGCACGTCGCTGGCCAGTGCGGGCACGACCGCCGTCGGCACCTCCGGGTGCGTGGCCGCGAACCGGGCCCGCAGCGCCGCCTCGCGCTCCGTGATGCGGACGTGGTCGGCGTGCAGCCGCAGCAGGCCCTCGGTCAGCTCGGGGTCGTGCAACCCGGCGTCGTCGCGGCGGCGCTCCAGGCGCTGCGCAGCCGCCAGCGCCTCCTCGGCGCTGAGCTCCACCGGTGGGTGCGGGTGCGCCCGGTTGACGACGAGCCCGGCGAGCGGCATGCGGTCGTCGGCCAGCCGCTCGACGAAGTACGCCGCCTCGCGCAGCGCGTCCCGCTCCGGCGCGGCGACGACGACGAACGCCGTACGGGAGTCCTGCAGCAGCGAGTAGGTCTGCTGCGCGCGCTGCTGGAAGCCGCCGAAGACGGTGTCGAACGCGGCGACGAACGTCTGCAGGTCGGTGAGGACCTGGGCGCCGAGCACCTTGGTCAGCGCGTTGGTGATGAGCCCGAAGCCCATGCTCATCACGCGGGCCGGACCCTTGGCAGGTGCCAGCAGCAGCTTGATGAACCGCCCGTCGAGGAAGCTGGAGAGCCGCTCCGGGGCGTCGAGGAAGTCGAGCGCCGAACGCGAGGGCGGGGTGTCGACGACGATGAGGTCGTAGGTGCCGTCCGCCTCCGCCTGCCGGTGGATCTGGCCCAGCTTCTCCATGGCCATGTACTCCTGCGTGCCCGCGAACGAGCTCGACAGGGCGACGTAGAACGGGTTCTCCAGGATGGCCCGCGCCTTCTCCGGGCTGGCCTGGCTCTCGACGACCTCGTCGAAGGTCGACTTCATGTCGAGCATCATCGCGTCGAGGCTGCCGCCCGCCGAGGTGTCGAGACCGGTGACGGGGCGGGGGGTGTTGTCGAGCTCCTCGATGCCCATCGACTGCGCGAGGCGGCGGGCCGGGTCGATCGTCAGCACGACCACCTTCCGGCCGCGCTCGGCGGCGCGCATCGCCAGCGCCGCCGCCGTCGTCGTCTTGCCCACGCCTCCGGAGCCGCAGCACACGACGATCCCGGTGCCCCGGTCGTCGAGGAGCGCGTCGAGGTCGAGGTACGGCGCGGGGCCCTCGGTGCCGGCCAGCGGGCCCACGCGGTGGCTGCTGCGACGGTGGGTCGCCGACCGCGCGGCCGCGCTGCCGGGGTCGGTGCTGCTGACCGTCATGCGTCCTCCCTCGTCACGTGCCTCATGCCATGCCCTGGCGCCGCAGGTGGGCGGCGAGCTCGTAGAGACCGCCGAGGTCGACGCCGCCGGCGAGGCGGGGCAGCTCGTAGGTGGGCACGTCGTACCCGGCCACGAGGGCCCGCTGCGAGTCCTCCAGCGCCCGGCGCTCGGCGTGGTCGCGGCCCTGGGCCAGCAGGTGCTCGGCCAGGGCGCCCAGGTCGTCGGGGGAGCCCTCGAGGCCGGCGGCGGCCAGGTCGCCCGCGAGCGCGGCGGGGTCGGCGGTGCCCGCGATGACCTGGGCGAGGTCCTCGGCGTCGAGCTCGTCCGGGCGGGTCAGGTTGACGACGACGCCGCCCACGGGCAGGCCGGTGCGGCGCAGGTCGGCGATGCCGTCGGCCGTCTCCTGCACGGGCATCTCCTCGAGCACCGTCACGAAGTGCACCGCGGTGCGCGAGGAGCGGAACAGCGTCATCATCAGGTCGGCCTGCGACTTGATGGGACCCACCTTGGCCAGGCCGGCGAGCTCGTCGGAGACGTTGAGGAACTGGGTGATGCGGCCCGTCGGCGGGGCGTCGAGGACGACCGCGTCGTACTGGCGGGCGCCCTTGCCGCGGCGCCCCGGCTTCGCCGCCTCGAAGACCTTGCCGGTGAGGAGCACGTCCCGCACGCCCGGAGCGATCGTGGTCGCGAACTCGATGACGCCGAACTTGTCGAGGGCGCGGCCGGCGCGACCGAGGCGGTAGTACATCGCCAGGTAGTCGAGCAGCGCCGACTCGGCGTCGATGTGGAGGGCGTGCACCGTGCCCGCCGGGCCCCGGGGCGAGCCGTCCGGGGCGGTGGCACCGGGCGTGGCCGGCAGCCCCTTCGCGATCTGGCGCTCCTCGTAGGGCAGCGGGTCGACGTCGAACATCCGGGCGATGCCCTGGCGGCCCTCGACCTCGCAGAGCAGGACGCTGCGACCGGTGGAGGCCAGCGCGAGCGCGAGCGCCGCGGCGACCGTGGACTTGCCCGTGCCGCCCTTGCCCGTGACCACGTGGAGCTGCACGTCGCGCCAGTGGGTGGCGTCGGGGACCGTGGCGGGGGGCACCTCGCGATCCTAGCCACGGGGCGGGTGGCGGGTCCGGCGTGTGAGGATCGAGCCATGTCGACCTCGATCTACGCCGTCACCTACGCCTACTCCGACGACGTCACGCTGCGCGACGAGCACCGCGCCGCCCACCGGGAGTACCTCGCGGGCCTCGCCGACGAGGGCCGCATGGTCGTCTCCGGCCCGTGGGGCGCGGACGAGGCCCCCGGCGCCCTGCTGCTCTTCCGCGGCGGCTCCGCCGACGAGGTGCGCGCGATGACCGCCGAGGACCCCTTCGTCACGATCGGCGTCGTCGTCGAGCAGACCGTCCGTGCCTGGGAGCCCGTGCTCGGCCCCGGCAAGGACGCCTTCGCCGGCTGAGCCTCCGCCCACGGGACGCCGTAGTCCCTGACGAAACCGTCGCGACACGCCGGTCGGGACGTCGGGAACGTCAGGGACTACGTCGGGCCCCGCCCCGGGTGGGGTACGGCGAGACGCGGGGCCCGCGCCTCAGTCCGCCGTCAGCCCCGCCGCGGGGCTGATGCGTGCGGCCCGGCGGGCGGGCAGTACGCAGGCGACGAGCCCGGCCAGGGCGGCGACGGCGACGACGGCCGCGAGCTGGCCCCAGGGCAGCACGAGCGCGGCGTCGCCGATGGCCGGCTGCACCATGACGCGCACGCCGATCACCGCGAAGAACACCCCGACGGCCGTGCCGAGCAGCGTCGCCACCACCGAGAGCAGCACCCCCTCCGCGGCGAGCGTGCGCCGCAGCTGCCGGCGCGTCAGGCCGAGCGCCCGCAGCAGCGCGTTCTCCCGGGCCCGCTCCAGCACCGACAGGCCGAGCGTGCTGCCGATGCCGACGAGCGCGATGAGCACGCCGATGCCCAGCAGGCCCACGACCGCCATCACCACGACGTCGAGCTGGGTGTCGACCCAGTCCCGCTGCTGCACGAGCGGGGTGACGCCGGCCCCGCTGCCGCTGGCGGCGGCCTCCAGGTCGGCGACGAGGTCGTCGACGTCGGCGCCGTCGTCGGCGCGCAACCACACGGCGTACGGCTCCGTGTCGTCCCCGACCAGCGCCTGGAGCGTCGCCGGAGAGACGAGGGCCGCCGAGCCCCACCCGCTGTCGACCAGCCGCGGCGTGAGCGTGCGGGTGCCGGCGGCCGTCGTCACCTCGACCCGCTCGGGCACGCCCGCGGTGCCGACGACGTCGTAGGGCACCGCGATCTCGTCGTCCGCCGGGGCGGCGATGGTGCGGTCCCCGCGGACGACCTCGTCGAGGGACCCGTCGGCGTCCTCGGCGGCGGCCGGTGCCGCGAGCGGGAGGGTGTCGCTGGACCAGACCTCCTCCGGGGGCAGGCCGCCGGTGTCGGTGCCCGCGGCGGGGGCGACCGCGGCGAGGCCGCCGGGCACGACGAGCGCCGCGTCGACGCCGCGCACCTCGGCGAGCCGGTCCGCGAGGTCGGCGTCGAGCGGGCCGGCGTCGGCGGCGACCGTGACGTCGACCGGGAACTGCTGGTCCAGCTCGACCGCCGTCGCCGACCGGGCACTCGCCATCCCCGTCAGCACGGCGGTGGTGAGCGTGACCCCGATGAGCAGGGAGGCGGTGGTGGCCGCCGTACGACGGGGGTTGCGCACCGCGTTGTCGCCCGCGATGCGGGCGGCGGGGCCGGTACGCCGGACCGCGAGCCCCACGAGCCGCAGCAGCGCCGGCACGACGACGGGCCCGAGCAGCACGACGCCGGCGAAGAACGCGGTGCCGCCGGCGACCATGACGAGCAGGTTCGCCGTGGCGACCGCCAGGGCGAGTCCCACGCCGCCCGCGACGAGCACGAGCCCGCCGAGCGCGATCCGGGCCCGGCCCGCGGTCGTGCGCACCGACGGCGCGGCCTCGGGGCGCAGGGCCGCCAGCGGGCTCACCCGCGTCGCGGTGCGGGTGGGCAGCCACGCGGCGACCACCGTGGTGACGACGCCGCCGAGGAACGCCGCGCCCCACCACAGGGGCGAGGGCCGGACAGCGCCCAGCGGGAAGTCGACGCTCGCCCGCAGCAGCGCGACGCCGCCGTACCCCAGGGCCGCGCCCAGCGCGAGGCCGGTCAGCGAGGCCAGGAGACCGACCACGAGGGCCTCGAGGCGGATCGCCCGGCGCACCTGCCGGCGGGTGGCGCCGACGCAGCGCAGCAGCGCGAGGTCGCGCAGGCGCTGGGCGAAGAGGATGGAGAAGGTGTTGGCGATGACCATCACCGACACGACCGCCGCGATGGCGGCGAAGAGCAGCACGAGCATCGCCATGACGTCGACCTGCTGGTTGGCCTGCTGCAGCCGGTCGTCCGCGACCTCGGCCGGGGTGAACGTCTCGAGCAGGCCGGTGGTCTCGACGTCGGCGTCGACGCTGCCCGACCCGTCGTCGCCCAGCGCCGCGATCGCGTCGGCGGCCGCGTCGACGTCGCCACCGGGGGCGACGGCGTACGTGACCGTCTCGGCCCACCAGCCCTCGAGGGTGCGCATCGTCGCGAACGGCACCCACAGGGCGCTGGAGGCCAGGCGGGTGCCGTCGGCGAGACCGACCACGGTGAGGGTGGTCGCGCCCTCCCCGCTGCCGACGACGAGCTCGTCGCCGACGGCGACGTCGCGGGCCCGGGCCTGCGAGGCGCTGACGACGGCCTCGTCGGGCGCCTCGGCACCGCGGCCCTCGACGACGTCCTGCCAGACCAGGGACGGGTCGTCGGCCCAGGTGCCGATCTCGGCGTCGGTGGCGACGGTCGAGCCGTCGGCGCGCTCGACCGTCAGCCAGGTCTGGGCCAGCGGCACGGCGGCGTCGCCCCGCTCCTCGGCCAGGTCGACGACGGCCTCGACGCCGGTGTTGTTCGGCCACCCGTCCAGCCCGCCACCGGTGACGACGAGGTCGCCCTTCTCGTAGGGCTTGCCGACCTCGCCGGTCAGCCCGCCGCGGGCCGAGGAGGCGAGGGCGTCGGTGACGACCACGAACGCGACCGCGATCGCCACGGCGAGGACGGCGGCGACGTAGCGGCGGGTGTGGGTGCGCAGCGACGCGAGCAGCACCGTCCTCATCGGGTGCCCCCGGCGGTGCGGGCCCCGGCGCCGGGACGCAGGGTGGCGAGGAGCTGCTCGGGGGTGGGGTCGACGAGGTGGGCGCGCACGGCGCCGTCGGCGAGCACGACGACGTCGTCGGCGTACGCCGCGGCGTCGAGCTCGTGGGTCACCATGACGACGGTCTGGCCGAGCTCGCGCACGCAGCGGCGCAGGAAGCCGAGCACCTCGGCGGAGGTGTCGGAGTCGAGGTTGCCGGTCGGCTCGTCGGCGAAGACGATCTCGGGCCGGGCGACGAGGGCACGGGCGATCGCGACGCGCTGCTGCTGGCCGCCGGAGAGCTCGCCGGGCCGGTGGCCGACCCGGTCGGTGAGGCCCAGGGTGGCGACGACCTCGTCGTAGCGGGCCCGCACCGTGGCGTCGACGCGGCGCCCGGCCAGCTCGAAGGGCAGCAGGATGTTCTGCCCCGCCGTCAGCATCGGCAGCAGGTTGAACGCCTGGAACACGAAGCCGACGTGGTCGCGGCGGAAGCGGGTGAGGGCGTCGTCGTCGAGCCCCTCGAGCCGCTTGCCGGCGATGCTGACCGTGCCCGACGTCGGCTGGTCGAGGCCGGCGAGGCAGTGCATGAGGGTCGACTTGCCGGAGCCGGACGTGCCCATGACGGCGGTGAAGCGACCGGCCGGGAGGTCGAGGTCGACGCCGCGGAGGGCGTGCACCTCGGCGTCGCCGCGGCCGTAGGTCTTCGTCAGGCCGCGGGCGCTGGCGGCCGGCGCGGGGCCGCTCGGCGCGGGGTGGACCAGGTCGGTGAAGGGTGTCGTGGACATGACCAGGACGCTAGGTACGGCGGGGCCCCCGGGTCGTCCGGCGACCGGTGGATCCTGCGGCGGGCGGGGCTGCCGCCGTACGCCGGGGGGTGGACGCCCCCGTGGCCGGCCGTCCCCCCCCGGGGGATGACGGCCCCGGTCCGGGCGCGGCGCTCAGCCCGCGGAGACGACGCCGGTCTCGTAGGCGAGGACGACGAGCTGCACGCGGTCGCGGGAGCCGGTCTTGGCCAGCAGGCGGCTGACGTGGGTCTTCACGGTGGCCTCGCCGACGAAGAGCGCGGTCGCGATCTCGCCGTTGGACAGGCCGCGGCCCACGAGCTCCAGCACCTCGGCCTCGCGGTCGGTGAGGTTCGCGAGCCTCGGGTCGGGTACGGCGTCCCCCGCCGCGGGCGGGCCCGCCGCCGTCGCACCCGGGCCGGCCCCGTCGGGCAGCGTCGCGGCGAAGTGGTCGAGCAGCCGGCGGGTCGTCGACGGCGCGACGACGGCGTCGCCGGCGTGCACCCGCCGGACGGCCTCGAGCAGCTCGGGCGGGGTCGCGTCCTTGAGGAGGAACGCCGAGGCACCGGCCTTGAGGGCGGCGAAGGCGTACTCGTCGAGGTCGAACGTGGTGAGCACGATGACGCGCGGGACCGGTCGTCCGGCGGCGGCCTCGGCGGCCAGCCGGCGGGTGGCGTCGACGCCGTCCATCCGGGGCATCCGCACGTCCATGAGCACGACGTCGGCGGTGACGGCGCCCAGGCGGCGCAGCGCCTCCTCACCGTCGCCGGCCTCGCCGACGACGGTCAGGTCGTCCTGGCTCTCCACCAGCATGCGGAAGCCGGCCCGCACCATCTGCTGGTCGTCGACGAGGAAGACGCGGATCGGCTCGGTGACGCTCACACGGGGATCCTCGCACCGACCTCGAACCCGCCGCCGGGCCGCGGGCCGGCGGTGACGCTGCCACCGGCCGCGCGCACCCGCTCGCGCATCCCCACGAGTCCGAGGCCGCCCGACGGGGCGTCGCGGCCCGGGGTCGCAGCGGCACCGCGTCCGTCGTCGGTGACCCGCACGACGACCTCCCCCGGTGCCTCGGCGACGACGACCTCCACGGTGTCCACGGGGCCGGCGTGCCGCCGTACGTTCGTGAGGGCCTCCTGCACGACGCGGTAGACGACGAGGGCCGTCCCGTCGGGCACGGCGGGGGCCGGGTCGGGAAGGCTCGCGATGATCGGCAGGCCGTCGGCGGCGGCCTGGTCGAGGAGGTGGGGCAGGTCCGCCAGGCCGGGCTACGGGGCGGTGCCCGTGCGGTCGGAGCGGAGCAGGCCGAGCAGGCGGCGCATCTCGGTGAGGGCCTCGCGCCCCGTGCCGGCGATCGTCTCGAGCGTGCGGGTGGCGACGTCGGGGTCCTTGGCGGCGGCGTAGCGCGCCCCGTCCGCCTGCACCACGATCACCGACAGGCCGTGGGCGACGACGTCGTGCATCTCCCGGGCGATGCGGGCGCGCTCGTCGGAGGCGGCGAGCTCGGCGCGCTGCTCGGCGTCGCGGGCGAGGTGCTGGGTGTGGGCGAGGAGGGCGTCGACGTACGCCGCCCGCGTGCGCCCCAGCGTGCCGAGCGCCCAGGCGGCGAGCACGATGAGCCCGATCGTGACGGCGTAGCTGCGGGCGGCCACGAGCCCGTCGCCGTACGCCATCGTCCAGTCGAGCGCCGCGACCACGGCGGCCACGAGCCCCGTGGCGAGCGCGGCGTAGCCCGCCCGGGCGGAGGAGAACCGCGCCACGGAGTAGACCGCGACCGGGAACGCGAGCTGGCTGGGCAGGGGATCGCCGAGGAGCGGCACCTGCAGCGCGCTCGCCGCGACGACCGCCGCGAAGGTCGCCACCGGGTGGTGGCGGCGCCACAGCAGCGGCAGGGTCTGCGCCGCGCCGAGCCCCAGGGCGACGACGGAGGAGAGGCTGACGCCGCCCACGAACGCCAGGAACCCGATGCCCCCGACCACCGCCAGGTCGAGGAGCGCGGCCCCCCGCGGGCCCAGCCGTCGGGGCTGCCGCGGCAGCACGGCGACGGTCGTCATGACCGGTGAGCGTACGGCGCGCCGTACCCGCCCCGCGTCCGCCTGCGGGTGGATCCGACGCCGCTCCCGCCCCGGCCCGCCGTCGAGCCGGGCGTCGCACGGGTCGGGCGGCGAGCGCGCCGAGTAGGGTGCCCCGCATGACGAAGTGGGAGTACCAGGTGGCGCCGATTCCGCTCCACAACGAGGCACTGATGCTGAACAACTTCGGCCAGGACGGCTGGGAGCTGGTGGCCATCCACACCAACGCCCAGGGCGGCCTCGTCGCCTTCCTCAAGCGTCCCGGCCAGGGCTGAGCAGTGGCGCACCCCGAGGAGCGCCTGGCCGAGCTCGGCCTGACGGTGCCCGAGGTCGCCAAGCCGGTCGCGGCGTACGTGCCGGCGGTCCGCTCGGGCATCCACGTCATGACGTCCGGCCAGCTGCCCATGCGCGGCGGCGAGCTGATGGCGACCGGCAAGGTCGGGGGAGCGGTGAGCCCCGAGGACGCCGTGGCCTGCGCGCAGCAGTGCGCGCTCAACGCCCTCGCCGCCGTCAAGGCCGAGATCGGTGACCTGGCCCTGGTCAAGCGCGTGGTCAAGGTGGTCGCGTTCGTGTCCTCGACCCCCGACTTCACGGGGCAGCCGCAGGTCGCGAACGGGGCCTCCGAGCTGCTGGGCCGGGTCTTCGGCGAGGCCGGGGTGCACGCGCGCTCCGCGGTCGGCGTGCCGGTGCTGCCGCTCGACGCGCCCGTCGAGGTCGAGATCGTCGTCGAGGTCTGAGCGTGCGGATCCCGCTGCCGCCGGTGCCCGTGCCCGACGAGGTCGTCGCGCTGGCGGGGGAGTACGCCGCGGGGCGGCGCACGCCCGCGGAGCCCCGTGACGCCGCGACGGTCGTGCTCGTGCGCGACGGCGCCGGTGACCCCGGCGGTCCCGAGCTCTACCTGCTGCGGCGGCACACGTCGATGGCGTTCGCGGCCGGCATGGCGGTGTTCCCCGGCGGCGGGGTCGACCCGCGCGACTTCGACGCCGACCTGGGTGACGGCGGCTGGGCCGGGCCGTCGCCCGCGGCCTGGGCCGAGCGTCTCGGCGTCGACGAGGAGCGGGCGGCGGCGCTGGTCTGCGCCGCGGTGCGCGAGACGTTCGAGGAGTCCGGCGTGCTGCTCGCCGGCGCCTCCGCCGACGAGGTCGTCGCCGACACGACGGGGGCGGACTGGGAGGCCGACCGGGTCGCCCTGGAGACCCACGAGCTCGCCTTCACCGACTTCCTCGCCCGCCGCGGCCTGGTGCTGCGCACCGACCTGCTCGGTGTCTGGGACGCCTGGGTGACGCCCCGCTTCGAGCCGAAGCGCTACCGCACGTGGTTCTTCGCCGCCGCCCTGCCCGCGGGCCAGCGCACCCGCGACGTCTCGACGGAGTCGTCCTCGGTGGAGTGGGTGCCCGCGGCCGACGCCGTGGTCGCCGCCGAGACCGGGGGCACGGCGATGATGCCCCCGACGTACCTCACGTGCCTCGACGTGGCCCAGCAGCCGAGCGCCGCGGCCGTCCTCGCCGAGGCGGGTCGGCGCACCGTGGAGATGTTCGAGCCCGACGTCGAGCGGCTGCCGGACGGCGGCTGGACGATGTCGATGCCCGACCGGATGCGTCCCGTCCTCGCGGCGCACCGCGGCTGAGGTGGGGCGGGTGGCGGCAGGCGTGGAGGCGTGGCACGGCGGCACCTTCGGCGAGCGGGGCCGGTGCGTCCTGGCCCCCAACGCCGGGACGATGACCCTCGACGGCACCAACACGTGGGTGCTGCGCGAGCCGGGCGCCGCCCGCGCCGTGGTGGTCGACCCCGGGCCGCCCGACGAGGCCCACCTCGACGCGGTGCTGGAGGCCGCCGAAGGCCGGGTCGGCGCGGTGCTGCTCACCCACCACCACCTCGACCACTCCGAGGCCGCGAGGGCGTTCGCGGAGCGGGCCGGCTGCGGCGTGCGGGCGCTGGACCCGGCGTACCGGCTGGGGTCCGAGGGCCTCGGCGACGGCGACGTCGTCGAGGTCGACGGGCTGGAGGTGCACGTCGTCGCGACGCCGGGGCACACGGCCGACTCGCTGTCGTTCGTGCTGCCCGCCGAGCGGGCGGTGCTGACCGGCGACACGGTGCTCGGCCGCGGCACGACCGTGGTGGCCCACCCCGACGGGCAGCTGGGCGCCTACCTCGACTCCCTCGACCGGCTGCACGCGCTGGCCGAGCGGGAGGAGGCGCGCGTCGTGTGGCCCGGGCACGGCCCGGTGATCGACGACGCGCTGGCCGCGCTCGACTCCTACATCGCCCACCGGCGCTCCCGGCTCGAGCAGGTCGAGACGGCCGTGGCCGGCCTGCGGGAGGTGGAGCAGCTCGACGCGGAGACCCTGCCGCGCCGGGTGGTCGAGGTCGTCTACGCCGACGTCGACCCCGTGCTCTGGGGCGCCGCGGAGCTCAGCGTGCGGGCCCAGCTGGCGTACCTCGGGCTCTGAGGAGCTTCCCCCCACCGAGGTGGGGAGACCGCAGTTGCGCTCAGCGCGCGCGGCGCGAGAGCCGCTCGATGTCCATGATGACGACGGAGCGGGGCTCCAGGCGCAGCCAGCCGCGCGAGGTGAAGTCGGCGAGCGCCTTGTTGACCGTCTCGCGCGAGGCGCCGACGAGCTGCGCCAGCTCCTCCTGCGTGAGGTCGTGGTGCACGTGCACGCCGTCGTCGGCGGTGCGGCCGAAGCGGTCGGCGAGGTCGATGAGCGCCTTGGCGACGCGACCGGGCACGTCGGAGAACACGAGGTCCGCCACGACGTCGTTCGCCTTGCGCAGGCGTGCGGCGAGCTGGGCGAGGAGGCCGCGGGCGACGCTCGGACGTCCTTCGATCCAGCCCTGCAGGTCGTCGTGGGAGAGCGACGCGAAGGTCGACTCCGTCACCGCGGTGACGGTCGCCGAGCGCGGGCCCGGGTCGAAGAGCGACAGCTCGCCGAACATCTGGCCGGGGCCGAGGATGGCCAGCAGGTTCTCGCGACCGTCCGCGGAGGTGCGGCCGAGCTTCACCTTGCCGTCCAGCACGACGTAGAGCTTGTCCCCGGAGTCGCCCTCGTGGAACAGCACCTCGCCGCGCCGCAGGCGGGTCTCGGCCAGCGACTCGACGAGAGACTCGATCGCCTCGTCGTCGAGCGCGCTGAAGAGCGGCGCCTGACGCAGCACGTCGATGTCCACAAGATCCTCCCGGGGAGACGGTGTCGGTCGTGGCGCACGCCACGGCCACCCCGCATCCTAGCGGCGCCGCGCCTCCGGCGCCGCCAGGCCGTGGGACGGCACGCCGGTCGGTGGCGACCCGTACCCTGTCGGGGTGCCTGACGTCGCCCTGGTCCGCCGTGCCCGGAAGATCGACCGGGTGCTGGCGCAGACCTATCCCGACGCCCGCTGCGAGCTCGACTTCGCCAACCCCTTCGAGCTCCTCGTCGTCACCGTGCTCTCCGCGCAGACGACCGACAAGCGGGTCAACGCGGTGCGGCCCACGCTGTTCGCGGCGTACCCCGACCCCGCCGCGATGGCCGCCGCCGACCGCGCCGTCCTCGAGGGCATCGTCGGCCCGCTCGGCTTCTTCCGCGCCAAGACCGACGCGCTGCTCAAGCTGAGCCAGGCCCTGGTGGAGCGGTACGACGGGCAGGTGCCGCCCCGCCTCGAGGACCTCGTGACGCTGCCCGGCGTGGGCCGCAAGACGGCCAACGTCGTGCTGGGCAACGCCTTCGACGTCCCCGGCATCACGGTCGACACCCACTTCGGTCGCCTCGTGCGCCGCTTCGGCTGGACCGAGGAGACCGACCCGGTGAAGGTCGAGCACGCGATCGGCGCGCTCTTCCCGCGCCGCGACTGGACGATGCTGTCCCACCACCTCATCTGGCACGGCCGCCGCCGCTGTCACGCCAAGAAGCCCGCCTGCGGCGCCTGCCCCGTGGCCCGCTGGTGCCCCGCGTTCGGGGAGGGCCCGACCGACCCCGTGCTCGCCGAGGCGCTGGTGCGCACCGAGGGTCGCGCGTGAGGGGTACGGCGGCCGCCGCCGCCCTCCTGGCCCTCGCCGGGGCGCTCGCCGGCTGCGCGCCCTCGGGGGAGGGCTCGCGGGACGGGGAGGCGTACGTCGTGCCCAGCGTCGGGCCGCGCGACCTGGTGGTCGACAGCCCCGAGCTCCGCGCGCTCAAGGCCGACGCGGGCGTCGCGCCCTGCGTGCCCGGCGCCGGCGAGGCGGTCGACGGCGGCCTGCCCAGCGCGGTCCTGCCGTGCTTCGGTGGCGGCGAGGCGGTCGACCTCAGCTCGCTCGAGGGTCCGCTGCTGCTCAACTTCTGGGCCAGCTGGTGCGGCCCGTGCCGCGAGGAGATGCCGCTGCTCCAGGCCTTCCACGAGCAGTACGGCGACCAGGTCGCCACCGTGGGCGTGGCCTACAACGAGCTCGACCCGGAGGGGGCGATGGAGCTGGTCGCCGAGTCGGGCGTGACCTACCCGCTGCTCGTCGACACGCAGGAGTACCTGGGCACCCAGGAGGCGTTCCTCGCCCTCAACCGCGGGCTGCCCGTCACGACGCTCGTCGACGCGTCGGGGCAGGTCGTGTTCAGCGAGGCGGTCGCCCTGAAGTCCACCGAGCAGCTGCTCGACCTCGTCGACGAGCACCTGGGGCTGCAGCGGTGAGCGCGTCCGGCAGCGACGGGACCGTCGGCCCCGCGGGCGCCCCCGACTGGCTGCGCCCGATCACCGACGCGCTGGCCACGATCCGGGCCGAGCACCTCACCGCGTTCACGCCCCCGCCCGGCGGCGACGCCCGCCCGGGCGCCGTCCTCATGGTCTTCGCGGAGGGCGAGCGCGGCCCCGAGCTGCTGCTCACCGAGCGGGCCCACCACATGCGCTCCCACCCCGGGCAGGTCTCGTTCCCCGGCGGCAGCCTCGACCCCGGGGAGACCCACGAGCAGGCCGCGCTGCGCGAGGCGTGGGAGGAGATCGGCCTCGACCCGGCGTCGGTGCACGTCGTGGGCCGGCTGCCCGAGCTCTGGCTGCCGCCGAGCAACTTCGCCGTCGTGCCGGTCGTCGCCTGGTGGGCCTCGCCCGGCACCGTGTCGGTGCGCAGCGCCGACGAGGTGCACGCGATCCACCGCGTCGCCGTCGCCGACCTCGTCGACCCCCGCTGGCGGCGCACCGTCCGCGGACCGTCGGGCTGGTCGTCGCCGGGCTTCCTCATCGGCGAGGACCACGACGTGGTGCTCTGGGGCTTCACCGGGGGGATCGTCGCGCGCCTGCTCGACTTCCTCGGGTGGAGCGAGCCGTGGGACGACACGCTCACGACGGCGCTCCCGTCGTACATGCTGGGCGGCGCCGAGCGCGCGGGACCGCAGACCGTGCGGCAGGAGCCGGTCGAGGCCCCGATCGAGGGGCCGATGGCCGACATCGAGGAGAGCGACGGATGAACTGGCTGGACTGGGTGCTGCTGCTGCTCGTGGGCACCTACGCGCTGTCGGGCTACTGGCAGGGCTTCATCACGGGCGCGTTCGCGACGGCCGGGCTGCTGGTCGGCGGGCTCGCCGGCATCGTGCTGGCGCCGCTCGTGCTGGGGGACGCCGAGCCGGGGCTGTGGGTCTCGCTGGGGGCGCTGTTCATCGTCATCCTGCTCGCCTCGATCGGGCAGGCCAGCTTCCAGTACCTGGGCTCCCGCGCCCGCGACCACGTCACGTGGCAGCCGGCGCGCGTCGTCGACGCCCTCGGTGGGGCGGCGCTCAGCGCGCTCGCCGTGCTCCTCGTCGCCTGGGCCCTCGGCGTCGCCGTCTCCGGCACCCGCATCGCGGGCGTGACCGAGGCCGTGCGCAGCTCGGCGGTGCTGGCGAAGGTCGACACGGTGCTGCCGGGCGAGGCCGACCGCGCGCTGGAGGCGTTCAACGGCGTCGTGGGCACCTCCTTCTTCCCGCGCTACCTCGAGCCGTTCGCGCCCGAGCGCATCGTCGAGGTCGCCCCGGGCGACCGGGAGACGCTGCAGGCCGCCGGCGTCGTCGGTGCCCAGAGCCGCGTGCTGAAGATCCGCGGCGACAACGACTGCGGCCGCGGCGTCGAGGGCACGGGCTTCCTCTACGCCGACGACCGCCTCATGACCAACGCCCACGTCGTGGCCGGGGTGGACGAGCCTCGCGTCGAGCTCGGCGGCGAGTGGGTGCAGGCCCGCGTCGTGCACTACGACCCCCAGGTCGACGTCGCGGTCCTGGCGCTCGACGACCAGGGCCTCTCCCCGCTCGCCTTCGGCGAGGGCGCGACGGAGGAGAGCGTGGCGATCCTCGGCTACCCGCAGGACGGGCCGTACGACGTGCAGCCGGCCCGCATCCGCGCCCAGCAGCAGCTGCGCTCGCCCGACATCTACGGCGAGGGCCGCACCGTGCGCGACGTCTTCTCGCTGCGCGGCCTCGTGCGGCCCGGCAACTCCGGCGGCCCGGTGGTCGACGCCTCGGGCCAGGTCGTCGGCGTCATCTTCGCGGCGTCGGTGACCGACACCGACACGGGCTACGCGCTCACCGCGGCCCAGGTCGCCAGCGCCGGCGAGGCCGGCCGGGCGTCGTCCGTCGAGGTGGCCACCGGGGCCTGCGCGGCCTGAAGGGCGCGCGTCGTACGACGGGGTGACAGCGCCGCGACGCGGATCGGCGCCCGGACGCGACAGCGCCCCGCGGGCCTGGGCCGGCGGGGCGCGTCGGGGGCGGCGGGGCCGCCCGGAGCCACGGGGGCGCGCGAGGCGCTGCGGGAGCGGGAGGTCAGCCGACCTTGCCCTTGAGCGCCGGGGGGATCTGCTTGCCCTGGCGGATGGCGCGCTCCGGGGCGCGGACCTTCTTGACCTTCCGGATGCCCAGGAACACGAGCAGCCCGGCGAGCAGCAGGTAGGCGCCGGTGACGATGAGGTAGGCCCAGTGGAGGTCGAGGCCGTCGCCGTTCCAGTGGATGAGGTGGGCGAAGGCGATCGACAGCAGGATGATCGCCAGCAGGCCGAGGAAGCCGGCGACGGCGAACAGGACGGCGCCCGTGCCGCCGTTCCTCACGCTGACCTTGAGCTCGGCCTTGGCGAGCTCGATCTCCTTCTGCAGCAACGTGGACACGTCGCGGCTCGCGTCGGCCACGAGCTGGCCGATCGTGGGCTCGGTGTCCTTGACCGGGTTGACCGGGTCGGTCGTCATGGAGTCATCCCCTGGTGGCTCGTGGTGGTGCGGGCGGCGGCGCAGCTGCGTCTCGCCCGACCCTACAACGCAGGCGTGGCACGGCCCGGCGCACGGCGCGCCCCGGTGAGCGGGGGTACGCCGCGCGGCCGGGCCACGGGGTCCTGCGGGTGGTGCGGGTCGGGCGGTGGGACCGGTGCTACCGGCTCAGCCGTCGGCCTTGTCGGTGGAGAGGCCCTTCGAGATCAGGTCCATGACCGAGGAGTCGGCGAGCGTGGTCACGTCACCCACCTCGCGGTGCTCGGCCACGTCGCGCAGCAGACGCCGCATGATCTTGCCCGACCGGGTCTTGGGCAGCTCGGGCACGACCATCACCTGGCGGGGCTTGGCGATGGGGCCGATCTCCTTCGCCACGTGGCTGCGCAGCTCCTCGACGATGTCGGCGCCGCCGTCGCCCGCCTCCTCGCGGAGGATGACGAAGGCGCAGACGGCCTGACCGGTGGTCTCGTCGGCGGCGCCCACCACTGCGGCCTCCGCGACCTTCGGGTGGGAGACGAGCGCGGACTCGATCTCGGTGGTCGACAGGCGGTGGCCCGAGACGTTCATGACGTCGTCGACGCGGCCGAGCAGCCAGATGTCGCCGTCCTCGTCGAGCTTGGCACCGTCGCCGGCGAAGTAGTAGCCCTGCTCGGGGAACCGCGACCAGTACGTGTCCTGGTAGCGCTGGTCGTCGCCCCAGATGGTGCGGAGCATCGCGGGCCACGGCTCGGTGATGACGAGCAGGCCGCCCTCGCCGTTGCCGACCGGGTTGCCGTCGTTGTCGACGACCGCGACCTCGATGCCGGGCACGGCGAGCATGGCCGAGCCCGGCTTGCCCGCGGTGACGCCCGGCAGCGGGCTGATCATGTGGGCGCCGGTCTCGGTCTGCCACCAGGTGTCGACGATCGGGGCGCTGCCGCCGCCGATGTTCTCGCGGTACCAGACGTAGGCCTCGGGGTTGATGGACTCGCCCACGGAGCCCAGCAGGCGCAGCGACGAGAGGTCGTACTGCGCGGGGATGTCGTCGCCCCACTTCATGAAGGTGCGGATGGCGGTGGGCGCCGTGTAGAGCGTCGTCACCTTCTTCTCCTGCACGATCTCCCACCAGCGGCCCTTGTGGGGGGAGTCGGGGGTGCCCTCGTAGAGCACCTGCGTGGCGCCGTTCGCCGTCGGGCCGTAGACGATGTAGGAGTGCCCGGTGACCCAGCCGATGTCGGCGGTGCACCAGTAGACGTCGGTCTCCGGCTTGTGGTCGAAGGTCGACCAGAAGGTGGAGGCGCACTGGGTGAGGTAGCCGCCCGAGGTGTGCAGGATGCCCTTCGGCTTGCCCGTCGTGCCGGAGGTGAACATGACGTAGAGCGGCTGCTCGGCGTCGAACAGCTCGGGGGTGTGCTCGGTGGAGGCGGCCTCGACGACGTCGTGCCACCAGACGTCGCGTCCCTCGACCCACGAGCCCTCCGGCAGGTCCTGGCCGGTACGGCGCACCACCAGCACGCTGCGCACGCTGCCGTCCGGCAGCTTCGCGACGGCGTCGTCGACGGCGGGCTTGAGCGCGGAGGGCGCGCCGCGGCGGTAGCCGCCGTCGGAGGTGACGACCACCTCGGCCTGGCAGGCCTCGATGCGCGAGGCGAGCGCGTCGGAGGAGAAACCGCCGAAGACGACGGTGTGGGGGGCGCCGAGCCGGGCGCACGCGAGCATCGCGACGACGGCCTCGGGGATCATCGGCATGTAGATGGCGACCCGGTCGCCGGCGCGGACGCCGAGGTCGGTGAGGGCGTTGGCCGCCTGGGAGACCAGGTCCTTGAGCTCGGCGTAGGTGATGTCGCGGGTGTCGCCGGGCTCGCCGACGAAGTGGAACGCGACCCGGTCGCCGTTGCCGGCCTCGACGTGGCGGTCGACGCAGTTGTAGGCCACGTTGAGCCTCCCGCCCACGAACCACTTGGCGAAGGGCGGGTTCGTCCAGTCGAGCACCTCGGTGAACGGCTCGCCCCACGTGAGGCGCTCGGCCTGCTCCGCCCAGAAGCCGAGGCGGTCGGCCGCGGCCCGCTCGTAGGTGGCCGCCGTCGCGTTGGCGTCGCGCGCCAGCTCGGCGGGCGGGGCGAAGCGCCGCTCCTCCTTGAGCAGGTTCGACAGGTTCTCGCTCACGTCTCTCTCCTCCTCCGCCCGCGGGGGGCGGTCGGTGCTGGGCGGCTGGTCGTTCGTCAGCCTAGGCCGGTGCTCCCGTCGTACGACGGGACTGCTGCGCGTGCGTGACGGTGGGGACCCCCGGTGGTCCCGGGAGTCCCCACCGCGGGGCTCAGTGCTGGCTCGCCCCCTCGGCGCCCGCGCCGGTGAGCGCGCGGACCTCGAGCTCGGCGTAGAGCGCCTCGGAGTGCGACTCCCGCGACGTCAGGGTGCCGATGATGCCGAGCAGGAAGCCGGCGGGGATCGACACGATGCCGGGGTTGTTGAGCGGGAAGATCGCCCAGTCGCTGTCGGGGAACAGCGACGTCTCGGCGCCCGAGGTCACCGGCGAGAGGAGCACGAGGCCCACGCTGGTGATGAGGCCCCCGTAGATGCTCCAGGTCGCGCCGCGGGTGTTGAAGCGCTTCCAGAACATGTTGAAAAGGATCGCCGGCAGGTTCGCCGACGCGGCGACCGCGAAGGCCAGCGCCACGAGGAAGGCGATGTTGAGGCGCTGCGCCGGGATGGCGAGCACGATCGCGACCGCGCCGATGGCGAAGGCGGCGATGCGGGCGACCCGCACCTCGTCCTTCTCCGAGACGGTGCCCTCCTTCTTGAACACGCCCTTGTAGAGGTCGTGCGCCACCGAGGAGGACGACGCCAGCGTCAGGCCGGCGACCACCGCGAGGATGGTCGCGAAGGCGACCGCCGAGATGAGCGCCAGCAGGATCGCGCCGCCCGTCGAGCCGTCACCGCCACCGACCGCCTCGGCGAGGAGCGGCGAGGCGAGGTTCGAGTTGTCGCCCACCGTCGAGCCCTCGGAGGTGTCGAGCAGCGCCGCGGCCCCGAAGCCGAGCACCAGAGTCATCAGGTAGAAGGCGCCGATGAGACCGATGGCCCACAGCACGGACTTCCGGGCGTCGCGCGCCGTCGGCACCGTGTAGAAGCGGATGAGGATGTGGGGGAGTCCCGCCGTACCGAGCACGAGGGCCAGGCCGAGCGACAGGAAGTCGATCTGCGAGGTCAAGGTGGAGCCGTACTGCAGGCCGGGCTGCAGGAACGCGTCGCCCTTGCCCGAGTTGTCCGCGGCCTCGCCGAGCAGCGCCGAGAGGTTGAAGTCGAACTTCAGCATGACGAGGAAGACGATGAGCGCGGAGCCGAGCATGAGCAGGACGGCCTTGACGATCTGCACGTACGTCGTGCCCTTCATGCCGCCGACGACGACGTAGAAGATCATCAGCAGGCCGACGCCGACGATGGTGAGGTTCTTGACCGCCTCGCTGGACACGCCGAGCAGGAGGGCGACGAGCGTGCCGGCGCCGACCATCTGCGCGAGCAGGTAGAAGATCGAGACGACCACGGTGGAGACCGACGCGGCCGTGCGCACGGGGCGCTGGCGCATCCGGAAGGCGAGCTGGTCGGCCATCGTGTAGCGACCCGCGTTGCGCAGCATCTCCGCGACGAGCAGCAGCGCGACGAGCCAGGCGACGAGGAAGCCGATCGAGTAGAGGAAGCCGTCGTAGCCGTAGAGCGCGATGGCCCCGGAGATGCCGAGGAACGAGGCGGCCGACATGTAGTCGCCGCCGATCGCGAGGCCGTTCTGGAAGCCCGAGAACGAGCGCCCGCCGGAGTAGAAGTCGGTCGCGGACTTCGTCTGGCGCGAGGCCCAGAACGTGATCCCGACGGTGAGGAGGACGACGCCGAGGAACAGCGCGCTGGTGAGGAACTGCTGGCTCATCGCGAGTCGTCCTTCCGGAGGTGGTGGCCGCCGGCGGCGCCGCGGGTGTCGTAGCGGTCGAGCAGCTCGGCCGCGAGGGGGTCGAGGGTCCGCGTCGAGTGGCGCGAGTAGAGCCAGGCGATGCCGAACGTCGTGACGAACTGCAGCAGGCCGAAGATCAGGGCGACGTTGACGTTGCCGACCACCTCGGTGTTCATCAGGCCGGGCGCCCAGTTGGAGAGCGCGACGTAGGTCAGGTACCAGACGAGGAACGCGACGGTCCACGGCAGCGCGAAGCCGCGGTAGCGGCGGCGCAGCTCGGCGAACTGCGCCGTCGAGTGCAGGTCGGCGTAGATCGGTTCGGACGTCGAGCGGTACCTCTGCTCGGACGGTTCGGGCATCGTTGCCTCCTCGGCGGGGATGTGAGCACGGTCACGCTAGGTGTGGTCGCGCTCACGGGCGACGCCGCGGGCCGCCCGGGTCGGTGGGCGGCGCCGCGGGTCGCCGAGCGGTCGTCCGGGCGCGACGAACGGTCGCGGGGCGGGCGTCCTCGCGGTCCGCCCCCCGCGCCCCTGGCCGGGGTGCCAAGATCGGGTCATGCGCGTGCACCACGCCGTCGCCGGCGTCCTCCGTCCCCGGTTCGCAGCGCGGGCGGTCTGCCACGTCCTCGTCGTGGAGCACGAGGCGGGCCTCGTGCTCGTCGACGCCGGTCTGGGTACGGCGGACCTCGCCGACCCGCGCCGGCTCGGCCCGGTCGGGCGGATGCTGCGGCCCGACCCCGACCCGAGCACCACCGCCCTCGCGGCCGTCCTGGCCCTGGGTCACAGCGCCACCGACGTCACCCACGTCGTGCTCACCCACCTCGACTTCGACCACGCCGGCGGGCTGTCCGACTTCCCGCAGGCGGTCCTGCACACCACGACGACCGAGTGGGCCGCCGCGACGGTCGCGACGCACGCGCCGGAGCGGCTGCGCTACCGCCCCGTGCAGTGGGCGACGACGAGCGACGTACGTCGGCACGCGGGCCCGGGCGAGCCGTGGCGCGACGGGCTGCGCGGGCACGAGGTGCTGCCGGGCATCACGCTCGTGCCGCTGGCCGGGCACACCCGGGGCCACGCGGCGGTCGCCGTCGAGGGCGACGCCGGGCTCGTCGTGCACGCGGGCGACGCGGCGTTCGACGCCAGCACCTTCGGGGCGTGCGACCCCGGCACCGGCGACGCGTTCGGCACGCTGCCGGCGCTGCGGGCGTTCGAGGCGGTGGCGTGCCGCCAGCCGTGGCGGCTGCGCCGCAACCACGCCGCCCTGCGGCGCCTCGACGCCGACCCGGCCGTCACCGTCGTCACCGCGCACGACCCCCGCCAGCTGCCCCCCGACGCGGAGGTCTGAGCGCCGGGACCCGTTCGTGGTGGGAGCGCCAGGCATTCCGCGGCGCTGCCACCACGAACCGGCGCCGGGCCCCGCCGCGCTCAGCCCCGGTCGAGCTCGACGGCCTCGGGGGTGTGGAGCCGCACCATGAACCGGTCGACGCCCTCGGGCACCCGCGCCCGGGTCGCGCGGCTGACGCCGACCATCGTGGCGAAGGCGAGCGGCACGCTCCACGCGGCGGGCTGCGTCACCAGCGCCACGCCCCAGCCCTCGCCGCTGGCGGAGCCGAGCACGAGCGCCGCGACGACCCCGACGAAGGAGCCGAGCCCGCCCACGACGAGCCCGGCCAGCGCCCCGGCGGCGGTCAGGCCGCGCCACCAGATGCCGAGCACGAGCAGGGGGCAGAACGTCGAGGCCGCCACCGCGAAGGCCAGCCCGACCGACCGCGCGACCGGGATCCCCGGAGCCGCCAGCGCGGCGAGGCAGGGCACGCCCGCCGCCAGCACGGCGGCGACGCGGAACGCCGCCACGGGCCCGAGCCCCCGCGTGGCGTGCCGGCTGCGCGTCACGGCCTGGCTGAGCACGCCGGCGACCGCGATCGTCAGGCCCGACGACGTCGACAGGAACGCCGCGAAGGCCCCCGCGGTCAGCACGGCGGTGAGGGCGTCCGCCAGCGTCCCGTCGGTCATGAGGCCCGGCAGGCGCAGCACGACCGTGTCGGCCCCGCCCGCCTCGACGTCCGCGCCGTACACGCGGCCGAGCGCGCCGTACACGGGCGGCAGCAGGTAGAACAGGCCCAGCAGCCCCAGCACCCCGAGGGTGGTACGGCGGGCGGCCCGGCCGTCGGGGTTGGTGTAGAACCGCACGACGACGTGGGGCAGGCCCATCGCGCCGAAGAACGTGGCGACGATGACGGAGTAGGTCAGGTAGAGGCCCTCGGGCCCGTCGCTCAGCCCGCTCGTGCCGCCACCGAAGGGCGTCGACCAGCCGTCGTCGCCGGTGCCGGAACCGGTCCCGGAGCCCGTCGCCAGGTCGTCGGGCAGGGGGCGGCCGTCGCCCAGCCACACGACGGCGAGGACGGCGAGCGGGGCGAGCAGGGCGGTCAGCTTCAGCCAGTACTGGAACGCCTGGACGAACGTGATCGAGCGCATGCCGCCCGAGGCGACGCCGACGAGCACGACGGCGGCCACCACGAGCCCGCCGAGCCAGCGGGGCGCCCCCGTCACCGCGGTCAGCGTGATGCCGGCGCCCTGGAACTGCGGCAGCAGGTAGAGCCACCCCACGGCGACGACGAGCAGCGCGCAGGCCGCGCGCACGGCCCCCGAGGCCAGCCGCGCCTCCGCGAAGTCCGGCAGCGTGTAGGCCCCCGAGCGGCGCAGCGGGGCGGCGACGAGGGCGAGCAGCACGAGGTAGCCCGCGGTCCAGCCGACGGGGTACCAGAGCATCTCCGCCCCGAACGCCATCACCAGCCCGGCGACGCCGAGGAACGAGGCGGCCGAGACGTACTCCCCGCCGATCGCCGAGGCGTTGAGTCCCGGCCCCACGCTGCGCGAGGCCACGAAGAAGTCGCTGGTGGTGCGCGAGAGCCGCAGGCCCCACGTCGAGATCACGAGGGTGACGACGACGACGAGCGCGACGGCCCCCGCGCCCCAGGTGGGGTCGAGGTCGCCGCTCACCCCTGCTCCTCCCCGGCCCTGCGGGCCACGAGCTCGGCGAAGTCGCGCTCGTTGGCCTCGGCGCGGCGCACGTGCAGCCAGCCGAGGCCGAAGAGCAGCGGGTAGACGGCCCCGGCGAGCACCGCCCACGCCAGCGGCACGCCCAGCATCCGCACGTCGGCCAGCGACGGCACGAGGTAGAACAGCGCCGGCAGGCCGCCCAGCCCGACCACCAGCCCGCCGACGGTCAGCAGGCCCAGGCGCAGCTGCTCGCGCAGCAGCGAGCGGAGGTAGACCTCGCCGACCGCGGTGCCCGCGTCGATCTGCTCCGCTCCCGTCGTACGACGGACCGCGCGGCGCGGCGGGCCCGTCACCCGCACCCGCGCCGACGGCGGCAGCGGCCGCGGCGGCTCGGGGAGGTCGTGGGGGTCCACGCTCAGCGGGCCCCGACGCGACCGGCGAGCACCTCGCGCAGCGCCCGGGTGTGGCGCCGGCTCACGCCCAGCTCGGTGCCGTCGACGAGCACCGTGCAGCGGCCCGCGTCCATCCGCACCTCGGCCACGTGCGCGAGCGCGACGAGCAGCGAGCGGTGCACGCGCACGAAGCCCGCGCCGGCCCACTCCTCCTCGAGCGTGGTCAGCGGGGTCCGCACGAGGTACGACGCCGCCTCGCCGTCGACGCGCGCGTGCAGCCGGGCGTAGTCGCCCTGCGCCTCGACGTACCGGATCGTGGAGCGGGGCAGGAAGCGCGTCACCCCGCCGCGCTCGACGCGCACCTGCTCGTCGTCGGCCGGGGCCGGCGGGGGAGCGCTGCGGGCGAGCACCCGCCGTACCGCCTCGGCGAGGCGCTCCTCGCGCAGCGGCTTCAGCAGGTAGTCCACGGCGCTGAGGTCGAAGGCCTCGAGCGCGTGCTCCTCGTGCGCGGTCACGAACACGACGGGCGGGGGCTCGCGGAACGCGGCCAGCACCCCGGCGAGCTCCAGGCCGCTCAGGCCCGGCATGGCGATGTCGAGGAACACGACGTCGACCCCGCCCTCGTGGAGCACGCGCAGCGCCTCGGTCGCCGACGCGCAGACCCGCACCTCGCCGACGCGCGGGTCGCGGCCCAGCAGCCAGGCCAGCTCGTCGCGGGCCGGCTGCTCGTCGTCGACCACGAGCGCGACGGGGAGGGGCGCCGCGCCGGGGGGAGTGGCCTGGATCACCGCACGACCGTAGCGCGGGCGCAGCCCCTCACGGGTGCACGCCCGGCGCGAACTTGGGCACGCGGACCGTCACCTTCGTGCCGGCGCCGGGCGCGGTCTCCACGACGAGGCCGGCCTCGTCGCCGTACGTCGCGCGGAGCCGGGCGTCGACGTTGCCGAGCCCGACCGACGGGTGCACGCCCTCGCCGTCCCCCCGGCCGCCGGGCGCACCTGGCCCGCCGCCCGTCACGTCCTCCCCGGCCAGCACCCGCGCGATGCGCTCGGGGTCCTCGCCCGCCCCGTCGTCCTCGACCTCGACGACGCAGAGCCGGCCCAGGTCGCGCGCGACGATCGTGACGGTGGTGACGGGGCGCGGCGAGCCGGCCAGCCCGTGCCGCACGGCGTTCTCCACCAGCGGCTGCAGGCAGAGGAAGGGCACGGTCACGCCGAGCACCTCCGGGGCGATCCGCAGGCGCACCGCGAGGCGGTCGCCGAAGCGCGCCTGCTCTAGCAGCAGGTAGCGCTCGATGGCGCGCAGCTCGTCGGCCAGCGTCGTGAACTCGCCGTGGCGGCGGAAGGAGTAGCGCGTGAAGTCGGCGAACTCGAGCAGCAGCTCGCGGGCCCGGTCGGGGTCGGTGCGCACGAAGCTGGCGATGGCGCCGAGGGAGTTGTAGACGAAGTGGGGGCTGATCTGGGCCCGCAGCGCCCGCACCTCGGCCTCGACGAGCCGGTTGCGCGACGCGTCGAGCTCGGCGAGCGCGAGCTGCCCCGAGACCCAGACCGCCACCTCGTCGGTGGCCCGCACGAGCCGACCCGTCGAGCGGGGCGCGACGACGACGAGGGTGCCGACGACGTCGTCCTCGACCACGAGCGGGCTCGCGATCGCGGCGCGGGCGAGGCACCCGTCCGCGGTGCAGGGCAGCTCGTCGGCGTCGGCGAGGAGGGTGACGCCCGCGTCGACGGCCCGGGCGGCCAGCGCGGCGCACTGCTCGGCGTGGTGGGCGCCGATGCCGTCCCAGGCGAGGACGCCGTCGGCGCCGGTCAGCGCGACGGCGGGCGTGCCGAGCAGGGCACGCAGGTGGCGCACGGCCCGCTCGGCGCTGTCGGCGCGCAGGCCCTCGCGCAGCGCGGGCGCGGCGAGCGAGGCGTTGTGGAGCGTGCGGAAGGTCGCGCGGTCGGCCTCCGTGCCCAGGTGGGTGCGGCGCCTGCTCCAGCGCGCCACGTCAGCGGAAGCGGATGAGCAGGTCGCCGTCGCCCTCGTCGGGCTCCTCGACCTCCGCGGCCGGGGCCGCGGGGCGGGTGGAGGCGGCGGGGGGCGCGCCCCGCCGGGCCGGGCGCGCGCGGTCGTCGCCGAGCGCGGCGCGGACCGGGGGCATCTCGCCGGTGTCGACCACGTAGGTGATGACGCCCTCGGCGGTGTCGCCGATGTCGAACGTGGGCTGCGGGCGCGGCGGGGTACGGCGCTCCCCGCCCCCCGCGGCCTCGGCGGCCTCCGCGTCGGCGGGCGGGGTGGAGGTGGCGGCCTCGCCCCGGTCGTCGCGCTCACCCGACGCGTCCGGGGTCGCGTCGGTGCCGTCCGTGCCGTCCGTGTCGCCCTCGGCGGCGCGGCGGGAGGCGTTGCGCGCCGCGCGCTCGGACAGCTCGGCGGCCTCGGCCGCGGCGCGGACGCGCTCGGTCACGGTCGCCCAGGCCTCGGCGAGCACGGGGGCACGGTGGCAGTGGCTGATCCACGGCAGCTGCATGCCGTCGGGGCCGCGGCCGTAGTCGTCGTAGAGCGCGAGGGCGTCGGCGACGGCGCGCTCCTGCTCGGAGTGGCTGCGGGCGAGCACGGCGGGCAGGCGGCGCACGACCTCGGCCAGCCCGTCGCGGGTGACGACCTGCCAGTGGCGGAACGACTCGGTGCCGACCGACCCGAAGTACGGCGACGCCACCAGCGGGGCCGTCGGGTCGGGGGCCCCGCCGAGGCGGAGCGCGGCGCCGAGCTTGCGGACCCAGGGGATGCGCTGGTCGTGCTCCTGCGCGAGCACCGCGACCTGGCCGCCGGGGCGCAGGACGCGCGCCGCCACCTCGAGGTCGGGGAGCTCGTGCAGCGCGACGATCGCGTCGACGGAGCGGTCGGGGAGGCTCATGGAGCCGTCCTCGCTGGCGCGCACGTCGTACCCCAGCGCGGCGAGGGCCTCGGCGAGCGTGGCCGTGCCGCGGGGGTCGCCGACGAGCACCACGGTGCGCCCGGACTGGCCCGCCAGCCAGGCGGCGGCGTCCGGGGGGAACGGGGAGGTGCGGGTCTGCGCGGACAGCTGGTCCATGGTGCGCCCGAGGCTACCGGCGCCGCGTCCGGCGGGGGGCTCGCCACGCCGCCGCCGACGCCGCTCCGACGCCCGTTCGTCACAGAACTTTCACCCGTCGGGACGGGGCTCTCAGGAAATTCTCGGGATAGCGTTCCGAGGCCACCCTTTTACCCTCGAGAGGTACCGCGTTGTCCGTTCACCAGGTCCCCCCGACGACCGCCCGTTCGCGTGTCGGTCGTCTCGCGGCGCTGGCCGTCGCGTCCGCCACGGCGTGCGTCGTCGTGCCGGTCGCCGTCGCGCCGTCCGCCACTGCGGCCGACCCCGTCACGATCCAGCTCCTCAACCTCAACGACTTCCACGGTCGCATCGACGCGAACACGACGAAGCTCGCCACCACCGTCGAGGGTCTCCGCGCCCAGCACGGTGACGACAGCACGCTGCTGCTGTCGAACGGCGACAACATCGGCGCCTCGCTCTTCGCCTCCGCCGTGCAGCAGGACGAGCCCACGCTCGACGTGCTGAACGCGCTCGACGTCGCCGCGTCGTCGGCGGGCAACCACGAGTTCGACCAGGGCTACGACGACCTGACCGGTCGGGTCGCCGACCGGGCCGAGTTCCCCTTCCTCGGCGCGAACGTCTACGACAAGGGCACGACGAACCCGGCCCTGCCGGAGTTCGAGCTGCTCGAGGTGCAGGGCCAGACGGTCGCCGTCATCGGCGCCGTGACGCTGGAGACCGAGGACATTGTCTCGCCGGCGGGCATCGCGACCATCGAGTTCGGCGACCCCGTCGAGGCCGTCAACCGCGTGGCGGGCGAGCTGAGCGACGGCGACGAGGCCAACGGCGAGGCCGACGTCATCGTGGCGGAGTACCACGAGGGCGCCAACGCGGCCACGAGCCTCGACGCCGCCAAGGCCGACCGCCCCGAGTTCGCCGACATCGTGGACGGCACGTCCGCGGCCGTCGACGTCATCTTCACGGGCCACACGCACCAGAAGTACGCCTACGACGCGCCCGTCCCCGGCGGCGAGGGCACCCGCCCGGTCCTCCAGACGGGTCAGTACGGCGAGAACGTCGGCCAGGTCCTCCTCAGCGTCGACCCCGCGACGGGCGACGTGGTGTCCTACCAGCAGGCCAACGTGGCCCGCTCGGCCACGGAGAACGTCGCGCTCCCGCGCGTGGCGGCGGTCAAGCAGATCACGGACGCGGCCCTGGCCTTCGCGGCCGAGGTCGGCAACCAGCCGGTCGGCGAGATCACCGGCGACATCACCCGCGCCTACAACTCGGCCGGCGCCGCGGTCCGCGACGCCCAGTCGAGCCTCGGCGGCCTCGTCGGCAACGCGCTGCGCGACGGCATCCCGTCCGACCTCGGCGCGGCCGACATCGGCATCGTCAACCCGGGCGGCCTGCGCGACGACCTGCTCTTCGCGGGCAACCCGTCCGTCCCGGGCAACACCGACGGCGTCGTGACGGTGGCCGAGGCCAACAACGTGCTGCCGTTCCTCAACAACATCTGGCTCGTCGAGCTGACGGGTGCGGACCTGAAGGCCGTGCTCGAGCAGCAGTGGCCGGTCGAGGGCCGCAGCACCACGCTGCGCCTCGGGCTCTCGGACAACATGTCGGTGACGGTCGACCCGGCCGGCCCGGTGGGTGACCGCGTCAAGAACATCTGGATCGACGGCGAGCTCGTCGGCCCCGAGGACACCTACACGGTCTCGACGTTCAACTTCCTCGCGCAGGGCGGCGACAGCTTCTCGGCGTTCACCAACGGCACGAGCCGCGACACCGGCCTCGTCGACCGCGACCTCTGGCTGTCCTACCTCGAGGACAACAGCCCGATCGACCCGGACTTCGCGGTCCGCCAGGTGAACGCGCCCGCGGTGCCGACCCAGCTGGGCGTCGGTGAGACGGCCGAGTTCACCGTCGCGGGTCTCGACCTGACCTCGCGCGGCGCCCCGGCCAACGAGGCGCTCGTCGCCGAGGTCTACGACGCGGAGGGCGAGTTCGTCGCCGACGCGGGCGAGTTCACCGTCACCGGCGGACAGGCCGCGGTCGAGCTGCAGGTGCCGATCGAGGCCGAGGCGGGCGACTCCGTCTACCTGGTCTCCTACCCGGGCGGCACCGTCGTCGGCCCGATCGAGGTCGTGGACAACCGTCCGGCCTCCACCGTGACCGGCCCGGGCACCGCGACGGGCTTCTACAACCAGTACACGGCGATCCCCGTCCAGGTGGACTCGGCCGAGGGCACGGGCACCGGCGTCGTCGAGCTGCGCTGGGGGAGCTACGTCCACCGCGCCGCGGTGGGTGCGGACGGCCGCGCCGTCCTCGCGCTGCCGAAGACCTTCGCCCCGGGCACCTACCGGGTCGGCGTCTACTACCTGGGTGACGAGTCCACCGCGCGCTCCAGCGCCGGCGTGGTCGTGACGATCAACAAGGCCCGCTCGGTCCTGAAGATCTCGGCGTGGCCGCAGCCCATCCCGACGGGCCGCACCGGCACGCTCGGCATCGAGGTCGGCAACTCCAGCGGCGCGCCCTACTCGGGCTGGGCCAACGTGTCGTACGGCGGCACCGGCCTGCGCGTCTTCGTCAACCGCGGCTTCGCCCGCGTGACGCTGCCGCCGAAGAACACCGGCTGGTACCGCCTCACGGTGTGGACCGACGGCACCAACCTGATCGCGCCCGCCGCGGCCGCGATCTCGGTGCCCGTCCGCCGCTGACGCACCCGCTCCACCCGCTCCACCACCGACAGGGAGTCGGCCCCGCAGGGGGTCGGCTCCCTGTCGCCGTCCGGGGCCGAGGGCCTGGGTAGCCTGCGCGGGTGACCGCGTCCAGCCCCGACCCGCTCGCCCACCTGCTCGCCCTCGAGGGGGTCGGGTCGGCGTACGCGGCCGCGCGCGACGGCATCGACGTCATGCTGCGGGACCGCGGGCTGCGGCGTACCTCCCCGGAGACCACGGCCGAGTCGCTCCTGCGCGGTGCCCACGCCAGCGCGGCGCTCGAGGGGTCCGCCTCCTCGCTCACGCAGGTGCGGGAGGGGGAGGGTGACGACGTCGCGCAGGACGCGCTGCGGGTCTCGACGGCGCTGCTGGGACTGGCCCCGCAGCTGCGGCAGGCGCCGCTCATGGTCTTCGCCCGGCTGCACGCGCTGGTCGCCGCGGGCTCGCTGCCCGAGGAGCGGCTGGGCCGCCCCCGCGACGCGGAGGCGGCGGCGCGGCTGCGGGGGATCGCCGATCTCCTGCTGGGCTCCCGCGAGACGCCGGCGCTCGTCGTGGCCGCGGTCGTGCACGCCGAGCTCGCCGCGTCGGCGCCGTTCGGCTCCCACAACGGCATCGTGGCGCGCGCCGCGGAGCGGCTCGTGCTCGTCGCCCGCGGCGTCGACGAGAAGTCGCTGGTGGTGCCCGAGGCGGGCCACCTCGCGCTGCGCCGGGAGTACGAGTCGAACCTGCGCGGCTACCGCGACGGCGGACGGGCCGGGGTCCACGCCTGGCTGTTGTACGGCGCCGAGGCCTTCGCGGCCGGCGCCGAGGCGAGCCCCCTGCGGCGCGGGGCGACGGACTGATCGGCCCGCCGCGGCGCAGCGAACGGCCCCCGGAGTCGCGTAGATCCAGGGGCCGTTGCTGACACGCACCTCCGATGGCTACCAAGCGTGCATCTGGTTGCTGCCGCGGGAGTCCCGCTGACAGGCGCCCTGTGAGAAGGGTGGATCGCCGCGTGGGTACCCGGTGGTGCGTGGGGCTCTGTCGAGTTGTGCTGCCTGGTGGTGATCCGCCGCGTCCGGCGTGCTCCCTTGTCTACGCCTGTGACCTGGGTCACGCAAGGGGTTCCTCGACGGTAACTTCGCGCGTCTCGCGACGGACCCGTCAGGCGGTACGGCGGCGCCGCCGCACCTGCGACCAGGCCACGCCGCCGAGGGTCAGGGCCCCGCCCAGCGCGAGGGCGGTGATGGTGGGGCCGGGCGGGGGCAGCCGCAGCCGGGCGCGCAGGGCGACGGGCTCGTCGAAGACGAGGACGGGCCAGTCGTTCGCGACGGCGACCCGGCGCAGCTCGCGGTCCGGGTTGACCGCGGAGGGGTGACCGACCGCCTCGAGCATCGGCACGTCGGTGATCGAGTCGCTGTAGGCGTAGCTGGCGGAGAGGTCGTAGCCGCGCTCCTCGGCCAGCGCCCGCACCGCGTTGGCCTTCTCCTCGCCGTACGCGTAGTAGGCGATCTCGCCGGTGTAGCGCCCCTCCGCCTCGACGAGGCGCGTCGCCACGACGCGGTCGGCGCCGAGCATGGCGCCGATCGGCTCGACCACCTCGGAGCCGGAGGTCGAGACGATCACGACCTCGCGCCCGGCCCGCTTGTGCTCGTCGATGAGGGTGACGGCCTCGTCGTACACGAGCGGGTCGACGATGTTGTGCAGGGTGTCGGAGACGATCTCGCGCACCGTGGCCACGTCCCACCCGGCGGTCATGGCGGACAGGAACTGCCGCATCTTCTCCATCTGGTCGTGGTCCGCGCCGCCGACGAGGTAGACGAACTGGGCGTACGCCGAGCGCAGCACCGCGCGCCGGGAGATGAGGCCGCCGGCCTGGAAGGGCTTGCTGAACGCCAGCGTGCTGGACCTCGCGATGATCGTCTTGTCGAGGTCGAAGAACGCCGCGGTGGGCGCGGGGCCGGCTGGCATGCCTCCCAGGATAGGCGCCGGGGGCGAGGCGGGGGCGGGATCGGGACCGGTCCGGGAGGCACCTAGGGTCGGGCCGGTGGACACCCGCGACCTGCTGGAGATCGCCGCCCGCCTGCTGCCGACCGCGGACGTCGAGGGCGCCCGGGTCGACCGGTCCGGCGCCACGCACGACGTGGTCCTGCTCCCCGGCACGGCGGTGGTCCGCGTCGCGCGGAGCGAGCGCGCCGCGGCCCAGCTGCCCCGGCGCACCGAGCTGCTGCGCCGGCTGGGCCAGCGGCACCCGGCCCTCGGTGCCCCCGCGGTGCTGACCGACGTCGTCGACGGCGCCGTCGCGCTCGGCTGGGTGGACGGCGCCCCCTCCACGCGGGCGCCCGTCCCGGCCGTGGCCGCCCTGCTGCGCGAGCTGGCGACGGTCGACCTGGACCCGCTGGCCGACGTGCTGGGCGAGCCGCACGAGTACGCCGGGCGCGGCGAGTGGGCCGCGCTGCTCGACCAGCACGTCGTCGAGCGCCTCCCGCCGTCGTGGCGGAGCGAGGCGCGCCGCCGCATCGACGCCGCGCTCGCCCTGCCGCCCGTCGAGCCCGTGCTGGTGCACGGCGACCTCGCCGGGCCGAACCTGCTGTGGCGCGACGGCCGCCTCGCCGGCGTCGTCGACTGGGACCTGGCCCAGCCCTTCGACCCGGCGGTGGACGCGGCGTGCCTGGCCTCCTTCGGGTGGCACGTGGTGCGGGCGGTCGTCGACCCGGCGACGTACGCCCGGGCGCGGACCTGGCAGGCGACGTTCGGCCTCGAGCTCCCGCTGTCCGCCGTCCTCGACGGGCGCCCCGCGGCCGAGGTGGACGCGCTGATCGGGCGCACGCAGCAGTGGCTCTCGGCCACCGCGGGCCGCTACTGAGCCTCGCGCAGCTCCGCGCCGGAGGGCCGGGAGCGGAAGCCGAGGTCGGCCGGGGTCACCTCGCCGCCGTCGGGCAGGCGGCCGACGAGGTAGACCGCCACGCGGGCGCCGTCGGTGCCGAGCACGCGGCCCACGACGCCGAGCGCGGCACGGAACGCCGCGGGCGCCGCCACCTCGACGTACCCCCGCACGGAACCGCCGCCGCTGGCGTCGGTGCGGTAGGCGAGGTCGACGGGGCCCACGCCCTCGAGCCGCAGCAGCGCACCGGCCAGCTCGGCCTCGACCTGCTCGGGGGAGCGGCCGGAGGCGCCGAGCAACCGCGTCAGCCAGCCCATCGTGTCCCCGTCACCCGGCCATCATGGCGCGGTGGCGCCAGGCCCGCTCAGGTGCCCTCGCGGCGCGGCACGTCGCGCCCGATCGGCACGTCGACCGCCGAGGCCGAGCCGTCGGGCCCGACGAGGAACGGCGCCATCGACGGGTCGGACTGGTAGGCGCGCAGCTGGTCGCCCAGCGCGGAGTCGCTCGCGAGCGCGTCGTGCACCGTGCGGATGTAGGCCTCGTGGCTGTGGTTGCCGAGCACGTCGTTCCACGCCGCGGGGCTGGGCAGCTCGACCTGCTGGCCGACGGAGGGGAGCCCGCCGGGCTGCCAGCCGCCGAGGTCGGCGCGCGGCACGGGGTCGAGGGAGTGGCCCATCTGCAGCACCTGCACGCCCTCGATGCGCAGGTGGTCGACGGGCGAGCCGTAGGTGACCATGTTCGTCACGTTGAACCGCTCCCGGAACCCCGGGTCCGCGGCCAGGTGGCCGGTGATCATGCCGCCCTGCGAGTGCCCGACCATGAGCACCGGCGCCCCGGCCGGGATGCCGGCGCGCTCCATCGCGGCCCGCACCGACTCGGCCGCGGCCGTGGGGTTGCCGGCCATGAGCTGCACGTTGGCGGTGAGGTCGCGGGGCATGGTGCCGCCGCTCGGGCTCCACGTCTCGGTGCCGGGCACGGCGACGACGTACGCCGGGGTGCCCCCGTTGTCGACCCTGACGATGCGCACCTCGCCGTCGCTGCCGGGGGTCGTGCCGTTCGTGTAGGCGTCGGTCACCGACTGCATGATCGCGTCGAGGCTGCGCGGTGGCTCCAGGGCGGGGCGCGACGAGGGGCCACCGTCGTGGGCGGGCACGGCGACCGGGTCGCCCGCGCGGCCCCCGCCCTCGGTGAACCAGCGCCGGTCCTCGCCCGTCCAGAGGTTCACGCCGACACCGGCGAGGGCGCCGAGGCCGGTGATCGCGCTGGCGGCGATCGAGGCGACGCTGTGGTCGCCGCGCCCCAGGAGGACGTCGAGCACCTTGCCCTGGAGGTCGAGCTGGGCCCCGAGGAAGCGGCCGAGCGCCTGCCCGCCGGCGACGAGCCGGTCGCCGATCCAGTCACCGACCCGGCCCAGCAGGCCCTGGGGCTCCGGCGGAGGACCCTGTGGCCCGGCCGACCCGCCCGCGGCACCGGTCGCCCCCTCGCCGCCGGAGGCCACCTCCTGGGCGTCGGCCTCGGCGCGCAGGCGCACCGCGAGCTCGAAGAGGTGCTCGGCGACGAGCACGAGCTGCGGGCGGCGGGTGAAGGACCACTCGCCGCGCACGCGCTCGGCGTCCGGACCGGTCCACGTGAACCCCTCGAGCGCCGCGTCGAGGCGGGCGGCGAGGTCGCGGACCGCCGTGGCCCCGTCGGTCATCGTGTCGGCCGCGGCGAGCCCCGCCGCCACGTCCATGCCGTGCGTCACGAGCGTCATCACGCGGCCCCCGGCCGCTGCTCGAGGAGGCGCACGAGGTGGTCGAGCGCGCCGGCGACGTCCCACTGCAGCGTCGCGGCCAGCGCGCCGGCCCGCTCGCCGGTGACGATCGTCGTGCCGAGCGGGCCCTCGCCCACGCCGTACAACCCGGTGGCGGTGACGAGCCAGGTGCGGACCGCGAGGGAGTCCGGGGGCGGGGTCGCCCCGGGCGGGCCGGGTACGGCGGGCGCGGTGGGCACGTGGGCGCCGACGCTCGTCGTCACGACGTGCAGCGCCGTGGTGGCGAGGTCGGCGGGCGGCTCGGTGCGGTCCTCGGGGCGGCTGATCGCCGGGTCCGCGACGACGTGCGCGAGGTCCGGCAGCAGGTTCCGGACCGTCGGCCAGAGCGCGGCGGTGGGGAAGGTCGTCGTACGGGGGCCGGGTGCGCCCGCCGGTGCACCCGCCGCGGCGGTGGGGGCGACGGGGGTGCGGAGCGCCCCCCGGCTGCCGAGGAGCACGAGGTCGCTGCGCACGGTCGTCGTGCCCGTGGTGACGGCGACGCGGAGGGCGACGTGGGGGGCGTCGGGCGGCAGGCCGGGGACGCCGGGGACGGCGGGGGCGCCGGGGTCGCCCGGCGGGGAGGAGGTGGACACGGGAGGCCCCTTTCGACGCGTGGGCTCCACCGTCGCGCCTGCGGGCCGCGGGCGGCAGGTGGAAGGTTCCGGTACGTCGCGCCCCGGGTGCGGCGCGCCGCTTCTCGTCCCCAGGCCGGCGCCGACGTCCGGTCGTCCCCAGGGCGCGGTTGCCGGCAGCGGGTGGCCCGTCGTGGCGGTGACCGTGGGTCCATGTGGACACGAGCGCGGAGCGGCGCGGCCCGGAGCGACCCGTCGGACGCCGGCGAGCCGGGGGCGCCGCCCCTGCTCGCCACGGCCGACCCCGACCTGCGGGCGGCGGTGGAGCGGCTGGCCGCGGCGACCGGCGCCGGGCTCGAGGTGGTGGAGGACCCGGTGGCCGCGCTGGCGCGGTGGCAGACGGCGCCGCTGGTGCTCGTCGGCGCGGACCTCGCCCCCACCCTGGGCGACCTGCGCCCGGCCCGCCGCGACGCGGTGCACGTGCTGGCGGCGACGGACCCGCCGCCGGTCACCTACCGCGCGGCCGTCGAGCTCGGGGCGAGCAGCGTGGCCGCCCTGCCCGGGGCGACGGAGTGGCTGGCCGAGCAGCTCGGGGACCAGGAGGACGCGCGCGGGGGTTCCCGGACCGTCGCCGTCGTCGGGGGCAGCGGGGGAGCGGGAGCGACGGTCCTGGCGTGCGCGGCGGGGGCGGTGGCCGCCGCGGCAGGCCCCGCCGTCGTCGTCGACCTCGACCCCTGGGGGCCCGGCGCCGACCGCCTGCTCGGCCTGGAGGACGCGGACGGCGTCCGGTGGGACGCCCTCGCCGGCACGGTGGGACGCATCGGTGGCCGGGCGCTGCGCGAGGCCCTGCCGCGCCGTGGTGACCTGGGCGTCCTCACGCAGGGTGGCGCGGGCGGCTCGGGCAGCTCGGGCGGCCCGGGGGGCCCGACAACGGGCGGGGGCGAGGAGCCGCCGCTCGAGGTGGTCCGCGAGGTGCTGGCCGCGGCGGGCCGCGGCCACGACACGGTGGTACTGGACCTGCCCCGCCGCTCCGACGCCCGCACCGCGGAGCTCGCCGCCCGCGCCGACCTGGTGGTCGTCGTGGTGGACCCGACCCTCGCGGGCGTCGCCTCGGCGGCCCGGGTGGTCGGGTGGCTGGGAGGTACGACGCCGGTCGGCGTCGTGGTGCGCGGCCCCGGGGCGCGACCCGAGCAGGTGGCGCGGGCGGTGGGGGCGCCGCTGGTGGGGGAGCTGCCCTCGCGGCCGCGCTTGGTCGAGCCCGTGCTCCTCGGGGTGGGTCCGCTGCGCGTGCGGGGCGCGCTGGCGGCGGCCGCCGCCCAGGTGCTCGACGTCGTCGGGGCGACCGTGGGGCGTGCGGCGTGAGCGCCGTGCCGCACCTGGTGGACGCCGTCCGCGACCAGCTCGCCGGCGAGCTGGCCGAGCCCGGTGCCCTGACTCCCCGCCGCGTCGCGGCCGCCCTGCGCGACCTCGGCCGGCCGGTCGGGGACGCGACCGTCCTCGCGGTGCACGAGGAGCTGCGGCGGGAGGTCGGCGGCGCCGGTCCCCTCGAGCCGCTCCTGCGCCTGCCCGACGTGACCGACGTGCTGGTCAACGGCGCGGACGACGTCTTCGTCGACGTCGGCGAAGGGCTCGAGCGCACGGACGTGCGGTTCGTCGACGAGGCGGCCGTGCGTCGGTTGGCGCAGCGGCTGGCGGCCCGCGCCGGTCGTCGCCTCGACGACGCCGTGCCGCACGTCGACGCCCGGCTGCCCGACGGCACCCGGCTGCACGCGGTGCTGGCCCCCGTGGCCCGGCCCGGGACGCTCGTCAGCCTGCGCGTGCCGCGGCCCGGCCGACTGGGCCTCGACGACCTGCTCGAGCGCCGGGCGGTGACGCCGGAGGGAGCCCGGCTGCTCCACCGGCTCGTGGCGCGCCGTCGGGCGTTCCTCGTCAGTGGAGGCACCGGGTCGGGGAAGACGACCCTGCTGGGCGCGCTGCTGTCCCTGGCGCCCCGGCACGAGCGCATCGTGCTGGTCGAGGACTCCAGCGAGCTGCGGCCCGAGCACCCGCACGTGGTGGCGCTCGAGGCGCGGCCGGCGAACGTGGAGGGCGCGGGGGAGGTCACGCTCCGCACGCTGGTGCGCCAGGCGCTGCGCATGCGCCCCGACCGGCTGGTCGTCGGGGAGGTGCGCGGCGCCGAGGTGGTGGAGCTGCTGGCGGCGCTCAACACCGGGCACCAGGGCGGCTGCGGCACCGTGCACGCCAACAGTGCGCGGGACGTCGTCCCCCGGGTGGAGGCCCTGGCCCAGGCCGCCGGCCTGCCCCGGGCCGCCGCCCACAGCCAGCTGGCCGCGGCGTTGGACGTCGTGCTCCACCTCGGCCGGGGCCGCGACGGGAGGCGGCGGCTGGCGGAGGTCGCCGTGCCCGTGCGCCGCCCCGACGGTCTCGTCGAGGCCTGGCCGGCCGTCGAGTTCGACGCGTCCGGGGGTGTTCGCCTCGGTCCGGGGGCCGAGCGGCTGGAGGAGCTGCTCGGCGACCAGGACGGTGAACCGTGAGCGGCCTCGTCGCCGGTGCGGCGGCCGGTGCCGCCGTCCTCCTGCTGGCGCCGTCGCGCCCGCGGGTCGGCGGCCGGGGTGACGCGACCGCGGGGGGCCCACAGCGCCCCGCCGGCACGCTCGTCGTCGCCGGGGTCGTCGCCGGCGGCACCGCGCTCGTCCTCGGCGGGGGCGGGATCGTGGCCGTGTGGGCGGCCCTCGGTACGGCGGTGCTGCTGGCCGGGCGCGCCCTCCTGGCCCGCCGGGCGTCCGCCCGGGCCGCGGCCCGCACGCGGGAGCGCGTGGTGTCCGTCTGCGAGGCGCTGGCCTCGGAGCTGCGATCGGGGCGGCCACCCGCGACCGCCCTCGCGGCGGCGGCGGAGGAGTGGCCGGCGGTGGCCGGCGTACGACGCGCCGAACGCCTCGGTGCCGACGTGCCCACCGCCTGGCGGGCGCTGGCGCGGTCGCCGGGGGCGGACGACCTGCGGCTGGTCGCGGCCGCCTGGCAGGTCAGTGCCCGCACCGGCGCCGGTCTCGCCGAGGCCCTGGCGCGGGTGGCCGCGCTGGCCCGCGCGACGCAGGGCACCCGCCGCGTCGTCGCCTCGGAGCTGGCCTCGGCGCGCGCGACCGCCCGCCTCATGGCCGGCCTGCCGGTCGTGGCGCTGCTGATGGGCGGCACGACGGGCGGGGACCCCGTCCACTTCCTCACCGCGACGCCGGTGGGCCTCGGGTGCCTCGCGGGCGGCCTGGTCGCGGGGTTCCTGGGCCTGTGGTGGATCGAGGCCATCGCCGACGACGTGACCCGGTCGGCGTCGTGAGCGGCGCCGCCGTCGTGGCCGCCCTCTGCGCGGCCGGTGCGTACCTCGCCGTCGGCCCCCCGGCGCCGCGGGTGCGCCCCCGGGCCGCCGGTGGTGAGGGGCCCGCACGCTCCGACCTCCTGCAGCGCTGGGCCGTCCTCTGGTGCGGGTGCGCCGCGCTGGGGGTGGTGTCGTTCGTCGGGGGCCCGCTCGGCTGGCTCCTGGGCGCGGGCGCGGCCGCCGGGTTGTGGACGCTGCTGCGCCGCTCGGAACCCGCCTCCGTGCGCCGCCACCGAGCCCGGCTGCGGCGGGAGCTGCCCGCCCTCGTCGAGATGTACGGCGCGGCCCTCGGCTCCGGCGCCGCCCCCGGACCGGCCCTCGACGTCGTGCGCCTCGCCCTCCCCGGCCCGGCCGCGGCGGAGCTCGCCCCGGTGGCGGCGCGGCTCGGGCTGGGGCTCGAGCCCACGCAGGTCTGGGCCCGTCTCGGCGTCGACAGCCCACCGTTGGCCCCGCTCGGGCGCGTCATGGTCCGGGCGCACGAGTCCGGTGCCGGTGTCACGGCTGCCGTCCTCGACCTCGCCGACGAGCTCGCCGCCCAGGAGCGCGCGGGGGTGGAGGACCGGGCGCGCACCGTCGGGGTGCGGGCCGCGGTGCCCCTCGGCGTGTGCCTGCTGCCCGCCTTCCTGCTCCTCGGCATCGTGCCGCTCGTGGCGGCGGCCGTGGACGGCATCCGGTGGTGAGGGACGTGCCGCAAAGCGTCCCCAGCCGGACGGTGGCCCCGCCCCCTCCACAGTCCGCCCGCGGCCCGGCCCGCCGGCCCGCCCGCCGTCGGAGGGTGGCTGCGTCGCCCGAGGGGCGGCCCGGCGGCGGTCCCGCGCCCCGGTCATCCGCGCCGGTCCGACCGGCGCGACACGAAGGAGGAGACACCGTGCGAGCACACCTGACGAGGCCCCGTCGGAGCCGGAGGGGCCGCACCCGGCCCCGGGCCGACCAGCGGGGCATCACGACGGCGGAGTACGCCGTGGGCACCGCCGCCGGCGCCGGCCTGGCCGGGTTGGCCTTCCAGCTGCTCACCGGCGGGCTGGGCAACCAGATGCTGACCTCGATGTTCGACCACGTCCTCGGTCTGATCGGGGTCGGATGAGAGCCGGGCGTGGGGGGGGCGGGGGCGGCCCCCCCCCCCCCCCCCCCCCCCCCCCCCCCCCCCCCGCCCCGCCCCGCCGGCCCGCCCCCGGAACCGGGCGCAGGACCAGCGGGGCGTGGTGACGGCGGAAGCGGTCATGGTGCTTCCCGTGCTGGTGCTCGTCACCCTCGCGCTGAGCTGGCTCGTCGGTCTGGGGGTCACCCAGGTGCGGGTGGTCGACGCGGCCCGTGAGACGGCGCGGGCGGCGGCGCGCGACGACGACCCGGCGGCCAGCCTCGCCGCCGGCCGGCGGGTGGCGCCCGACGGCGCGTCGGTGTCGGTGGCGTCGCAGGGTGACGAGGTCGTGGCGACCGTCCGCGTCGACACGGGCGGGCCGCCGCTGCTGGGCTGGGTCCCCGGCGTGCAGCTGTCGGCGACCGCCGTCGCCGCGAGGGAGGAGCGGTGAGGACCGCGACCCCGCGGGTGCGGGGTCGGGCCGCCCGCGGGCGGGACGAGGGTGGCTTCGCGACGGTGGCGGCGCTGGGCATGGTCATGGTGCTCGCGACGGTCGCGCTGGCCGTGGCGGTGGGCGCCGCTCTCGTGGTCGACCACCGGCGCGCGCAGGCGGCTGCGGACCTCGCGGCGCTCGCCGGCGCGACGGCGCTGGGGGGCACGGGCGACGCCTGCGGGGCCGCGGCGAGCACCGCGGAGGCGAACGCCGCCCGCCTGGCCTCGTGCGAGGTGATCGGGCGCGACGTCCGCGTCGAGGTGGTGGTCGAGCACGACTCGCTGGCGGGCCGCGTGGCCGAGCTGCGCGGCACGGCCCGCGCCGGCCCGGCTCAGGCCACGGGTGCGTGACGCAGGAGGGCGTCGAGCAGGCGCCCGGCCGCCTCCTTGTCGAGCGGCTGGTTCTGGTTGCCGCACTTCGGCGACTGCACGCACGACGGGCAGCCCGCCGGGCACTCGCAGCCCGCGATCGCCTCGCGGGTGGCGCGCAGCCAGGCGGGCGCGGCGGCGTACCCGCGCTCGGCGAAGCCCGCCCCGCCCGGGTGCCCGTCGTACACGAAGACGGTCAGCGTGCCCGTGTCCGGGTGCAGCACGGTCGAGACGCCGCCGATGTCCCAGCGGTCGCAGGTCGCGAAGAGCGGCAGCAGCCCGATGGAGCAGTGCTCCGCCGCGTGCGCCGCGCCCGGCAGGTCGATCGCGTCGATGCCCGTCTCCTCCAGCACGGCGGCCGGCACCGTCCACCAGACCGCGCTCGTGCGCAGCGACCGGGTGGGCAGGTCGAGGGGCTGCTCGCCCATCACCTCTCCACCGGGTTCCCGGCGGCGCAGGAACGAGACGACCTGGTGGTTGACCTCCACGGTGCCCAGCGCGAGGCGGCAGCCGCCCCAGTCGGTCGACTCCGACGTGGCGACGACCTGGATGTCGGTGACCTCCCGCGCCGAGGTCGAGTACGGCGGGTCCGCCCGCCGCATCACCGCGACGTGCTCGTCCAGGTCGAGGGACTCCACCAACCAGGTCTCGCCGAGGTGCAGGTAGACGGCGCCCTCGTGGGCCTCCCCGTGGGCGCGGGCGGCGTCCACCGTGCCGACCACGCGGCCCGTCTCCGCCTCGACCAGCTGCACCGCCCGGCCCCCGGTCGAGCGGAGGTCGGCCAGCTCGCTGGCACGGCGGCGGTCGGTCCAGAACCAGCCGTGCGGACGGCGCCGCAGCAGCCCGGCCTCCACCAGCTGCTCCACGATGCCGGCAGCGGTGGCGCCGAAGAGCGGCAGGTCCTCGGGGGTCAGCGGCAGCTCGGCCGCCGCGGCGCACAGGTGGGGCGCGAGCACGTACGGGTTGCCCGGGTCGAAGACCGTGGCCTCGACGGGCGCGGAGAACAGCGCCTCGGGGTGCGTCACCAGGTAGGTGTCCAGGGGGTCGTCGCGCGCCACCAGCACGCCGAGGGCGTCCTGCCCCGCGCGACCGGCCCGGCCCACCTGCTGCCACAGGGCCGCGCGGGTGCCCGGGAAGCCCGTGACGAGCACCGCGTCGAGCCCCGCCACGTCGATGCCCAGCTCGAGCGCGTTGGTCGCGGCGAGCGCCAGCAGCTCGCCCGAGCGCAGCGCGTGCTCGATCGCCCGCCGCTCCTCGGGGAGGTAGCCACCCCGGTACGACGTGACCCGCCCCGCGAGCGACGGGTCGACCTCGGCCAGGTGGTCGCGGGTCGAGCGCGCGACCTGCTCGGCCCCGCGGCGCGAGCGCACGAAGGCCAGCGAGCGCACCCCGTCGACGACGAGGTCGGCCAGCAGGTCGGCCGCCTCCGTGGTCGCGGCGCGGCGGACGGGCGCCCCGTTCTCGCCGGCGAAGGACGTGAGCGCCGGCTGCCACAGCGCGACGGCGACCTCGCCGCGAGGCGAGCCGTCGCGGGTGACGGCCTCGACCTCGAGACCGGTGAGGCGACCGGCCGTCCCCGCCGGGTCGGCCGCGGTGGCCGAGGCGAGCACGAACGTGGGGGACGCGCCGTACCGGGCCGCCACCCGCCGCAGCCGTCGCAGCACCTGGGCCACGTGCGCGCCGAAGACGCCCCGGTAGTGGTGGCACTCGTCGACGACCACGTAGCGCAGCGAGCGCCAGAACGTCGCCCACCGGGCGTGGTCGGGCAGCATCGAGTGGTGCAGCATGTCGGGGTTGGTCAGCACGTACTCCGCGTGGTCCCGCGTCCAGTCCCGCAGCTCGGGGGGACTGTCCCCGTCGTGCGTCGTCACCCGCACACCGGTCCCCAGCGCCTCGAGCCCGGCCCGCTGGTCGGCGGCCAGCGCCTTGGTGGGGGACACGTAGAGCGTGGTCGCGTCCCGCCGGCCCCGGCTGTTGCGCGCCTCGAGCGCCGCCGTCAGGGCCGGGAGCGCGTAGGCGAGCGACTTGCCCGACGCCGTCCCGGTCGCCACGACGACGTGACGCCCGGCGTGGGCCGCGTCGGCCGCGTGCACCTGGTGGCCCCACGGCAGCCGCAGGCCGTTCCGCTCGTACGCCGCCCGCACGTCCGCGTGCACCCACGCCGGCCAGGCGGCGGTGGTGGCCTCCCGGGCCGGCACCACCTCCACGTGCCGCAGCCGCTCGAGCCGGTCGGCCGTCGCCGCGAGGCGGGCCAGGCGCGGCGGCAGCGTGCCCGTGGGGCAGGGGTGGGTGGTGGTCACGGATCGAGTGTCGCAAGGACCACCGACATCCAGGTCCCGCGGGCGGGACGGCGGGGCGGGCTCGGCTCCGCGCACGGCCGTCGGTCGCGTTTCGGGTCTGCCTGCGGGCGGGGGCCCCGACATGGTTTGATAGCCCAGGCACTGTTCGGGGGACTGTGCCCCTGACGAGCCGAGAGCACGCCCCGTGCCTGAGGAGACGACGTGGATCTGACTCTTGCGACCAGCGAGAACGATGGCAAGACCATCGTCGCCGTGGGTGGCGAGATCGACGTCTACACGGCCCCCCGGCTGCGCGACCGCATCACCGAGCTGGTGGCGGCGGGCGCCTACGACCTGGTGATCGACATGGAGGCCGTCGAGTTCCTCGACTCCACCGGTCTCGGCGTCCTGGTCGGCGGCCTCAAGAAGGTCCGCGCCCACAACGGCTCCCTGCAGCTCATCTGCAGCCAGGACCGCCTCCTCAAGATCTTCCGGATCACGGGCCTGGCGAAGGTGTTCGTCATCCACGGGTCCCTCGCGGCGGCGCTCTCGCCCGCCGACGCCTCCTGACGCCGACGGGCCACGCCGCACCCCCCGGCCGGACTAGACCTCCGGGTCCGTTCGGGCCGTTCTGTGCGGCCGCCGGTTTCCGGTCACCACCCCTGGGGCACTCTGGACCGGTGCGCGTGCGGTGGTGGAGGTGAGCGGGATGAACGACCAGTTCGACGTCACGCTCGAGGACTCCGTGCTGCTGACGGAGGTCGAGCTCACCACCAACCTCATGGTCGCGGCCAGCCAGTCCGAGGGCAGCCTGTCCCCCGAGGAGATCGACCGGATCCTCGGCGTGGACGTCCCGGACGCCTGAGCGACCACCGCCCCGGATACCCCCACGGGGTATGCTGGCCCCATGACGTCCCCCAGCCCGGCCGGTGCGGTCGACCCCGTCGAGCCCCCCGTCGAGCCCGGTGAGGACGAAGTGCGCGACGGGCACCACCAGCACGGGTACATCGGCCACAAGGACGAGGTCCTGCGCCGGCTGCGCCGCATCGAGGGCCAGGCCCGCGGCCTGCAGCGCATGGTCGAGGACGAGAAGTACTGCATCGACATCCTCACCCAGGTCTCGGCCATGACCCGCGCCCTCCACGTCGTCTCCGTGACCCTCGTCGGGGACCACCTGTCGCACTGCGTCGTCGACGCGGCGCGGGCGGGCGGCGACGAGGCCGACGCCAAGATCCAGGAGGCGGTCGACGCCATCGGCCGCCTCGTCCGCTGACCCACCCCGCACCCCACCTCGGAGGAAGCCATGAGCACCACGACCTACACCGTCACCGGCATGACCTGCGGCCACTGCGTCGCGTCCGTCCGCGAGGAGGTCGGCGAGATCCCCGGCGTGCAGGACGTGCAGGTCGACCTCGAGTCCGGCCGCGTCACCGTCACCAGCGAGTCCGAGGTCGACCGCGAGGCCGTCGCGGCCGCGGTCGACGAGGCGGGCTACGCCCTGGCCTGACCGGCCCGGGCCCCGTGTGAGACTGGGCCCATGAGTGCCGGGGCCGCCCGTGGAGCCGAAGGTCCTGCCGACCCCCGAGCCACCCCCGTGGTCCGTGCCGCCGGTGCGGTGGTCACCCGGCCGGGCCGCGAGGTCCTCCTGGTCCACCGCCCGCGGTACGACGACTGGTCCTTCCCCAAGGGCAAGGTCGACCCCGGCGAGCACGTGGCCGCCACCGCGGTCCGCGAGGTCGCGGAGGAGACGGGCCTCGCCGTGCGGCTCGGGGTGCCGCTGACCCGCCAGCGCTACGAGGTCGCCGCCCGGGCCGGGTCCCGCGGCAAGACCGTGGACTACTGGTCCGCCCGGGTCGTGGGCGCCGACGACGTCGCGGGCTACCGCCGGGGGGACGAGATCGACGAGGTCGTGTGGCTGCCGTTCGCCGAGGCCGCCGACCGGCTCACCTACCCGCACGACCGCCGTACCCTCGCCGAGGCGGTGGAGCTGCCCCGCCGTACCGGCGCCCTCGTCGTGCTCCGCCACGGCGACGCCCGCCCACGCTCGTCGTGGGACGCGCCCGACCCGCTGCGGCCGCTCGTCGACCGGGGCCACGAGCAGGCGCGGGCGTGGGTGCCGGTCCTGGGGGCCTACGGCGTCGACGAGGTCGTCAGCTCGCCCAGCGCCCGGTGCGTGCAGACGGTGCAGCCCTACCTCGACGCGGCCGGGCTCGAGCCCGACCTGCAGGCCTGCCTGAGCGAGGAGGGGGCCGACGCCGGCTCCGTACGCCGTCTCGTCACCGCCCTGCTCGAGGGACGCCGCCGCGTCGTGCTCTGCACGCACCGCCCGGTGCTCCCGCTCGTGTACGACGCGCTCGCCGCCCGCGCCCGGCCGGGCGTGGTCACGCGCCCGGGGGAGCAGCTCGCGAAGGGGGCGGCGATCGTCGCGCACCACCACCGAGGCGCGGTCGTGGCCACGGAGACCGTCGCGCCTGCCGTCGCGGGCCGCGGCGACCGACGAGCCCCTGCGTGACGCACGTCATGTCCGTCAAGCCCTACTGGCCGGTGTTCACCTGATGGTCGCCCTGCGCCCGCCGCGTCGTCCCGGTCTGGGTCGGCAGCGTTCACTGCTCGTTCACTGACGCCGACAGATCCGTACACCCGACCTCCTTAGGTTCCCTGCGTCAGTTCATCCGAAACTTCAGGAGACACGAAGTGAAGCGCAGTTCTTACAGCCGGTACCTCGTGCCCGGCGTGGCCGTCCTGGCCCTCACGCTCTCGGCTTGCGGCGCCGGCAACGAGGACGACGGCAACGCCCCCGACGTCGAGGGTGCCGAGGAGCTGTCCGGCACCCTGAACGGCGCCGGTGCCTCCACGCAGGAGGCCGTGATGGGCGTGTGGCGCGGCAACTTCCAGAACGCTGCCTCCGACGTCACGGTCAACTACGACCCCGCCGGCTCCGGCGCGGGCCGCGAGCAGTTCATCGCGGGCGGCGTGCAGTTCGCCGGCTCGGACGCGTACCTCGACGAGGAGGAGCTGACGGCCGCCACCGAGCGCTGCAACGGCACCACCCCGATCGAGATCCCGTCGTACGTCGCGCCGATCGCGGTCGCGTACAACCTCCCGGGCGTCGAGGACCTGCAGCTGTCCGGCGAGACGGTCGCGCAGATCTTCAACAACCAGATCACGAACTGGAACGACCCGGCCATCGCCGCGGACAACCCGGACGCGACGCTGCCCGACCTGACGATCAACCCGGTCTTCCGCGGTGACGCCTCGGGCACGACCGAGAACTTCACCACCTACCTCGACGCCACCACGTCGTGGCCGCACGGCCCGGTCGAGGACTGGCCGGCCACCGGCGAGGCCGCCACCGGCACGTCGGGCGTCATCGAGGTCGTCACCGGCACCGAGGGCTCCATCGGCTACGCCGACGGCTCGCAGGTGGAGGAGGCCGGTCTCTCGGCCGCCGCCATCGGCGTCGGCGAGGAGTTCGTGGCCCCGACCCCCGAGGCCGCCGGTCAGATCCTGACCGCGTCCACCCCCGTCCCGGGTCGCGACGCCGAGGTCGACCTCGCGGTCGACATCGACTACACGACGCAGGAGTCGGGCACCTACCCGATCGTGCTCGCGTCGTACCTGATCGCCTGCCAGTCCTACGAGGACTCGAACGAGGCCGAGCTGGTCAAGGGCTTCCTCGAGTACATCCTCTCGCCGGAGGGCCAGGAGTCCGGCACGCAGGACGCCGGCGCGGCTCCGCTGCCCGACGAGCTCCGGGAGAAGGCGGCCGCGGCCGTCGAGAAGATCTCCTGATCAACCGCACATGACCGACCGCTCGGCGGCACGTCCCCACGGGGGCGTGCCGCCGAACGGCGGTGTGCACGAAGAGAAAGTGTGAGGCAGCGTGCCCTCTACCGACACCGTGAAGGCGCCCCCGCCGGATCGTGAGCCGGCCGTCAAGAAGCGCTCCACCGAGCGCCCTGGCGACCGCATCTTCCGCGGCACCGCCGTCGGAGCGGCGACGGTCATCCTGGTCGCGCTCGCCGGCGTCGCGATCTTCCTGACCGTCGAGGGCCTCCCCGGCCTCACCGCCGAGCCCGACGCCATGAGCGGGCAGGCGAGCTTCGCCGGCTACGCCCTGCGCCTGGTCTACGGCACGCTGCTGGCGGCCGTCATCGCGCTCGTCGTCGCCACGCCGCTCTCGATCGGCATGGCCCTGGTCATCTCCCACTACGCGCCGCGCCGCCTGGCCACCCCGCTCGGCTACGTCGTCGACCTCCTCGCCGCCGTGCCCAGCGTCGTCTACGGCCTCTGGGGCATCCTGTTCCTCGGCCCGCGCATGGGCGACCTCTTCCGCTGGCTCGAGGAGAACCTCGGCTTCATCCCGCTCTTCGCGGGCCCGGCCGCCGGCAGCGGCCGCACCATCTTCACCGCCGGCCTCGTGCTGGCGATCATGGTGCTGCCGATCATCACCGCCATCTGCCGCGAGATCTTCGCGCAGACCCCGAAGCTGCACGAGGAGGCCGCCCTCGCGCTCGGCGCGACGCGCTGGGAGATGGTGCGGATGGCCGTCTTCCCGTACGCCCGCTCGGGCATGGTGTCGGCCACGATGCTGGGCCTCGGCCGCGCGCTCGGCGAGACCATGGCCGTCGCGATGGTGCTGGCCGCCTCGGGCACCGGGTTCGTGACGCTCAACCTGATCTCGACGCAGAACCCCAACACCATCGCCGCCAACATCGCGCGTGAGTTCCCCGAGGCGACCGGCACCTCGGTCAACGTGCTCATCGCGAGCGGCCTGGTCCTCTTCGTCATCACCTTCGCCGTGAACTTCGCGGCGCGCGCCATCGTGGCCCGGAGCGGGAAGAAGATGAACCGATGACCACCCTCGAGAAGAACCCCACGCCCGTGCGGGAGGACATGCCCCTGTCCGGGCCCCGCCTGCCGGCCTACGCGCCGCTGCTCGCGGTCGTGGCCGCCATCGCCGTCGGCGGTGCGCTGGCGCTCGTGCTCGGCGCCGGCGTCGTGGCCGCCGCGTTCCTCGCCATCGTGGCCTTCGTGGTGCTGCTCCCGCTGTGGTCCCGCATCGTCGAGGGCAAGCGCAGCGCCGTCGACCGCCTGGTCGCCGCCCTCGTGTGGGTGGCGCTGCTGGCGGCGATCGTGCCGCTGGTCTCCCTCATCTGGACGGTCGTCAGCAAGGGGGCCCCGGCCCTCTCGGCGGACTTCTTCACCTACTCGATGCGCAGCGTCTTCGGCGACGCGCAGGGCGGCATCTACCACGCCCTCATCGGCACGGTCCTGGTCACGATCGCGGCGACCATCATCTCCGTGCCCATCGGCATCTTCACGGCGATCTACCTCGTCGAGTACGGCACGGGCAGTCGCCTCGCCCGGTCCATCACGTTCCTGGTGGACGTCATGACGGGCATCCCCTCGATCGTCGCCGGCCTGTTCGCCTACGCGCTCTTCGTGCTGTTCTTCGGCCCCGGCGTGCGCATGGGCTTCGGTGGCTCGGTGGCCCTGTCGTTGCTGATGATCCCGGTCGTGGTGCGCTCCACCGAGGAGATGCTCAAGCTGGTTCCCGGCGAGCTGCGGGAGGCGGCGTACGCTCTGGGTGTGCCCAAGTGGCGGACCATCACCAAGGTGGTGCTGCCGACCGCCATGAGCGGCATCGTGACCGGTGTGACGCTGGCGATCGCGCGGGTCATCGGCGAGACGGCCCCGCTGCTCATCATCGCCGGCAAGACCGACTCGGTGAACTTCAACCTGTTCGACGAGCGCATGGCGACGCTGCCGGTGTTCATCTACTACAGCTACACGCAGCCGGGTCTGCCGGCGTCCGCCGGTCACGAGCGGGCCTGGGGCGCGGCCCTCGTGCTCATCGCGATCGTCATGATCCTCAACGTGCTCGCCCGCGTGATCGGCAAGGCGTTCGCACCCAAGACCGGCCGCTGAGCCGAGAGAAGGAAAGCACTCCCCATGGCCAAGAGCATCGACGTCTCCGACCTCGACATCTACTACGGCGACTTCCTCGCCGTGCAGGGCGTCAACATGACGATCCGGGCGCGCAGCGTGACCGCCTTCATCGGTCCCTCGGGCTGCGGCAAGTCGACGTACCTCCGCTCGCTCAACCGCATGCACGAGGTCATCCCCGGCGCGCGCGTCGAGGGGAAGATCGTGGTCGACGGGCAGGACCTCTACGGCAACGGTGTCGACCCCGTCGCCGTGCGCCGCCAGATCGGCATGGTCTTCCAGCGGCCGAACCCGTTCCCGACGATGTCGATCTACGACAACGTGCTGGCCGGCAACCGCCTCAACGCCAAGAAGATGAAGAAGTCCGAGGCGGACACCATCGTCGAGCGCTCCCTGAAGGGCGCGAACCTGTGGGGCGAGGTCAAGGACCGTCTCGGCAAGCCCGGCATGGGCCTGTCGGGTGGTCAGCAGCAGCGCCTGTGCATCGCCCGGGCGATCGCGGTCGAGCCCGAGGTGCTCCTGATGGACGAGCCGTGCTCCGCGCTCGACCCCATCTCGACCTCCGCGATCGAGGACCTCATCCACGAGCTGAAGTCGCAGTACACGATCGTCATCGTCACCCACAACATGCAGCAGGCGGCCCGCGTCTCCGACGAGACCGGCTTCTTCAACCTCAAGGGCGCCGGCCAGCCCGGCCACCTGGTCGAGTTCAACCCGACCGAGAAGGTCTTCGCGAACCCGGACAACGAGGCCACCGAGGCCTACATCTCCGGCCGCTTCGGCTGAGCCGCCGCCCCCGGGGCCATCCCGGGGCCGCCACCGACGCAGGGCCCGCAGCAGGTACGCCGTACCCGCCGCGGGCCCTGCGCCGTCCCGTGGGGCCTCGGGTCGTCCCCGGGGTCTTGCCACGTCCCGCGGCCCTGCCCGGACGTCATGCGTCGGGTGGGTCGGAGCGCTCGGGGCGTATGACGTCCCGCGGCTCGCCGGCCAGACGAGTGAGGCGACCTGGCCGACCCGGTCGTCGTCCGACGAGCCGTCTTCCGTCCCCAGGTGGCCGCGCCGGACCCGCCGTCCCCAGGCGCCGCCTCCCACCATCCTGCGGAGGGTGCGGGCCGGGAGCCTGGTCGGGTGGTGGACGGAGGGACGAGACCGGCGGACGGACGCGAACGCCGACGGCGCGCGCGGGCACAGGTCGTCGCCCTGGCGGGGGAGCAGGGCGGCGTCGTGTCGCGACGCCAGGCGTACGCCGCGGGCGTGACCAGGTGGCAGGTGCGCGCCGAGATCGCCGGGGGCAGGTGGCGTCGCCTGAGGTCGCAGAGCATCGTGGTCCACAACGGACCGCTGGACCGGGACGGCGCGCTGTGGAGCGCGGTGCTGGAGGCGGGCCCCCGGGCGCACCTCGACGGCGCTGCGGCTCTCGAGGTCGCGGGACTCCGCCGGTGGTCGGAGGAGGCGATCCGGGTGTCGGTCCCGCGGGGTGCCCGGGTACGGCGGGGACCCGGTCTCGACGTGCGCCAGACACGTCGCTACTCGGCCGAGGACGTGGTGGGCCCGGGCGTGCCCCGGGCTCGGCCGGCCGTCGCCGCCGTCCGGGCCGCACTCTGGGCGCGATCGGACCGCCAGGCGACGCTGCTGCTCACCATGACGGTGCAGCAGGGAGTCGCGACCGTGGCCGAGCTGGGCGCTGAGCTGCTCCGCATCCGTCGCGACCGGCGTCGTGCGCTGGTGCAGGAGGTGCTGCAAGAGCTGCTCGGCGGCGCGGAGTCCCTGGGCGAGATCGACGTCGCCCGTGAGTGCCGTCGTCGGGGGCTGCCGGAGCCGACGCGGCAGGCGGTGCGCCGCGGCCGCGGCGGTTCCTACTACCTCGACGTCTGGTGGGAGCAGTACGGCGTCGTCCTCGAGGTCGACGGGCTCCACCACGCCTGGGCGGAGAACCTCGTGGCCGACGCGATCCGCCAGAACGAGGTGGTGCTGGCGGGCGCGGACCTCGTCCTGCGGCTCCCGGTCCTCGGCCTGAGGGTCGCCCCCGACGCGTTCTTCGAGCAGGTGGAGCGCGCGCTCCGCGCACGTGGCTGGGAACGCGACGAGACCCTCCTCGCCGGCTGACCCGCCGCACGTCATGCGCAGTGAGCGTCCTGGCCTGGCATCCGGATGACGTCCCCGGGCAGTCTGGCGGCGGCCCCCGGCGGAGCGCCAGGCCCTCATACGACGCGCCGAGACGTCATGCGAGAAGAGCCCTTCGGCCTCGGATCGGTATGACGTCCCGGGGGCTGGGCGGGGGCGCGGTACGGCGCGGGGCCGGGCGCTACGAGCCGGGGTGGCTCAGGGTGCGACCTCGAAGACGACGTGGGCGATGCCGTAGCCGGCGGCGCCGACGAGGCCGGCCATGGGGAACGTCAGGATCCAGGCCATGATGATCGACTTCGCGACGCCCCAGCGCACGGCGGAGAAGCGCTTGGTGGCGCCGGCGCCCATGACGGCGGAGGTGATGGTGTGCGTCGTCGAGATGGGCGCCTCGAAGGCGAACGCGGTCGTGTAGAGCACGCCGGCCGCCACCGTCTCCGACGCGAAGCCGCGGGGCGGGTCGAGGTCGATGATGCGCCGCCCGAGGGTGCGCATGATGCGCCAGCCGCCGGCGTACGTGCCCAGCGAGATCGCGGCGGCGGCCGAGAAGATGACCCACAGGGGGAGGCCGTCGGACTGGGCGTAGAACCCGCCGGTGACGAGCGCCAGGAAGATGACGCCCATCGTCTTCTGTGCGTCCTGCAGGCCGTGGCCCAGCGCCATCGCGGCGGCGGACAGCGTCTGCGCGACGCGGAACCCGCGGTTGGTCCGCCCGGGGTTGCTGCGCCGGAAGATCCACATGATCGCGACCATCAGCACGAACGCCGCGGCGAAGCCGAACAGCGGCGAGGCGATCATCGGGATGACGACCTTCTGCACGATGACGTCCCACTTCACCGTCGCGCCGCCCGCGAGCGCGGCGCCCACGAGGCCGCCGATGAGGGCGTGGGAGGACGACGAGGGCAGGCCGAAGTACCAGGTGATCAGGTTCCAGGCGATGGCGCCGAGCAGCCCGGCGAGCACGATCACCAGGCCGTGGACCGCGGCCGAGGTCGTCTCCGGGTCGGGGATCGTGATGACCGACGCGACGGTGTTCGCGATCTCCTGGCCCAGGAAGGCGCCGACGAAGTTCATGACCGCCGCCATGGCGAGGGCGATGCGCGGGGTGAGGGCCCGCGTCGAGACGGACGTCGCGATCGCGTTCGCCGCGTCGTGGAACCCGTTCGTGTAGTCGAACGTGAGGGCGACGACGACCACCACGACGACGATGGTGAGCTCCACCGCTCAGGACTCCTTGACGGCGATCGTCTCCACCCGGTTGGCCACGGTCTCGAAGGCGTCGATGGCGCGCTCGAGCGCCTCGACGATGTCCTTGAGCTTCAGCACCTCGATGGTCTTGTAGGACCCGCTGAAGAGGTTGGCCAGGGTGCGGCGGTGGTTCTTGTCGCCGGCGTTCTCCAGCCGGTTGATCTCGATCCAGTACTCCGAGAGGTCCTTCATCGTCCGCAGCCGCGGCATCGCCTCGGCGGTGACCTCGGCGCAGCGCTGGAGCACGTCGACCTGCTGGCTCAGCTCGGGGGGCAGCGCCTTCACCTCGTAGAGCAGGATCAGGTCGACCGCCTCGTCCATCTCGTCCATCACGTCGTCGAGACCGGAGGCGAGGCCGTAGATGTCCTCGCGGTCGAACGGCGTCACGAACGTCGAGTTCACCTGCCGCACGATCGCGTGGGTCGTCTCGTCGGCCGCGTGCTCGGCGTCGCGCATGCGGCGCGCGACGTCCTCGCGGTCGGCGCCGTCGGCGAGCATCTCGGCCAGCAGGCCGGCGCCGACGACGAGGTGCTGGGCCGACTGTGAGAAGAGGTCGTAGAACGACCCCTCGACAGGGCGGAAGCGAAAAGCCACGGGATTCTCCTGCAGGACGGAACCAGGCCGCCTCATGCTAGGGCTTCGTCACTTGCCGGACACAAACCCGGGGCCCCGTGACGTCCCCGACGCCCGCTCCGGTCCGGACCACCCCCGGTCGGGTACGGCGGACCGCACCCGCCGCGGTCAGCCGCGGCGCTGGCGGCGCTGCTGCTCGATGAGCGTCTCCTGGAGGTGACGCTCCCCGCGGTGCCGGGTCCACGAGCCGTCGGACTCGAGGTGCCAGGCGTCGGTGGCGTCGTCGAACGCGAGGTCGAGCAGCGCGGCGACCTTCGCCCCCTGCGCCTCGGGCAGCCGCACCATGACCTCGACGCGGCGGTCGAGGTTGCGGTGCATCATGTCGGCCGAGCCGATCCAGGCGGTAGGGGAGCCGCCGCCGGCGAACCACGCGACGCGGCTGTGCTCCAGGAAGCGACCGAGCACGGAACGGACGTGGATGGACTCCGACAGCCCGGGCACGCCGGGGCGCAGCGCGGAGATCCCGCGCACCAGGAGCTCGATGCTCACGCCGGCCTGCGAGGCGAGGTAGAGCGCGTCGATGATCGCCTCGTCGACGACCGAGTTGGCCTTGATGCGGATGTGCGCCGGACGCCCCGCCTCGTGGTGGGCGATCTCGGCGTGGATGGCGTCGACGAGCCCGGTGCGGACCCCGTCCGGGGCGACGAGCAGCTCGTCGTACGACGCGTTGCGGGAGAAGCCGGACAGGTTGTTGAACAGGTGGGCGACGTCCTCGCCGATGCGGGGGTCGGCGGTGAGCAGGCCGAGGTCCTCGTAGAGGCGGGCGGTCTTCGGGTTGTAGTTGCCCGTGCCGATGTGGGTGTAGCGGCGGATGCCGTCGGGCTCGTCGCGCACCACCAGCGAGAGCTTGCAGTGCGTCTTGAGGCCGACCAGGCCGTAGACGACGTGGCAGCCCGCGTGCTCCAGCTTGCGGGCCCAGCGGATGTTGTTGGTCTCGTCGAAGCGCGCCTTGATCTCGACGATCACCAGCACCTGCTTGCCGGCCTCGGCGGCGTCGACGAGGGCGTCGATGATCGGCGAGTCGCCCGAGGTGCGGTAGAGCGTCTGCTTGATCGCCAGCACGTGCGGGTCGGCGGCCGCCTGCTCGAGGAAGCGCTGCACCGAGGTGGCGAACGAGTCGTAGGGGTGGTGCAGCAGCACGTCGTGGCGGCGCACCGCCTTGAACACGTCGACGGGCGAGCTCGACTCGACCTCCGCGAGCAGCGGGTGGGTCGAGGGCACGAACGCGCGGTACTTCAGGTCCTCGCGGTCGAGGTCGGCGATGTCGTTGAGACCGCGCAGGTCGAGCGGGCCCGAGAGCCGGAAGACCTCCTCGTCGCGCACGCCGAGCTCGGAGGTCAGCAGCTCCAGCACCTTCGGGTCGATGGACTCCTCGACCTCCAGGCGTACGGCGGGCCCGAACCGACGCCGCAGCAGCTCCTTCTCGAGCGCCTGGAGGAGGTTCTCGGCGTCGTCCTCCTCGACCTCCAGGTCCTCGTTGCGGGTGACGCGGAAGGTGTGGACGCCCAGCACCTCCATGCCGGGGAACAGCCGCTTGAGGTGCTCGCGGATGACGTCCTCGAGCGGCACGAAGCGCTGGTTGCCCACCGCGACGAAGCGGTCGAAGATCGGCGGCACCTTGACGCGGGCGAACTGCTCCTTGCCCGTCTTCGGGTTGCGCACCAGCACGGCCAGGTTGAGCGAGAGACCCGAGATGTAGGGGAACGGGTGGGCCGGGTCGACGGCGAGCGGGGTCAGCACCGGGAAGACGCGGTCGCGGAAGAGGCGCTTGCAGTGCTTCTGCTCGTCGCGGTCGAGGTCCTCCCAACGCACGAGCTGGATGCCCTCCAGCTCGAGCGCGGGCACGATCTCGTCGCGGAACACGCGCGCGTGGCGGTCCATCAGCTCACGGGTCGTCGACCAGATCTCGCGCAGCACCTCGCGCGGCAGCAGGCCGGAGGCCGCGCGGACGGCGACGCCCGCCGCGATCCGGCGCTTGAGGCCGGCCACGCGCACCATGAAGAACTCGTCGAGGTTGCTCGCGAAGATGGCGAGGAAGCGGGTGCGCTCCAGCAGGGGGAGCGTGGGGTCCTCGGCCAGCTCGAGCACGCGCTGGTTGAACTTCAGCCACGACACCTCGCGGTCCAGGAACCGGTCGCCGTGCTTCTCCACCGCGGCCAGCGCCTCCGGGTCGGGCACGTACGGCGGGTCGACGTCGAAGATGTCGCCGCCGGCCGCCTGGAGGGCGGACTCCGGGGGCCCGTCGTCCAGCGAGCCCGAGACGTGAGCGGCGAGGATGGACGGGTCGGTGCTCATGCGCGCCATCCTCCCACCCGACGGTGAACGAGCGGTGACCGTGCGCATCCCGCGGATCCGCTGGCGCGGGGCGAACCGATCGGTAACCTGACGCTCGTGCCTGCCGACACCTCCCCGACGCACGCAGCGACCCGCCTCAAGCGCGCCTCCCTGCGCGGCCTGCTCGCCCTGCCCGAGCCGGTCAAGCGCCGGCTGGCGGGCGCCCCCGTCGACCTCGACGGGCTGCGCCTCGACCTCGACACCCAGCTCGTGCTGCGCCTCGCGCAGCTCACCCGCGAGCCCGTCATCGAGACGCTGCCCGTCGCGAAGGCGCGGCGGGCGCTGCTCGCCCAGTCGGTGCTGGCGGGCGGCGAGCAGCCGATCGGCGACGCGCTCTCGTGCCGGGTGGCCGGTCTGCCCGGCCGCCTCTACGTGCCCCGCGGCCGGCTCGTGCAGGACGGCGGGGGCGGCGACCCGCTGCTGGTCTTCCTCCACGGCGGCGGCTGGTTGTACGGCGACCTCGACAGCCACGACGCGCTGTGCCGGTTCCTCGCCGAGCAGGCCGGCGTCCGGGTGCTGTCGGTGGCCTACCGGCTCGCGCCGGAGCACCCGTTCCCCGCCGCGTACGACGACGCGGTCGCGGCGTACCGCTGGGTCGTCGAGAACGCCGGCTGGCTCGGCGCCGACGTGGACCGCATCGCGGTGGGCGGCGACTCGGCGGGCGGCAACCTCGCCGCGACCGTGGCGATCGAGGCGGCCCGCGAGGGACTGCCGCTGGCGTTCCAGCTGCTCATCTACCCCGCGACCGACATGACGCGCTCGAGCGAGAGCCACCGGCTCTTCGCCCGCGGCTTCTTCCTCACCGCCGAGTTCATGGACGGCGTCGCGGAGGGCTACCTCCCCGAGGTCCACGACCGCGTCGACCCCACGGCCTCGCCGCTGTTCGCCGAGCTGCCCGAGGGGCTGGCCCCGGCGTACCTGTGCACGGCCGGCTTCGACCCCCTGCGCGACGAGGGCGAGGCCTACGCCCGCAAGCTCGAGGCCGCGGGCGTCCCCGTCGTCCAGCGCCGCTTCGACGGCCTCATCCACGGCTTCGCCAACTGGGTCGCGCTCGGCGCCGCCAACCACGCCGCGCTCGTCGAGGTCGCGGCCGCCCTGCGCGCCGGGCTCGGCGTCGACGCCGACGGCGCCCACGGCGGCACCGAGCCGGCGGGCGGCACCGCGGCGGCGGGTACGGCGGGGGGCTGAGCGTGGGCCGGGTGAGCGGCGGCCGGGGGAGCGGGCTGCCCTGGCGCCGCATCGGCGCCGGGCTGGTCGTGGCGGGCGTCGCGACGGGCGTCGTGGCCCACGAGACGACCCGTGTCGAGGCCAGCGCCAACGGGGTGGCCACCGTCTTCATCGGCGACTCCATCACCGAGGCCGACACTGCGGGGGCCACGGACCTGCCGGGGCCGCGGTCGTGGACCCGGTACGTCGTGACCGACGACCGCACGCCGTGGCGCTACGTGGCCAACGCCGCCGTCGCCGGGGAGACGCTCGGCGAGATGGCGGACCGCTTCGAGCGCGACGTGCTGGCCCGCGGCCCGGAGGCCGTCGTGATCATGGGCGGCACCAACGACGTGCGCCTCGGGCTGGCGGTCGAGGACTCGCTCGACGCGCTGCGCTCCATGGTCGACGCGGCGCGCGGGGCCGGCGCGGAGGTGTGGATCGTCTCGCCCCCGCCGCTCGACCTGCCCCGCTGGGGCGACGTCGGTCCGTTGATCGAGGCCGAGCGCGCTCTGGCCGAGCAGCTCGACGTGCCGTTCGTCGAGGTGGTGCCCGAGGTCGGGGACGGCGACGACCGGTGGGCGTCGCCCGGCCTCACGACCGACGGGGCCCACCCGACCGAGCGGGGCGCCGAGGCCATCGCGGCGGCCGTGCTGGCCCAGGTCGGCTGAGCGACCCGCCGGCGGGCCGGGCCCGGCGGCTCAGCCCCGCGCGTACTGCACGTGGCTCGCGGCGACCGTGAAGCCCAGGCCCGCGTAGACCGCGCGCGCCGGGTGGTTGTCGCCCTCGACGTACAGCTCGACGACGCGGGGGTGCTGCGCCTCGAGGTGGTGCAGACCGGCCAGCGTCAGCAGCTTGCCCAGGCCGCGGCCCTGCGCCTGCGGCGCGACGCCGACGACGTAGACCTCGCCGACCGGGCCCGTGTCGTCCCCGCTGCCGTCGCCGCTGTCGTCGCCCGGGGTGGTCTTGGTCCAGTGGAACCCCAGCATCGCGCCGGTGGCGGTGTCCTCGGCGACGAGCAGGCCTGCCGGGTCGAACCAGTCCTGGGCCATCCGCTCGGCGAGGTCGCGCTCGTCCATCGCGCCCTGCTCCGGGTGGCGGGCGAAGGCCGCTGCGTTGACCGCCAGGAGGTCGGCCGCGTCGTCGGGGCGGTACGAGCGGATCGTGACGTCGGCGCGCGACGGCAGGGCGGGCAGGCCACCGGGCTCGCGCTCCATCACCAGCAGCTCGCGCACGCGGTCGAAGCCGAGGCGTTCCGCGAGGTGGGCCGCCCGCGGGCTGTCCACGTGGGACCAGGCGACCACGCGGGCGTCGTCGGCGAGCCCGTCGAGGGACGTCCGCGCCAGGGCGGCACCCACGCCGTACCCCTGGTCGTCGGGGGTCACGGCGAGGGTCAGGTCGTGCTCGGCGCCGGTGCGCCGCAGGAGCGCGAACCCGACGGGGCGGGGGCCGCCGGCGGGCCGGGGCTCCTCGGCCAGCCACAGCCGGGCGTCCTGGAGCCCGCGGTGCTCGAGGTGGCGGCGACCGGCCTCGTCGAGCGCCGGGGCTCCGAGGGTGCGGGCGACGCCGCCGTCCACGGCGTCGAGCGCCGCCCGGGTGGACTCGTCGAGCGTGACCGGCTCGCGGAGCACGACCGGCCCGGTGCGTCCCTGCAGGTGGTCCGTCCCCTCGTGCGCCATGGCCCCGACCCTACGGCCGCGACGCAGCACGGCCCCGGGCGGACCCGGGGCCGTGCTGAGGTGTCGCTGGGTGCTGCTGCTCCGCGGGAACGCTCAGGCGTCGACGCCGGCGTCGGCCGCGACCGTCGTCTCGGACCGGTCCTTCGACGGCAGCACGAAGCGGTAGCCGACGTTGCGCACGGTGCCGATGAGCGTCTCGTGCTCGGGGCCGAGCTTGGCGCGCAGGCGACGCACGTGCACGTCGACGGTGCGGGTGCCGCCGAAGTAGTCGTAGCCCCACACCTCCTGCAGCAGCTGCTGGCGGCTGAACACGCGGCCCGGGTGCTGGGCCAGGAACTTCAGGAGCTCGAACTCCTTGAAGGTCAGGTCGAGCGGGCGGCCCCCGAGCTTCGCCGTGTACGTCGCGTCGTCGACCACGACCTCGCCGCTGCGGATGACGTGCGACTCGGGGTCGTCCGCCTGCCGCTGGGCGTTGAGGCGACCGATCGCGAGGCGGATGCGGGCCTCGAGCTCGGCGGGACCGCAGGTGTGGAGGACGACGTCGTCCATGCCCCAGTCGGCGGCCACGACGGCCAGGCCGCCCTCGGTGACGACGAGCAGGACGGGGACGTCGGCCCCGGTGGTGCGGATGAGGCGGCAGAGGTCACGCGCGTGGGCGAGCTCCTGGCGGCCGTCGACGAGGACCAGGTCCGCGTCGGGGGCCTCGAGGAGCGCGCTTCCCTCGGCTGGGAGGATCTTGACGCTGTGGCCGAGCAGGGCCAGGCCGGGCAGCACCTCGACCGAGGGCTGCAGGGCACTGGTGAGGAGCAGAAGAGCGCTCATGGTGGTCTCCTCCCGAAGGGGTGGGGACCGAAACACGTCGTTGAGTCTCGGCCTGCACAAGTGAACGGGAGAATACAGAAACATGGTCGACACGCCACCGGCATCACCGCGAAGTGAGACGCAGGTCATCGAGGCCCGTTACTGGGCGGCAGCGAAACAGGCCGCCGGGGTGGAGGCCGACCAGGTGCCCGTCGAGGGCGCCGTCACCCTCGCCGACCTGCAGCAACGCGTGCTCGGGCTGCACCCCGGCGCGCGCCTCGGCGACGTGCTCGCCGTCTGCTCCGTGCTCGTCGACGACCGCCCCGTCAGCTCGGAGGACCCGGGCGACGTCGTGGTGAGCCCGGGCTCGGTCGTGCAGTTCCTCCCGCCCTTCGCCGGGGGCTGAGCCCCGGGCCGGCGGCGTGGTGGGGCTCAGCCGTTCACGAGGCCGAGCAACCGCAGGGCGGAGCGCACGTCGTCGACGTCGACCACCTTCATGCCGTCGACCGTCCACGACTCCGGCGAGCGTCCGCCGGACTTGCGGTGCGGCACCACGGCGAGGCGGAAGCCGAGCCGGGCGGCCTCGGAGAGGCGCTGGTCGAGGTCGCGCACGCGCCGCAGCTCGCCCGCGAGGCCGATCTCGCCCATGGCGACGACCCCGAGCGGGGCGGCCTTCCCCTGGCTGGCCGAGGCCAGCGCGACGGCGAGCGCCAGGTCGCTCGCCGGCTCGTGCAGCCGCGCCCCGCCGACGGTGGAGGCGAAGACGTCCATCTGGTGCAGCCGGATGCCGCAGTGCTGCGCCAGGACGGCCAGCACCATGGCCACCCGGGAGCCGTCGAGGCCCGCCGTCGTGCGGCGGGGACGCTCCGCCGGGGTCGGCGTGACCAGCGCCTGCACCTCGGCGAGCAGGGGGCGTCGCCCCTCCAGCGTCACGGCCACGCAGGTGCCCGGCACCTGGCGCTCGTGGTGCTCGACGAAGAGACCCGTCGGGTCCGACACCGCTGTGATGCCGTCGCTGCCCAGCTCGAAGCAGCCCACCTCGTCGACCGGGCCGAACCGGTTCTTCATCGCCCGCACCATGCGCAGCCGCGAGTCGCGGTCGCCCTCGAAGTGCAGCACGACGTCCACCAGGTGCTCGAGCACGCGGGGGCCCGCGATCGAGCCGTCCTTCGTCACGTGGCCCACGAGCACCGTCGTGATGCCGCGCGTCTTCGCCATGCGGATGAGCGCCGCCGCGACCTCCTTGACCTGGGTGACGCCGCCGGGGACGCCGTCGACGCCCGGGGCGCTGATCGTCTGCACGGAGTCGACCACCAGCAGGGCCGGCTGCACGGCGTCCACGTGCCCGAGCACGGCGCCCAGGTCGGTCTCGGCGGCCAGGTAGAGCTCGTCGGTGATGCTGTGCGTGCGGTCGGCCCGCAGGCGCACCTGCGAGGCCGACTCCTCGCCGGAGACGTAGAGCGTGCGCGTGCGGCGGCGGGCCGTCTGGGCCGCCACCTCGAGCAGCAGGGTCGACTTGCCGACCCCGGGCTCGCCCGCCAGGAGGAGGGCGGCGCCGGGCACGAGGCCGCCGCCGAGCACGCGGTCGAGCTCCGGCACCCCGCTCGTGCGGAAGGTGGCCGTGTCCGTGCGGACCTGGCCGATGGGCACCGCGGGTGCGGTGACGGGGCCGGCGGCCGCAGCCGCGGACGCCGTCGACGACGCCACCTCGACGACGGTGCCCCAGGCCTGGCACTCACCGCAGCGCCCCACCCACTTCGCGGTCTCCCAGCCGCACTCGCTGCACCGGTGGACCGGGCGGGAGCGGGCGGGACGGGAGGCGGGTCGGCTCATGGACGGCACCGTAGAGGAGCCCGCCGACAGTGCGGGTCGACGTACCCGTGCGAGGTGTTGACGGCCCTCCCCGCGCCGCCCGATGATGCTCGACGCACAGCTTGGATCGATCAAGGGAGACGGATGGGCCGCGACCCCCACCGGGCGGCGGACGGCCCGTCGGGTCCGCCGACCCTGGCCGACGTGGCCGCGCTCGCCGGGGTCTCGCGCCAGACGGTCTCCAACGCGCTCAACAACCCGGCCCTGCTGCGCGCCGACACCCTCGAGCGGGTGCGCGACGCCGTCGACACCCTGGGCTACACGCCCAACCGGGCCGCGCGGAACCTGCGCACCAAGGCGTCGCGGCTCATCGGCCTGCGGCTCACGCCCTTCGCCGAGGAGACGGCCAACGCCACGGTCGACCGGTTCGTGCACTCGCTCGTGCAGGCGTCGCGGGAGGCCGGCTACCACGTGCTCCTCTTCGACGGCGACGACCCGAGCGACCCGGCGTCGGGGTACGACGAGCTCGTGCGCTCCACCGCGGTCGACGCGTTCGTCGTCACCGACACGTTCAAGGGCAACCCGCAGGCCTCCTACCTCGAGGACAGCCGCGTGCCGTTCGTTGCCTTCGGGCGCCCGTGGACCCCGGCGGCGCTGCACCCGTGGGTCGACGTCGACGGTGCGGCCGGCACCGCGGAGGCCACGGCGCACCTGCTCGCCCGCGGCCACCGCCGCGTCGCCTGGATCGGCTGGCGCAAGGAGTCCCCGATCGGCGAGGACCGGCGGGCCGGCTGGTCCCGCACCCTGCGCGGGCACGGGTTGTCGACGAGCGGCCTGGCCTCCCGGGTGGAGGACACGGTGCGCAGCGGCCACGAGGCAGCCGGCGTGCTGCTCGACGAGGCGGCGCCCACCGCGTTCGTCTGCGCCTCCGACACGCTGGCGACGGGGGTGCTGCGCCAGCTGCACGAGCGCGGCCTCGTCGCCGGGCGCGACGTCGCCGTGGTCGGCTTCGACGACTCCCCGGTGGCCCAGCTGCTGCCCGGCGGGCTGACGTCCGTGCGCCAGCCGCTGGAGGAGGTCGCGGTGCAGGTCGTCGACCGGCTCGGCAAGCTGCTCGGCCACCGCGAGACGTTCGGCAGCGGCACGCTGCTCGCGCCGCACCTCGTGGTGCGCGGCTCCAGCTGAGCGGCCCGGACCGGGCGGCTCTCAGAAGCGGCGCCACCACAGGTTGACGGCGTAGTCGACGCTCGTGCCCGCGTGCTCGGCGAGCACCGCGTCGGCGGTCGCGGGGTCGAGCTCGATCCGCACGACGGCCTCGAGGTCCTCCCGGCGGTCGAACTCCCACGTCATGTCGAGCGGCTCCCGGCGGAAGCCCTGCGCCGCCCAGAAGCGCTCCTGCACGTGCGGCGGGTCCACCTGGGGGTAGCCGCGCCGGAACCACGCCCCGAAGGTCGAGCGGGACGCGTCGTTGTCGATGACGAAGGCCGTGCCGCCCCGGCGCACCACCCGGGCCAGCTCGCGCAGGCCCGGCTCGCAGCCCGGGCCGAAGAAGTACGCCCAGCGGGCCTGCACCACGTCGACCGACGCGTCGGGCAGCGGCACGGCCTGGGCGGTGCCCACGTGCACCTCGACGGTGGGGTGGGAGCGGGTACGGCGCCGCGCCAGCGCCGCGAGGGCCGGGTGCGGCTCCACGCCGACCACCCGGGCGGCCCCGGCGCCCGAGGCGTCGCCGTCGGCCCAGCGGGGGAGGTGGAAACCGGTGCCGCAGCCGAGGTCGAGGAAGGTGCGGCCCGACCAGTCGGCGATGCCGCGCGAGGCCCGCTCGATCACGCCCGCACGGTCGACGGCGCGGTTCTCCAGCTCGTAGGTCGCCGTGTGCTCCCAGATGTTGGGGCTCGGGACGGTGCCGCGCGGGGCACCCGGGGGCAGCTTCGCCACGGTCGGGCCTCGGGAGCCGGAGCGGGGATCAGATGCGGACGATGCCGTCCGGGGTGCGGACCTGCACCGCCAGGACGCCGGGGGTGCCGTGCGGCGCCACCCACTCGACGGTGATGTCCTCCAGCGGCTCCTCGACGGGCTCGCCCAGCCACTCGCTCACGCGGTGCGGGTCGCCCGCGATCTCGAGGCACTCGAGCGAGTACGACGGGTCCGCGCCGGCCCCGGGGTGCAGCTCGCGCGGCGACTCCCAGTGCACGAAGAAGGGCAGCTGCGGGTCGGCGATGAGCCCGTTGACGCCCAGCTGCTGCCACACCAGCTCGGTGCCGTCGGGGCGGTGCCGGCTGCCCTTGACCGCGGACCGGCCGAGGCGGCGTTCGACGCGCGAGAGGTCGCCGACGGCGACCACCCAGCCGAGCCAGCCGCCGCCGAGGGCGGAGCGGGCGCGCACGGCCTGGCCGAACGGCGCCTTGTCCGAGGCGGGGTGGTCGAGGACCTCGACGATCTCGATGTAGGTGTCGCCGGCGAGACCGAGGGTCATGTTGCGGGTGCCGAAGCGGGGGTGCACCCCGCCGTCGACGAACTCGCGTCCGATCAGCCCGCCGATGCGCTCGGCGGTGGCCGCCAGTCCGTCGGGTCCGGCGGCGTACGAGAGGTGGTCCAGGCGCATGGCCCGATTCTGTGGGTACCGCTCGGCCCCGCCGCACGCGGGGGGCGGGTCTCTCGACGTCGAGACGCCTACACGTCGTAGTAGACGAGGGCGCGGTCAGCGCGGGTCGGCGGGGTGGAGCGCCAGCAGCGAGCGCGAGCGCGCGTGGGACTCGCAGTGGCGCACGAGCTCGTCGTACCCCGCCTGCCCCATCAGCGCGACCAGCTCCGCGGCGCTCGTGCGGTAGAGCGGCTCCGGGGCGACGTGGGCGACGGGGTTGCCGGTGCAGTACCAGTCGAGGTCGTGCCCGCCCGGCCCCCAGCCGCGCCGGTCGTACTCGCCGATGGACACCTCGAGGTACGACGACCCGTCCGGCCGCTCCACGTCGCGGTAGGTACGGCGCAGCGGCAGCTGCCAGCACACGTCGGGCTTGGTCTCGAGCGGCTCGAGCCCCTCGCGCAGCGCGAGGGCGTGCAGCGCGCAGCCCTCCCCGCCGGCGAAGCCGGGGCGGTTCGCGAAGACGCACGCCTCCTGGCCGTCGACCACCGTGGTGCGGGTCTTGCGGGCGCCCTCCTCGTCGGTGGTCACCCAGGCGTCGCGGGCCACCGAGCGCCCGGCGGGCCGCTGCTGCCACAGGTCGGCGTCGAGGAGGGTCACGAAGGTGGCGACGCGCTCCTCGTCCCCGTCGTCGGAGAAGTGGGCGCCCAGGGTGCAGCACCCCACGTCCGGCGACGTCGCGTAGATCCCGGCGCACCCGCGCCCGAAGATGCAGGTGTACGCCGAGGTCAGCCACGTCAGGTCGCAGCGGAAGACCTGGTCGGCGTCGTCGGGGTCGCCGAACTCGACCCAGGCGCGCGGGAAGTCGAGCGGCACCTCGACGCCGCGGTCGGGGGACGCGGGGAGGGGGGAGGGCACCCGGGCAGCCTATGCCGCCGGCGTCGGCCCCCGGCGCTACCGTTGCGCCCATGAGGTTGGGAGTGCTCGACATCGGCTCGAACACGGGGCACCTGCTCGTGGTCGACGCCCACGGCGGCGCGGCGCCGCTGCCGGCGTACTCCTACAAGGAGCCGCTGCGCCTCGCGGAGCACCTCGACGCCTCGGGGGCGGTGAGCCCGACGGGCATCGACGCGCTGGCCGACTTCACCCGCCAGGCCCAGGTCGTGGCGGAGGACAAGGGCTGCGAGGAGATGCTGGCGTTCGCGACGTCGGCGGTGCGGGACGCGACGAACTCCGACGCCGTGCTGGCCGAGGTCGCCGAGCGCACGGGTGTGCGGCTGTCGGTGCTGTCCGGGGCCGACGAGGCGCGGCTGACCTTCCTCGCGGTGCGGCGCTGGTTCGGCTGGTCCGCCGGCCGGCTCGTCGTCTTCGACATCGGCGGCGGGTCGCTGGAGATCGCCGGTGGCGCGAACGAGGCGCCCGACGTCGCGTGGTCGCTGCCGCTGGGGGCGGCCCGGCTCTCGCGTGAGTTCTTCGCCCACGGGGCCCCCGACGAGGAGCACGTCCGCGCCCTGCGCAAGCGCATCCGCGCCGAGATCGCCCGCGACGCGGGCAACCTCCTGCGGGCGGGTACGCCGGACCGCGCGGCCGCCACGTCCAAGACATTCCGCTCGCTCGCCCGGATCTGCGGTGCGCCGGGCTCCTCCGAGGGCCAGCTGGTGCCCCGGGTGCTGCCCGCGGCCGAGCTGGCGGAGTGGATCCCCAAGCTGATGGAGATGGGGCACGACGAGCTCGCGGCCCTGCCGGGCGTCTCGCCGAGCCGCACCCACCAGATCGTGCCGGGGGCGCTGGTCGCCGACGCGGTGATGGACATCTTCGGGCTCGAGGGCCTCGAGGTCTGCCCGTGGGCCCTGCGGGAGGGCGTCATCCTGGAGCGCTTCGACCAGCTGAGCGTCCTCGGGTGAGGACCGGCTGATGGTCGTCGGGCTGTCGACCTCCTCGACGTACCCCGAGTCGACGGCGCACGCGTTCGCGTACGCCGCCGAGGTGGGCTACGACGCCGTCGAGGTCATGGTCGGCATCGACGCCCTCAGCCAGCAGGTCTCGGCGGTCGAGCAGCTCGCGCAGCACCACGACGTGCCGGTCTGCGCGGTCCACGCCCCGTGCCTGCTCTTCACGCAGGCGGTCTGGGGCCTCGAGCCGTGGGGCAAGCTCGAGCGCTCGGCCGAGATGGCGAGGGCGCTCGGCGCCGACGTCGTCGTGGTGCACCCGCCGTTCCGCTGGCAGCGGGAGTACGCGCGGGACTTCGTCGACGGCATCGCGGCGCTCGAGGAGTCGAGCGGGATCGCGTTCGCGGTGGAGAACATGTACCCGTGGAAGGCCACGCCGCGGAAGGGCACGACGCGCGGCATGGAGGTCTACGCGCCGGGGTGGGACCCGTCGGCGGAGAACTACGCGAACACCACGATCGACCTGTCCCACGCCGCCATCGCGGGCTCCGACCCGATCGCCATGGCCGACCGGCTCGGGTCGCGGCTGCGCCACCTCCACCTGACCGACGGCACCGGGTCGGCCAAGGACGAGCACCTGGTGCCGGGGCGCGGCGTGATGGGCGCGGCCGACCTGCTGCGCCACCTCGCCGGGCAGGGCTTCGAGGGCCACGTGGTGCTCGAGATCAACACCCGCAAGGCCGCCGACCGCGACGCGCGGCTGGCCGACCTGGCGGAGTCCCTGGCCTTCGCACGCGAGCACCTCGCCGTCCGCGAGGTGTGAGCCGGGTCACGGACCGGTCGTCGGTGGCTGGAGCCGTCCGGGTAGCGTGACGCCATGCCCGTGCTCCGCCGCCCGCTCCTCGCGCTCGCGCGCAGCGGTCGGGTGAAGGAGGCGTTGACGACGCTGCCGGTGGCCTCGTCCGTCGTCCGCGGCTACGTGCCGGGGGAGTCGACCGACGACGCGATCGGCGCCACGACCCGTCTCCTCGACGACGGGCTGGCCGTCACGATCGACCACCTGGGCGAGGACACGCTGGACGCCGAGCAGGCCGAGGCGACGACCCGCGTCTACCTGCACCTGCTCGACCAGCTCGCCGCCCACGGGCTCGCCCGCCGGGCCGAGGTGTCGCTGAAGCTCAGCGCCGTGGGCCGTGCGCTGCCCGGCACCGGCACCGACCTCGCCCTGGAGAACGCGCACCGCGTCTGCGAGGCCGCCCGCGCCGTCGGCACCACCGTCACCCTCGACATGGAGGACCACACCGGCGTCGACGCCACCCTCACCATCCTGCGCGAGCTGCGCCGCGAGCACCCGGACACGGGCGCCGTGCTGCAGGCCTACCTGCGCCGTACCGAGGCCGACGCCCGCGACCTCGCCTACGAGGGGTCGCGGGTGCGCCTGTGCAAGGGCGCGTACGACGAGCCCTCCGGCGTCGCGTTCCAGACGCGCGAGGAGGTCGACCGCGCGTTCGTGCGCTGCCTGCGCATCCTCATGGCCGGGCAGGGCTACCCGATGGTCGCCACCCACGACCCCCGGCTGATCCGGATCGCGGGCTCGCTCGCGAGCCGCCACGGGCGCCACCGCGGCACGTACGAGTACCAGATGCTCTACGGCATCCGGCCCGAGGAGCAGCGCCGGCTGGCCGCCGAGGGCGAGACCGTGCGGGTCTACGTGCCCTACGGCACCGACTGGTACGGCTACCTGACCCGCCGGCTCGCCGAGCGCCCGCAGAACCTGTCACTCTTCGTCACGTCGTTGATCTCGAAGAAGTGACGTCGGGCCCGCCCCGGCGCCGCGAACAGGAGCCGTGGAGCACGTGACCGCCTCGACCTCGTCCCTCACCGCCATCATCGGCGCCGGCGTCATGGGGGAGACCCTCCTCTCCGGCCTGCTGCGGGCCGGCCGACCGGCCGACCGGCTGCTGGTGGGCGAGAAGCGCCCCGAGCGGGGCGAGGAGCTGCGCGCGCGCTACGGCGTCGAGGTGCTCGACAACGTGGAGGCCGCACGGCGCGCCGACACGGTCGCGCTCGTAGTGAAGCCGCAGGACATGGGTGCCGTCCTCGAGCAGGTCTCCCCGGTGCTGCGCCCCGGCCAGCTGGTCGTCTCGCTCGCCGCGGGCACCACGACCGCGTACGTCGAGGCGCGGGTCCCCCAGGGCGTCGCCGTCGTGCGCGTCATGCCCAACACCCCGGCGCTGGTCGACGAGGGGATGGCCGCCATCTCCGGCGGGCGCCACGCCAGCGAGGAGCAGCTCGCGGAGGTCGAGGGCCTCCTGAGCGCCACGGGCAAGGTGCTGCGCGTCCCCGAGGCGCAGCAGGACGCGGTGACCGCGATCTCCGGCTCCGGGCCCGCCTACCTCTTCTACGTCGTCGAGTCGATGATCGAGGCCGGCGTGCACCTCGGCCTGCCCCGCACGACCGCCACCGACCTCGTCGTGCAGACCGTCGTCGGCTCCGCCACGATGCTGCGCGAGACCGGCACCCACCCCACGGTCCTGCGCGAGCAGGTCACCTCCCCGGCGGGCACCACGGCCGCCGCGCTGCGCGAGCTGGAGATCCACAAGGTGCGCGCCGCGTTCCTCGCCGCCATGGAGGCCGCGCGCAACCGGTCGGCCGAGCTCGGCTCCTGAGGCGTCGGGCGCGCGTCAGGCCGAGGGTTCAGGCCGCGGCGAAGTCGAGCGCGTCGAGGCTGCGCACGCGGCGCACGCCGGCGGTGGGGTGCTCGTCGTACCGGTCGAGGAGGACGGCGCGCAGGCCGGCCCGGGCGGCGCCGCGCACGTCGTTCGCCAGCGAGTCGCCGACCATGAGGGTCGCGCCGACGGGGGTGCCCAGGTGGGCGCACGCCGCGGCGTACGCGCGGGCGTCGGGCTTGGCCGCCCGCAGCGCCGAGGAGGCGAGCACCGGGGCGTCGAGGGCGTCGAGCACGGGCGCGAGCCCGACGCGCTCGACCTTGCTGCGCTGCCGGCGCAGGTCGCCGTTGGTCAGCACGCCCACCGCGAGGCCGGCGGCGTGCGCCCGCTCCAGCGCCCGCCGGGCGTCGGCGAAGGCCCGCCACGCCGCGCGGTAGGCCGTGGAGAACCCCGCGAAGGCCTCGTCGGCGGCGGCGTCCTCGCGCAGGTCGAGGTGGGGCACGAAGGCACGGACGCGCGCACGTCGCTGCTCCGCGAAGGTCAGCTCGCCGCGCTGGTACGCCGCGTGGTGCCGCATCTCGAGCAGCGTCCACCGCTCGGCGAGCTCGGCCGGCGTGCCCGGCAGCCCCAGCCCTGCGGCCCACGCCACGAGACCCGCCCGCGCCGCGCCGCGGTGGTCCACGAGGGTGTCGTCGAGGTCGAAGAGGACCGCGGCGAGCGGGAGTCGGGGAGCCACCCGCGGGAGTGTGCCAGCGGCCGCCGACACCCTGCATCCTGTGCGGTTCCTGTGGGCGAATCCCACCGGTGTGAGTACCGCCTGAGCAGCGGGTTCAAGCCGACACGCCGAGGAAGTGGAGATTTCCGGCGAATGCCACTCCCCAGGAGTCACATCAGGCTCTATTCTCACGCCAACCCCTCGCGTGTGGAGCCGGCCCGGATGGTCGGCGCGCGTCCGGGCAGAAAGCGGTGCACGATGGCCCTGCACGACGGTCCTTCCGGCGACATCTCGGGGGTCAAGTTCCTGACCGTCGCCGAGGTCGCCTCGGTGATGCGCGTCTCCAAGATGACGGTCTACCGTCTCGTCCACAACGGCGAGCTCCCCGCGGTGCGGGTCGGCCGCTCCTTCCGCGTGGAGGAGAAGGACGTCGACGAGTACCTGCGGAGCAGCTTCTACGACGCCGGCTGAGCGCGCCCGCGGTCCACGCCACGGCCTCGTTTCGGCGCCTCGGGGTGGTCCCGCTAGGCTGAGGTCCGGCCATCCCGCGTCCCGCGTGGGTGGGCAACCGTTCGTGAAAGGTTCTCCGTGGGTTCTGTCATCAAGAAGCGGCGCAAGCGCATGGCCAAGAAGAAGCACCGCAAGCTGCTCAAGAAGACGCGCGTCCAGCGCCGCAAGCTCGGCAAGTGAGCCCCGCGGGGGCTCCGTCTGCGAGGTGAACCGGTGGGCAAGGTCGTCCTCGTCACCGGCGTCTCCCGAGACCTCGGTCGACGTTTCGCACGTGCGATCGCGGACGACCCTGCCGTCGACCGCGTCATCGGTGTCGACGTCGTGCCCCCGCGCGGTGACATCGGCCCGATCTCCTTCGTGCGGGCCGACATCCGCACCCCCGTCATCGCCAAGGTCATGGCGCGGGAGGACGTCGACACCGTCGTCCACATGAGCGTGATCGCGACACCCGGTGCCACCGGGGGTCGCAACGCCATGAAGGAGCTCAACGTCATCGGGACGATGCAGCTCCTGGCCGCCTGCCAGAAGGTCGAGTCGGTGGAGCACGTCGTCGTGAAGTCGACGACGGCGGTGTACGGCGCGACCAGCCGCGACCCCGCGATGTTCACCGAGGCGTTCGAGCCGCGCGTCGCGCGCGGCGGCTACGCCAAGGACGCCCAGGAGGTCGAGGGCTACGTCCGCGGCTTCGCGCGTCGTCGGCCGAACGTGCGCGTCCTCATGCTGCGCATGGCCAACGTGCTCGGTCCGGGCGTGCAGAGCCCCATGACGTCGTACCTGCGACTCCCCGTGGTGCCGACCGTGCTCGGCTTCGACCCCCGCCTGCAGTTCCTCCACGCCGACGACCTCGTCGCCGCCCTGCGCCACGGCGTGCTGAGCGACGTCGCGGGCACCTTCAACGTCGCCGGCGACGGCGTGCTGACCCTGCGGCAGGCGCTCCGGCGGATGCAGCGACCCACGGTCGCGCTGCCGCCCGCCGCCCTCACCGGCATCGGCCAGCTCGTGCGTCGCGTCCGGCTGGCGGAGCTCTCGCCCGAGCTCCTCGCCCTGCTCACCTACGGCCGGGGTGTCGACACCTCGCGCTGCCGCGACGAGCTCGGCTTCCGTCCCGACTTCACGACCGCCGAGGCGCTCGCGGACTTCGCGGCCGACCTCGCCCCCACCTTCGCCGCGCCCGACCTGGTCCTCGGCTCCCTCGAGGACCGGCTGCGCAGCCGCGCGGCCGTGGCGGCGCCGCCCGCCGAGGCGGGCTCCGCGACCGACACCGGCGTGGTCCGACCGTTCGTGCCCCCAGGAGGCAGCCGTGGGTGACGCCGACATCATCCCGATCGGGACGCGCGGCCGCCCGGGCCGCGGCTCCGGCGGGAACCGCCCCTCCGCCCCCGCCCGGGACCTCGCCGGCGGGCGGGCGGGCGCCCGCCGTACGCCGCCGCCCGCCGCAGGACCACGCCCGGCCGAGCCGGGCGCGAGCGCCGTGGGCCGCCCGCCGACGACCACCGCGGAGCGCGGTCCCCTCGACGGCGTCCCGGTCGGTGACTGGCTGAGCGCGTTCCAGCAGGCCGCGGTCGAGCTCTTCGGGGACGACGCCGAGGCGCAGCTCGCCCGGTTCCTCGCCTTCCTGCGGCGCCGCCTCACCGGCGACTACGTCGTCGACGAGTTCGGGTTCGACGCGGAGATCACCCAGCGCTTCTTCATCGCGGCCCTGCGTCCCATCGCGCAGCGCTGGTTCCGCCTCGAGGTGCGCGGCATCGAGAACGTGCCCGTCGAGGGCGGGGCGCTCGTCGTCTCGAACCACTCCGGCACGGTCCCGGTGGACGGCCTGATGACGATGGTCGCCGTCCACGACCACGCCGGCCGCTCGCTGCGCCCCCTCGGGGCCGACCTCGTCTTCCGCCTGCCCGTCGTCAGCGCCCTCGCGCGCAAGAGCGGCACCACGCTGGCCTGCAACGACGACGCCGAGCGGCTGCTGCGTAACGGCGAGCTCGTCGGCGTGTGGCCCGAGGGCTTCAAGGGGATCGGGAAGCCGTTCTCCGAGCGCTACAAGCTGCAGCGCTTCGGGCGCGGCGGGTTCGTGAGCGCCGCGCTGCGCACCGGCGTGCCGATCGTGCCGCTGTCGGTCGTGGGCGCCGAGGAGATCTACCCCCTCGTCGGCAACCTGCCGTCCCTGGCCCGGCTGCTGGGGATGCCCTACATCCCCATCACGCCGACGTTCCCGCTGCTCGGGCCCCTCGGCCTCGTGCCGCTGCCGTCGAAGTGGGTGATGGAGTTCGGCGAGCCGATCCGCACCGACGAGTACGACGAGGGCGCGGCCGACGACCCGATGCTCGTGTTCAACCTGACCGACCAGGTGCGCGAGACGATCCAGCAGAGCCTCTACCGCCTGCTCGTCGACCGCGGCGGCGCGTTCGGCTGATCGCCGCGTTCGGCTGATCGCCAGGGGCGACCCGCCCGCTGACCCGGACCCGTGCGTCGCCCGGAGCGGGTCAGGGCCGCGTGCCGCCCAGCCCGAGGATCTCGTCGAGCGTCTCGGTCAGCGGCGCGGTCAGCTGTCGCAGCGGCTCCGCGAGCGGGCCCGTCAGGCCGAGCACGCCGTCGGTCGTGCCCGTGACGCCCGTGCCACCGGTGCCGGGCACCGGGGGCAGCGCGGGCACGGTCGGGGTGGTGCCGGCCGGCGGCGCAGCCGGGGTGTCGGGCGTGGCCGGGGTCGACGGGGCCTGCGGAGCCTGCGTCGGGTCCGCCGGGGTGGACGGGGCCGGTGCGGGCGCCTGCAGCGGCACGCCGAGGCTCCCGGCGCCGCCGCTGACGCTGCCCGGCGGCAGGCCCGCCGCACTGTCGACGGTCGGCAGCTTCAGCGGGTCGTCGGCGAGGCCGGCCTCGGCGAGGGCCACGGCGGAGGCGAGGGAGAAGGGCAGCTCGACGGCGGCGCCGGACCCGCAGTCGGGGCAGAGCGTCAGCGCGCGGTCGTCGATCGACTGCAGCGTGCCCACGACGTCGGCCAGCGCCGTCTTGGCGTCGCCGGTCAGTGCCGGCTCGAGCGGCGCGAGGGTGCCGAGGCTGTCGCGCACGAACTCGCGCAGGCGGGTGGCGTCGGTGTCGTCGCCCGAGGTGCCGTCGCCGATGAGGAGGGTCGCCGCCTCGTCGGCCTGCTCGCCGAAGGTGGTGAGCGAGTCCACGACGTACGACGTGCTGGCGGCGTCGTCGCGCTCCACGAGGCCCTGCACCTCGGCGAGGCGCTGCTCGGCGTGGCGCAGCGTCACCGTGCCACGCGAGGCGTCGGTGAGGCTGATGGTGCCCCGCGCGCCCTCGAGGGCGCGCTTGACCGGGTAGAGCGAGTCGCCGGGCAGGGCGTCCTGCGCGGCGTACGCCATCGTGCTGGAGCCACCGGCGAGCACCGCCACGCTCGCGGCGGCGACGAGGCTGCGCCGGCGGTGGGGGGGGTGCTCGCGCCGGGGGAGGCGCAGCAGGTCCTCGTCGGTGGCGGGCGCCGGCACCAGCGCGGTGTCGGCCTCGGCCAGCAGGCGGGCCCGCAGGTCGGCGGCGAAGTCCGCGCGGGGCGCGGGGGCGGTGGAGCGCTCGGCCCGCAGGGCGGCGACCACCTCGAGCAGGGGGGCGAGCTCGGGGCGCGGCGCAGGGGCGCCGTCGCCGGTCCGCTGCGCGAGCGCGACGTCGAGCTCCTCGGCACGGCGGCGGGCCGTCGGGAGGGACATCATGAGGCGGGTCCTGTCAGGTCGGTGGCCCTGCCCGAGGGAGGGGCGGACAGGTGCACTGCCTCGCCCAACGAGGGCACGGACGGGGAGGTTACGGCGGCGCTCACGACTCCCTGATCCCTTCCGGCATCAGCTTCGCCAGGTTGCGCACGCCCCGCAGCTGCAGCTGCTTCACCGCGCCCTCCGTGCGCTCCAGGGCGGCCGCCGTCTCAGCGATGCTCATGCCCTGCAGGAAGCGCATGACCAGGCAGTCCTGCTGCTCCGACGGGAGGCGGCCCAGCGCCTCCATGAGGATCTCGTTCGTGAGGGCGGAGAGCACCGTGCTCTCCGGCCCGTCGTCGTGGCCGTCGTCGTGCACGCCCATGTCCTCGACCGTGTGCTCGAGACGGGTGCGGCCGGCCTTGAAGTGGTCGGTGGTGAGGTTGCGCGCGATCGTCATCAGCCAGGCGCCGAAGTCGCGACCCTGCCAGCGGAAGTCGCCCATGCGCCGCAGCGCGCGGAAGAACGTCTCCGACGTCAGGTCCTCGGCCAGCGGCACCGAGCGGGTCCGGTAGTAGAGGAACCGGTAGACCGCGCCGTGGTAGTGGTCGTAGAGGAGGCCGAAGGCCTCCTTGTCCCCGCCGCGGGCGAGCTCCACGAGGCCGATGAGGCGCTCGCGCTCCTCGGGGCGCTCCTCGGTCGAGAACGCGTCCTCGGTGTCGTCCGGGGCCGCGCCCCCGCCGGCGCCGCCGGCCGGCCGGTCGCCCGCGGCCTCCTGGCGCGCCGGGTCGGTCGCGGTGGCCGCGAGCACGTGGGGCGAGCGGCGCACGCGGTGCGTCGGGTGCGGGACACCGGCGAGCCCGGGCTCGGTGCCGAGCCCGCCGAGGGCGGTGAGCACGACGTGGCGCAGCGCGTCGAGACCCTCCCCGACGGCAGGCGTGCGCCGACCTGCTGTGCTCATCGTGCCCTCCCCGGAACGCCGTCTCCCCCCGAGACGTCGGCCCAATGTAGGCCGACGTCCCAGGCTTGTGAACCGTTATCGGCAAACCCGGGAGCGATCTGCGGCGAACCGACCTACTCGTCGGAAAATTCTTCGCCGGACGGCGGACGCGGGCTCAGCGGCGGTGGCTGCGCAGCGCCGTACCGGCGGCCACGGCGCCGCCCACCGCACCTGCGGCGACGCCGGCGAGCACGCCGGCGCGGGCGGCCTTGCGCCCGGTGCGGTAGTCGCGCACCCGCCAGCCCCGCTCGCGGGCGAAGGCGCGCAGGCGGGCGTCGGGGTTGACGGCGCAGGGGTCGCCGACGAGCCCGAGCAGGGGGAGGTCGTTGGCGGAGTCGGAGTACGCCGAGCACCGCGACAGGTCGAGCCCCTCCCGCGCGGCGAGCGCCTTGACGGCCTCGCTCTTCGCGGGGCCGTGGAGCATCTCGCCGACGAGCCGGCCGGTGTAGACGCCGTCGACGTGCTCGGCCACCGTGCCCAGCGCGCCGGTCAGGCCGAGGCGGCGCGCGATCATCGTGGCCACCTCGATGGGTGCGGCGGTGACGAGCCAGACCCGCTGGCCCTGGTCGAGGTGGAGCTGCGCGAGCGCCCGCGTGCCCGGCCAGATCTTCGCGGCCATGGCCTCGTCGAAGATCTCCTCGACGAGCGACTCGAGCTCGCCGACGGTGTGGCCGGCGATGAAGCCCAGCGCGGAGTTGCGGGCGTCCGCCACGTGCGCCGGGTCCTCGACCCCCACGACGCGGAAGTAGGCCTGCTTCCAGACCGCGCCGGCGATCTCGCGCGTCGTGAAGAACTCGCGACGGTGCAGGCCGCGGGCGAGGTGGAAGATGCTCGCCCCCTGCATGAGCGTGTTGTCGACGTCGAAGAACGCCGCCGACGTGGGGTCGCGGGGCATGTCGAGCGCCGACTCGACCTCGGCGGCCGCGGCGGAGGCCTCGCCGGCCAGGCGGGAGCGGCGGCGCAGGTCCGTGGGGCGTCGCCCGGCGAGCGGGCGCGACTGCGGACGCTCGTCCGGCTCGACCGGTCCCTCGGGAGCCGGGCTCTCGTCGTCGGGGTGGGGCACAGGTCGCAGCCTAGAATGCGGGGCGTGTCACTTCCACCGATCTCGCCCGGCGACGCCCGCGTCGTGCTCTACGGACGCGAGGGCTGCCACCTGTGCGACGAGGCCCGCGCCGTCGTCGCCCAGGTGTGCGCGGAGCTCGGCGAGCGCTTCGTGGAGGTCGACGTGGACGAGGACGACGAGGCCGCGACGGCGGCCCGCATCGACCCCGACGAGATCCCGGTGACGTTCGTCGACGGGCGGCAGCACGACTTCTGGCGCGTCGACGCCGAGCGGCTCCGGTCCGCCCTCACCGCGTGACCGCCCGCTCCCACCCCCGCTCCCGCGGCCCGGTACGGCGACGCGCCCTCGCCGCGGTCGCCGTGCTGGCCGTCGTCCTCGTCGTGCTCGCCGTGCTGGGCGACTCCTTCGGGCGCGCGCGCCCCAGCGGCAGCTACCGCCCGGCCCTCGTGGGCAACACGGTCCTCGACGGCTGCTTCCCGCTGCCGGGCGACGCGCGACCCGACCTGGCGTTCGTCGTGCGCAGCGACGGCGACGTCGCCACCGACGCCGGCCCGCGCCGCCGCCTCGTCCTGCACTGGTCGGAGGTCGGGCTGCCGGAGGCGGCGACGGCGCTCGAGGAGGCGTTCACCGCCGTCGGGTTCACCGTCACGGACGCGACGTCGGGACCCGCCGACGGCGTCCTGCGACTGAGCGGCCCCGCCGGCGAGCGCGTGGTCGTCGAGCTGCGGTCCTTCGACGACGAGCCGCCGCTGCTCGTGCGCGGCGAGGCCGTCCTCGACCTGCCCGTCGCCGCCCCGGCCCGCACCGACCCCCCGTGCGACGCCGTGACGACCACGAAGCGCTTCGGCGACCGCCCGGGGGAGTGGTGGGAGTGAGGTGGCTGCGGGGGCTGACCCGCTCCGACCGCGTCCTGCTCGGCCTCGCGCTGGCGCACGTCCTCGTCGCGGCCTGGGTCTTCACGCTCGTCGGCGACGGCGCGCTGCACGGTGACGAGGCGGCGTACGCCGACGGCGGTCGCGCCCTGTCCAACCTCGCCCGCGACCTCGGGTCGCTGCGGGCCCCCGACACCGCCGAGCTCTCGCGCAACGTGGTGGCCAGCGGCTGGTTCATGCCCGGCATGGCGGTCGTGACCGCGCCCTGGTTCCTCGTGGTGCCGGACGGGGACGTCGCCGGTCTGCGGGCCTACCTCGCGGTCGTGTCCACGCTCCTGCTGCTGCTCGCGGCCTGGCGCGTGCGGGGCGTGCTCGGCGCGGTGCCCGCCGGGGCGCTGCTGGTGCTGCCCGGCCTGGTGCCGACCTGGGCCGCGTTCTCGATGGGCGTGTGGGGCGACCTGCTCGCCGGTCTCGTCGTGGTGCTGCTGCTCTGCGAGCTCGTCGTGGTCGGGCGCGGCCTGCGCGCGGGCAGGGCCCCGTCGTGGGGCCGCGGCGTCGGTCTGGGGGTGCTCGCGGTCGCGGCGGTCTACCTCCGCTCGAGCACCTCGCTGCTGGTCGTGGGTCTCGGGGTCGTCACGGTGCTCGCCGCCGTGCTGCTGCTGCGGGGCCGGGAGCGGCTGCGCGGCCTCGCCGTCGCAGCCCTCGGCGGCGTCGCGTTCGTCGCCCTGCTCACCCCCTGGTCGGTCGCGGCGTCGGCAGCCCTGGACGCGCCCGTGGTCACCACCACCACGGTGCCCACCGTGCTCGCCAACACCTTCGGCGACCGCGACGAGGTCTGCTTCGGGCCCTGCGACCCGGGGTCGACGCTGTGGTTCAGCCCGTTGCGCTACGCCCGGGAGACGGGCGCGGCCACCGGCACCCCCGAGACGGAGGTGCTGGAGCAGATGTCGACCCACGCCCGGGCCGACGTCACGCCGGGCTCCTACTCCCGCGACGTGCTGCGCAACCTGCACGACTACACGAAGGACCCCGACCGGTTCCTGACGTGGCTCGGCGCCCCGGCCGGCCCGTCGCGGGTGCTCGCCGAGGGCGTGACCGACGTGATGGTGTGGTCGGGGTTCGCCGCGGGGGTCGCGCTGCTGCTGACGGTGGCCCGCCGCCACCGCGACCTCCAGGTGCTCGGCGTGCTGCTGACGCTGTCGCTGGGGGCCCTGCTGACCCAGCCGTTCGTGCACGTCTCGGGTCCCCGCTACTGGACCACCGCCGCGCCGGTCCTCGGGCTGGGCGCGGCCTGGGTGTGGGCGGTCGCGCGCTCGCGGCGGGAGGGTGCGCCGTACCCCGCGGGGTTCGTGCCGGCGCCCGAGGTGGCCCCGGGACGCGCGGGGATCGACGCGGCGTACGGCACCTGGCTGGTGCGGGTGCAGGCGCTGCTGGCGGTGGGCTGCGTGCTGGTGGCGGCCGGCGTGCTGGTCCTGGCGGCCCTGGGGTGAGGCCCGATGATGGGACGACGGTGACGGACGAGCAGACGGACGAGCAGGAGGAGCGGGTCGTGGAGGCGCAGCAGGTGCACGCGGAGCAGGTGGCCGCGACGGCGACGACCAGCGGGGAGACCGGTGGTCGGCGCCGGTTGGCCTACGTGCTGCCCGTGTACGACGAGGCCGAGGTCGTGGAGACCTTCCACCGCACCCTGTCGGAGACGGTGGCGCAGCGCCCCGACCTCGACGTCGAGTTCGTCTACGTCGACGACGGCAGCGCCGACGACTCCCTGGACCGCCTCCTCGCGCTGCGCGAGACCGACGACCGCGTGACCGTCATCGCCCTGTCGCGCAACTTCGGCCACCAGCTCGCGGTGACCGCGGGCCTCGACGCGGTCGGCGACGCCGACGCGGTCGTGGTCATGGACACCGACCTGCAGGACCCGCCGCGGGTCAGCCTCGAGCTCGTCGAGCGCTGGGAGGCGGGCGCCGACGTCGTCTACGCCCAGCGCCGCACCCGGCAGGACACGCGCTTCAAGCGGCTCACCGCCTGGGCGTTCTACAAGCTGCTCGCCCGGATGGCCGACGTGGACATCCCGCGCGACACCGGCGACTTCCGGCTGATGGACGCCCGGGTCGTCGCGGAGATCGGCCGCTACCGCGAGCACGGCCGCTTCCTGCGCGGCATCGTGGCGCACGTCGGCTTCCGCCAGGAGGCCGTGCTGTTCGACCGCGACGAGCGGTTCGCCGGTTCCACCGGCTACCCGCTGCGGGCCATGATCTCCTTCGCCTCGCACGGCATCCTCGGCTTCTCCACCGCCCCGCTGCGGCTCATCAGCAAGCTGGGCGTGCTCATCTCCGCGCTCAGCCTGGTGGTCGCGGGCTACGTGCTCTACGTGCGGCTGGTCACCCCGGAGGAGGCCGTGCCGGGCTGGGCGTTCCTCGGCGCCGGCATGTTCCTGCTGTCGGGCCTGCAGCTGATCATGATGGGCGTCATCGGCTCCTACCTCGGCCGCGTGTACGTCGAGACGCAGGACCGGCCGCTCTACTCGCTCGCGCTCGTGGCCCGGGGCCCGCGCAGCGCCCCGCCGGCGGTGTCGTCCGGCGAGCGGCGCCGCGGGGCGACCCACCGGTGAGGCTGCTGCGCCGGCTCCCCCCGCAGCTGCGCTTCGCCGGCGTCGGAGTGGTCAACACCGCCCTCGACGTCGGGATCTTCTGGCTGCTGCACGGGCCGCTCGGCATCACCCTGGCCAACCTGGTCTCCACGAGCGCCGGCATGACGTTCAGCTTCGTCGTCAACGGCCTCTTCACGTTCGACGCCGCCCGCCTCACGCTGCGCCACGCGCTGCTCTTCGTGGCCACGACGGGCGCGACGATGTGGGTGATCCAGCCCCTCGTCATCCACGCGCTGCTGTGGGTGGTCGACCCCGTGATCGTGGCGAAGGTGCTTGCGATAGGTTGCAGCCTCGTCGTCAACTTCGCGGCCTACCGCTTCGTCGTGTGGCCCCGTCGGGCCGCCGAGCCGGACGCAGGAGCCTGACCGGCGCCGTCGTGCGCTGCCCGACGAGGCCCTCGTCGGTTTGTCCTGCCGTTCGCGAACTCCTACAGTGAGCGGGCCGCGCGCGCCCCCAGGTGCCCCCCGGTTCCGCCCTCCTGACACAGGCGAGCCCGTGCGCGGCTGGAGACGAGACACGTTGACTGCACGGACCCAGGCCGAGAGCCCCCGGGGCATCCCGGAGGCCACCGTCGCGCGGCTTCCCCTGTACCTCCGTGCCCTGACCGCGCTGGCCGAGTCGGCCACCCCCACGTGCTCGAGCGAGGACCTCGCCGCGGCCGCCGGGGTGAACTCCGCCATGCTGCGCAAGGACCTCTCGCACCTGGGCTCCTACGGCACCCGCGGCGTCGGCTACGACGTCGAGAACCTGCGCTACCAGATCGCCCACGAGATCGGGCTGACCCAGGACCGCAACGTGGTCGTGGTGGGCCTCGGCAACCTCGGGCAGGCGCTCGCGAACTACGCCGGGTTCCGCTCCCGCGGCTTCCGGGTCGTCGCGCTGCTCGACGCCGACCCCCGCCTCTTCGGCACCGGCGTGGCCGGGCTGGGCGTGCGCCCCGTGGCCGAGCTCGAGGACGTCGTCGCCAGCCTCGACGTCGCGATCGGCGTCATCGCCACGCCGGCCTCGGCCGCCCAGGACGTGGCCGACCGCCTCGTCGCCGCGGGCGTCGCCAGCATCCTCAACTTCGCGCCGACGGTGCTCGTCGTCCCCGAGGGCGTGGAGGTGCGCAAGGTGGACCTGTCCATCGAGCTGCAGATCCTGGCCTTCCACGAGCAGCGCCGCTCCCCGTCGTACGTCGGGGGAGCCACGGGCGCGGGCGGGCACGACCACGACGTCGTCGGAACGGACGGCCACGGGCGACGGGTCGTCGCCGCGGGCCACGGGGAGGAGTCGCGATGAGCGTGCTGGTCGTGGGGGTCTCCCACCACTCGGCGCCGGTGGCCGTGCTGGAGCGGCTGGCGCTGGACGCCGAGGGCGCCCAGAAGCTGGTCGCGGAGGTCGCGAACGCGGAGCACGTCACCGAGGCGACGGTGATCGCGACGTGCAACCGCCTCGAGATCTACACCGAGGTCGAGCGCTTCCACGGCAGCATCGAGACGATCTCCCGCCTGCTCATCGAGCGGGGCGGCGCGACGACCGAGGCGATGCTCCCGCACCTGTACGTGCACTACGACGACGCCGCCGTCTCCCACCTCTTCCGGGTGGCCGCCGGCCTCGACTCGATGGTCGTCGGTGAGGGCCAGATCCTCGGCCAGGCCCGCGAGGCGCTGCGCCTGGGCCAGGAGCTCGGCACGGTCGGGCCCGCCCTCAACGTGCTGTTCCAGCAGGCGCTGCGCGTGGGCAAGCGCGCCCACGCCGAGACCGACATCGACCGCGCCGCCCCGTCCCTGGTGACGGCCGCGCTCGAGCTGGCCGCGCCGCAGGTCGGCGGCCTCGCCGGGCGCCGCGCCGTGGTCGTCGGTGCCGGGGCGATGGCCTCGCTCGCGACCGCCACACTGGCCCGCGCCGGGGTCGCCGAGCTCGTCGTCGTCAACCGCACCGAGCCCAACGCCTCCCGCCTGGCGGGGGAGTACGGCGCCCGCTCGGCCCAGCTGCCCGACCTCGAGCGCGAGCTGGTCGGCGCCGACGTCGTCGTGTCCTGCACCGGCTCGACCGGCACCGTGCTGACCCGCGAGCTCGTCGAGCGCGCCCGCAGTGGCCACGACGACCCGGCCCGGCCGCTGGCCGTCGTCGACCTCGCCCTGCCCCACGACGTGGAGCCCGGTGTGGCCGAGCTGCCCGGCGTGCTGCTGCTCGGGCTCGCCCGCCTGGCCGACGAGCTGCGCATCGCCGAGGTCGCCCCCGGCATCGACGCGGTGCGCGAGATCGTCACCCAGGAGATCGCGGCCTTCACCTCGGCCCGCCGCCAGGCGAGCGTGACGCCGACCGTGGTCGCGCTGCGCACGATGGCGACGACCGTCGTGGAGGCGGAGATGGCCCGCCTCGACGGTCGCCTGCCCCACCTCGACCCCGCCGCGCGCGCCGAGGTGCTGCAGACGGTGCGCCGCGTCGCCGACAAGCTGCTCCACCAGCCCACGGTGCGCGTGAAGCAGCTCGCCAACGAGCAGGGCGCGGTGTCGTACGCCGCCGCGCTGGCCGAGCTGTTCGCCCTCGACCCCGACGCGGTCGACGCCGTGACCCGGCCGGGGGGACGCCCGTGACCGCCGCAACCCCCACCGGCACCGCCGCCCAGCGCCCCCTGCGCCTGGGCACCCGCGCCTCCGCGCTCGCCACGACGCAGTCGGGTCACGTCGCGGCGCTCATCACCGAGCGCACCGGGCGGCCCGTCAAGCTCGTCGAGGTGACGACCCACGGCGACGTGAACCGCGCCCCGCTCGCCAGCATCGGCGGCACCGGCGTGTTCGTCAGCGCGCTGCGCGACGCGCTGCTCGACGGCGAGGTCGACCTGGCCGTCCACTCGCTGAAGGACCTGCCGACCGGGCCGGCCGCGGGCATCGCGCTCGCCGCCGTACCCCCGCGGGAGGACCCGCGCGACGTGGTCGTGGCCCGCGACGGGCTGACGCTCGGCGAGCTGCCGGTCGGCAGCCGCGTGGGGACCGGCTCGCCGCGCCGGGCCGCCCAGCTCGCGGCCCTCGGCCTGGGCCTCGAGATCGTGGCCATCCGCGGCAACGTCGACACGCGCATCGGCAAGATCGCCGCCGGCGAGGTCGACGCCGTGCTCCTGGCCCGCGCCGGGCTCGCCCGCCTGGGCCGCGAGGCCGAGGTCACCGAGACCATCGACCCGTTCCAGATGCTCCCCGCGCCCGGCCAGGGAGCCCTGGCCGTCGAGTGCCGGGCCGCCGACGCCGATCTGGTGGAGCTGCTCGGGGCGCTCGACGACCCCGGCACCCGGGCGGCCGTGACCGCCGAGCGCGCCGTGCTCTCCACGCTGGAGGCCGGGTGCTCCGCGCCCGTCGGGGCGCTGGCCGAGGTGGTCGAGGGCGACGAGGGGGAGGAGCTGTGGCTGCGTGCCGTGGTGCTCTCCGTCGACGGCGCCCTCAGCATCCGGATGTCCTCCACCGGCTCCCCCGGCGACGCCCACGGCGTCGGGAGCCGCCTCGGCCAGGAGATGCTGGCCGACGGTGCCGCCGACCTGATGGAAGGCCCTCAGCCAGAGGGTCCCGACCGAGTGAGAGAGCAGCACGCATGACGCGACGTACCGCCACTCCGAGCACCACCGCCACCTCCACGGGGGGCGCCACCGGCGCACCCGAGGGCACCGGGTGGGTCTCGTTCGTCGGCAGCGGACCGGGTGACCCGGGCCTGCTGACGGTCCGTGCTCTCGACCTGCTGCGCGACGCGGACGTCGTCGTGACCGAGGCACCCGACCACGAGCTCCTCGTGCGCTCCGCGCTCGGCATCCCGACCCCGACGGTCGTCAAGGACGCCGACGGCGTCGAGACCGTCGTCGACACCGCGCCGACCTTCGTCGACGGCGGCTTCGGCGAGGACGGCCAGCCGCTCACCCACGCCGCGCGGGCCAAGGTCGTGCTCAAGCACGCGCGCAGCGGTGCCCGCGTCGTGCGCCTCATGACGGGCGACCCGTTCCTCTACGCCTCGGGCCCCGAGGAGGCGCAGGCCTGCGTCAAGGCCGGGATCGGCTTCGAGATCGTGCCGGGCGTCTCGTCGGCGACCGCGGTGCCGGCGTACGCGGGCATCCCGCTGACGACCCGCAACCACCGCGAGGTCACCGTCGTGGCCTGCACCGACAAGGTGGACTGGAACGCGTACGCCGACGGCCGCACGCTCGTGCTGCTCAGCTCGGTCGGCCCGATCGCGGAGGTCGCCTCGGCGCTCGTCGCCGCCGGCCGGGCCGCCACGACGCCGGTCGCCATGACCCGGGTCGGCACGACGACCGAGCAGGTGACCGTCACCTCGACGCTGGAGCACATCGCGGCCGACGCCCGCGCCGCTCGCATCCAGCCGCCCGCCGTCACGGTCGTCGGCGAGGTCGTCGACCTGCGCGAGACGCTGTCGTGGTTCGAGACCAAGCCGCTGTTCGGCTGGCGCGCGCTGGTGCCCCGCACGAAGGACCAGGCCGGCGCGCTGTCCGCCCGCCTGCGGGGGTACGGCGCGGTGCCCGAGGAGGTGCCGACCATCTCGGTCGAGCCGCCCCGCAACCCGCAGCAGATGGACAAGGCCGTGCGCGGCCTCGTCGAGGGCCGCTACGAGTGGATCGCGTTCACCTCGGTGAACGCGGTGCGCGCCGTGCGCGAGAAGTTCGAGGAGTACGGGCTCGACGCCCGCGCGTTCTCGGGCCTCAAGATCGCCGCGGTCGGCGACAAGACGGCCGAGGCCATCGCGGCCTGGGGCCTGCGCGCCGACCTCGTGCCCTCCGGCGAGCAGTCGGCCGCCGGGCTGCTCGAGGACTGGCCCGAGTACGACGACGTGCTCGACCCGATCAACCGCGTCTTCCTCCCGCGCGCCGACATCGCGACGGAGAACCTGGTCGCGGGCCTCGTCGACAAGGGCTGGGAGTGCGACGACGTGACGGCCTACCGCACGGTGCGCGCCGCGCCGCCGGCCGCGCCGGTGCGCGACGCCATCAAGACCGGCAAGTTCGACGCGGTCGTCTTCACGTCGTCCTCGACGGTGCGCAACCTCGTCGGCATCGCCGGCAAGCCGCACCCGTCGACGGTCATCGCGGTCATCGGGCCCGCCACGGCCAAGACGGCCGAGGAGCACGGCCTGCGGGTCGACGTCATGGCGCCCTCGCCGTCGATGGAGGCGCTCGTGGACGCGCTGGCCGACTTCGGCGCGACCCGCCGGCTCGGGCTGCTGGAGTCCGGGCAGCCCGTCACCAAGCCGTCGGACCGCAAGGCGTCGGCGCGCCGGAAGGTCTCGAACTGAGCGCCACCGGGTCGGGCGACCTCCCGGCGCGGCCCCCCGTCGTGCGGCCGCGCCGGCTCCGGCGTACCCCCGCCCTGCGGGAGCTCGTCGCCGAGACCTCCGTGCGGCCCCGGCAGCTGGTGCTGCCGGTGTTCGTGCGCGAGGGCGCGACCCAGCCGGTGCCGATCTCGTCGATGCCGGGGGTCGTGCAGCACACGCGGGACTCGCTGCGCTCGGCCGCCGTCGAAGCGGCCGAGCTCGGTCTCGGCGGGATCATGCTCTTCGGCGTGCCGGAGGCGAAGGACGCGACGGGCTCCGGCGCGGTCGACCCGGCCGGCATCCTCAACGTCGCGATCGCCGACGTCGCCGCGGAGGTGGGCGACGCCCTGCCCGTGATGGCCGACCTGTGCCTCGACGAGTTCACCGACCACGGCCACTGCGGCCTGCTCGACCCCCACGGCCGGGTGGACAACGACGCGACGCTCGAGGTGTACGCCGAGATGGCCCGCGCCCAGGCCGCCGCCGGCGCCGACGTGGTCGGGCCCAGCGGCATGATGGACGGCCAGGTCGCCGTCATCCGCGCCGCGCTCGACGGCGCCGGCGCGAGCGACGTGGCGATCCTCGCCTACTCGGCGAAGTACGCCTCCGCCTTCTACGGCCCCTTCCGCGAGGCCGTCGACTCCTCGCTGGTCGGCGACCGCCGTACCTACCAGCAGGACGGCGCCAACGCCGTCGAGGGCGTGCGCGAGGCGCTGCTCGACGTCGCGCAGGGCGCGGACATGGTGATGGTGAAGCCCGCGCTCGCCTACCTCGACGTCGTACGACGGGTGCGCGACGCCGTCGACGTGCCGGTCGCGGCGTACAACATCTCGGGCGAGTACGCCATGCTCGAGGCCGCCGCGGCCCACGGTTGGATCGACCGCGAGGCCGCGATCCTCGAGACGCTGACGTCGATCCGCCGCGCCGGCGCCGACGTCGTGCTGACCTACTGGGCCGCCGAGGCCGCCCGGCTGCTGCGCGCCTGAGCGCCCCGCCCGTCGCCGCGACGGGCTGGTCGCCGCAGGGGTCGCGGTAGGAGCGGCAGTGGACGACTACCGCTCCTACCGCGGCCAGCCGCCGCCGCGCGTCCGCCCGGCCGGCCGTGCGGGTCGTGGACTACGGGCGAGCGGGGGCGGTGCTGCAGGTCCCGGACGCAACAGCGCCCCGGCTCCAGGAGGAGAACCGGGGCGCTGCGCGGGGGATCGGGGTGGGCTCAGCCGCCGCTGCCGCGGATGAGGCGGTCGACGCAGGCGGCGAGAGCGCGAGCATCGATGGCCAGGATGCCGCTAGCAAGGCACCGGGTCGTAGCCTCCAGTTCCGTGAGCACCGCACGAACTGGTGCCTCAACGACGGGCGGCAGGACGGGCGCCGGGGGTGGGGTGGGCGCGGGGGTCGGGTCGGTCCCAGGGATCGTGACGGGGCCGTCCGAGCCGGGGGTCTCGCCGCCGGTGCCGCCGCCGGTACCACCGCCGGTGCCCGGCGTGGAGCCGCCGCCCGTGCCGGGCGTGGAGCCGCCGCCGGTGCCCGGGGTCGAGCCGCTGCCGGTGCCGCCACCCGTGCCGGGCGTCGCGCCGGCACCGGTGCCACCCGTGCCGCCGGCCGCCGGGGCGCCGGGACGACCCGGGACCGCGGTGTCGGTCGAGCCGCCGTCGTTCGGGCGGGTCGTGACCGGGTCGGGGACGAAGTAGTTCGACGCCGCCACCGCGTTCGGGACCGACGTGTACTCGCCCTCGAGGTAGGCCTCCTCGATGGCGAGCACGAGGTTCACGTACTCGTCGCTGTGGTTGTAGCGGTGCACCGCCGAGCGCTTGCCGGCCTCGGTGGACAGGTCCTCGTCGCCCGAGCACAGGTACACGGCCGTGGCGAGCGCCGCGTCGTGGATGTTCTGCGGGTCGCGCACGCCGTCGCGGTCGGCGTCGACGCCGACGACGCGCCACGTGGAGGGGATGAACTGCATGGGGCCGACCGCACGGTCGTACGTCGCGTCGTTGTCGAGCTCGGCCGCGTCGGTGTCCATGATCCGCGCCGTGCCGTTCGAGCCGTCCAGGGGGATGCCGAAGATGCCCGGCGTCGCCACGCCCTTCTCGTCGAGCTGCGTGCCGCCGTACCGGCCGTGGTCGGACTCGACGCGACCGATGGCCGCCACGAGCTGCCACGAGATGCGGCACGAGGAGTCGGCGCCGTTGATGATCGTCTGCGCCCGCTGGTAGGCGCCCAGGGCGACCGCGGGGATGCCGCTCGTGCTCGACGCGCTCACGATGGAGCTGTCGGTCTGCGTCGCGGAGACGGCCTCGGGGAGGGAGACGCTCGCGGGGGCCTCGACGGCCGCCTCGGGCACCTCGACCGCGCCCGGGGTCGCGCCGCCCTCGTCGGCCGCGGTCAGCGTGCCGACCGGGCCGCCGGCCCCGGCGATCGCGACGGTGCAGGCCGCGGACAGGGCCGCCATGGGCGCGAGCGCGGTGGCCTTCTGCCACCGCGCGAAGCGGGTTGTGCTCATCGTTCTCTCCCCTGGTGACCAGTGCGGATCGTCGTGCGGCTCCCTCAAGCCGTGTGACGTGGACAACGCTGCTGTTCCCGGCAGGTTACGACCGCACCCCAACCACGAACGTCCTTGACCATATCTTGAGGAAACGCCCCTGTCATGGGTTCGCGCGAGCATCTGCGCGACCGGTGGTCGACGGCTTGGCCGCATCGGCGAGAATGGGCCGGTGCCCGCCCCGACCGAACGCCCCACCGCGCGCTCCGCGGACCTCTTCGCGCGTGCCGGTGCGGTGACCCCGGGCGGCGTCAACTCGCCCGTCCGGGCGTTCGGTGCCGTCGGGGGCACGCCGCGGTTCATCGCCAGCGCCGAGGGCGCCTGGCTGACGGACGTCGACGGCAACCGGTACGTCGACCTCGTCGGCTCCTGGGGCCCCATGCTGCTCGGCCACGCCCACCCCGAGGTGATCGCGGCCGTGCAGGCGGCGGTGGCGCGGGGCACGTCGTACGGCACCCCCACCGAGACCGAGGTGCTGCTGGCCGAGGAGATCGTGGCGCGCACCCCGGTGGAGCGCGTGCGGTTCACCTCGTCGGGCACCGAGGCGACGATGTCGGCCATCCGCCTCGCCCGCGGGGCCACGGGCCGCGACGTCGTCGTGAAGTTCGCCGGCTGCTACCACGGTCACGTCGACGCGCTGCTGGCCAGCGCCGGCTCCGGCCTGGCGACCTTCGCGGTGCCGGGCACGCCGGGCGTCCCGCAGTCGGCCACCGACCTCACGCTCGTGCTGCCCTACAACGACCGGGCGGCCGTCGAGAAGGTGTTCGCCGAGCACGGCGAGCGCATCGCCTGCCTCGTCACCGAGGCCGTCCCCGGCAACATGGGCGTCGTCCCGCCCGAGCCGGGCTTCAACCGGTTCCTCGCGGAGACCTGCCGCGCCCACGGCGCCCTCTTCGTCTCCGACGAGGTGATGACCGGCTTCCGCGCCACCCGCCAGGGCGGCTGGGGCCTCGACGGCGCGCACGAGGGCTGGGTGCCCGACCTCATGACGTTCGGCAAGGTGATGGGCGGCGGTCTGCCCGCCGCCGCGTTCGGCGGCCGAGCGGACGTGATGTCGCTGCTCTCGCCCCAGGGCCCCGTCTACCAGGCCGGCACGCTGTCGGGGAACCCCGTGGCGACCACGGCGGGCCTCACCACCCTGCGCCTGGCCACCGACGAGGTGTACGAGCGGGTGGGCACCGTCGCGAGCACGATCGCCGAGGCCGCCTCCGCCGCGCTCGCCGCCGAGGGCGTGCCCCACCTGGTGCAGAGCGCCGGCACGATGTTCTCCGTCTTCCTCACCGACCCGGCCTCGCCGCGCAGCGCCGTCCGCGACTTCGACGACGCGCAGGCGCAGCACCTGCCGGCGTACGCCGCCTTCTTCCACGCCATGCTCGACGCGGGGGTCCACCTGCCGCCGTCGGCGTACGAGGTGTGGTTCTGCTCCGCCGCCCACGACGACGCCGCCGTGAGCCACGTGCTCGAGGCGCTCCCCGGCGCCGCCCGGGCCGCCGCCGCGACGTACTGACGCCCCCGACGCCCCACCCGCCCGCACCCCCGACCCGACCGAGGACACGATGACCGAGCAGACCGTCGTCCACCTGCTGCGCCACGGCGAGGTGCACAACCCCCAGGGCGTCCTCTACGGACGCCGCGACGGGTTCCACCTCTCGGCCAACGGCCGGGCCATGGCCGACCGGGTCGCCGAGGTCATCGGCGACCGCCCGATCGTGCACCTGCGCTCCTCCCCGCTGGAGCGCGCGCAGGAGACCATCGCGCCGCTCGCCGCCGCCCGCGGGCTCGAGGTGCTCACCGACGCCCGGGTCATCGAGTCGACGAACAAGTTCGAGGGCGAGCGCTTCGCCCAGGGCGACAACGCGCTGCGCGACCCGCGCACGTGGCGGCACCTGTGGAACCCCTTCCGGCCGTCGTGGGGCGAGCCCTACAAGGAGGTCGCCGCGCGCATGCTGGCCGCGGTGCACGACGCCCGCGACGCCGCCGCGGCGGAGCCCGAGGCCGTGCCGGGCCAGGCCAACGAGGCCGTCGTGGTCTCCCACCAGCTGCCGATCTGGACGACCCGGCTGCACGTGGAGAACCGGTCGTTCCTGCACGACCCCCGCAAGCGCCAGTGCACGCTCTGCTCGCTGACGTCGCTGTGGTTCCGCGGCGACGTGCTGACGAAGGTGACCTACTCCGAGCCGGCCGGCGACCTCATCCCCGCCCGCGACAAGGCCGCGCCGTTCTCCGCCGGGGGAGCCCCCGAGGAGCAGCGTCCCTGATGGTCCACCGCACCACCCGGGCCCGGCGGGTCCGGTCGCTCACGGTCGCGCTCGCGACCGCCCTGCTGCTCACCCTGACGGCCTGCGCCGGCGAGTCGGAGAGCACGGGGAACTCGGGCTACATCACCGGCGACGGGCAGATCACCCTCGTCGACCCCGCCGATCGCGGTGAGCCGATCACGCTCGAGGGCGAGGGGCTCGACGGCGAGCCGCTGTCCCTGGCCGCCGAGCGGGGCCGCCCCGTCGTCGTCAACGTGTGGGGCTCGTGGTGCCCGCCGTGCCGCGCCGAGGCGCCCGAGCTCGTCGAGGCCGCCGAGCGGCTCGACGGCACCGCCGCGTTCCTCGGCATCAACAGCCGTGACAGCTCCCCGGCGCAGGCCCAGAGCTTCGAGCGCACCTTCGACGTGCCCTACCCGTCGATCTACTCCTCCGACGGCCGGGCGCTGCTCGCCTTCGCCGACACCATCCCGGCCCGCACCATCCCGGCGACGCTCGTGCTCGACGCCGAGGGCCGCGTCGCGGCCAGCATCGTCGGGCAGGTGACGTCGGCGGGCACGCTCGTCGACATCGTCGAGGACCTCGTCGTCGAGGCCGGGGGCACCCTGCCGACCGAGACGCCGAGCGCCTCGTCCAGCGCCTCGCCGAGCACGTCGTCCACCGCCGCGGGGGCCTCCGGTGGGTGACGCGTTCGCCGAGGCGGCGGGCAGCGGGTCGCTGCTGCTCGCCGTACCGGTCGCCCTGCTGGCCGGCCTCGTCTCCTTCTTCTCGCCCTGCGTGCTGCCGCTCGTGCCGGGCTACCTCTCCTACGCCACGGGCATGTCCGCGGCCGAGGTGGCCACGGCGACGGGCGCGCCCGGGGCGACGGGGGGCGCGGGCGGCGGGGTCGGCGGGGTCGGCGGGGTCGGTACGGCGACCCGCGTCCGCCGCGGCCGCCTCCTGGCCGGGGCGCTTCTGTTCGTCGCGGGCTTCGCGGTCGTCTTCGTGCTCCTCGGCGTGGCCTCCGCGTCGATCGCCACGTGGTTCTTCGAGTGGCAGCGGACGCTGACGATCGCGCTCGGCGCGCTCACCATCGTGCTCGGCCTCGCCTTCGCCGGGTGGCTGCGGCTGCCGTGGCTGCAGCGCGACTACCGGGTGCACGCGGTGCCGAGCGTCGGGCTGGCGGCCGCGCCGCTGCTCGGCTTCCTCTTCGGCCTCGGCTGGACCCCGTGCGTCGGCCCGACGCTCGCGGCCATCACGGCGCTGGCGGCCAACGAGGGCACGGCCGGTCGCGGCGCGCTGCTCTCCGGGGTCTACGCCCTGGGCCTGGGCATCCCGTTCGTGCTGCTCGCCCTCGGCTTCGGCTGGTCGATGCGCGCGGTCGGCTGGCTGCGCCGCCGCCAGCAGCTCGTCATGCGGATCGGCGGCCTGCTGCTCGTCGTCGTGGGCGTGCTGCTCGTGACCGGGTGGTGGGACGTCATCGTGCAGGACCTGCAGCGCTCGCTCATCAGCGGCTACGAGGTGAGCGTGTGAGCACGGAACGCACCGGCCGGACCGGCCCCGCCGACCGTCCCGACTGGCCGGCCACCGAGGGTGACGGCACCGGGGGCGCCGCCGCGGAGGGCCCCGCGACCGACCCCGGGGCGGCGCCCGTCGAGGGCCCCGGCTCGGGCGTGCCCGGGCGCCGGCCCGGCGAGCTGACCTTCCGCGAGACGCTGCGCTGGGGGTGGCGCCAGCTCACCTCCATGCGCACCGCGCTCGTGCTCCTGCTGCTCGTCGCCCTCGCGGCGATCCCCGGCTCGATCGTGCCGCAGGAGGACGTCGACTCGTTCGCCGTCGGCCAGTGGCAGGAGGACCACCCGCGCCTCACCCCGATCTACGAGCGCCTCGGGCTCTTCAGCGTCTACGACTCGCCGTGGTTCGCGGCCATCTACCTGCTGCTGATGATCAGCCTCGTCGGCTGCATCCTGCCGCGCCTGCGGGTCTACGCGCGGGCCGTGCGGGCGAAGCCCCCGCGGGCGCCGCGCAACCTGACCCGCCTGCCGGACCACACGTCGTACCGGACGCAGGAGAGCCCCGCCGACGCGGCAGCCGCCGTGGCGGCGGTGCTCCGGAAGCGGCGCTACCGCGTCGTCGAGGAGCCCGAGCCCGACGCCGCCGGGGACGTCGTGGTGCGCGCCGAGCGTGGCTACCTGCGCGAGGCCGGCAACCTCGTCTTCCACCTGTCGGTGCTCGTCGTGCTCGCCGGGTTCGCGATGGGCAGCCTGCTGGGTTACCAGGGCGGCGTCATCACGCTGGTGGGCAACGGCTTCGCCAACAACGTGACGCAGTACGACGACCTCGACTCCGGCAGCCTGTGGTCGCCGGACGACCTGGAGCCGTTCGCGTACACGATCGAGGACTTCGACATCGACTGGTACCGCTCCGGGCCGGCGTTCGGGCAGGCGCGGGCGTTCAGCGCCCAGCTGAGCTACACCGAGGACGTCACCGAGGGGACGCCGGAGAAGACCTACGACCTGCGGGTCAACCACCCGCTGACCATCGGCGACACCGACCTGTTCCTCATCGGCCACGGGTACGCGCCCGTCATCACGGTGCGCGACGCCGAGGGCGAGGTGGCCTACTCGGGCCCCACGATCTTCCTGCCGACCGACCTCACGTTCGCCTCGTTCGGCGTCGTCAAGGTGCCGGACGGGCTCGACACGCAGGTCGGCCTCGAGGGCGAGTTCTACCCGTACTACGGCTTCGACATGGAGACGGGGCCCTACTCGGTGTTCGGCGAGGCGAGCAACCCGCGCATGTCGCTCATCATGTACACCGGCGACCTGGGCATGGACTCCGGCGCCCCGCAGTCGGTCTACGCGCTGCAGCGCGACGGGCTCGAGCCCGAGCTCGACGCCGACGGCGTGCCCGTGCGGTTCGACCTCGCGGTGGGCGACGTCGCGGAGCTGCCGGACGGGCTGGGCACGGTGGAGTTCGAGGGCCTCGAGCGCTGGAACCGCATCCAGATCAGCCAGACCCCGGGCAAGCTCGTCGCTCTCGGCGGCGTCGTGGCCGCGCTCGTGGGGCTCCTCGGCTCGCTGTTCATCCGCCCCCGCCGCGTGTGGGTGCGGGTGCGCCCGGCGCCCGTGGGTGGTTGGGGCGACGTGGGCGGTGACGAGGACGACCAGGACGCCGAGGGCGGTCCGACGCTCGTCGTGGTCGGCGTGCTGGACCGCTCCACCGGGGCCGGTGGTGGCGACGAGGAGCTGCAAGGCATCCTGGAGGACGTGCGTGGACCCCGGGTGCGCGCCGAGCGGAGCGAGGAGACGGCGTGAGCAACGAGGCGTGGGAGACGCTGAGCAACCAGGCGGTCGCGATCAGCGGCATCGTCTACTTCCTGGGCTTCATCGCCCACCTGTGGCAGTGGGCGTCCCTGCGGAAGGTGCCGGTGAGCCGCGTCGAGCGGGTCGCCGTCGGCGCGGGCGCCCGGTCGGGCGGCGTGTCCGCCGGCCGGCCCGCGGGTCGTCGCAGCGGCGCCACCGAGGAGGCGTGGAGCGAGGACGAGGTCGCCGCGACTGCCGGTGAGGGCGCTCGACGCCGCGTGGCCATGGGCGAGCGGCTCGGCATCATCCTCACGATGATCGCCACCGCGGTGCACTTCGTGGCGCTCGTCGGGCGCGGCATGGCCGCCGACCCCAACCGGGTGCCCTGGGGCAACATGTACGAGTTCACGCTCGCCGGCACCTTCTTCGTCTCGCTGACCTACCTGGTGCTGCTGCGTCGCTTCCACCTCGCGTGGCTCGGCCCGATCGTCGCCGGCTTCGTCGTGACGCTGCTGATGATCGACGTCATCTGGCTGCACGAGGAGGTCGCCCCGCTGACGGAGGCGCTGAACTCCTACTGGCTCGTCATCCACGTCGTCTCGGCCGTCATCGCGACCGCGGCGTTCACCCTCGGCGGCTTCACCTCGGTGCTCTACCTGCTCAAGGAGCGGGCCGAGCGCAAGGAGCTGGCGGGTGCGGGAGTGGGCGCCGGTACGGCGGGGGACACCGCCGCGGTGGGCGCAGCCGGCGAGACTGCCGCGCCGGCCGTGCGCGGCTACCTGGCCCGCGTCCCCGACCTCGTCGGGCTCGACCGCCTGACCTACCGCCTGCACGCCTTCGCGTTCCCCGTGTGGACCTTCGCGGTGCTCATCACCGGCCCCATCTGGGCGCACGAGGCGTGGAGCCGCTATTGGAACTGGGACCCCAAGGAGGTGTGGGCGTTCATCACCTGGGTCGTCTACGCGGCCTACCTCCACGCCCGCGCGACCGCCGGCTTCAAGGGCCGCAACGCCGCGATCCTGGCCCTCATCGGCCTCGCGACGCTGTGGTTCAACTTCATCGGCATCAACTTCTTCTCGTCGTCGAGCATGCACAGCTACGCCTGACGCGGCGGGCGCTCCGCCGTACGACCATCGAGCGGCGGGTTCCCCGGTGCACCGGGGAACCCGCCACTTCACATGTGAACCTTTCACCCGGAAGTGGCGGGTTGCGGCGTCAAGTGTCTCGTCGAGGGCGTTCCGGCCGGGTACGGCGGCGTACCGGCTGCGGGCCGCCAGGGCGCCGGGGCGCGGCGCCTGTGCGGAGATCCGCTGCTCGATGTCTGCTCAGCAGACCTCCGCGCGAGCCGCACGGTCGGTCGCAGGGCGCAGCTAGCGACGACTCGGCGCGCTCGGGGGCGCGCCTGGCGCCGACTGACTCGGCGCGCTCCGGGGCCGGCTACAGACGACTCAGCGGGCGGGAGCGTCCGGCGCGGGGGGCTCGTCGCCCGGGTCGCGGGGCTCGCCCGGCTCCAGCGGGTCGGCGGGGCCCAGGTCGAGCGGGTCGACCGGGTCGCCGGCGTTCGGGGCGGTGCCCGGGGGTGTGCCGGGCGGGGTGCCGGGCCGGCGGACGCGCTTGTTGAGGCCCCAGATGAAGTCGGGGTCGTCGTCCGGGCCGACGGGGCCACGGGGGACGGGGTTCGAGTCCCCGCCCGCGGCGCGGCGCTTGTCGAGCAGCCTCAGGGCGAAGTAGATGCAGGCCACGACCACGAGGACGACCAGCACGAACTTCAGCACCCCGCCAGCCTATCGACCGGGCCAACCGCACCGGTCCGACCGCACCGGGCGCCATCGGCGGGCACGCCGGTCGCTACCCTGGCGCGGTGAAGGAGTTCGTGGTCTACACCCTCATGCGCCTGGCGCTGCTCGTCGTCGCGTACGGCGTGGTGCTCGGCGTCTGGACGCTGCTGACGGACCAGGAGGGGCTGATCCAGCTCGAGCCGCTCATCCTCGCGTTCCTCATCTCAGGCATCGCCTCCTACGTCGTGCTCGACCGTCCGCGCGAGGCCTTCGCACGGCGCATCGACGCCCGCGCGCAGCGGATCTCGGAGAACTACGAGAGGGCCCGCGGGCGCGAGGACGAGGACTGAGGTGCCGGACGGCCCCCTCGTCTCGCGGGAGCGCCCGGGGCACCGCGCGTGGCTGCGCGCCGCGATCCGCAAGGTCGAGGCCGACGCCAACCGGTCCGCGGACACGCACCTCCACCGCTTCCCGCTGCCGGAGCACTGGGACGTCGACCTCTACCTGAAGGACGAGTCCGTCCACCCGACCGGCTCGCTCAAGCACCGGCTGGCCCGCTCGTTGTTCCTCTACGCCCTGGTCAACGGCTGGGTGCGGGAGGGCACGACGGTCATCGAGGCGTCGTCGGGCTCGACCGCGGTGTCGGAGGCGTTCTTCGCCCGCATGCTCGGGCTGCCGTTCGTCGCCGTGATGCCGCGCAGCACGTCACCGGAGAAGGTCGCGCTCATCGAGTTCCACGGGGGCCGCTGCCACTTCGTCGACAAGCCGGGCGCGGTGTACCACGAGGCGCGCCGCCTCGCCGCCGAGTGCGGCGGGCACTACATGGACCAGTTCACCTACGCCGAGCGCGCCACCGATTGGCGCGGCAACAACAACATCGCCGACTCGATCTTCGAGCAGATGGCCCTGGAGCGGCACCCGGTGCCGGCCTGGGTCGTCGTCGGCGCCGGCACGGGCGGCACGTCGGCGACCATCGGGCGCTACGTGCGCTACCGCTGCCACGACACCCGGGTGCTCGTCACCGACCCGGAGGGCTCGGCGTTCCTCGACGGCTACGCCACGGGCGACCCGACGCACACCGTGCCGACCTCCTCGCGCATCGAGGGCATCGGCCGTCCCCGCGTCGAGCCGTCGTTCGTCCCCGGCGTCGTCGACGCGATGACCCGCGTCCCCGACGCGGCCTCGGTCGCCGCCGCGCGCTGGTGCAGCCGCATCACGGGCCGTTCCGCGGGCGGCTCGACCGGTACGGCGCTGTGGGGCGCCCTGCGGGTCGTCGCGCGGATGCGCGCCGCGGGCGAGGCGGGCTCGGTGGTGACGCTGCTGTGCGACGGCGGCGAGCGCTACGCGCACACCTACTACGACGACGCGTGGGTCGCGGCGCAGGGGCTCGACGTCGCGGCGCACGAGGAGACGCTCGTGCGCTTCCTGCAGGACGGCACCTGGGCCGAGCCGGCCTGAGCCATGGGGTTCAGGGGCGGCGGCGCCGCTCGAGGTGCCCCCGCACGCGGGTCTCGGACTGGCCGAGCACCCGCGCCAGCAGCTTCACGCGGTAGACGTAGGCGAGGACGCCACCGACGACGAGCAGGCAGAAGATCGCGAACCACATGCGGTGAGCCTATGCCGGGCCACCGCCTCGCAGGGCGTGCCGAGCGGTGGGGCGATCAGGCGCCGATCCAGAAGCCGGCGAGGAGGCCGATGCCGGCGAGCAGCTCGGCCACGCCGGAGCGGGCCAGCACGGGGATGAGCTCCGGGCCGCGGGCGCCGCGCATGACGATGCCGGCCGCGGCGGCGGCGGGCACGACGTACACGAGCGAGAGCAGCACCCAGGGCGTGGTGAGCAGGGCGATCGCCACGAAGTCGGCGCCGGCGCCCGCCACGAGGAGCACGTAGAACCACCGGGTGCGCTGCTCGCCGAGACGCACGGCGAGGGTCCTCTTGCCGGCGACGGTGTCGGTGGGCACGTCGCGCAGGTTGTTGGCCACCAGGATCGCGCAGGCCAGCGCGCCGATGCCGCCGCCGGCGTACAGGCTCGGCAGCAGGGTGTCGGCGGTGAAGGCGCCGACCTGCACGTACGTCGTACCCACCGTCGCGACGAGGCCGAAGAACACGAACACCATGACCTCGCCCAGGCCGAGGTAGCCGTACGGCTTCTCGCCGCCGGTGTAGAACCACGCGGCCAGCACGCAGACGATGCCGACGAGCACGATCCACCACGCGGTGGTCGCGGCGAGCACGAGGCCCGCGACACCGGCCACCCCGAAGGCGGCGAACGCCGCGGTCTTCACGGCCCGCGGCGACGCGAGGCCCGAGCCGACGAGGCGCAGCGGCCCGACGCGGTCGTCGTCGGTGCCGCGGATGCCGTCGGAGTAGTCGTTCGCGTAGTTCACGCCCACCTGGAGGGCCAGCGCGACGACGCCCGCGAGCAGGGCCTTCCAGGCCACGGCCTCGTCGCCGTAGATCGCCACACCGGTGCCCGCCAGCACCGGCGCGATCGCCGCCGGCAGGGTGCGCGGGCGCGCGCCGGCCACCCAGTGGGCGAGGGTGGGGGAGGACGCGGGGGCGGGCGACGCGGACGGCATGGTCACCGATTCAAGCACCGCGGGCCGCCAGTAGCCTGCCGGGGTGTCCTCCCTGCGCCCCGTCGCCGGCCCGCCGGCCTCCGTCGTCGAGGCCCTCGCCGCCTGGCTGGAGGCCCCCGCGGAGCCCGAGCCGTTGATCGTCGAGACCTCCGGCTCCACCGGTAGCCCCAAGCGCGTCGTGCTGTCGCGCCGGGCCGTGCGCGCCTCCGGCGAGGCGACGGCTGCGGTGCTCGGGGCCCGGGGGCAGTGGCTGCTCGCCCTCCCCGCCACGTACGTCGCCGGCGTGCAGGTCGTCGCCCGCTCCCTGGCCGCCGGCCACCGACCCGTGCTGCTCGACGACCACCCCGGGTTCGCCGCCGCGGCGGCGGCCATGACGCCCGGCGTGCCGCACCTCGTCTCGCTCGTGCCCACCCAGCTGTTCCGGCTGCTCGACGACCCGGAGGCGACGGCGGCGCTGCGCGGGTTCCACACCGTCCTCCTCGGCGGCGGACCGATCGACCCCGAGCTGCGCGAGCGGGCGGCCGCCGCCGGCGTGCGGGTCGTCGCGACCTACGGCTCCGCCGAGACCGCGGGCGGCTGCGTGTACGACGGGTGGCCGCTGCCCGGCGTACGCCTGCGGCTCGAGGACGACGGCCGCCTCGCCGTCGCCGGGCCCACCCTCTTCGACGGGTACGACGGCGACCCCGCCCTCACCGCCGAGGTGCTGGTCGACGGGTGGTTCCGCACCTCCGACGCCGGGCGCCTCACCCCCGACGGCCGCCTCGAGCTGCTCGGCCGCGTCGACGACCTCGTGGTCTCCGGCGGCGTCAACGTGCCCACGCCCGTGGTCGCCCGCCGGCTGCGGGAGCACCCCGACGTCGCGGCGGCCGAGGTGCTCGGCGTCGAGGACCCCGAGTGGGGGCAGCGCGTCGTGGCCTGGGTGGTGCCGGCCGCCTCGTCGGGGGCTCCCGCGTCCGACCTCGACGCCCTGCGCGACTGGGTCGCCGCCGCGCACCCGCGCGCCTGGGCGCCGCGGCAGCTCGTGGTGATCGACGCCGTCCCCCTGCTGCCCAACGGCAAGACCGACCGGCTGGCGCTGCGGGGGATGGTGGAAGGATGAGGCTGCACGTCGTCGCGCTCGGTCTGCGCACCCGCTTCCGGGGAATCACCAGGCGCGAGGTCGCGCTCGTCGAGACCGAGGGGCCCGACGGGTCGAGCCGGTGGGGCGAGTGGTCGCCCTTCCTCGAGTACGACGCCCCCACCGCCGCGCCCTGGCTCACCTGCGCCGAGGAGGCCGCGGCCGGGGGGTGGCCCGCGGCGGTGCGGGACGCCGTACCCGTCAACGTGACGGTGCCCGCCACCGACCCGGAGACCGCGCACCGCATCGTGCGGTCCGGCGGCTGCACCACCGCCAAGGTCAAGGTGGCCGAGCGCGGCCAGACCCTCGCCGACGACGTGGCGCGCCTCGAGGCGGTGCGCGACGCCCTCGGCCCGGCGGGCCACGTGCGCGTCGACGCCAACGGTGGCTGGTCGCTCGACGAGGCCGTGCGCGCCGTCGGGGTGCTCGACCGGGCGGTCGGGGGGCTGGAGTACGTCGAGCAGCCGTGCGCGAGCGTGGAGGAGCTGGCGGCGCTCCGCCGCCGCGTCGACGTGCCGGTCGCCGCCGACGAGTCCATCCGCCGGGCCGCGGACCCCTACCGGGTCCGCGACCTCGAGGCGGCCGACATCGCCGTGCTCAAGGTGCAGCCCCTCGGCGGCGTCGCCGCCTGCCTGCGCATCGCCGAGGACATCGGGCTGCCCGTCGTCGTCTCGTCGGCGCTGGAGTCGTCGGTCGGCATCGCCGCCGGTGTCGCGCTCGCCGCCGCCCTGCCCGAGCTGCCGCACGCGTGCGGGCTGGCCACCGTGCAGCTGTTCACCGAGGACGTCGTGGCCGACCCGCTGCTGCCGGTCGACGGGATGCTGCCGGTGCGCTCCGTCGTACCGGACCCGGGGCTGCTGGAGCGCCACGCTGCGGCCCCCGACCGGCTGGCGTGGTGGGCTGACCGGCTCGCGGCCGTCGGCGCCGTGCGGCAGGATCGCCGCTCGTGACCGCGACCGTCGAGGGGCCCGAGCCCACCCCGGAGCCCCCGGCCGTGCTGCTCGCCCGCGCGGTCGTGGCCGCGCTGGTGCGCGCGGGGGTGCGGGAGGTCGTGCTGTCGCCCGGGTCGCGCAACGCCCCGCTGGCCTTCGCGGCGTACGACGCGGCCGCCGCGGGTGCGCTGCGCCTGCACACGCGCGTCGACGAGCGGACCGCCGGGTTCCTCGCCCTCGGGCTGACGCGGGGCGGGTCGCGGGCGGCCGTCGTGTGCACGTCGGGCACCGCCGCCGCCAACCTCCACCCGGCGGTGCTCGAGGCCGCCCACAGCGCCGTGCCCCTCGTCGTGGTGACGGCCGACCGCCCCGCGTCGCTGCGCGGCACGGGGGCGAGCCAGACCACCGACCAGGTGCGGCTCTTCGGCGACGCCGCCGCCTTCGGTGACCTCGTCGCGCCGGACGAGGTCGACGAGACGTTGCTCGCCCTCGCCGGCCCCGTGCAGCTGAACGTGCAGCTCTCCGGCGTGCTCGTGCCGAGCGCACCCTGGCCCGCCGCCGACGTGCCGGCGCCGCTGCCGCGGGAGACGGGTCGCTCGCGCCTCGGGTCGGCGTACCGCCGCGCGGTCGAGGACGGCTCGGCGCACGTGCTGCCCGCCGGCCCGCGCACCGTGGTCGTCGCCGGCGACGACGCCGGCCCGCCGGCGCGCATCCTCGCCGAGACCGCCGGCTGGCCGCTCCTGGCCGAGCCCAGCTCGGGGGCGCGGACGGGGCCGAACGCGCTGCGCGGCTACCGCCTGCTGCTCGACGGACCGCTCGGCGCCCGCGTCGAGCGCGTCGTCGTCGCCGGTCACCCCACGCTGTCCCGGCCGGTGACCCGGCTGCTCGAGCGCGCCGACGTCGAGGTCGTCTCCTGGCGCCACGCCGGGCGCTGGACGCGCCGACCGTTCCACGTGGCCGCCGAGCACGACGCGGTCGCCGCGCCCGCGCCGGACGGCGACGGGCCCGACCGCACCTGGCTGCGGGAGTGGCAGACCGCCGACCGCGCCGTCTCCCGGCGCCTCGACGCAGCGGTGGCCGCCGAGCCGGAGCTCACGCCGTACGAGGTCGCGGCTGCGGTCGCGCGCGCCCTGCCGGCCGGCGGGCTGCTCGTCGTCGGCGCCTCCAGCCCGATCCGCGACCTCGACGTCATGGCGACGCCGCCCCCGGCGGGCGAGCGGCGGCTCGTGCTCGCGAACCGCGGGCTGGCCGGCATCGACGGCACCGTGTCGACGGCGATCGGGGCGGCGCTGGGCCGGGACGGCTCGTCGCGCGCCCTCGCCCTGCTCGGCGACGTGACGTTCCTCCACGACGCGGGCGGCCTCGTGCTCGGCCCCCGGGAGGAGCGCCCCGACCTCACCCTCGTCGTCGTCAACGACGACGGCGGCTCGATCTTCACCATGCTGGAGCAGGGCGCCGAGCGACACGCCGACGCGTTCGACACCCTCTTCGGCACGCCCCACGGCACCGACCTGGCGGCGCTGTGCGCCGCGACGCGCACGCCGCACTGGCGGGTGGAGTCGCTGCCCGAGCTGGAGCACGCGCTCGCCTCCCCGGCGGGCGGGATCGAGGTCGTCGAGGTGCGGGTACGGCGCGACAACCGCCGCGCGCTCGACCTGCGGCTGCGCGGCCTGGCGGCCGAGCCGACGGAGTGATCCGGCTGGTGGAGCCGGCCCGCGCTCAGCCCTGCCAGGCGCCGATGAGGCGCAGCGCGTCGGCGGCGGGCGAGCCCGGCTCGGCCGTGTAGACCTTCAGCTTCTGGCCGGCGGCGCCGGGCACGTCGAGGGCCTCCCAGGTCAGGTCGAGCTCGCCGACCAGCGGGTGGCGCAGTCGCTTGGTGCCCCACGTGCAGTCGTGGACGCGGTGCTCGGCCCAGAGCCCGGCGAACTCCGGGCTGCGCACGCTCAGCTCGCCGACCAGCTCGTGCAGCGCCCGGTCGTCCGGGTGCAGGCCGGCGTCGGCGCGCAGCACCGCAGCGGTCGTCGCCGCGGACTCCTCCCAGTCGACGTAGCGCTCCCGCGCGACGGGGTCGAGGAACGTGAAGCGGGCCAGGTTGCGCTCGCGGAACGGCAGCGCCTCGGCGTCGAAGAAGACCTTGCGGGCCAGGTCGTTCATCGCGAGCACCTGCAGGCCGACGCCGTGCACGAAGGCGGGGCTGTCGGTCATCGCCGCCATCATCTTGTGCACGCCGGGGCGCACGCGCTGCGGCGGCGAGACGGTCTCCGTCGACACGGCGGGTGCGTCACCGGCCAGGGCGAAGAAGTAGGCCTGCTCCGCCGGGTCGAGGCGCAGCGCCCGCGCCACGCCCGTCAGCACGACCGAGGAGGGTGCGCCGGCGCGGCCCTGCTCGAGGCGGGTGTAGTAGTCGACGCTGACGCCCGCGATCCGGGCGACCTCCTCGCGGCGCAGCCCCTTGACCCGGCGGGTGCGGGTGAGCGTGTCGTCGCCGAGCGCGGACGCCGCGTCGGGGCGCACGCGCGCCCGGGCGGCGCGGAGGAAGTCGCGGAGCTCGGCCTGCGTCATGCGCCCATGCTGCCAGCGCGCGCGGTGTGCCCGGGGGTCGAGGGTGGTCCTGCCAGGGCCAGGCTCGCGGTCGGTGGGCCCGCCCGGCGACGGTTCACTGGAGGAGTCCCCCGATCCGACCCCGCAGGAGAGACACGTGCCGCAGACCGTCGACGCCCTCGTCACCACCGCCGCTCGCCAGCCCTTCGAGCGCTCCACCATCGAGCGCCGCGACCCCCGCCCGCACGACGTCGTCATCGACGTCGCCTACGCCGGCATCTGCCACTCCGACATCCACACCGCCCGCGAGGAGTGGGGCCCGGCGATCTTCCCGCTCGTGCCCGGTCACGAGATCGCCGGCACCGTCAGCGCCGTCGGCGAGGCGGTCACCCGGTACGCCGTCGGCGACCGCGTCGGCGTCGGCTGCTTCGTCGACTCCTGCCGCGAGTGCGAGAACTGCCGGGCGGGCGAGGAGCAGTACTGCCTGCGCGGCGAGGTCGGCACCTACAACGCCCGCGAGTACGCCGACGGCGCCCCCACGCACGGTGGCTACTCCCGCTCGATCGTCGTCGACGAGAACTACGTGCTCGGCATCCCCGAGGGCATCGGCCTGGACGTCGCCGCCCCGCTGCTGTGCGCCGGCATCACCCTCTACTCGCCGCTGCGCCACTGGGGCGCGGGCCCCGGCAAGAAGGTCGCGATCGTCGGCATGGGCGGCCTGGGCCACATGGGCGTGAAGATCGCCCACGCCCTCGGCGCGGAGGTCACGGTGCTCTCGCAGAGCCTGGCCAAGAAGGCCGACGGCGAGCGCCTGGGCGCGGACCACTACTTCGCGACCTCCGACCCCGCCACCTTCACCGAGCTCGCCGGCCGCTTCGACCTGATCATCAACACGGTGGCGGCCAACCTGCCGGTCGACGACTACCTCGCGCTGCTGCGCGTCGACGGCACGATGGTCAACGTGGGCGCCCCCGAGAGCCCCGACACCTACCGGGCGTTCTCGCTCATCATGGGGCGCCGCAGCCTGGCCGGGTCGAAGATCGGCGGCATCCACGAGACCCAGGAGATGCTCGACTTCTGCGCCGAGCACGGCCTCGGCGCCGAGATCGAGACGATCGGCGTCGACGACGTGAACGACGCCTGGGACCGCGTGGTGGCCAGCGACGTCCGCTACCGCTTCGTCATCGACATCGCGTCGTTCGACTCCTGAGCGGTCGCGGTACCGCTCAGGCGACCGGCTGCTCGTCCCGACGCCGCACCAGCCGCACCTCGAGGGCGTCGATGCTCGCGTCGTGCGTGCTGGTGCCGTCGGGGACGAAGCCGTGGCGGGCGTAGAACCGGTGCGCCCGCGGGTTGTCGGCCAGCACCCACAGGCAGGCCGGCTCGTCGCCCAGCGCCGCCGCGAGCAGGGCGTCCGCGACGCCCGTGCCCCAGGCGTCCCGGCGCACGTAGATCGCGCCCAGCTCCCGCGCGGTCGGGGCGTCGTCGTCACGGGCCGGCCCGGCCACGGCGAACCCCAGCAGCGCCTCGGTGGCCGCGTCCCGCCGTACCGCGAGGTGGACGCCCTGCTCGACCAGCCGCTCCCACAGCGCGACCCGCTGCGGGTGACGGGCGAGCACCCGGTCGAGGTGCTCGTCGGCGATCAGGCCCCGGTAGCCCTCCTCCCAGCAGGTCGCGTGGAGGCGGGCGCCGGCCTCGGCGTCGGCGGGGGTGGCGCGGCGCAGGCGCACGTCGGCGGGGAGGGTCACGGGTCCATCCCACCGTGGCCGCGCCGGTGCCCGCCACCCGTTTCCCGGCCGGTCCCGTCCGCCTAGGGTGGCCGCATGGCGAGTGTGTGGATGGACTTCGACCGCTCCGAGGTGGAGGAGGTCGTCGGCCCGCTGCCGGACGGCCTGACCTACGCCCGCTTCGACGGCGAGCACGAGCCGGACGGGATCGACGAGGTCGAGTTCTACGTGCCGCCCTACTTCGGGAAGGCCGACCCCGCGATCGTCACCCGCATGCCGGCGCTGCGTGTCGTGCAGGCCCCGAGCGCGGGCGTCGACCACCTGCTGGGCGTCGTGCCCGAGGGCGTCGCCCTGTGCCGCGCCGCGGGCGTCCACGACCCCGGTACGGCGGAGCTCGCCGTCGCTCTCCTCCTGGCCGCCCAGCGCGACCTGCCGCGGTGGTTCGCCCAGCAGCAGCGGGGCGAGTGGAGCCAGGCCAACGACGGCCCGTCGGTGGCGGACCGCCGGGTGCTGATCGTCGGCTACGGCTCGATCGGGGAGGCGATCCACCGCCGGCTCGAGGGGTTCGAGTGCGAGGTCGTGCCGGTCGCGACAAAGGCGCGCACGGGCCCGCACGGGCCGGTGCACGGGGTGGACGAGCTGCCGACGCTGCTGCCCACGGCGGACGTCGTCATCGTCGTGACGCCGCTGACGGACGCCACCCGCGGGCTCGTCGACGCGGACTTCCTGGCGGCGCTGCCCGACGGCGCGCTGCTGGTGAACGTGGGGCGCGGCAAGGTCGTGGACACCGAGGCGCTCCTGGCGGAGCTGTCCACGGGGCGCCTGCGGGCGGCGCTCGACGTGGTCGACCCCGAGCCGCTGCCGGCCGACCACCCGCTGTGGTCCGCGCCGGGCACGATCATCACGCCGCACGTGGCGGGCGGGACCACCGCCATGCGCCCGCGGCTGTTCGCGATCATCGCGGAGAACCTGCGCCGCCACGTCGCCGGCGAGGAGCCGCTGCACGCCGTCGCTCGCTGAGGTTTCCCCGCTCGAGCGGGGAAACCGCGCCGAGGTCAGACCAGGTGCGGGTCGTCGACGGGGAAGCCGCTCAGCTGCCCGGCGATCGACGTGCCCAGGTGCGCGTGCTCGTCCGGCGGCACCGGGGCCTGGGCGTCCGGGTCGTACTCGTCGAGCGAGGGCAGCCCGGGCACGTCGTGCGGGGGGCCGTCCTCCGCCGCGACAGCCGAGAAATCCACCTGCAGTTCACCGTGCGTTTGCTTCATGGACCCACGGTACCCACCGCGTCACGGCGCACCCACCCGTCCGCGCAGCCGCAACCGCACACCGCGGACGGCCAGGCCCAGCGCCACGACCGCGGCCCCGGTGACCACGGACGCCGGCGGCAGCACCAGCGCCAGGCCGAGGCAGCCCACCGCGCCCACGACCGGCACGACCCCCGGTCGTCCCGTCCGTCGCCGCTGCATCGCGCCCGCGGCCAGGTTCGCGACCAGGTAGTAGAGCAGCACGCCGAACGAGCTGAACCCCACCGCCTCGCGCAGGTCGAGCGTCAGCACGAGAACCACCACGACGGCGCCGACGAGCAGCTGCGCGCGGTGGGGCACGTCGTACCGCGGGTGCACCCCCGCCAGGTATGCCGGCAGCTCGCCGTCGCGGGCCATCGCCAGGCCGGTGCGGGAGATGCCGGCGAGCAGGCCGAGCAGCGCGCCGAGCGAGGCCGCCGCCGCGCCCACCACGACGAGCGGCACGGCCCAGTCGGCGCCGGCCCCGTCGACGAGGGCGCGCACCGGGGCGGGGGAGTCGGCCAGGCGCTCGGGCCCGAGCCCGCGCAGCAGCGCGACCGCGAGCACGACGTACACCACCAGCACGAAGCAGAACGCCAGCGCGATGGCCCGCGGGATCGTGCGTGCCGGGTCGCGCACCTCCTCGCCGAGGGTGGCGACGCGGGCGTAGCCGGCGAACGCGAAGAACAGCAGGCCGGCGGCCTGGGCGACGCCGTGCGCGTCGAGCTCACCGCCGAGGAGCTCGCCCGTCGTGCCCGCGGGGTCCGTGGCGAGCAGCCCGAGCCCGGCGGCGGTCAGCAGGCCGAGGAGGGCGATGCTGACGATGACACGCGCGGCGCGGGCGGTGCGCGTCGCGCCCGTCACCGCGACGAGGGTCAGCAGGGCCACGGCCGCGGCGGCCAGGAGGCGGCGGGCGGTGGGCTCACCGGGCAGCACGTACGCCGCGAACGCCGTCGCCATCGCCGCGCAGCTGGCGGTCTTGCCGACCACGAAGCACCAGCCCGCGGCGTACCCCCACCACTCGCCCAGCTCCGCGCGCCCGTAGACGTAGGTGCCGCCCGAGGAGGGGTGGCGGGCAGCGAGCCGCGCCGACGACGACGCGTTGCACCAGGCGACCACCGCCACCAGGGCCAGGGCGAGCAGCAGCCCGCCGCCGGTGCCGGCCGCCGCGGTCGCCGGCGCGAGGACCGTGAAGGCCCCCGCCCCGACCATCGAGGCGATGCCCAGGGTCGTCGCGTCGGCCAGGCCCAGTCGTCGCTGCACGGGCGGATGGTGGGGGGCGCAGGTGAACGGAAGGTACGGCGCCCGCCCGCCGGCCCCGGGCTATCGTCGCGGGCATGCGCATCACCAAGTTCGGCCACGCCTGCGTGCGGATCTCCGAGGGCGGGAGCAGCGTCGTCGTCGACCCCGGTGCGTTCACCGAGCGCGAGGCCGTCGAGGGGGCCACCGCCGTGCTCGTCACCCACGAGCACGCCGACCACCTCGACGTCGAGCACCTGCGCGCCACCGACGCCCCGATCTGGACGATCGGCGCCGTCGCCCGGGCCATCGCGTCCCAGGCGCCCGACGTCGCCGAGCGGGTCGTGGTCGTCGCCCCCGGCGAGGCCTTCGACGCCTCCGGCGTGGCCGTCCGCGCCGTCGGCGAGAAGCACGCCGTGATCCACCCCGACTACGACCGGTTCGACAACTCGGGCTACCTCCTCGAGGTCGGGGGGCGTCGCGTCTTCCACCCGGGCGACGCGCTGACCGGCCCCGGGGAGCCCGTCGACGTGCTCCTCGCCCCCGTCAGCGCGCCGTGGCTGCGCATCGGCGACGCCGTCGACTTCGCGCGCGAGGTCGGGGCGCCCACGAGCCTCGCGATCCACGACCGCGTCTATTCCGACCTCGGCCTCGGCATGGCCGACCAGCACTTCCGCGCCCTGCTGGGCGAGGGCCAGGAGTGGGTCCGCCTGCCCGACGGCGCCGACCTGCCGTGAGGCGCGGCCGCGCGGTGGGCGCTGGCCCGGCGTGCCGCCGTACCGCCTCCGTCATCTGGACGTGAGCGGTCTCGCACCCACCCGCCTGGGAGAATGGGCGGCTGGTAGTTAGCCTGGCCTAACCCCGTGTGTCGTCTGGAGGAAGAGAAATCGTGCGTCCCATCCGTGTTGCCGTCGTCGGCGCCGGCCCCGCTGGCATCTACGCCGCCGACATCCTGACGAAGGAGCACGACGGCGCGAAGGTCGACGTGTTCGACCGGCTGCCCGCGCCCTACGGCCTGGTCCGCTACGGCGTCGCCCCCGACCACCCGCGCATCAAGGAGATCATCAAGGCCCTGCGCCGGGTGCTCTCCCGCGACGAGATCCGCTTCATCGGCAACGTCGACTTCGGCACCGACCTGAAGCTGGAGGACCTGCGCCAGTTCTACGACGCGGTCATCTTCGCGACCGGCGCCATCTACGACCGCGACCTCGCCATCCCGGGCATCGAGCTCGAGGGCTCGTACGGCGCGGCCGACTTCGTCTCCTGGTACGACGGGCACCCCGACTACCCGCGCGACTGGCCGCTCACGGCCGAGTCGGTGGCGGTCATCGGCGCCGGCAACGTGGCGCTCGACGTCGCCCGCGTGCTGGCCAAGCCCGCCGACGAGCAGCTGACGACCGAGATCGCCGACAACGTCTACCAGGGCCTGAAGGCGAACCGCGCGACCGACGTCCACGTCTTCGCCCGCCGCGGCCCGGCGCAGATCAAGTTCTCGCCGATGGAGCTGCGCGAGCTCTCGCACTCCCCGAGCATCGACGTGCTCGTGGACGAGGAGGGCTTCCAGATCGACGACGCCGGCCAGGCCGCGATCCAGAAGACCAAGAGCGTCAAGCTCGTCGTGGACACGCTGCTGAAGTACGCCGAGGCCGAGCCGACCGGCGCCCCGCACCGCATCCACATCCACATGTGCCAGGCCCCCGTCGAGGTGCTCGGCGAGGACGGCAAGGTCGTCGCGATCCGCACGGAGAAGACCGAGCTCGACGGCACGGGCAACGCGGTCGGCACGGGCGAGTTCGTGGACACGCCCGTGCAGGCCGTCTACCGCGCGGTGGGCTACCGCTCGTCGGCGCTGCCCGAGGTGCCCTTCGACGACACCGACCACGTGATCCCCAACGCGGGCGGTCGCGTGCTCGACCTCGACGGCAACCACATGACCGGCACCTACTGCACGGGCTGGGTCAAGCGCGGGCCCGTCGGCCTCATCGGCCACACGAAGTCCGACGCGCAGGAGACGATCACCAACCTGCTCGCCGACCTCGACACGACGCCCGAGCCGGTGCAGACCGAGCCCGACGCGATCCTGCGCCACCTCACCGACCGCGGCGTCGACCACACCTCGTGGGAGGAGTGGGTCACGCTCGACGCCCACGAGGCGTCGCTCGGCGAGGCCGCCGGCCGTGAGCGCATCAAGGTGGTCCCCCGCGAGGACATGATCCGCCACTCGCGCGGCTGACCCCTCGACGTACGACGCAGCCCCCGACCGCACCGCGGTCGGGGGCTGTGGTCGTCCGGGGCTGAGGGCGATCAGCCGCCGAGCGCGTGGCGCACGGGCTCGAGCTTGGCCTGGCTCTCGGCGAGCTCGGCGGCGGGGTCGGAGCCCGCGACGATGCCGCAGCCCGCGAACAGCCGCACGCGCCCGCCGCCCTCGCCCGGCGCGGGCTGCTCGACCTGGGCCGAGCGCAGCGCGATGCCCCACTCGCCGTCGCCGGAGGCGTCCATCCAGCCGACGGGTCCGGCGTACCGGCCCCGCTCCATGCCCTCGATCCACGCGATGAGCGCGGTCGCCGCGGGCGTCGGGGTGCCGCCGACGGCGGCGGAGGGGTGCAGCGAGGCAGCGAGCCCCAGCGAGGTGACGGAGGCGTCCTCGGGCACCACCCCGGTGACGTCGGTGGCGAGGTGCATGACGTTGGGCAGGTGCAGCACGAACGGCGACTCGGGCACGTTCATCGACGAGCAGTGCGGCTCCAGCGCGTCGGCGACCGACCGCACGGCGTACTCGTGCTCCTCCAGGTCCTTCGACGAGCGGGCCAGCTCGCCGGCGAGGCCGGCGTCGCGCACCTCGTCGCCGGTACGGCGGATCGTGCCGGCCAGCACGCGGGAGGTGACGAGCCCGCGCTCGCGACGCACCAGCATCTCGGGCGTCGCACCGAACAGGCCGTCGACGTGGAAGGTCCAGCAGGTCGGGTACGCCGCCGCGAGGCGCCGCAGCGGCCACCGGACGTCCAGGGGCTCGTCCAGGCGCGCCACCACGTCGCGGGCGAGCACCACCTTCTCGAGGTCGCCGCCGTCGATGCGCGCGACCGCGTCGGCCACGACGGCCTCCCAGTCACCCTCGGAGAGGGCGCCCGGCCCGAACGCCAGCCCCTGCGGGGCGGACGGCGGCTCGGCGACACGGGTGGCCGGGACGCCGATCGTGTCGCGGCCGATCGTCGTCAGCCACCGCTTCCCGCCGCGCTGGCCGACGAGCACGCGCGGGACGACGAGCGTCGACGTACCGGGGTCGTCGGCGAACGCGAAGGTGCCGAAGGAGACGAGGCCCGTGCCGGGCGTGCCGACCTCGTCGCGCACGACGGCGCGCGCCGCCAGGCGGCTCCACCAGCGCTCCGCCTCGGCGAAGCGGGTGGCGCCGGCCGTGGTGATGGAGGCCGCGGTGCCCCACCCGACGAGGCCCTCGCCGCCGCGCAGCCAGGCGAGCGCGCCGTCGGCGGGGAGCAGGTCGACGAGGGGCGCCTCGGTGCCGGGCCCGGTCTCGAGCGCCACGGTCCGCACGACGAGCGGCAGCACGGCGTCGGCCGGGAGCGCGTCGTGGTTCCTGGGCTCGGGGGCTCGCGTGGTCATCCGCGCCAGGGTACTGCGGCCCCGAGCACCCCCTCCCCACGGCAGGCGTTGCTACCGTCACACGTCGTGCCCTCCCCTGACTCCCGCGCCGTCGCCACGCTGAAGCGCAAGGACTCCGTCCTCGCCGCGGTCGGCGGCCTCGTCGCCCTGCTCCTCCTCGTCGTGCTCGCCGTCGTGCTCCCGAGGCTGGTCGAGGACGGCGGCAGCGCCGCCGGGGCCGGCGGCATCGCGGGGGAGGGCGGGGACGGCGCCGAGGGCGGTTCGGGCGACGGTTCCGAGGGCGGGTCCGCAGGTGGGGCGGGTGACCTCGTGCTGCCGCAGGACGTCGGCCGGTGGACCTCGCTGACCGCCGTGCTCGAGGAGGAGGGCGACCCCGAGCAGCTCGCGCAGGTCGAGGAGTCGTGGGCCTACGCCGACGCGCAGCTCGTCGAGCAGGCCGGGGTGCCGGCCGACGCCGAGCGCTACCTCGACCTCAGCAGCAGCGCGCTCGTGGCGATCCAGGCCTACCGCGGGCCCGACGGCCCGCTCGTGCCCGCGACGCTCCAGGACCCGGAGTCGGGCCAGGCCCGCCTGCTGCTCGCCGAGTACGGCGACGTGGAGTGCGTGCTCGACGTGGTCTCCGGCGAGGTGTCGCCGACTCCGCAGGTGCAGGAGATGCAGTGCCGCCGCACCTCCGACGACCTCACGGTCCGCGCGTTCGTGCTGAGCCTCGCCGACGGCGAGGCCGTGCAGTCGCTCGTCGACGGGATCTGGACCGAGCTCTCCGCCTGACGGGCGCGTCCGGCGGCGACGTAGGCTTGGCGATCGTGGCCCGCGCAGAGCTCGACAAACGACCGACCGACGTCCGCCGCATGTTCGACGAGGTCGCGAAGCGCTACGACATCACCAACGACGTGCTGTCGCTGGGCCAGGACCGCCGCTGGCGTCGGGACGTGTTCCGGGCGATCGACCCGCGACCGGGTGACCTCGTGCTCGACCTGGCCGCCGGCACCGGCACCTCGAGCGCCCCGTTCGTCGGCGCGGGCGCCGTGGTCGTGCCGTGCGACTTCTCCCTCGGCATGCTGCAGGTCGGCAAGGAGGCGCGCCCCCACCTGCCCTTCGTGGCCGGCGACGCGACCCGCCTCCCGTTCGCCGACGACAGCTTCGACGCCGTCACGATCTCCTTCGGGCTGCGCAACGTCGTCGACCACGCCGCCGCCCTCGCGGAGATGCACCGCGTCACCCGCCCCGGCGGCACGCTCGTGGTCTGCGAGTTCTCCCACCCGACGTGGGCGCCGTTCCGCACCGTGTACGTCGAGTACCTGATGCGCGCCCTCCCGCCCGTCGCCACCGCCGTGTCGTCCTCGCCGGACGCCTACGTCTACCTGGCCGAGTCCATCCGCGCGTGGCCCGACCAGGAGCGGCTCGCGGGCGTCATCGGCGACGCCGGCTGGTCCGGCGTCGAGTGGCGCAACCTCTCGGGCGGCATCGTCGCCCTGCACCGCGCCACCGCCTGATCCCCCTCCTCCCGCCTCCGCCGCCGACCCCGTCGCCGGACGTCATGCGGACCGTGCGCCCGGGGCCACCGATCGCATGACGTCCCCCGGGTACGGCGCCGCCCGCCGCCCGCGAGGCCGGCGCGCACCCCGCAATTACCCCACTCGGCCGTGCTGTAAATGGCCAGGTCACGGCCCGGTCACGCCCGGCGCGTGGGGGGTCGCGCTCGTCGGGCCCGAGGTCTATGGTGTGACGCGCGCCACCATGTGATTCGTTTCACAAGGTCACGAGCGCGCTCGCGACGCCCCCCTCGGACGGGGCGCGCGACGGACGGAGGGAGGGTGGCCGTGGGGCTCTACGCACCGGTGCTGGCCCTGCTGGCCTTGGCCGGCGGGTTCGCGATCTTCTCGGTCGTGGTGAGCACGATGACCGGCCCCGGCCGCTACAACCGGGCGCGGCTGGACTCCTACGAGTGCGGCATCGACCCGACGCCCCAGCCGCTCGGCGGCGGGCGCATCCCGGTGAAGTACTACACGGTCGCGATGACCTTCATCATCTTCGACGTCGAGATCATGTTCCTCGTCCCGTGGGCGGTCCACTTCGACCAGCTCTCGTGGTTCGGCCTCCTCGCCGTCCTCCTCTTCCTCTTCAACATCACGCTCGCCTACGCCTATGAATGGCGCCGCGGCGGACTCGACTGGGACTGACGACATGGGCATCGAGGAGAAGCTCCCCAGCGGGGTGCTGCTGACCACCGTCGAGGGCGTGGCGGGCTACATGCGCAAGGCCAGCTTCTGGCCGGCGACCTTCGGGCTCGCCTGCTGCGCGATCGAGATGATGACGACCGGCGGTCCGCGCTACGACCTCTCGCGCTACGGCATGGAGGTCTTCCGGGCCAGTCCCCGCCAGGCCGACCTGATGATCGTCGCGGGCCGGGTGAGCCAGAAGATGGCGCCGGTCCTGCGCCAGATCTACGACCAGATGGCCGAGCCCAAGTGGGTGCTCGCCATGGGCGTCTGCGCCAGCTCGGGCGGCATGTTCAACAACTACGCGATCGTGCAGGGCGTCGACCACGTCGTGCCCGTCGACATGTACCTCCCCGGCTGCCCGCCGCGCCCCGAGATGCTCATCGACGCGATCCTCAAGCTGCACGACCAGGTGCAGCACACGAAGCTCGGCGCCAACCGCGCCGCTCAGGTCGCCGAGCTCGAGACGGAGGCGCTCAGCGCGCTCCCGACCGAGGAGCAGAAGGGCCTGCTGCGGTGAGCGACGCCCGCACCGAGGGCGAGCGGCACCTCGCCCGCACCGAGCCGCAGGCCGACCCCCGCGGCCACCAGGACGGCGCCGACGTGCGGGGCCGACGTACCGGCATGTTCGGGGTGCGCGGCAGCGGCGACACGTCCGGGTACGGCGGCCTGCAGCGCACCGTGGTCTTCCCGCCCCCCGCCGAGCGCCCGTACGGCGGGTGGTTCGACCACTGCGTCGACACCCTGCTCGCGCGGGTCGGCGACCCGGCGGCGGTGGCGTCGGTGGTCGTGCACCGCGGCGAGCTGACGCTGCACGTGCGCCGCGAGCACCTCCCGGCCGTGGTCCGCGTGCTGCGCGACGACCCCGACCTGCGCTTCGAGCTGTGCTCGGGCGTCAGCGGGGTCCACCACCCCGAGGACGTGGGCGCCGAGCTGCACGCCGTCTACCACCTGCTCTCGATGACCCACAACCGCCGCGTGCGCCTCGACGTCTCCTGCCCGGAGGGCGACCCCCACGTGCCGAGCATCGTCGCGACGTACCCGACGGCCGACTGGCACGAGCGGGAGACGTGGGACTTCTTCGGCATCCAGTTCGACGGCCACCCGGCGCTGACGCGGATCCTCATGCCGGACGACTGGCCGGCCCACCCCCAGCGCAAGGACTACCCGCTGGGCGGGATCCCGGTGGAGTACAAGGGCGGGACGATCCCGCCGCCCGACGAGCGGAGGTCGTACAGCTGATGACCGCCACCACGCAGGGCGACCCGTACGCCGCGGGCGCGGGCCGCGACGCCGCGGGCGGGCGGGGCGACCGGGTCTTCACCGTCACCGGACAGGACTGGGACGAGGTCGCCGGGGCGCTGGGCGCCGACGGCGACGCGGAGCGGATCGTCGTCAACATGGGTCCGCAGCACCCCTCCACCCACGGGGTGCTGCGCCTCATCCTCGAGCTCGAGGGCGAGACGGTCACCGAGGCCCGCTGCGGCATCGGCTACCTCCACACGGGCATCGAGAAGAACATGGAGTTCCGCACCTGGACCCAGGGCGTCACGTTCTGCACCCGGATGGACTACCTGTCGCCGTTCTACAACGAGGCCACCTACTGCCTCGGCGTCGAGCGGCTCCTCGACATCGAGGACGAGGTGCCGGAGAAGGCGCAGGTCATGCGGGTGCTCCTCATGGAGCTGAACCGCATCTCGTCCCACCTCGTCGCCATCGCCACGGGCGGCATGGAGCTGGGCGCGCTCACCGTCATGACCGTCGGCTTCCGCGAGCGCGAGCAGGTGCTCGACCTCTTCGAGCTCATCACCGGGCTGCGCATGAACCACGCCTTCATCCGCCCCGGCGGCGTCGCGCAGGACCTGCCGGACGGCGCGCTCGACGCGGTGCGGGCGTTCGTCGCGCTCATGCGCAAGCGGCTGCCGGAGATCGCCACGCTCTGCAACGCCAACCCGATCTTCCGGGCCCGCCTCGAGGGCGTCGGCTACCTCGACCTCGAGGGCTGCCTCGCGCTCGGCATGACCGGACCGGTGCTGCGCTCGACCGGCTACCCCTGGGACCTGCGCAAGACCCAGCCGGTCTGCGGCTACGAGACCTACGACTTCGACGTGCAGACCTGGGACACGGCCGACTCCTACGGCCGCTTCCGCATCCGCGTCAACGAGATGTTCGAGAGCCTGCGCATCGTCGAGCAGTGCGTCACCCGGCTCGAGGGGCTCGTCGGCGCCCCGGTGATGGTCGCCGACAAGAAGATCGCCTGGCCCAGCCAGCTCTCGATCGGCAGCGACGGGCAGGGCAACAGCCTCGACCACATCCGCCACATCATGGGCGAGTCGATGGAGGCCCTCATCCACCACTTCAAGCTGGTGACCGAGGGCTTCCGCGTGCCGGCCGGCGAGGCCTACGTGCCGCTGGAGTCGCCCCGCGGCGAGCTCGGTGCCCACGTCGTCTCCGACGGCGGGACGCGCCCCTACCGGGTCCACTTCCGCGACCCGTCCTTCACCAACCTGCAGGCGACGAGCGTGATGAGCGAGGGCGGCATGGTCGCCGACGTCATCGTCGCCATCGCCTCGATCGACCCCGTGATGGGAGGCGTGGACCGATGACCGAGGTCACGGGCGCCGGGACCGGGCCGCTGGACGCGGCCGCCACCTCCGACGGCACCGCCCTGGACGCCAGCCTGGACGCCACGACCCTGGGCGAGCTGCGGCAGATCGCCGCGCGCTACCCGCAGGGCCGCTCGGGGCTCCTGCCGATGCTGCACCTCGTGCAGTCGGCCCAGGGGCGCATCACGCCGGCGGGCATCGAGGCCTGCGCCGACGTGCTGGGCCTCAGCCCGGCCGAGGTCAGCGGGGTCGCGACCTTCTACACGATGTACAAGCGCCGCTCCGTCGGCGACTACCACGTCGGGGTCTGCACGAACACGCTCTGCGCGGTCATGGGCGGCGACGAGATCTTCGCGACGCTGCAGGACCACCTCGGCATCGGCAACGACGAGACCACCGACGACGGCCGCATCAGCCTGGAGCACGTCGAGTGCAACGCGGCCTGCGACTACGCCCCCGTCGTGATGGTCAACTGGGAGTTCGTCGACGACCAGACGCCCGAGAGCGCCGTCCGCCTCGTCGACGACCTCCGCTCCGGCGCCGAGGTCCACTCCACCCGCGGTCCCCGCATCTGCACGTGGCGGGAGGCCGAGCGCGTGCTGGCCGGGTTCCCCGACGACCGCGCGGACGAGGGCCCCGGCGCCGGTACGGCGTCGCTCGCCGGCCTGCGCGTCGCCCGCGAGCGCGGGTGGGAGGCCCCCCGCAGCGACACCGACGCGCGCCGTACCGACGAGCACGCGGACTCCAGCGAGCAGGCCGCGGTCGCCGCGGACGAGCAGGCCGACACCGGCCGCGCCGAGACGGAGACGAAGATCGAGGAGGGGAAGGAGTGACCGCGATCCCGCCGCTCACCCCGGTGCTCACCGACAACTGGGACGACGAGCGCTCCTGGACCCTGGCGTCCTACGAGGCCCGCGGGGGGTACGACGCCCTCGACACCGCCTTCGCCATGACCCCCGACGAGGTGATCACGGCCGTCAAGGACGCGGGCCTGCGCGGGCGCGGCGGCGCCGGGTTCCCGACCGGCATGAAGTGGGGCTTCATCCCGCAGGACAACCCGAACCCGAAGTACCTCGTCGTCAACGCCGACGAGTCGGAGCCGGGCACCTGCAAGGACGTGCCGCTGATGATGGCGAGCCCGCACACGCTGGTCGAGGGAGTCATCCTCGCCGCCTACGCGATCCGGGCCCACCACGCCTTCATCTACGTGCGCGGCGAGGTGCTGCACGTGGTGAGGCGCCTGCAGCGCGCGGTGCAGGAGGCCTACCTGGCGGGGCACCTGGGCGTGGACATCCACGGCTCGGGCTACGACCTCGACCTCGTGGTGCACGCCGGCGCCGGGGCCTACATCTGCGGCGAGGAGACGGCGCTGCTCGACTCCCTGGAGGGCCGGCGCGGCCAGCCGCGGCTACGTCCGCCGTTCCCGGCGGTCGCCGGTCTCTACGCGAGCCCGACCGTCATCAACAACGTCGAGTCCATCGCCTCGGTGCCGGCCATCATCCGCAACGGCGCCGCCTGGTTCGCCTCGCTCGGCACGGAGAAGTCGAAGGGCTTCGTCATCTACTCGCTCTCGGGCCACGTCACCCGCCCGGGGCAGTACGAGGCGCCGCTCGGCATCACGCTGCGCCAGCTGCTCGAGCTCGCCGGCGGCGTGCGCGCGGGGCACCGGTTGAAGTTCTGGACGCCGGGCGGCTCGAGCACGCCGATCCTCACCGACGAGCACCTCGACGTACCGCTCGACTACGAGTCGGTCGGCGCCGCCGGCTCCATGCTCGGCACCCGGGCGCTGCAGATCTTCGACGAGACGGTCTCGGTCGTGCGCTGCGTGCTGCGCTGGACGGAGTTCTACAAGCACGAGTCGTGCGGCAAGTGCACGCCGTGCCGCGAGGGCACGTGGTGGCTCGTGCAGACGCTGGCCCGCATCGACGCGGGCGAGGGGCAGCCGGGCGACGTCGAGAAGCTGCTCGACCTCTGCGACAACATCCTGGGCCGCTCGTTCTGCGCCCTCGGCGACGGCGCGACCAGCCCGATCACGTCGGCGATCAAGTACTTCGGGGAGGAGTTCGAGGCCGGGATGCACACCCCCAGCCGCGAGCTGTTCCCGCCCGCGGCCTCGACGGCCTACGCCCAGGAGGTGGGGGTGTGACCCTGACACCGGACACCGCGACGGACCTCGTCACGGTCACCATCGACGGGGTCGCGGTGGCGGTCCCGAGGGGGACGCTCGTCATCCGGGCCGCGGAGCAGGTCGGCATCCACGTGCCGCGCTTCTGCGACCACCCGCTGCTCGAGCCCGTCGGCGCCTGCCGCCAGTGCCTCGTCGACGTGCCGGACGCCGGCAACGGCCGCGGGCTGCCCAAGCCGCAGGCGTCGTGCACCCTCGAGGTCGCCGACGGGATGGTCGTCAACACCCAGGCCACCTCGGGCGTCGCCGACAAGGCCCAGCAGGGCGTGATGGAGCTGCTGCTCGTCAACCACCCGCTCGACTGCCCGGTCTGCGACAAGGGCGGCGAGTGCCCCCTGCAGAACCAGGCGATGAGCAACGGGCGCGCCGAGTCCCGCTTCGAGGGCACCAAGCGCACCTTCCCCAAGCCGATCAACCTCTCGCCGCAGGTGCTGCTCGACCGCGAGCGCTGCATCGTGTGCCAGCGCTGCACCCGCTTCGCCGAGCAGGTGCCGGGCGACCCGTTCATCTCCCTGGTGGAGCGCGGGGCGCAGCAGCAGATCGGCATCGCCCCGGGCGCGCCGTTCCTCTCCTACTTCTCGGGCAACACCATCCAGATCTGCCCCGTCGGGGCGCTGACGAGCGAGCCCTACCGCTTCCGCTCCCGGCCCTTCGACCTCGTCTCCACCCCGAGCGTCGCCGAGCACGACGCCTGCGGCGCCGCGATCCGCGTCGACCACCGCCGCGGCGCGGTGGTGCGCCGCCTCGCGGGCGACGACCCCGACGTCAACGAGGAGTGGATCACCGACAAGGACCGCTTCGCGTTCCGCTACACGACCGCCCCCGACCGGCTGCGCTACCCGCAGGTGCGCGACGCCGACGGCTCCCTGCGTCCCGCGTCGTGGACCGAGGCGTTCGCCGTCGCCGCCCGCGGCCTCGCCGCTGCCCGCGACGCCGGTGGGGTCGGCGTGCTGCCCGGCGGCCGGCTGACGGTCGAGGACGCCTACGCCTACGCGACCTTCGCCCGCGTCGCCCTCGGCACGAACGACGTCGACTTCCGGGCCCGCCCGCTGGGACCCGACGAGGCCGACTTCCTCGCGAGCCACGTCGTGCTCACCCGCCCCGGCCACGGTGCCGTCACGACCGGCGACGTCGAGGGCGCCCGCACCGTCGTGCTCGTCGGGCTCGAGCCGGAGGAGGAGGCGGGGACGCTGTTCCTGCGCCTGCGCAAGGCGACGCGGAAGGGTACGACGGTGCTCGCCGTGGCGCCGTACCTCACCCGCGGCGCCCGCAAGCTGACGGCCGTCCACGTGCCGACCGCCCCGGGCGGCGAGGCCGCGGTGCTCGACGGCCTGGCCGCGCGGGCCGCGGACCTGGCCGGGAGCCCGCTGGAGGCCCAGGACGTGGTGCTCGTCGGCGAGCGGCTCGCCACCTCGCCCGGCGCGCTGGCCGCCGCGGCCCGCCTGGCCGCCGCGACCGGTGCCCGCCTGGCCTGGGTGCCGCGCCGCGCCGGCGACC
>NZ_JADEVT010000008.1 GCF_030466625.1 Nocardioides sp. ChNu-153
ACGGCGGCCCGCGGCGCCGCGGGGCGGGGCAGCGGGAGCGTGGGCTCGGGGCGACCGGTGTCGCGCTCGGCGGGGCTCCCGGTGCGCAGCGGCACGGTCGGCTCGTCGTCCACGGAGGCGCCGCCCGCCCGGGACGCGCCGGGCCGCGTGGCGGTCGGCGTACCGACGGGGGCGACCGGCGCGGCGTGGCGCCCCGGAGCAGGGCGCTGCTCCCCCGTCGTACGGGCCCAGACCCAGGCCAGGACAGCGCCGATGACGGCACCCACCCCGGCGACCACCATGAAGATCACCACTGGACCCACCGCCCCTCGCTCGACCTGCCCGTGTATGCCCCGAGGCCGGTCGGGTCATGCTACGGCGGCGCGTCGGGCGCGGCGAGGGGATCGGGCGAGCCCGGGAGACCCGGGGCGCGCCACGCCCTACCAAAGGCGGACGTCGTCTGCCACCGGCGGCCCTAGACTCGGGCCGGCGCCCGTGCGGGCGCGACGCAGCTCGAGGAGGAACGTGGCCGGGATCGATCGCAGCGAGGACATGCTGCGCGTGCGGGAGGTGCTGGCGTCCATCGCCCCGGGCACCGCGCTGCGCGACGGGCTGGAGCGGATCCTGCGCGGGCGCACCGGCGCCCTCATCGTGCTGGGCAACGACGCCGTGGTGGAGTCGATCTCGACGGGCGGCTTCGAGCTCGACGTGCCCTTCAGCGCCACCGGCCTGCGCGAGCTGGCCAAGATGGACGGCGCCGTCATCCTCGACGCGAACGTCAGCCGCATCCAGCGCGCCGCCGTGCACCTCATGCCGGACCACACGATCCCCTCGTTCGAGACCGGCACCCGGCACCGCACCGCCGACCGCGTCGCGAAGCAGACCGGCTTCCCGGTGATCTCGGTGTCGCAGTCGATGCAGATCATCGCGGCGTACGTCGGGTCCACCCGCCACGTGCTGGAGGACTCGGGCCAGATCCTGTCCCGCGCCAACCAGGCGATCGCGACGCTGGAGCGCTACAAGCTGCGCCTCGACGAGGTGGCCACGACGCTGTCCGCGCTGGAGATCGAGGACCTCGTGACCGTGCGCGACGTCGCGGTCGTCGCCCAGCGCCTCGAGATGGTCTCGCGCATCGCCCGCGAGATCGAGGACTACGTGCTCGAGCTCGGCACCGACGGCCGCCTGCTGTCGCTGCAGCTCGAGGAGCTCGTCACCGGCGTCGACGCCGAGCGCGAGCTGGTCGTGCGCGACTACCTGCCCTCGGGGCGCCGCGCGCCCTCGCCGGAGAAGCTGCTCGACCGCCTCGACGGCCTGTCGGCCACCGAGCTCGTCGACCCCGCCCAGGTGGCGAAGGCCCTCGGCCTCGGCACGAGCGAGCACCTGGACGGCGCCGTGGCACCGCGCGGCTACCGGCTGCTGGCGAAGGTGCCCCGCCTGCCCGCCGCCGTGGTCGACCGTCTCGTCGAGCACTTCGGCACGCTGCAGAAGCTGCTGTCCGCCGGCATCGACGACCTGCAGGCCGTCGACGGCGTCGGCGAGCTGCGCGCCCGCAACGTGCGCGAGGGGCTGTCCCGGCTCGCCGAGTCGAGCATCCTCGAGCGCTACGTCTGAGCCGGTGGCGCTGCCCGCTCGGGCGGTCAGCCCGTCGTCGCGGGAGCGGTGGGGGCGGGAGCCGTCGACTGCGGGGCCGCGCTGGTCGCGGGCGGCGCCGTCGGCGGGATCGTCCGCTCGATGATCTCGGGCTCGGGGGCCACCAGCTCGAACTGCACGTCGGTCGGCTCGCCCGCGAGGGCCGCCGCCTCCACGTGGTAGGCGCCCGGCAGCGACCACTGCATGAGCTCGCAGCCCGGGCCGGAGCGCCAGGCGGGCCACTCGACGGTCGCCACGGCCGGTTGCTCCGGGCGGAGCACGGCGTCGTCGACGCGCGCCACGGCGTCGGGGCAGTGCTGGCTCGTCCAGATGCCGTCCTCGCCCGAGGTCACCTTCACGACCACCGTGGCCGACGAGACGTTCCAGAAGCAGGCCGGCGACTCGCGGGTCGTGAGGGCCAGGGTGATGCTGACCGGCGAGCCCGCGACCGCGTCCTCGACCTGCGGGGTCACGACGACGTCCTCCGGCGCGCAGGGGCCGGTGGGGCTCGCCGGCTGGGTGGTCGTCGGCTCGGCCGCGGTGGTGGTCGGCGCCGCGTCGCCCGTCTCCTCCGCCGTCGGCGAGGCCTCGCCCGCGACCTGGGCGGCGGGCTCCCCCGCCGGCTCCTCGTCGCCGCCCCCGCCGAGCAGCCGGGCGATCGCGACGACGAGCAGGGCGGCGACGCCGAGCACCAGGCCGCGGCGCACCCAGTAGACCCGCGCCGGGTGCCGGCGACGGGGACGGGTCGGGGAAGACATGGCGCGAACGGTAGTCAGCGTGGAGGCCCCCGCCGGGCAGGCGCACCGTAGGCTCGGGCGACGTGCCCCAGCCCACCCCCACGACGCCCGGCTCCCCCGCGGTCGTCGCTCCCGCGGCCGTGGCCCCGGCGGAGCTCGAGGCGCTGCACGCCGCCGTCCTCACCTGGTACGACGAGCACGCCCGCGACCTGCCGTGGCGCCGTACCGAGGCGACCGCGTGGTCCGTCATGGTCTCGGAGTTCATGCTGCAGCAGACGCCCGTCGCGCGGGTGCTGCCGGTGCACGCCGCCTGGCTCGAGGCGTGGCCGACGCCCGCCGACCTGGCCGCCGCCGGCACCGGCGAGGCGGTGCGGGCGTGGGGGCGGCTCGGCTACCCGCGGCGCGCCCTGCGGCTGCACGCGGCGGCCACCGCGATCGTGGAGCGGCACGGCGGCGAGGTGCCCGCGTCGTACGACGACCTGCTGGCCCTGCCGGGGGTCGGTGACTACACGGCGGCGGCCATCGCGTCCTTCGCGCACGCGCGGCGCCACGTCGTGCTCGACACCAACGTGCGGCGCGTGATCGGGCGGGCGGTGGCGGGCGTCGAGCACCCGGCGCGCTCGGTCACCCGCGCCGAGCGCGACCTGGCCGCGTCCCTGCTGCCCGACGAGGCACCCGTCGCGGCGACCTGGAACGTCGGGCTGATGGAGCTCGGCGCGCTCGTCTGCACGGCGACCTCGCCGGCGTGCCCCCGCTGCCCGCTGGCGGAGCGGTGCGCGTGGGTGGCGGCCGGGCGGCCGGCGTACGACGGGCCGCCCCGCCCCGTGCAGACGTACGCCGGCACCGACCGGCAGTGCCGCGGCCGCCTGCTCGGCGCCGTGCGCGACGCCGACGGCCCGGTGCCGGCCTCGACGCTGGAGGCGCAGTGGGCCGACGCGACGCAGCGCGAGCGGTGCCTGGCCAGCCTCCTGGCCGACGGCCTGCTCGCGCAGGTCGGGCCCACGACGTACGCGCTGCCCTGACGCGGCGCCGTACCCCGCCCCGGACGTCATACAGACCCGAGGCCAGGGGCCACGCTCCGCATGACGTCCCCCGCACCACACCGGCGAGCGCCCCGGACGTCATACCGACCCGAGGCCAGCGACCTCCCTTCGCATGACGTCCGCGTCCGCCGGCGGCACGGCACGCGGCCCGCAGACACGACAGCGGCCCGTGCGCCGGAGCGCACGGGCCGCTGCTGGTCACCGCCCGGGTCTCGCCGGGCGGCGGAGGATCAGTCCTCCGGGCTCCGCGGGATGTCCACGGGACCCTCGGTCTCCTCGGTCGGGTCGCCCTTCGTCAGCTCGACGCCGGCCGCCTCGAGGGGCGGCATGTCGGGCATGGCGCCGACCTTCTGGCCCTTGAAGGTGAAGGTCGCCGTCGGGCCCTCGCCGTCGGCGTCGACCAGCACGATCTGACCGGGGCCGACCTCGCCGAAGAGCATCTTCTCGGCCAGGGTGTCCTCGATCTCGCGCTGCACCGTGCGGCGCAGCGGACGCGCACCGAGCACCGGGTCGAAGCCGCGCTTGGCGAGCAGGTCCTTCGCAGCCTGCGTCACCTCCAGCGACATGTCGCGGTCCTTCAGGCGCAGCTCCACCGACGCGATCATGTTGTCGACCATCGAGATGATCTGCTCCTGGTTCAGGGGCGGGAACACGATGATCTCGTCGACACGGTTGAGGAACTCGGGGCGGAAGTGCTGCTTGAGCTCCTCCGACACCTTGTTCTTCATCCGGTCGTACGAACCCGCGGCGTCACCGGTCTGGGCGAAACCGAGGTTCACGCCCTTCGCGATGTCACGCGTGCCGAGGTTCGTCGTCATGATGATGACGGTGTTCTTGAAGTCGACCACCCGACCCTGGGAATCGGTCAGGCGACCCTCCTCCAGGATCTGCAGCAGCGAGTTGAAGATGTCCGGGTGGGCCTTCTCGACCTCGTCGAAGAGCACCACCGAGAACGGCTTGCGCCGCACCTTCTCCGTGAGCTGGCCACCCTCCTCGTAACCGACGTAACCGGGGGGAGAACCGAAGAGGCGGGAAACGGTGTGCTTCTCGCCGAACTCGCTCATGTCGAGCTGGATGAGCGCGTCCTCGTCACCGAAGAGGAATTCCGCCAGCGTCTTCGAGAGCCACGTCTTACCGACACCGGACGGGCCGGCGAAGATGAACGAGCCACCGGGACGCTTCGGGTCCTTCAGACCGGCACGCGTACGACGGATCGCCCGCGAGAGGGCCTTGACGGCCTCCTCCTGGCCGATGACGCGCTTGTGGAGCTCGTCCTCCATGTTGAGCAGGCGGGACGACTCCTCCTCGCTCAGCTTCACGATCGGGATGCCCGTCGCGACGGCGAGCACCTCGGCGATCAGCTCCTCGTCGACCTCGGCGACGACGTCCATGTCGCCGGAGCGCCACTGCTTCTCGCGGTCGGCCTTCTTGAGGATGAGCTGCTTCTCCTCGTCGCGGAGCGCGGCGGCGGCCTCGAAGTCCTGACCGTCGATGGCCGCCTCCTTGCGGACGCGCACCTCGGCGATCTTGTCGTCGTACTCCTTGAGGTCGGCGGGCGCCGTCATGCGCTTGATGCGCAGGCGGGAGCCGGCCTCGTCGATGAGGTCGATCGCCTTGTCCGGCAGGAACCGGTCGGAGATGTAGCGGTCGGCGAGCGTGGCCGCCGAGACGAGCGCCTCGTCGGTGATCGTCACCCGGTGGTGCGCCTCGTAGCGGTCCCGCAGGCCCTTGAGCATCTCGATCGTGTGCGCGATCGAGGGCTCGGCCACCTGGATGGGCTGGAAGCGGCGCTCGAGGGCGGCGTCCTTCTCCAGGTACTTGCGGTACTCGTCCAGCGTGGTCGCGCCGATGGTCTGCAGCTCGCCGCGCGCCAGCATCGGCTTGAGGATGCTCGCCGCGTCGATCGCGCCCTCGGCCGCACCGGCCCCGACGAGGGTGTGGATCTCGTCGATGAACAGCACGATGTCGCCGCGCGTGCGGATCTCCTTGAGCACCTTCTTCAGGCGCTCCTCGAAGTCACCGCGGTAGCGCGAGCCGGCGACCAGGGCGCCGAGGTCGAGCGTGTAGATGTGCTTGTCCTTCAGCGTCTCCGGCACGTTGCCCTTGACGATGTCCTGCGCCAGGCCCTCGACGACCGTCGTCTTGCCGACGCCGGGCTCGCCGATGAGGACCGGGTTGTTCTTCGTGCGGCGCGAGAGGATCTGCATGACCCGCTCGATCTCGGACTCGCGGCCGATGACCGGGTCCAGCTTGCCCTCGCGGGCCGCCTGCGTCAGGTTGCGACCGAACTGGTCGAGCACCAGCGACGAGGACGGGGCCTCGCTGCCGGAGCCGCCCGTGCTGGCCGCGGCACCCGCGCTCTCCTTGCCCTGGAAACCGCTGAGCAGCTGGATGACCTGCTGCCGCACGCGGTTCAGGTCGGCGCCCAGCTTCTGCAGCACCTGGGCGGCGACGCCCTCACCCTCGCGGATGAGGCCGAGCAGGATGTGCTCGGTGCCGATGTAGGAGTGACCGAGCTGCAGCGCCTCGCGCAGCGACAGCTCGAGCACCTTCTTGGCTCGGGGGGTGAAGGGGATGTGACCACTGGGGGCCTGCTGGCCCTGGCCGATGATCTCCTCGACCTGGGCGCGGACGGCCTCGAGCGAGATGTCCAGGCTCTCCAGGGCCTTCGCCGCGACACCCTCGCCCTCGTGGATCAGCCCGAGCAGGATGTGCTCGGTGCCGATGTAGTTGTGGGAGAGCATGCGGGCCTCTTCCTGGGCCAGCACGACCACCCGACGGGCTCGGTCAGTGAACCGCTCGAACATGTGCGCCTCGATCCTTCTCGATACCGCGACGCGCCAGCGCCGCGGGTGGGCCGGGCGACCCCGCCAGAGGCCGCTCGTACACCGGAGATCAACTCCCGGTCCAGACTACGTGTTCCCCTCCAGACACCCACCGGGGTCTGCTCACAGCGAACAGACCCCGGTGGCGCACGGAGCGTGGAGAGGGCTCGCTCGGTACGGCGTCAGTGCGCGGCGTCGTACGCCTCGCGGATCTCGGCCGACACGCGGCCGCGGTCGGGGACCTCCCAGCCGTTCTCGCGGGCCCACTCGCGGACCTCCTTGGTCGACGGGCCGTCGGAGGCCGCCGCCGCGGACGACGAGGACGACGTACGGCGCGCCCGCCGGTTGCCGCCCGACTTGCGGGCGTGCCCGACGTAGCCGGCCAGCGCCTCGCGCAGGGCCTCGGCGTGCTCGTCGTTGAGGTCGATCTCGTACTCGGCGCCGTCGAGACCGAACGAGACCGTCTGCGTCGCCTCGCTGCCGTCGATGTCGTCGACGAGGACGATGTTCACCTTCTGCGCCATTTCCCACCACTTTCCCAGGAGTCGACCGGAAAACCGGCCGGGAATGAATTACTGCTCGATCATGGCAGAAAGGAGCGCGACATTCAGCACCGGGTCGACCCGTGCGGGGAATTGCATTTCGTGATGTCGTCGACGGAGCGGATGCGAAAGCCCGAGGAGAACGGGCGACGGCCGGCGGGAATGCGGGCGGAGTCGACCGGGGAAAAGGGGGTAGGAGGTGCAGCGGAAAAGAGACCGACTGCCTCAGGACGCGTTGCGGCGGAACACCAGCTCGAGACCGCGCGCGGTGAGCCACGGGTCGTGCCGGTCGATACCGGCGCACTCCTCGCTCACGAGCGGGGCGAGATACCCGGTCGACACGACGCGCAGGTCCGCCACGCTCGTGCCGATCTCGGCGGCCACCCGGGCCACGAGTCCCTCGACCTGCGCCAGCACGCCGAAGTAGAGGCCCGCCTGGATCGCCTCCACCGTGTTCTTGGCGACGACCGAGCGCGGACGCACCAGCTCGACGCGCCGCAGCTGCGCCGTACGCCGGTCGAGGGCCTCGGCGGCGACCTCGACGCCGGGCGCGATGAGCCCGCCGACGTACTGCCCCTTCGCGTTCACCACGTCGAGGGTGGTCGCGGTGCCGAGGTCGACGACGACGACCGGCCGGCCCGGCTCCGCGTGGTAGGTCGCCGCGGCCAGCGCGTTGACGATGCGGTCCGCGCCGACCTCGCGCGGGTTGTCGACCAGCACGGGGATGCCCGTCCGTACCCCCGCCCCGACGACGACGTGCGGCACCTGCGGCAGGTGGCGCGCCAGCATCCCGCGCCACTCGTGGAGCACGCCCGGCACAGTCGAGGCGATGGCGACGCCCGTCAGCGACCGGATGCCGTCCGGCAGCGGCTGCGCGGGCCCGCCTTCGGCGAGCAGCGAGGTGAGCAGCGCGGCCCACTCGTCCGCCGTACGGCGCTCGTCGGTCGCCACCCGCCAGTCGGCGAGCGGCGTCTCGCCGTCCAGCAGGCTCAGCACGGTGCGGGTGTTGCCGATCGCGACGCAGAGCAGCCGGGAGCCGGCGGCGGGCGGTGGCAGTGGGGTGCTCACGTCAGCCCCGCAGGTCCAGGCCCAGGTCGAAGACCGTGACGGAGTGGGTGAGCGCGCCGACGGAGATGTAGTCGACGCCCGTGGCCGCCACCTCGGTGGCACGGGCGATGGTGAGGCCCCCGGAGGCCTCGAGCGTCGCGCGGCCACCCGTGATCGCGACCGCCTCGGCCATCGTCGCCGTGGTCATGTTGTCGAGCAGCACCCAGTCGCAGCCCACCTCGAGCAGCTGGCGCAGCTCGTCGAGCTCGGTGACCTCCACGACGACCCGGACGTCGGGGTAGGCCGCCCGCACGGCCTCGTACGCCGGCACGACCCCGCCGGCGGCGACCACGTGGTTGTCCTTCACCATCGCGACGTCCGACAGGCTGAACCGGTGGTTCACGCCGCCGCCGCAGCGCACGGCGTACTTCTGCAGCGCGCGCATGCCGGGCAGCGTCTTGCGGGTGTCGAGCACGCGCGCCCGCGTGCCCTCGAGCGCCGCGACCCAGGCGGCGGTCGCGGTGGCGACGCCCGAGAGGTGGCTGGCGTAGTTGAGCGCGACCCGCTCGGCGGTCAGCAGGCCGCGGGTGGGGCCGGCGACGCGCAGCACGAGGTCGCCCGCCGCGACGCGGTCGCCGTCGGGGCGCCGGTCGGTGACCTCGACGTCGTCGCCCATGACGTAGCGGAACACCAGCTCGGCGAGCGCCAGGCCGGCGACGACCCCGGGCTCGCGGGCCGCCATCTCGGCGACGCCGCGGGCGGCGGCCGGGATGGTGGCGGCGCTCGTGACGTCCTCGCCCGGCAGGTCCTCGTCGATGGCCGCGGCCACGGCGGAGTGCAGGGCGGCGGCGGACAGGCCGGCGGCCTCGATCTCGGCGAGCAGTGCGGCGGGCATCGCGTCGAGGGGGTGGCGCGCGAGCATCAGGGGGTCGTCTCCTCGGTGCGGGTGGGTGCGGCGGCGAGCGCGACCCGACGTACGCCCTCGTGGACCGTGACGTCGAAGTGGCCCGGGAAGTGGTCGTCGGTGTCGGGGTGGTCCTCGCGCCAGTGGGACCCGCGGGTCTCGGTGCGCAGGGCGGCGGCCGCGGCGAGGGCGTCGGCGACGGTGAGGAGGTTGGTGGTCTCCCAGGCGTCGACGTCGACCCGGTCGGCCGGTACGGCGGCCAGCCCCGCGAGCCGCGCGTGCGCCTCGGCGAGCCCCGTGGCGCTGCGCAGCACGCCGACGCGCTCGGTCATGACCGCCTGCAGCTCGGCGCGCACGTCGCCGCTGACGAGGCCGGCGGGCCGGCGGTCGTCGGCGGGCTCGGACCAGCCCCGCAGCTCGCCGGGCAGCACGGTCGCGATGCGCCGCGAGAACACGAGGCCCTCGAGCAGGGAGTTCGAGGCGAGGCGGTTGGCGCCGTGCACGCCCGAGCAGGCCACCTCGCCGGTGGCGTAGAGGCCCGGCACGCCGGTGCGCCCCCACAGGTCGGTGCGCACGCCGCCGGACGCGTAGTGGCAGGCCGGGGCGACGGGGATGAGGTCGGTGGCCGGGTCCACGCCGTACCGCTCGCAGGTGGCGAGGATCGTGGGGAAGCGGCGCTCCCAGAACTCCCGCCCCAGGGCGCGGGCGTCGAGCCACACGTGCGGGCGGCCCGTCGCGTGCATGCGGCGGGTGATGGCCTTGGCGACGACGTCGCGCGGCGCGAGGTCGCCGAGCTCGTGCACGCCCTCCATCACGCGGCGACCACCCTCCTCGGGCGGGCCGTCGACGAGCACGGCGCCCTCGCCGCGCACCGCCTCGGAGATGAGGGGCTGCTGACCCAGCGCGTCGGGGCCCAGGTAGAGCACCGTGGGGTGGAACTGCACGAACTCCAGGTCGCGCAGGGTGGCGCCCGCCCGCAGGGCCAGCGCCATGCCGTCGCCGGTGGTGACCGACGGGTTCGTGGTCTGCTGGAAGACCTGGCCGAGGCCGCCGCTGGCGAGCACCACCGCGCGGCACAGCACCGCGCCGACACCGTCGCGCTGCCCCTCGCCCAGCACGTGGAGGGTCAGGCCGGCGACGCCGCCGTCGGCGGCGAGCAGGAGGTCGACGGCCAGGGCGTGCTGCACCACCTCGACCTCGGGGTCCCGCTGCACGGCCGCGATGAGCGCCCGCTGGATCTCCGCGCCCGTCGCGTCGCCGCCCGCGTGGGCGATGCGGTCGCGGTGGTGGCCGCCCTCCCGGGTCAGCGACAGCTCGCCGTCGGGGTCGTGGTCGAACTGCGCCCCCAGGCCGATGAGCTCGCGGACCGCCTCGGGCCCCTCGGTGACGAGCACCCGCACCGCCTCGCCGTCGCAGGCGCCGGCGCCCGCGACGAGGGTGTCGAGCTCGTGCTCGGCCGGGGTGTCACCGGGCCCGAGGGCCGCTGCGATCCCGCCCTGGGCCCACTGGGTGGAGCCGGCGTCGAGCACCGTCTTCGTGACCACCAGCACCCGGCCCACGCCGGCCGCGCGGAGCCGCAGCGCCGCGGTCAACCCGGCGATGCCGGAGCCGACCACGACCACGTCGGCCCGCGTCGTCCAGCCCGGCTCGGGCGCGCTCAGCCGCTGCGGCAGGCGAGTGGTCGGGGTGCTCATGGGGGTGGAGTCTCGCAGCACCGCGCGCTCAGCGCGCGGCCAGCGTGTCCCCGCGCACCAGGCCCGAGCCGGCGAGCGCCTCGGCCGGGTCGAAGCCCGTGGCGAGGATCTTGTTGTCGGCGTCGACGAAGACGACGTGCGGCTGGAACTCCTTGGCCTCCGCCGTCTCCATCTGGCCGTAGCCGATGAGGATCACGAGGTCGCCGGGCTGCACGAGGCGGGCCGCGGCGCCGTTGATGCCGATGACGCCCGAGCCGCGCTCGCCGGCGATCGTGTAGGTCTCGAGGCGGGCGCCGTTGGTGATGTCGACGATGTGGACGAGCTCGCCGGCCAGCAGGTCGGCGGCGTCGAGGAGGTCCTCGTCGACGGTGACCGAGCCGACGTAGTGCAGGTCGGCCTGCGTCACGGTCGCGCGGTGGATCTTGCTCTTCATCATGGTGCGCAGCATCGGAGGTCTCCTCGGTGCTCGTGGGGGTGCGGGGTGGTGGGGCGGTTCGGTGAGGTTTCCCCGCCTAGGCGGGGAAACCTGTGGTCTACGGCTGATGCCTAGGCCGTGAAGCACAGGGATACCCGGCTAGGCGGGGAAACCTGGGGCTCCGGTGGCTCGCAGGTCCAGCGGCAGGTTGTCGATGAGGCGGGTCGCGCCGAGGCGGGCGGCGACCAGCACGCGGCCCTCGCGGGGGTCGGTGCGGGCCGGGTCGACCTCGGCCAGGTCGGCCTCGGTCACGACGAGGTAGTCGACCTCCACCTGCGGCGCCTCCGCCAGCACGGTCGCCGCGGCCTGCCGGGCCGCGTCCACGCCGTACGACGCGTGGTCGGCCGCGGCGCTCAGCGCGCGGGAGAGCACGACGGCGAGGCGACGCTGCTCCGCGTCGAGGTAGCGGTTGCGCGAGCTGAGCGCCAGGCCGTCGGCCTCGCGGACCGTCTCGGCGCCGACGACCTCGACCGGCAGGCACAGGTCGGCGGCCATGCGTCGCACGAGCGCGAGCTGCTGGTAGTCCTTCTGGCCGAACACCGCGACGTCGGGCTGCACGAGGCCGAACAGCTTGGCCACGACGGTCAGCACGCCGCGGAAGTGACCGGGGCGGCTGGCGCCCTCGAGCACCGTGGCCAGGGGCCCGGGCTCGACCGTCACCTGCGGGTCGCCGCCGGGGTAGACCTCGTCGACGGCCGGCGCGAACACCACGTCGACGCCCTCCGCGGCGCAGAGCGCCAGGTCGGCGTCGAGCGTGCGCGGGTAGCGGTCGAGGTCCTCGCCCTCCCCGAACTGCAACGGGTTGACGAAGATCGACACGACGACGGCCCCGTCGGCCCCGACGTGGTCGCGGGCGACCCGCACCAGGCTGGCGTGGCCCTCGTGGAGCGCGCCCATCGTCGGCACGAACGCCACCCGGCCGCCGCGCGCGCGGACCACGGCGAGCTCGTGCTGGAGCGCCGCGCGGGTGGGGGCGAGGGCGGGGGCGAGCGCCGCGGACGGCGGGGTCGGACGCACGGTCGTCGTCATCGGGCCACGTCCTCGGGGCTGATGGCGCTGGTGGGGGTGGCGGGGGTGGCGGGCGCGGTCGCCGGCTCGCCCTCGAGCGCGGCCAGCAGGTGGCCGGCGCGCAGCGGCAGGAGGCGACCGTCGGTGGCGGCCCGGCCGACGGTGGCGCGGGCCAGCGCGGCGTACGACGCCGAGGCCTGCGGCGCGTGGGCCGCGACCTCCGCCACGTGGGTGGCGACCGTGCCGACGTCGCCGCGCACGACGGGGCCGGTGAGGGCGGCGTCGCCGGCCCGCAGGGCGTTGTCGAGCGCCGCGGTGAGCAGCGGGCGCAGCACGTCGGCCGGACCGGCGGTGTCCCCGGGCTCCCCGGGCTCCCCGGGCTCCCCCGTCGGCGTGGCGGCGGCCAGCATCTCGAGCGCCTCGGCGACGAGCGTGACCAGGTGGTTCGCGCCGTGGGCCAGCGCGGCGTGGTAGAGCGGGCGCCGCTCCTCCGCCACCCGCACGACCCGACCGCCGAGGTCGGCGACGAGCCCGTCGGCGAGCGCGGACTCCTCGGGGCCGGTGGTCACGCCGTACGCGCACCCGCGCAGGCGCGGCAGGTCGGTCTCCGTACCGGTGAAGGTCATGGCCGGGTGCAGCGCCACCGCCCGCGCGCCGACCGCGACGGCCGGGGCGAGCGCGGCGACGCCGTGGGCGCCCGAGGTGTGGAGGACGACCTGGCCGGCGTGCAGCGCGCCGCTCGCGGCGAGCACGCGCACCACGTTGCCGAGCATGTCGTCGGGAACGGTGAGCAGCAGCAGGTCGCAGGCGCGGGCGACGGCGGAGGGCTTCTGCAGCGGTACGTCGGGCAGCAGCGCCGCGGCCCGCCGGCGGGAGGCCGTCGACTCGCCGGAGGCGGCGACGACCGTGTGCCCGGCGTCGGCCAGGGCCGACGCGAGCACGGCACCGACGCGGCCGGTGCCGATGACGCCCACGCGCAGGGCGTGCGGGCGGGGCATGTCTGACGACATGGTCCGAACCTCTCGTTCCCGTCCCTCCGACCACCCCTCGCGGGGCCGGTGTGGGTACCGGACGTTGTCTCGAACGGTGCGGCCGGACGACCCGGCCGCTCAGTGCAACGGGAACGTTACGCCCGTGCTTCCAACCGGGGAACAGACCGGTCGGTGACCTGGCTCACGACGTGCCGCGGCGACGGCGCGGCGTCAGCGGCGGACGTGCACGAGGCGCGTCGGGCCGTCGCCGTCGACGAGGACCGAGCCCGTCGCCTCGGCGACCGCGTCGAGCGCCACCCCGGCGACGATGTCGCGCGACCCGTCGGGCACGAGCACCGGGTGGTCGCGGGACCCGGGGCAGCGCAGCGAGCCGTCGAACGGCCGGGCGGCGCGGGTGTGCCCGGACTCGACGGCGACCGCGCGGCCGCCGGGCCCGAGGCTCCGCACGACGTCACGCCACGCGGCGTCGCGGGCCGTGCCGACCTCCGCGCGGGCCCCCGGACCGCCGTCGGCGACGGGCCACCACTCCTGCAGCCAGCGGCCCACCTGCTGCGGCACGCCGGTCTCGACGAGGCGGGCGCCGAGGCGCTCGCGGCCGGTCACGGGGTCGACGTGCACGATCCGCGGGTAGCCGTCGCGGTCGACCTGCACCACGTGGGTCGGCACGTGGGCGAGCCAGTCCGCGGCGAGCACGGTGCCGCCGTACCCCGCCGGGAGGTCGAACCGGATCGCGGTCGTGGGGAGCACCCGGACGATGTCGGGCGTCAGCACGCCCATCGAGCCGAGCAGCACGAGCTCCTCGGGCCGCTCCGTGGCCAGCAGGTCGAGCACCGCGTCGCGCGCCTGCAGCAGCGTCGGCGGGTGGGCGCGCAGGAAGCCCCCGGCCGTGCCGTAGAGCGCCGCGTCCCACGCCTGCTTCCAGGTCGGCTCCCCGGGCGGCGGGAGCGCCGGCATCCCGAGGCTCGTGGGGCTCACGGCGACGACCTCAGGCCGGGTCCGCGGCGTCGTCCGCCGGGGAGCCCGCCGCGTCGTCCGTGACGGGGACGTCCTTGTGCCACGACTGGGTGAGGTACGACGACGTCCAGCCCATCGAGGTGTAGAGCCCGTCGGCGCCCGTCGGCGAGTCCGCGTCGACCTCGAGCCCGACCCGGTTGCGGCCCCGCAGCGCGGCGTCGGCGATCACGGTGTGCAGCAGCCCCTTCGCCACCCCGCGGCCGCGGGCGTTGGCGAGGACGCCGAGGTAGTCGACGTACGAGCCGTGCGGGCCGTCGTCGGACTCGCTCTCGGTCGCCACCAGCGCGCCGGCCGGCTCGGCCTCGTCGCCGTCGACGATCTCGGCCAGCCACCAGTGGTCCCACCGGTGGCCCGGGTCCTGGCGCAGCCGGTGCACGAACTCCGCGAACGTCTCCTCGCGGGAGTTGAAGTGGTCGGTGAAGGCGCCCTCCAGCACGTGGTGCACCTTGCGGAGGTCGGCCTCGTCGGGCATGCCCGAGCCCTCGCGGCCCACGGCGCGGAAGACCACCCCGTCCTTCTCCCAGCGCTCCGGGTCGGGCACGAGGCCCGCCTCGGCCTCGGTCACCGGCCGGCTCATCTGCCACCAGGTGCGGACCCGCTCGAAGCCGGCGGCGCTGAGCCAGGCGTGCTGGCGGGGGTCGTCGGTGAACGCGCCGGTGTCGATCTGCTGGACCGGCAGGCCGCGCGCGGCGCCGACCTCGCGGGCCTGGGCCTCCGCCCAGGTCAGGAGCACCCGGGCGCAGCGGGCGGCGACCACGTGGTCCAGGTCGCGGGCGACGACGTGCAGCAGCAGCATGCGACCGGCGGCGCGGTCGTGCACGCTGCCCCAGCCCTGCACGACGCCGTCGGGGTCGCGCACCACGGCGTTCGCGCGGGTGCGGGTGCCCAGGTCGGAGATCTCGACCAGCACGCCGTCCCGGCCGGCGCCCGCCCAGCCGCGTCCGGCGACCTCGTGGCCGCGCAACAGCTCGACGAGGCGGTCGACGTCGGCGTCCACGGACGGGTCGACCCCGGTCACCGACCAGCCGTCGGGCAGGGGCGGCTCTGACGCGAGGAGCTCGTCGGGGTCGCGCTCGAATCGGCTGTCGTCCGGGATCACCCCGGTGATTCTGCCCCACCCCCGGCCGAGGACGACGGGCAGTGCCACCGGCGGGCCCGCGCGGGGCCGGGGTGGACGGGCGGAGCGCTCAGGCGCGCTTGCGCAGGTCGACGTGGGTGGTCTGCCACGCCTGCAGCTCGGCCCGCACCACGTCGAGCTCGTGCTCCAGCTCGGCGAGGCGCACGATCGCGTCGGCGGCGCGCTCCTCCGCGGCGGCGAGCCGGGTGCGCAGCGCGTCCCGCTCGGCGACGGCCGCGTCGGCCCGCTTGGCCTCCGCGTCGGCGCGGCGGGTGAGCTCGACGACCTTCTCCTGGGCGAGGCGCACGGCCTCCTCCAGCTCGCCGATCGCCTTCGAGCGCTCGGCCAGGGCGTCGTCGCGCTGGGCGAGGCGGTCGCTCATCGAGCTGACGAACTCGGCGTTCTCCTCGGTACGGCGCGCGGCGAGCGCGGCGTACTCCTTCGCCTGGGCGGCCCGGTCGCCCGCGGCCTCGCGGCGCGACGTCATGAGCTCGGTGTGGGCGATGCGCAGGGCGGCCGCACCGAGCGCGACCGCGACGGCGCCGGCGACGGCGACCGCGGGGAACGACCCGGTGGGCACGGTGGCCGCGACCAGCAGCCCGGCGACGACGATGAGCGCGACGGCCACGGCGAGGCGCGTGCTGCGCTGGCGTCGGCGGGCGGTGGGGGAAGCCATGCGCGCCACCCTAGGCGGCGTCGGGGTCCGATCGGACGCGACACGCGCGCTCGAGCAGCAGGGCTGCGACCAGCACCGATGCACCGGCGAGGGCCGCGAGGAGCGCGCGGGCCATCCGCTCCTCGGCGACGAACGACGGCGAGCCCACCCAGCTCAGGGCGTGGCCGGCGTACCCGCCGAGGAGGAGGGCGCCCACCAGCGCGCAGGCCCGGGCCAGCACGAGGCGGTTGACGGCGCGGTGGGCCGGGAGGTCCGGACGGGCCGTGGTGACCTCCCGCCGGGTGATGACGGCGGAGACGCCGAGGATCGCGGCGACCAGCGCGAGGAGCAACACCTGGGTCCAGGAGACCTCGGGCACGCTCGTGCCGGCGGCCCGCGCCAGGCGGCGCAGGAGCCAGCCGACGACGAGGCCGGCGACGACCCAGGCGGTCAGGACCCCCGGCGCCACGGGCCGGAGCCGGCGACGGTCGTCACCCGCTCCGCCGGGTCCCGGCGCGCCGGGACCCCCGGGGCCGTCAGGAGGGGGTGGAGAGGACGAGGTCGTCACGGCGGTGGACGCCCTGCGACCCGACCTTCGCGAGCAGGTCGGCGACGCGGCCGTGGTCGGGGATCTCGGCGTCGGGCTCGAGGTCGCACCAGGGCTGGAGCACGAAGGCCCGCTCGGCGGCGCGCGGGTGCGGCAGCTGGAGCCACTCCTCGTTGCTGCGGCGGTCGCCGACCACGATGAGGTCGACGTCGAGGCTGCGCGGGCTGTTCGGGATCGCGGTGCGCTCGCGACCGAACGCGTCCTCGATGGCGTGGGCGCGGTCCACGAGGCGCGCCGCGGAGAGCGTGGTGTCGAAGAGGACGACCGCGTTGAGGAAGTTCTCGGAGCCCTCGGGGGTGCCGACCGGCTCGGTCTCGTAGACCGCCGAGATGCCGGTGATCCACACGTCGGGGGTGTCGGCGAGCGCGTCGACCGCGCCCTGGAGGTTGGCGAAGCGGTCGCCGAGGTTGGACCCCAACGAGATCACGGTCCGTCGGATCGGGCGCATCTCGCCCGTCAGGGTGTCCGCGTCGATGATGTGGGGGTTCGGCGTCTCGGTCACGCGTTGCCTCGTTTCCGCTCGATCGTCAGCGCGACGTCGGAGAACGTCGCGGTGATGGGTGCGTCCGGCTTGTGCAGGGTCACCCTGGTCCATTCAACACGCTCGTCCGACAGGCAGGTGTCGGCGATCCGCTGGGCCACCCGCTCGACGAGGTCGACCGGGTCGGACTCCACGGCGGCCTTCACCGCCATGGTGAGACTTCCGTAGTCGACCGTGTCGTGCAAGTCGTCGGAGGCCGCCGCGGCCCGGGTGTCCACGCCCAGCACGAGGTCGACGACGAAGCGCTGCCCGTCGCGCCGCTCGTCGGGGAAGACCCCGTGGTGGGCGAAGCACTCGATGCCGAGGACGGCGAGCTCGTCGGTCATGTCGGTCCCGTCTGGCCGGCGTCGCCGGCGGTCGGTGGGGCGGCGGTCGGTGGGGTGGCGGTCGGTGGGGCGGCGGTCGGCGAGGTGGAGGCCCTGGCCGAGTGCCAGGCCTCCCGCACGGCGAGGGCGTCGCGGCTGGCCCGCACGTCGTGCACGCGCACGCACCACGCGCCGGCGTCCGCGAGCAGCAGGGTGAGGGCCGTGGTGGCGGCCTCCCGCCCGTCCACGGCCCGCGGCTGGTCCCCCTCGGCCAGGAGGCGGCCGAGGAACGTCTTGCGGCTGCCGCCCACGAGAAGCCGGTGGCCGAGCGCGGCGATCCGGTCGAGGCCGGCCAGCAGCTCCCAGTTGTGCTCGGCCCGCTTCGCGAACCCCAGCCCCGGGTCGAGCACGAGGCGCTCGGGGGCCACGCCCGCGGCGAGCGCCGCGTCCCGCCGTACCGCCAGCTCGTCGGCGACCTCGGTGACCACCCCGGCCGGGTACGACGCGAAGTCGGCCATGCGGTCGCTGTGGGCGCGCCAGTGCATGGCGACGTACGTCGCGCCCGCCGCCGCGGCCACCTCGAGGATGCGGGGGTCGGCGAGCCCGCCGGAGACGTCGTTGACGACGCTCGCGCCGGCGTCCAGCGCAGCCTGGGCGACCTCGGCGCGCATGGTGTCGACCGAGACGGGGACGCCGGTCGCGGCGAGCGCGCGGATGACGGGGACGACGCGACCGAGCTCCTCGGCCAGCAGCGGGCGGGTGGCGCCCGGCCGGGTCGACTCCCCCCCGATGTCGAGGAGGTCGGCGCCCTGCGCGACGAGCTCGAGGCCGTGGGCGACCGCGCGGTCGGGGTCGGCCCAGCGGCCGCCGTCGGAGAACGAGTCCGGCGTGACGTTGACGACGCCCATGAGGAGGGGCCGGTGAGGCGGGCGGGGGACGCTCACGGGCGGCCTCAGCGACGCGGGCTGTGGATGAGCGCCATCGCCTCGGCGCGGGTCGCGGGGTTGTGCATGATCCCGCGCACGGCCGAGGTGAGGGTGCGGGCGCCCGCCTTGCGCACGCCGCGCATCGTCATGCAGAGGTGCTCGGCCTCGATCACGACGATGCAGCCGCGCGGCTCGAGGATGCTCATGAGCGCGTCGGCGACCTGCGTCGTGAGCCGCTCCTGCACCTGGGGGCGCTTGGCGTACACGTCGACGAGGCGCGCCAGCTTCGACAGCCCGGTGATCTTCCCGTCGGCCGACGGGATGTAGCCGACGTGGGCCACCCCGGTGAAGGGCACGAGGTGGTGCTCGCACATGCTCCACAGCTCGATGTCGCGCACGAGGACCATCTCGTCGTGGCCGATGTCGAAGGTGGTGGTGAGGACCTCCTCCGGCCGCTGGCGCAGGCCGGCGGTGACCTCGGCGTACGCGCGGGCGACCCGGGCCGGCGTGTCCCGCAGGCCCTCGCGCTCGGGGTCCTCGCCGATGGCGGCGAGCAGCTCGCGCACGGCCGCCTCGGCCCGCTCGTGGTCGTACGGCGGGACCTCGCCGGGGTCGCTCACGGAGATGCGGTCGGTCACGGGGCCCCCGGGCCGGGCGTGCCGCCGTGGATGTCGCCGCCGGGGCCGGGGGGCGTGATGACGGTGCCGCCCTGCGGGCCCTTGGCCAGCTCGACCGTGCCGGCGCGGGCGCGCTCGCGCACCGCCTCGGGGATCTCGACCGGCGGGATGGCGGACGGGTTGCGGGTCGGCGAACCGGTCCACGCCGGGCGGACCGGACGACGGCGCAGCGCCTCGAAGATCGCGGCGATCTCCGCCTTGTCGAGCGTCTCCTTGTCGAGGAGCGCGAGCACCAGGGCGTCGAGGACGTCGCGGTTCTCCTCGAGGATGTCGAACGCCTCCTGGTGCGCGGTCGCCAGCAGCTTCTTCGTCTCGTCGTCGACCATCGCCGCGACGTCCTCGGAGTAGTTGCGCTGGTGGCCCATGTCGCGGCCCAGGAACGGCTCGCCGCCGGAGTCGCCCAGCTTGATGGCGCCGAGGCGCTCGGTCATGCCGTACTGCGTGACCATCGCGCGGGCCAGGCTCGTGGCCTTCTCGATGTCGTTCCCGGCGCCGGTGGTCGGGTCGTGGAAGATCATCTCCTCCGCGGCGCGCCCGCCCAGCATGTAGGCGAGCTTGTCGAGCATCTCGCTGCGGGTCTGGGAGTACTTGTCCTCGTCGGGCAGCACCATCGTGTAGCCCAGCGCCCGCCCGCGCGGCAGGATCGTCACCTTGTGCACGGGGTCGGTGCCCGGCAGCGCCGCGGCGACCAGGGCGTGGCCGCCCTCGTGGTAGGCGGTGATGAGCTTCTCGTGCTCGTTCATCAGGCGGGTGCGTCGCTGCGGGCCCGCGATGACGCGGTCGATGGCCTCGTCGAGCGCCGAGGGCGTGATGAGCTTCTCGTTCGACCGCGCGGTCAGCAGCGCGGCCTCGTTGAGCACGTTGGCGAGGTCGGCACCCGTGAACCCGGGGGTACGACGCGCGATCTGCAGCAGGTCGATGCCCTCGGCCATCGGCTTGCCGCGCGAGTGGACCTTGAGGATCTGGTGACGGCCCGAGAGGTCGGGGGCGTCGACCTGGATCTGGCGGTCGAAGCGGCCGGGACGCAGCAGGGCCGGGTCGAGCACGTCGGGACGGTTCGTGGCCGCGATGAGGATGACCCCGCCGCGCACGTCGAAGCCGTCCATCTCGACGAGCAGCTGGTTGAGCGTCTGCTCGCGCTCGTCGTGGCCGCCGCCCATGCCGGCGCCGCGGTGACGACCGACGGCGTCGATCTCGTCGATGAAGACGATGGCCGGGGCGTTCTCCTTCGCCTGCTCGAACAGGTCGCGGACGCGGCTCGCGCCGACACCCACGAACATCTCGACGAAGTCGGAGCCCGAGATGGAGTAGAACGGCACGCCCGCCTCGCCGGCGACGGCGCGCGCGAGCAGCGTCTTGCCCGTGCCGGGCGGGCCGTAGAGCAGCACGCCCTTGGGGATCTTGGCGCCCACGGCCTGGAACTTCGCGGGCTCGGAGAGGAACTCCTTGATCTCGCCGAGCTCCTCGATCGCCTCCTCGCAGCCGGCGACGTCGGCGAAGGTGGTCTTCGGCATGTCCTTGGTGATGAGCTTCGCCTTGGACTTGGCGAACTGCATGACACCGCGACCGCCGCCGCCCTGCACCTGGTTCATCAGGAAGATGAACAGCGCCAGGATGATGACGAAGGGCAGCAGGCTCACCAGCAGCGAGCCGAGCAGGCTGGGCTGGGGGTTCTCGGAGTTCGACTCCTCGATGGTGCCCTCGTCCACCTGCTCGCCGACGGCCTCGATGATGCCGTCCTGCTGGCCCTGCACGTAGTAGGAGACGACCTCGCGGCCGCCCTCGCGGTCCACGTCGTCGTCGAGGGTGGCCTCGATGCGCTGCTCACCGTCGACGAAGGTGATCTCGGAGACCTCGCCGTCCGCGATGTACTTCTCCATCCGCGACGTGCTGATCTCGTCCGAGCCGTCGCCGGGGGCGAGGAACTGCAGGGCGAGCAGCACGGCCACGACGGCCAGGACGATCCAGAGCCACGGCCCCTTGAACAAACGCTTCACAGGCTTCTTCCACGTACGACGGTGGACACCGGGCACAGCCGCGGCATCGAGGACTCAGGGAGCGACGCTACAGGCCCGGGCGCGTGGCGGAGCCCCTGCTCCGGCAATTCTGGCAGCACCGCCCAACCACCTCGCGGGGGCCGCGCGGTGCGGCGTACCCACGAGCGTCAGGAGTAGACGTGCGGGGCGAGCGTGCCGATGCACCGCAGGTTGCGGTAGCGCTCCTGGTAGTCGAGGCCGTAGCCGACGACGAACTCGTTGGGGATGTCCCACCCGACGTACTTCGGGGTCACCGGCATGGCCAGCGCCTCGGGCTTGCGCAGCAGCGTCGCGATCTCGACGCTGGCCGGGCCGCGGCTCGAGAGGTTGGAGATCAGCCAGCTCAGGGTCAGGCCGGTGTCGATGATCTCGTCCACGACGAGCACGTGCTTGCCGGAGATGTCGGTGTCGAGGTCCTTGAGGATCCGCACGACGCCGCTCGACTTGGTGCCCGAGCCGTACGACGACACGGCCATCCAGTCGGTCTCGACGTGGCGGTCCAGCGCCCGGGAGAGGTCGGCCATCACCATGATCGCGCCCCGCAGGACGCCGACGACCAGCAGCTCCTTCCCCGCGTAGTCCGCCTCGATCCGGCGGGCCATCTCGTCGAGCTTGGCGAGGATCTGCTCCTCGGTGAAGAGGATGTTGACCAGGTCGTCATCGACGGAGGAGGCGTCCACGAGGAGGCAGCCTGCCACAGCCGTCGCCGGTGCGGCCACGCGGTCAGGCGTCGGCGGGCGGGGTGGGCCGGAAGCGCAGGAGCGCGCCGTCGCGGTACGCCGTCACGTGGCCCGGCAGCGGGGTGGACGCGCCCCGGGGGCCGGACGCGAGCCGGTCGAGCGCCTCGACGTGCACCGCGAAGAGCTCGGCGTCCGACGCGCCCGCGGCCAGCGCGGCCCGGCGCAGCACGCGGGTGACGAGCGCGCGCGGCACGCCCGGGAGGGCCGCCGTGTCGACCTGGGTGGCCAGCCCCGTGCCCCGCACCGCCTGGCGGTGCAGCCCCGCCGCCAGCTCGTCGAGGGCGGCGAGGTCGTCCTGCAGCAGGTCCGCCGTACGGGCGAGGTTGTGGCGCACGCGCGGGTTGAGCTCGGCCTCGAGCACCGGCAGCACCGCGCGGCGCACCCGCGAGCGCAGGAACCGGGGGTCGTCGTTGTGCGGGTCGTCCCACCACGCGATCCCCTCGGCGCGGCAGGCCTCCTCGGTCTCGGCGCGGGTGACGTCGAGCAGGGGCCGGGCGAAGACCTCGAAGCGGCGCCGCATCCCGGCGATCGACCGCCCGCCCGAGCCGCGGGCCAGGCCCAGCAGCACGGTCTCGGCCTGGTCGTCGAGCGTGTGGCCCAGCAGCACCAGCGGCGCGTCGACCCGCTGGGCGACCTCGGCGAGCACCGCGTAGCGGGCCTCCCGGGCCGCGGCCTCCACGCCCAGGCCGCCCGCGGAGACCTGCACCCGGGCGGAGAAGGTCTCGTCGGCGCCCAGCGCGGCCATCTGCTCGACCACGCGCGCCGTGTGCTCCGCGGAGCCCTCCTGCAGCCCGTGGTCGACGACGACGCCGACCACCCGGGTGTCGAGGGCGTCACGGGCGCGGGAGCAGGTGAAGACGGTGGCGGCGAGGAGCGCGAGCGAGTCCGCTCCCCCGCTGCAGGCCACGACGACGACGGGCGGCGGGGCGGCACCGGGTGCGGTGAGCTCCCGGCGTACGGCGCCGCGCACCGCCGCGAGGCTGGGGGGCAGGGTCACGACCTGCGGCTCAGGCGAGGACGCGGGCGACCCAGGCGTCCGGGTCGGCGATCTCGGAGCGGGAGGGGAGCGCCTCGGGCGCCGACCAGACGGCGTTGAAGTCGTCCATGCCCACGCGGTCGACGACGGAGCGGACGAAGGCGGCGCCGTCGCGGTACTGCGCCATCTTGGCGTCGAGGCCGAGCAGGCGGCGCAGCAGGCGGTCGAGGTGCCCGACCCCGTCGCGGCGCTGCTCGAACGCGCGGCGGATGCGCTTCACCGTGGGGATGACGCCGGGGCCGACACCGTCCATGACGACGTCCGCGTGCCCCTCGAGCAGCGACATCACGCCCGTGACGCGGTCGATGATCTCCTTCTGGTCGGGGGTGCTCAGCATGTCGACGATGCTGCCGCCCCCGCCGCCGCGCACGGCCTCGACGACCCGCGAGAGGCCGTCGCCCAGCACGGCGGAGGGGTCGAGGGTGCCGGCGAGCGCCTCGACCTGGGCGCGCAGGTGGTCGCGCAGCCACGGCACGGCGGTGAACTGCACGCGGTGGGTCTCCTCGTGCAGGCAGACCCACAGGCGGAAGTCGCGGTGGCGGGCGCCGATCTCCTCGGCGACCTGCCAGACGTTGGGGGCGACGAGGAGCAGCCGGCCGTCGGGGGCGACGTCGGCGGGCGCGAAGGGGTCGAACTGGCCCAGCACCTTGCCCGACAGCAGCCCGAGCAGGGCACCGAGCTCGGCGCCCGTCACGCGGGAGCCGACCGCCGCGCCGGCGCGGCGCAGCACCTCCGGCGCCTGCGGGCCGCCCGAGCGGCGCTGCGCCAGCTGGTCGACGAACGGCTGCATCATCACGCCGAAGCTCTGCGTGTTGGCCTCGATCCAGCGGCGGCGGTCGACCACGAGCACCGGGGCGCTGTGCTCGACGGCGTGGAGTCCGGTGAACTCGCGGACCAGGCCCGAGGAGCGCTCGGCGTCGGCCCGCAGCGCCTCGACCGTCTCGGCGACGGACTCGGCGGGGATGGCCGGCTCCGGCGGCGCCAGGCGGGCGCCGATGCGGGCTGCGAGCGCCCAGTCGATGGCCGGCGCGCCCGTCGCGGACGGGTCCGGGGGGCCGAAGGACTCAGCGGAGCTCATGCCCGCGACCCTACGCGCGGGCCGAAGACCGCCCGGGGGCTCAGCCGGGGGCTCAGCCCGTGGTCGCCGGGGCGCCGGCGGAGCCGGTCGAGCCGGTGGACGGGGTCGCCGCCGGGCCCGCCGCCGACGTCGAGCAGGTGCAGGCGGCGAGCGCCGCGACCGCGCGGTCGAGCGCCTGGCGGGCGTCGAGGGTGGAGGGGAGGTCGACGCGGTCGGCGACGACCACGAACCGGAGCGGCGTGCCGGTGGCGTCCTCGACCACGCCGGCGAGACCCTGCACGCCGGTGAGCGTGCCCGTCTTGGCGCGCACCGTGCCGAGGCCCGCGGGGTCGGCGTCGTCGAAGCGGTTCGCCAGCGAGCCGCTGAACCCGGCGACGGGCAGACCGGTGACGGCGGCGCGCAGCTCCGGGTGCTCCGAGGAGACGGCGACCCCCAGCACCCCGAGGAGCGTGGTGGCGCTCAGCTGGTTCTCGCGCGACAGGCCGCTGCCGTCGCGGAGCACGTCGGCGCCCAGGTCGACGCCGAGGTCGGCGAGCACGCGGCGTACTCCCGCCGCCCCGCCCTCGAAGGTGCCCGCGCCCTCGACCTGGAGACCGACGTGGTGGGCCAGCACCTCGGTCGTCTCGTTGTCGCTGATGGCCAGGAGGTGCTCGACCAGGTTCGCCACGGGGGTGCTGTCGACCTCGGCGAGCGTCGTGCCGTTGCCGCCCAGGCCGGGGGCCGGCGTGGCGACGACCTCCACGCCGGCGTCGACCAGCGCCCGGGCGAACCACGCGGCGGCGTCGGCGGCGGGGTCGGCGACCACCTCGTCCTCGACGTACCCCCGGTCGGCCCACAGGGCCGTGATCGGCGGCACGACCCCGTCGGGCACGTAGGAAGCGGGCCACGCCGGGTTGATCGCGGGCCCGGTGAAGAGGGACGCGTCGTAGGCGACCTCGACGCTCGTGACGCCGTCCGCGACGAGCGCGGCGGCGGTGCGGTCGGCGAGGTCGCGCAGCGAGGCGCGCGCCGGGTACGTGGACGCGGCGTCCTCCGCGGGCACCGGCTCCCGGGCCAGCAGCGGGTCCCCGCCGCCGACCAGCACCACGCGGCGTACCCCGGCGACGGCGTCGGACGCGCCCCCGTCGACCACGCGGGTGGTGAAGCGGTGGTCGCCGCCGAGCGCCTCGAGGGCGGCGACGGCGGTGAGCAGCTTGGTGGTGGAGGCGGGCACGACCCGCTCGGCGCCCGCCAGGTACGGCGTGCCCTCCCCCAGCGGCGCCACCCCGACCATGACCTGGGGACCCAGGCCCGCCTCGGCGAGGTACGGCGCCATCGCCGCCGCCACCGCCTGCGGGTCGACGGCGCCGGCGGTGGCGGTGACGGGGGTGAGGAGGGGGTCGGGATCGGCCAGGGGCGGGAGGTCGAGGCCCTCGGGCGGCGCGACCGCGGCGGGCCCCCCGGAGCCGTCGTCGCCCAGCACCCCGTCGAGCAGGTCGAGCCGCCACGCGGCCGCGCCGGCGACGGCCAGGAGGACCACGACGAGCGCGAGCACGAGCGGGAGCCGTCGGCCCCGGCCGCTGCCCCGCCTGCGCCCCTGTCCCACGGCCACCTAGGATCACCTCAGCTCGATCGGTCCGCGCCATTGTGCGCGAGCCCGCCGACGTCGACGAACCCGGCCTCCGGGCTGGCGCCGGGCGCAGCTGCAGCCCCACCCCTAGAGTTCCGTGCAGGCCCGGCGACCCCGCGGGTACCGCACACTATGCAGATCGAGACCGACAAGATCGGCCGCGCCGGCGCGGCCGCGACGTGGAAGGCAACAGCGTGCTCGAGTTCGACGTACTGGTGGAGATCCCCAAGGGCGAGCGCAACAAGTACGAGGTCGACCACCACAGTGGTCGTCTGCGCCTGGACCGGACGCTCTTCACCTCGACGCAGTACCCGGCCGACTACGGCTTCATCGAGGACACGCTCGGCCAGGACGGCGACCCGCTCGACGCGATGGTCATCCTCCCCGTGCCGACCTTCCCCGGCTGCCTCATCAAGGCCCGGGCCATCGGCATGTTCCGCATGACCGACGAGGCCGGCGGCGACGACAAGGTCCTGTGCGTGCCCGCCGGCGACCCGCGCGTCGACCACCTCAAGGACCTCGGCGACGTCTCCAAGTTCGACCTGCTCGAGATCCGCCACTTCTTCGAGGTCTACAAGGCCCTCGAGCCCGGCAAGTCCGTCGAGGGCGCCGAGTGGGTGGGCGCCGAGGAGGCGCAGAAGGAGATCGAGGCGTCGTACCAGCGGTTCAAGGACAACGGCAGCACGTACTGACCAGGTTGATCCGGCCGGGGTGGCGGGTTCCCCGGTGCACCGGGGAACCCGCCACTTCCGGTGGGAAGTTCGCACCCGGAAGTGGCGGGTTTCCGCTTCAACCATTGGTGACCCGGCGCCCCTCCCCGCTGTAACGCGGTGTCCGGGCGTCTCCACACGCGGTCGACCACGGACGCAGACGCCCCGGCGCCGCACCAGACACCACCACCGCACCAGACGTCCATGAGCCCCGTACGCCGTGGGCCAGCGCCGGGCGGGAACGAGCCATCCGACGTGTAACGCGGTGTCCCGGCGTCTGCGCACGCCGAGGACCACGTGTGCAGTCGCCCGGACACCGCGTTACACGGGCCGGGGGGACGGCGCTCCAGGCGATCGGCGTGGCGAGCGCGCGGGGCGCTACGCCCGGGTGCCGCGGAAGTACGCCAACGCCCCGCTGGTGCGCAGCTCGAGGTCGGGTACGCCGTGCGCCGTCGCCCAGCGCCGTACGTCGTCGCTCGAGCACATCGGCCCCAGCAGCCCGGCGAGGCGGCCGATGCGCCGCACCGGCTCGTGGCGCAGCCCGGTGTCGGTGAGCAGCGCGCTGCCCAGCAGCACGCCTCCGGGGCGCAGCACCCGCGCCATCTCGGCGAACGCGGCCGCCGGGTCGGGGAAGCAGTGCAGCCCGGTGAGGCTCAGCACCCGGTCGAAGGACGCGTCCGTGAACGGCAGTGCCGCCACGTCCGCCTCCGTGCACGTCACCTGGTCGGCGACGCCGAGGTCGGCGGCGGTGCGCCGGGTGCGCTCCAGCATCGCGGGGGCGATGTCGGCCGCGACGTACTCCAGCCCCTGCCCCGGGCGCAGCCCGCGCAGCGCCACCCCGGAACCGCAGGGCACGTCGAGCACGCGCGAGCCGGCCGGGAGCGTGCCGGTCTCGTCGGCCGCGTCGAGCAGCAGCTGCAGGTCGGAGCCGACGGCGGCCCGCCAGCCCACCGCGCCCGGGCCCGGGTGGTCCACCGACCACGCGTAGACGTGCGCCCACGCGGGGTCGCCCTCCCAGCCGCCGAGCAGCCCGCGGACCCGCCGGAGCCCGCCCGCGACGGCGTCCACCGCGGGACGCACGGGGCCCGACGACCTCACGCCTGCTCCGCGACCTGCTCCGCGGTCTCGCCGAGAGTGTGGTGCGCCGCCTCGTCGCCCCGGCCCTGCTCGGCCGCCACGACGACGTGACCCAGCAGGTCGGGCGCCCGCAGGATCTCCTCGGGCACCGCGAACGCGTCGACGAGCACCCGCGCGAGCGGGCGGACCTTGCGGCACAGGTCGTCGACCTCCCGCGTGATCGCCTTCGCCCGGGTCGAGGTCATCCGGCCGTGCTCGAGGAACCACGCGCGGTCCTCCTCGATGACCGACAGCGCGTGCAGGTCGGCGAGCAGCCCGAGCGCCCGCTTCTCCTCGCCGTCGGGCAGGCCGTCGAGCTTGGCCAGGAACGCCTCGAGCACGACGCGCTCCTGGTGGGCCTTCGCCGCCGCGATGACGTGGGGCTGCACGCGCGAGAAGACCGCACCCGGGTTGAGCCCGCCGTCGACGCCCGACTTCAGGCGCCGCGCGGCCGAGGAGATGATCTGCTCCTCGCGGTAGCGCAGCATCGCCAGCTGGTACGCCGGGTCGCGCAGGCCGGCCTCGGAGTCCCACTCGTCCCCGCCGGGCAGCAGGTCCCGCACGCGCTCGAAGAGCTGGTGGGCGCGGGTGCGCTTGACGACCTCGTCGAGGGCCAGGCCCGCGACGAGCCGCACCATCTCGAACTGGTCGGCGTCCTGGAAGTCGCCCGCGTAGTCGGTCAGCAGGCCCTTGGCCACGAGCTGCAGCAGCACGTGGTTGTCGCCCTCGAACGTGGTGAACACGTCGGTGTCGGCCTTGAGGGCGGCGAAGCGGCTGGCGGAGAGGTAGCCGGCACCACCGCACGCCTCGCGACACTCCTGGATGGTGCGCGTCGCGTGCCACGTGCCGAACGCCTTCATGCCGGCGGCCTCGGACTCCAGCGCCCGGCGCGAGCGCTCGCTGTCCTCCTCGCCGGAGAACACGGCGTGCAGCCGGCCCGCGACCTCCTCCTGCGCGAAGTGCAACGCGTAGGTGCGGGCGAGCAGGGGCAGCAGGCGCCGCTGGTGCAGGCCGTAGTCGAGGAGCAGCTCCTCGGATGACCCGGTGGCCTCGAACTGGCGGCGCCGCTCGCCGTACCGCACCGCGAGCACCATCGCGACCTTCGCCGCGTTGACGGCCGCGCCGCCCACGCTGACCCGGCCCTGCACGAGGGTGCCGATGGTGGTGAAGAAGCGCCGGCCGGGGCTCTCGATGGCCGAGCTGTAGACGCCGGCCGCGTTGACCTCGGCGAACCGGTCGAGCAGGTTGTCCCGCGGGATCCGCACGCCAGAGAACCACAGGCGCCCGTTGTCGACGCCCTCGAGCCCCATCTTCGGGCCGCAGTCCTCGATCCGCACGCCGGGCGCGGGCACCAGCTCGCCGTCCTCGTCGCGCACCCGGATCGGCACGACGAACGCGTGCACGCCCTGGCTCTCGCCGCCGATGTGCAGCTGCGCGAAGACGACCGCCAGCTCCGCGTGCCGCGCGGCGTTGCCGATGTAGTCCTTGCGGGCGGCGTCGTGGGGGGTGTCGATCACGAACTCGCCGGTCGCCACGTCGTACGTCGCGGTGGTGGCGAGCGCCTGCACGTTCGACCCGTGCCCGGACTCCGTCATCGCGAAGGAGCCCAGGATCGAGCCGTCGATGATGCCGGCGAGGTAGGCGTCGTGGTGGCGCTTCGTGCCGAGCTGCAGCACGGCGCCGCCGAACAGGCCGAACTGCACGCCCACCTTCACCAGCACGGACAGATCGCCGTAGGCGAGGGTCTCGAAGGCGGCGATGGAGGCGCCGATGTCGCCACCGCCGCCGTACTCCGTCGGGAACCCGAAGCCGGTCTGGCCGGTGCGGGCGATGTCGAGCACCACCTCGAGCACGCGGTCGCGGAACGCGTCGCGGTCCAGGCTCTCGGCCTCCTCGAGGAGGCCGGCGTAGTCGACCAGGTTGCGGCGCACGAGGTCACGGACCTCGGCATAGCGCCCGTCGAGCACGCGCTGGAGCGCGGCGGCGTCGGGTGCGGGCTGGACGTACCCGTCGGCGGACGGCTCGGGGGCGGAGCCGGCGGCGGACTCGGGCTGCGGGGAGACGACGGCGTCGGTGGCCATGCGCCCCAACCTACCCGGGAGTACGACGCTTCCGGAGGCTGAGGCGCGACGCCTCGGGAGCGGCCTCGGCCGGGTCCTCGACCCGGACGTCGGCGTCGCTGCCGTCGGGCGTCAGCGGGATGCGGGAGGTCGTGGTCGTCGGGTGGCTCCCCAGCCCGCGTCTGTCGAACCGTTGCCCGCTGGCCACACCGCCCACGTAGAACGCGACCACCGCGATCATGGCGCCGGCGATGTCGTCGGCCACGTAGTGCCAGCCGAAGTAGAGCGTCGCGATGATCGTCAGGCCGAAGTTCACCCACATCACCCAGTGCAGGACGCGATTGCGCACCGTGTACTGCACCATCAGCGCCCACAGCAGCGTGATGGCCGTGTGCAGGCTCGCGAACGCCGCCGTCGACTGCAGGCCCTCGCCACCGCCCCACAACACGTCGATGCGGCTGTAGAACAGCGAGTCGGCCAGGTCCGCGGCCCCGGAGTCGAGGTCGGTGTAGAGCCACGGGAACGCGAACTTCGGGCCGAGCGCCGGGAGCATGTAGTACGTCGCCGTGCCGAGCGACCAGGCGATGACCTGCGACGTCACGAACCAGTAGCCGAACGAGATGTTGCGCGACCAGATCACCCAGATCGCCACGAGCACCGGCACGAGCGGCAGGTACCACAGGTAGATGGTCGAGATCAGCTGCTCGAACCAGGTGAAGCCGAACAGGGTGTGCAGCACCGCGGACGGGTCGTTGCCGAGGAAGAGGATGCGGTCGAGCGCGTGCAGCTCCGCGTCGTACTTCTGCTCGCCGAGCACGAAGGGCAGGAACGACTTCAGGTTCCGGTAGCAGGCGTAGGTGACGTAGAAGCACCCGATGCCCAGCGCCACCAGCGTGAACCGCTCGCGCGTCCAGTGCTCGCGCCAGCGCTCCTTGATCAGCGGCACGACCTTCGAGAAGTTGCCGCGCGCCCCCCACAACGACCGCGGGACGAGGTCGGCGAGGAGCGCCAGGCCCACCAGGAGGGGGAACCGGAGCCAGCCCGGACCGAGGAAGCCCTCGGGGTCGATGACGCTGCGGCCGAGCGACAGGGCGGTCACGAAGGCCAGGACCGCCATCGTCGCTGCGACCCCGATCAGCAGGACGTAGGCGCGGCGATACACCCCTGCAGTGTAGGGGCTCAGCCGATCGGGGCCGTCGATGCCGGATCGACCGCGACGCGCACCGGCGCCCCGGCCGCGGGCGCCGGCCCGGTACCCGGCAGCCGCGCCTCCACCTCCCCGACCCCGGGGACGGCGACGACCAGGCGGGGGCCTGCGCCCGTGCGCCGCTGCTCGGTCACGGTGCCCGCGAGGCCGCCCGGCACCACCACCTCCCACCCCGTACGGCGGACCGCCAGCCCCCCGCGCCCGCTCGCCCCCGCGCCGGCCGGGGCCAGCGCCCGGGCCGCCACGTCCGGGGCGAGCACGTGCGCGTAGCCCAGCTGCCGGGCCGCGTCGGCGTCCACCGGCGCCGCGTCGACGGCGGCCGCCGGCCCCTCCTGGACCACCCGGCCGCCGCGCACCAGCGCCAGTCGGTCGGCGGTCGCCAGCGCCTCGTCGACGTCGTGCGTGACGAGCAGTGCGGTCGTGCCCGCCGCGACGAGGATGCGCCGCAGGTCGCCGGCCAGCCGTTCGCGCAGCCCGCGGTCGAGCGCCGAGAGGGGCTCGTCGAGCAGCAGCAGCCGCGGCTCGCAGGCCAGCGCCCGGGCCAGCGCGACGCGCTGGCGCTCGCCCCCCGACAGCGTGGCGGGCGGGCGGTCGGCGTACCCGGCGAGGCCGACGAGCTCGAGCAGCTCCGCGACCCGGGCGCGCACGGCCGGGCGCGGGGTGCGGCGCAGGCGCAGCGGGTAGGCGACGTTGCGCCCGACGCTCAGGTGGGCGAAGAGCTGGCCGTCCTGGAACATCAGCGCGAAGGAGCGCCGGTGCACCGGCACGCCGGCGAGGTCCTCGCCGTCGAAGGCGACCGACCCGCTCGCGAGGTCCTCGAGCCCGGCCACCGCCCGCAGCAGCGTCGACTTGCCGCTGCCGGAGGGGCCGAGCACCGCGAGCACCTCGCCGCGCGGCAGGTGCAGGGAGGCGTCGCGCAGCGCTGGCGCGCCGTCGTACTCCACGCCGGCGCCGACGAGCTCGAGACCGGTGCGGGGGCCGGTGCCGGGGTGCGGGGACATCACAGCGCTCCTGTGCTGGGCACGCGCAGGCGCTCGACCGCCAGCACGACGACGGTGACGGTGGCGGCGAGCACGACGGCGCCCGCCATGGCGGTGCCCGGGTTGGACTGCTCGCCCGTGACCCCCGGCGTGCCCAGCAGCCGGGCGACGACGACGGGCAGGGTCGGGTGGTCGGGGCGGGCGAGGAACGACGTGGCGCCGAACTCGCCCAGCGACGCCGCGAAGGCGAACCCCCCGGCCGCGAGCACCGGGCGCCACGCGACGGGGAGGTCCACGACGAGCAGGGTGCGGGCCGGCGAGGCCCCCAGCGAGGCGGCGGCCTGCCGCTGGCGGTCGTCGATGCCGGCGAGCACCGGCACGAGCGTGCGCACGACGAGGGGCAGCGCGACCAGCGCCTGCACGAGCGGCACGAGCAGCGGTTCGTCGCGCAGCGCAAACGGAGGCCGGGCCACGGTGACGAGCAGGCCGAAGCCCAGCACGACCGCCGAGACCCCGAGGGGCAGCATGAAGAACCCGTCGAGCACCGAGCGCACCACCCGCTCGCCGCGGCCCCGCGGGCGCCGCGTCAGCACGACCGCGACGAGCCCGCCCAGCAGCAGCGCCATCCACGTCGCGTCGGCCGCGGTCTGCAGCGAGTTGCGCAGCGCCTGCGTGACGGGCACGAGCACCGGCGAGTCCTCGTCGACGCCGGTGAGCGCGCGGTAGTTCGCGAGCGTCCACTCCCCCCGCACCCGCAGCGACGTGGCGACGAGGGCGAGCACCGGCACGGCGGAGGCGACGCCGACGAGGGCGGTCACCACCACGGCGGGTACGTCGGGGCGCCGCGGCCGCCGCGGGACCACCGGGCGCCGCCCGACCGCGGTGCCATCCGGCCCGTCGGCCCGGAGCCGGCCGAGCACCACGAGCAGGGCGACCACGCCCAGCACCTGCACGAGCGACAGGCACGCGGCGGCCGGCAGGTCGAAGGCCCGGGTGAGCAGGTAGATCTCCGTCTCGACCGTGGCGTGGCGCTGCCCGCCGAGGGTGAGCACGACGCCGAAGGCGGTGGAGCAGAAGAGGAACACCACGGCCGCCGCGGAGACGATCGCGGGTCGCAGCGCCGGCAGCGTGACCGTGGCGAGCACGCGCGCCGGGCTCGCGCCGAGCGCCGCAGCCGCCTCGGCGGGGCGCGGGTCGAGGGTCGCCCACGAGGCGCCGACGACCCGCACCACGACCGAGACGTTGAAGAACACGAGCGCCGCGACGATCGCAGCGGCCGAGCCCTCCCACCCCAGGAACCCCAGCGGGCCGCCGTCGGCGAGCAGCGCCCGGAACGCCGCCCCGACGACGACCGTCGGCAGCACGAACGGCACCAGCAGCAGACCGCGCGCGACCCGCACCCCGGGCAGGTCGAGCCGGTGCAGCACGTGGGCGGCGGGCAGCCCGAGCACGACGGACAGCACCGTGCCGAAGGCGGCCGACCACAGGGTGAACCCCAGGATCCGGCCGGTCCGTTCGCGGCCGAGCACGTCGAGGAGGGCGCCCGGGTCGAACGACCCGTCGGCGAACAGCCCGCGCGCCACCATCGCGCCGACGGGCAGGGCGAAGAACACGCCGACGACGGACAGCGGCAGCGCCGCCAGCGCCAGCAGGCGCAGCGCCCTCACGCGACGGCCCCCGCGCCCGTCACCGACCCGCCTCCGCGCCCGACCTCACCCCGCGGCGAGGTCGCGCCACCGGGCGATCCACTCCTCGCGGCCGGCGGCGACGACGTCCGCCTCGAGCTGGTACGGCGCGGTGGGCCGCTCCGCGAAGCTCGCCCAGTCGGCGGGCAGCTCGGCGTCGTCGGCGACGGGGAAGACGTACATGCTCTCCGGCAGCGCCGCCTGCACCTCGGGCGAGAGCAGCCAGTCGACGAGCTCGCGACCGACGTCCTCGTGGTCGGCGCCGCGCAGCACGCCGGCGTACTCGACCTGCGTGTAGCAGGTGTCGAGCAGCGCGCGGGTGGTCGTCGCCGAGCCGTCCTCGGTGAGGGTGAAGGCCGGCGAGGAGTCGTAGGAGACGACGATCGGGCGCGTCGGGTTCTCGCCGGCGGCCGTGAAGTCGCCGTAGTAGGCGTCGGTCCAGCCGTCGACCACGAGGGCGTCGTTGGCGAGCAGTCGCTCCCAGTAGCCCTCCCAGCCGTCCTCGCCGAACTCGGCGACGGTGGCGAGGAGGAACGCCAGGCCCGGGCTCGAGTCGACGGGGCCGGGGGTGACGAACAGGCCCGCGTACGCCGGGTCGGCCAGGTCCTCGAGGGTCTTCGGCTCCGGGATGCCCTGCTCGGCGAACCAGGCCGTGTCGACGTTGACGCAGACGTTGCCGGTGTCGACGGGCACGAGCCGGTTCTCGCCCTCGAGGGCGAAGGCGTCGGCGCCGGCCGGCAGCTCCCCGTCGTACGGCAGGAGGGCGTCGGCCTCCAGCACGCGGCTCGCGAACGTGTTGTCGACACCGAAGACGACGTCGGCGCCCGCGTCGTCCGGGTTGAGGCTGACCTCGGTCACGACGGCACCGGCGTCACCGGGCTGGCGCACGACGAGGTCGACGTCGTGATCGGCCTCGAAGTCCTCGACGAGCGCGTCGGGCAGGACGAACGAGGAGTGGGTGAGCAGGACGACCTCCCCGCGCCCGTCGGAGGCCTCGTCGTCCCCGCCGCCCACGAGCGAGCAGGACGCCAGGGGCGCGAGGAGGGTGGTGGCGAGGACCGCGAGGCCCGAGCGTCGGACGGCATGGCGCGACGGCAACATGATGACTCCCTTCGCCGGTGCTAACCGGAGCAGGTTCGAGGGTCTGCGGCGGATCCGCACTCTCAGCGCCCGTGAGGCGCTCCCCTGTCGTGTGCCCGACACCCTACGTCGCGCCTCCCCCGCCCCGGCCCGGGGGCTCGGGCCGCCCGGGGCCGCCCGGTGCCGCACGGTGTGGGAGCGTGCCGCCGTGACCGTGCTGCGCCTCGCGTTCGACGACCTCCCCCCGCGCCTGGCCTACGAGGTCTGGCGCCTGCGCCAGGACGTGTTCGTGGTCGAGCAGGACTGCCCCTACCCCGACCTCGACGGCCGCGACGTCGAGCCGGGCACCGTCCACCTGCTGCTCGTCGAGGACGACGTGCTCCTCGGCTACGTGCGGGTGCTCGACGACGGCGACCGGGCGCGCGTCGGCCGGGTCGTCCTGCGGGGTACGGCGCGGGGTCGCGGCCTCGCCGACCCGCTGATGACCGCCGCGCTGGAGGTGGTCGGCGAGCGCCCCTCGCACCTCGACGCGCAGGCGCCGCTGGCGGGCTGGTACGCCCGGTTCGGCTACGCGGTCACCGGCCCGGAGTTCCTCGAGGACGGCATCCCGCACGTGCCGATGGAGCGCCCGGGCACGGGCGGCGGCCCGGGCGGTACGCCGGGGGCTCAGGCGAGCGTGTAGCGCGCCGGCTCGCCCGTCACGCGGTCCGTCCCGGGGCCGGTCGCGGGGGCGGGGGCGCGCCGTACCGACGCCTCGCCGCGGGCCACGAGCACCTCGAGGTGCGCGCGGGTCTCCATCACCGCGAGCGCTCCGTTGAACGGGTCGAGGCTGGCGAAGGCGTGCGCGCGGCGGGTCCACGGCAGGTGCGCGGCGACGTCGCGGGCGGTGAGCCCCTCGGTGCCGGCGGCCTCCAGCGGGGCACGGCTGAGCGACAGCCGCTGCTCGTGGTGCTCCAGCAGCTCGTCGACCCGGGCGTGCGCGGAGGCGGTCACCGGCCCGTGGGCGGGCAGCAGGCGCAGGTCCGGCAGGGCCCGGACCTTGGCGAGCGAGCCGAGGAAGTCCGCCAGCGCGCCCAGCTGGGTGTCGGGCTCGAAGCCGATGGACGGCGTGATGGTCGGCAGCACGTGGTCGCCCGCGAGCAGCAGTCCCGCGGCGGCGTCGGCGAAGACGTAGTGGCCCTTGGTGTGGCCGGGGGTGTGCACCGCGTCGACCGCGCGCTCCCCGACCTGCAGCCGCACGTCGCCGTCGAGCCACGTGTCGGGCGCCTCCCAGATGTCGTGGTCGGCCTCGGACGGGGCGGCGCGCAGGCGGCGGGCGTCCTCCACGGAGCCGGCGTCGGCGAGGTGGGCGGCCATGACCGCCCGGACGCCACCCTCGGGGTCGCCGGCGAGCGCCAGCGACGTCTGCTCGCCGCGGCCGAGGACGACCTCGGCCCCGGTCGTGCGACGCAGCGCGACGGCCTGCGTGTAGTGGTCGCGGTGGACGTGGGTGACGAGGAAGCGGCGGACGTCCTCGACGCCGGCGCCGATCGTCGCGAGCGCCGAGCGCAGCGCCGCGTCGGCCTCCTCGATGGCCCAGCCGCCGTCGACCAGGGTCAGGCTGCGGGCGCCGTCGGGCTCGACGGTCTCCAGCGCGTAGACGTTGACCGCGCGCAGGCCGTCGTTCGGCAGCGGGAGGGGGATGCGGTGCACGCCCGGGGCGACGGGCCAAGCGCCCGCGTCGCCCCACGGCCGGTCGGAGTCGGGCGAGATGGCGTCGGCTGTGCTCACCCGGCGAACCGTAGACCCGGTCCGGCGCCGCCCGGGGCGGCGGGCCCCGCGGCGGTCCTCGGGGGACCGCGGCGAGGTCGGGGGAAATGAAGAACCGCGGTGGAGTCTCGGGTCTCCACCGCGGTTCGAGGTCAACTATGCACCCGCCGGGCCCCCGGCGTCTCGATTTCTCCGCTGGTTGCGGTCAACTTCACCTCAAGGCCGGCCGGACGGGCGCCGCCGACGGCGCCCCGCCGGTCATCCCGCCGGTCGCCGGGCGCCGGCGACGGGGGCGCGCGCCGAGCCGGACGTGCGCCGTACCGGTCACCACGCGGTGCCACCACGGGGCCGAGGGGACGCCGAGCACCATCACCTCGCGCTCGCCGGCGACGACGCGGACCTCGACGCCGCGCTCGGCCATGAGGGCGCTCGCCCGCCGGACCTGCGGCCGCACCCGGAGACCCCGGTACGCCGAGGGGTCCTCGAGGCGGAGGACCAGTCCGCCGGCCTCGTCGCGGAGCAGCAGCGCGGGTACCGGGCCGCGGTCCCCGTCGAGCTCGAGGGCGAGACCACCGACGTGGCCGACGCAGCGGTGCTCGTCCATCCGAGCTCCTTCCGGGAATGTCAACAACGATGTCAACGCATTGTGGAGGTATGGTGGCACCATGGTCCAAGCCGCACGCAACCCCCAGGCAGCCGCGCTCTCGATCGGCGACCTGGCGGCCGCCACCGGGGTGAGCGTCCCGACGCTGCGGATGTGGGAGCAGCGGCACGGCTTCCCCGTCGCCGTGCGCCTGCCCAGCGGGCACCGCCGCTACCACGCCGACGACGTCGAGCTCGTCCGCCGGGTCGCGGAGCAACGCGCCGCCGGCCTGCGCCTCGAGCAGGCGGTGGCTCGCGTGCGGCGCAGCGCGGCGCCCCCCGACGCCTCCGTCTTCGCCGAGCTGCGCCACCGCAACCCGGGCCTGCCGGTCCACCGTCTCGGCAAGGACACCCTCGTCGCCATGTCGTGGGCGATCGAGGACGAGTTCGTCGTCCAGGCGCGACGACCGCGGCTGTACGGCGCGTTCCAGCGCGCGGAGTTCTACGCCGCGTCGCGGGGCCGCTGGCGCGACCTCGCGCGCCGCTGCGCGTCGGCCACCGTGCTTGCGGACTTCCCCGAGAGCGATCCGGTCGCCGCGCCCGGGACCGTGCGGCGCGCGGCGCTCGCCGACGACTCGCCCCTGCACGGCGAGTGGGCGGTCGTCTGCGACGCCGAGGACCTCTCGGTCGTGCTGTCGGCGTGGGAGGTGCCGGGGCAGGACGGCCTGCCCGACGCCCGCCGGGAGTTCGAGGCGGTGTGGTCGCTGCGACCCGCCGACGTGGCCGCCGCGGCCCGGACCTGCGCCGCGGCGGCGGGCGAGCCCCCCACCGGGACCGACGGCCCCCTCCTGCGGGCCGTGCCGGCCGAGGAGCGCGGCGAGGGCGACCCCGCGGCCGCCGCCGCCCTCTTCGCCCGCGTCGTCGCCTACGTGGACCGCCGCGCCCGCTGAGCGCTGCCGGAGCGCGCCCGACGACCCGCGCCCGACGAGCCGCGCCGCCGGGTCAGCCGCCCAGCACGAGGGCGGCCAGGGCGGCGTCGGCGGCGCGCAGGGCGTCGCGGTCGTGGGTCGAGGTGCTGGCCAGCAGCTCGTCGGCGCCGGTGCGCTCCGCGAGGCGCTCGAGCGCGCGTCGTACCTGCGCGGGCGTGCCCGCCACCGCGCCGTCGAGGTGGGCCTCGACGCGGCGCCGCAGCTGGTCGGTCCACGCCTGCGCGCGGATGGCGGCCGGCGCCTCGAGCGGGCCGAACTCCCCCGTCTGCCGCGAGCGGGCCATGGCCCACGCCTCGGGCAGGGCCAGCTCGCGGGCGGTCGCCGCGTCGTCGGCCACGAGCACGTCGAGGGACACCGTGACCCGTGGCCGGTCGCCGTCGGCGTGGGGCCGGAACCCGGAGCGGTAGGCCGCCAGCGCCCCCGGCAGCTCGTCGCTCCCCAGCACGGGCCCACCCAGCACGACCGGCAGCCCGAGGCGGGCAGCCACCACGAGCCCACGGCCGGTGGCGAGCACGTGGAGCGGTACGACGTGCCCGCCCGCCGGGCGCACCGTCACCGCCCCGGTGCCGGCGAGGTGGTGGCGCAGCTCGGCGAGGTCGGCCTCGAACGTGTCCGGCGCGTCGGTGCCCTGCCGCAGCGCGCGGCGCACCGGCTCGGTGAAGCCGAGGGAGCGGCCCACCCCGAGGTCGACGCGCCCGGGGTGCAGCGCGTCGAGCATGCGGAACTGCTCGGCGACGACGAAGGGCTGGTGGTGGGGCAGCATGACGCCCCCGGAGCCGATGCGGATGCGACCGGTAGCCGCACCGATCGCGGCGAGCAGCACGGGCGGCGAGCCGGAGGCGACGCCGGGCACCCCGTGGTGCTCGGCCACCCAGATGCGGTCGTACCCCAGCTCCTCCGCCCACCGCGCCCGCGCCACCGTGTCGTGCAGCGCCTCGCCGTCGGGGCGGCCGGCGCGCGTGCGGGAGCGGTCGAGCAGGGAGAGCCTCACGCCCGGGCAACGCGCGCACCCGCGCGACCCTTCCCCGCGAGTCGTCGCGAAGCGCACGCGCAGCACGGCCGAGTCGTCGCCAGGCGCACCTGGACCCGAAACCCTGCGCATGGAAGCATCGGACGCATGACGGCCCCGGAGCAGACACGCACCCCTGGCGGCGCCCCGCCCCCGGGCCTGCGGTGGGCGATCAAGGCGTCGTTCGTCTCCTACGTGCGGCGCACGCCGGGCGGCACCGGCTCGGTCTCCGACGGAGCGGTGCCGGTCGGCGGCGACGAGGTGCTGTTCCCCCTCGACGACCGGGCGCCGGCCGCGGTCGACCTGCCGAGCGGTACGACGCGGGCATGGGCCTTCCGCGGCGACGTCCGGTTCTCCGGCCACGGCGGGATGATGTCCGTGCGCATCGCCCACCCGTGGATCACGCTCGGCGACGCGGGCGCGACGCTCTGGGTCGCGGACCCGCACGACCCCCACGACCCGCACGACCCCCACGACACCGCCGGCGCCCCGCGCGTGCCCCTCGTGACGCTGGACCTCGCGCACCGCCCGAGTCCCGACGCGGCCGCGGACGGCGTGGCGCTCTGGACCGCCGGGGACGTGCGCCTCACCGCGGCCGGGGCCGAGCTGTTCGGCGGCGTCTACGCACCCGGCGAGCGGTTCGAGCCCGTCGTCGTGATCGTGCCGGTCGGTACCGGCGCCGTCACGCCGACCTGACGTCCCCCGCCGGGTCGGCACCGGTGCCGACCGGGCGGTGCACCGGGCACCCCGGCGCGAACGTGCCCATCGACTCCACCGGCGGCAGACCGCCGCGGTAGGTGCGCTGGCGGCGCGAGTCCTGCACCAGCACGGGCCGGCGCCGGGGCGGCAGCAGCGCGACCATCCGGCCACGGGTCCGCAGGGCGCCGTGGGACAGGCGCCGCGCGAGGGGGTGGGGCGCGTCGTACCGCAACGCGGCGAGCAGCGGGTCGTCCATGACCGCGAGGCTGAAGCGCTCGACCGCCTTCCGCGCGGGGCGCGGGTAGAACGACGCGAGGAGCGCGAGCGTGCTGTCGGAGACCCGTCGCGCGCCCGGGTCGTACGCGAAGTGCGTGCGCTCGTAGGAGTCCATGAGCGCGGCGAACCCGTCGTACGTGTCCGGGACGTCCTTGATGCCCATCCGGCGGCCGAGCTCGACGTAGTAGCGCACCGACGCCCGCACCTCGGTCTCGCTCAGCCGGCGGTAGCCGTAGGCGTCGATCCAGCGCCGCGGCACCACGACGAAGGTCGACAGCACGTAGACCATGTCGTCGTTGCTGATGTCGTAGGTGCGGTGCATCTGGTTGATGCGACGGATCGCGGCCCGGCCCCGGGGGCTGTCGAGCCCGTCGACCAGCGGGGCCTCGAGCAGCAGGGCGGTGTCGTCGTACCGCTTCTGCGTCGGCCCGGTGAACTGCCCGGTCGCGTCCAGCAGTCGCCCGATGCTCGGCACGGCGTAGGTGCGGAAGAGGGCGAAGCTCAGGGCCTGGTTGAGGTCCCAGGGGAACTCGTGGGCACCGAGGTCGCGGTAGATCTCGAGGTAGTCGGTCTCCGGGTCGAGCCCGGCCGTGCGGTCGGTCCGTCTCACGCTGCACCTCCAGGGGGCGGTCCTCGGACTGTAAGTCGAGTTACAGGGACGTGCAACGGGTACGCCGGTACCGTCGCGGCCGTGGAGGTGGACGGGGAGGGCGCAGCGGCGGTACGGCGGACCCGCGGGCAGGAGCGCTACCTCGAGGCCGGCCTCGCGATCCTCGCCGAGCACGGGCACGCCGGGCTCAAGCTGGCCGCGGTGTGCGCGGAGGCCGGCACCTCGACCGGGCCCTTCTACCACTTCTTCGACGGCTGGCCGGCCTACACGTCCGCACTCATCCGGCACTGGCGGGCGAGCCGCAGCGACGAGCTGATCACCCGCACGCGCTCCGTCGTGGGCGACGTCGACCGGCTCGAGGCACTGGTCGAGGTCGCCCTGGGGCTGCCGCACGCCTCGGAGGCCGCGATCCGCGTCTGGGCGGCCCACGACCCCGAGGTGCGGGCCGTGCAGCAGGAGGTGGACGCCGAGCGGCTGCGCCACCTCGCGGAGTCGATGGAGGCCGTGCTCGGCGACGGCGAGCTGGCCCGCCGTACCGCGGTCGCCGGGATGTACGTGCTCGTCGGCTTCGAGAGCGGCCCCGCCAGCGACCCGGCCGACCTCGCCTGGACGTTGCGCACGATGCTGGCCGACACGCTCGCGCGCACCGGCGAGGTCGACGGCGCGGGGGGCTCGGCGCCGGACCGGGACGGCTGAGCGGGGCCCGCGCCGGGTACGGTCAGGAGGTGAAGCGTCACTTCCTGATCCGCCGCACGGTGGCCCGTCTCGTCCTCAAGGCCGCGCGGTGGCGCGCCGTCGGCGAGGTGCCCGAGCGGGGCGTCCTCGTCGGCGCCCCCCACACCTCGAACTGGGACTGGGTGCTCACCCTCCTGCTCGGCTGGTCCTACGGGATCCGCATCGGCCTGCTGGTCAAGAAGGAGATGTTCCGCGGCCCGCTCGGCCCCCTGCTGCGCGCGACGGGCGCCGTCGAGCTCGACCGGAAGAACCCCGGTACGACGGTCCGCGCCCTCCTCGCGCAGGCCGAGGGCGACCACCCCTTCCTGCTCGGCCTGGCCGCCGAGGGCACCCGGAGCAAGGGCGAGTACTGGAAGTCCGGCTTCTACCGCATCGCCCAGCAGACGGGCCTGCCCATCACGCTCGCCTACCTCGACGTGCCGAGCCGCACCGTGGGCTGGGGCCCGACGTTCCACCCGTCCGGCGACGTGCGCGCGGACATGGACCGGGTGCGGGAGTTCTACGCCGACAAGACCGGCTTCCACCCGGAGACCTTCACGCCGCCGCGGCTGCGCGAGGAGGAGCAGGGCGCCTGACGTCCGGCTCGCGTCACTCCCAGGAGCGGCGGACCGCCTGCCACTCCTCCCAGACCCGCTCGGGGTCGAGGTCGTCGTAGCCGCGCTGCTCGGCCAGCGCCGCGGCGACCGAGCGCGGCACCCGCACGCAGGTCGCGCCGTCGCGCACCGCCAGCACCTCCGCCTCGGCGAGCGGCTCGCCCTTGGCGCGCTCGGTCGCGAGCAGCACCGCCACCAGCGCGGGGACGAAGTCGAGCACGAGGTCGTCGCCGAGGTCGTCGGGGTTCATCGCGCCACGTCCTTCCCACCGCGGTCCCGCACGGGCCACGTGTCGTCGAGGTGCGCCGGGCCTGCGGCCGCGCACGTGTAGCGCTCGCGGTGCAGCGGCCCGAGCCGGCTGTCGTAGCCGCGGCGCTCGCCCACCACGGGCGCCCCGCAGGTCGGGCAGGTGCTGGCGGTCCGCCACGTGGCGACCACGCCGACGCAGCGTGCCACGTCCTGGCCCGTGCGGCGGCGGTGCCACCAGGCCCAGACGGTCCAGCAGAGGAGGCCGGCGAACGAGGCGAGGACGAAGGCGTCGAGCACGTGGTCCAGCACTGAAGGATCGTCATCCGAACCCAAGACGGCAGAGACCGCCACGAGCGCGCACGACAGCACCGCCCACTTTTCCTGCGTCGTCAACGCCCCGATGCGCACGCTCTCCGCGCGCGTCCCGCTCGTCGCTCTGCCCCGCGTCCCCCACGGCACCGGAACCTACCGACGACGGACGCCCCGCGGGCGGGAACGGCCCGGCCGCGCCACGACGCCGGGTCAGGCCAGCCCCTCCTCCGCCAGCACCTCCTGGGCGATGCGGAAGGCCGCGCCGGCCGCGGGGACGCCGCAGTAGACCGCCGTCTGCAGCAGCACCTCCTTGATCTCGTCGGCGCGCAGCCCGTTGCGCAGCGCGGCCCGCACGTGCACGGCGAGCTCCTCGTGGTGGCCCTGCGCCACCAGGGCGGTGAGCGCGACGAGGGACCGGCTCCGCCGGTCGAGGCCGGGGCGGGCCCAGACGCCGCCCCAGAGGTGGTCGGTGACCAGCTCCTGGAAGTCGTCGGTGAAGTCGGTGGTCTCCCCGACCACCCGGTCGACGTGGGCGTCTCCCAGCACCTCGCGGCGCACCAGGTCGCCGGTCTCGTGCCGCGCCGAGCGGTCGTCGCGTGCCGCCGAGGTGACGGGTGTCGACGGCGCGGTCTCGCCGAGCAGGTGCTCGCGCACCAGCGCGGCGACGGTCTCGGGCGCCTCCGCCGGCGGCAGGTGCGCGACGTCGGGGAGCACGACGAGCCGGCCGTCCCGCACGCCGGCGGCGATCTCCTCGAGGGCGGCGGTCGGGGTGGCCGCGTCGACGGCGCCGGCCACGGCGAGCACGGGGGCCGTGACCTCCGCGAGCCGCTCGCGCACGTCGAACGCCGCGATCGCTCGGCACACCTGGACGTAGCCCTCGTCCGCCGTCTCCTGCAGCGCGACCAGGAGGGCCGAGCCGACCGACGGTCGCCGGTCGAGGAAGTCGGGGGCGAACCAGCGCTCGGCCGCGGTGGCGACCACGGCCGCCGTACCTCCGGCGCGCACGCGCTCCACCCGGTCGGCCCACAGCTCGGGGGTGCCCATCCGGGCGCCGGTGCTCAGCAGCACGGCGCCCTCGACCCGGGCCGGGACGTCGAGGAGCAGCTGCAGGCCGACCGCTCCGCCGACCGAGTCACCGGCGTACGCGAACGTGCCGCCGACCTCCCCGCGCTGCGCGAGCACGTCGTCGATCACGGTCAGCACCCCGCGGGCCAGGTCCGCGACGGTCCACGGCTCGTCGGGCACCGAGCTGTTGTGCCCGTGGCCGGGCAGGTCCCAGGCGAGGACGTCGAAGGCGTCGGTCAGCCCGGCCGCGCAGGTGGTCCACAGCGTGGCGGCGGACGTGCCGAGCGACGGCCCGAGGACGAGGAGCGGCAGCTCCTCGCGGTGGGCGGCGCCGGTCATCCGGACGGCGGTGATCGCGGGGGTCACGGGGGTCGCGGGGGTCGCGGGGGTCATGGCCTCTCTCCTACCACCCCGGGTACGACGAAGCCCCCCGCCCTGCATCGCTGCAGGTCAGGGGGCCACGTGCCGGAGCCGCCTGTCAGAATCGAACTGACGACCTAATCATTACGAGTGATTCGCTCTACCGACTGAGCTAAGGCGGCGCGCCGTCCGCCATGACGGACGACCCGCAGAAGTATAGGGACGTCCGTCGCGGAGGCGAAATCGGGTCCGCGGGGGCCGCGGGTCGGGTCGGTCAGGCCGCGAGGGCCAGGCGGGCGGCGCGGGCGCCGTCGCTCAGGTGCGTCTGCTCGGCGCCGCACCAGCAGGTGAAGGTGGCCTCGTAGCCGCCCTCGACGGCGCGGACCGCGGTGAACTGCGAGTCGAAGGTGAGCTGCTGCTTCCGGCACGCGGTGCAGTGGTGGACGAACACGGGGACCTCCTCGGGGTCAGATCGGTGACACCACGAGTCTCTCGTCATCGAGATTCAAGGGGTAGCCTCACTTCCCAGCAGGAACCCTAGGTCTGACCTATGGTTGTGACCGTGCTCTCGCTCCACCAGCTCCGCTGCTTCCTCGCCACCTACGAGCACGGCTCGCTGACGGCGGCCGCGGCCGAGCTGGGGTACGCCCAGCCGAGCGTCTCGGAGCAGATCCGGGCGCTGGAGAAGACCCTCGACGTGCCCCTCTTCCGTCGCGTCGGCCGCGGCGTGGTGCCGACCACGATGGCCGACGAGCTGCGCCCGCACGCCGAGCGCACGCTGGCCGCCGCCGACGAGGCGCGCCGCGCGGTCGCCAGCGCGCGCAACTTCGAGACCGGCACCATCCGCTTCGGGATGTTCGGCACCGCGCGGCTGTACGCCGGGGCCGGGCTCGTCGCCGACGTGCTGGAGCGCTACCCCGGCGTGCGGGTGGAGCTCATCGGCCAGAACTCCACCGACGTGCAGGAGGACCTGCGCCGCGGTCGGCTCGAGGCGGCGATGATCGCGGTGCCGGCCGCGAGCAGCGAGGGCATGAGCGTCACCCCGGTGGCCAAGGACGAGCTGGTCTACATCAGCGCCGATCCCGCCCACCTCGCCACGCCCGTCACGGCGCACCGGCTGTCGCTGGCCAAGCTCGTCATGCCCGAGACCACGTGGCGGGCCGTCGACTCCACCCGGATGGTGCTGCGCCAGATGCTCCACGAGACGGGGCGCAACCCGATGACGCGCATCGAGGTGGAGGACGTCGAGACGGCCGTCGAGCTCGTCGGCATGGGCCTGGCCGACTCCGTCATCCCCAAGGGCGCGGCCGTGCAGCTGCTCCCCCGCCTGGCGCCGGGCGCCGGCTACGTGTCGCTGCGCCCGCGGCAGTACGACAGCCTCGCCGTCGTGCACCGGGCCGGGGCGACCCTCTCACCGGCCGCGCGCCTCATGATCGAGCTGGCCACGGCCCGCATCCGACAGATCGCCGAGCCCTACGACCCGCGGTGACCGGGGGACGGGTGGTTCAGGCTGCGCAGGTCGTGCCGTCGTCCGGCACCTCGCCGTCGACGAGGAACGCCTCCACGGTCTCGTCGATGCAGTCGTTGCCCGAGCCGTAGGCGGTGTGACCCTCGCCCTCCCGGGTCAGCAGGACGCCCGACTCGAGCTGCTCGGCCATCGCGACGGCCTCCTCGTACGGCGTGGCCGGGTCGCCCGTCGTACCGACGACGAGGATGGGCTCCGCGCCGGCGCCGCGGATCTCGCGGCGCTCCTCGCTCGTGCGCCCCGGGTACCCGCTGCACCAGCCGAGACCGAGCTGGCCGCCCTCGCCGAAGGTGGGCGAGGCGGCGGCGAAGTCGTCCGCGTACGGCGCGGCCTCCTGCGGCGTCAGGCTGGTCGGGTCGTCGAGGCACGAGATGGCGTAGAACGCCTCCATGAGGTTGGAGTTGTAGCTGCCGTCCTCGTTGCGGTCGGCGTACAGGTCGGCCAGCAGGAGCAGCAGCGTGCCGTCGCCGGCGAACGCGGTCTCGAGGCCCTGGGTCAGGTAGGTCCAGCTGTCCTCGCTGTAGAGCGCGGCCTGGATGCCGGTCGTGGCCAGCGCCTGCGTCAGCTCGCGGTCACCGACGGCCAGCGGCTGCGCGAGCAGGCCGTCGAGGAAGCCGTTCACCGCCGCGTCGGCCTCCTCCACCGTCGCGCCCAGCGAGCACGCGGTCTCGACGCAGTCGGCCAGGTAGTTGTCCCACGCCAGCTCGAAGCCGGCGACCTGGCTCAGCGACCCGTCGATGCGCGAGAGCGACGGGTCGGTCGCGCCGTCGAGCACCAGCGAGCCGGCGCGCTCGGGGAAGTACTCGGCGTATGTCGCGCCCAGCGTGGTGCCGTAGGAGAAGCCCAGGTAGTGCAGCGAGGAGTCCCCCACCGCGGCGCGCAGCACGTCCATGTCGCGGGCGCTCTCGACGGTGGAGACGTGGTCGACGAGGTCGCCCGACAGCACGGCGCAGCCCTCGCCCATCCGCTGCTGCCAGCCCTCGACCTCGGCCACGCCCTCCGGCGTCGTCGGGTCGACGGAGTCGGCCAGGTAGGCGTCGAGCTCGGCGTCGGAGAGGCAGTCGATCGGGCGGCTGGCGCCGGTGCCGCGCGGGTCGAAGCCCACGACGTCGAAGCGGTCGAGCAGCACCTGCCCGTACGCCGCGCTGCCCCGCGTCGCCATCTCGGAGCCCGGCGCCCCGGGGCCGCCGGGGTTCACCACGAGCGAGCCGATCCGGTCGTCGGGCTCGTCGGCGGGGTCCCGCACGAGCTTGAGCTCGATGGTCTCGCCGTCGGGCTCGGCGTAGTCGAGCGGCACCTCGAGCTGGGCGCAGTCGAACTCGTCGCCCTCGTCGTCGCACTCCTCCCAGTCGATCTCCTGGGAGTAGAACGGCTCGAGCTCCGGGCTCGGCGGGGTGCGGGCGTCGTCGTCCTCCGTCGAGGCGCCGTCGCCGGCGGCCTCCTGACGCCCGCCGGTCTCGCGGACGTCATCACCGCCACCCCTCACCAGCACCACCGCGGTCACGGCTCCCGCCACGACCACCACCAGTGCCAGCACCAACGCCAGGACTGCTCCTCGCCTCACGCGTCCCCCACCCTCGTCGAGGTCCCCGCGCCGACACCACCGGTCGTCGGCAGGAGACCCGCCGCCATCGACTCGAGCGCCAGCATGACAGGGACGTTGAACTCCAGCATCTGCTCGCGGGCCGCGAAGATCGCGTCGATGCACCGCAGGCAGCCCTCGGCGCCGCGCTGGTCGGCGAGCACCTGCACGTCGTCGCGCAGCTCCTCGTTGACCAGCTCGCCGCCCGCGCCGACGGCCAGCGCGACGGCGTCGCGGTAGACCGACACCAGGTCCGTCAGCGCCCGGTCGACCACGTCGAGGTGGCGACGCTTGGCCCGCGACTTCTGCTCGCGCTCGAGCGCGGCGCGGGCGGGCGCGTACTCCCGCGGCCGGCGGCCCCGCTCGACCACGCCGTACGCCGCGTCGAGGTCGGCGCGCTCGGCCGCGTCGAGCTCGACCGTGATGGCCTCGGCCTCCTGCCTCGTCGTCTCGTTGAGGGTCGCGGCCGCCGTCATCGCCGCGCCGAGCGACCGCAGCCGCCCCGGGAGAGCGACCACCGCCGCCCGCCGCTGCCGGGTCGCCTCGTCCGTGGCGAGCGCCCGCGCCCGGCCGATGTGGCCCTGGCTGGCGCGGGCCGCGTACGCCGCGAGGTCGGGCGGCACGTCGCAGGTGCGCTCGAGGAACGCGGCCACGTCGGCCGCCGCCGGGGTCGTCAGCGTGACGAGCCGGCAGCGCGAGCGGATGGTCGGCAGCACGTCCTCGACCGTGGGGGCGCACAGCATCCACACCGTGCGCTCCGTCGGCTCCTCGATCGCCTTGAGCAACGCGTTGAACGCCTGGTCGGTGAGCCGGTCGGCGTCCTCCACGACCAGCACCTGCCAGCGCCGCCCGACCGGGGCGAGGGCGGAGCGGCGCACCAGGTCCCGCACCTGGTCGACGCCGATGGACAGGCGCTGGGTGCGGATGACGCCGACGTCGGCGTGCGAGCCGGCCAGCACGGTGCGGCAGTCGTGGCACTCGCCGCAGCCGCCCCGCTCGCACTGCAGCGCGGCGGCGAACGCGATCGCCGCGTTGGAGCGACCCGAGCCGGGCGGGCCCGTGAAGAGCCAGGCGTGCGTCATGCCCCGGCCCTCCCGCGCGGCCGGGGCCAGCGCGGCGATGGCCGGGCGCTGGCCCACGAGGCCGTCCCAGACGCTCACGCGCCCTCCCCGCCGGTCTGGTCGGCCCCGTCGCCGCGGACTGCCTGGCCCAGCAGCGGGGCGACGCGCTCCCACACCGCCGACGCGATCTCCGCGCGGGTGCCCCGCGCGTCGACGACGAGGTAGTGGGCCGGGTCCTGGGCCGCGAGGGCCAGGAACGCCTGGCGGGCGCGCTCGTGGAACTCGGCGGACTCGGCCTCGATGCGGTCGCGGCCCTCGAGACGGCCCAGCCCGGCCGCCGGCGGCACGTCGAGCACGACGGTCAGGTGGGGACGCAGCCCCCGGGTGGCCCAGCGGGCGACCTGCTCGAGCCCGGCCAGCGCGTCGCCGAGCGCCCGGCCGGCCCCCTGGTAGGCGAGGGTGGAGTCGACGTACCGGTCCGTCACCACCACCGCGCCGCGCTCCAGCGCGGGCAGCACGACGCGCTCGACGTGCTCCGCCTTGTCGGCGGCGTAGAGCAGCGCCTCGGTGCGGGCCGCGAGGTCGCCGGTGGCCGGGTCGAGCACGATGCGGCGCAGCTCGCGGCCCACCGCGGTGTCGCCGGGCTCGAACGTCGGCACCACCTCGTAGCCCCCCGCCCGCAGCCGCTCGACGAGCAGGGCCGACTGCGTCGACTTGCCGCCACCGTCGCCGCCCTCGAGGCAGACGAAGACCCCGGTGCTCGTGCGGACGGGGGCGGGGGTCCCGTCCGTCGGCGGCGGGGGCACGGGGGGGACGCTCACGGCGACGAACCTACGAGGTCGCACCGACACCCGGCCACCCGCGGGGTGGTGGCGGCCGCCGACCTGTGGACGGGGCTGGCGGTCCCCGGCGCGGCGTGGTGGGGTTTGGGCGTCCGGGCGCGGGGTAACGAGGCTCCGGATCCCGTCCGACCCCCTGAGGAGTGATCGTCCGTGTGGTGGCTCATCCTGCTGCTGGTGCTGGCCGCTGCCGTCGCGGCCGCCGTCGTCGTGGCGCGCACGCGCAAGCCCGCGACCAGCGGCTCCCGACCGCCCGGTGACGTGATCGCCGAGAACGACCTGGCCTCCGTCGAGCCGCTGCGACGCCTGCGGGTGGGCGACATCGTGGAGTACCAGGGCGCGATGCTCTTCGTCCGCGGCCGCCTCGACTTCGACGAGTCCGGCTACACGTGGACCGAGCACTTCCTCGACGACGCCGAGGCCCGCCGCTGGCTCTCGGTGGAGGACGACGAGGGCTTCGAGGTCGCGCTGTGGCGCGGCATCCCCGCGGGCGACGTCGAGCAGGGCGCTCCCGGCGACCGCGACGTCATCGTCGGCGGCGTGGCCTACCGGCTGCAGGAGCGGGGCTCCGCGGCCTTCCGCTCCCAGGGCTCGACGGGTACCGCCCCGCAGGGCACCGCGGAGTACGTCGACTACGCCAGCGCCGACGGCAAGCACCTGCTCGGCTTCGAGAACTTCGGCGGCAGCTGGGAGGCCTCGCTCGGCGAGCCCCTCCAGCCGTGGGAGCTCACCGTCTACCCGGGCTCCGACGAGCCCGGCGCCCGCTGAGAGGGTCGCCCGTGAGCTCACGCGCCAAGGGCCTGCTGATCGTCGGGGCCCTCCTCCTCGTCGGCATCGTGCTCGTCCCGATCCTCTTCGGCGGCTTCGGCAACGGCCCGAAGGACTGGATCGACGACCACTACGAGCACGTCTCGGGCTCCGACCCCGACGACGAGACGGTCACGTGGCGCTCGGACGACGACGTCACGACCACCGCCGCCGCCATCGCCGCCGGCACGAACCCGTCGGACCGTCGCGAGGCCGACGGCCGGGCCTTCCTGCGCTACAGCAACGACTGGATGGTGACGGTCTCGGACGACGGCGACGGCTCGCGCATCACCCTCGACGAGTTCGACCGCGGCTACTCCAACAACAGCACCTTCGTGGGCTTCTGGGGCGGCTACTACGGCGGCGGGGGCGGCGGCAGCAGCTACCGCGGGGGCGGTTCCGGCTCCGGGAAGTGACCCGGCCGACCGCCCGCACCACCCGCACCACCTGCTCCACCCCGGCACAGCACGCGCACCCCACGAGCACCGACCCGCACCGAAAGGCACGACATGCCCGAGCTCCTCGACGAGTCCCTCGCGACCCTGGCCTTCGCCGGGGTCGGCCTCCTCCTGCTCGTCATCGGCTACTTCATGGTCGACCTGCTGACCCCGGGCCACCTCGGCCGGCAGGTCTTCGTCGAGCACCGCCGCGACGCCGCCCTGGTGCTGGCCTCGACCCAGGTCTCACTCGGGTTCATCATCGCCACGGCGTTCTGGACGGCCCAGGGCGACACGTGGGACACGCTGCTGGAGGCCTCGGTCTTCGGCCTCATCGGCGTCGCCCTGCTCGGCCTCTCGTTCTGGCTCCTCGACCTGGTGACCCCGGGCAGCCTCGCCGAGCTGGTGGTCGACGACTCCGACGACCCGGCGGCGTACGTCGCGGTCGCGGTCCAGCTCGCGGTCGGCCTGGTCGTCGCCGCGTCGATCAGCTGAGCGCCACCACCGCTCCCGCCCCCGGGGCCGGCGCCGCGCCCCGGGGGGTCTCGGCGCGCGCGCTGCGCGTGGTCGTGCTCGCCGCGGTCTTCGTGTGCGCCGCGTGCGGCCTCGTCTACGAGCTCTCCCTCGTCACCCTCGGCAGCTACCTGCTCGGCAACACCGTCACCCAGACCTCCCTCGTGCTCGCGGTGACCATGTTCGCGATGGGTGTGGGCGCCGTCGCGGCCAAGCCGCTGCTCGGCCACCCCTTGCGCGCCTTCGTCGGCGTCGAGCTCGCGCTCGCGGTCGTCGGCGGCTTCTCCGTGCCCGCCTTGTACGCCGCCTTCGCCTGGCTCTCGCTCTACACCCCGGCGATGGTCGTCGCGTCCTTCGCCATCGGCCTGCTGGTCGGGGCCGAGATCCCGCTGCTCATGGCGCTGCTGCAGCAGCTGCGCCGCCAGGACGCGGCCCACGCCGTCGCCGACATCAACGCCGTCGACTACGTCGGAGCGCTCGTCGGCGGCCTCGCGTTCCCCTTCCTGCTGCTCCCCCTGCTCGGCCTGCTCGACGGCGCGCTGGCCACGGCCGCGCTCAACGTGGCCGCCGCCGCCGTCGTGGCGCTCGCCCTGGGCCGCCGGGCCCGCACCCGTACGCCGCTGCTCGTCGCGGTCTCCGCGTGCGTCGTCACCGCGCTGGCCCTGGGGCTCATGGCGTGGCGGGCGAGCGCCTTCGAGGCGACGGCCCAGCAGGCGCTCTACCGCGACCCGATCGTCCACAGCGAGCGGTCGGCGTACCAGTCGATCGTCGTGACCCGCGGGTGGTTCCAGGGTGCGGAGTTCGACGACGTGCGGCTCTACCTCGACGGCGACCTGCAGTTCTCGTCCGTGGACGAGTACCGCTACCACGAGATGCTCGTGCACCCGGCCATGGCGGGCCCGCACGCCCGGGTGCTCGTGCTCGGCGGCGGGGACGGCCTGGCGCTGCGCGAGGTGCTGGGGTACGACGACGTCGAGGAGGTCACGCTCGTCGACCTCGACCCGGCGGTCGTCGACCTGGCCCGCCGCTACGAGCCGATCCGCGACCTCAACGAGGACGCGTGGGCCGACCCCCGGGTGACCTACGAGGCCGCCGACGCGTTCTCGTGGGCCCGCGGCGCCGCCGACGCCGGGGAGAGCTACGACGTGGTGGTCGTGGACTACCCGGACCCGGACTCGCCCGCGCTGGCCAAGCTCTACTCGCGGGAGCACTACGCGACGCTGCGCTCGCTCCTCGCCCCCGACGCGCGGCTGGTCGTGCAGTCGGGCTCACCCTTCTTCGCCCCCGACGCGTTCTGGTGCGTGCGACGCACGCTCGCCGACGCCGGCTTCGCCACGACGCCGTACCACGCGGACGTGCCGTCCTTCGGCGACTGGGGCTGGGTGCTGGCGACCGCCGACGGCCCCGGCGGCACGGACGGCACGGGCGCGACGGTCGCGCCGCCCCTCGACATCGCGGCCGGGGCCCCGGCGACGCGCTTCGCCTCCCCGGGCGTGCTCGACGCGGCGGCGGTCTTCCCGCCCGACATGGCCGATCGCCCCGGTGACGTGTCGACGCTCCTGGACCCCGCGATCCTGCGCTACTCCGAGCACGCCTGGGTGGGTTACTGATGGTCTTCGTCCTCGCCCGGCTCTGGGCCCGGTTCACCTCGCGCGTCACGTGGCGCACGCCCCTGATCGTGCTGCTCGTCGTGTTCAGCACCAGCTGGGCCGCGATGGCCCTGCTCGAGCCCGACGGAGACATCGCCGACCCCGCCAACTACTGGTGGTGGTTCCTCGTCACGGCCTCCACGGTGGGGTACGGCGACTACTTCCCGGTCACGACGGGCGGCCGGCTCGTGGGCGCCTACGTCGTCGCCGGAGGCGTGGCCACCCTCACCACCTTCTTCACCCACCTCGCCGCCACGCTGGCGAACGCGAAGGGACGACGCATGAACGGCCTCCTCAGCCTCGACCTCTCCGGCCACCTCGTGCTGGTCGGCTACACCGCCGGGCGCACCGACCGGCTCGTCGCCGACCTGCGCGCGGAGGACGACACCACGATCGTCGTGTGCGCCTGGGAGGACCAGGTGCCCCAGCACCCCCTGGTCGACGTCGCGGGGGTCGAGTTCGTGCGCGGCGACCTGACCGACCTGGCCGTGCTGCGGCGGGCCGCGATCGACCGGGCCTCCGCCGTGCTCGTCGACGCCCGCGACGACAACGAGGCCATCACGCTCACCGTGGCGGCCGAGGAGGCCGCGCCGGGAGTCCACACGGTCGTCACCCTGCGCGACGTCGCGCGACGTCGTACCGTGCGCCGCATCGACCCCACGGTGCACTGCGTGCAGTGGCACGCGCTGGGGCTCGTCCTCGACGAGCTGGCCGACCCCGGCATCGCGACCGTGTACGACGAGCTGATGACCCCCGGCGGGCCGAGCACCTGGTCGACGGTCGTGCCCGACGGCGCCGACGCGACGTACGGCGAGTGGCAGCGCACGCTCGGCGAGACCAGCGCCACCACGGTGCTGGCCCTCGGCGTCGACGGCGACGTGCACGTCAGCCCCGACTGGGCGACGCGGGTGCCGGCGGGGGCGACGCTCTACTACGTCGGGCCCCGCCGGCTCACGCCGGAGAACCTGCGGGCCGCGCTCGGCTGAGCGCGGCCCGCGGTCAGGCCTTCTTGGCCGTGGCCTTCGTGGTCTTCCCCGCGGTCGTCTTCTTGGCGGTGGTCTTCTTGGCGGCGGTCTTCTTCGCCGCCGTCTTCTTCGCGGGGGCCTTCTTGGCCGGCGCCTTCTTGGCGCCCTTCTTCGTGGCGGGGCCCTTCGCGCGGCGCTCGGCCAGCAGCTCCGCCGCCCGCTCGAGCGTCACGGCCTCGACCGAGTCGTCCTTGCGCAGCGTCGCGTTGAACTCGCCGTCGGTCACGTACTCGCCGAAGCGACCGGCCTTCACCACGATCGGCTGGCCGGAGACCGGGTCGTTGCCGAGCTCCTTGAGCGGCGGCGCGGCCGCGGCGCGACCCCGCTGCTTCGGCTGCGCGTAGATCGCGAGCGCCTCGTCGAGGGTGATGTCGAAGATCTGGTCCTCGCTCGTGAGCGAGCGCGAGTCCGTGCCCTTCTTCAGGTACGGGCCGTAGCGGCCGTTCTGCGCCGTGATCTCCACGCCCTGGGCGTCGGTGCCCACGACGCGCGGCAGGCTCAGCAGCTTGACGGCCTGGTCGATGGTCACCGTGTCGAGCGTCATCGAGGAGAACAGCGAGCCGGTGCGCGGCTTCGCCGACTTCGGCGCGTCCTCGGGCAGCAGCTCGGTGACGTAGGGACCGAACCGACCGTTCTTGGCCACGACGACGAGGCCCGTCTCCGGGTGGCGGCCGAGCTCGCGCTCCTCACCGGCCGGGTTGGCCAGCAGCTCCTCGGCCTTCTCCAGCGTCAGCTCGTCGGGGGGCAGGTCGTCGGGCACGTTCGCCCGCTTCGCGAAGGCCGTGCCGTCGTCGCCGGGGCCCTCCAGGTAGGGGCCGTACTTGCCGACCCGCAGGTGGATGTCCGACTCCTCCGCGGAGGCGCCGAACGGCAGCGGGATGGTCGCGAGCCCCTTCGCGTCGATGTCGCCCAGCTCGTTGACGAGCTTCTTCAGCCCGTCCACGTCGCCGCTGCCGAAGTAGAACTCCGCGAGCTCGGTGTTGCGGTCCGAGCGGCCCGCGGCGATCTCGTCGAGCACGTCCTCCATCTGGGCGGTGAACTCGTAGTCGATCTGGCGGGGGAAGTGCTCGGTGAGCAGCCGCACCACGGAGAAGGCGAGCCACGCGGGCACCAGCGCGGTGCCCTTCTTGTAGACGTAGCCGCGGTTGAGGATCGTGCCGATGATCGAGGCGTACGTCGACGGGCGGCCGATCTCCCGGTCCTCGAGCTCCTTGATCAGCGTCGCCTCGGTGTAGCGCGACGGGGGCTTGGTCTCGTGGCCGTTCGCGGTGAGCGACGCGGCCGAGACGGCGTCGCCCTCGGCGAGCGCCGGCAGGCGTGTCTCCTGGTCGTCGCTGGCGGCGCCGTGGTCGGTGCCCTCGACGTACGCCTTGAGGAACCCGTGGAACGTGATGACGCGACCCGACGCGGAGAAGACGACGTCCTCGCCGGTCGCCGCGGTGCCACCGATGCGGATCGAGACCGACTGGCCGACGGCGTCGCGCATCTGCGAGGCGACCGTGCGCATCCAGATGAGCTCGTAGAGGCGGAACTGCTCCCCCGTCAGCCCGGTCTGCGCCGGCGTGCGGAACGACTCGCCCGCGGGGCGGATGGCCTCGTGCGCCTCCTGCGCGTTCTTGACCTTGCTCGCGTAGACCCGGGGCCGGTCCGGCACGTACTCCGCGCCGTACAGCTCGCGGACCTGGTCGCGGGCCGCGGCGACCGCGCCCTCCGAGAGGGTGGTCGAGTCGGTGCGCATGTAGGTGATGAAGCCGTTCTCGTAGAGCCGCTGCGCGACCGACATGGTCACGCTCGCGCTCATCCCGAGCTTGCGGCTCGCCTCCTGCTGCAGCGTCGTGGTGCGGAACGGCGCGTACGGCGAGCGCTTGTAGGGCTTCGACTCGACCGAGCGCACGTCGTACGTCGACTCGGCGAGCGCGCCGACGAGGCCCTCGGCGCGGGCGCGGTCGAGGTGGACGACCTTGCCCTCGGAGGCGGTCTTCAGCAGGCCGTCGGGGCCGAAGTCCGAGCCCCGGGCGACGCGGGCGCCGTCGACGGAGTGGACCTTCGCCGGGAACATCCGCTGGTCGTGGTCGCTGCCGGCGTCGAAGGTGCCCTCGAGGTCCCAGTACGACGCCGGGCGGAACCGCAGGCGCTCGGCCTCGCGGTCCACGACGAGGCGGGTCGCGACCGACTGCACGCGGCCCGCGGACAGGCCGCTCATCACCTTGCGCCACAGCACCGGCGAGACCTCGTAGCCGTAGAGGCGGTCGAGGATGCGACGGGTCTCCTGCGCCTCCACCAGGTCCATCGCCAGCTCGCGCGGGTGCTCGGCCGCCTCGAGGATGGCCTGCTTGGTGATCTCGTGGAAGACCATCCGCTTGACGGGGATGTTCTTCGGCTTCAGCTCGTCGAGCAGGTGCCACGCGATGGCCTCGCCCTCGCGGTCGCCGTCGGTGGCGAGGAAGAGCTCGTCGGCGCCCTTCAGCAGGCCCTTGAGCTTGCTGATGTGGGACTTCTTGTCGCGGGGCACCACGTAGTAGGGCTCGAAGCCGTTGTCGACGTCGACCGCGAGGCGGCCCCACGGCTTGTCCTTGATCTTGGCGGGGGTGTCCGCGGCGTTGTTGGGCAGGTCGCGGATGTGCCCGATCGAGGACTCCACGACGTACCCCTCGCCCAGGTAACCCGCGATCGTCCGGGCCTTCGCAGGCGACTCGACGATCACCAGCTTGTGTGCCACGACTCCCTCTCCCACTGCGTCACGCGAGGACCGCGACCCATCTCCGGGCCCCCACGGCGGGTCACAGTAGCGCGGAACCCCGACGGGGACGCGAGTCGAGGCGGCGTCGTCCCCAGGCCCGCGGGCCCGCGCCGGACCTGTGGAGGAGCGGGCCGGGAGGTCGGCGCGCGGTGCCAGGGTGGCTGCCACCACACGACCGAGGGGGAGCACGAGATGTACGACGACTGGCCCGACCCGCCGCCCGAGCGGTGGCGCGACGACGAGACGGAACCCACGCGCCGCGCGGAGGTCGGCGGCCTCGCCCCGCCCCGCCCGGCGTTCGAGCGCGGCGACCGCCTGACCCACCTCGTGCTCGTCGACGGCCGCCTCGTCGACGCGTGGACGGAGCCCGTCGAGCTGACGCCGTGGGCGGGGGTCGCCGAGGCCCTGGACCGCCCCCGTCGTCCGGCCCCCGACCCGGCCCCGCCCCCGCCGCCCCGTCACGCGCAGGTGCTCGCCTGGCTGGACGACCTGGTCGGCGGCCGGGAGGCGCTGCTGGCCCTGACCCCGGAGGCACCGGCCCCCGGCGAGGCCCCGCTCGGGGTGCCCAGCGGGGTGCTCGAGCGCCGGGCCGTCGTTCGCGACCTCGTCTCCGCGGTCGCCGAGCGCTGCTTCGACGCCGACGTCGAGGCGGCGCTGCACCGCGTCGTCGACCACCTCTGCACCGACGACCCGCTGCTGCTGACGGGGTCGCGCACCGCGGCGCAGGTCGCCGGCGGCGTGTGCTGGGTCGTCGGCCGGGCCAACGGGCTGTTCGTGCCGGGCGCCACCCAGGCGGTCGTGCGGGAGCTGCTCGGGCTCCGCGGCCAGCTGAGCTCGACGGGTCAGGTCGTGCAGCGTTCCCTGGGGCCGCGCTGGCCGTGGAGACACCACCACGTCGGGGTCGGGTCGGACCTCCTGGCCACCGGGTGGGCGGGGGTGCTCACCACGAGCACCCGGCGCCAGCTCGTGCGGGCCCGCGACCGCGCACTGGCCGAGGCGGCCGGGGACGCCGCCTGAGGCCCGCCGGGCTCAGACCTCGAGGAAGCCGTCGGCCACGAGGCCCCGCACCACGGGGAGGTACGTCGTGCGCAGCCCTGCGGCGTCCTCGTCGAGCAGCTGGGCGAGGGCGTCGAGCAGCTGGCCGACGGCGAGGTCGCCGTCGCAGGCCCCGACGAGGCCCGCCGTGACCGTGTCGGCGGCGTGCCCGCGGCGGAAGCCGCGCTGCTGGCGCAGCACGATGGCCTCGGGGTCGGCGGCGCCCGGAGCCCCGACGTTCTCCTGCCGCACGTCGGCCCGCACCCGCAGCCGGGCACCCAGCAGCGCGGCGTCGTCGAGTGCCGCCAGGTCGTCGATGGCGTGACCCCACGCGGCGATGGCGGGGGCGATCGGCTGCTCCACGTCGTACGGCCACTCCTCCAGCCGCGTGACCGGGCTGCCGGGCGCGCCGTCCGGACGGCGCCGCAGGTTGATCCAGCCGAACCCGACGCCCTCGATGCCCTGCTCGGCGAACCACGAGAGCCAGGTGTCGTAGCGGCGCAGGTAGTCCGGCGTCCCCGTGGCGCCCTCGTCGGCGAGCCACAGCTCGACGTACGCCGCGGGGTCGAGCACCTCGCGCTGCACCACGAACGCGTCGCACGCGACGCCGTCGGCGCCCGGCTCGAGCCACGACCCGAGCCGCTCGTCCCACGGCGTGCCGCGGGCGATGACCCAGTTGGCCAGCACCTGGCACCAGCCGCCGGGCACGAGGTGGCGGGGCGCGGTGCGCACGATGTCCTCGACGACCCGGTCGCCCGGCAGCCCGGAGTCGCGGTACACGAGGCGCTCGCGGGTGCCCGGCGAGATGACGAACGGCGGGTTGGTGGCGATGAGGTCGAACTGCTCGTCGCGGACGGGCTCGAAGTAGGAGCCGTCGCGCACCTCGACCGTGCCGAGGTCGTTGAGCGCGGCGTTGAGCCGGGCGATCCGCAGCGCCCGGGGGTTCACGTCGGTGGCGACCACGCGGCCGGCGTGCGTGGCCAAGTGCAGCGCCTGGACGCCGCACCCGGTGCCGAGGTCGAGCGCGGTGGCCACGTCGTCGCGGATGGTGAGCTGCGCCAACGAGGTCGAGGCGGAGCTGATGCCCAGCACGTGGTCGGTGCTGACCACGTTGGGGGCACCGTCGAGGCCCGGCGTCAGGTCGCTGACGACCCAGAAGTCGTGGTCGCCCGCGGCGTCGGGGGCGGCGTACGGGCGGCAGTCGAGCCGCGCGCGCACCTCGCCCACCCCGGCCTCCAGGATCCCCTCGACGGCGAGCCGGTCGACGAGGCCGGGCAGGGCCTGTTCCGCGGCCGAGGCCGGCACCGCGGTCTGCAGCAGGAACAGCCGGGTGAGCGTCGCCAGCGGCGATCCGTCCCCCGTGCGGGCGAGCCCGGGCGCGGTCTGGTTGCGGGCCAGGGCGGCGTGGGCCGTCGTCCCCAGCAGCTCGGCGACGGCGTCGACGGTGAAGTCGGCCGCCACGAGGGCGTCGCGCAGTCGGTGGGGGAGCTCGGCGGAGGCACTCACGGGGCCCGAGCCTAGTGCGCGCCCGCAGGGGCGGCGCCGGGAAAGGGACGAGGCCCCTCCCGCCGGAGCGGGAGGGGCCTCGTGAGCTACGGACAGGTGCGTCCGAGAGGCTCGATCAGACGGCGCGAACGTTCTCCGCCTGCGGGCCCTTGGGGCCCTGCGTGACGTCGAACTCGACCTTCTGGTTCTCGTCGAGGGACTTGTAGCCCTGCGACTGGATCGCCGAGTAGTGCACGAAGACGTCGTCGCCGCCGTCCTCCTGCGCGATGAAGCCGAAGCCCTTCTCAGCGTTGAACCACTTAACGGTGCCCAGAGTCATGTGACTCATTCTCCTCTTGTCGGGGCGAGAGCCGTCACTTCGACGACCCACACCAGATGCGGTGATACGTCGCTCCGACTGTCGTGAGTGGTAGGCCCACGAAGAAAAGCGCCGTTGGATCACAAACTCCGCGGGCGATACCTGCTGGAACTTGCACCTGTTGCGTCTCCGACAGTACCAACCCCTACCCCCAGCACGACATTCTCGGCGGCCGATTTTTTTCGGACGGCGGTGAAGACTGCGCTACGAGCCGGTGACGCGGGGGCTACGCGGCCCGTGACGACCGCTCCGCGGCTCTCCCCACCGGGCGCCGGGACACCGTCCTCAGCGACGTCGCGCACTGAGGGCGGCGGCCGAGCCCGCCACCGTGAACGTCGCGGTCGTCCCGACGACGAGGGCCAACGGCACCGTCCACGACCCGGTCGCGTCGTGGACCGCGCCGAGCAGCGTGGGGCCGACGGCGGCGACGGCGTACCCGACCGTCTGCACGAAGGTCGACATGCCCGCGCTCTCCCGGTCGGAGCGGGCGACCCGGGCGATGATGGTGAAGATGGCCGAGAAGCCGCCGCCCTGGGCGGCGCCGCCGAGCAGGCTGCCGAGCAGGTAGGCGTCGGGGGCCGCGAGCAGCTGCACCGGGAAGCTCGTCCACAGCACCCCGACGAGCGCGACCGTGCACCACTCCGGCACGCGCAGCGCCAGCAGCGGCACCCCCACCGCGCCGATGATCGCCGCGACCTGGAACACCGCGGCCAGGCCGCCGGCCGCATCGCCGGCACCCGCCTCGTCGCTCAGCACCGACGGCAGCCAGGCGGTGAGGGAGTAGTAGGACGTCGCCTGCCCGGCGAACGCCAGCGCGAGCAGCAGGACGACCGGCTCGCGCCACAGCGGGCGGGCGCGGGTGCCTCCGTCGGCCGGTACGGCGGACTCCCCCGCCCCGGGCTCCTCCGCGACGCCGCGGGCGACCGGGATCCGGCGCGGGAGCGCCACGCGCCACCACACCGCGATGGCGAGGCTCGCGACCACGGCGGGGGCGACGAGGGCGACCTGCCAGCCGGCGGCGTCGGCGAGCGGCGCCGTACCCACGAGGACGCACATCGAGCCGATGTTGAGGGTCGCGGTGTAGGCGCCGGTGACGGCGCCGACGTACGCCGGCGGCGTGGAGCGGCGGATGAGGACGGGCACCACGATGTTGCCGATGGTGATGCCGAGACCGACCACGACGGTGCCGACCGCGGCACCGGCCAGGGAGCCGGTCGAGCGCACGAGGCTGCCGAGGACGACCCCGGCGAGGCACACGACCACGGCGACCTCGGCGCCGAGGCGACGCACGACGGCCAGCGCGAGCGGGGCGGCGAGGCCGAAGCAGAGCACCGGGAGGCTGGTCAGGAGCCCGATCTCGCCGCTGCTTGCGTCGAGCGCGGAGCGCAGCTCGTCGGTGACGACCGAGACCCCGACGAACGGGGCACGGAGGTTGAGCGCCACCAGCAGGAGCGCCAGCACGGGCACCCAGGGGAACGTCGCGCGGACCGGTCGGCCGTCGGGTCCCGTGCTCACCCGCGCACGCTACGCCCGGGCGGGCCGACGCCCCGGCGGGGGGCCGGACGTGGCGCTCCGTGGGGCGGGAGCGGTAGGCCACCAGGGACTCGAACCCTGAACCAGCGGATTAAAAGTCCGATGCTCTGCCCATTGAGCTAGTGGCCCGCCGCCCCAGTCTGCCAGTGGCCAGGGCCTGCCGGCGTGCCGGGCGGGACGGGTGGGCGGGGCGGAACGGCCCCGTAACGCGGCCCCTCCGGCGTAGTTTGTGGGGCATGAGCACTCCCCGGGACGGCGGCCACGCGCCCGTCGACCTGCTGAGCCGCTGGCTCGAGAGCCGCAACCCCGACGACGACGGGACGAGCGCGCCCGCCCACCGGGCCGAGCGCCCGCCCCGCACCGCCGCGGACGACCCCGCCCCCTCCGCCGTCGACCGCGACCTCGCCGCCCCGGCCGCCGAGGGGCCCGCCGAGCCCCACGCCGAGCCCCACGCCGAGCCGACCGGGGTCGGTACGCCGGCACCCGAGCCCGAGCCCGTGGACCCCCGGCACGCCATCGCCCACTCGGTCCTCGCCGCGTTCCGGGCCCCGCCCGAGCCCCGCGCCGAGCCCACGCCCGACGCCGAGGCGGACCGCGAGCCGCACGCCGAGCCCGAGCCCCTCCCCGGGGAGCCGGCCAGCCCGACGGCCGCGGCGTCGCCCCTGCTCGCCGCCGCCCGGCGGCTCGAGGAGCAGCAGGCGCGGGAGGCAGCGGCCGCCCGCACGCCCGCCCACACGCCCACCACGACGCCCACCGCGACGCCCACCAGCGAGCCCGCCGCCGACGCGGCCGCCGCGCCTGCCGCCGTACCCGACCCCGCCCCTAGCACCCCGATCGGCGCGCGCAGCCGGGCCGCCGGTACGCCGGAGGCGCTGCCGCCCGCGCGGGTCGAGTTCACGTCGTCGCGCACGGGGCAGCTGACGGCCTCGCTGCTCATCCTCGCCGGGCTGCTGGTGACGGCCGGGCTCGGCTGGGTCGCCTACGACACCCGGGCCACCCCCGACATCGCGCTCGCGGGTGTCGCGGCCGCCCTCACCCTCGTGGTGTGGGGCGTGCGGGCGGGCTCCGCCCCGTCGCGCGTCGCCATCGACCGCGGCGTGCTGGAGATCCACCGCGGCGCCCAGCGCTCGACCTTCGACCTGACCAACCTGCAGCTCGACGTCGAGGAGCAGGGGCACCCGCGGGACCGCACCTGGCAGTTCGTGGTCCACCGGCGCAGCCTCGGGCCGGTCGCGGTCGACCGCCGCATGGTCGACCCGACGGCGTTCATGGCCGCCGTGCGCCGCTACCGCCGCGACGTCTGACGACGCGTCGCTGCCGCGGGCCGCTCAGGCCCGTGCGTCCTCGTGCTCCGGTACGGCGGAGCGCGCCCGGGCCCCGCTCACCGTCAGCGCCGCCACCGCCGTGGTGATGGGGACGCTGGCGACGAGCCCGATGGCGGAGGCCAGGGTGCGCACGACCTCCTCGCTCAGCATGTCGTCGGAGAGCACGTGCGAGGCCTGGCGGTCGTAGAGCGACAGCAGGAGCAGCACGCCGAGGGCGGTGCCGGCGTACGCGAAGACGATGGTGTAGATCGTCGAGGCGATGTGGTCGCGGCCGATCCGCATGCCGCGGCTGAACAGCTCGCGCCGGGTGAGGTCGGGGGCCGCGGCCCGCAGCTCCCACACCGCCGAGGACTGGGTGATGGTGACGTCGTTGAGCACGCCCAGGCCGGCGATGACGATGCCCGCCGACAGCAGGGCCTTGTAGTCGAGGCCGTCGGCGTAGAGCTGCAGCATCTCGCTGCCCTCCCCGCTCATCCCGGAGAGCCGGGCGGCGTCGACGGCCCACATGCCGAGCAGGGCCGTGACCGCGATGCCGAGGAAGGTGCCGGCCAGCGCCGTGGAGGTGCGGATCGACGGGCCGTGGGCGAGGTAGAGCACCACGAACATGATGACGGTCGACCCGACGACGGCGACCGCCACGCCCGACTCCCCCGCCAGCAGGCCGGGGATGACGAACCACCACATGACGGCCGCGGCGAAGACCAGCCCGAGCAGCGCCAGCAGACCGCGCAGGCGCGCCACGACCGCGACGACGACCACGAACAGCACCGTCATGCCGAGCAGGGGCGCCTCGCGGTGGGTGTGGGAGAAGCCGTAGACGACCGGAGCCGCCTCGTCGGCCGGCGGGATGCGCAGGAGCACGACGTCGTCGCCCGCGCGGAGCCCGGAGCGCACGACGGACGGCTCGGTCTGCACCGTGGCCTCGTCCCCCTCCTCGGGGCCCGAGGTCAGGCGGACGTCGATCTCGTTGCAGCCCTCGGGGAACTCCTCGGCGCCCTCCGGCGTCTCCAGGCCCGGACCGACGGCGATGACCGGGCACGCCTCGCGGACGGCCAGCACCTCGGCGTCGGGGAACGTCACGCCCTCCGCGGCGTACTGCACGTCCTCGACGGCGCTGTCACCGGAGGGCCACAGCGCGACGAGACCGGCCACCGACCCCAGCGCCACGACGGCGAGGAAGCCGAGCAGCACGACGCGCGCGATCCGGCTGGTGGGCGCGTCGACGTGACCGTGACCGTGCCCGTGCGGGACCTCGCGGACACGGACGCGGGCACCGCCCCGGCGTCGGCTCACCCGCCGACGCGCACGCCGCGCTCACCGGCGTCGGTGAGCCTGCTCTCCTCCGCCGCCTGGTCCTCGAGCTCCATGCGGCGGGCCTCGAGCTCCGCCTCGTACTCACCGGGGCGCGACACGAGGTCCTTCGCCCCGCCCTCGAGCCGGGCGAGCGCCGTACGCGCGAAGATCTGCTGCTCGGTCACGGTGCGCTCGGAGCGGTCGCGGCCCAGGAACGAGATGGCCCAGTGCATGAGCGCGCTGACCCGGTTCTTGAAGCCCGTGATGTAGACGAGGTGCACGGCGAGCCAGGAGAGCCACGCGAGGATGCCGGTGAACCGGAACTTGCCCACCATGGCCACGGCACGGAAGCGGCTGATGATCGCCATCGAGCCCTTGTCGAAGTACTTGAACGGCTTCTGGGGCTCCTTGCCCTTGAGCCGGCCCTCGATCTCGCGGGCGGCGTAGCGCGCGCCCTGGATCGCGACCTGGGCGACACCCGGGAGGTTGTTGAGGCTGATCATGTCGCCGACCACGAAGACCTCGGGGTAGCCCGGGAGCGTGAGGTCGGGGTTCACGCCGATGCGGCCGGCGCGGTCGAGCGGCGCACCGCTCTGCTCCGCCAGCTGCTTGCCGATCGGGTTGGCTTGCACGCCGGCGGCCCAGATCTTCGCCATCGACTCGATGCGCTGGGTGCTGCCGTCCTTGAACTTGACCTCGAGGCCGCGCTCGTCGACGACGGTCACCATCGCGCCGAGCATGACCTCGACACCGAGCTTCTCGAGGCCCTCCTTGGCCTTCTGGCCCAGGCGGGCACCGAACGGCGGCAGCACCTGCGGTGCGGCGTCCACGAGCAGGACGCGGGCGCGCTCGGTGTTGATGTGGCGGAAGTCGCGGCGCAGCGTCCGGCGGGCGAGCTCGGCGATCTGGCCGGCCATCTCCACGCCGGTCGGGCCGGCGCCGACGACCACGAAGGTCAGGAGGTGCTCGACGGGCTCGCCGCGGCCGGCGGCGAGCTCGGCCATCTCGAAGGCGCCGAAGATCCGGCCGCGCAGCTCGAGGGCGTCGTCGATGCTCTTCATGCCCGGGGCGAACTCGGCGAAGTGGTCGTTGCCGAAGTAGCTCTGGCTCGCGCCGGCGGCCACGATGAGGGAGTCGTACGGCGTCACCGTCTCGCGTCCCAGCACGTGGGAGGTCACGGTGCGCGCCTCGAGGTCGACCGAGGACACCTCGCCGAGCAGGACCGTCGCGTTGTGCTGCTTCGCAAGGATCTCGCGGGTCGGCGGGGCGATCTCGCCCTGGGAGAGGATGCCGGTCGCCACCTGGTAGAGCAGCGGCTGGAAGAGGTGGTGCGTGGTCTTCGCGACCATCGTCACGCCGACGTCGGCCTTCCGCAGGGCCTTGGTGCCGAACAGACCCCCGAAGCCTGAGCCGATGACGACCACCTCGTGACGGTTCCCGCTGGTCCGTGCTGCGCTCATCGGCCTCGCCCTTCTCGTCGACTTCACCCTCGTGGCATCCCGTACGACGCCGGTTACCCCAGATCCCGGCGCGCATCCCCCATTCTTGTCCGGCCGGCGTCCTGAAGCACATCACCAGAGGTGGTTTCAGACACAACCACCCGGGGAAACAGGCGCCAGATGCCCCCGTACCCCGCGTCGGTCCCGGTCTGACGCGACCCGCACTCGAGGTTGCCCGTCATGCCCCAGAGCCGCGACGCCGTCCGTCTCGACCCCGGACCGTCCAGCGTCCAGCACGCCCGACGGTGGGTCGCTGCCGCCTGCCGTGAGATGGGTCGCGACGACCTCGTCGAGCCGGCCGAGCTGTGCGTCTCCGAGCTGGTGACCAACGCGGTGCTCCACGCCGAGCCCCCGATCTCGCTGCGGGTGCGCGGCACCCGCGAGCACCCGCGCTTCGAGGTGTTCGACGGCTCCCACCGGCCGCCCGTGTTCACCCCGATGGCGGAGGCGGACGTCGAGGACGAGCTGGACCTCCTCCTCACCGTCGGCCGCGGCCTCGGCATGGTCGCGATGAACTCGGCCGCCTGGGGCGCCGACATCACGCCCGAGGGCAAGGTCGTCTGGTTCGAGCCCGTCGCCGAGCCGCGCCTCGACGGGGACCTGTCCGGCGAGGTGTACGACGTGACCGCGGCGCCGTCGGCCCCCGACGCCACCGACCGGTACGTCGTGCACCTCCGCGGGCTGCCCGCGTCGGCGTACCGCGACTTCCGCCGCCACTACAGCGACCTGCGCCGCGAGGTGCGGCTGCTCGCGCTGGCCCACGAGGACGCCTACCCCCTGGCCCGGGACCTCTCGCGCCTGTTCGACACCTTCGAGCGCCAGATCGACCACGGCCCGGCGGTCGCCGACGTCGAGGCGAGCCTGGCCGCCGGGCGCGACCGGGCCGACGTCGACCTCACGGTCGGGCAACCCGCGAGCGGGCTCGCGGAGCAGATGCTCGAGCTGCTGGACCTCGCGGACGCCTTCTGCCGGGCGCAGCGCCTGCTGTCGCTCGAGCGGAGCGCGGCGCAGCGGACCTTCCAGCAGTGGCTGTTGCGGGAGGTGGCGCGCCAGGGCCGCGGCGAGGAGCCCCGGTCGTGGACGGCCGCGGCGACCGACCGGGTGGGCGACGCGCACGCCTCCTGAGGAGCGCGCGGCTCAGCCGTAGCCGAGGGCGTGCAGGGCGGCGTCGTCGATGCCGAAGTGGTGGGCGATCTCGTGCACGACGGTCACGTGCACCTCGTCCTCGAGCTCCTCCAGCGAGTCGCACATCTCCTGGAGCGGGCGGCGGAACACGAAGATGCGGTCGGGCAGCACGCCGCCGTAGTCGAACCCGCGCTCGGTGAGGGCGACCCCGTCGTACAGGCCCAGCAGGTCGGGCTCGTCCTCGGGCGGCTCGTCCTCGACGAGCACCACCACGTTGTGCACCAGGCGGGCCAGCTCGTCGGGCACGGAGTCGAGCGCGGCGTCGACGATGCGCTCGAACGCCTCACGGTCCAGGTCGACGGGCACCGCACCATCATCACCGGTGGGCGGAAATGGCGATCGCCCCGGATCCGCTCGGGGATCCGGGGCGATCATCTGCGACCCCGACGGGACTCGAACCCGCGGCCTCCGCCGTGACAGGGCGGCGCGCTAACCAACTGCGCTACGGGGCCAGGTGTGGCGGCTCCTGCGTCAGGAGCCGGTGAACCATAACTCATCTGCTCGACCGATTCCCAATCGAGGTCCGGCCCGCACCCCCAACCGGATTCGAACCGGCGCTACCGCCGTGAAAGGGCGGGGTCCTGGGCCGCTAGACGATGGGGGCCAGCCGCGCGGCGCACCGGGCGAGCCGGGTGCCGACGACCGGGCAAGCATAGGACACCGGCCCCGGGCCGGGCCGCTGACCGGTTTCGTGCGCCCCCGCGGGCTGCGGTATGCTTCTGGCCGCTCGGGCAGGTAGCTCAGTTGGTACGAGCGATCGCCTGAAAAGTGATAGGTCGGCGGTTCGACCCCGCCCCTGCCCACGAGCACGAGAGCCCCGCCGGTCCGCCGGCGGGGCTCTCGCCCTTCCCGGACCCGTCCGCGACGTCGTGGCGCTAGCGTGGGCCGCTCGGGCGACGGACAGGAGGGAGTGGTCGATGCTGGTCTCGGAGCGGCGCGACCTGCTGCTCGCCCGCCTGCGGCGAGACGGCCGCATCATCGCGAAGGACGTCGCCGCCGAGCTGGGCGTCGGGGAGGACTCGGTCCGCCGCGACCTCCGCGAGCTCGCCGCCGCCGGCCTGTGCCAACGGGTGTACGGCGGCGCCCTGCCGGTCTCGCCGGCCGTCGGCGACCACGCCGCCCGCACCCAGGTGGCGTCCGACAGCAAGCGCCGCGTGGCCGCGGCTGCCGTCGGGCTCGTCCGCCCGGGCTGCACCCTCCTGCTCGACGGGGGTACGACGGCCCTCGAGGTCGCGCGCGCCCTGCCGGCCGACCTGCGGGCCACCGTCGTCACCCACAGCGTCACCGTGGCCGCCGCGCTGGTCGAGCACCCGTCCGTCGACGTCGTCGTGCTCGGCGGCCGGCTCTTCAAGCACTCGGCCGTCACCAGCGGCGCCGCCGCCGCCGAGGCGGCCGCCACCGTCGCGGCCGACCTCTTCCTCCTCGGGGTCACCGGCGTGCACGCCCGGGCCGGCCTCACCACCGGCGACCCCGACGAGGCGGCGATGAAGCGACTCCTGGCGGAGCGCGCAGCCGAGACCTGGGTGCTGGCCAGCGTCGAGAAGGTGGGCGCGGCGTCGCCGTACACGGTGCTGCCGCTGGACCGTGTCGCGGGCATCGTCATCGACGCACCCCCTGGCGCCGCCGCCGTGGCCGACCTGACCGCGCTCGGCGTGCCCCTGCTCGACGCGGCCGACCCCACCGCCTGACGCCCCGGACCCGACCCCGGACCGCCCCCGGGTCCACGTCCGGTCCTCGTCCGACCCTCAGGCGCGGGGGTCCGTGCGGAACGGACCCGACAGCGCGGCCCACTGCAGCAGCACCACCGTCTTGGCGTCGCTGATCCGACCGTCGGCCACCCGACGCAGCGCGTCGTCGACGTCGAGCTCCAGCACCTCGATGTCCTCGCCCTCCTCCGCCAGCCCGCCGCCCGCGCCGGTGCGGTCCTGCGGGCCGTACGGGGCCGCGTAGAAGTGCACGCGCTCCGTGACCGAGCCGGGACTCATCCAGAGGTCCATGACGTGCTCCACCTCGCCGACGACGACGCCCAGCTCCTCGGCCACCTCGCGCCGGACGGCGGTGACCGGGTCGTCCTCGTCGAGGAGACCGGCCGCGGTCTCGACGAGCCGCCCGTCGGGGTGGCCGTTGACGTAGACCGGGAACCGGAACTGGCGCGTCAGCAGCACGGTGCGCCGTACCCGGTCGTGGAGCAGGATCGTCGCGCCGTTGCCGCGGTCGTAGGTCTCGCGCTGCTGCACGCTCCACCGCCCGCGGGAGTCGCGGTAGTCGAACGTCGTGCGGCGCAGCACGTGCCAGCCCGCGGCGAGCAGCTCGACGTCGCGCACCACGACGTCGTCGTTGCCCCGCAGGTCCCGGCCCACCCGGTCGAGGCCCGTGCGCCCCCGCGCGTCCGGTACGTCGAGTCCCGGCGTGCCGCGGCCCGCGGCGGTGCCACCGGAGGGGGAGGTGAGGTGTGCGTCGGTCGTAGTCGTCTCCATGACGCGCACCCTACGACCGAAACGTGCAGGAATCGCGATAATTCGGACACAACGAGCAGAAGCACGCCGCGCGACGACGGTTCCCCGAGCGGCGAGGACGCAGCGTGCGCACCCCTTGCCGAACCGGCGAACTAGTTGCACCATGAGTGCAGGAACACGGGCACCACCTCGCCACGCGCCACTCGGGTGCCGCCGCGACGCCCCTCCACCTCGGGAGCACCACCCATGTCTCAGCACCCCCTCCTGCGTCGTCTCGCCGCGCCCGCGCTCGTCGCCGGCCTCGCCCTCGGCACCGCCACCACCGGCCCCGCGACCGCCGCACCGGCCGGCACGCCCGTCACCGCCGCGACCGCCGCGGCGGCGGCCAGCCCCTACCAGCACGGCCCGGACCCGACCCTGGCCGCGCTGCGCGCCACCCGCGGGCCCTACGCCACGTCGTCGTACTCGGTCTCGGACCTGGCGAGCCGCGGTTTCGGCTCCGGCACGGTCACCTACCCGACCACCACGAGCGAGGGACGCTTCGGCGTCGTGGCCATCTCGCCCGGCTACACCGCGTCGGAGTCGACCATCGCCTGGCTCGGCCCGCGCCTCGCGTCGTTCGGGTTCGTCGTCGTCACCTTCAACACGAACTCCCGCTACGACCAGCCGGACGCCCGCGGCGACCAGCTGCTGGCCGCGCTCGACCACGTCATCGCCGACTCGCGCACGGCGTCGCGCGTCGACGCGACCCGCCAGGCGGTGGTGGGCCACTCCATGGGCGGCGGCGGCACGCTCGAGGCGGCCGTGACCCGGCCCTCCCTCGAGGCCGCCGTGGGCCTCACCCCCTGGAACATCGACAAGACGTGGTCCGAGGTCGACGCGGCGTCGCTCATGATCGGCGCCGAGGACGACACGGTCGCCCCGGTCTCCAGCCACGCCATCCCGTTCTACGGCTCGCTGACGGGCGCGGAGCGGCGCGGCTACCTCGAGCTCGCCGGTGCCAGCCACTTCGCACCGAACACGGCGAACACCACGATCGCGACCTACACGATCGCGTGGCTGAAGCGGTACGTCGACGACGACACCCGCTACGAGCAGTTCCTGACCCCGGGCACGAGCGTCTCGCCGTTCGGCGACGTCTCGGACTACCGGATCAGCTGAGCCCACCCGGCTGCGTCGGTCCCGGCACCGCGGGACGGGCCGGGACCGACGCGACCGAGGGGGAGCACGTGGAGCACGACGACCGCGGGACGGACGGGCGCGTCGCGCGCGGGCAGCGCAACCGCGCGGCGCTCGTCGCCGCCTTCCTCGACCTCGTCGCCGCCGGCCGGCAACGCGTCACCGGCCAGCAGGTCGCCGAGGCCGCCGGCGTCTCGGTGCGCACCGTGTGGACGCACTTCGCGGACCTCGAGGCGCTGTACGACGCGGCGAGCCGCGAGCTGTGGCGCCGCTACGTCGACGAACGGGTCCTGGTGCCGGGCGATGCGGACCTCGCGACGCGGGTCGACCGCTTCGCCGCCCAGCGCGCCGCCGAGAACGAGGCCATCGCGCCCTTCGCCCGCACGGCCGCGCTCGCCGAGCCCTTCAGCCCGGCGCTGCGGGCCTCGCGGGCCCGGTTCGTGGGTGCGGTGCGCGACGACGTGCTGCGCCTCTTCCCGACCGAGCTCGCCGGGGCGCCCGAGCGCACCTCCGCGGTGCTGGCCGCTGCGACGTACCCCGCGTGGTCGACCCTGCGCGACGACCTCGGGCTCGACGTCGACGGCGCGGCGGCGGCGTCGACCCTCGCCCTGCGGGCGCTGCTCGCCCCCGGGACGCGCCGCTCCTGAGGCCCCGCACCCCGCGGGCGCGGGGACGCGCCTCAGACGTGCCCGGCGAGCTGCCCCATCCGCGCCTCGAGGGCGGCCAGGTAGGCGTCGCGCTGCCGCGGCTCCAGCGGGCTGTCCGGCTCGAGCCGGCTGCACGCGGGCAGCACGTCCACCGACAGCTTGGCCGCGCCGGCCAGCGCGCGCAGCTCGTCGAGACGGTCGCCGAAGGGCGTGCCGCTCCCGGGCGAGTAGGAGCGCACGACCTCGTCGACGTCGTCGAGGAACAGGTCGACCTTCGTCACCACGACCACGAGCCAGGTCGGCCGCGGCCGACGCACGGCCATCGAGGCGATGCGGTGGGCGGTGACGGTCCAGTCCTCGAGCTCGCGGGCGAGCTGCTCCTCGCGGTCGACGTGCACCGCGCCGGTCGTGCCCGCGGGGCGACGACCCGTGGCGTGGCCGTTCGCGACGACGTGGAGCACGCCGTCGACCGGGTCGTCGTGGAAGACCTCGTCGAGCGCACCCAGACGCGTCGCGGCGTTCTCGCCCGGCACGACGCGGAACCGGAAGCCGCGCAGGCGGCGGTCGCGGCGCACCCGGCGCTCCATGACCGCCGAGCCCGCCTCCGGCGGCTCGTCGCTGCGGGGCCGGCCGGCCAGGTGGTCGACCAGCTCGCTCTTGCCCACCCCCGTCATGCCGGTGACGGCCACGGTCGGGTAGCGGTGCTGGAAGGCGCCGGTGAGCCGCTCGCGGCCCCGGACGAGGGTGGCGGGGACGGCGCGGAGACCGCGCGGACCGCGGGGGTGCTCGCTCATCGCGTCGACGGTACCCGAGCCCGGAGCACCGGCGGCCTAGTCGCCGCGCCGCTCCGACGTACCCGGGGCGACCAGCTCGCGCAGCGCCCGCTCGAGGCCACCCATCCCGACCCGGAGTGCGGCGACCTCCTCGTCGGTGAGCCGCTGCAGCAGCTCGCGGCGGTGGGCGACGCCCGTGCTCGCCACCTGCTCGAGGGCGGCGTGGCCCGCCTCGGTGGCGACGAGGTGGCGGGCGCGGCGGTCGTGCGGCGCCCGCTCCTGCAGCAGCAGGCCGCGGTCGACGAGGCGGCCGACGAGTCCGGAGACGGTCGCCGCACTCACGCCCAGCGCCGCGGCCACGTCGTGGGCCGTCACGGGGCTGCGGTGCACGGCGAGCATCAGCACCTTGAGCTGCTGGATGGACAGCTCGGTCGCGACGACCGCGTCGACCTGGACGTCCGTCAGGAGGTCCTCGATGCGCAGCGCGATGCCCTCGACCGCATCGATGTCCACCTGACGGTCACTCACCCGTCCGAGGATACGGTTAGCCTGACGCTAACCGTTCCTCCCGGCCCCCTCGCGGGGTCCCGCACCACCGCCACCACCGACACAGGAGCTGACCTCCGTGGGCCGTCTCGCGTCCTTCTCCCTGCGCAACCGCGCGCTCGTCGCGCTCGCCACCGTGATGGTGGCCTTCTTCGGCGTCGTCTCCGCCGGCTCGCTCAAGCAGGAGCTGATCCCGAACCTGCAGTTCCCGGCCGTCGGGGTCGTACTGCCGTACGCCGGGGCGTCGCCCGAGGCGGTCGAGCAGGAGGTGACGATCCCCGTCGAGGAGGCCCTCACAGGGGTCGACGGGCTCGACGAGCTCGACTCCACGTCGTCCAGCGGCTCCTCGCTGGTGCTGGTGGTCCTCGAGTACGGCACCGACCTCGACCGGGCGCAGCAGCAGGTCGAGAGCGCGGTCACCGGGCTGGAGACGCTGCCCGAGGAGGTCGAGCCCGTCGTCTTCGCCGGCGACTTCGACCAGTTCCCGGTGGTGCAGCTCGCGGTGACCTCCGACGCCGAGCCCGCCGCGCTCGCGGAGCGCCTCGAGCGGCTCGCGCTGCCCGAGCTGGAGGACGTGGAGGGCGTGCGCCAGGTGCAGCTCACCGGCGCCCCGACCGACCGGGTCGAGGTCGCGATCGCCCCCGAGGGCCTCGCCCGGGGCGTGACCGGCGCGTCGGTGGCCGAGGCGCTCGGCACCAACGCCTCGCTCGTGCCCGCGGGCAACCTCGAGGCAGGCGACCAGGCCCTGTCCGTCCAGGTCGGCACCACCCCGGCGACCCTCGAGGAGCTGCAGGCCGTGCCCGTCCCGCTGCCCGCGGGCGGCACCGCGCCGCTCGGCAGCGTCGCCCAGGTGCAGGTCACCGAGGCGGCCGCGACGTCGTACTCGCGCACCGACGGTGAGCCCAGCCTCGCGGTCGCGATCACCAAGACCCCCGACGGCAACACCGTCGACATCTCGCACGCCGTGGCCGACCTGATCCCGGAGCTGGAGGAGGACCTCGGCGACGGCACGGAGTTCACCGTCGCGTTCGACCAGGCGCCCTTCATCGAGAAGTCGGTGGAGGACCTGACCACCGAGGGCGGGCTCGGCCTGTTCTTCGCCGTGCTCGTGATCCTCGTGTTCCTCTTCTCGGTGCGCTCGACGCTCGTCACCGCGATCTCGATCCCGCTGTCGCTGCTGGTGACGCTCATCGGGCTGCGCCTGGGCGACTACACGCTCAACATCCTGACGCTGGGCGCCCTCACGGTCGCCATCGGTCGCGTCGTCGACGACTCGATCGTCGTGATCGAGAACATCAAGCGGCACCTGTCGTACGGCGAGCCCAAGGTCACCGCGATCACCACGGCGGTGCGCGAGGTCGGCGGGGCCATCACGTCCTCGACGCTGGCCACCGCGGCCGTCTTCCTGCCCATCGGCGTCGTCGGCGGCCAGGTGGGCGAGCTGTTCCGGCCCTTCGCGGTGACGGTGGCGCTGGCGCTGGCGGCCTCGCTGCTCGTCGCGCTCACGATCATCCCGGTGCTGGCCTACTGGTTCCTCGAGGCCCCCACGAGCCCGGTCGACGTGGCCGCGGTGCAGGCCGAGGCGGAGGCGCGGGAGCAGCGCACCTGGCTGCGCCGCGCCTACGATCCGGCCGTGCGCTGGGTCGTGCGCCGGCCGTGGACGACCGTCGGCGCCGCCGTCGTCGTGCTGGTCGCCACGCTCGGCCTCACCCCGTTCATCGCCACGAGCTTCCTCGGCAGCAGCGGGCAGAACACCCTCACCGTCACCCAGGACCTCGAGCCCGGGGCCAGCCTCGCCCGGCGCGACGAGGCGGCGCGCACGGTCGAGGAGGTGCTCGTCGGCGCCGACGACGTCGAGAGCGTGCAGACCGCCGTCGGGTCCGCCGACCCCGCCGCGGCCGCCTTCGGGGCGGGGGGTTCGGCGTCGTTCGCGATCACCCTCGACGAGGAGGCCGACTCCGAGGCGGTGGCGGACCGCCTGACCGACGAGCTGGCCGACGCGGAGGGCGACATCACCGTCACCGCCGGCGACGCCGGGTTCGCCTCCGCGCTCGAGGTGGTCGTGACGGCGACCGACCAGTCGCGGCTGGTGGAGGCCGCGGAGGTCGTCACCGCCGAGCTCGAGGGCGTCGACGGCATCGGCCAGGTCACCTCCGACGCCGCCCCGGCCCAGCCCGTGCTGTCGGTGCAGGCGCGCCCCGAGGCGGAGGCCGCGGGTCTGACCTCGGCGGTCCTCGGCCAGGTGCTCGCGGCGGCCCTGGCGCAGCCCCCCGTCGGCCAGGTCTCCGTCGACGGCCAGCAGCTGCCCGTCGTCATCGCCCAGGGCGAGGCGCCCACGTCGGTCGAGGCGCTGGAGCAGCTCCCCGTCGGCGAGGGCACCACGCTCGGCCAGGTCGCCGAGCTCCGCGAGGAGCAGGTCGCCACGGCCATCACCCGCGCCGACGGCGAGCGCACCGTGACCATCACCGCCGAGCCGGCGGCGGACGACCTGGGCTCGGTCACCGCCGACGTGCAGGCCGTCCTCGACGACGTCGACCTGCCGGAGGGCACCGAGGTCTCCCTCGGCGGCGTCTCGGAGGACCAGGCGGAGGCGTTCGCCCAGCTGGGCCTCGCCCTGCTCATCGCCATCGCCATCGTGTACGTCGTCATGGTCGGCACGTTCCGCTCGCTCGTGCAGCCGCTCATCCTGCTCGTCTCGGTGCCCTTCGCCGCGACCGGCGCGATGCTGCTGCTCGCCGTCACGGGCATCCCGCTCGGCGTGCCCTCGCTCATCGGCGCGCTCATGCTCATCGGCATCGTGGTGACGAACGCGATCGTGCTCATCGACCTCGTGAACCAGCGCCGCGAGGCGGGGGCCGGCATCGTCGAGGCCGTGCGCGAGGGCGGCGGCACGCGTGTGCGCCCCATCGTGATGACGGCGCTGGCCACCGTGCTGGCCCTGACGCCGATGGCGTTCGGCGTCACGGGCGGCAGCGCGTTCATCTCGCAGCCGTTGGCGATCGTCGTCATCGGCGGCCTGCTCTCCTCGACGCTGCTCACGCTCCTGCTCGTGCCGGCGCTCTACCTGCTGGTCGAGCGCCGCAAGGAGCGCGGGGCCGAGCGGCGCCGGCTGCGGCGCGAGCGCCGGCACGGCCGGCACGAGGACGCCGCCACCGCCTGAGGCGGACCCCGGCCTCCTCGCCCCCGGCCCCTTGCCCCCCGCGCCACGATGGCCTGGTGGCCCCGAGAGCCGGGGCGGGAGCGAGGAGGCCGAGGGTGCGAGCAGCGGTGTACGACGAGTTCGGCGACGCGGGCGTCATCAGCGTGCGGGAGGTCGACGACCCGCCGGTGGGGCCGGACGTCGTGCTGGTGCGGGCGCACGCGACGAGCGTCAACCCGGTCGACTGGAAGGTGCGCGAGGGCTACCTGCGGGGCGCCTTCCCGCACCACCTCCCCATCATCCCGGGCTGGGACGTCGCCGGCGTGGTCGAGGCGGTGGGGCCCGCGGTGCGCACCGGGCTCCGGCCGGGTGACGAGGTGTGGGGCTACGTACGCCGCGACGACGTCGCCCAGGGCACCGCCGCGCAGCTCGTCGCCGCGCCGCAGCGGACCGTGGCGCTCAAGCCCGGCGGGCTCTCGTTCGCCGAGGCCGCCGCGGTCCCCCTCGCGGGCCTGACGGCCTGGCAGACGGTGGTCGAGGCGCTCGACGTGCAGCCCGGCGAGCGTCTGCTGGTGCACGCGGCGGCCGGCGGCGTCGGCCAGTTCGCCGTGCAGATCGCGCTGGCCCGGGGCGCCGAGGTCGTCGGCACCGCCCGGCCCGACAATCACGACCTCCTGCGCGAGCTCGGCGTCACGGAGGTCGTCGACCACTCCGCCGGCCCGGTCAGCGCGCAGCTGTCGGCCCCCGTCGACGCGGTGCTCGACCTCGTGGGCGGCGACGCGCTGGAGGACGCTCCCCGCCAGGTGCGCGACCCCTCCCGCATCGCCTCGGTGGTCGACGACGAAGGCGTCGCCCGGCTCGGCGGCCACTACGTCTTCGTGCGCCCCGAGCGCGCCCACCTCGACGAGCTGCGGGCCCTCGTGGACGCCGGCCGGCTCCGCGTGGACCTCGCCGCGACGTACCCGCTCGAGGAGATCGCCGACGCGCACCGCGCCTCGGAGCAGGGCCGCACCCGCGGCAAGATCGCCGTCACGATCCCCCAGGAGGGCTGAGATGACCCCCGCCGACCTGCTGCTCGACGCCTACGGGCGCGTGCTCGAGAACGCCACGGCCGCCGTCGAGGGCCTCGACGACGACCAGCTCGCGGCCCGCCCCGCGGCCGGCGCCAACTCGATCGCCTGGCTCGTGTGGCACCTGACCCGCGTGCAGGACGACCACGTCGCCGAGGTCGCCGGCACCCCGCAGGTGTGGACCGAGCAGGGGTACGCCGCCCGCTTCGCCCTGCCGCTCGACAACGCCGACACGGGCTACGGCCACAGCTCCGAGCAGGTCGGGCTGGTGCGGGCGAGCGCGGCCGACCTCACGGCGTACCTGCGGGCCACCCACGAGGCGAGCGCCGACTTCCTGCGCTCGGTCACGCCCGACGCGCTCGACCGCGTGGTCGACGAGCGCTGGGACCCGCCGGTCACCCTCGGCGTGCGGCTCGTCAGCGTCGTCGACGACGGCGCGCAGCACGCGGGGCAGGCGGCGTACGTCCGCGGGCTGCTGGGGCCCTGAGTGCCGGAGCTGCCCGAGGTCGAGTCGGCCCGCGCGGTCGTCGAGCGCGGCGCCCTGGGCCGGCGGATCGTCGACGTCGACGACTCCGACACGTGGGAGTGCCGGCCGCACGCGCCCGGCGAGATCCGCGAGGCCCTGCTCGGCCGCACGCTCGTGGCCGCGCACCGGCGCGGGAAGTCGATGTGGTGCACCACGTCGGCCCGCGAGGGCGACGACCCGACGGCCGACGACGCGGAGGGGCCCGCGCTCGGGCTGCACCTCGGCATGAGCGGGCGGATCCTCGTGCGCGGCCGGCCCGAGGCCGACGGCGGCGAGGAGCAGGAGGGCGGCGACTACGCGGGGCGCACCGGTGACCGGCGCAAGGAGGAGTGGTACCGCTTCACCCTGCGCTTCGCCGACGGCGGGAGCCTGCGCCTGCTCGACCCCCGCCGCCTCGGCCGGGTGCGCCTCGACCCCGACCTGACCGCGCTGGGCCCCGACGCCGCCGAGGTCGGGCGGGAGGCGTTCCGCGCCCGGGTCGGGCGCGGCACGCTGCCGCTCAAGGCGCGGCTGCTCGACCAGGCGACGGTCGCGGGCATCGGCAACCTGCTCGCCGACGAGACCCTGTGGCAGGCCCACCTCAGTCCGCTGCGCCCCGCCGGCGAGCTCGACGACGACCAGCTCGACCACCTGCGCCGGGTGCTGCGCCGCTGCACCCGCGCCGCCATCGAGCGCGGGGGCGTCCACACGGGCGAGGTGATCGGCCACCGGCGGGCGGGCGCGCACTGCCCGCGCTGCGGCGCGGCGATGACCCGCGCCACGGTCGGCGGCCGCACCACCTGGTGGTGCCCGCAGGAGCAGGTCTGAGCAGCGTGACCGGGTCGGCAAGGTCGGCCGGGCGCTAGCCCCGGTCGGGTACGCCGCGCACCCGCGCCGCGTGCCACCCCGCCGTCGCCACGCCCAGGGCGACCACGAGCGCCACGCACCCGGTCACCACCCCGTCGAAGGCCACCGCGTGCAGGCCCTCGGGCACCCGTCGTACGGCGGTGCCCACCGCCACCAGGGTGGCTGCGGCCACCGCGACCTCGAGCAGCGGCAGCCGGGTCGCCCGGGACGGGACGTCGGGGCGCGCCGGCCGCCGGGCGAGCCACAGCACCGCCGCCACCGCGACGACGAGCATGCCGCCCACGCCCGAGCCGTACTGCAGCCACTTCCCGCCCGGCAGCGGGCCGTGCTGCTCGGCGAGCCAGGCGACGTTCTCCCACCCCCACCGGCCCGGGTGGGTGAACGAGTCCCACGCCACGTGGCTCAGCGCGCCGACGACCCCACCGAGCGGCACCCAGGCCCAGCCGCGTGGCCCGAGGCGCACGTGCAGGTCGAGGCGGGCCCGCACAGCGACGGGCGCCAGGCCCACCAGGGCGTCGCGCACGACCCCGAACCACAGGGCGACCACCACGACGGTGACCACCGGGGCCCACGTCACCAGCCCGAGCGGCGAGTGCGCGAACGCGTAGACCTCGCGGGCCCCGACGTACAGCCCCAGGTCGGGGATCGTCGCGCCCACCACGAGCGGCGTCAGTGGCAGGCCGAGGGCCCGCAGCGGCAGCACGACGGCCGGGTGGGCGACGGTGATGGGCACGGGGCCGAGGGTAGGTGGCTTGAGAGCCCGCACCAGCCCGCTGGCTAGGATCGGCCGGTGCCGTCGCCCACGGCGACCGTCGTCGCGCTCCACCTCGCCCCCGCCCACCGCACCCCGATGCGGGCGATGGACGCGCTCGAGCTGGTCGGTGGGCGGGGCATCGTGGGCGACCGCTTCTTCGGCGCCCGCTCGCGCCACGTCACGGTGCAGACCGCCGAGGACCTGGCGGTGGCCACGGGACGACTGGGGCGCCCGGTCACCCCCGACCGCACGCGCCGCAACATCACCCTCGACCGCGGTCCGCTGCCGACCACCCCCGGCGCGCGCCTGCGGCTGGCGGGGCTGGACCTCGAGGTGCTCCGCGTCGCCGCGCCCTGCCGGATCATGGAGGACGAGCTCGGCCCCGGCGGCGCCGTGGCCCTGCGTCGCCGCGGCGGCGTGGTCTGCCGGCTGCTGGACTCCGGCACGGTGCGCATCGGCGACGTCTGCGACCTCGACCCGCCGCGCGACGACCAGCTGTTCTGACCCCGCCCCCGCGGCGAGCCCGCCCGTCGCACGGTTCAGGTGAACGCAACATGGACGCAACGTGAACGTGGCATGGTCGTGGGGTGCCCCTGCTCCCCCTCACCGCCTGGCGGCTCACCGTCGCGGGCTCCGCGCTCACCGGCGTGCTGCTCGCCGCGCTGCAGCACGACGTGTGGTGGACGGCGCTGAGCCAGCTCGTCAGCCTGGCCGTCGGCGCGACGTACCTCGCCCTCGCCGCCCTCCCCCACGTCACCGGCCGCGCCGAGCCCCGCAGCGGCTGGCTCCGCGGCGCCCTCACCACCGCCGTGCTGCTCGTCGCCCTCGCCTACCTGCCGATGCAGAACGACAACCTCACCGACCCGTACTCGCTCTTCGAGCACGTGCTCACCCCCGCGCTCGTGACGCTCGACCACCTGCTGGTGGCGCGCTCGCCGGCCCCCCGCCGCTGGCACGCCCCGTCGTGGCTGCTGCCGCCGGCGGCCTACCTGACCTGGTACGTCGCGGGCGACCTGGCCGTGTACGACGCGCTCGACCCCCGGCGTACCACCGCGTTCGTCGGCAGCGTCACCCTGCTGGCGGTGCTGACCCTGGCGGTGGCGCTCGCCGTGGCGGCCATCGTGGGGCGCGCTCAGCCCCCGAGCCCGAGCGCGCCCACCATGAGCGGCAGCACGAGGACGATGAGCACGGCGCCGAGCACGTCGAAGGAGATCCCCGTGCGGATCATCCGCGTGATCGGCACGGTCCCCGAGCCGTAGACCACCGCGTTCTGCGGCGTCGAGACCGGCAGCATGAAGCCGAACGAGGCCGCGAACGTCGCCGCCAGCGCGGGCACGAACGGGTTGATCCCGGCCGCCACCGCGATGGGGATGACGATCGGCACGACCACCGCGGCCGACGCCGTGTTGCTCGTCGTCTCCGAGACGACGATGGCGAGCACCACCGCGAACGCCGTGATCCAGAACGCGCTGGCCAGGCCGAGGCGGTCCGACGCCCCGTTGCCGAGCGTCTCGGCGAGGCCGGAGGACTCGAGCAGGCTGCCGAAGATGATGCCGGTGCCGAAGAGCACGACCGTGCCCCAGTCGATCCTCGCGGCGTCGCTCCAGCGCAGCGTGAACTCGCGGTCCGCCCACCGGGTGGGCAGCAGGAAGAGCAGCGAGGCCCCGAGGATGGCCACGACGCCCTCGTCGAGCCGGTCGCTGACGCTCGTGTAGGCGCTGGAGTCGGTTCCCGCGACCAGCGCCACGATGCCCGGCGTGATCCAGAGCGTGACCGTCACCGCGAACGCGACGAGGGTGTTGCGCTCCGCGACGGAGAAGCGGCCCAGCTGCGCGCGCTCGGCCGCGACGTACTCCTCGACGCCCTCGAGGCGGCGGGTCTCGGGCCGGTTGAGCAGCAGCACGACGACGGCCAGGGCGAGGAACATGAGGCCGCAGATCGGCGCGGCCATGATCATCCAGTCGAGGAACGAGATGCGCTCCCCCGTCGCCTCCTCGATGAGGCCACGGCCGATGAGGTTCGGCGGGGAGCCGACCGGGGTGAGCAGGCCGCCGACGCTCGCGCCGTACGCCAGCATCAGCATCAGCGCCGCCCCCACCCGCAGGCGCAGGGGGTCGAAGTCGGCCGCGACCTCGCCGCGGTCCTGCATCAGCTTCGCGATGACGGTGAGGATGCCGATCGCGGTCGGCAGCAGCATCGCGACCGTCGCGGTGTTGGAGACGAAGGCCGAGAGCAGCGCGGTGATGGCGCCGAAGGCGATGACGACGCGGAAGGTCGAGCGCCCGACGCCGGGCAGGCTGAGCACGAAGATGGCGAAGCGCCGCGCCACCCCGTGCTTGAGCATCGCCTGGGCCAGGATGAACGCACCGATGAAGGTGAAGACCGTCGACGACCCGAACGGGGCGAGTGCCTCCTCCGCCGGCGCCACGCCCAGCACGACGATGGCGGCGATCCCGAGGAAACCGCCGATGGGGATCGGGACCGGCTCGGTCACCCACAGCACGATGACGCCGAGCAGGATCGCCGCGAGCAGGTGCTGGTCGCCGTCGAGCCCCGTCGGGAGCAGCCAGAAGACGACGCCGAGCAGCGGCGCCAGCACGAGGCCGACCGTGCGCCGGCCCTTCTCGAAACGCTCCTCGCGCGGCGAGAGGTGCTGCTCGCCGAGGCTGCGGTAGGTCGCGGTGTCGAGGAAGGCCTTGTCGACGTCGGTGCGCCGGCCGGGATGGCCGTCCTGGGTGGCCGTCATGCGAGCTCCCGTCGGTGGCGTGTGCTGCACGTCACACTAGCCCGTCGCACCGACGGCCCCCGGGACGCCGCTCAGCCCGCCCGGAACGGGTCGGCCGGGTAGACGCCCAGCACCTTCACGTCGGTCGTGAAGAACGACAGCTCCTCGAGCGCCCGGGCCAGGCCGGGCTCCGCCGGGTGGCCGTCGACCTCGGCGAGGAACTGGGTCGCGGTGAACTCCCCGCCGACCATGTAGGACTCGAGCTTCGTCATGTTGACGCCGTTCGTGGCGAACCCACCGAGGGCCTTGTAGAGCGCGGCCGGGAGGTTGCGCACGTTGAACACGAAGGTGGTCACGACCGGCCCGCCGTCCGCGGGCGCCTCGTCGTACGACGGGGAGAGCACCACGAAGCGGGTCGTGTTGTGGTCCTCGTCCTCGACGTCGGTGGCGAGCACCTCGAGGCCGTAGATGTCGGCGGCCAGCGGCGGCGCGAGCGCGGCCTGCGTGGGGTCGCCCGACTCCGCGACCTCGCGCGCGGCGCCCGCGGTGTCGCCGGAGATGATCTTGGTCCACCCGTGCTCCGCGATGATGCGGCGGCACTGCCCCAGCGCGTGCACGTGGCTGTGGACGGTGCGGATCGTGCCCACCGTCGCCCCCGGCACCGCCATCAGGTGGAACTGGATGCGCAGGAAGTGCTCGGCGACGATGTGCAGGCTCGTCGTCGGCAGGAAGTGGTGGATGTCGGCGACGCGCCCCGCGAGCGTGTTGTCGATGGGGATGAGCGCCAGGTCGGCGTCCCCGCGCTCGACGACCGCGAAGACCTCCTCGAACGAGGCGCAGGGCACCGACTCCAGGTCGGGGTAGTGCCGCTGGCACACGATGTGGGAGTTGGCGCCGGGCTCACCCTGGTACGCGATCCGTCGGACAGTCACGGTCGGTCATCCTCGCACCGGCACGCGGGCGCCGGCGACGCCGTGTCAGCGGCGGACGGTCCAGCGGCCCAGCAGCGTGCTGTCCGCCTCCAGGAGCAGCTGCAGGTCGAGCGCCGCGTCGACCGGGGGGCCGGCCGTGATGCGGGGACGCTCGCCGGCGACGATCCGCGGCACGAACGTGGCGCACAGCTCGTCGGCGACCCGGCTCGCGAGCAGGTCGCGCAGCAGGTGCGGACCGCCCTCGGCGAGCAGGTGCACGAAGCCCTGCTCGACGAGCTGCTCCCGCAGCGCGACGAGGTCGACGCTGTGCGAGCCCAGCACGAGCACGTTGTCCTCGCCCAGCGCTTCCCGCGCCTCGGCCAGGCCGTCGGCCGCCGCGCAGGTCGCGAGGATGACCCGGCCGGGCTCGGCCCCGCGCAGGCCCGCGGGCACCTGGCCGCGGCGGCTCACGAGCACGATCGGCCGCTCGGCGGGCGAGTAGCCCTCGGCCTCCGCCGTGCCCGCGCCGACCACGATGACGTCGGCCAGCTCCCGCAGCACCCGGAACACGCGCTGGTCGGCGGCGTCGTGGATGGAGTCGGATCGCTCGGAGTCGCCCGTCGCGGCCCCGTCGAGCGTGCTCACCATGTTGACGCGCAGCCACGGACCTCCCGCCGGTACGCCGTACAGCGCGGGCAGCTGGTCGTCACCCAGGTCGTCCGTGCCGGCGGCGGAGGGGTTGCGGCGGTCGAGGAGTACACGCACGCGGGCCACCCTAGGCGACCGCCCGGTGCAGGTGCGCGTACTCAGACGCACCTGAGTCCCGGCGGCCTGCCGCGCGCGGAGCCCGGCTGGCTGGATGGTGACCATGCGCTTCGCCGACCCCACCCGTTGCCCCGACTGCCGTGCGCCGTACGTCGCGGGGAGCCCCGGCTGCTCCCGCTGCGGCCTCCCGCTGCGCGGCGACCTGGCCCGCCAGCTGTTCAGCACGCTGCGCGAGGCCGACGACCTGCTCGGGCGGCTCCGCGCCAGCGTCGCCCCACCCGCACCCGCCCCGGTGCCGGTGCCGGTGCCGGTGCGGGTGGCGCCGCCCGTGCCGCCCACCACGGGCATCCTGGAGAGCGGCGTGCCCGGCCTGCTGCTCGGGCTCGGCGCAGCCTGCCTGCTCGTCGGCGCGCTGGTCTTCCTGGCGATCGCCTGGGCCCTGCTCGGCGTCGGGGGCCGGACCGCGCTGGTGGGGATGATGACCGTCGGCGCGGCGGCCGGCACCGTCGCGCTGGCCCGTCGCGGGCTGCGGGCCGGCGCCGAGTCCTTCACCTGCGTGACGCTCGGCCTCGTGCTGCTGGTCGTCGGCGGCGCCGACGCCGCCGGCTGGTGGGGCGACCTCGGCGACAGCGCCCTCCTGCTGCTCATGGGCGGCGCGGTGGTGGCCGCCGGGCTCGGCCTCACCGAGGCGAGGCGCGGCGCCCCGGGCCTCCTGACCGCGGCCCAGCTCGGCACCGTCCTCGGCGGGTGCCTGGCGACGCTCGGCGCCGCGTCCACGCTGCCTCTCGAGACCGGCCTGGCCTGCGGCACGGCGGGCTTCCTCGTCCTCGCGGCGTACGGCGCGGTCCGCCCCGCGCGGCTCCTGTGCGTCCTCGCCGCCGGGGCCGGCGCCGCCACGTGGGCGCTGCTGGCCGTCATCGGTGCGGCGCGGGCGGTCCTGCACCTCGACACGCTGTGGTCGGAGGGCGACGTCGTGCCCCTCCTCGTCGCCACCGCGCTGGCCGCCGCCCCCGCCGTCCTGCCGCCCACCCTGCTCGCGCTGCCCCACCTCGCCCGCGCGGTGTGCGCGGGCGCCGCGGGGGCCACGCTCACGGTCGCGGTCGTCGTCGGCCTGCACGCGGTCGGGCCCGATGCGGCCGTCGTGGGGTGGAGCCTCGCGCTGCTCGTCGCGGCCGCCGCGGCGGCGGTCGTCCCGCCCGCGTGGCGGGTCGCCCTCCTCGGCCCCGGCGCGGTCAGCGCGCTCGTCCCGCTGGTGGTGCTGACGGACGTCGCCGGCCGGGCCGCCGGGGCGGTGCTCACGGTGCCGCGCCCGAGCGCGGCCCTCGTGCGCCTGGACCCGGTCGCGGGCCTGCTGGACCGGCCGTGGGTCGTGGTCGTCGCCGCCCTCGCCCTCGCCGCGGCGCTCGTCGCGGTCCTCGGACGGCACGTCCCCGCGGCACGTGGGGACCGCGGGGACGTGCCCCTCACCCTGCCCCTCGGCCTGCCCGGCGTGGTGTCCGGCGTGGTGCCCGGCGTCGTCCTGGGCGCGACGCTGCTCGCCGCGGTGGTCGTCGCGTCGTACCCCGTCCCGCTCCTCGCCGTGGTCCTCGTGCTGCTCGTGCCCGGCGCCACGGCGCTCGCCCGGGCGGCGACGCACGGCAGTGGCCGCTCCACCCCGTGGTGGGCGCTCGCCGCCGCCCTGACCTGCCTGGCGGCGATCGCCGCGACCCCCGCGCCGTCGCTGCTGCTGGCGACGCTCGTCCTGGCCGTCGTCGCCTGCGTCGCCGCGCTGCTGCTGCCGACGGCGGAGGCCGTGGCCGCGGCTGCGGGCCTCGCCCTCGCGCCCGCCGTCGCCGGCACCGTGCTCGTGCTCGGCGACCTGCTGGGGGCCGACCCGCAGCCCGGGGTCGCGGTGGCGACCCTGCTCCTCGCCCTGCTGCTCGCGCTCGTCGGTCGGGTGGCCGTCGAGGTCGGCGCCGCCACGACCGCGGTGGTGCTCGCCGGCGCCGCGGCGACCCTGCCCGCGGCGGGCACGTGGCTGGCCGTCGACCTCACCGTGCTGGGGGTCGGCGCCGGCCTGGCCGCGCTGCTGCGCGCCGACCGACGTCCGCTCGCCTGGGTCGGGGGCGGTCTGCTCGTGCTCGCCTCCTGGGCGCGCCTGGCCGACACGGGGGTCACCACCCCCGAGGCCTACACGCTCCCCGCCGCCCTCGTGCTCCTCGCCGTCGGCGTCCTCGCCCTGCTGCGCGAGCCGCGCCTCCGCACGACGCCCACCCTCCTGGGCGGGCTGCTGCTCGCCCTGACGCCCAGCCTGCTCGCCGCGCTCGCCGAGCCCGCGTCCCTGCGCGGCCTGCTGCTCGCCGTCGCCTGCCTCGGACTCGTGCTCGGCGGGGCCGGGCTGCGCTGGAGCGCCCCGCTCCTCGCCGGCGCCGTGACCGGGAGCCTGCTGCTCCTGCGCGCGCTCGCACCGTACGCCGCGCTGGTGCCGCCGTACCTCGTCATGCTCCTCGCGGGCGCCGCGCTCGTCACGGTGGGCGTGACCTGGGAGAGCCGGCTGCGGTCGCTGCGCCGCGGTCACCAGTACGTCGCGCGCCTGCGCTGAGCGTGACCCCGGCCACCTCCTGACGCCGGGCCGCCCCGGTCCTAGGGTGGTGGGCGTCGCCCGCGCCACCCCTGCGGGCGCGCCCACCGCGCCGCCCACCCCCGCGGCGCCCGAGCACAGGAGAGCCATGACCAGCCCCGCCACTCCCCCCGACGCCGTCGGGTCCGACCTCTTCGAGCTGGCCGCCGGCCACGAGCAGGTCGTCGTCGCCAACGACCCGGCCTCCGGCCTCCGCGCGATCATCGCGATCCACTCCACCGCGCTCGGCCCGGGTCTCGGCGGCACGCGCTTCCACCCCTACGCCTCGACCGACGCCGCGCTGCGCGACGTGCTCGACCTGTCGCGGGGGATGTCGTACAAGGCCGCGTTGGCCGGGCTCGACCTCGGCGGCGGCAAGGCCGTCATCATCGGCGACCCGCGGCGGGACAAGTCCGAGGCGCTGCTGCGCGCCTACGGCCGGTTCGTGCAGTCGCTCAGCGGTCGCTACCTGACCGCGTGCGACGTCGGCACCTACTCGGCCGACATGGACCTCGTCGCGCGCGAGTGCCGCTACGTCACCGGCCGCACGGTCGCGAACGGCGGCGCCGGCGACAGCTCCGTGCTGACGGCGTACGGCGTGTTCCAGGGCATGCGCGCCGCGGCCGAGCGACTGTGGGGCGAGGCGACGCTCGCCGGACGCACCGTCGGCATCGCCGGCGTCGGAAAGGTCGGGCGGCACCTGACGGGCCTGCTGGCCGAGGACGGCGCCCAGGTCGTCGTCACCGACGTGCACGGACCCGCGGTCGAGGGCGTGCTCGCGGCGTACCCCGGTGTGCGGGCGGTCGCGACGACCGCGGACCTCGTGCGGGAGGACCTCGACGTCTACGCGCCGTGCGCGCTCGGCGGCGCCCTCGACGACGAGACGATCGGCGTGCTGAAGGCCCGCATCGTGTGCGGTGCGGCGAACAACCAGCTGCCGCACGCGGGCTCGGCGGAGCGGGTCGCGGACGCCGGCATCCTCTACGCGCCCGACTACTGCGTGAACGCGGGCGGCCTCATCCAGGTCGCGGACGAGCTCGACGGGTTCGTCTTCGAGCGCGCGCAGCAGCGCGCGGCGGGGATCTTCGACACGACCCGGGCGGTGCTGGAGCTCGCCGACCGGGACGGCGTCACGCCCGCGACCGCCGCCGACCGGCTGGCCGAGAAGCGGATGCAGGACGTGGGTCGACTGCGAGGGGTCTGGCTGGGCAGCTGAGCGGAGGGCCGAGAGGCCCCTTCGCACCGGCACCCCCGAGGATCTCGCCTTCGGGGGTGCCGATCCGCTCAGCGGAGGTCAGTCACGCTGGGGGCCGGGGTAGTCGGCCCACTTGTCGTACTCATCGAACGACTCCGTGGAGTCGTCATCGCCGCTGTCGCCATGCAGCTCCCGCGCCAGAGCACCGAGATCGGTGTCGTGCGTGCGGTACTTCAGGTCGCGTGCGACCTTCGCCTGCTTGGCCTTTGCTCGGCCGCGCCCCATAGGGTCGACCCCCTCGCGCTTGGCCGGGGCTCTGGGGCACCCGGACTGACTGTCTGTGTCGTGGGCGCAACGCTACCTGTTCGCTGGTCGTTCCCGCACTTCCCGACGCAGATTCGCCGTACGCCCACCGCGAAATCGGGCCCCGGCCACGACGCCGCGACACGCCCGGGCGTGGGGTCACGCCAGCTGGCGGCGCACCTCGGCGGCGACGGCCCCGCCGTCCGCACGGTCCTTGACCTGCGGCTGGACGACGCCCATCACCTTGCCCATGGCCTTCATGCCCTCGCCGGCGACCCCGAGCTGCTCGACGGCGGCGCGGACGATCTCCGTGATCTGCGCCTCATCGAGCTGGGCCGGGAGGTAGTCGGCGATGACGGCCGCCTCGGCCTGCTCCTTCTCCGCGCTCTCGGCGCGACCGCCCTCGGCGAAGGCCGTCGCGGCCTCCCGGCGCTTCTTGGCCTCCTTGCCGAGCACGGCGAGCACCTCGGCGTCGCTCAGCTCGCGGGCCTCCTTGCCCGAGACCTCGGCGGTGGTGACCGCGGCCAGCACCATGCGCAGGGTCGAGGAGCGCAGGGCGTCCCGCTCCTTCATGGCGGTCGTCAGGTCGGCGCGGAGACGGTCCTTCAGGGCACTCATGGGGCCATTGTGGCAGCCTGTCGGGGTGCCGCCCACCGACTTCCTGCGCCCCTCCGCCCCCCACCTCGGCGGTGGGCGACGGCTCGGCGGGGTCGTGGCGCGCACCGCGCTGGCGGGCGCGGCCGCGGGCGCCGCGGCCACGTCGTACGCCGCGTGGGAGGCCCGCCGCTACACCCTGCGCGAGGTGGAGGTGCCGATCCTGCCGCCCGGCGCTCGGCCCCTGCGGGTGCTGCACCTCTCCGACATCCACCTCGTGCCCACGCAGCGACGCAAGATCGCGTGGCTGCGGGGCCTGGGCGAGCTGCGCCCCGACCTGGTGATCGACACCGGGGACAACCTGGCGCACCCCGACGCCGTCCCGGTGCTGCTCGACGCGCTCGGTCCGCTGCTCGACGTGCCGGGCGCGCACGTGCTCGGCTCGAACGACTACTACGCCCCGTCGCTGCGCAACCCGCTGCGCTACCTGCTGCCCGACGACGGCCGGCGCAACACCCGGACCCCCGAGCTGCCGTGGCGCGAGCTCGTCGCCACGTTCTCCGCCGCCGGCTGGCGCGACCTGACCAACCGCCGCACCACCATCGACGTCGGCGGCCTGCGGCTCGTGCTCGCCGGCGTCGACGACCCCCACCTCGAGCACGACGACCTCGGCGCCGTCGCGGGCGACGCGCGGGCCGGCCTCGGGGCCGACGCGGACCTGGCCCTGGGGGTGGCGCACGCGCCGTACCTGCGGGTGCTCGACCAGTTCGCCCGCGACGGGTACGACGCCGTGCTCGCCGGCCACACCCACGGCGGCCAGGTGTGCCTGCCGGGGATCGGCGCGCTGACCACCAACTGCGACCTGGAGCCGGCGCGGGCGAAGGGGCTGCACCGCCACCCCGCCGACTCCGCGCCGGGCGACCCGGGGTCGACGTGGATGCACGTCTCCGCCGGGCTGGGCACGGCGCCCTCGATGCGGATCCGCACGTTCTGCCGCCCGGAGGCGACGCTGCTGACCCTGGTCCCGCGGCCCGGGGGACCGGCCGCGGACTGACGCGAGGCCGATTGGAGCGCCGGTCACCGGCTCGTATATGCTCCTGACGCTCGTGTGCCGAGAGGCCACGATCGTCGGGCTGTGGCGCAGCTTGGTAGCGCGCCTCGTTCGGGACGAGGAGGCCGCAGGTTCAAATCCTGTCAGCCCGACCACCGGGACGGCCGGACCCCCAGGGGTCCGGCCGTCACCTGTTTCCAGGCCGTTTGTTCCCCTGCTGCGGCGCGGCTCACGCGTGGCACACTCGCCCCCATGGTCGAGAAGGACGAGGGCGACGGGCCGGCGCGCGACGTCGAGAAGGACCTCGAGCTCTCCCTCCAGCTGCCCTCCTTCGGTCGTCGTCGGAGGAAGAGGAGCGAGCCCGCCGCCCCGGTCGTCGAGGCCCCTGCTGACACCGCACCGCCAGCCGAGCCGGCGGCCGTCGAGCCGGCTGCGCCGCAGCCGCCGCCCGAGCCGGAGCCCCGTCCCGAGCCGGAGCCCGTCACCCGGGTACTCCCCGCCGTGGAGCCCGCCGTGAAGCCCGCCGTGGAGCCCGCGGCGGCCGCGAAGCCGGAGGCCGAGCCGACGCCGGTCGCGACCCCGCCGGCCGTCCCGCCCGTCGTCCGGCGGTCGCGACCCCTGTCGTCGTCCCGCGGTCGCGTCGGAGGCACCCTGACGGAGCGGCTCGCCGCCCGCCGGCGCCAGCAGGAGGTCGCCTCCACCGCCGCACCCGCCGAGGCCGCACCCGTCGAGGCCGCACCCGAGCCGGCGCCGCCGACGCCGGCCACCGAGCCGGTGGTCACTCCTGCCGAGGAGCCGGCCGCCACCGTCGAGCCGACGGTCGTGCCCGCCCCGCCGGCCGAGCCCGTCCCCGCCGCGGAGACGGAGCCCGGGCCGGCACCTGCGTCGCCGCTGCGCGCCGCCGTCGAGGCCGCCACCCGCGAGGTCGCGCCCGTGCCCGCGGCAGCCGAGCCCACCCCGCCCGCGCTCGTCGACCGCCCCGTCGAGGAGCCGGCCACGGAGCCCGTCGCCGGGACCGCGCCCGTGCCTGCGGAGATCCTCTACCCGGACGAGACCGACCAGCAGCCCGGTGAGGCGGCGGCGCCCGCCGACGGCGCGGGGGCGGACGGGGGTGAGCAGCGTCGTACCGGGTCGGCGCTGCTCACCCGGCTGCGCACCTTCGAGCTGCCGCCCCTGCCCGAGACGGCGGCGGTCGCGGCCACCGGACTGGTGACGGGGCTGCTGGTCGCGGTGCTGGCCACCGGCTCGCTCCGGCTGTGCTCGGTGGTGCAGGGCACCGGGTCGTGCGGCAGCCCGGTGCTGCTCCTGCTCGTCGCCGTGCTGGTGATCGCCGTCGTGCTCGGCGCCCGGCTGCTCAGCGCGTGGAAGGTGTCCGAGCCGGGGAGCACGAGCTTCCTCGCGCTCGGCCTGGTCGCGTTCGTCGTGCTGGTCTTCCTGCTCGACGTGCTGTTCTCGTGGGTCGCGCTGCTGGTCGTGCCCGTCGTCGCGGTGGCCATGTTCCTGCTGGCGCACCTGCTCACCGACAAGCTCGCCGAGGGCGTCCCCGACGCCGAGCCACCGGGTCGCTGACCCGGCACCGGTACGACGGACGGGGCGGCCCCACCCGCAGGTGGGACCGCCCCGTCGGTGCTGCGGGCGACGCTCAGGCGCCGAGCGTGGTGCCCGCCGAGCGCAGGGCCTGGCACGCCTCGACGACGCGCGCGGCCATGCCGGCCTCGGCGGCCTTGCCCCAGGCGCGGGGGTCGTAGGCCTTCTTGTTGCCGACCTCGCCGTCGACCTTCAGCACGCCGTCGTAGTTGGCGAGCATGTGGCCGGCGACCGGGCGGGTGAAGGCGTACTGCGTGTCGGTGTCGACGTTCATCTTGATGACGCCGTAGTCGACGGCCGCGGCGATCTCCTCGTCCGTCGAGCCCGACCCGCCGTGGAACACGAGGTCGAACGGCTTGGCGTCGGCGTCGAGCCCGAGCTGGGCCACGACGGCCTCCTGGGCGGCCTTGAGGATCTCCGGGCGCAGCTTCACGTTGCCGGGCTTGTAGACGCCGTGCACGTTGCCGAAGGTCAGCGCCGTCAGGTAGCGGCCCTTCTCGCCGGTGCCGAGCGCCGCGACGGTCGCGAGCGCGTCCTCGGGGGTCGTGTAGAGGTGCTCGCCCATGCCGCCCTCGACGCCGTCCTCCTCACCGCCGACGATGCCGATCTCGACCTCGAGCACGATCCGGGCGGCCGCGGCCTGGGCCAGGAGCTCCTCGGCGATCTGGAGGTTCTCCTCCAGCGGCACGGCCGAGCCGTCCCACATGTGCGACTGGAACAGCGGCGCCTCGCCGCGGGCGACCCGCTCCTTGGAGATGTCGATGAGCGGGCGGACGAAGCCGTCCAGCTTGTCCTTCGGGCAGTGGTCGGTGTGCAGCGCGACGTTGACGGGGTAGCTCTTCGCCACCTCCGCGGCGTACGCGGCGAACGCGACCGAACCGGTCACCATGTTCTTGACGGTCGGGCCGGAGAGGTACTCCGCGCCGCCCGTCGAGATCTGGATGATGCCGTCGGACCCGGCGTCGGCGAAGCCCTTGAGGGCCGCGTTGAGGGTCTGGGAGGACGAGACGTTGATGGCCGGGTAGGCGAAGGACTTCGCCTTGGCCGCGTCGAGCATCTCGGCGTACTTCTCGGGAGTGGCGATGGGCATCGGTGGGGTCTCCTCGATGAGCGGGCGGATCGCCGTCACCCTAGCGGGGTGCCGCCGCCCCCCGGCTCAGAGCCACCCGCGGCGGCGGAACACGAGGTAGAGCACGACGCTGACCATCAGCATCATGACGACGGCCATGGGGTAGCCCCACGCCCAGTGCAGCTCGGGCATGTGGTCGAAGTTCATGCCGTAAACGGTGCCCACGAGGGTCGGCGCGAAGAGGATGGCCGCCCAGGAGGAGATGCGCTTGACCTCCTCGCTCTGGTCGATGCTGACCTCGCTCAGCGCCTTCATCTCCTCGTTCTGCTGCTGGGCGACGAGGGTGGCGTTGACGGTCAGGATGTCGCGCAGCAGCTGGCGGAACTCGTCCACCTGCTCGATGACGACGGTGAGGTGGTCGTCGACGTCGCGCAGGTAGCGCTGCAGCTCCTCGTCGGTGCCGTACTTGGCGAACCCCGCGGCGAGCCCCTTGACCACGGCGGCCAGCGGCCGGGTGGCCCGCTGGAACTCGACGACCTCGCGCGTCAGCGCGTAGATGCGCCGCGACACCCGCGGGTCGCCGCTGAAGACCTCGGTCTCGATCTCGTCGATGTCGTTCTCCAGGCCCGCCACGACCGGCGCGTAGCCGTCGACGACCCGGTCGAGGATGGCGTAGAGGATCGCCTCGGGGCCCAGCGCCAGCAGCTCCGGGTCCTCCTCGAGCCGGTGCCGCACCGCGCCGAGGTCGGGCGCCTCGCTGTGGCGCACGCTGACGACGAAGTCGGGGCCGACGAAGAGGTGCACCTCGCCGAACTCGACCTCCTCGCGGTCGTCGACGTAGCGGGCGGGACGCAGCACGACGAAGAGGGTGTCGTCGTAGCGCTCCAGCTTCGGGCGCTGGTGGGCGACGATCGCGTCCTCCACCGCGAGCTCGTGGAGGTCGAACTCGCCGGCGAGCGAGGCCAGCTCGTGGTTCTCGGGGCGGTACAGCCCGATCCAGGCGATGGCCTCGTCGTGCTCGCGCAGCACCCGGTACGTCGCGGCGAGGTCGCCCGGGGAGGCGACGCGGCGCCCGTCGACGTACAGGGCGCTGTCGATGATGCGACGACCCGTCGCCCCCGTGTCGTCGTCCCCGGTCGGCTCGTCGACGCCGGCGGCGCCCTCGACGGCGTCGACGTGGGTGGGCTCGACGCGGTGGCGCCGCAGGGGCGGCGGCAGCAGGCGGGACGGGCGGGCGCGGTCCGACATCGGTCCTCCTCACGGGGGCGTTCGACCGCGGGGGCGCGGTCGGGCGGGGGCCGCGCCGGGACGCGGACGGGCCAGCGTAGGCCCCCGCGGTGACGGCAGGTGGCCGGGAGGTGACGGCGGGGTGCGCCGTACCCCCGCTGCCCCCGGGCACGACGACGCCGGCCCCTCCACGAGGGACCGGCGTCGGCGCGGGGATCAGGCCTCGATGGCCTCCGGCTGCGCGGCCGGGGTGGCACCGGCGACGGCGATCTTGCGCGCCTTCGCCTTCTCCGCGACGGGCACGACGAGCCGCAGCACGCCGTCGGCGTACGCCGCCTCGATGCGGTCGAGGTCGAGGTTGTCGCCGAGCACCAGCTGTCGCGTGAACGTGCCGCGCGTGCGCTCGGAGGCGAGCATCTCCCAGTCGCCGTTGCGGGCGACGCGCTCGGCCTTGACGGTCAGCACGTTGCGCTCGACGTCGAGGTCGATGCTCTCGGCGCTCACGCCGGGCAGGTCGAACTCGATGACGAAGCGCTCACCCTCGCGCCACGCGTCCATGGGCATGACGGCGGGGCGGTTGGTCGTGCCGGAGCCCACGAGCTGGGCGGCCAGGCGGTCGAGCTCGCGGAACGGGTCGGTGGTCCGGAGCAGCATCACGTCATCCTCCTCGTGTGTCCTGGTCCCGCGCCGGGACCTGATGGTTGGTGCATCAGGGAACCTGACATCTCCGTTATATATTCCAGGCCCACGGGAGAATCAAGCCCCCCGAGCACCGGATCACGAGGAGGCGTCGTGGCACGACGTACGACGGGCGTGTTCGCCATCTCGGTGGCGGCCGAGATGACGTCGTTGCAGGTGCAGAACCTGCGGGTCTACGAGCGTCGCGGGCTGCTCGAGCCCGACCGCACCCCGGGGGGCACGCGGCTCTACAGCGAGGCCGACATCGACCGGCTGCACCGCATCCGCACCCTGCTGGCGGAGGGTCTCAACATCGCGGGCATCGCCCGGGTCCTCGCACTGGAGGGCGAGGTCGACCGGCTGCGCGGCGAGGTGGCCCGGTTGCGGCGCCGCGACGGCGCTCAGCCGCGCCAGACCTGAGCGTCGCCCAGGTCGGCGTGGGTGCGCACCCACGCGTGCATCGCGATCGCCGCCGCCGAGCTGGCGTTGATGGAGCGCGTGGAGCCGAACTGCGCGATCGAGAAGGTGCCGTCGCACACCGCCCGCGCCTGCTCCGACAGGCCGGGCCCCTCCTGGCCGAAGAGGAAGCACACGTCGTGAGGCACGGCCGTCGTCTCCAGGTGGGCCGACCCCGGGAGGTTGTCGATGCCCAGCAGGCGCACGGGACGCTCGAGCCCGTGCAGGTACGCCGCGAGGTCGGGCACCGACGGGTGGTGGCGCACGTGCTGGTAGCGGTCGGTGACCATGGCGCCGCGGCGGTTCCAGCGGCGGTTGCCGACCACGTGCACCTCCGCGGCGAGGAACGCGTTGGCGGTGCGCACGATCGTGCCGATGTTGAAGTCGTGCTGCCAGTTCTCGATCGCCACGTGGAAGCCGTGCCGGCGGGTGTCGAGGTCGGCGACGATCGCCTCGAGGCGCCAGTAGCGGTAGCGGTCCACCACGTTGCGCCGGTCACCGTCGCGCAGCAGCTCGGGGTCCCACTGCGGTCCCTCGGGCCACGGGCCCTCCCACGGGCCGACGCCCACCTCGGCGGGTCCGTGCGGCATGGGGTCGTACGGCGCGCGCCCCGGCTCGGCGGGCGTGCTCACGCCCCCTCGGGCTCGTCGTCCCAGGGGTTGCGCAGGTGCCGGGCCCGGCGGATCTGGCGCACGCGGAAGATCACGAACCACGCGACGCCGATCACGACGGCGGCGATGACGACCTTCTGCACGACGCCCATGTAGGGCTCGACGCGGTCCCACTGCGAACCGGCGAAGTAGCCCGCCAGCACCCAGATGCTGTTCCAGATGAGGCTGCCCGCCAGGGTGAGCAGCAGGAACAGGCCGAACGACATCCGTTCGATGCCCGCCGGGACCGAGATGAGACTGCGGAAGATCGGGATCATGCGGCCGAAGAACACCGCCTTCTTGCCGTGCCGCTCGAACCAGGCCTCGGTGCGCTCGAGGTCCTCGGTCTTCACCAGCGGCATGTGCTCCCACACCCAGTACATCCGCTGGCGGCCGAACGCCACGCCCAGCCAGTAGAGGACGGCGGCGCCGATGACGGAGCCCGCCGTCGTCCAGAACAGCGCCTCGGCGAGGGTGAAGTCGCCCTGGTGGGCGGTGAAGCCCGCGAGCGGGAGGATGACCTCGCTCGGCAGCGGCGGGAACAGGTTCTCTGCCGCGATCGCGACGCCGGCCCCCACGGGGCCGATCTTCTCCATGAGGTCGACGGCCCAGCCGGCGAACCCGGTGAGGTCGTCGGGGTCGCTGTTCAGCAGGGTCGGGCCGGTCATCAGGCTCAGGCCAGGCAGGGCGCCGGTCGTGATCACCCGGCGAGGATAACGACGGAGGCTGAGAGCGCCTCAGATGGTGAGCTCGTCCTTGCCCACCGCGAAGCGGTAGGGCACGCCCTCGGCCTCGACGCGCTCGGCGGCGCCGGTGTCGCGGTCGACGACCACCGCGACCCCGACGACCTCGGCGCCGGCCTCGCGCAGGGCCGCGACGGCCTCGAGGACCGACCCGCCGGTGGTGGAGGTGTCGTCGACGGCGAGCACCCGGCGGCCCGCGACGGGCGGGCCCTCGATGAGCTTCTGCAGGCCGTGCACCTTCTGCGACTTCCGCACGACGAACGCGTCCAGCACCCGGCCCCCGGCGGCGGCGGTGTGGAGCATGGCGGTGGCGACGGGGTCGGCGCCGAGCGTGAGGCCGCCCACCGCGTCGTAGTCCCAGTCGGCCGTCAGGTCGAGCATGACCCGGCCGATCGCCGGGGCGGCCGCGGCGTCGAGCGTCACCCGGCGCATGTCGACGTAGTAGTCGGCGGTCGCGCCGGAGCTCAGCACGACCTCGCCGCGCACGACGGCCTTGGCGTCGACCTGGGCGATCAGCTGCTGCTTGGCCGGGGAGTCGGGGGCGCTCATGGGCCCTGAGCGTAGTGGTCGTGGCGCCAGGGCCGCTCGGGGACCGCGGGTGACCTCAGCCGGCGAGCGGGGCGGTGGCGAGCACCTCGTGGCGCGGCCGGCGCCGAGGCCCCTCCCCCAGGTGCGAGGCGACGACGGCCACCTCGTCGACGGCCCACTCCGGGCCCTCGTAGGCGTCGAGCAGCCGCACCCAGTCGCTCAGCTGCCGCGGTCGCCCCGCGCGTGCGACCGTCAGGTGGGGCCGGAACCGGGTGCCGTCGACCGCGGCGCCCGCGGTGGCGACGGCCGCCCGGGCACCCCGGGCGAGGGCCTCGAGCTCGGCGCCGGTCGGCTCGTCGAGCGCCAGTCCGGCCCACAGCACCTGCGCGGCGTCGGGGTGCGGGAAGGCGCCGCCCCCGGCGACGCGGGTGGTGAACGGGGTACGGCGCGCCGCGGCCGCCGCGGTCCGCTCCAGCACCTCGTCGACCCGCCACTCCTCCACGTCGGCGGCGAAGGCGAGGGTGACGTGCAGGTTCTCGGGGCGGCTCCACCGCAGGTCGGCGGCCGCACGCCGCACGTCGAGGAAGTCGTCGAGGTGCTCGAGCACGTCGGCGGGCGGGACGAGGGCGGTGAAGAGACGCATCGGGACGACGGTACGGCGGGGGGCTCCCCCGCCGCACCGCGTTTCCGGGCGAGCCGAGGCGGTCGCCAACCGTCAGGGGATGCCCCAGGCGCTGGTCACCGTGATGACGACGGGAGCCGACGCGGCGTCGTTCGTGGCCGATGCGTCCGTGCCGGTCAGGGCGAAGGCGACCTGGGCGGCATGGTCTCCGGACCCGAGGGCGAGCGCCGCCTCCTGGTCGAGCAGGGCGCCGAGGGAGACGGTCAGCGTGCTGCCCGCGGGCACGGACGGCAGCCCGATCTCGGCGCCGCCGGACGTCTCGGTGACGGTGACCTCGGGGTGGGATGCCTGCATCTGGAGCACGGGCGCGTCCGACGTCAGCGTGCCCACGGTCCCCACCGGCGAGTCGGCCGTGCCGAGGTTCGAGACCTCGAGCACCGCCGGGATGCTCGCCCACGCGGCGTCGCCACCACCGGGCACGCTCGTCCACTGGGAGCCGACGAAGGCCACGAACAGGTCGTGCTCGACGGCGACGCTCATCGCGTGAGCGGGGGCTGCCACGGCGACCGACACGATGGGTGCGCTCCACGCCGCCGCACGGGTGAAGGTGCGACGGGACAGCTCGCGGGGCGTGGCATCCGTGGGACGGTGGTGCTGCTGCGTGCTCATGCGTGCCCCGGTGCCGCGTCGACCGTCGACGAGGTCCCGGGCCTCCTGTCCAGGACCCCATCGACCACGGTCCCGGCCACCTGAGGCAACGGTCGCGTCGTCAGCTGCCCGAGCAGAGGATCAACGTGCTGCTGACGTTGCCCGTCGTCTTGGCGCCCGTCGCCTCGTAGCCGCTGGGCAGCGTCGCGACCGCGTTCAGCTGGAAGGCCACGCTGATCGAGAGCGTCGTACGGAACGCCATCGTGGCCCCGGCGGGCAGGTCGCTCGTGAGGGTGATGAGGCGCGACGTGCCACTCAGGACGGCCACGCTCGCCGTCCCTCCGGAGACCGAGAACACCCCGATGTTGGTCACGCCCGAACCGGTGACGGTCACCGACGTGCCCGCCGGGAGCGGGGCCGTCGGCCCCGCCTGCAGGGTGAATCCGGGGCCGAGCACGCCCAGCGTGCCGCAGCTGCCCGCGAGCGCGAACGCCCCGACGTCCGAGATCGACGCGGCGTACGCCGGCGCCGCGGCGACGACCGCGACGGTCGGGACGGACCACGCCGCGGCGCGGGTGAACGAGCGGCGGGACACGCCGCTCCTCGACGTGTCGCCGGGCGCCTGGCCGGGCGTCTGGCCGGACGTGTGATCGAGCGTGTGGTCGGACATGGGCGGACCCTCCCCAGGGTCGGATTACGTGCACTACGCACGTAATCCACCCCAGGTCCCGGTACCCGTCAAACGGGGGTCCCGGGAGGTCCGGACCACCCCCCGTCCCAGGGCAAAGACACGGCAAATAAAACCGCGAACCCCTCAGGTCAGAGACCGAGGTCCCGACCGATCAGCTCCTTCATGATCTCGTTCGAGCCGGCCCAGATCTTCGAGACGCGGGCGTCCCGCCAGGCGCGAGCGACCCGGTACTCGTTCATGAAGCCGTAGCCGCCGTGCAGCTGCACGCAGTGGTCGAGCACGTCGTTCTGGATCTCGCTGGTCCACCACTTCGCCTTGGCGGCGTCCACGGGGGTGAGCTCGCCCTTGCCGTGCGCGACCACGCACTGGTCGAGGAACGCCTGGCTCACCTCGATCTTGGTGAACAGCTCGGCCAGCAGGAACTTCGAGTGCTGGAACTGCCCGATCGACTGGCCGAACGCCTTGCGGTCCTTCGTGTACTGCAGCGTCTCGACGAGGATCTGCTGGGCGTGCGCGATGTTGGAGATCGCGCAGCCGAGGCGCTCCTGCGGCAGCTTCTGCATCATGTGGATGAAGCCGCCGTCCACCTCGCCGACCACGTGGTCGTCGCCGAGGCGGACGTTCTCGAAGAACAGCTCGGCGGTGTCGGACTCGTCCTGGCCGACCTTGTCGAGCTTGCGGCCGCGGCTGAAGCCCTCGGCGGTGGCCGGGATCGCGAACAGCGTGATGCCGCGCGCCTTCTTCTCCGGGCTGGTGCGCACCGCGGTGATGACGAGGTCGGCGGAGTAGCCGTTCGTGATGAACGTCTTCGACCCGTTGATGACCCACTCGTCCCCGTCGCGCACCGCGGTGGTCTTGAGCGCGGCGAGGTCGGAGCCGCCGGAGGGCTCCGTCATGCCGATGGCGAGCAGGATCTCGCCCGCCGCCACGCCCGGCAGCCAGCGCTGCTTCTGCTCCTCGGTGCCGAGCTGCACGAGGTACGGCGCCGTGATGTCCGCGTGGATGCCCCAGCACGAGCCGAGCGCCGCGTTGACCTTGCTGAGCTCTTCGCCCATGACGGCGTTGAAGCGGTAGTCGCCCGCGCCCGCGCCGCCGTACTCCTCGGGGATCTCGAGCCCCAGGAACCCCTGCTTGCCCGCCTCGAGCCAGAACTCGCGCGGGATGCCCTTCTTCTCGGCGTACGCCTCGACGTCGGGGATGACCGAACGCTCCAGGAACTCGCGCACCGATGCGCGGAACGCCTCGTGGTCCTCGTCGTAGATCTCTCGGTTCACGAGGCGGGACCTTACTCGCAGGTAACCGGCGGCTTCCAGCGGGTGTGACGTACGTCGGGGCTCACCCGCCGGGCGCCTCCACCGGGGGACGGTGCCCCGCGCGCCGGACCGCGTCGAGCGTGCCCGCGAGCAGGCCCCTCACCTCGTCGACCCCGAGCGCCACCCGCGTGGCCACCCTGCCGTCGACGCCGATCAGCACCGCGGCCGGCGTGCCCGGCATGCCGAACGCCTCCCGCGCCCCGTGGGCGCCGAGCGCGAGGTGGGGGCGCAGGTCCGGGAAGCGGTCGAGGAAGGGGTCGCGGTCCGAGGAGGTCACCACGAGCACGTGGGCGCCGCGGCCGAGGTCGGCCTGCCAGGCGGGGAGCTCGTCGAGCACCTCGTGGCAGGTGGCGCACTGCAGCGAGGCGACCACCACGAGCAGGCTGCGGTCGTGGGCGAGGTCGGCCAGGAGACGCACCTGCCCGTCGGGCAGCACCACCTCGACCACGGGGACCGGCTGCCCGGTGAGGTCCGCCGTCGCTCCCGGGTACGCCGGCAGGGACGCGCCGCGGCCGACGCCCGCGCGGCCCCGGGCGACGCCGAGGGCCGTCGTCAGCGCGAGCACCGCGCCGAGCAGCGCCGCCAGCGCGGCGGCGGCCGCCACCTCGGATCCGGACGCCGACCCCAGTGCGGCGAGCAGACCCGGCGTACCCCAGCCGGTGAGCAGGGCGACGACGGCGACGACGACCAGGCCGGCCGTGCGGGCCACCGACAGCGCGGTCACGGGCTCGTCGGACCAGGCGCCGAAGCAGCCGCAACGCGCCCCCTCGCCACGGCGGCGGACCGCGCGGGCCAGCGCCACGGTGAAGGCAGCGAGCACCACCACGACGCCGACGAGCGCCGCCCGACCCGCCCATCCCGACAGGAGGAGGCCGACGGCGAGCCCGGCCTCGAGCCCCACGAGGAGGTACGGCGCGCCCCGCCACCGCGCCACCCGGGAGGGCGCGAGGGCGGCGAGACCGGACCGCGCCAGGTCGGGCCGGCGCAACTTCGCGGAGGCACCGACCGCCAGCACCCCGAGGAGGGTGCCGGCGGTCGCGAGCTGGAGGACGCTCAGGTGGCCGAGCAGGCGACGGCCGTGCCGCCGATGCCGCCCGTGGTCTTGGCGCCCGTGGCCGTGAAGCCGCTCGGCAGGTTGACGACGGCGTCGGCGGACCACAACGCGGAGACGTTCACGGTGGAGCGCAGCGAGAGCGTCGTGCCCGCGGGCAGAGGGGCGACCAGCTGGACGGAGGTGGTGCTGGAGCCGGGGGTCACCGTGGCGATCCCGCCCGGCTGGGTGCCGAGCGCGCCGAGGTTGACGCCGAACTGGGCGATCGTGACCGTCGTGCCGGCCGGGAGGTCCTGGGGGCCTGCGGTGAGGTCGAAGCCGACGTTCACGAGGCCGAGGGTGCCGCAGGTCCCGGTGATGCTGAAGGCGCCGACGTCGACGGCGGACGCGGCGAAGGCCGGCGCGGCCGCGACGACGGCGACGGTGGGCACGGACCAGACGGCGGCCCGGGTGACCGCTCGGCGGCTGACGTGGCCCGAACGGGCCTGGATCTCGGACATGGCGATCTCCCTGACGTAGATGGCCCGGTGAACCCCTCACCGGACCGCTACGAACCCTAGGTCGATCCTGGCCGACCGGGAACAGGTCAAGGGTAAAGAGAACATCGTTCTCTCAAGATCGGATCAAGCATCTTGAGGTCCCCGTCCGCCGCCGAGGTGCGACCCGCGGCGCCGCGCCCGGGGCCCGGGGACGCGCGGCGCACCGCCCACCCCCCTGGTTGGATCGTTCAGACGACACGACGGTGCGCAGCGAGAGGAGCAGGCATGGAGGTCTGGCCGGGTACGCCGTACCCGTTGGGGGCGACGTTCGACGGGAGCGGGACGAACTTCGCGTTGTTCAGCGAGGTCGCGGAGCGGGTGGAGCTGTGCCTGCTGGACCCGGACCCCGAGGGCGGGGAGGACACCTGGGTCGAGACCCGCGTCGAGCTCACCGAGGTCGACGCCCACGTGTGGCACGCCTACCTGCCGACGGTGCAGCCCGGGCAGCACTACGGCTACCGGGTGCACGGCCCGTGGGAGCCCGACCAGGGCCTGCGCTGCAACCCGAACAAGCTGCTGCTGGACCCCTACGCCAAGGCGACCAGCCGCGAGATCGACTGGGACCCCTCGCTCTTCGCCTACACGTTCGGCGACGAGGACTCCCGCAACGACGACGACTCCGGGCCGCACATGACCCACGGCGTCGTCATCAACCCCTTCTTCGACTGGGAGGGTGACCGGCGACCGCGCACGCCGTACGACGAGTCGATCGTCTACGAGGCGCACGTCAAGGGCCTCACCCAGCTGCACCCGGAGATCCCCGAGGAGATCCGCGGCACCTACGCCGCGCTCGCGCACCCCGCCATCACCGACCACCTCTCCAAGCTGGGCGTGACGGCCCTCGAGCTGATGCCCGTGCACCAGTTCGTGCAGGACAACACGCTGCTCGAGAAGGGCCTGCGCAACTACTGGGGCTACAACACCCTCGGCTTCTTCGCGCCGCAGGCCTCGTACGCCGCGAGCGAGCACGACGGCCAGCAGGTGCAGGAGTTCAAGTCGATGGTCAAGGCGATGCACGCCGCGGGCATCGAGGTCATCCTCGACGTGGTCTACAACCACACCGCGGAGGGCAACCACCTCGGGCCGACGCTCAGCTTCAAGGGCATCGACAACCCGGCGTACTACCGCCTCGTCGAGGACGACCAGCGGTACTACATGGACTACACCGGCACCGGCAACAGCCTCAACGTGCGCCACCCCCACTCGCTGCAGCTGATCATGGACTCGCTGCGCTACTGGGTCACCGAGATGCACGTCGACGGCTTCCGGTTCGACCTCGCCTCGACGCTGGCCCGCGAGTTCTACGACGTCGACCGCCTCGCCACCTTCTTCGAGCTCGTGCAGCAGGACCCGGTGGTCAGCCAGGTCAAGCTCATCGCCGAGCCGTGGGACGTCGGCCCCGGCGGCTACCAGGTCGGCGGCTTCCCCCCGCAGTGGACGGAGTGGAACGGCAAGTACCGCGACACGGTCCGCGACTTCTGGCGCGGCGACACCGACCTCGGCGACTTCGCGTCGCGCCTCGCCGGCTCCAGCGACCTCTACGAGCACTCGGGGCGCCGCCCGTTCGCCAGCATCAACTTCGTCACCGCACACGACGGCTTCACGCTGCGCGACCTCGTCTCCTACGACGAGAAGCACAACGACGCCAACGGCGAGGACAACAACGACGGCGAGAGCCACAACCGGTCGTGGAACCACGGCGTCGAGGGGCCCACCGACGACCCCGAGATCCTCGGCGCCCGCGCCCGCTCGCAGCGCAACTTCATCTCGACGCTGCTGCTGAGCCAGGGCGTCCCGATGCTGCTGCACGGCGACGAGCTGGGCCGCACGCAGCAGGGCAACAACAACACCTACGCGCAGGACTCCGAGCTGTCGTGGGTGCACTGGGAGGACGCGGACCGGCCGCTCGTGGAGTTCACCGCGGCGGTGGCCCGCCTGCGTCGTACCCACCCGACGTTCCGGCGCAAGCGGTTCTTCACGGGCGGCTCGGTGCGCACCCCGCTGCCCGGCGAGGACGGCGACCGGCTCAACGACATCGTGTGGCTGCACCTCGACGGTCGCCCGATGGAGGACGGCGACTGGGACGGCGGCGAGGGCCCCGGCGCGAAGGCGCTCGGGATGTACCTCAACGGCCACGGGATCGCCGGCAAGGACGCCCGCGGCCAGACGATCACCGACGACCACTTCCTGCTCTACTTCAACGGGGACGGCGACTGCGACGTCGTGCTGCCCCCCGCGGAGTACGCCGAGGCGTGGGACGTCGTGATCGACACCGCCGGCCACCTGGCCGACGACGAGGGCCACCCGGCGGGCAGCCACCTGTCGATGACCTCGCGCAGCGTGCTCGTGCTCCGCGAGCACCAGGCCCCCGTGGAGGAGCCCGACCACTCGGTGGCGGCCAGCATCGCGGCGATGACCACGGACTGACCGGCACCACCCCCGGGACACCACCCGGTACGACGAACGGCGCCGGCCGCGCGGATCGCTCCGCGGGGCCGGCGCCGTCGTGCGTCGCGCGGCGGGTCAGCCCAGCGTGCTCGGGTCGAACACCTCGTCGGCCGGGGGCTCCTCGGCGTCGACGGGCTCGTCGAAGTCGCTCAGCGTGAAGGCACCGGTCTCGCGCTCGAGCTGCACCAGGTAGTGCGGCTCCGAGGTGAGGACGGAGATGGTGGCGGTCTCGCCGTCGTCGTCGGTGAAGGTGACCTCGACGGCCTCCTCGCCGTCGACCTCGGTCACGTCGCCCTTCTCGGGGCTCTCGACGTCGCCGTCGGACTCGTAGTCGCGGAACGTCTCGATGTCGCAGACCTCGGCGAAGTCCTGCTCGGCGTCGACGACCCACTTGTCGGCGAACACGGCGGCCGCCGCGGGGTCGCCCGCGGCCGCGGTCCAGAACTCGGCGTCGCCCTTGACCCAGTAGGAGCCGTCGACCCCGACGATCTGGAGGCCGCCGACGCTGCCGAGCGTCATCTCGCCCGTGCAGTCCCCGGCCTCGTCGACCATCAGGTCGACCTCGACCGTGTCGCCGTCCTCCTCGATCTCGCCCGCCACGCGGAACGACTCGGCACCCTCGACGGCCTCCTGGGCCGCCGCGATGATGTCCTCGGCCGACGAGTCGGCGAACTCCTCGGCGCTGTCGTCGGACCCGCCCCCCGACGAGTCGTCACCGCCGGAGCCCTCGTCGCCGCCGCAGCCGGCGACGACCGACGTCGTCAGCACCATTCCCGCGGCGATGGCCACTCCCCGACGTACCCCGCGTCGCACGGTCACTCGCATGGTCGTTCCTCCCCAGTCGTCACCCGACGCCTCGCCGGACCGGTCGGCTCCGGTCGGGGTCGTCGGGTCGGTCGCCCACCCATCAGACCACGGACGGGCGCCGCGCCGCGGGTCGCCCGCCGACGCGGCCCGCGCGCTCGGCGCGCCCCTCTACGCTGACGACGCTGCACCCCACGGCCGGCCGAGGACGGGACCCACCATGAACGACGAGCGCCGCAGCGCCCGCACGCCCACCAGCACCTACCGACTGCAGATCACGTCGCAGTTCGACCTGTACGCCGCCGCCCGCACGCTGCCCTACCTCCACGCCCTCGGCGTGGACTGGGTCTACCTGTCGCCGGTGCTGGCCGCCGAGCCCGGCAGCGACCACGGGTACGACGTGGTCGGCCACAACGGCATCGACCTGTCCCGCGGCGGCCCCGCCGGGCTGCAGGCCGTCTCGGCCCGCGCCCGCTCGCTCGGCATGGGCGTGCTGGTGGACATCGTCCCCAACCACGTCGGCGTGGCGACGCCCGCGGAGAACGCCTGGTGGTGGTCGCTGCTCGCGGCCGGCCACGCGTCGCCCTGGGCGGACGCGTTCGACGTCGACTGGGAGGCCGGGGGCGGGCGCATCCGCATCCCCGTGGTGGGCGACGACGACCTCGGCGCCGACGGGGCGGTGGGCAACCTGCGCGTCGTCGACGGCGAGCTGCGCTACCACGACCACCGCTTCCCGGTGCGGCCCGGCACGCTGGCGCTCGTCGACGGCACCCCCGACGCGCAGGCCACGCACGCCGCGCAGCACTACGAGCTCGTGGGCTGGCGCACCGCCGACGACCGGCTCAACTACCGCCGCTTCTTCGCGGTCAACACCCTGGCCGCCGTGCGGGTGGAGGACCGGCGCTGGTTCGACGCCACGCACGCCGAGGTGAAGCGGTGGTTCGCCGAGGGCCTCGTCGACGGGCTCCGCGTCGACCACCCCGACGGCCTGCGCGACCCCGCGGGCTACCTCGACGACCTGGCCGGCATCACGGGCGGCGCCTACGTGCTCGTCGAGAAGATCCTCGAGCCCGGCGAGGAGCTCGAGCCGTCGTGGGCGACCGCCGGCACGACCGGGTACGACGCGCTCGCCCTCGTCGACCGCCTGTTCGTCGACCCGGCCGGGGAGGCCCCCCTCGACGCGCTCGAGGCCTCCCTGCGCGGCGCACCCGTCGAGTGGCACGCGATGGTCCACGACCGCAAGCGCGAGGTCGCCGACGGCATCCTCGGCTCCGAGGTGCGCCGCATCTCCCGCGAGCTCGGCGACGACGGCGACGAGGTGGTCGACGCGGTCGCCGAGCTGGTCTCCGGCATGCCGGTCTACCGCTCGTACCTGCCCGCCGGCCGCGACCACCTGGAGGAGGCGTTCACCTCCGCCCGGCGCCACCGCCCCGACCTCGACGCGGTGCTCGACCGCCTGCACCCGCTGCTGACCGACCCCGAGCACCCGGCTGCGCTGCGCTTCCAGCAGACCTCCGGCATGGTGATGGCGAAGGGCGTCGAGGACTGCTCGTTCTACCGCTGGTCGCGCCTGACGAGCCTCAACGAGGTCGGTGCGGACCCGTCGGTCTTCGCCGTCGACGCCGCGACGTTCCACGCGGCGATGACCGAGCGCCAGGAGCACTGGCCGCACGCGATGACCACGATGTCGACGCACGACACCAAGCGGGGCGAGGACGTGCGCGCCCGCATCAGCGTGCTCGCCGAGCTGCCCGACCTGTGGGCCGGGGCGCTCTCGGAGCTGCTCGAGGCCGCTCCGCTGCCCGACCCCGGCTTCGGTGCCCTGCTGTGGCAGGCGATCGTCGGCGCCTGGCCCGCCACCAGCAGCGGGGACCTGCGCTCGCGCCTGCACGCGTACGCCGAGAAGGCGATGCGCGAGGCGGGCGACGGCACGACGTGGACCGCCCCCGACGAGGACTACGAGGCCGCCGTGCACCGCGCGGTCGACGCGGCGTTCGACGACCGCGACGCCCGGCGCACGCTCGTGACGCTGCTCGACGCCGTCACCGGTCCCGGCTGGTCGAACGCGCTGGCCGCCAAGCTGGTGGCGCTGACGATCCCCGGGGTGCCGGACGTCTACCAGGGCAGCGAGCTGTGGGAGCAGTCGCTCGTCGACCCCGACAACCGCCGTCCCGTCGACTTCGACGTGCGCTCCGAGGTCCTGCCGGCCCTGCTGGGTGGCGTGCGCCCGCCGCTCGCCGGCGGCCTCGCCGACTCCGGTGCGGTCAAGCTGCGCCTGGTCGCGACGGTGCTGCGCCTGCGCCGGGACCGCCCCGAGCTGTTCTCGTCGTACGCGCCGCTGGCCGCCGAGGGCGAGGCCGCGGACCACCTCGTGGCGTTCGACCGCGGCGGCGCCGTCAGCGTCGTCACGCGGCTGCCCGTCGGGCTCGGGCGTCGCGGCGGGTGGGGCACGACGACGCTCGAGCTGCCCGAGGGCGAGTGGCGCGACCTGCTCGCCGACGCCCCGGTCGCGCGGGACGCGTCGGGGCGGGTACTGGTGGCGGACCTGCTCGCGACGTACCCCGTCGCCCTGCTCACGAGGGAGTCCGCATGACCACGCGCCCACCGCGCCCACCGTTCGCCGTCTGGGCCCCCCGGCCCCGCACCGTCCGGCTCACCGTCGCCACCGGCGACCACGACGAGGTGGTCGAGCTGGAGCGCGGCGCCGACGACTGGTGGACGGTGCCGGCCGGTGCGCTGCGCCTCGACCCCGCGGCGTACCCCGAGGGCGTCGGCTACGGCTACCTGCTCGACGACGACCCCACGCCCAGGCCGGACCCGCGCTCGCGCCGCCAGCCCGAGGGCGTGCACGGCCTGTCCCGCACCTTCGACCCGTCCGGGTTCACGTGGACCGACGCGGGCTGGACCGGGCGGCAGCTCGCCGGCTCCGTGATCTACGAGCTGCACCTCGGCACGTTCACCCCCGAGGGCACGCTCGACGCCGCCATCGGCCGCCTCGACCACCTCGTCTCCATCGGGGTCGACCTCGTCGAGCTGCTGCCGGTCAACGCGTTCAACGGCACCCACAACTGGGGCTACGACGGGGTCGGCTGGTTCGCCGTGAGCGAGACGTACGGCGGGCCCGCGGCGTACCAGCGCTTCGTCGACGCCTGCCACGCGGCCGGTCTCGGCGTGATCCAGGACGTCGTCTACAACCACCTGGGGCCGTCGGGGAACTACCTGCCGCTCTTCGGCCCCTACCTGAAGACGGGCCGCAACACGTGGGGCGACCTCGTCAACCTCGACGGTGACGACGCCGCGGGCGAGGTGCGGCGCTACGTGCTCGACAACGTCCGCTCCTGGTTCGACGACTACCACGTCGACGGCCTGCGCCTCGACGCCGTGCACGCGCTGCACGACTCCTCGCCGACCCACGTGCTCGAGGAGATGGCGGTCGAGACCGCCGACTGGTCGGCGCACGTGCGCCGGCCCCTGACGCTCATCGCCGAGTCCGACCTCAACGACCCGGTGATGTTCACGCCCCGCGAGGCGGGCGGCTACGGGCTGACCGCGCAGTGGAGCGACGACTTCCACCACGCGGTGCACGTGGCGCTCAGCGGCGAGACGGCCGGCTACTACGCCGACTTCGAGCCGCTGGCGGCGCTGCGGAAGGTGCTGACCGAGGGCTTCTTCCACGCCGGCACCTACAGCTCGTTCCGGGAGCGCGACCACGGCGTGCCGATCGACACCGCCACCGCGCCCACGTGGCGCCTCGTGGTCTGCAGCCAGAACCACGACCAGATCGGCAACCGCGCCGTCGGCGACCGGCTGACCGAGCACCTCGACGACGACCAGCTCGCGACCGCCGCGCTGCTGACCCTGGGCACCGGCTTCACCCCGATGCTGTTCCAGGGCGAGGAGTGGGCGGCCTCGACGCCGTTCCAGTTCTTCACCTCGCACCCCGAGCCCGAGCTCGGGACGGCGACCGCCGAGGGCCGCATCGCGGAGTTCGAGAAGATGGGCTGGGACCCGGCCGTCGTGCCCGACCCGCAGGACCCGGAGACGTTCACCCGCAGCAAGCTCGACTGGTCCGAGCCCGAGGGCGGCCGCCACGCGGTGCTCCTCGGTGTCTACCGCGAGCTGGCGGCGCTGCGGCGCACCCTGCCCGACCTCACCGACCCGTCCTTCGCCGCCACCACCTGCGAGGTCGACAAGACCACGCGCGTGGTGCACATCGGCCGCGGGTCCGTGCGGATGGTGCTCGCGCTGGGCACCGAGCCGGCCACGGTCGAGGTCCCCGAGGGGTACGGCGTCGCGTGGGCGACGCCCGGCGGGTACGACGCGGGGTCACCCCTCGTCGTACCGGCCCACGGCGCCGTGGTGCTCGCCCCGGGCGCCTGAGCCCCGGTCAGCGGGCCTGGGCCCCGGACACCGGCACACGCCCGGACGCACGAGTGGCGCCGCCCCGGTCGGGACGGCGCCACTCGTGGTGGTGCGGGAGGGATCAGGCGTGGGTGCCGGTGCGACCGTGGTCGGCGGAGTCGTCGTCGTAGAAGTCGCGCGAGCCCGACTTGGCCAGACCGCGGCTCACCATGTAGCCGATGGTCAGCAGCGTGACGTAGAACCACGCCTCCTGGGCGCCGAAGTCGGACACGTCGACGAGCGCCGAGGCGACGAGGACGCCGACGACGGCCGCCACGTAGGCGATGAGCTCGGTCGTCTTGAACGACGCCTTCGTCTCCGTGCTGATCCGGCGACGGGCGACGCCGGTGCCGTGGGCGGAGTTGTGCTGGGTGTGCTGCGTGGTGGTCATGTGGTGCTCCTTCGCGGCAGCGCGCCGCCCCGGGTCCGGGTCCCGGCGGCACGCCGCCCGGGTGGGGGAGGGTGTGGTGCACCGGTGGCGCGAGCGCCGCCGACATACCGCCGGTACCCCCGCACCCGCGTCTCAGTCGTTTCTCAGTTTCACGACGGCCGGCGGGCCGAGAAGAACTCCTCCAGGAGGGCGGTCGACTCCCCCGCCATGACCCCCCCGACGACCTCGGGACGGTGGTTGAGCCGGCGGTCGCGCACGACGTCCCACAACGAGCCGACGGCCCCGGCCTTCTCGTCCCAGGCGCCGAACACCACCCGGTCGACGCGGGCGAGCACGGCCGCGCCGGCGCACATCGTGCAGGGCTCGAGCGTCACCACGAGGGTGCAGCCGGTCAGGCGCCACTCCCCGCGGGCACGGGCGGCCTCGCGCAGCGCGACGACCTCGGCGTGCCCGGTGGGGTCGGTGTCGGCCTCCCGCACGTTGCGGCCGCGTCCCACCACGTGCCGCTGCTCGTCGACCACCACGGCCCCGATGGGGACGTCGTCGGTCGCGAGGGCGGCGCGGGCCTCGCCCAGGGCGGCGCGCATGGGCGCGCCCCAGCGGCCCCCCTGGGGGTGGATCACGCGGGGACCGGCGCCGACGGACGGGCGGACGGGCGGCGGCTCACGCGGAGGTGAGACCGACCGCGTCGTCGAAGAGCACGCCGAAGCCCAGCTTGCGGGCGATCTCGGAGACCATCTCGTCGGGGTAGAGGTCGAAGTCGTCGAGCAGCAGCCCCAGGTCCATCGCGTTCATGCCGAGGTCGGCGAGCAGCGACAGGTCGCCCGCGGGCTCCTGCTCGTCCTCGTCCTCCGGCATCGGCAGGTCGAGCGCCTCGACGGCGGTGCGGGCCAGCTCCCACTCGTCGGCGGCGGTGACGTCGGAGAGCAGGATGCGCGTGCGCGGACCGGCGACGCGCACCAGCACGAAGAAGTCCTCGTCCACGCCCACGACGCCGATGGCGCCGCCGTCGCCCGGGAAGCGCCGCAGCGCGGCGGCGAGGGTGTCGACCGAGTCGAGGACGTCGTCCACGATCTCGTGCAGCTGCCACACGCCTTCCTCGCGGTAGGCCACGAGGGCGAAGTCGATGCTGTCCGTGTCCACGTGTCCCCCTCCTCGCGTGCCCGACGACCGACGCCCAGCGTGTCAGACCCGGGCGCGACGCGCCAGCGGGATCCGCGGCCGGTCTCGCACGCCTTAGGCTCGGTGCCCATGGACACCCTCGTCGTCGACCACCCGCTCGTCGCGCACAAGCTCACCGCGCTGCGCGACGCGACCACCGACTCCCCGACGTTCCGGCGCCTCGCCGACGAGCTCGTGACCCTGCTGGCCTACGAGGCGACGCGCGACGTGCGCGTCGTGCCCTCCGAGATCCGCACCCCCGTGGCGCCCGCCACGGGCGTCCGCCTGTCCACGCCCAAGCCGCTCGTGGTGCCGATCCTGCGCGCCGGTCTAGGGATGCTGGACGGCATGGTCCGCCTGCTGCCGACCGCCGAGGTCGGCTTCCTCGGCATGGTGCGCAACGAGGAGACGCTGCAGGCCTCGACGTACGCCGAGCGGCTGCCCGACGACCTCTCGGGCCGCCAGTGCTACGTGCTCGACCCGATGCTCGCGACCGGCGGCACGCTGGCCGCCGCCATCCGGTTCCTCGTCGACCGCGGCGCCGACCACATCACGGCCATCTGCCTGCTCACCGCCCCCGAGGGCACGAAGCGCCTCGAGGACGAGCTCGCCGACCTCTCCATCCCGGTGCGGGTCGTGACGGCCGCGATGGACGAGCGCCTCGACGAGAACGGCTACATCGTCCCCGGCCTCGGCGACGCCGGCGACCGGCTGTACGGCGTGGCCGACTGATCGTGGGCGCTCGCCTCGCCCGCCGGGCGCAGGGCATCCCGCCGACCGTCTTCTCCGCCATGTCGGCCCTGGCGCTGCGCACCGGGGCGATCAACCTGGGGCAGGGCTTCCCCGACACCGACGGTCCTGCCTCGGTGCTCGAGCGCGCCCGGGCGGCGGTGGCCGAGGGACGCAACCAGTACGCCCCCGGCGTCGGCGTCCCGGCGCTGCGCGAGGCCGTCGCGCGCCACCAGGCCCGCCACCACGGCATCGACCTCGACCCCGACACCCGGGTCGTCGTCACCACCGGGGCCACCGAGGGCATCGCCGCCGCCCTGCTGGGCCTCGTCGACCCGGGCGACGAGGTCGTGCTGCTCGAGCCGTCGTACGACGCGTACGACGCGGTGCTCGCCATGGCGGGAGCGGTACGGCGACCCGTCACCCTCCGCTCCCCCGACTTCCGCCTCGACGCCGACGCCTTCCGGGCGGCGGTGCACGACGGCACCCGCCTGATTCTGCTCAACAGCCCGCACAACCCGACCGGCTCCGTGCTGACGCCCGCCGAGCTCGCGGTCGTGGCGGAGGTGGCGGTGCGCCACGACGTGCTCGTCGTGACCGACGAGGTCTACGAGCACCTCGTGTACGACGACCACCGCCACGTGCCCATCTCCACCCTGCCGGGCATGGCGGAGCGCACCCTGACGGTCTCCAGCCTCGGCAAGTCGTGGTCGCTGACCGGCTGGAAGGTGGGCTGGGCGACCGGTCCGGCCGACCTCGTCGCGGCCGTGCTCGCCGTCAAGCAGTGGACGACCTTCACCTCCGGCTCACCGCTGCAGCCCGCCGCGGCCCACGCGCTCGACGCGGAGGGCGACTTCCCGCTGCGCCTGGCCGCCGACCTGCAGCGGCGCCGCGACCTGCTCTGCGACGGCCTGTCCGCCGCCGGGCTCGCGCCGCGCGTGCCCGAGGGCACCTACTTCTCCGTGACCGACGTGGCGGAGCTCGGCTGGGCCGACAGCGCCGCCTTCTGTGCCGCCCTGCCGGAGCGGGCGGGCGTCGTCGCCATCCCGCTGCAGGGGTTCCACTCCGACCCGACGGTGGGGCAGCACCTCGTGCGCTGGGCGTTCTGCAAGGACGAGCCCGTCCTCGTCGAGGGCCTGCGCCGCCTCGCGGCGGCCGACCTGCGCGCCTGAGCCGGCTGGGCAGCCCCGGGTACGACGGACGCCGGCCACCCCGAGGGGTGACCGGCGTCCGGTGGGCGTGCGGGTGAGCTCAGCCTCGACGGCGGGCGAGGGACTTGTTGCGGTACCACTCGCTGGCGCCGCCGACGAAGAACAGCACCGTCGCGACGATCGCGAGCAGGATGAAGATGATCGGGAAGACGAGCCACGAGACGAGCAGCAGGGCCAGCGCGCTCACGATGCAGGAGACGACGACCGCGATGCGGGCGGCGCTCGAGCCCTTGAACGCGAAGATCGTCAGCACGAAGACCACCAGGCACCAGACGAGCACCACGGCGCTCAGGGCGACCAGGAGGCCGACCGTGGCGTCGACGACCGCGTCCAGGCCGCCGCTGCTGTTGAACTGCTCGAGCTGCTCGCGGAAGTCCGGGTCGTCCTCCGCCATCTGGCGGAGCTCGTCGGCGATCGTGTCGCGGCTCGCGACCGAGCCGATGAGGCCGAACAGCGCGATGGCGCCGACCACCAGCGTCGAGAACCAGGTGATGACGGAGGCCGCGGTCACGGTGCCGGGGCGCTTGAGCGAACCGGTGGGACCGCCGTACGCACCCCCGTTGAAGGGCGCGCCCTGGTAGGCGCCCGGCGGGTTGGCGCCGGTCTGGCTGCCGTAGGGCGGCGGGGTGGGCTGGCCGGGCTGCGACGAGCTGGGGTCAGGGTTCCAGTTGCTCACGCGGCCATTGGACCACGCGCTCCGTCCCCCCGTCAGCGCGACGCGGCGCGCCGACGGGGGACGCGGAGGCTCAGCCCCAGGGCTTCTGGTCGGTCGTGGCGCTGCCGTAGCCGGGCGAGGACTGGATGGCGCCGCCGCCGCGGAACCAGTCGCCGGCGCTGCGCTGGGCGAGGGTGACGATGCCGGCGATGCACAGGCCCGTCCACACCAGGCCCAGGGGGGCGAAGAGCAGCGAGGCGAGGATGCCGAGACTGGCGAGCACGATGAGCGTGACGCGGGCCCACTTGCGCCGCTTCAGCACGAACGGGGTCACGGCCAGCGACGCGACGGACAAGATGATGGCCGGCAGCGCGAAGATGCGGACGATCGTGGTGACGTCGTCGTCGGAGACCCCCCCGCCGGCCGCCTCGCTGAACCCGTCGATGAAGTCGTCGTTGCCGGCCAGCGCGAACATCAGGAGGGCGCCCAGCAGCGCCAGGGCGGACCCGACGAACGACAGCCACACCGCCGCGGTGACGGAGCCCGGCCGGCGGCCCGTGCCGGGGCCCTGCAGGCCGTAGGGGCTCTGGCCGTAGGGGCTCTGGCCGTACGGGGTCTGGCCGTACGGGGTCTGGCCGTACGGGGTCTGGCCGTAGGGGCTGCCGTACTGACCCTGCTGGCCGTACGGGTCCTGCCCGTACTGGCCCTGCTGGCTGGGCTGGCCGTACTGGCCGTACTGGCCGGGCTGACCCTGGCCGTACGGGTTCGACGAGGTGGGGTCCTGCCCGGAGGGCTGGCCCGACGACTGACCGGGCTCGGGGTTCCAGTTGCTCACCGGGTCATTGGATCACGACGAGCTGGTGCCGCGGTCGGGGTCGCGCGATCCGGCGGGCCGGTTCAGCGCCAGGGCTGCTGCGGGTGCTGCGGGCCCGGCCCCCACGGCGCGCTGCCCGGCGGGGGCCCGCCGTACCCCGGTCCGGCGGCGAGCGCCGCGCCGGGCCGCCCGCCCCGCTCGAACCACGTCCGCGTCTCGCGGTGCAGCAGCAGCACGGCGGTCGTGACGCACACGGCGAGGTAGACGACGGCGAACATCGAGGTCAGGGGGTCGCCGCCCGCCCCCGCCAGCACGGCGAGACCGAGGTAGGCGACAGCCGCCATGATCGACAGGACGACGAGGGCGGTGCGGGCTCCCGACGAGCCGCGGAGCACGCCGACGGCCAGCACGATCGCGACGACCGCCAGCAGGGCGCAGGTGAGCAGCACCGCACCGGCGGCGCCGGCCGCCATGCCGATCGTGTCGCCCAGGCCCTCGACGGACGTGCCGTCGTCGGAGCTGGCGATGAAGACCGCGCCGATGAGCGCGACCACGCCCGCCAGCGCCCAGAGGAGGCCGGCCAGGGTGCAGCTGACGATGGTGACGACGGCGGCCGCGACCACGGAGCCCGGCCGGCGGCTGTCCGTGGTGGCGATGCCGTCCTTCCCCGCGGGCGGTGGCGCGCCCCAGGACCAGGTGGGGTCCGAGGGGCTGGGCTCCTGGGGGGTCGTCACCGCCCCATTCGACCACGTGCGTCGTACCAGCGTCCGACATCGCGGCGCAGCAGCGAACCCGCCGTCACGGCGGCGGCGAGGACGAAGAGGACGAGCTGCGGGGCGGCGAGCGCCGCGACGACGCCGAGCACCGCGGCGACGCCGGCCGAGATGACGAGGGCGACGCGGGCCCAGCCGGCGCCGCGCAGCGCGTAGGCGGCGAACACCGCCGACGCGACGGCCCACGCGATCATGACGATCGCCATCGTGACGGCGGTGCTGAGCAGCAGGTCGGACGTCACCCCCTGCTCGACCAGGTCGGGCTGCGTCGCGCGGATCTCGTCCATCAGCTGGTCGGGCGACGACGCCACGACGACCACGAGCACCACCATGGCGACCGTGACCAGGGTCGTCGCGACCCACGTGAGCACGGCGGCCACGAGCACGGCGGCCGGGCGCGGCGGGACGGGTCCGCCGTACCCCCCGGAGTGGCGACCGGCGGGCGCCGGACCCCACGGGCCGCGCTGCGGCTCGCCGAACCCCTGGTACGGCGCGGGCTGGCCGCCCCACGGCGCCTGCGTCGGCTGACCAGCGGGCGGCGGGCCCCAGGGCTGCGCCTGCGGGCCGGGCTGGGCGTGCTGACCGTGGGGGGCGTGCTGATCCGGCTGACCGGACTGGCCGGCCTTGCCGTGGGGGCCGGGCTGGCCGGGCTGGCCGGGCTGCTGGTCGTGGCGCGGCGGGACGGCGAACGGGTCCGGCCGGTCGCGGTCGCGGCGGGCGGCGCCGCCCTCGCGCGGCAGCCGGAAGCGCTCGGGCAGCGGGCGCCCGGCGAACCAGCTGCGCGCCGGCTCGAGCCACAGCATGACGATGGAGACGGTCACCACCGCCGAGGCGAAGCCGCCGGCGATCGAGCCCGCGACGAAGATCGGCACCGCGAGCACGCTGAGCACCACCCGGGCGAACCGGTCGCGCCGCAGGGCGAGGAAGCCGAGCACCGCAGCGGCCGTCGCGCACGCCCCGAGCACCAGGATCGCGACGCGACGCATCTCGCGCGCGCCCTCGAAGGAGAGGCCGAGGGAGCTGCCGGGGGCCTCGGCGAGGAACTGCTGGAGCATCTCGCGCGTCTCGAGCGTGCGCAGCGCGGCCATGGCCTCGAACGCGCCCAGCAGCACGATCACGGACCCGCCCACGACCAGCCACCCGGAGAAGGTGACCTGGGGCGGACGCGGCTGCTGTGCGGACGGGCTCACCCGCTCATTCCACCAGACGCGTGGGTGCGGCCCGGACGCGCGGCGGGCCGTTCGGTCCCCGCGCGCCGGGCCGCGTCACGCCGCCGATCAGACGACCTCGAGCCGCAGCCCCTCGTCGCCCTCGGCGCGCACGACCCGCACCGCACCGCCGTCGGCGACCTGGCCGCCGATGAGCAGCCGCGCCAGCGGGTCGCCGATGGCGCTCTGGATGAGCCTCCGCAGCGGGCGCGCGCCGTACGCCGGGTCGTAGCCCGTGTCGGCGAGCCACTGCTTCGCCTCGGGCGTCACCTCGACGCCGATGCGCCGGGCCGCCAGCCGCTCCTCCAGCAGGCGCAGCTGGATGTCGACGATGCTCGTCAGCGCCTCCTTGCTCAGCGCCTCGAAGAGCACGATCTCGTCGAGCCGGTTGAGGAACTCGGGCTTGAAGCTCGCCCGCACGACCCCCATCACCTGCTCGCGCCTGCTCCCCGGGTCCAGCAGCGGGTCGACGAGGTAGCTCGACCCCAGGTTCGAGGTGAGGACGAGCAGGGTGTTGCGGAAGTCGACCGTGCGGCCCTGGCCGTCGGTGAGGCGACCGTCGTCGAGCACCTGCAGCAGGATGTCGAAGACCTCCGGGTGCGCCTTCTCCACCTCGTCGAGCAGCACGACCGAGTAGGGCCGGCGCCGCACGGCCTCGGTCAGCTGGCCGCCCTCGTCGTACCCGACGTAGCCGGGGGGCGCACCCACGAGGCGGGACACGGCGTGCTTCTCCGAGTACTCGCTCATGTCGATGCGCACGATCGCGCGCTCGTCGTCGAACAGGAAGTCCGCGAGCGACTTCGCCAGCTCGGTCTTGCCCGTGCCCGTGGGGCCGAGGAACAGGAACGACCCCGTCGGCCGGTTCGGGTCGGAGATGCCTGCCCGCGAGCGGCGTACGGCGTCGCTCACCGCGGTCACGGCCTCGTGCTGGCCGATGAGGCGCTCGCCGATGACCTCCTCCATCCGCAGCAGCTTCGCGCTCTCGCCCTCGAGGAGACGGCCGGTCGGGATGCCCGTCCACGCCTCGACGACGTCCGCGATCTGCTCGGCGCCGACCTCGTCGCCGACGAGCGGCTCCGCGTCGTCGTCGCCGGCCTTCCCCATGGCTTGAGAGGCGTTGATCCGCTCCTCAAGCTCTCGGACCTTCACGCTGTTTTCGTAGCGCTGGCGCAGCATTTCAGTTTTCTCGGCGCCCTCCGGCAGCGGCGTGCTTTCGCGCTCCAGCCGGTCCGCCTCCGTGCGCAACCTTTCGAGCTGGCGGCGCAGCTCGCCCTCGCCCTCGAGGCTCTGCTTCTCGCGCTCCCAGCGGGCCTCGAGGCCGCGCAGCTCCTCCTCGCGGTCGGCGAGGTCGGCCCGCAGGCGTGCGAGGCGCTCGACCGATGCGTCGTCGCTCTCCTTCTCCAGCGCGAACTGCTCCATCTTGAGCCGCTCGACCTGCCGGCGGAGCTGGTCGATCTCCTCGGGGGACGACTCGTGCTCCATGCGCAGCCGGCTCGCGGCCTCGTCGATGAGGTCGATGGCCTTGTCGGGCAGCTGGCGCCCGGTGATGTACCGGTCGCTCAGGGTCGCGGCGGCGACGAGCGCGGCGTCCGTGATGCGCACGCGGTGGTGGGCCTCGTACTTCTCCTGGATCCCGCGCAGGATCTGGATGGTGTCCTCGACGCTCGGCTCGCCGACGAAGACCTGCTGGAAGCGCCGTTCCAGCGCCGGGTCCTTCTCGACGTGCTCGCGGAACTCGTCGAGCGTCGTGGCGCCGACCATGTGCAGCTCGCCGCGCGCCAGCATCGGCTTGAGCATGTTGCCGGCGTCCATCGCGCCCTCGCCGCCGGCGCCCGCGCCGACCACGGTGTGCAGCTCGTCGATGAACGTGATGACCTGGCCGCCGGCGTCCTTGATCTCCTCGAGGACGGCCTTGAGGCGCTCCTCGAACTCGCCGCGGTACTTCGCGCCGGCGACCATCGCCGCCAGGTCGAGGCTGAGCAGGCGGCGGCCCTTGAGCGAGTCCGGCACGTCACCGGCCACGATGCGCTGGGCCAACCCCTCGACCACGGCGGTCTTGCCGACGCCGGGCTCGCCGATGAGCACCGGGTTGTTCTTGGTGCGCCGGCTCAGCACCTGCACGACGCGGCGGATCTCGGCGTCGCGCCCGATCACCGGGTCGAGCCGGCCCTCCTCCGCGGCGCGGGTGAGGTCGACGGAGTACTTCTCCAGCGCCTCGTACGTCGACTCGGCCTCCTGGCTCGTGACCCGCCGGGAGCCGCGCACGGCGACGAGCTGCTCCGAGAGACCCTGCGTCGTGAGGCCGGCGTCGGTGAGCACCCGCTGCGCCGAGCTCTCCACCGAGGAGAGGGCGACGAGGAGGTGCTCGGAGGCGACGAAGTCGTCCTTCATCGCGCCCGCGAGGTCGATGGCCTTCGCCAGGACGCGGGTGAGCGCGGGTGACGCGCCGGGCTGCTGCACCGTCGCGCCCGTGGCGCTCGGCAGGGCGCCGACGGCGCGCTCGGCGGCGCCCAGGAGGGCACCCGGCTCGACACCGGACCCGGTGACGATCGTGCCGACGATGCCCTCGCCTGACTCGCGCAGCAGCGCGACGAGCAGGTGGACCGGCTCCGTGGCGCTGTTGCCCGCCGACGTCGCGGCGAGCTGCGCCGCGGCGATCGCGTCGCGCGCGCGGGTGGTGAACTTGTCGGCCCCGAACTGACTCATCTCCGTGCCTCCCCTGGACGATCCGGTGTGGTGCCTCGCGCTGGTGGTGCGGGGCGCGCGGCCCAGTGTGGCCGCCTGACCACTTCAACCGCAGTCAAGTTGAGTCTGTTCCCCTCAACTTCGATGTTGTCCACGCCGAGCGTCCCGACGACCGGTACCCGCCCGGCTTGCGTCAGCGTTGCGCCAGTCTTTCGCTGCGTTCCGTGGCGCGGGACACGTCGGCACTCGGAAGATCGACCGGGCCACCCGTCGGGCGGCTCGTCCACCCTCCCCGAAGGACCTCCCATGCGCACCCTCGAGCCGCCGGTCCCACCCGCCGACCCCGAGGCGTCCCCGCGCCCCGCCCGCGTGGTCGTCGTCGACGACACCCCGGACCTGCGCAACCTGCTGCGCCTGATGCTCACCCGCGGCGGGTTCGAGATCGTGGGCGAGGCGGTGGACGGCCTCGACGCGCTCGCCGTCGTCGGGCGCACCCAGCCCGACGTCGTGCTGCTCGACATCGCGATGCCACGGATGGACGGCATCGAGGCGCTCCCGCAGCTGCGGCGCGCCAGCCCCGGCGCGCGGATCGTCGCCATGTCGGCCTTCGGGGCCGCCCACATGGCGAACCGGGCGGTCGCCGCGGGCGCCGACGGGTACGTCGAGAAGGGCACCTCGCTCCACTCGATCCTCACCTACGTGCGCGAGCTCGCCGGCGACCCCGAGCGACCGACGCGTCCCCTGGCCGTCACGTCCGCCGCCACCGGTCTCGCGACCTCGACGCCGCTGCGCCCGGCGACCACGCCCGCGGTGCGGCCGGCGCCGGTCACGAACGCCGACCTGGCGACGCTGGCGTTCGACCACGCGCCGTACGGGATCCTCGTCGTGTCCGACGAGCCCGCCCCGCGGGTGATCGCGAGCAACGCAGCGGCCCGCGGGGTGGTCGACGTACCCCTCTCCCCCGGCGGTCTGCTCGGCCTCACCGCGCCCGAGCTGGCGCAGGCCGTGGCCGACCACCGCCACCACGACCACGTCGAGCTGCAGGTGGCGGTCGGTGCGGGCTCCGTGCACGTGACGGTACGGCGGACCGAGGCGGGCGTGCTCGTCTACCTCGACGCCACCGACGAGGAGCTCGGCATGCTGCGGCGGGCCATCGCGACGGCCGCGCACGAGCTGCGCGGCCCGATCTCCGCGATCGACGGCGCCGTCGACGTGCTGGGCTGGGGCGGCGACCCGCTGCCCGAGGAGGAGCGCACCCGGCTGCTGCGCACCGTCGTGCGCCAGGTGCAGCAGCTCGACCGCGTGACGTCCGACCTCTACACGGCGACGCAGGTCCACCTCGGCACCCTCCACGTGGACCCGCGGCCCACGGTGATCGGCGCGCTGGTCCAGGAGCTGCTCGCGCACGCCGACGACGTGACGGTCGACGTGACCTCGGACCGGGCCGCGATGGCCGACCCGCTGCGGGTGGAGCAGATGCTGGGCAACCTGCTGAGCAACGCCGGCAAGTACGGCGCGCCCCCCTGCACCGTCGTGGTCCGCGACGGGCGCTCGGGCACGGTGCGCATCGAGGTCGTCGACCGCGGGCCCGGCGTGCCGGCCGAGCTCGAGCCCCACCTGTTCCGCGAGTTCACCCGCGGCTCCGGCGCCGTCGCCCGCGGCACCGGGCTGGGCCTGTGGATCGTGCGCACGCTCGCCGAGGCCCAGGGCGGCTCGGTGGCCTACCGCCGCCACCCCGAGGGCGGGTCGATCTTCACCGTCCAGCTGCCGACCGCCTAGGTCCGGGGCCGGGCGCCTAGGTCCGGGGCCGGCCGGGCGTGGCCCGGGGCCCGTCCCGGCGCCCGAGGAGGAGCGGCACGACGGCCCACAGCAGGAGCAGGGTGACGAGCACCGCGCCAGCGAGCACCAGGGCCGGACGCAGGCCGAGCACGACGTCGGAGACGAACAGGACGACGCCGGAGCACACGAGCGCCAGGAGCAGCAGCCCGGCCCGCGCCAGCTGGTTCGCCGACTCCACCAGCCACCGGCGGCGGCGCTGGCGGAAGAGCAGCCGGTGGTAGGCCACCGGCGCCACGATGAGCCCCGTCGTCAGCACCGAGCCGACGAGCAGCGTGAGGTAGAGCGTGCGCTGACCCTCGGTCAGGTCGCCGAAGCGCTCGGTGAACGGGATGGTCACGAGGAAGCCCGTGAGGAGCTGCACGCCGGTCTGCACGACCCGCAGCTCCTGCATCAGCTCCGACCAGTTGCGGTCGAGCCGCTCGTCGGTGAGACCTGCCCCGAGGTGGTCGCGCGCCTCCTGCGGGGGGTGGGGGTCGTGGCTCGGCATCGTGCGCCTCCTGGCCCCCCGTCCCTGGCCTGTCGCTGACCGGCCAGCGTACGCCGCGGGGTCGGGCGCGGCCACGGGTCGTCGCCGGTGGTTCGCCCCGCGGTCGTCCTGCGGCGGGGTGGCCGCGACCACCGGCTGCCTACGCTGGCGGGGCCGCGCGGCGGCGACGGCGAGGCGATCCACAGGCGACTGCGAACGGTGTCCACGGGTACTGGCTCGCCGTCACTGACAGAGGAGGACTGCATGCACCTGCCCCGGCCCCGAGGTCCCATCAGCGAGGCAGTGGTGGAGGTCGTGCGCGGCGGGCGTGCGGAGATCCCCAGCGTCACCGACATCCGGAGCGAGGACGCCCAGATCGCGTTGTGGACGGTCTACGAGCTCGCCTACCGCGGGTTCGGCGACGCGTCGCCCGACGCCGAGCGCGACCTGGAGCTGCTGCGCTGGCGCCACCACGCGGAGGACCTCCTCGAGGCCGAGCTGCGGGACCTCACCCGCGCCGCCGTCGACGAGGCCCGTGCGGCCGCCGCCACCGTCGAGGGCCGCCTGCGCGCCCTGGTCGACGCCGGGCCGTCGACGCCGCTGGCGCGCCACCTGCAGCGTCGCGCGACCCGCGAGCAGGTGCTCGCCTACCTCGTCGAGCGCAGCGTCTACCACCTCAAGGAGTCGGACCCCCAGGCCTTCGTGCTCGGCCGGGTCGACGGGCCCGCGAAGGTGGCGCTGGGCGAGCTGCTCTACGACGAGTACGGCGGGGGGCGCCCCGAGCGCCTGCACTCCCACCTGTACGCCGAGGCGCTCGAGGCCTGCGGGCTGGACGCGACGTACGGCGCCTACATCGACCAGGTCGAGGCGCCCACCCTGCTGTCCAACAACGTGATGTCGCTCTTCGCGATGCAGCGCCGGCTGCGCGGCGCGTCCCTCGGTCACCTGGCGGCGTTCGAGGCGACGAGCACGGACCCGTGCCGCCGCATCGCGGTCGGCATCGAGCGGGTGGGCCTGCCGGACGCCGCCGCGGCGTACTTCCACGAGCACGTCGAGGCCGACGCCGTCCACGAGCAGGTCGTCATGGGCGACATCTGCGGCGCGGCCGTCGCCGCCGAGCCGGCGATCGAGGACGACCTGCTGCTCGGCGCCGCCACCTGCCTCATCATCGACGCGGAAGCCAGCCAGGCGCTGTACGACGCGATCACCGCCCCCGCGCCCGAGCTCGCCGGGGCTGGCCGATGAGCAGCGGCGCCCCCGACGCCGGTCGTGCTGGCGGTCGGGAGGCCGGTCGCGACCCCGTGCGCGTGCGCGTGTGCCCCGACGGTCCGCTGCTGCTGCGCGGCGCGGACGAGGTCATGGACGCCGACGGCCGCGCCCACCCCGTCACCCGCCCCGTCGTCGCCGTCTGCGTCTGCGGCGGCACCGCCCGCGCGCCCTGGTGCGACGGCACCCACGCACTGCTCAACAAGCGCCGCGCTGCTAACAACTCCTGAGGGCCCCCGTCCCGCCCGACTTGACCTGCCTGCCTGCCCGGGCATGGTTTCGAGGGATTGCGGAGCAACCCACCTCACCACCGAGGGGTTCTGTTGATGGTGGCCGCGTGCGCGCCCGCCGGTGAGCGAGGTGGCCGCGTGGCAGTGCGGTGGGTGAGGTGGCCCGCCGGCCCATTCCGGTGGTTGAGGCGGTCGCGCGGCAGTGCGGTGGGTGAGGCGGTCGCGCGGCAGTGCGTTGGCTGAGGTGGCCCGCCGGCCCATTCCGGTGGTTGAGGTGGTCGCGCGGCACTGCGGTGGCTGAGGCGGTCGCGCGCACTGCGTTGGCGAGGTGGCCCGCCGGCCCATTCCGGTGGTTGAGGTGGCCGCCCCGGCGGCCCTCGAAACCACGTGTCAGACATCCGGGCTCATCAGACCCGTCGGGTGAACCTGAGCTTGCCGGTGCCGAGTGTCTCGGTCAGGTACGTCGGGGCGTGGGCGACGCGGTGGTGGCGCCAGCACAGCAACCGACCGCGCGTCACCGACGTCCCTCCTCCGCGTGACCAGGGATCGTCGTGGTGGGCCTCGCACCGGTGCGGTGGTGCGTCACAGTCCTCTGCGGTGCACCCCCCGTCGCGCAGGATCATCGCGATCCGCTGGGGTTTGGTGTGGAACCGCGCGGCCCGGCCCAGGTCCAGGACTTCGCTCTTCGTGCCCAGCACCGCCGGGACGAGGTCCGCGCCGCAGGCGAGGCGTCGTGCCTCGCCGGGCGAGATGCGGTGGCCGGTGTCGAGCGACGCTGCGGCCAGGCCGCCGGTGAGGGTGTCGACCGACATCGTCACCACGACCGTCGCGCCGGCTCCGGCGGCGTCGGGGAGGTCGGCGTCACGCATCCGCTCGATGAGTTCGACGAACGCCTGGCCACGCCGCTCCCAGGCGGGCCGAGCATCAGCCGCGTCGCCATCGCTCCCGGCCCGGAGGTGGCTGCGTCGCGGCGAAGAGATGGCGTCGAGCATCTTGGTGAACATCGCCCCGTGCAGCTCCGGCACCGTGAACCGCCCGTGGACACAGCCGTGGCCGTCCTCGCGCATCGTCAACCGGATCTTCGCGACCGCTTCGCGCTCCTCCTGCGCCAGCAGCTCCGCCTCCCGGGCTTCACCGACAGCGGGCGCGACGACGTCGAGGATCCGCCGGCCCAGGACGCGCAGGGCCTTGGCGTCGTGCTCGCGGGCGAACCCGACCAGCGTGCGTTCCGCCTCATCCCTGACCTCCGCGGTCACGTCGCCCAGGTCATCCAGCGCCCGCACCACCACCTCGAGCTGATCGGGCGAGACCGCGCCGGAAGCAGCCGCGGCGGCGAGGACGCCGTACTGCTCGTTCACGGCGACCGCGACACGGACGCGGCGATGGGCCTCGGCGCGGGTCACCTGGGTGGCGTTCGCGAACCACACCGCGGTCGACGCCGCACCCGTCGCGTCCTCGACGCGCACCTCGCTGGCGTGGGCCAGGAGCCGCGACTGCAGCGCGGCAAGACGGTTCGCGGCCCGCTCGAGCTCGACGAGGGCCGCGCCCGTCTCGACCGGGCCCAGCGTCAGCAGACCGAGCTCGAACCCGTCGTCCAGGTCGTCGTGGACGCGCGCGACGACCCCGGCGAGGGGGTGCAGCGCCGTCTCGGTCATAGGTCCATGACACCAGGGACCACCGACATTCCTGGGCTCGATCCGCGCCTCTCCACAACTGACGTCTGCGCAGTTCAGAAGGGGTGCGTCGCTGACGACGACTCGCGTGCCCCGGTGTGGTTTCGAGGGCCGCCGGGGCGGCCACCTCAACCACCAAGAGCGCGCGCCGGGCGGCGCGCGGCTCGCGACGACTCGACGCCCCTAGGCGTACAGCGCGCGACGACTCGGCGTACCCCGGCGCGGTTTCGAGGGCAGCCCGGGGCGGCCACCTCAACCACCAAGAGCGCGCGCCGGGCGGCGCGCGGCTCGCGACGACTCGACGCCCCTAGGCGTACAGCGCGCGACGACTCGGCGTACCCCGGCGTGGTTTCGAGGGCCGCCGGGGCGGCCACCTCAACCACCAGGAGCGCGCGCGCCGGGCGGCGCGCGGCTGGCGACGACTCGGCGCCCCTAGGCGTGCGGCTCGCGACGACTCGGCGGCCCTGCGCGTGCAGCTCGCGACGACTCGGCGTACCCGGCGCGCCCGGCCCTCTACTCCGCGGCGGCGAAGTGGACGAGCATGCCGCGGTCGAACTGCCGCACCTCGGCGACGCGCAGCGCGCCGGAGGCGACGTCGGGGTGGCCCTCGAGCGCGGCGAGCTGGTCGACGGGACCGACCTGCAGCACGAGGTGGCCGCCCGGGAGCAGGACGCGCGCGGCATGGGAGACGCAGGCGACGGCGAGGTCGGTGCCGTCGGGTCCGCCGTCGATGGCGAGCAGGGGGTCCTCGGGGAACTGCCCGACCTCCTCGCGGGGCACCCACGGTGGGTCGGCCAGCACGAGGGGGTACGTCGGCTCGAGGGGCTCCACGGCGCGGAAGTCGCCCTGCACGACCTCGGAGTCGACGCCGGCAGCGGCCGCGTTGAGGCGGGCGTAGTCGCAGGCGACCGGGTCGAGGTCCATCTGCACCAGCGGACGGCCGGCGGTCTTGGCCGCGACGATCCCCATGTGCCCGGCGCCGCAGCACAGCTCGAGGATCGGGCCGGGCGGGGCGGTGGCGGCGAGCTGCGCCACCCACACCGACTGGGCGACGGTCCACGGCCGCGGCTCCAGAACGCGCCGGTCCCACCGGATGAGCTCGGTCGAGAAGACGGTGGTGAGCTGCTCCACGCCCTCGGCGGGCGGCGGCCCCGGGGCAGGCTCGACGGACACGGCGTCGCTGGTCATGGGCGCCCGGTACCCGCGCGACGGCACGTCACCCACCTCGCCGACCCCCGCCCGGTACCCCGTCGGCCGCCGCCGCACGCACCAGCTCGCGCAGCTGGCGCCGCGTCCCCGCGGCCTCCGGCACCGCCCGCGTCATCCACACGTGGAACATGGCCGTCACCTCCCGCACCCGCAGCGTCGCGCCGGCGGCGAGCGCGCGCCGTACCAGCCCGTCGACCGCCGGCCGCAGGATGTCGTGGTCGCCGATGAACAGCTCGAGCGGCGGCAGGCCGTCGAGGGGCCCGGCGACGGGGCTGACCAGCGGGTCGGCGGGGTCGCGCGGCCCCGCCCACCACCGGCCGGCCGCGCGCAGCCCGCCCTCCTCCAGCATGGGGTCGGTGGCCTCGAGGTCGCCGACCTCGTCCTCGTCGAGGGTCGCGTCGAGCCACGGGCACAGCATCACGAGGCGCGCCGGCTGCCGCGGCTGGCCCCGCAGCCGCTGGCCGATCACCAGCGTCAGCGCCCCACCCGCGGAGTCCCCCATCAGCACCGTGGGGGTGCCGTCGGCGCACGCGTCGCGCACCAGGCCGATCAGGCGGGGCAGCACCTCGTCGACGTCCGCGCCCGGCGCGAGCGGGTACGCCGGCACGACGACCTCCGCGGGCGCCGCGGCCAGGGCGCGCACGAGGCGCCAGTAGTCTGCCGTCAGCGGGTGCACGTAGCCACCGCCGTGGAGGTAGACCACCCGGGCGACGGGCGCCGTGTCGCGGGGCCGCACCACCCACGTGCGCATCCCGTGCCGCTGCTCCTCGCGCACGTCGAGGCGCCGCCGCGTCCACCGCGTGGGCGGGGCGTCGCCCTTCCGCTGCAGCGCAAGCGCGTTCTCCCGGGTGTGCTCGGCGCCCGTGAACGCGTCCTTGTCGCGCCCCAGCCACATGCCGGCCACGTAGAGCCGGGTCCAGGGCGTGGGCGGGCGGTCGTCGACGTCGTGGGTGACGCCGGGCGGCGGGAGGTCGGGACGGGGGGCGCTCACACCTCCCAGGCTGCCAGCCGGGGCCAGAGCGAGCGGGATCCGTCCTCAGTCGGCCCGGGGCGCCGGCGCCAGCTTCTCCGACGACGGCGACGTGGGCGGCGCCTGGTGCACCGGGAAGGCGGTGGAGGCGACCTCGGCCTCCGTCACGAAGCACATCCGCGCGAAGTCCACCCCGAACGGCGTCAGGTGGATGCTGCGCCGCAGGATGCGCGCGAACTTCACGGAGTGCGTCGCGCTCAGCACGTCGGGCTGCGCCTCGACCACCTGGTAGCGCAGCAGGTCGTCGAGCGACTCCGACGACTGCCACACCAGCCCGAGGCGCGAGAGGTTGTTGAGGTACTGCGGCACGAGCTCGACGTACCGCAGCCCGGCCCGCGCTCCGATCATGTTGAGCCCCCGGGCCACGAGCTGGGAGTTCACCATCCCGACCGGGCCGCCGGTGCGCACGTCGACCGACGGCTGCGGGCCGTCCTTGAGCAGCAGCACGAGGATGCGCGCCTCGTCGGGCGCGATGTCGGCGAGGATCCGCTCGTACGCCGGGTGGCTGCCCTCGGTGTGCCACACGTCGCGCGACTGCTCCAGCAGCTTCGCGCCCTTCGCGCGCAGCCGCTGCTCCTCGCTGAGGCGCCGCGAGCCGTGGTGGGTCTCGGGGACGGGCGCCGCGCTCGCCCGCTCCGCCGGGACGCGCGCCTGCGCCTGCGCCACGGCCTGGGGCAGCGGCGTGCCCGACGAGAGGGCCCGTGCGACGCTCGAGACCAGGGCCGCTGCGTCGTTGAGGTCGCGGGTCAGCTCCGCCGCGGCGTCGGGGTCGACCATGGCGCGCACGAGCTTGCGGCCGGTCCGCGCGTACGCCGTGACCCCCCACTCCGCGGTGTGGTACGCCGTCGTGGCCGCGATGCGGGCCAGCCCGGGCAGCGCGTCGACGGCGGGCGCGAGCGAGGCCGGCACCCGGTCGGCGACGACCGCAGGCAGGAACGACGGCACCCGGGCCGGCAGCCGCGGGCGCCTCGACCGGGAGGGCGCCGGGAGCGCCGGCGTGCCGTCCTCGCGCACCACCTGCTGGCGCGGCGCGCCCCAGCCACCCGACGTGCCCCTGCCCGACGTGCTGCCGCCCGACGTACCCCTGCTCACCGGCCTCCGACCCCGAACATCCAGAGGTGGAGGAACCCACCCGCTGCGCCCATGATGGCGCCGTGGGCGTAGAGCATCCACTCGTCCTCCTTGATCGCGGCCCGCATCATCTCCACGAAGTCGCGCGGCGGCAGCTCCTTGCAGCGCTGGGCGATGAGGCTCTGGATCTTGTCGGACTGCCGGGCGCTGAACACGGGGTCCTGGAAGGGGCGCATGGTGCGGCCCACCGCCTCCTGGGCCACCGACTCCTTGATGGTGTCGAAGCGGCTGGTGCCGACGGCCACGCGCACCGCACCGCGCGCCGGCCCGATCGCGCCGTCGATCGCGGGCTCCAGCGCCGTCGCGAGCATCTGCCGGGTGCGGTCGCCGCGCGGGCCGTCGAGCAGGAAGTCGCCGATGCGCTCCAGCGTGATCACGTCCGTCGCGATGTGCCGGGCGTAGATCTCGGCGGCCTCGGACTGGCGGCGCGGGAAGAGGCCCTGGAAGGTGAAGGGCCCGACCTTGGTGCGCTCCGCAGGGTCGAAGATCAGCCACATGCCGAGCAGGTTGGTCATCCACCCGACGACGACACCCATGAGCGGCAGCGCCCACCACTGCCCGAAGGCGTGGTCGATGACGGCCACCGGGATGCCCAGCAGGAAGCCGAAGACGAACCCGAAGACCACCATGAGCCGCAGCTCCTTGGCCCCGAAGTCGCGGAAGATCCGCACGACCAGGTCGGGGTTCTTCTCGAAGTGGTCGATGACCATGATCTTGGGGTCGAGCAGCTGGTCGATGTGGATGCCGATCTCCGTCGTCACCCGGCGCACGACCTGCGGCAGCTGGTGCTGCACCCGCTCCACGATCGCGACGCGCACGGGCCGCGGGAGGTCGTGCCACAGCCGCGGGTGCTCGCGCAGCATCACCTGCTCGACGAGCTCGGGGATCTCGGGGGAGAACATCTCGACGATGTGCTCGGCGATGCGGTCGGGCTCCAGCTCCTGGTAGAACTCCGCCGGCGTGCCGAGCTTCGCGATCGCCTTGTCGACGGCGATGCTGCCCATCTTGGCGGCGCGCGCGGGCACGATGCCCTGCCAGCCCAGCCCGCCGCGCAGGAAGCCGGGGATCTCCTGCACCTTGCGCGGCGACGCCGCGGCCAGCTCCTTGAGCCCGGGCACCCGGAAGCCGTGGAAGTGGGTCGGGGAGAACAGCATCCACAGGCCCGACCAGTTGATCAGCCAGCCCACGACGGCGGTGAAGACGGGGATGGACCAGAAGTGCACCCAGTCCATGTGGGCGAGGTAGTCACGCAGCCACTCACCTGCAGCGTCCACGTGTCGACCTCACCCCTCGCGACGTCCTGCCCGGTGCGGGTCGCCGCCCCCGGGTCGTTCTCCCGCTCGTGCCGTTGCGAAGGTTAACCGCAAGTAGCCTCGGCGGACCACGATCGCGAGACCTGGATCACCCGCGGGCTCACACGCCGCGGTTGCGCCGCCACACGACGAGGGACTGGCTGGGGTCGGCCGGGCGCAGCACGGGCAGGTTCCCCGCGCGGGCGGGGGCGGGCGTCGTACGGCGGGCCGCGACCGCCTGCCGCAGGGCCTCCCGCGTCGCCTCGAGCTCGGCGACGAGCTCCTCGTTGCGCCGGCGCAACGCGACGAGGTGGTTCTCGAGGTCGAGGATGCGCCGCACCCCCTCGATGCCGGTGCCGGCGGAGGTGAGCTCGGCGATGTCGCGCAGGCGGTCGATGTCGCGGGCCGAGTAGCGCCGGCCCCCGCCGCCCGTGCGGCCGGGGGTGATGAGCCCCATCCGCTCGTACGCGCGGAGCGTCTGCGGGTGGAGCCCGGTCAGCTCGGCCGCGACGGAGATGACGAAGACCGCGGCGTCGGGGTCCGGCCCCGCGGGGCCACCGCGGGCGGCCATCACGCCTCCTCGAACAGCCCGGCCCGCAGCGGGCGCCCGGCCATCGCCGCGCGGTAGTTCTCCACGGCCTCGCGCGCCCCGGCGTCGAGGGTGGCGGGCACCTGCACCTGCACGGTGGCGAGCAGGTCGCCGTTGGTGCCGTCGGCGCGGCGCGCCCCCTTGCCGCGCACCCGGAAGGTGCGTCCGCTGGGCGTGCCCGGCGGGATGCGCAGCGTGACGGGGCCGCCGCCCAGCGTCGGGACCTTGATCTCCGCGCCGAGCGCGAGCTCGTCGAAGCCGACGGGCACGTCGAGGGTCAGGTTGTCGTCGCGGCGCCCGAAGAGACGGTGCGGCGAGACCTTCACGGTGACGAACAGGTCGCCCGCCGGGCCACCGTTCTCGCCCGGGGCGCCCTTGCCGCGCAGGCGGATCCGCTGACCGTCCTTCACGCCCGCCGGGATGCGCGCCTGGATCGTGCGGGCCGACGTGCCGCGGCCGGTGCCGTGGCAGGTGGGGCACGACTCGTCGTACACGAGCTGGCGGCCGTGGCAGACCGGGCAGGTCTCGTTCATCGAGAACGCGCCGCCCACCGAGCCGACGACGTAGCCCGCGCCCTCGCACTCCACGCACACGTGGGGCTTGGTGCCGGGCTTGCCGCCGGTGCCGTTGCACGTCGGGCAGGCCGCCTCGCTGGCCAGGCGCAGCGAGATCGTGACGCCCTCGAGGGCGTCGGTGAAGCTGATGGTCGCGGTGCTCTCGACGTCGGCGCCCTTCGTGGCGCGGCTGCGCGTCTGCTGGCGCCGGCCCCCGAAGATGTCGCCGAACATGTCGCCGATGCCGCCGGCCCCGCCCGCGCCACCTGCGCCGGCGCGGTCGCGGAGCAGGTCGGAGAGGTCGAAGCCGCCGAACCCGCCGAACCCGCCGGCGCCGCCCCCGCCGAAGCCCCCGCCGAACCCGCTCGGCATGGCGCGGACCTCGTCGTACTGCTTGCGCTTGGCCGGGTCCCCGATCACGTCGTAGGCCTCGGCGACCTCCTTGAAGCGGTCGTGCTTCGCCGTGTCGCCCGGGTTGGAGTCGGGGTGGTTGGCGCGCGCCAGCTTCCGGTAGGCCTTCTTGATGTCGTCGGCCGAGGCGTCCTTCCCGACACCCAGCACCTTGTAGAAGTCCTTCGTCGCCCAGTCGGCGTTGCTCATCCGCGCACCTCCTCGTCACTCGTCTCCGACGTCCACCACCCGGCCCGCTCGTGCGGGCGGGGTGGGCCGGCCGGGCCGGTACGACGTCGTACCGGCCCGGCCGTCACCTCACTCCGGGTCGACGACCAGCACCTGCGCGGCGCGCACGACGCGCTCGCCGATGCGGTAGCCGGCCTTGGCCACGACCTTCACCGTGGGCACGGTGACCTCCGGGTCGCTGCCCATGGTCGACAGCGCCTCGTGGAGGTTCGGGTCGAACGCGTCGCCCGGCTCGGCGAACTTCGTCAGGCCCTGCGCCCCGACCACCCGCTCCAGCTGGTCGGCGACGGCCTTGAGGCCGCCCTCCAGCGGGGCGTGCTCCCGCGCGCGGTCGATGGTGTCGAGCACCTCGACGACGGGCGCGAGCACCTTGTACGACGCGTTCTGCGCGAGCAGCTCGCGGTCGCGCTCGACGCGGCGCTTGTAGTTGACGAACTCCGCCTGGAGGCGCTGGAGGTCCGCCGTGCGCTCCGCCAGCTCCATCCGCGTCACCGCGAGCTCGTCGGCGACGGCCTGGCCGGTCCCCGCCTCGTCGGCGGCACCCGCCTCGGCCGCCTCCCCGGACCCGGTGGTCCCGGCGGTCCCGGCGGCCTCGCCGGCCGAGCCGGCCTCGCCACCGGCGAGGCTCGACTCGGTCGGCTCGGCGACCTGCGGCTCGTCCACCTCGCCCGAGGGCGACTCGGACGGCGGGCGCTCCTCGTGCGGCTGGTCAGCCGTCACTTCTGCTCACCCTCGGGGCCCTCGTCGACGATCTCGGCGTCGACGACGTCCTCGTCGGCCTCACCGGTCGAGCCGGTGGTGCCGCCGGCCGCGGCCTGGTCGGCCTCGGCCTGGGCGTAGAGCGCGGCGCCCATCTTCTGGCTGGAGCCGTTGAGCTTCGTGACGCCGGCCTGGATCTCGTCGGCGGTGGCGTCGTCGCGACCCAGCACCTCCTTGAGCGCGTCCACGTCGCCCTGCACCTCGGTCTTGACGTCCTCGGGCAGCTTGTCCGCGTTGTCCGTCAGGAACTTCTCGGTCGTGTAGACGAGCTGGTCGGCGGTGTTGCGGGCCTCGACGGCGGCGCGCCGGTTGGCGTCCTCCTCGGCGTACTGCTCCGCCTCCTTGACCATGCGGTCGATCTCGTCCTTGCCGAGCGCCGAGCCGCCGGAGATGGTCATCGACTGCTCGCGGCCCGAGGCCTGGTCCTTCGCCGAGACGTGCACGATGCCGTTGGCGTCGATGTCGAAGGTGACCTCGATCTTCGGCACGCCACGCGGCGCCGGCGGCAGGCCCGTCAGCTCGAAGTTGCCGAGCGGCTGGTTCTGCGACCACATCTGGCGCTCGCCCTGCGCGACCTTGATCTCGACCGACGGCTGGTTGTCGTCCGCCGTCGTGAAGATCTCGCTGCGCTTGGTCGGGATCGTCGTGTTGCGCTCGATGAGGGTGGTCATGATGCCGCCCTTCGTCTCGATGCCCAGGCTCAGCGGCGTGACGTCGAGGAGCAGCACGTCCTTGACCTCGCCCTTGAGCACGCCGGCCTGCAGGGCCGCGCCGAGCGCGACGACCTCGTCCGGGTTGACGCCCTTGTTGGGCTCCTTGCCGCCGAGCAGCTCCTTCACCAGGTCGGAGACGGCCGGCATGCGGGTGGAGCCACCCACGAGCACGACGTGGTCGATCGCGGAGACCGCGACGCCGCCGTCCTTCAGCACCTGCTGGAAGGGCGACTTGGTGCGCTCGAGCAGGTCGGCGGTGATGCGCTGGAACTCACCGCGCGTCAGCTTCTCCTCGAAGTGCAGCGGGCCCGACTCGCCGTGCGTGATGTAGGGCAGGTGGATCGTGGTCTCGCTGGAGGAGGAGAGCTCGATCTTCGCCTTCTCCGCCGCCTCCTGGAGGCGCTGCGCGGCGATCTTGTCCGCGCCGAGGTCCACGCCGTTGGCGTTCTTGAACTTCGTGACCATCCACTCGACGACGCGCTTGTCCCAGTCGTCACCACCGAGCTCGTTGTCACCGCTGGTGGCCTTCACCTCGACGACGCCCTCGCCGATCTCCAGCAGCGAGACGTCGAACGTGCCGCCACCGAGGTCGAAGACGAGGATCGTCTGGTCGTCGCCCTTGTCGAGGCCGTAGGCCAGCGCGGCCGCCGTCGGCTCGTTGACGATGCGGGAGACGTTGAGGCCGGCGATCTCGCCCGCCTCCTTCGTCGCCTGGCGCTGCGCGTCGGAGAAGTACGCCGGCACCGTGATGACCGCGTCGGTCACGGGCTCGCCGAGGTAGGCCTCCGCGTCGCGCTTCAGCTTCTGGAGCACGAACGCGCTGATCTGCTGGGGGGTGAAGGACTTGTCGTCGAGCTGGGTCTTCCAGTCCGTGCCCATGTGCCGCTTCACCGAGCGGATGGTGCGGTCGACGTTGGTGACCGCCTGACGCTTGGCGACCTCGCCGACGAGGACCTCGCCGGACTTCGCGAACGCGACGACGGACGGCGTGGTGCGCGCGCCCTCGGCGTTGGCGATGACGGTCGGCTCGCCGCCCTCCAGGACGGCGACGACCGAGTTGGTGGTGCCGAGGTCGATTCCGACTGCGCGAGCCATGTGTTCCTCCTGTGCTGGGGTGCCGGGCTGGGTACCGGGCTGTCTGCGGGACCGGCGTCGAGCCGGGTGCGGACCATCTGCGTCCGACCGCGACCGACGCTCCGGGCGTGACTCCCATGGTGCGTCGCCGGGTCGAGTCTCACAAATTTCCTGAGCCGACTCAACTCAACTTTCGTCGTACCGGTCAACGCAGGTCGGGCGGGTGGCATTCCCGCCGCGACGCCGTGATCCGGCCCACTACGCTGCCTCCGTGGACGACCTCGACGCACTGCGCGACCGCCTGGTCACGAGCATCGTCGCGACCCTCGGACCGCTGCTCGCGCCGTACGACGGCGAGCGGGTCTACGCGGTCGCGCTGCTGACCGACTCCGACGTGTCGACGGTCGGTCTGGCCGCGCACGGCGAGGGGGCCCTGGCGCGGCTGGTAGCGGCGCAGTCCGCGGCCGACCGGGATGACGAGGGCATGCGCGCCCACCTGCGCTGGTGGCCGACGAGTGGGGCGAGGGCGACCTGGGCGTGGTCCCCGAGGTCGGCGCGGAGCCCCTGGTGCGCGTGAGCGATGCCCTCGCCCACGCCCACGACGCCGCTCTGGACGCCGCCCCGGACGCCGGGCAGTGGCGCCGGGTCGGCCGAGCGTTGCTGGTCGACGCGCTGGGCGACGCACGGGTGCGCGCGCGCCTGGCGGAGGTCGCGCCGGGCAGCCACCCGGTGCTGTTCGTGACGGACACCGACGGCGCCATGGCCCCCACCGTCGCGAGCATCGACGCGCTCAACCGCGACCACCCGGACCCTGACCTCGTGGCGGCGGCGCGGGCCCACCTCGGCGCCTGACGCGTCAGGCAGGGGTCAGCCGGGTGGGCGGACCAGCCGGGTGGGCGGACCCGCCGGTCAGCCGATCTGGATGGTGACCTCGTTCGACGCCAGCCCCGTGCTGTCGTCGACGGCGCGGATGCGGTTCTCGCCCGGCCGGCCCAGCGCGATGTAGGTGGAGTACAGCCCGCCGGAGACCGAGGTGTTGGCGGCGATGTCGTTCCAGCTGCCGTCGGTGAAGCGCTGGATGGTGAGGATCGCGCCGTCGCCGCCGGTGTAGACCCCGGAGATGTCGATGCGGTCCATGACGCCCGCGCTCGTGGTGCTCGCCTGCAGCGTGATCTCGGGCGCGGCCGCCGCGGTCGTGGTGGTGGTCGTCGCCGCCGGCTCGGGCTCCTCGGACTCCTCCGCGTCCTCGGAGCCCCCCTCGCCCTCGGGGGTCAGCGTGATGAGCGGCCCCGTGGGCGAGTCAGTGAGGCTCACCTCGGGCAGCACGAGGGTCGGCTCCGCGGCCTCGCCCCCACCGCCGCCGCCACCCCCGGAGAGACCGAGCACGCGCACGCCGCCGAGGGCCACGAGCCCCACGATCAGGCCGACGACGAGGCCCACCCCCACGAGGGCGATGACGCCCACGAGCACGGGCCGGTCGTCGTTCTCGTCCACCACCGCGGTGACTCCCTCGGTCTCGTCCCTGCCCGCGCACCGCGGGCCGTTGGTCGGCCATTCTCGTCGCGGGTGTCAAGCCGACCAAACGGGCGACCGGGCGCCGCGGTCCTCACGGCACGGCTCACGGCACGGTGACGACCTCCCAGACCGGTGCGGCACCCGTCTTCTCGTCCCCGCAGCTCTGCCGGCGCGCGGCGCCCGGGTGCGACGTGACGCGGCAGCGCACGAGCTCCTCGGTCCCGTCGCCGCCCGTCACGGCGAGCACGACCTCGTCGCCCCCGGTCGCGAGCACCCGCACCGCGTCGAGCGCGGTCAGCCCCGTCGTCGCCCGCACGTGCAGCTCCGCCGCCTGGGCCGCCGCGGGCAGGCCGGCCGCGCCCCGCGCCACCCCGAGCGGCACCTGCCCGTCGGCCAGCGCGGCACACGCCTCGACCGCTCCGTCCGGGTCGAGCCGGCCCAGCGCCACCCCCGAAGGCAGGGCCAGCAGCGTGGCGGAGAACCGGTGCCCGCCCAGGTGGGTGGTCTCCCAGGTCGCCCCGGGCCACCGCTCCGCGAGCGCCTGCGCCACCGGACGGCCGAGCTCGGCGCAGCACAGGTCGCGCCGGCCGTTGGTGCACACCAGCCAGAGCGGGTCGGGGTACGGCGTCGCTCCCGGCAGCGCGCCCCGTGCGACGTCGTCGGCGGTCGTGCCCAGCAGGGCGGCGAGGTCGGGCAGCAGGGCCGCGGTGACGGCGTACCCTGCACCCTCGCGGCGGGCGGCGAACACGTGCCGCGGGCCGTCCGGCCGCCGTCCGGGCCGGCGCACCAGCTGCACCCGCACGCCCCGCAGCCCGCCGAGGTGGGCCGCCACCTCGGGCGGGAGGTCGCTCTCCCGCAGCGCCTTGCGGCCCCACGGGCCGGGCTGCTCGACGAGCAACCACGTGTCGTCGGTCGGCGCGGTGCCCGCGAGGGGCTCGCCGTCGGCCGCGCTGGCGGCGGCGCAGCGGAACGTCACAGCAGTCCCTTCCGTCGGGCCAGCGCCGCCGCCTCCGTGCGCCCGGACGCGCCGAGCTTGGCGAGGATGTTCGAGACGTGCACCGAGACCGTCTTGACGCTGATGAACAGCTGGCGGGCGATCTCCCCGTTGCTGCGGCCCTGGGCGACCAGGCCGAGGATCTCCCGCTCGCGGGAGGTCAGCGGCTCGTCCGTGCGGTCGGGCCTCGCGGCGCCCCCGCGCCCCGACGCGCCCGACCCGGCCGCTCGGCGCCCCAGCACGGGTGCCAGCTCGGCGCGCAGCGGCGCCAGGCCGAGGCGCTGGGCGGTGCGGTCGGCGGCCGCCGCCACCTCGCGGGCGGCCGCGGCGTCCCCGGTGGCCCGCAGCACGACGGCGAGCCGGGCCCGCACCTGCGCGAGCAGCGAGGAGTTGCGCGCCGCCTCGGTGGTCTCCTCCGCGCGCCGCCACGCGGCGACGAGCTCGTCCGGGGCGGGCGGGTCGAGGTCGGCCGCCCAGCGCCACCGCAGCCACTCCGCACCCAGCCGGGCCGCCCACGCCTCCCCCTCGGGGCCGAAGCCCGTGCCCGACTCGCGCACGTCGGCCAGCACCCGGCGCCCGTCGTCGAGCAGCCGCTCGGCCTGCGGTGCCAGCCGGCCGCGCTCGTCCTCCGTCAGGCCCACCCCGTCGCGGCCCAGCGCCGCGGAGGCGAGCACGCCGAGCGCCGTGGCGGCCAGCCGCAGCCGGGCCGGGAAGTGCTCGCGCCAGGTGACCGTCACGCAGGCGACGAGCGCGTCGTACACCTCGAGGGCGGCCGCGGCGTCCCGCTCGTGCTCGGCGACGGTGAGCTCCGCGGTCGCCGCGCTCACCGCGAGCAGGCCCTCCTCCCGCCAGCGCTCGCGCAGGGACCGGGCGCGGGCGAGGGCGTCGGCCTCGCCGCGGGCGGCCGCGACGCGCACCGCCAGGGCGAGCAGCCACGCCTCGCTCAGGGCGGGCGGCGTCTGCCCGGCGACGTCGGTCAGCTCGAGCACGCTGTCCCAGTCGCCCTGGTCGAAGGCGACCGACGCGAGGTGGAAGCGGCAGTCGAAGGCGTAGGGCGCCCACGGCGTGCCGGCCGCGGCCCCCCGTCGTACGCCGCGGGCGAACGCGTCGGCGGCCAGCTGGTGCTCGGCGCGGTCCTGGTGGAGGCGCCCGAGGAAGAAGAGGGCCCGCAGCTCGGCGTCCACTGCGCGCGCGGCGCGAGCCCGGCGCACCACGGTCTCCATCGAGGCCCGGACCTCGTCGACCGGCCCGTCGCGCTCCAGGCCCACCAGCGTGGCCAGCGAGTCGCTGGCCAGGCGCGGGAGGTCGTGGCGCTCGGCCAGGCCCAGCGCCTCGAGGGCCACGCGGCGCGCGTCGTCGGGCTCGCCCCACGCGGTGAGCGCCCGGGCGTGGAAGCCCAGCGCCCGCGCCCGCACCGCGACGGGCGCGTCGACGGTCAGCTCGACGGCCTCGCGGGTGTAGCCGAGCACGTCCTCGGTCGTGTCGGCCATGCCGAGCGCGGTCGCGAAGGCCGTCAGCACCTCGCCGCGCACCGCGTCGGGCACGTCGGCCGGCAGGGTCTCCAGCTGCTCGCGGGCCACCGCGGTGGCGCGGGCGACGTGGCCGGCGGCGACGAGCGCGGCGACCGCCCGCGTCACGAGGTCCGCGAGCTCCGTGGCCGCCACGACGACGCCCGGCGCGCCGAGCATCTCGAGCGCGTGCTGGTAGTGCTGCGCGGCCTCGTCGGGCGCGCCGACCCGCATCGCGTCGCCCCCGGCCTCGACGCTGGCACGCACCGCGGTCGTCGGGTCCTGGCCCAGCCGGGCGTGCCGGGCCAGCTCGGCGGCCGTGCCGGCGGCCCGCCCGTCGGCGATGGCCTCGGCGTACGCCGCGTGGAGGCGCACCCGCTCGCCGGGCAGGAGGTCGTCGTACACGGCCTCGCCCAGCAGCGCGTGCCGGAAGACGTAGGAGCCGTCGCTGCGCGGCTCGAGCACGTTCATCTCCACCGCGTGCCGCAGGGCGGCGTCGAGCCGCTCGGGCGCGAGCCCCGAGGCGACGGCCAGCAGCTCGTGGCTGACGCGGCGCCCCGACACCGACGCGACCCGCACGACGCGCGTCGCGTCGTCGTCGAGGCGGTCGAGGCGCACGAGGAGCAGGTCGGCCAGGTCGTCCGGCAGGCCGTCCCCGCCGGCGGCGACGACCAGCTCCTCGGCGAAGAACGCGTTGCCGTCGGCGCGGTCGACGATCGCCGCGATCTCGGCCTCGCTCAGCCGCCCCGCGGGCCGCGAGCGCTGGCGGGCCAGGCCGCGCACGAGGCGGCGCACGTCCGGCGGCGGCAGCGGGTCGACCTGCAGGCGGCGCACGTCGGGCAGCCGGGCCCACTCCGCGACCTGGCGACGCAGCGGGTGCCGGCGGTGCAGGTCGTCGGAGCGGTAGGACACGACGACCGCCACCCGCGCCCCGAAGGGCCGGGTGAAGAGGAAGGAGAGGAGGTCGCGGGTCGCCTGGTCCGCCCAGTGGGCGTCCTCGACCACGACCAGGTACGGCGCGGGCGCGGCCGCCGCCTCGAGCAGCGCGTGCACCGCGGGCAGCAGGTCGCCGCGGGCGAGGCTCGTCGCGTCGTCGGTCTCGCCGGTGCGCATGCGGCGGCCGGGCTGCAGCCGGGCCAGCGCCGGGTGGGTCTCGACGACGGCGGCGACGACCTCGGGGAGGTCGCGCTCGAGCCGGCCGAGGATCTCGGAGAACGGCAGGTAGGGCAGCGCCGAGTCGGCGAAGTCGAGGCAGTGACCGGCGTCGACGCGCCAGCCGTCCGCGACGGCCCGGTCGCGCAGCTCCCGCAGCAGCCGGGTCTTGCCGACACCCGCGTCACCGGCGACGAGCACCGAGGGCGGCAGGTCGTCGGGCGCCGCGTCGCCGGGCGCTGCGGCGACGTCCGGACCGGCAGCGCCGATGCCCAGCCAGGCGCCGAGCTGGTCCAGCTCGGCGCCCCGTCCGACCAGCGCCGAGCCACGGGAGACCACCACGGGTCCCATGATCACCGACGACGGCGCCGGGCGCCGCGTCCGGTCGGGCGGGCGCTGGGACGGGCGGTCGGGCGGGGAGGGGTTCAGCGGTAGCGGCGGCGACGACGCTCGGCGTCGGGGCGGGTGTCGCGGCGGGGGAGGAAGCGGCGTACCTCCTCGGCGCGGTGGCGGGCCTCGGCGACGAGGTAGTCGGGGGTGGCGAACACGGGGGCCTCCTGCGGGGGCGGGGTCGGTGCGGGTCGGTCGGCTCCCGGCGGGAGCCTGCGCAGCAGGCTCCCGGTCTGAGGTAGCCCCGCACATCGGGCGCGATCCCTAGTCCTCGTCCCGACTCCCCCGCCCACCTCAGGCGAGGTGACCCGGGCCACGCCCGGCCGGCCCGTCGCCGGCCCTGGGACACTGCGGCCATGGAGTTCTCCGAGGTGGTCCGCCGACGCCGGATGGTGCGCCGCTACGCCGACCGGCCCGTCGACCCCGCACTCGTCGACAAGGTGCTCGAGCACGCCACCCGGGCGCCGAGCGCCGGGTTCAGCCAGGGCTGGGCGTTCCTGCGCCTCGACACCCCGGTCGACGTCGCCCGCTTCTGGGAGGTCACCTCACCGGAGCACGCCGACCCCGAGGGCCGCTGGCTCTCGGGGATGCGCACCGCGCCGGTCGTCCTCGTGCCGCTGACGTCGAAGGACGCCTACCTCGACCGCTACGCCGCGCCCGACAAGGGCTGGACCGACCGCGACGAGGCCCGCTGGCCGGTCCCCTACTGGTACGTCGACGCGGGCATGGCCACGCTGCTCGCGCTCCAGACGGTCGTCGACGAGGGACTGGGTGCCTGCTTCTTCGGCATCACGCCCGAACGCGTCGGCGACTTCCGCGAGGCGTTCGGCGTGCCCGCGTCGTACCAGCCGGTGGGGGCGCTGACCATCGGCCACCGGCACCCCGAGGACACGGGGTCCTCGGGGTCGCCCGCCCGGCGGGAGCGCAAGCCGGTCGCCGACGTGGTGCACCGGGGGTACTGGGGCTCCTGAGCCCCGGCCCGTCGGTCGCGGGCCGGTTCAGGCGTCGACCGCGCGCGCGATCGCGTAGGTCATCGCGATCGCGACGAGCGCGGGCACGGCGACGAGCAGCGGCGCCTCGGCGGCCGCGATGCCGAACCCGATGCTGAGCAGCAGGAGGGCGCCGACGATGCCGGCCCCGACGAGCAGACCGCGCGTGGCCCGGCCGACGCTGCCGCCGCCCCCGGGACGACGCTGCAGGAGCACGGCCACCGCGACGCCGGCGACGAGGCCGACGACGCCGACCGACGACGCGGTCGCGTCGGGCAGCGCGGGGACGGAGACGAGGGCGCCGACCACGAGCGCCAGGACGAGGTGGAGGCCCCGTCGCCCGGCGCCACCGGAGGTGCCCACCTGGCCGCCCACGCGGCCGTCGAGGGTGCTGGAGCTGTTCACTGGACTTCTCCTCTTCTGGGTTGGTCCCCCGCTCCCACGAGCCGGTCCGACGCGGCGGGGGTGCCGCCGGACCAGTGGGCCGTGCAGGCCCGGAGCGTCTCGGTCTGGGCGGCGACGTGCGCCTCGTCGAGGCCGCCGAGCAGGGCCAGCACGTCGTCGTACGGCGTCGCCACCGCCCGCGCGCCCGTGTCGCGTCCGCGGGCGTCGCGCACCCGGCGGTCGTGCAGGTCGAGCACGAAGGCCGGCACCTCGCCGCCGGTGAGCTGGCGGACCTCGGAGGCCAGCAGCTCGGGGCCGGTCGCGGGCGCCAGCACGGCCAGGCGCGCCAGCACGCGGCGGCGGTCGGCCTCGGCGGCGAACCGCGGGTGCGTGGCCATGCGGAGCAGCTGCGCGTAGCTCATCGTCGGGCGGTGCACGTAGCGGCAGCGTCCCCGGGCGAAGTCGGAGCCCAGCCGCGCCACGACCGCGGCGCGGTGCTCGCGCGCGAAGGTGAGGCAGCGGACGAAGGCGTCGACGAGGGCGTCGGCGTCGGCCGCCGTGCGGGGGCCGCCGCCGGGCACCGTCTCGGGGTCGTCGACCACCACCGGCCCCATCTCCAGACGCAGGTCGTCGCGGCCCGCGCCGCGCACGTGCCAGGCCCGGAAGGGCGAGGTGGAGCCGCGGCGGTAGTCGAGGGCACCGAAGTCGAAGTCGCTGCCCGGGAAGGCCACGCGCAGCAGGCCGGTGGCGGTCACGTCGAGGACGTCGGGGCGGGCGCCGTCGCCGAGCCGCGGGGTGAAGAGCGCCTCGGCGTCGACCACGACCGGACGTCCCTGCGGGTCGGCGAGCAGGTTCTCGTAGTGCACGTCGGTGCCGCGCAGGAGGTGGAGCGCGGCGAGGTGGACGCCGACCATGGCGTGGAAGTCGGGGTGGGGCGCGGCGCCGGGCGCGACGTGCTCCATCCAGCCCGTCCGTGCGCCGCGGTGGAAGGCGGGCCGCGGCAGCTCGAGGCCGGTGGCGCTGCGTCCCAGCCAGGCCGCGAACGCGGCGTACCCCGCCTCGAGGTCCACCGGTCGCGGCTTCACCACCAGGCGTCGACCGCCGGCGGTGGTGAGGACGAGGACGGTGCGGCCCCCGCCGTGGGCGTCGCCGCCGGGGTCGATGGCCACGACGCGGTCGTCGGGGTCCAGCGCGAGGGACGCGCACACGGCGGTCCAGGCGTCCTCGGTCTCCTCGAGGGCGGCGCACAGCGCGTCGAGCCGCTGGGCGGCCAGGCCGCGGGCCCGCGGCAGCAGGTCGGGGTGGCGGGCGTCGACGCGCGCGCGGCCGGCCGGGGACAGCAGGTGGGCCAGGAACGCGGCGTACCGGTCCTCCGGCGTCGCGCCGGGCAGGCGACGGGCGGCGCCGTCCTCGGCCAGGAGGGCCACCAGCGGGCGCACGACCTGCTCGGCGACCGCGGACCGGGCCACCCCGGCCGCGGTGGCGACGACGCGCTCGCGGTCGGCCACGACCGTCAGCGCGTCCAGGCGCTCGGCCGCCCGCGCCACCAGCGGGGCGGCGACGGCCGCGACGAAGGCCCCGAGCACGCCGTCGTCGGGGGTGGAGCACCGGTCCGGGGTCTCCCGAGACCCGACCCCGGACCGGTCGCCGGGTGCCCCGGACCCCGGGTCCGGGGGCAGGTCGGAGGGCAGCGCGTCGGCCCACGCCAGCAGGTCGGCGACCGCCTGCTCGTCGCCGAGCTCGGGGAGCACGCGCGTCCACGTCGCCAGGTCGTCCACCGCGCTCCCCTCCCTCCTCGTCGATCTGTGCTGCGGTCGTCCGCGGTCCCCCCGCGCCCGCGGCCTCAGAGCCGGGGCAGCAGGACCGTGTCGTGCTTCGAGGTGAGGCAGTGCACCGTCGAGATGCTCGGCATCGTGCCGAGGCTCGCGAGCTGCTCGCCGACGGCCTGCTCGAACAGCTCGTCCTCGATGCTGCCGACGACGTCCTCCAGCGGGTCGCGGACGACGTCCTCGGACGGACGGGCGGTCGGGGTCTGCTGCAGCGCGCTGGTCATCGTTCGTCCCTCCGGTGGTGCGGACCGTCCCGGTGACGGCCCGAGCTCGTCCCTCGACGGTAGGGGCGCGGCGCCCCCGCGGGCATCGGTCGCCGGGGGGATCCGCCGGCGCCGGGATCTCCCCCGCGCGGGGGAGGCGCGGACCTGCGAGGACGGGTACGACGAGACTGTTTTCGACCCCCCGGGGCGGGGAAGGGAGTCCGCCGGCCCACCCGACGGGGGCCGGGACCGACGGGGAGGGGGACCGGGGTGCTGCGGGCACTGCAACGCCTGTACGGCGTCGACCAGGGGTGGACGCGACCGGTGGACGTCCGCAACGCGCTGACGGTCGACCCGGTGCTGGCGCTCGCCCTGGCCGTCGGCGCGATGCTGTCGGTCGAGACGACGCGCAGCCTCGGCACGCTGGACGACTCGGCGCTGGGCCTGCTCGGCACCTACCTCTGGATCGTGCTGCCGGTGCTCACGCTGGCGCTGCGCCGCGTCGCGCCGCTCTTCGTGCTGACCCTGGCGATCTGCCACTACGTCGCCACCGCGGTGGCGGTGCCCGAGGTGTCGGCCGTGTTCGCGCTGCAGGTCTACTACTTCTTCACCCTCTTCAGCGCCGTCGCCTGGTCGGCGCACCGCACCGGAGCGCTGGTGATGACCGTCGTCATGGCGCTCGCGACCGTCTTCTGGGTCCTCTCCGAGGTGCTGCTGCACGACGTGCTCGACCTGCTGCGCACGCTGCCGGAGGTCGGGTCCATCTCGCCGCCCGTGGCCGCGATGGCCCAGGCCGGCATCTCCGCCCTCACCTTCTTCCTCGCCTCGTCCCTCGGGGGCACGGCCGCGTGGTGGTCCGCCCGGCGCGAGGCCCAGGCCCGCGACCGGGGCGTCACGATCGCCGAGCAGGCCGACCGGCTGCGCCAGCGCTCCGTCACCGAGGAGCGGCTGCGCATCGCGCGCGAGCTGCACGACGTCATCGGGCACCACGTCGCGCTCATCGGCATCCAGACCGCGGCGGCCCGCGCCGTCCTGCGCTCCTCCCCCGACCAGGCCGCCGACGCGATGCTGACGGTCGAGGAGATCTCCCGGGGCGCGACGAGCGACCTGCGCCTGCTCCTCAACACCCTCCGCGTGCAGAACGCGGCGGAGGAGGAGGTCGTGCGCGGCGACCTGACGGCCCTGCCCGACCTGCTCGCGACGTACCAGACCCTCGGCCTCGACGTCGACTACGCCCCCGCCGGCGACGTGCGGACCGTCCCGCCCGCGGCGGCGCTGGCGGCGTACCGGGTCGTGCAGGAGGCGCTCACCAACGTGGCCCGGCACTCGCGGGCCCGGTGCGCGCGGGTGGACCTGGCGGTCGACGGCGGTGCCGGGCCGGGTGCCGGTCGCCTCGACCTGCGGGTGAGCGACCCGGGCCCGGCGCGCAGCGAGCCGACCTCGGGGTCGCAGATGGGCGTGGTGGGGATGCGCGAGCGGGTGCTGCTGCACGGCGGCGACCTGGAGGTCGGACCGAGCGACGAAGGGGGGTTCGTGGTGGCGGCACACCTGCGGTGGGACGACGCCACGGCACACGCATGAGCGACACACCGACGACATCCACCGGGCCCGTGCGGGTGCTGCTGGTGGACGACCAGAAGCTCGTGCGCGCCGGGTTCGCGCTGCTCTTCAGCGTCGACCAGCGGCTCACCGTGGTCGGTGAGGCCGCGGACGGCGAGGCGGCCGTCGCCGCCGTCGCCGAGCTGGCGCCCGACATCGTGCTGATGGACATCGAGATGCCCCGCCTCAACGGCATCGAGGCCACCCGGCGCATCGCCGCCACGAGCGACGCCAAGGTGCTGATGCTGACCACCTTCGGCGACGAGGAGCGCGTGCTCGCCTGCCTCCAGGCCGGCGCCGTCGGCTTCCTGCTGAAGAACACGGACCCCGCCCACCTCACCGACGCGGTGCTGGCCACCGCCGCCGGCCACAGCCTCCTGGCCCCCGAGGTCACCCGCCCGGTCATCACGCGCGGGCTGGAGCGCTCGAGCACCGACCAGGTCGCCATCTCCCCCGCCAACCAGGCGGCGCTCGACCAGCTGACCGAGCGCGAGCGCGAGGTGCTGCGCCACGTCGCGCACGGCCGCTCCAACAGCGAGATCGCCGCGGAGCTCTTCGTGGGGCCTGCGACGGTCAAGACCCACGTGTCGGCGTGCCTGGCCAAGCTGCAGCTGGTGAACCGCGTGCAGCTCGTCGTCTTCGCCTTCGAGTCGGGGTTCATGGCCGCCGGCCCGGACTGAGCGGCCACCGGCCCCAGAGCGGCCGCCGGCCCGGATCTCCGTCGCGCGGCCGATGCGCCGCCCGCCTCCCCCTGCCTAGGTTCGAGGGCCACCACCGTCGGCCCACCCGGTCGCCGGGCCCGCCGACCCAGAGGGGAGCGGCCGCCAGCGGCCGACATCGTGCACCCGACCCGCATCCAGGTCCGCGCCACGACCGGACCCGCGACGACCCCGTCCCTCGAGGACGAGCTGGTCGCGGCGGGCCCTGCCGTGGCGGCCGACCCGGGGCGGGCGCCGGCGGCGGTACGCCGCTGGCTGCGGACGCTCTGGGCCGTGGGCGCCTGGCTGCGCGGCCGCCACGACGCGGTCGCCGACGCCACCTCGCCGGCACCCCCCGCGCCCGAGAGCCCCACCTGGACGCGGCCCGCGGCGCTGCCCGCGCCGTACCGGGTCTCGCTGGAGCACTGGGCGGACGCCCTCGCCGCCGGCGGCACCGCACTGCAGGGCCCCCTCGGCCTCGACCGGCTGCACGCGCAGCCCTCCGGTGTCGTGCTCGTGCGCGTCACCGCCCACCCCCTGGGTGACCCGGCCGCGGACGTCGGCGGCGTGGTCGGCGACCTCGCGCGGCTGCAGTGGTACGTCGAGGCCGCGGGCCACCCGGCGGGCACCCTGCAGCGCCTGGCGGCCGCGTTCACCACCGGCTACCGCGGCCTGCCGCCCGACGCCCGGCTCGACGAGTCCGCCCTGCGGCGGGCGGTCGCGCTCCGCGTCGGGCACCGCGCCGGCGAGCCCGCTCCCCCGCCCGGCGGGGACGACGACGCGGCCCCCGTGCGGGCCCTCGTCGAGCGAGCCTGGCTGCTCGAGGACTGAGCGGCGGAGACGGGGCGACCCGGCCTCCCCCGCGCGGCGGAGACAGGGCCCGTGTCCACCCCCCGCAGGGCCCAGAAATCCCCCGCGACACCTCGCCCGCGCGGCCGATGTGCGTCCCCCCACGGGTTGGCAGGTTGGTGCTCACCACAAGGCATCCGGAAGCAGCGAGCAAGAGCAGGACCTCATCCAGCCGATCGCCCGGAGACGCGTGGATCCATCACCCACACATCCCTCGGAAGGGGAAACCTCATGAAGAGCATCGACTGGATCGAGGAGATCGACGAGCAGTCGTTCGACAACGAGGTGTTCGGCGCCTGCACGACGAACACGTTCTCCCTCAGCGACGCCTACGGCAACACCGGCGACTGGTGCACCCTCTCGCAGGAGTGCATGGCCTGGTGCCCCTGAGCGGCCCGCACCACCCGCTCCACCACCAGCAGGACCGCACCACCGGCACCACCCGTCCACCACATCCAGCACTCCCAGCACGGAAGGAACAGCCACGATGAAGAAGAACCTGGAGCTCGGCCGCTACACCGACGAGGAGCTCGTCGAGCTGACCGAGGGCGACGCGCAGGGCGGCGGCACGCCGACCGTCGTGATCAGCGTGATCTCGGCCTACGTGTCGACGAACAGCTGCCCCACCACGTCCTGCACGGACGAGTGCTGAGGCACCTCGCCCGCCCGTGAGCCGCCGGCACCAGCCGCCGCGACCGCCCCACCCACCAGCCGACGCCGAGAGGGCCGCCATGTCTGCCACGTTCTACCCCGAGCTGACCTCGAGCGAGGTCGACGAGATCATCGAGCCGCTGGCGGACCTGCGGCTGGACCTGCGCGACGAGCACGTCCTCGACGCGCTGCCGCCCCGGCGCCTGCCCCTCGACTCCTTCGGCGAGGGTGCCGAGACCTACACGTTCGCCCGCATCAGCGAGGCCGTCTCCGCACACGTCTACGCCGCGCTGTGGGACCCCGACCTCGACCTGCACCTCGCCGACCCCGCCGCCTTCCGCGCGCAGGTCGAGCTCGTGCTCGTCCGCGACTTCTTCGACCTGGCGGTCCGGCCGCTGGCCGACCTCCTGGTGCCCCGCGAGGGCGTCGACTCGGCCGAGGCCTACCGCCGCTTCTGCGCCGAGCAGCTCGCCTACCGCCTCCGCCCGCTCGCCCTCGCCCACCCGGTGACCTGGTCGCGCGTCGGCACCCGCCTCGAGCGCCGCATGGCGGCCGTCGCCGAGACGGTGCGCCGCGTCGTGGCCGACGCCGACGACGTGCACCGCCACCTCGGCGTCGCCCCCGCCCGCATCGCGGGCCTCAGCCTGGCGGGCGACACGCACGCCGGCGGCCGGTCGGTCTCCGTGGTCACCCTCGAGGGCGGCGTCCGGGTGGTCTACAAGCCCCGCCCCGTCGACGCCGAGGCCGCGTACGCCGACCTCGCCCGCCGCTGGAACGCGCTGGTCGGCACCGACCTGCAGGCCGCGTCCGTGCTGGCCCGCGACGGCTACGGGTACGTCGAGTTCGTCGAGGCCACCCCGGGCGCCGAGCCCGACCTCGACGCGATCGGCGAGCTCGCGGCGGTGCTCTACGCGCTCAACGCCCGCGACATGCACTTCGAGAACATCCTGGCCACCGCACGCGGACCGGTGCCCGTCGACCTCGAGACCCTCCTGCACCCGCAGCGCCACAAGGCCCGCGGCCTCGTCGAGACCGACCTCTCGGCGTACCGGAAGATGGACACCTCGGTCTTCGCCATGGGCGTGCTGCCGATGGTGATGGCCCGCGCCGACCGCGACGGCTACGTCGACGTCGGGTTCCTCGGCGGCGGCGAGGCGCGCGGCTCCGGCCCGTTCCGCCGCTTCGCGGTCGAGCACCCGTTCCGCGCCGAGGTGCGCGTGCACTGGGACGGGCGCCGTGCCCCCGAGCCGCAGCGCCGCGAGGAGCTGCCCCGCGACGCGCAGCGCCGCACCATCGACGCCATCACCGCGATGACGGACGGGTTCGCCCGCGCCTACGAGCAGGTGCTCGCCCACCGCGAGGAGTTCCGGGCGCTCGTCGTCGAGCTCTTCGGCACCGCCCGCCTGCGCTACGTGCACAACGCGACGGTGCAGTACGAGCAGTGCCTGCGCACCCTCACCGGCGCCGCGACCGGCGCCGACCCGCGCCTGGCGGCCAGCCTGCTCAAGCGCATCGCCATCGCGAGCCGCGGGGCCGACCACCGCCTCGTCGCCTCGGAGTGCACCCAGATGTGGGACACCGACGTGCCCTACCTCCTCGTGCGCGCCGACCAGAGCCACCTGACCGCGGCCCACGACCCCACGCCCGTCGCCGACCTCGTGGCCAGCCCGCTGGCCCAGCAGCAGCGCAAGCTCGACCGGCTCGGCGAGCGCGACCTGGCCGAGCAGCTGCAGCTCATCCGCATCGCCCTGAGCGCCAAGCTGCCCGACCCGCACGGCATGTACGACGCCGCCGCCGTCTTCGCGTCGGCTGCCCCGGCCGCCCGTCGTACGACGGACCGCGGCGCCCTGCGCGACCTCGCCGCCCGCCTCGCCCACGAGATCGCGGACGAGCAGGTCGAGGACCGCTACCCGCACCTGCCCCACACGTGGGTCGGACCGGTCGCGTCGTCGGACTCCGAGCGCCCCTGGCCCCCCGGCGTGCTGGGCTACGACCTCTACACGGGGCGCACGGGGCCGGCCACGACGCTGGCCGCTGCGGGCGTCGTGCTCGGCGAGGAGCGGTTCGTCGCCGCCGCCCGCCACGTGTTCGACCCGGTGGCGCGCATCCTGGCGGCCAACTCCTACGAGTCCCGCAGCCTCGCGGCAGCCGGGCAGGGCGCCTACAACGGCTTCGCCGGTGCGACCTGGGGCATCTGGCAGGCCGGCCGCCTGCTGGACGACCCGGCGCTGCTCGACGCCGCCCGCACGGCCCACGCGCTCGTGCCCACCGGTGACGTGCACGACGGCTGGTTCGACGTCGTCGCCGGCGGTGTGGGCCGCTGGCTCGTGCTCGGCGACGACGCCGTCACCGGCCCCGAGGGACCGGGCGGCCGCGCGCCCGACCAGGTCGCCGAGGCCGTGCTGCACGCGCTCGGCACCGACCTGCCGGGCCGGCTCGCCGCCTCGGGTCTCGCCCACGGCGTCTCCGGCCTGCTGCTGCTGGCGGCCCGCGCGCTGGCCGCGACCGGCCACGAGCCGGCCCGGGACCTGGCGGTGCGCTGCCACGACGAGCTGCTGAGCGGGTTCCGCACCGCGGGGCAGGACGCGGCGTACCCCCTGCGCACCAACCGCGCCGGCGTCGAGAACCACACGGACAGCTGGTGCAACGGCTCGGCGGGCACGCTCGTCGCGCTCGGCGAGGCGGTGCGCGTCGGCGCCCTGCCCGCCGGCGTGCTCGAGGCCCCGCTCGCCGGGATCCGGGCGAGCAGGGTCGCCACCTCCCTCACGCTGTGCCACGGCGCGCTGGGGCTGCGCGACGCGCTCGGCCTCGTCGGCGCCGCCGCGCCCGGCACCCCGGCCGCCGCGGAGGCCGACCGGCTCCGCGCCGACCTCGACACCTGCCTGGGCGCCGACCTCGTCGAGCGGCGCCTGGCCGACCCGCTCATCCGCTACAACCAGAGCCCGGGGCTGATGACCGGTCGCGCCGGCGTGCTGTGGCACCTGCTCGACCGGGTGGAGCCGGGCGTGCTCGCCTCCCCGCTGGCCTTCGCGCGCGGCATCACCGGGGCGACGGCGTGAGCGCCGCCGGCCTGGCGCTGCCACGGCTGCGGCACCGCGTCCCCACCACGCTGCAGGTGACGCAGACCGAGTGCGGCCTCGCGGTCGCCCGCTCGGCGCTCGCCCACCACGGCCGCGAGCTGTCGATGACCCGGCTGCGGGAGGTGCTCGAGCCGGGCCGCGACGGCCTCGGCATGCGCCAGATCAAGGCGGTGCTGGAGAGCCAGGGCATGGAGTGCTCGATGCTGCGGGTGCGGCACGTCGACGGGCTGAACGCCCTCGAGGGCCCCTTCATCGCGCACTGGAAGGGCTACCACTTCGTCGTCGTCGAGTCGGTCGACCGCCGCGGCGCCGTGCTGATGGACCCGATGGTCGGCCGCGTGCGGGTGCCCCGCGACGAGCTGGAGCGCGACTTCTCCGAGTTCGTGCTGACCTTCGCGCCCGGCCCGGCCTTCACCCCCGAGCGGCGGCCGTTCGCCGCCGCGTGGCGCGACAAGCCGCTGTGGCCCGAGGCCTCCGCCGGCGGGTTCGCGCTGCTCGGGCTGATGAGCGTCGTGGCGTTCGGCTTCACCTTCGCCATCCCGGTGCTCACCAAGGAGCTCGTCGACGAGATCGTGCAGCCCGGCTCCGGCCTGGGCGCCGCGCTCGGCACCGTCGCGATCCTCGCCGTCGGGTTCGCGCTCGTGCAGGTGGTCCGCACGTACGCCGCGACCGCGCTCGTCTGCCGCGTGTCCTGGCAGCTGCTCGAGCGGGCGTTCTCCCACCTGCTGCGGCTGCCGCTGCGCTACTTCATGGTCCGCCCGCCGGGCGAGCTGATGTACCGCCTGAACAGCCTCAACCAGGTGCGCGACATCATCGCGACCCGCCTCATGCAGGGCGCGATCGACCTCCTGACCTCGATCGTCCTGGTCGGCTACGTCTTCTGGGTCTCCCCGCAGCTCGGCGCCGTCGTGCTCGGCTGCTACCTCGTCGTGGTCGTGCTGCTGGCCGCCAGCCAGAAGCTGGTGCGCAGCGCGACGGACGACGAGGTCCACCACGCCGGCAAGGTGCAGAGCATCCAGCTCGACGCCACCGTCTCCGTCGCCAACCTCAAGATCGGCGGCTACACCGAGACGTTCCTCGACGAGTGGCGCGACAGCTACCGCTCCATGCTGGCCGCGATGCGCCGCCGCATGCGGGTGCAGCAGGGCTGGATCGGCTCGACCGTCGCCACCATCCAGGCGCTCGGCCCCCTGACCGTCATGCTCATCAGCCTCTCGTGGGTGCAGGCCGGCACCATCACGCTCGGCGAGGCCGTCTCGGTGCAGGGCGTCGCCGCCCTCGTCTTCGGCCTGGGCCTCGCGGTCTACCAGGGGCTGATGGAGATCACCGTCGCCTCGCGCTACCTCGAGCGCTCCGAGGACATCTACGACTACGCCCCCGAGGCCGACCCCGGCACCCGCGAGCGGCTGCCCCACGCCGGCATCACCCTCGACGGCATCGGCTACCGCTACACCGACCACTCCCCCGACGTCCTCACCGACGTCTCGCTGGAGATCGCCCCGGGCGCCAAGGTCGCCCTCGTCGGCGAGTCGGGGTCGGGCAAGACCACGCTGGGCAAGATCCTCTGCAGCCTCTACGCCCCCACCTCCGGCGGGGTCCGGTACGGCGGGGTGCCCCGCGAGGAGCTCTCCCTGGCGGCCCTGCGCAGCCAGGTGGGCTACATCCCGCAGGAGGGCTACCTCCACAACAAGACGGTCGCGGAGAACCTGGTGCTCGGCACCGACCTGACCGAGGAGGACGCCATCGCGGCCTGCCGCGCGCTGCCCTTCATGGGCTTCGTCGACGGCCTCCCGATGGGCTACCACACGGTGGTCTCGGAGATGGGCACGAACTTCTCCGGCGGCCAGCGCCAGCGGGTCGCGATCGCCAAGGCACTCCTGCGCCGCCCCCGCATCCTCGTGCTCGACGAGGCGACCTCCGCGCTCGACAACGAGAACCAGCGCCTGGTGCACGAGGCCATCGCGGAGATGAGCTGCACGCAGGTCGTCATCGCCCACCGGCTCTCCACCGTCGTCGACGCCGACCAGATCGTCCTGCTCGAGGACGGTCGGGTCACCGAGGTCGGCACCCACCTGGACCTGACCGCCCGGGACGGCGCGTACGCGCGCATGTTCCTCAGCTGAGGAGGCACCCGCCATGGACACGATCACCGAGACCGTCGTCGACGTCCTCGCCCCGGTGCTGCACCGCGAGCTCGCCGCGTCCTCCTCCACCGACGGCACCGACGGCACCGGCCCGCGGGGCGAGCGGGCCGGCGTACCGGACGCGGTGGTGCACGACGCGGCCCGCGCCCTGCTGCTGGCCCGGGTCGCCAGCCTGGTCAGCCGCGTGACGGTGGTCGAGTTCCACGCCTTCCGCGAGGCCCGCGGCTGGCCCGCGGACCCTGCCTCGACCCGCGCCATGCAGGCCTGGACCGCCGGCTTCGACGCGGCCGAGGTCGCGGGCTGGTTCGAGCGCTACCCGGCGCTCGCCACGCTGCTCGACCGGGTCGCGGCGAACACGGGCCGCGCGGTGGCCGAGGCGGCCGACCGGCTGGTGGCCGACCGCGACGCGCTCGTCGCCGCCGGCATGCTCCCGGCCGACGCCGGCCCGCTCGTGCGGCTCGCCCACCTCGACTCCGACCCCCACCGCGGCGGCCGGATGGTGATGGGCCTGACGTTCGCCTCCGGGGCGCGGCTCGTCTACAAGCCGCGGACCCTGGCGGGCGACGCGGCGCTGCGCGCGTGCCTGCGCCTGATCTCCCGCGACCTGCCCCACGACCTCACCGCCTGCGTCCCGGCGGCGCTCGACCGCGGCACGCACGGGTGGCAGGAGCACGTCGTACCCGCCCCGGCGGCCGACCACCGCGACGCCGACACCTACTACTGGCGCTTCGGGGCGCTCGCCGCGCTGCTCGGCCCCATCGGCGCCACCGACCTGCACGAGGAGAACGTGATGGCCGTGCGCGACCGGCCCGTCCTCGTGGACCTCGAGACGGTGCTGCACGCGGAGCGCTCCACCGGCTCGCTCGACGTGGCCGACGGTCTCGGCGACCGGGTGCGGCGCTCGGTCGCAGGGACCCTGATGTTCCCGCAGCGCATGCCGACGGGGCCCTACTCCGTCGTGCTCGGCGGCGTCGGCATCCCCTACGACCAGGAGTCGTCGCGCACCGAGTTCGTCGTCGAGGACGGCGGCACCGACGGGGTCGACATCGCGCGGCGCACCTACACGTTCCTGCGCCGTCAGCACGTGCTCGCCTTCGCGGACGGCCGGGTCAGCAGCGTGCTCGACCACTACGCGGCGCTGCAGGACGGGTTCACCGCCGGCTACCGCAGCGTGGTCGCGCACCGCCGGGAGATCCTCGGCCACCTCACCGCGCGGCCGTTCACGCTGCGCCAGATCGTGCGGCCCACCGGCACCTACGCGCGCCTGCTCAACGCCGCCACCCACCCCGACCTGCTGCGCGACCCCGCCGAGCTCGACCGGTTCCTCGCCCGCCTCCAGCCGCCGCTGGGCCTCAAGCTGCCCCACGTCGCGCGCTTCATCGCCGAGGTCGAGCGCGCCTCCCTGGCGGAGGGCGACATCCCCTACTTCACCGTCGACAGCGACGACTACCGGCTGCTGGGCGAGGACGCACGCTCCGTGCCCTTCACCGACCACACGCCCGCCGACTGGGCGTGGCTCGGGCTGCGGGACATGAGCGAGGACGACCTGCTCTTCGAGCGCCTCCTCGTCGAGGACGGGATGTCGGAGATGCGCCGCCTGCGCGCCCGGGCCGCCGAGACCGAGGGGGCCGACACCGCTGGCGCCCCCCGCGACACGCTGCCGGTCGACGTGGCGCCCCTGGTGTCCGGACCGGGCGCGGCGGGCGGCATCGACTGGCGGCCGGTGCGCGCGCTGCTGCGCCGCACCGCCGTCCGCACGCCGGGCGTCGACGGCGCCCAGCGCGGCTGGGTGACGGGCCTGCACGCCGACTCGCTGCCCACCTACGACATCGGCTCGGCCGTCGCGCTGCACGACGCCGGCGGCATCGGGGTGTTCCTGGAGCGCGCGGCGCGGACGGAGGGCTCCCTGGACACGACCGACGAGCTCGGGGAGGTGCGCCGCGGCCAGGCCGCGCTGGTGCGCCGCTACCGCGAGTCGCTCGAGCAGCTGCCGCTCTCGGTGATCTCGGGGCGGGCCTCGTTGGCGTACGGCGCGCAGCTGACCGCCCCGGGCGCCGCGGGCGTGCTGCCCCTCGTCGAGGCCGCGCTGGGCCTCGACGGCCGCGGCGGACTGGACGCCGAGCGCCTCGCGGCGGACGACCTGACCCGTGGGCTCCCCGGTGCCGGACTCGTGCTCGCCGGCGACCCGGCGATGCCGCTCGCCACGCTGGAGCGGGCGCTGGCCGCGACGGCGCGGCACGGCGTACCCGACCGTGCGGAGCACGACCTGGCCCACGGCACGCTCGGCGTGCTGTGGGCGCGCGCCGCGATGGCGCGCCGCCTCGGCGACGAGCGGGAGCTGCGGCGAGCGGTCGACGGCGTGCTCGCCGTCGCCGCGGTCGACCCGCCGCGCTCCGCCCGCGGCTGGTGCAGCGGCGCCGCCGCCCTCGCGCTCGTGCTGGCCGAGACGGTCGACGAGCACCAGGACGTCACCCGCCTGCGCCACCTCGCCGAGCGCGCCGCGGCCCCGCTGGTCGCCTCCGCCGGGCCGGTCGACCTCAGCGTCTGCCACGGCGCGGCGGGGGTCGTGCAGGTGCTCCTCCACGTGGCGCAGCGGCTCGACGCCTCCTGGGCCCTCGACCTGGCCGACGCGTGCTGGCGCTCGAGCGCCCACCACGCCGCTGAGCACGGGTTCTTCACCGGCGACCGGGCCAAGACGGCGGTGCTGGGCTACTTCCACGGCTGGGCGGGCATCGCCGACACCGCGCTGCTGCTCGAGCTCGCCCGGCGCGGCGAGCGGCCGTGGGTGCCCGCGGCGCTGCAGGTCGCGCCGTACCCGGTCGTCGACGAGCCGCGCCCGGCGCGTCCGGTCGCGACCCGCGAGGGGAGCCGGTGATGGACCACGTCTCGGTGATGCTCGGCGCCCAGCTCGACGGGCTCGGCCCGCTGGCGCAGGCCGCGACGCTGGCGGAGGAGCGCGACGTGCGCCTCTGGCTCGGCCAGTCGTTCCAGCTCGACTCCCACGACGCGCTCACGGCGCTCGCCGGGCGCGGCCACCACGTGCGGGCCGGGCTGGCCGTCGCGGTCGCACCGCTGCGCACCCCGTTCGACGCCGCGCTGCGGGCCCGGGGCGTGGCGGCGCTGAGCGAGCGGCCGTTCTCCGTCGCCTACGGCATCGGTACGGCGAGCGCCGCCGCCGCCCTGCGCGGCGCCCCGCTCGAGCGTCCGGGCAGCTGGGTGCGCGACTACGCCCGCGAGGTGCGGGCGCTGCTCGACAGCGACGCCGCAGCGACGGGGATGGCGCCGTACCCGCTGGCGAGCCCGCCGGTCGAGGTCGGGCTCGGCGTGCTGCGCCCGCGGATGGCCCGGCTGGCGGGGCAGGTGGCGGACTTCGCGGTGACGTGGCTGGCGCCGACGGCGTACCTCGCCGACACCGTGCTCCCCGGCCTCGAGCAGGGGGCCGCGGAGGCCGGCCGCCGGCGCCCGCGGCTCGTGTCGGTGGTGCAGGCGGCGGTCGCCCGCCCCGGCCGCGTGGCTCCCCGCCTGGCGGCGATCGCGTGCAGCACCCACCTCGGGCTGCCGCACTACCAGGCGATGCTGCGCTCCGCCGGCGTGCCGATCGAGGGACACCCCGCGCGCGACCTGCGCGCCGCCGTCGGCCACGGGCTCTTCACCTACGGCTCGCCGGCCGACGTCGCCGAGGTCGTCGCGGAGCACCGCCGCCTCGGCGTGGACGAGGTCGTCGTCAACGTGGGTGCCGTCGCCGTCGAGCACGGCGCCGCCGCGGCGGTCGCCGACCTCGCCGAGGTGCTCGACGCCTGCGGCGCGGAGGCGTCGTCGGGGAGGGACGTGGCGTGAGCTCCCCCGGCCCGGCACCCGGCCCGGCACCCGTCCTGGAGCTGCGGGGCGTCGCGCAGCACTACCCCGGCCGTGTCGCGCTCGACGGCGTCGACGCCACCGTCGCGCCGGGGACGCTGCTGGGGCTGCTGGGCCCGAACGGCTCGGGCAAGACGACGCTGCTGCGCGTGCTCCTCGGGCTCGAGCGGCCCACCGCCGGCGCCGCGCTGGTCGGCGGCCGCCCGCTCGCCCGCGTCGCGCGGCCCGCCGAGGTCGTCGGTGCGCTGCTCGACTGCGGCTGGTTCCACCCCCGCCGCTCCGGGCGCGACCACCTGCGGTGGATGGCCCGCGCCGCGGGCCTGCCCCGGGCGCGCGTCGAGGAGGTGCTCGACACCGTCGGCCTCGCCGACGCCGCGGGCGAGGCGGTCGAGCGCTACTCGCTCGGCATGCGCCAGCGGCTCGGCCTCGCGGGCGCGCTGCTGGGCGACCCGCCCGTGCTCGTCCTCGACGAGCCGTTCAACGGGCTCGACCACGCGGCCACCCGCTGGCTGGCGGAGCTGGCCGCCGCGCGTGTCGCGGCCGGCGGCACCGTCGTCCTCTCCTCCCACCAGCTCGCCGAGCTCGAGCCCCTCGTCGACCGCGTGCTCGTGCTCGGCCGCGGACGCGCGCTCTTCGACGGACCCGTCGCCGAGCTGGTGGCCGGCACGACGACCGCCGTCGCCGTCCGCCTCCTCGACCCCGTGCGCGACGAGGAGGCCGCCCGGCGCGCCCTGCGCATCGCCGGGCTGCGCCCCGAGGTGGGGCCCGACGGCAGCTGGCTGCTGCCGGGCGCCGGGCTCGACGCGGTCGCGACGGCGCTGGCGGGCGCCGGCGTACCCGTGCGGGGCATCGAGGAGCGGGGCGGTGGGTTGGGCGCGGCGTACGCCGACCTCGTCCGCGGCGCCACGCTGCCCGGCACCCCCGCCGTCCACCCACCCACCCCCACGAGCGCCGGGAGCGAGCGATGACGGCGACCTGGACCCCGCGACCGGCGCCGAGCCCGGGCCGCGTGCTGCGCGACCACCTCGCGGCCGAGCTCCTGAAGGCGACCTCGACCCGGCTGCTGACCCGCGGCGTCGGCCTCGCCCTGGCGCTCCCGCCCGTCCTGGCCGCGCTGCTCGGCGCGGCGATGGGCTCGCGGGAGAGCTTCTGCGCGACGCCCGGCAACGAGTGCCGGAACACGCTCGCGCTGCCCGACGAGACGGTGGCGACGATCGGGGTGCTCGGCGACGGCGTGCCGGGGGCCGGCCTCACCGTGCTGACGGTGCTGGCCGCCGTGCTGCTGCTCGCCGAGGTGCGCACGAACACGCTGAGCACCGCGTTCCTCGTGACCCCGCGGCGGCTGCCCGTCGTCCTCGCGAAGATCGCGCTGGTCGTGCTCGTCGTGGTGCCGACGACGTTCGTCGCGACGCTGGCCTCGGGGGTGGTCTTCGACGTCGTCGCGGGGCCCGCCGCCGCCCGTGTCGAGCCGCTGTCGGCCGCCGCGATCGGCGTCGCGGCCCGCACCACCTACGTCGTCCTCGCGTTCTCGCTCATGGCGCTGGGCGTCGCGGCCCTCACCCGCCACGCGGGCGTGACCCTCGGCCTCGTCGTCGCGTGGCCCGCGTTCGTCGAGCCGCTCGTGCCCGCCGTGCTGCCGCACGGGGAGCACCTGGCGCGGTTCGGGCCGTTCGCGAACGCGCTGGAGGTCGTCGGCACCGGCAGCGGGGTGGTGCCGTGGGGCGCCGGCGTCAGCGCGGCGTACGTCGGGGTGGTCGCCGTCGTGCTGCTCGGTGCGGGCGTCGTGCGGCTGCTGCGCGTCGACCTGGCGCGCACGACCTGACGCCCCGCCCGCCCGGCCCCCGCCGGTCCGGGCGAACCCGCCCGCGTGGCCCGTGCGGGCGCTACGGTGCCGCGCAGGGAGGGCACCATGACGCAGGACGCGCAGCAGGCGCACGCAGGACCAGCACCATCCGCACGACCCGAGGACGACCCGGCGGTCGCGGCGCTGCGCGCGCTCGTGCGCGTCCCCACGGTCTCGCGGCGCGCCCCCGACACCGTCGAGCCGGGCGTGTTCGCGCGGCTGCACGACGAGCTGGCGACGCACTTCCCGCTGCTCCACGAGCACCTCGAGCTCGTGCGGGTGGGCAGTGACGCGCTGCTGTTCCGCTGGCGGGGCACCGGCGGGGGCCCGGCCGTCGTGCTGATGGCCCACCTCGACGTGGTCCCCGTCGACGGCGAGGCGCCGTGGACCCACCCGGCGTTCGACGCCGTGGTCGCCGACTCCCCGGAGGGCCGGGCGGTCTGGGGCCGCGGCACGCTGGACGACAAGGGCAGCGTCGTCGGCGTCTGCGCCGCGGTCGAGCGGCTGCTGGCCGAGGGCTTCACGCCGGCCCGCGACGTCTGGCTGTCGTTCGGCAGCGACGAGGAGGTCTCGGGCACGACGGCCCAGGCCGCCGTCGACCACCTGCGCGACGCCGGCGTCGCACCCTGGTTCGTGCTCGACGAGGGCGGGGCGGTGGCGGGCGGCGCGTTCCCCGGCGTCACGACGCCGATGGCCGTCGTCGGGGTGAGCGAGAAGGGCACGACCCTGTTCGAGGTGCGCGCCACCGGCCGGGGCGGGCACTCCTCCACGCCGGCGCGCAACGGGCCGACCGCCCGCGTCGCCCGGGCCGTGCTGGCCATCGACCGGGCGCCGATGCCGGCACGCCTGCCCGCCCCGGCGATCGAGCTGTTCCGCCGCCTGGCCCCGCACGCACCGGCGCCCCTGCGGGTCGCGCTCGCCGCGGCGGGCGGGCGGCTGACGCCCCTGCTCACCCGCGTCCTCGCCGCCGCCGGCCCCGAGGCCGCCGCGCTGACGCGCACGACGCTGGCCACGACGATGCTGTCCGGCTCGCCCGCGCCCAACGTGATCGCGTCGACCGCCACGGCCGTCGTCAACGCCCGCATCCTCGTCGGCGACACCGTGGCGAGCGTGCACGAGCACCTGCGCCGCGTCGTGGGCGACCACGCCGAGGTGAGCGTGCTGGAGCCGGGCGAGCCGAGCCCGGTGTCGCCGTACGAGGACGACCCGGCCTTCGCCCTCCTCGAGACGACGACGGCGGAGGTGTTCCCCGAGGCCGTGCCCACGCCGTACGTGATGATGGCGGCCACCGACTCCCGCCACTTCACCGCGATCTGCGAGCGCGTCTACCGCTTCGCGCCGTTCCCGATGAGCAAGGCGCAGCGCGAGGCCATCCACTCCTACGACGAGCGCCTCACCGTCGAGGGGCTGTTGCGGGGCGTCGACTGGTACGCCGCCCTCCTGCGCGGGCTGCCCGCGTGAGCGCCGCGCGCCCGGGGGCGCCGGTCGGCTCCCCGCCCGGCGGCTCGCCCCTCGTGCCCGGGCTGTGGGCGATCGTCGGCTTCCTCGTCGCCGTCGAGCTGGCCAGCGGGGTGCTGCAGGGCTACTACACGCCGATCTTCTCCGACATCGCCGACCACCTCGGGATCCCCGAGGGCGACGTCAACTGGTTCGAGGCCGCGCAGCTGATGGTCTCCGCTCTCGCGGTGCCGCTGCTGGCGCGGCTCGGCGACCTGTGGGGCCACCGCAACGTGCTGCTCGTCTCGACGGCCGTCACGGCGCTGGGCTCGTGGATGCTGGCGTTCTCGCCGAGTTTCTGGACGTTCCTGGTGGGCTGGGCGCTGCAGGGCGCGTACGTCGTGTGGCTGCCCGTCGAGGTCGCGATCATCCACCGGCGCACCTCCGCGACGCGCGAGCAGGACCGGCTGACCCGGCGCGCCGCCGCGGTGCTCGTGGCGGCGCTCGAGGCGGGCGTCATCGTGGGCGCGCTGACGAGCGGTGCGCTGGTCGAGGCCACGTCGATGCCGGTGCTCCTGGCCCTGCCCGCCGTCGCCGTGACGCTCTGCTTCGTCGTCATCTGGTTCGGCATCGAGCGCGACCCGGGCGTCGCGACCGGCGGCTACGACTTCCGCGGGCTGGGCCTGCTCACCGTCGTGCTCGGCCTGGTGATGGCCGGTCTCGTCGTGGTGCGCCTCGAGGGCGTGGGCTCGCCCTGGCCGTGGCTGCTGCTGCTCGCGGGTGCCGCGTTCCTGTGGCTCCTGGTGCGCGTCGAGGCGGCCACCCCGGAGCCGCTGGTGGACGTGCGGCTGCTGGCGACGCCCGGCCAGTGGCCGGTGCAGCTGACCGCGTTCCTGTTCGGCATGAGCGTGCTCGGCGCGCAGATCCCGCTGTCGACCTTCGCGCGCGCCGACCCCGAGGAGGTCGGCTACGGCCTCGGGGTGGACGCGGCGACGGTGTCGACCTTCGTCGGGGTGTACGTCGTGACGATGCTCGTCGGCGCGCTCCTCCTGCCCCTCGCCACGCGGGTGCTCGGCCCGCGCGGTGCGATGGTCGGCGGGCTGCTGCTGGTGGCGCTGGGCTACGGGCTGTTCCTGCCGCTGCACGGCTCGGTGACCGAGATGCTCACCAACCTCGGCATCGCCGGGCTCGGCTCGGGCCTGCTCGTCGCCGCCCTGCCCGCGGCGGCCGCCGCCGCGGCGCCGCCCGACCGCACGGGGTTCGCGACCGGCATGACGAACGCGACGAAGACCGTCGGCGGGGCCATCGCCTCGGCCGTCTTCGCGATCGCCCTGACCGCGACGGGCTCGCTGGACGAGCCGGGCGTGGGCGCGGCGCCCCTGTCGGGCTACCTCACGGTCTGGGGCCTGTGCTCGGGGAGCGCGCTGCTCGCGGCGCTGGCCCTGCTCGCCGTACCCCGCGCGGGAGCGCCGACCGCGTCGACCGCGTCGGCCGTGACGCACACCACGGTCGCGGCACAGGCCCCGCGCAGGTAGAGCCCCCACCATGGGTACGGCGGCCCCGCACCCCCGAGCGCCGGCCGCCGCAGCGCCCTCCGGACCCGTCCCCCGCGTGGCCCGGAGGGCGCCTCACTCCTCCGGGTGGTTCGTACGCTGGTCGGCGGGGGTGATGACCGTGCCCGACGAACCCGATCCGACCGAGCGGCCCGACGCGACCACGCGTCCCGGCCCGGGCGACCGCTTCCGCGAGGACGAGCGCGACGAGCGCACCGGCCGGAGTGCGGCCGCCGAGCGGATCCGCCACCAGACGCAGTGGGTGGAGCTGCAGCTGCAACGCGCCCGCGACCGGGGCGACTTCGACGACCTGCCGGGCTACGGCAAGCCGATCGCCGACCTCGGCGTCGAGCACGACCCGGACTGGTGGGTGAAGCGGCTCGTCGAGCGCGAGCAGATCACCGGCGTGCTGCCGCCGGCGCTGGCGCTGCGCAAGGAGGACGCCGAGCTCGAGGCCCGCCTCGACCGGTTCGTCACCGAGAAGGAGGTGCGCCGCGAGCTCGTCGACTTCAACGACCGGGTGCGCCGGGCGCTCTACGGCAACCCCGGCGGACCGCCGGTGCTGACGCAGCGGCGCGACGTCGAGGCCGAGGTCGCCGCCTGGCGCGAGCGCCTCGCCGCCCGCCGAGCGGCCGCCGCCGAGCGCGCCGCCGCCGTCCAGGCGGACCGGCGCGAGCAGCAGCGGCGCCGCTGGTTCCGCCGTACCGGCTGAGGGGGTCGCGGTAGGAGCGGTGAGTGCGCAGGTTCAGCCGTCTGGCCCCTCGCCGACTGAACCTGCGCACTCTGCGTGAACCCGCGTCGTCCACAGCCCGGGGCGCGGGTGCGTGGGCCCGGCCCAGCGCGGGCAGGGCACGGCGGTGGACGAGATCGGGTGGACCGCACGCCGCGAGGGCCCCGTCGTGTGGACGCAGCCGCAGCGGTCGTGGCGATCGGACGGTCAGGCACGGAAGCCCCCCGCGGACCGTGTTCCCCGATCGGTGGCGTACGGGCCGGCGTGGCGCGCCCTCGGTGGCGGCTGGTTCGTGCCGCGATCGGCCGACCCGACCGTCGAGCAGCGGATCCTCGAGGTGGCCACGGTCGCCGGCGCGGTCACCACGGGCTCGGCCGCCCTCACGGGCTGGGCAGCGCTGCGGCTGCACGGTGCCCTCTACTTCGGGGACGACCCGGCCCCGGGCCGCCCGGTGGAGGTCGTCGACCCCACCCGGCAGCTGCGTGCCACGTCCGGTCGACGTCCCAGCCGGGCGGCCCTCCCTGCGGGCGACGTCGCCGTCGTCGCCGGTGTCCGCTGCACACGGCCTGAACGGGCGCTCGTCGACGAGCTGCGCCACCTCCCCGACCCGGTCGAGCGCGTCGTCGCCGTCGACATGGCGTTCGCAGCGCACCTGACCTCCGTGCACCGGCTGCGCCGGGGTCCCGGTCCGCCCTGGGCGTGACCGGGAGGCGCCGCCTCGGCGACCTGCTCGACCTCTGTGACGAGCGAGTGCTGTCCCCACCCGAGTCCCGGCTGCGGTCCCGGTGGGTGGCAGCGGGCCACCCCCGGCCGCTGTGCAACGCCCGCGTCCACGACGACGCCGGCGCCTTCGTCGGGGTGCCCGACCTCCTCGACGTCGAGGCGGGCCTCGCGATCGAGTACGACGGAGCCGCCCACCGCTCGCGGGCCCGGCACCGCGCCGACACCCACCGGCGCGAGCGGTTCGAGGCAGCCGGGCTCGCGGTGCTCGTCGTCGTCGCCGGGGACCTCGACGACCCGGGGCTCGACCGCCGCCTGACCGCCGCTCGGTCTCGGGCCTTGGCGTCCACGGCGCCTCGACGGTGGGAGGCGGACCCTCCCTGGGGGCCGGCCCGGTTCACGCTCGACGAGCGCATCGAGCATCGCGAGTCCACGACGAGGCCGCGGCGGCCGCCGGCTGAGTGCGCAGATTCAGTCCCCGGAGGGCCCGACGACTGAACCTGCGCACTCTTCCGCCGCCACCCGCTGTCCCCCGGCCCGCGCGCACCACCCCGACGTGACGACGGCCACGCCCCCGCTCCTACCGCCCGGTAGTCGCTGCTACGTTCCCGTTCCATGCGCAGCGCCAAGGACTTCTTCGCCCCGCTCGCGGTCGGCGCCCCGGCCCCGGTCCGTGAGATCCCGGCCCGGCCGAGCCGGGCCATCCACTTCTTCGACCCGGGCAACCCCAAGATGGCGGCCAAGGTGCCCGACATGGTCGGGAAGGTCGACGTGCTCCTCGGCAACCTCGAGGACGCCATCAAGGCGGACAGCAAGGTCGCCGCCCGTGAGGGTCTCGTGCGGATCGGCCAGGAGACCAAGGGCCTCGGCGGGCCCGGCGCGTCCACCCAGCTGTGGACGCGCATCAACGCTCTTGACAGCCCGTGGGTGCTCGACGACCTGCTGACGCTCGTGCCGGCGATCGGGCACAAGCTGGACGTCATCATGGTGCCGAAGGTGCAGGGCGCCGAGGACATCCAGTACGTCGACCGCCTGCTCGCCCAGCTCGAGGCCAAGGCCGGGCTCGAGCGCCCGATCCTCGTGCACGCGATCCTCGAGACGGCCCGCGGCGTCGCGAACGTCGAGGAGATCTGCGGCGCGAGCCCGCGCATGCAGGGCCTGTCGCTGGGCCCCGCCGACCTGGCGGCCGACCGCCGCATGAAGACCACGCGCGTCGGTGGCGGCCATCCCGGCTACCTCGTGCGCCAGGACCCGCCGCGCGGCGAGGACGGCGCGGCGCAGGTCGACGCCCAGCGCACGACGTACCAGCAGGACCTGTGGCACTACACGATCGCGCGGATGGTCGACGCGTGCGCGATGCACGGCATCTACCCCTACTACGGCCCGTTCGGCGACATCGCCGACGTCGTGGCGTGCGAGGACCAGTTCCGCAACGCGTTCCTGCTCGGCTGCGTCGGCACGTGGAGCCTGCACCCCAAGCAGATCGCCATCGCCAACCGCGTCTTCAGCCCGAGCGTGGAGGACATCGCCCACGCCCGCCGCGTCGTCGCCGCGATGGGTGACGGCACCGGCGCGGTCATGCTCGACGGCAAGATGGAGGACGACGCCTCCCTCAAGCAGTGCCTCGTGCTCGTCGAGCTGGCCGAGCAGCTGGCCGCCATCGACCCCGAGCTGAAGCAGCAGTACGACGCGATCGACGCCCCGACCGGTCAGGAGGCCTGAGCCATGAGCGAGACCACCCCGCAGTTCACGCCGCTCCGCTCGGTGCTCTACATGCCGAGCTCGAACGAGCGCGCGCTGGAGAAGGCCAAGAGCATCGCCTGCGACGGGCTCATCCTCGACCTCGAGGACGCGGTGGCCCCCGACGCCAAGCCCGCGGCCCGCGAGGCGGCGGCCGCCGCGGTCGGCAGCGGCGAGTACGGCCGCCGTACCGTCACCATCCGCGTCAACGGCCTCGGCACCCAGTGGCACGACGACGACATGGTCGCCGCCGCCCAGGCCGGGCCCGCGGGCGTCGTGGTGCCGAAGGTCAACAGCGCCGAGGAGGTCAAGCAGCTCGTCGCCGCGCTGGAGAAGGCCGGCGCCCCCGACCACACCCGCCTGTGGGCGATGGTCGAGACGCCCGAGGCCATCTTCGGCGTGCGCGAGCTCGCGGCCGCCGACGAGCGCCTCGCGGTGCTCGTCATGGGCACGAACGACCTGGTCAAGGAGCTGTACGCCGAGCACGTCCCGGGCCGTGCGCCGCTCCTGACGTCCCTGTCGTGGTCGGTGCTGGCGGCGCGCGCGGCGGGCGTCGCGATCCTCGACGGCGTCTACAACGACGTGAAGGACACCGACGGGTTCCTCGCCGAGTGCACCCAGGGCGCCCAGATGGGCTTCGACGGCAAGACCCTCATCCACCCCGGCCAGGTCGCGGGCGCCAACGAGACCTTCGCGCCCAGCGCGAGGGCCGTCGAGGACGCCCGCGGCGTGCTCGAGGCCTGGGAGGCCGGGAAGGGCTCCGGCGTCGTGACCTACAACGGCAAGATGGTCGAGAACCTCCACGTGGAGTCGGCCGAGCGGGTGCTCTCGATCCACGAGGCCATCACCGCGCTGGGCGGCGACGCGGGCTGAGGCCCGGGGCCGGGTCCCCGGTCCCGAGCGCCACGACGGCGCCTCCCCACCGGTCCGCAGGGGTCGGCAGGGAGGCGCCGTCGGCGTAACCTGGCCCGTCCCCGCGCGTTCCACCGAGGAGACCGGCCACCGCGCGCCGGCCCGGAGACGAGGTATGTCCACCACACCGCCCGACGACGGCAGCGAGTCGACCCCCACCGGCCACGACTTCCAGCGCGCCCTCATCGGCCTCTTCCGCGGCGAGGAGGAGCCGGCGTCGCCGGCGCCCGCCCCCACCGACGACGACGCCCCGGACCTCTACCCCGACGTGCCCGCCAGCCCGGCCGCCAGCTCGGCCGACGCCCCCGCCGACCCGCCGAGCGGTGCGACCGGCGACGCGCCGAGCGACCCCCCGACCGCCCCCCTCGTCGCCGCGACCGCCGCCGCGCTGGCGGCGCGCGGCGTGACCGGGACCCCCGGACCCGCGGGCGCCGCGCCTCCC
>NZ_JADEVT010000009.1 GCF_030466625.1 Nocardioides sp. ChNu-153
CGCGCCCGCCGCACCGGCCGGGGCGCCCGCGGCGGGTGCCGGCGTACCCGCCCCGGCCACGCCCGCCGCGCCCGAGGTGGTCGACGCCGGGCGCGGGCTCATCGTCATCCCCTCGCGCGACGTCGCGCTGCTCGGGGGTGCGCCGCTGCCGCTGACCGGCGTCGAGGTCACCATCCTCGCCACGCTGGCCCGCGAGCCCGGCCGGGCGTGGGGCAGGCGCGAGCTCGTGCACGCGGTGTGGACGGAGGAGTTCGGCGAGTCGCACTTCCTGCTCGACGTCCACGTCGGCAACCTGCGCCGCAAGCTGCGCAAGGCGAGCGGTTCCGGCGGCGAGTGGATCCGCAGCGTGGAGGGCCAGGCGTACGCGCTCATCCCGGCCGAGGGGGACCACCCGCGCGCGGACTGACCCGCGGGTAACGTTCGGCCCGGTGCCCCCGCCCCGGGCGGCCCGACCGAGCCGAGAGGTGCGTGGATGCGCGTCGCACTGCTGTCCTACCGCAGCAAGCCGCACTGCGGCGGGCAGGGCGTCTACGTCCGCCACCTCAGCCGCGAGCTCGTCGCGCTGGGCCACCAGGTCGAGGTGTTCTCCGGCCAGCCCTACCCCGAGCTCGACCCCGGGGTGCGGCTCACGCCCGTGCCGAGCCTCGACCTCTACCGCGAGCCCGACCCGTTCCGCACCCCCGGCCTCGGCGAGATCCGCGACCTGACCGACGTGCGCGAGGTGCTGACGATGTGGACGGCGGGGTTCCCCGAGCCCCGCACGTTCGCCGAGCGGGTACGGCGCATCCTGCGCGAGCGCGCGGGCGAGTTCGACGTCGTGCACGACAACCAGGTGCTGGGCTACGGGATCCTCGACCTCGCCGCCGACGGGATGCCGGTCGTCACCACGCTGCACCACCCCATCACCTTCGACCGGCGCATCGACCTGGCCGCCGCCACGACCTGGCGCAAGAGGCTGTCGCTGCGCCGCTGGTACGGCTTCCTGCGGATGCAGGGGCGGGTGGCGCGGAGGGCGACGCTCGTGCTGACGCCCTCGGAGTCCTCCAAGCGCGACATCATCACCGACTTCGGTGTCGACCCCGAGCGCCTGCGCGTCATCCTGCTGGGCGTCGACGACGTCTTCGTGCCGCCCACCGAGCCGCGCGTGCCGGGCCGCATCGTCGCCATGGCCAGCGCCGACGCGCCGCTCAAGGGCATCGGCACGCTGCTCGAGGCCTTCGCGAAGCTGCGCACAGAGCGCGACCTGGAGCTCGTGCTCGTCACGAAGCCGCAGCCGGGCGGGCGCACCGAGCAGCTGGTCGACGAGCTGGGCATCGCCGACGCGGTGACCTTCGTGCACGGCGTCAGCGACGAGGAGCTGGTGCGGGTCATGGGCTCCGCCGAGCTGGCGTGCGTGCCGTCGCTCTACGAGGGCTTCTCGCTGCCGACCGCCGAGCTGATGGCCTGCGCGACGCCGTTGGTGGCCTCGCGGGCCGGCGCGATCCCCGAGGTGACCGGCCCGGACGGGCTGTGCGCCGACCTGGTCGACCCGGGCGACGTCGGGCAGCTCGAGCACGCCATCGCGGCGCTGCTCGACGACCCGGAGCGGCGCGAGCGCATGGGCCGGGCGGGCCGCGAGCGGGTGCTCGCCGAGTTCAGCTGGCGGGCGGTGGCCCGGGCCACCGCGCAGGCGTACGAGGACGTCATCGAGGTGACGCGCGCGCAGGCCGCGTCCCGGCGTCGTGGGAACGAGTGAGGGAGCGGACATGCTGACCGTCGACTTCGACCGGCTGGGCCTCCAGCCCGGCGAGCGGGTGCTGGACATGGGCTGCGGCGCCGGGCGCCACGCCTTCGAGATGTACCGGCGCGGCGCCGACGTCGTGGCGTTCGACCAGGACGCCGACGAGCTCGCCGGTGTGCGGGACCTGTTCGGCGCGATGAAGGAGGCCGGCGAGGTGCCGGCCGGCGCCGAGGCCGACACGAAGGAGGGCGACGCGCTCGCCCTGCCCTTCGGCGACGGCGAGTTCGACCGCGTCGTGGCCGCGGAGGTGCTCGAGCACATCCCCGCCGACATCCAGGCGATCGAGGAGCTGGTGCGCGTCCTGCGTCCCGGCGGCACCCTCGCGGTCTCGGTGCCGCGCTGGTTCCCGGAGGTCGTGAACTGGAAGCTCTCGGAGGAGTACCACGACGTCCCCGGCGGCCACATCCGGATCTACACGGACAAGGAGCTCGCGACCAAGGTGACCAACGCCGGTCTCGAGCTCGTCGGCAAGGACCACGCGCACGGGCTGCACACGCCGTACTGGTGGATCAAGTGCGCCGTCGGCGTGCGCAACGACGACCACCCGCTCGCGAGGGCGTACCACCGGCTGCTGGTGTGGGAGATCATGAAGCAGCCGCTCGCGCTGCGCCTGGCCGGCCGGGTGCTCGACCCGCTGGTGGGCAAGAGCCTGGTGCTCTACTTCCGCAAGCCGGCCTGATGACCCTGGGTCGACCCGCCCCGCTCCTCGAGCCGCGGGCGGGGGTCGTGCCTGCCGTGGCGGGGGTGCTGAGCGCCGAGCAGGTCGCCCGGACCGCGGCGTCGATCGCCGGGATGCAGCACCCCGACGGCGCGATCCCGTGGACGACCGGTGACAAGACCGACGCGTGGAACCACGTGGAGGCCGCGATGGCGCTCCTCGTGGGCGGCGAGGTCGAGGCGGCCGAGCGGGCGTACGCGTGGTGCCGCGAGAACCAGCGCGCCGACGGCAGCTGGCCGGTCAAGGTCGTCGGCGACCGGGTCGAGGACGACGGCGGCGAGACGAACATGTCGGCGTACGTCGCGGTCGGCGTGTGGCACCACTGGCTGGTACGGCGCGAGCGCGGGTTCGTGGACCGCTGCTGGCCGATGGTGCGCGCCGCCCTCGACTTCGTCGTGCGCCTCCAGCTGCCCTCCGGCGGCGTCGCCTGGCTGCAGGAGTGGGTCGACGGCGCCCCGGGGCCCGTGCGCGAGGAGGCCCTGCTGACGGGGTCCGCGAGCACCTACCACTCCCTGCGGGCGGGCCTGGCGCTCGCGGGCCTGGTGGGGGAGCCGCAGCCCGCGTGGGAGCGCGCGGCGGCCCGGCTGCGCCACGCGGTGCGTCGCCACCCCGAGGCGTTCCTCGACAAGGCGACCTTCTCGATGGACTGGTACTACCCCGTGCTCGGCGGCGCGGTCCGCGGCGAGGAGGCGCACGCGCTGCTGGCGCGGCGCTGGGACGACTTCGTCGTGCCGGGCCTCGGGATCCGCTGCGTCGACACCAACCCGTGGGTGACGGGCGCGGAGACCTGCGAGCTGGTCATGGCGCTCGACGCGGTGGGCGACGAGCGCGCCGCAGGGCTGTTCACCGACGTGCAGTTCCTGCGCGACGAGGCGTCGGGGGGCTACTTCACCGGCTACGTGTGGCCCGACGAGGTGCTCTGGCCGCGCGAGCTGACGACCTACACGGCGGCCGCGGTGGTGCTCGCCGCCGACCAGCTGAGCGGCACGACCCCGGGCGCCGACATCATGGTCGGGGTGACCTTCGGGCCCGAGCCGGACGAGGTCGCGGGCGGCTGCGGCTGCTGACCTGGCGCCTTGCGTCGTTCGAACAAATGTTCGATCATCGACGTCATGACCGCCCTCCCCGTCCCCGCTCCCGACGGGGTGGACCTGGGCGTGGTCGCCCAGCTCCGCGACCGGGTGACGGCGATGCAGGGCGGGCCCCCGCGGCTCCCGCTGCCCACCCACCCGGCGCTCGCCGAGCTGCTCCAGCTGCGGGCCGGGGGCGCCTACGGGGTGGACTCGGCGCGGCTCGCGCTCGCCCTCGTCGCGGGGGCCTCGGCCGCCGGTGAGTGGGTCGCCGTCGTCGGCTGGCCCGACCTCGGGGTCGAGGCGGCCCTCGACCTCGGGCTCGACCCGGCGCGCACGGTGCTCGTGCCCGACCCGGGCGACCTGTGGCTCGAGGCCACGGCGGCGCTCGTCGACGTCGTGCGGCTCGTGGTGCTGCGTCCCCGGGGCGTCGTCGACCCGAAGTCGGCGAGCGTCCTGGAGGCCCGGCTGCGCAAGCGCTCCGCGGCGCTCGTGGTGTGGGGCGACTGGCCGCGCTGCGAGGCCCGCCTGAGCGTCGAGCGCGTGCGCTGGACGGGGGCCGAGCGGGGCGAGGGCCGGCTGCGGGAGCGGTGGGTGCGCGTCGCCGTACGACGGGGGGCGGCGCCGCCGCGCCACGCCGACCTCCGCTTCCCGGCCGAGCAGGGCGGGGCCGCCCGCCTGGAACGTGCCGGGGGTGCCGGGCGTGCCGAGGGTGCCGAGGGCGCCGGGCGCGTCGTGGGGAGGGTCGGCTAGTGGCCGGCCGCGTGCTCGTCGTCTGGTGCCCGGACTGGTCGGTGGTCGCGGCGCTCGCGGAGGAGGAGCTCTCCCTCGGCGCGCCGGCGGCGGTGCTGTCGCGCAACGTGGTGGAGGTCTGCAACGGCCCGGCGCGCGACGAGGGCGTGCGGCGGGGGATGCGGCGCCGCGACGCGCAGTCGCGCTGCCCCGAGCTCGTGCTCCTCGACGCGAACCCCGAGCGCGACGCCCGGGCGTTCGAGACCGTGCTCGGGGTCGTCGAGGAGGTGCGCCCCGGGGTCGCGCCGCTGCGGCCCGGGCTGCTGGCCCTGCGGGCGCCGGGGCGGTACGGCGGGGGCGAGCCGCACGCGGCGGCCCTGCTCGCCGAGACCCTCGTGGGCGCCGGGGTGTGGGACGTGCGGATCGGCGTCGCCGACGACCTCTTCACCGCCGAGCAGGCCGCGCGCCGTGCCGGGGTGCAGGAGCACGTCGTCGTCGGCCCGGGGGAGTCGGCCGTGTTCCTGCGGAGCCTGCCGGTCGACGCGCTGCTGGCAGACCCGGCGGCGGAGGAGCTGGTCTCGTTGCTGCGGCGGCTGGGGCTGCGCACCCTCGGTGACCTCGGGGCGCTGCCGGCGGCCGACGTCGGTCGCCGCTTCGGCACCTACGGGGCGGAGGTCCACCGGCGGGTGCGGGGCGAGGGCGAGGTGGCGCTGGCGGCGCGCACGCCGCCGCCCGAGCTGGCCCGCGAGGTGCCCTTCGAGCCGCCGCTGGAGTCGGTGGAGGCGATCTGCTTCAGCGTGCGCACCACCGCGGAGCGGTTCGTGGCCGGTCTCGCGGAGCGCCAGCTCGTCGCCACCGCCGTGCGGGTCGAGGCGTCGTGCGCGGGCGCGCACGGGGAGGACGTCGTGGTCTCCGCGCGCAGCTGGCTGCACCCCCGGCACTTCTCGGCCCGCGACCTGGTGGACCGGGTGCACTGGCAGCTCCAGGGCCAGTCGCAGGGGTCGGTGCGCAGCCGCCGGGCGGCGGGGCCGGTGCTGGAGCCGGTGACACGGGTGCGGTTCGTGCCGGAGACGGCCGAGCCGGCGGCGGCCCACGCGGAGGCGTTGTGGGGCGGAGGGGCGGACGAGCTGGTGGGGAGAGGGATGGCACGGGTGCAGGCGATGCTGGGGTACGACGCGGTGCTGGTGCCGGTCGCGCAGGGGGGCCGGGGGCCGGCGGCGCGCCAGGCCGCGGTGCCGTGGGGGGAGCGGCCCGTCGGGCTGCGGGCCGTCGACCGGCCGTGGCCGGGCCGCATCCCGGGGCCGGCGCCCGCCCGGGTCTTCGCCGAGCCGCTGCCCGGCGAGGTCCACGACGCCTCCGGGGTGCCGGTGCGCGTGGACGATCGCGGCTGGGTGACGGGGGAGCCGACCACGGTGCGGGTGCCCGACGCGGGCTGGCTGCCGGTCGACGCCTGGGCCGGCCCGTGGCCGGTCGACGAGGCGTGGTGGGAGGAGACGGGCTCGCCCGTGCGGCGCGCGGCCCGCTTCCAGGTGGTCGGCGTCGACGGTCGCGCCTGGCTGATGGCGTGCGTCGACGGCGCCTGGTGGGTCGAGGCCGGCTACGACTGAGCGACGCGGGCGCGGGTGGCATGCTCGCCGGGAGGGCCACCGCCGGTGGCGGACGGACGGAGGTCGACCGTGCGGGTCGCGGTGCTCGACGGCTTCGACGCCGTCGTCCTGCTGCAGCAGCGCACCGCGCTGCCACGGGCGGTGGTCGAGCGGCTGGGCACGGTGCGCCTCGTCAGCCAGACGGGCCGGCACACCGACCACCTGGACCTCGACGCCTGCCGGGAGCGGGGGATCGTCGTGTGCGCCGGCGGCGCGGGTGACCCGGCCGCGACGGTCGAGCTGACGTGGGCGCTCGTGCTGGCGGCGAGCCGCCGGGTCCCCGAGGAGGCCGCGCGGCTGCGCTCCGGCGGGTGGCAGGGATCGGTCGGCACCCTGTTGCGGGGCCGCACCCTCGGCGTGCTCGGGCTGGGACGCATCGGCACGCGGGTGGCCGACGTCGGGCGCGCGTTCGGCATGCGGGTCCTCGTCGACGGGCGGGAGGGCTCCCGGGCGCGGGCGCTCGCGGCCGGGCACGAGGTCGCCGCGGACCGGGCCGAGCTGTTCGCGACCAGCGACGTCCTCACGGTGCACCTGCCGCTGGTGCCGGCCACGCGGGGCGTCGTCACCGCCGACCTGCTGGGCCGGATGCGACCCGACGCCCTCTTCGTCAACACGTCGCGGGCGGGGCTCGTCGCGCCGGGGGCGCTCGCCGCGGCCGTCGCCGCCGGACGGCCGGGACGAGCGGCCGTCGACGTGTTCGACGTCGAGCCCGCCGAGGGCGACCCGCTCCTGCGGCTGCCGGGCGTCACCGCCACCCCGCACCTGGGCTACGTCGTCACCGAGGTGCTGGAGAGCCTGTACGGCGCGGCGGTCGAGCAGGTGCTGGCGTTCGCCGCGGGCCGGCCGGTGCGGGTCGTCGTACCCGCCCCGGGGGCCTGGTGGTCCGACGGGCGCAGGCCGGGAGGATGGGGGCGTGCGCACCCTGATCGTCACCGCCCACCCGGACACCGGCTCGCTCACCCACCACGCGGCCCGGCGGCTGCAGGAGGAGCTCGGGGCCGACCGGACGACGCTGGCCCACCTGGCCCAGGAGGGGTTCGACCCGCGGTTCGCGGCGGGCGACCGGCGGGACTACCTCGAGCGGACGCTGACCGACCCCGCCGTCGCGGCGGAACAGGCCAGGATCGACGCGGCCGACCACCTCGTGCTCGTCTTCCCGGTCTACTGGTGGTCGCTGCCGGCGCTGCTCAAGGGCTGGATCGACCGCGTGTTCGTGGGCGGGTGGGCGTTCGGCTTCGACGACGAGGACCGCGTCGTCCCGTGGCTCGACCGGCTCACGCTCCACCTGCTGCCGCTCTCGGGGACCTCCGCGGCGTCCTTCGCCCGCCACGGCTACGACCGGGCGTTCACCACGCAGGTCGAGGAGGGCATCGTCGACTTCTGCGGCATGCGCCGCGGGGCCCGCGCCTTCGTCCACGACTCCGAGTCCACCGACCGGGAGGCCGTCGGCGCCGCCGTCGAGACCGCCGTCGCCTCCGTGGTCGCCGCGATCACCGGCGCCGGCAGGACGACGACGATCGCGGGGTAGCCCGATCCTGCCGGCCCCGCCCGACGTCCGGGGACCGGGGAACGCCGCTCGCACATCGAACAGGTGTTCGATACGGTGGGTGCGTGGGATGGAACAACCCGGCGGTGCCGTGGAGCGAGCTGGAGCGCCGCCTGTCGGGGCGCCCCGGCGCCGACGACGCGCCGGTGTCGCGCCGCAAGCGGGCGCCCGTCGTCATCCCGCCGGCGCCCGGGTCCGCGGGGGGCGTGCCCTACGCGGAGCTGCACTGCCACAGCCACTACAGCTTCCTCGACGGGGCGAGCGCGCCCGACGCGCTGGTCGCCGAGGCGGTGCGCCTCGGGCTGCACGGGCTGGCGCTCACCGACCACGACGGCTTCCACGGCGCGCCGATGCTCGCGGAGGCGGCCCAGGGCCAGCCGCTGCGCACGGTCTACGGCGCCGAGCTCTCCCTCGGCCTGTCCGGCCCGCAGAACGGCGTGCCCGACCCGGAGGGCCACCACCTGCTCGTGCTGGCGCGCGGGGTCGAGGGCTACCACCGGCTCGCGGGCGCGATGACGGAGGCGCACCTGCGCGGTGACGAGAAGGGCCGGCCGGTCCACGACGTCGACGAGCTCGTCGACCGTGGCCGGGGCCACTGGCTGGTGCTGACCGGCTGCCGCAAGGGCGCCGTCCGGGCGGCGCTCGCCCACGGCGGCCCGGCCGCCGCGGCGGCGGCGCTCGACGACCTGGTCGACCGGTTCGGGGCGGAGCACGTCGTCGTGGAGCTCACCCACCACCGCCGCCCGGGCGACACCGAGGCCAACGACGTGCTCGCCGGCATCGCCGCCGACCGCGGGCTGCCGGTGGTCGCGACGGGCAACGTCCACCACGCGACGCCGTCCGAGCACCGGCTGGCCACGGCCATGGCCGCCGTGCGCGCCCGCCGCAGCCTCACGGACATGGACGGGTGGCTGCCGCCCGGCCCGTCGGCGTACCTGCGCAGCGGGGTGGAGATGACCCGCCTCCTGGGCCGGTACGACGGAGCGGTCGCCCGCAGCGTGCAGCTCGCCGACGAGCTGGCCTTCGACCTGCGCAAGGCCTCGCCCGAGCTGCCGACGCGCAACATCCCGCCCGGGCACACGGCGACGAGCTGGCTGCGCGAGCTGGTGCGCCGCGGGTTCGCGGAGCGCTACGCCGGCACCGAGAACGAGGCCGAGGCCGCCCCGCGGATCGAGGCCGAGCTGGCCGTCATCGAGCGCAAGAACTTCGCGGGCTACTTCGTGATCGTGCACGACATCGTCGCCTTCGCCCGCAGCCAGGACATCCTCTGCCAGGGCCGCGGGTCGGCGGCGAGCTCCGCGGTCTGCTACGCCCTGGGCATCACTGCCGTGGACGCCGTCTACTACCGCCTGCCGTTCGAGCGGTTCATCTCCGAGCACCGCGACGAGGAGCCCGACATCGACGTCGACATCGACTCCGACCGGCGCGAGGAGGTGATCCAGTGGGTCTACGACACCTACGGGCGGCGCAACGCCGCCCAGGTCGCCAACGTCATCACCTACCGCCCGCGGATGGCGGTGCGCGACGCCGCGAAGGCGCTCGGCCACTCGACGGGCCAGCAGGACGCGTGGAGCAAGCAGGTCGACGGCTGGGGCCGCGAGATCGACCGCAGCCTCGACATCCCCGGCCCGGTGCTCGACCTCGCCGAGCAGCTGGTCGGGGCGCCGCGGCACCTGGGCATCCACTCGGGCGGCATGGTGCTCACCGAGCGGCCCATCGGGGAGGTCGTGCCCATCGAGCGGGCCCGGATGGACCGGCGCACGGTGCTGCAGTGGGACAAGGACGCCTGCGAGACGATGGGCCTGGTCAAGTTCGACCTGCTGGGCCTCGGCATGCTCGGCGCGCTCGACCACATGATGCGGCTGGTCGAGCAGCACCTCGGGGTGCGCTGGCGGATGGACACGGTGCCGCGCGAGGAGCCGTGCGTCTACGACATGCTCTGCCGCGCCGACTCGATCGGCGTCTTCCAGGTCGAGAGCCGCGCGCAGATCGGCACGCTCCCGCGGCTGCAGCCGCGCTGCTTCTACGACCTGGCCATCGAGATCGCCCTCATCCGCCCCGGACCCATCCAGGGCGGCGCCGTGCACCCCTACGTGCGCCGGGCCACGGGCAAGGAGCCGATCCGCTACGAGCACCCCGACCTCGAGCCCGTGCTCGAGCGCACCCTCGGGGTGCCGCTGTTCCAGGAGCAGCTCATGGCGATGGCGGTCGCGATCGGTGACTGCACCCGCGACGACGCCGACCTGCTGCGCCGCGCCATGGGCTCCAAGCGGGGCGTGGAGCGCATCGAGTCGGTGAAGGAGAAGCTCTTCGCCGGCATGGAGCGCCGCGGCATCACCGGGGAGCGGGCCGAGGGGATCTACCTGCAGATCCTGTCGTTCGCGAACTTCGGGTTCGCCGAGTCCCACGCGCTCAGCTTCGCGCTGCTCGTCTACCACTCGTCGTGGTTCAAGCTGCACTACCCGGCGGCCTTCCTCGCCGGCCTGCTGCGCAACCAGCCGATGGGGTTCTACTCGCCGCAGTCGCTCGTCGGCGACGCCCGGCGCCACGGGGTGCGGGTGCTGCGGCCCGACGTGGCCCGATCCTCGGCCCAGGCCGACCTCGAGCCGCTCGAGGCGGGCACCGCGCCGCCCACCCGGTTCCCCGAGCAGGTCCAGCACCGGTACGACGGGGAGCTCGCCGTCCGCCTCGGGCTCGACGGCGTGCAGGGCATCGGGCTGGACGTGGCCCGGCGCATCGTCGCCGAGCGGGAGCGCGCGCCGTACGCGAGCGTCACCGACCTGTCGCGGCGCGCGGCCCTGACGACGCCGCAGCTCGAGGCGCTCGCCACGGCCGGGGCGCTGGGTTGCTTCGGGCTCGAGCGGCGCGAGGCGCTGTGGAGCGCGGGGTACGCCGAGAGCGCCGAGCACCTGCCCGGCACGACACCGGCTCCCGCGCCGCCGACGCTGCCGGCGATGGCGGAGGTCGAGGAGACGCTGGCGGACCTGTGGGCGACCCGCATCTCCCCGGAGCACCACCCCGTCGAGCACCTGCGGGGGCTGCTGCGGGAGGCGGGGGTGCGCTCGGTGGCCGATCTCGAGCACACGGAGGCCAACCGGCGGGTGCACGTCGCCGGCCTCGTGACCCACCGGCAGCGGCCCGGCACGGCGCAGGGCACGACGTTCCTCAACCTCGAGGACGAGACGGGGATGCTCAACGTCGTCTGCTCGGTGGGGGTGTTCGCCCGCCACCGGCACGTGGCGCGCAACCGGGTGGCCGTCGTGGTCCGGGGGATCCTCGAGCGCAGCGACGGGGTGACGAACCTCGTGGCCGACCGGCTCGAGGCCATCGACACGGTGGTGCCGGGCGCGGGGGAGGTGCTCCAGTCCCGCGCCCGGTCCCGCGACTTCCGCTGAGCCGTCCTGCGGGTGGGACGGTCGCAGCGGACGGGCCTGCTGCCGCCTCAGTCGCTGGTGCGGACGACCATCTTGCCGACGTTGCCGCCCCGCATCATGGTCAGCAGCGCCTCGACCGCGTTCTCGACCCCGTCGACGACGGTCTCGTCGTACGCGATCCGCCCGTCGGCGAACCAGCCGGCCATCCGCTCGCCGAACTCGCCCGCGAGGTCGCGGTGGTCGCCGAGCGTGAAGCCGCGCAGGGTGAGGCCCTGGGTGATGATCCGGAACATGTTGCGCGGGCCCGGCACGGGGGCGTCGGCGTTGTACGCCGCGATCGCGCCGCACAGCGCCATCCGCCCGCCGCGGTTCATGGCGCCCAACGCGGCCTCGAGGTGCTCGCCACCCACGTTGTCGAAGTAGAGGTCGACCCCGTCGGGCGCCGCCTCCGCGAGCTGGTCGCGCACCGGCCCGGCCTTGTAGTCGAAGGCGGCGTCGTAGCCGTACTTGTCGCTCAGCAGGGCGACCTTCTCCGGGGAGCCCGCCGACCCGACGACGCGCCCCGCGCCGAGCAGCCGCGCGATCTGGCCCACGGCGGTGCCCACGGCGCCGGCGGCGCCGGAGACGAAGACGGTGTCGCCCTCGCGCAGCCCGGCGATGCGGGTCAGCCCGACGTACGCCGTCAGCCCCGTCATCCCGAGGATGCCGAGGTGCAGCGAGAGCGGCGCCCCCGGGACCTCCCGCACCGGGCGGAACGCCCGCGCCGGGCCCTGGGCGACGTCGCGCCACCCGAGGTCGTGGAGCACCGGCGTACCGACCGCCAGGGCGTCGTCGCGGGACGCGACCACGCGGCCGACCGCGCCACCCGTCATCGTCTCGCCGAGCGCGAAGGGCGGGATGTAGCTCTTGCCCTCGTTCATGCGCCCGCGCATGTAGGGGTCGACGGAGACGAACGCGTTGGCGACACGCACCTCGCCGGGCTCGAGGTCGGGCAGCTCGACCTCCACCGTGCGGAAGTCGTCGGGCTCCGGCCACCCCGTGGGGCGGCGGACGAGCTGGACCTGGGTGCTGGTGGTGGGGACCACGGTGCTCCTCTCGAGCGGTTCGGGCGCTTGTTGGACCGTTCGATCCAGAATAGGATCGAACGGAGGGACCGCAAGTCGTCGAGGAGGTGCGTCGTGGCCCGGACCCAGGCGTTCGACACCGGGGCCGCCGTGCGCGCCGCCCGCGAGGTGTTCTGGCGCGACGGCTTCGAGAGCGCCGCCCTGCCGGCGCTGGAACGGGCGACCGGCCTGTCGCGCTCCAGCATCTACAACACGTTCGGCAGCAAGCAGGGCCTCTTCGAACGGGCGGTGGCCAGCTACCTCGACGAGGTCGTCCGCCCCCGGCTCGCGCCGCTGCTCGCCGACGAGGTCGACCCCGGCGCGCTCGCGGCGTACCTCACCGGCCTGCGCGCCGTGCTGGCCGACGAGCGCACGACCTCCGCGCGTCACGGGTGCCTGCTCATGAGCGCCGCCGGCGCCCCCATCGGGCGCGACGACGTGGTCCGCGCGGCCGTCGCCGACTACCGCGCCGAGCTGCGCCGGGCGGTCGGCCGGGGCGTCGACGCCCGCGACCCCGCCCCCCTGACCTCGGTCGGCGGTCGGTCGGCGGCCTGGCGCGGCGCCGTCGCCGATGCCGTCAGCGCCCTCGTCCTCGCCGCGCTGGCCCTCGTGCGGATCGACCGGGGCGAGGCGCTGCGCTCCCTCGACGCGGCCCTCGTGCTCGTCGACGGTCCCGTGGGGACCTGACCCGCACACTGGAGCCCATGATCCGCAACGTGGTGCTCGGCGTCCTCAAGCCCGGAGTGACGACCGAGCGCCTCGACGCGGCCCTCGCGGCGGTGCGGGGACTGGCGGTCACCGGGCTCGACGCGCGCGTGGTCGCCGGGCGCGACCTCGGCCTGCGGGAGGGCAACGCGTCGTACGCGATCACCGTCGACGTGGCGAGCGAGGCCGACCTCGTGCGCTTCGACCGCGACCCCGAGCACGACCGCGTCCGGCGCGAGCTCCTCGTGCCCATCTCGCGCAGCATGCAGCAGGTGCAGTTCCGGCTCCCCGGCTGAGGAGCGCCGTTGCGGCCGGTGGCTAGCGTGTCGAGGTGACCGGGACGACGCAGGAGACCGAGGAGACCGCGTCGTACGAGCCGGACCCGCGGCGCTGGCGGATCCTCGGCGTGAGCCTCGTGGTCGGGTTCATGGTGCTGCTCGACGTGACGATCGTGAACGTCGCGATCCCGTCGATGAGCGCCGGCCTCGACACCGGGCCGGGCACCATCCAGTGGGTCGTGTCGGGCTACGCGCTCGCGTTCGGCCTCACCCTCGTCACCGGCGGGCGCCTGGGCGACGCGTTCGGCCGGCGCCGCCTCATGGTGGTCGGCCTGCTGGGCTTCATCGCCTCCAGCGCGGCGGCCGGGCTCGCCCCCGACGCGACGTGGCTGATCGTGGCCCGCCTGGTGCAGGGCGCCTCCGCCGGCCTGCTGACGCCCCAGAACTCCGGGCTCATCCAGACGCTGTTCCGGGGCCACGAGCGCGGCGTCGCGTTCGGCACCTTCGGTCTCGTCGTCTCCGTCTCCTCGGCGCTCGGCCCGGTCCTCGGCGGCCTCCTCATCGCGCTCGCGGGGGAGCAGGACGGGTGGCGCTGGATCTTCCTCGTCAACGTGCCCATCGGGCTGCTGCTCGTCGTGCCGATCCTGCGGATGGTGCCGGGCCGCGACCCGGCCGCCGCGGGGGAGAGCGTGCACCTCGACCTCGTCGGCGCCCTGCTGCTGGGCGCCACCGTCCTGGCCGTCCTCGTCCCCGTGATCAGCCTCGAGGGCGGGGCGCTGCTGCCGCTCGTGCTCCTCGTGCTGGTGCCCGGGCTCGCCGTCGCCTTCGTGCGCTGGGAGCGGCGGGTCGTGGCGCGGGGCGGGGCGCCGCTGCTCGACGTGAGCCTGCTCGTGCGCACGCCCGGCTACGCGAGCGGCGTGACCATCGGGACGCTGTACTTCACCGGCTTCACCGGCGTCTTCCTCGTGCTGAGCGTCTTCCTCCAGGAGGGCCGTGACCTCTCCGCCCTCGAGGCCGGTCTGCTGCTGTGCCCCTTCGCCGTCGGCTCGGCCGTCGCCTCGCCGCTCGCCGGGCGGGTCGTGGACCGCGTCGGGCGGGTGCTGACCGTCGTGGCGCTCGTCGTGCTGATGACGGGCCTCGTCGTGCTCGCGCTCGCCGTACCGCTGCAGGGCGCGCCGCTGTGGCTCGTGCTGTCGGTGCCGCTGCTCGTCGCGGGGGCCGGCGGTGGCGCGGTCGTCTCGCCCAACATGACCCTCTCGCTCGCCGACGTGCCCACCCGCATGGGCGGCGCCGCCGGCGGCGCGCTGCAGACCGGGCAGCGCATCGGCGCGGCCATCGGCGCGGCGGTCGTCATGACGGCCTACCAGCTGGCGGTCGACGCCCTGGGCGACCCCGACGCCGCCCTGCGGTGGGGCATCGGGGTGTCGGTCGTGCTGCTGGCCGCGGCCCTCGCGGCCGCGACGTGGTCGTGGCGGCGCGAGCCGCAGCCGCTCGTCCGCGGCTGACCGCGCCCGGGAGCCTCAGACCGGCGGGGGTACGGCGTCGCGCCTGCCCCACTTGTCGGTCCAGGTCGGCGGCGAGGCGAGCGTGGCGAGCAGCCGGTCGAGGTCGTCGTCGAAGGTCACGATCCCGCCCTGCTCGGGACGCACGAAACCGCGCTCGACCATCCGGTCGCGCATGTCCCGCAGCGGGGCCCAGAAACCGTCGACGTCGAGGAACCCGCTGCGCTTGTGGTGGATGGACAGCTGCGCCCACGTCCACTGCTCCGCGACCTCCTCCAGCGTGCCCGCCCCGCCGGGCAGGGTGAGGAAGGCGTCGGCGCGCTCGGCCATCAGCGCCTTGCGCTCGTGCATCGACTCGACCACCACCAGCTCGGTGCACCCGGTGTGGGTGAGCTCGCGCTCGTCGAGCGCGCGGGGGATCACGCCCACCACCTCGCCGCCGGCCGCGAGCGCAGCGTCGGCGACCGTGCCCATGAGCCCGACGCGGCCCCCGCCGTACACGAGGGTGGTGCCGCGCTCCGCGAGCGTGCGCCCGGCGAGGCGGGCCGCGTCGGCGAAGGCGGGGGAGTCCCCGTAGGACGAGCCGCAGAACACGGCGACGGCCGAGAGCGGGCGGGGTGCGGCGGCAGGCTGGACGGTCACGCGAGGACGGTATCCGCCCGTCCCAGCGGCCCGTCGCAGGGCTCAGCCGCGACTGATGGCGAAGGCGCTGATGAAGCCGAGCACGCACAGCGCGCCGTTGTAGAGGCCGGTCTCCTCGAACGCCTCGGGCACCATCGTGTCGACCACCATGGCGAGGATGGCGCCCGCCGCGAGCGCGGTGATGACGGCGACCGTGCCGCCCGGGGCGCCGGCGAACACGACGTACCCCAGCAGGCCGGCGATCCCGCTGGCGACCGCGATGGCCGACCACACGCCGAAGACGAAGGCGGCGCTGCGCCCGCTGCGCTTCATGCCGGCGGCGCTCGAGAGACCCTCGGGCAGGTTGGAGAGCAGGATGGCGGCGAGCACCGCGAGCCCGACCCCCTCGCCCCCGGTGAGCGACAGGCCGAGGACCGTGGACTCCGGGACACCGTCGAGCAGGGCGCCGATCGCGATGGCGGCGCCGCTGCCGCTCACCTGCCCCTCGCTGGGCTGCTGGTCCCCCGACCGCTTCCGGTGCCGCGCGCCCCGGCGGGCCAGGGCGACGTTGGCCGCGACGTAGGCGCCCGCGCCCACCAGCAGGCCCACGACCGTGGCGCCGAGCCCGCCCGTCCGCTCCGCCTCGTCCACGAGCTCGAACGACAGCGCCGAGACGAGCACGCCGGCGCCGAACGCCATGATCGCAGCGATGACGAGGCGCGGGACGCGCACGAACCAGGCGATCGCGGCGCCCACGACGAGCGCCCCGCCGGACACCAGCCCCCACAGGCCGGCCTGCATCCACTCGGGCACACGCCCATCATGGCCCCGCGCCCCAGGGCCGGGGACACAGGGACACGGGGACACAGGGACACGGGGCACCGCTGTGCGCATGCTGCCCTCCGGCCCCGGGTACCCGGCTCCACGTGGGCGACGACGCGGGACGACTGAAGCGCGCGGGGCTGCGGGTCACGGGCCCGCGGCTCGCGGTGCTCGCCGCCCTCGACCGCGCCACGGACGCCGGGCGTCACCTCGCCGTGGCCGAGCTGGCCGAGGAGGCGCGGGCGCTACGCCCGCGCACGTCGACGCAGACCGTCTACGACTGCGTCGACGCGCTCGCCGGGGGCGGGCTGGTCCGCCGGGTCGAGATCCCCGGCTTCCCGGCGCGCTACGAGGCCCGCGTCGACGACAACCACCACCACCTGGTCTGCCGCTCGTGCGGCCGGACCATCGACGTCGACTGCCCGGTCGGCTCGGCGCCCTGCCTGACGCCGGCCGGTGGTCACGACTTCACGGTGGACGAGGCCGAGATCGTGTTCTGGGGCCGCTGCGGCTCCTGCACGGACGAGGCAGGCGCCGTGGACCACGCCGTACCCGAGGAGAGGACAACGCGATGACCGCACCCGACCGTCACCTGACGACCCGGCAGGGCCACCCGGTCTACGACAACCAGAACACCCGCACGGTGGGCCCCCGCGGCCCGGCGACGCTGGAGAACTACCACTTCCTCGAGAAGGTGAGCCACTTCGACCGCGAGCGCATCCCCGAGCGGGTCGTGCACGCGCGGGGCGCCGTGGCCTACGGCACGTTCGAGGCGACGGGGCAGTGGGGCGACGAGCCCATCGCGACCTACACCCGGGCGAAGCTGTTCGCCGAGGCGGGCAAGAAGACCGACGTGGCCGTGCGGTTCTCGACCGTCATCGGGGGACGCGACTCCTCCGAGGCCGCGCGCGACCCGCGCGGGTTCGCCGTGAAGTTCTACACCGAGGACGGCAACTGGGACCTCGTCGGCAACAACCTGGGCGTCTTCTTCATCCGTGACGCCATCAAGTTCCCGGACGTCATCCACTCGCTGAAGCCGGACCCGGTCACGTTCCGCCAGGAGCCGGCGCGGATCTTCGACTTCATGAGCCAGACGCCCGAGTCGATGCACATGCTCGTCAACCTGTTCAGCCCGCGGGGCATCCCGGCGGACTACCGCCACCAGCAGGGCTTCGGGGTCAACACCTACCGCTGGGTCAACGCCGAGGGCGTGTCCCACCTGGTCAAGTACCACTGGCTGCCGCGTCAGGGTGTGAAGTCGCTGACCGAGGCCGACGCCGCCGCGATCCAGGCAACCGAGCTCGGTCACGCGTCGAAGGACCTGTACGAGGCCATCGAGCGCGGCGAGTTCCCCCAGTGGGACCTCTACGTGCAGCTCATGGAGGACCACGACCACCCGGAGCTGGACTTCGACCCGCTCGACGACACCAAGGTGTGGCCGGAGGAGGTCTTCGAGCCGAGGCTGGTCGGCACGATGACCCTGGACCGCAACGTGGCGGACTTCCACAACGAGAACGAGCAGATCGCCTTCGGCACCGGCGTGCTCGTCGACGGGCTGGAGTTCTCCGACGACAAGATGCTCGTGGGGCGCACGTTCTCCTACAGCGACACGCAGCGCTACCGGGTCGGTCCGAACTACCTGCAGCTGCCCGTGAACCAGGCCAAGAACGCCTCCGTCGCGACGAACCAGCGCGGCGGGCAGATGTCGTACGGCGTGGACCTCGCGGAGGGCCAGAACCCGCACGTCAACTACGAGCCGTCGACGACCGGCGGCGTGCAGGAGGCCCCGCGGCCCGGCCCCGCCGAGGTCGGGCCCGAGCTGGGTGGCCGGCTGACCGGTGCCCGGATCCCGCGGACGAACGACTACGCGCAGGCGGGCGAGCGGTTCCGGCTGCTGGAGGACTGGGAGCGCGACGACCTCGTCGCCAACCTGGTGGCCAACATCGGGGAGGCGACCCGTGAGGTGCAGGAGCGCATGGTCTGGCACTTCTTCCTCTGCGAGGACGAGCTCGGCCAGCGCGTCGGCGAGGGCCTCGGCATGACGGCCGACGACGTCCGCCACCTCGAGCCGCTGGCGACGCAGACGTTGTCCGAGGAGGAGCAGCAGCGCGCCGCGAACCTCGGGAAGAACGGCCCCCGCGACGTCGAGGGCCACACGATGACGCACTGCGTCCCGAACGAGCGGGTGGTCCTCGCGGGCTGAGGGCCCGGACCATCCCTCGGGGTACGGCGACGCCCCGGCCTGCTCGGCAGGCCGGGGCGTCGCTGCGTCGTACGGCGGGTCTCAGCCGGCGGCGGGCGCGAGCTCGTTCGGCGTGACCTCGAGCTCCGTGCTGGCCAGCACCTCGCCGGTCGTGAGGTCGACGGCGTGCACCTCGTTCGTGGCCGGCTCGGTGACGTAGCCGGTGTCACCCGACACGACGATCGCGGGGTGCGGGTCCTGCCAGTCGGCCGGGCCCTCCCAGGCCTCGATCACGGGGAAGGACTCGGTGAGCTCGCCGGTGGCCGGGTCGAGCACGTGGATCGAGCCGTCCGTGGCCAGGACGTAGGCCAGGTCGTCCGGGCCGCGGGCCACGTCGCGGAAGGTGTACTCCACGCCCTCGGGCAGGTCGACCACCTCGAGGGTGCCCGCCTCGGTGTCGATGAGGGTCACGGCACCGAGCAGGTAGCCCTCGGCGTCGGGGTCGGTCTTGTAGTCGCCCACGACGAGCGGGCTGGTCTCGCTCACGTACGCGTTGCCCATGCGGCCGTAGGGCTGGTCCGGCGCGGCCAGCTTCGTGAGCTCGCCGTCGACGTACAGCAGCGCGCCGTCCTCGCAGCCGAAGACCACGGCCTCGCCCTGCGCGGTGCCCTCGCCGTGCACGCCCGGGCACTGGTCGCTCTGCGCGACGACCGCGCCGGAGGCGTCCTTCACCACGACGCCGTTGCGGCCGTCCGCGTTGCCGACGGTCGTGAGGAAGGTGCCGTCCTCGAGCACGACCGAGACGCCGTGGTGGGCCTCGACGCCCTCGACGGTCTCGTGCTCCGGCAGGTCCTCGGTCGCCGCCAGGTCCGCGGTGTCGAAGATGGTGGTGTCGCTGGTGCCGTCGGCGTACAGGATCGTCTTGCCGGCGTGGCGCACGACGTGGCCGGGGGTGTCGGCCGCGAAGAGGCGGTCGGTGAGCTCCGGCTCCTCGGTGGTGCCGGCGCCGGTGTCGAGCACCTGGAAGCCGTCGCTCACCGTGACCATCACGTTCCGGTCGTCACCGGCCTGGTTGAGCCGGGTGAACTCCTCCGAGGGCAGGTCGGCGAGCGTGTCGAGCGAGGTGCCGTCGAGCACGAGGATGCCGCCCTCGTAGGAGACGGCGAGCCGGGGACCGGCCGCCGGTCCGGACGAGGACGAGCCGGCGGCGTCGCTGCCGGAGTCGTCGGCGGCGTCGCCGGAGGAGCAGGCCGCGAGGCTCGCGACCGCGCCGAGGGCGAGGGCCGCCGTGCCGAGGCGGAACGGGCGGGGAGTGCGCATCGTCATCTCTCTCTTTCCAGGGTGGGGGTGGGCGCTCACGCGGAGAGCCCGGTGGCGATGCGCTCGGTGTTGACGCGCATCATGGTGAGGTAGTCGGGGGCGCCGCCGTCGGGCCCGGTGAGCGACTCGGTGAACAGCTCGACGACGTCGACGTGCACGTCGGCCTCGCTGGCGAGGGCCTGCACGAGCCGGTCCGGGGACGACGACTCCGCGAAGATGGTGGGCACGCCGGTCTCCTCCACCGCCTCGACGAGGTCGGCGAGGTCGGAGGCCGAGGGCGCCGCCAGCGTGGTGCCGCCGGGGATGACCGCGCCGACGACCTCGAAGTCGAAGCGGTCCGCGAGGTAGCCGAAGACGTGGTGGTTGGTGACGAGCGCGCGCCGCTCCTCGGGGATGGCCGCGAACGCATCCGTCATCTCGGCGTCGACCTGCTCGACCTCGGTGCGGTAGTCCTCGGCGCGCTCCGCGAGGGCGTCGGGGTCGATACCGTCGAGGTCCGCGAGCACGGGGCCGAGGGCGTCGACGACGTCGAGCACCCGGGCGGGGTCGGTCCAGAAGTGCGAGTCGGGCGTGCCCGCGGCGTCGCCCTCGGCGTACTCGAGCACCTCGACGACGTCCCCCGCCACGAACGTGGGGACGTCCTCGTCGGCGGCCGCGTCGAGGTGCTGCTGCAGCCCCTCCTCGAGACCGAGACCGTTCGACACGACGAGGTCGGCCGAACGGAGGCGGGCCGCCTCCTGCGCCGAGATCTCGAACGAGTGGGGGTCGGCGTCGGGCTTCATGAGGGTCATGACCTCGACCTGGTCACCGACGAGGTTGTCGACGACGTCGCCCAGGATGTTCGTCGAGACCACCACCAGCGGACGGTCGTCGCCCGTGGCCGAGCACGCCGACAGGGCGCCGGCCGCCAGGGCGGTGGTCACGGCGGTCGCCAGGGCCCCGGCCAGGGGCCGGCGGGTGCGGGGTGCGGGGGTACGGCGCACGGTCAGCGTCCCGTCTCGGCGGTGAACGCCGGCTCGGTGGTGGTCTCGAAGGTCCGCGCGACGCGGGCGGCGTCGGCGAAGTCGATCTCGTGCAGGCGCTGCTCGAGGGGGGCGCTGAGATAGGCCCGCTGCTGGTCGGCGACGAGCGTCGGCCGGACGCCCGCGGCGAGGGACGCGGCGGCGAGCGGCTCGGTCGCGGCGAGCACGGCCCCGTCCTCGCCGGACAGCACGAGCACGCGCCCGGTCGCGGTGAGCGCGAGGACGTGCTGGTCCGCGTCGTCGACCGCGCTCACCACCACGAGGGGCTCGGGGGCGGGCAGCAGCGTCCACGCCCGCTCGCGGGTGTCGAGCAGCCAGATGCCCGCCTCGCCCGCGTCGCCCGCCAGGGCCGCCACGGTCGGCCGGCCCTCGCGGTTGGCGAAGGAGGTGGCCGGGGGAGCGGTGGTGCCGGCCGGGTAGGGGATCCGCTCGACGACCAGCTCCTCGTCCTCCACGTGGGCGAGGAGGGCGCCGTCGGCGCAGCCGATGACGGCTCCCACGCGGGTGGTGATCGTGCCGGAGGCACGAACGCACGGCTCCTCGAGACCGGTGGGCTCGCCGTCCGCGCCGCGGGCGACGACGGACGTCGCGACGCCGTCGGTGGCCTCGGTGACGAGCGCGAACGAGCCGACCGGCACGACCAGGCCGGCGTGCGGGTCCACCTCGACGCGGAACTGCTCGGAGATCTCGCCCTCCGACAGCGCCTCGGTGTCGAGGAGCACGGCCTCGCCGGAGTCGGGGAAGAACAGGCCGGTGCCGCCCGTGGTGGACAGGTTGGTCGTCGCCACGGTCGCGTCCCCGTCGCCCTCGACGGTGCCGAGCAGGGCCGGGTCGGCGCGGTAGTAGTGGAAGTGGTCGACGTGGTCCCACGTCCAGACCCCGCTGTCGACGACCTCGACGCCGGCGTCGGTCTGCGCGAAGAGGTAGCGGCCGTCGGTGGTCAGGGCGCTCGGCGCGCCGACGCTGCCCAGGTCGCTGACGCTCTCGTCGAGGAGGTCGAGGTGCGTGACGGCGCCGGCCGGGTCGATCGTGGTGAGGCCGAGCTGCGGCTCGGAGACCTCGGCGGCGCCGGCGACGGCGCCGTGGCCGTCACCGGTCGCGTCACCGGCGGCCGCGTCGGTCGCGTCGGCGCCGGACGACCCGGCCGGGTCGCCGGAGCAGGCGACCAGGGCGAGGCCGAGGACGCCCCCGAGGGCGAGGGAGGAGATGCGTGGACGCACGGGGTCCTTCCGTGGGGTGGGCGCAGCGCCGCGCGCCGGGACGGCGGACGGTGGTGCGTCGGGTGGGTGCGGTGGGTGCCGCGGGTGAGGTGGGCCGGGGTGGATCAGGTGGTCGCGGGTGTGGTCGCGGGTCTGGCGGTGGTGCGGGCGCGGACGGCGTCGAGCGCCGCGCGGGTGGCCCAGGACAGGACGGCGAGCGCGATGGCCGCCGCGGCGACGGAGGCGCCCGCCGCGGTCGCGGCGTGCCACGACACGAGGAGCCCGACGAGCACGGCCACGACGCCGAGCACGGCGGCCAGCGCCATCCGCGTCGGGATCCGGGTGGTCCAGTGCTCGGCCGCCACCGCGGGGGCGAGCAGCAGCCCGACCACGAGGAGCGAGCCGACGGCCTGGTACGACGCGACCACCGCCAGCGTGACGAGGCCGACGAGCGCAGCCTGCGCGAGCCGGGGCCCGAGGCCGAGCACGGCCGCGATCCGCGGGTCGAGGGCCAGTGCGACGAGCGAGCGGTGGGCGACGACCGCGACGACGAGCCCGACCGCCGCGGCGATCGCCAGGAGCACGAGGTCGACGGGCGCGATGGCGAGGATGTCGCCGAAGAGGATCGACGTGGCGTCGGTGGCGAAGCTGCCCGAGTGGGACACGATGATCACGCCGAGCGCCAGCATGGCGACGAACAGCAGGCCGATGCTGGTGTCGTACGACAGCCGGCCGCGGCGCTGCAGGCCCCCGATGCCCAGGCTCATCGCGATCGCGCTGACCGCGCCGCCGGCCATCGCCGGCCACCCGAGCACCGTGGCGAGCGCCACGCCGGGGAGCATGCCGTGCGCCAGCGCCTCCCCGAGGAACGCCATGCCGCGGATGACCACCCAGGTCCCGACGACGCCGCAGAGCACGGCGACGAGCGCACCTCCGAGCAGGGCACGTCGCAGGAAGTCGAGGGCGAAGGGCTCGAGCAGCCCCTCGGTCAGGGTGGTCACGAGGAGGGACCCTAGACCGAGATAGGAATGATTATCAAAAGCGGTAGGGTGTGCGGGTGAGCACGTTCCCCGCCCCCGGCGATCTCGTCCCCCTGGCCGCCCGCCTCCGCGGGGTCCGCGTCGACTTCGGCGCCCACCCCGCCGTGCGCGGCGTCGACCTCGACGTGCCGTCCGCCTGCGTGACGGTGGTGGCCGGCCCCAACGGCGCGGGGAAGTCGACCCTGCTGGAGGTCGTCGCGGGCACCCGCCCCCCGAGCGCGGGCACGCGCTGGGCCGTCGACGCCGTGGCGTTCGTGCCGCAGCGGGCCGCCGTGCCCGACCGGCTGCCCCTCACCGTGCGCGACGTGGTGAGCGTCGGGGCCTGGGGACGCCGCGGTCCGTGGCGGCGGCTCAACGCCGCGGCGCGCGCGGCCGTCGACGAGGCCATGGAGCGGATGGAGGTGGCCGTGCTCGCCCGCCAGCCCTACTCCGCGCTGTCGGGTGGCCAGCGCCAGCGGGCCCTGCTCGCCCAGGGACTCGCCCGCGGGGCCGAGCTGCTCCTCCTCGACGAGCCGACGACCGGCCTCGACGCCGACAGCGGGGACCGGATCCGCGCCATCGTGCGGGCGGAGGCGGAGCGCGGCGCCGCCGTGGTCTGCGTCTCCCACGACCCCGCGGTGCTTGCCGTCGCCGACCGGCTCGTGCGCCTCGTCGACGGGCGCGTGGCGGACGACACCTCGCCGGGTCAGCGCCCGGCCGCCTCCCTCGCGGCGAGGTAGGCCGTCACCTCCTCCGGCGACCACGCGGGGCGGACGTCCGCGGGGTCGTCGCCGACCCACCCCACGCCCGGATCCAGCCGGCGGACGACGCGGGCGGGCACACCGGCGACGACGCAGTGGTCGGGCACCTCGCCCCGTACGACGGAGCCCGCCGCCACCACGACGTTGCGCCCCAGGACGGTGCCGGGCAGCAGGATCGCGTGGTGCCCGACCCAGGTGCCGGAGCCGACCCGCACGGGCTGGTGGCGGCCGAGCTGGCGCCCGACGGGGGTGGCGGGGTCCTGGTAGCCGTGGCTGGCGTCGGAGACGAAGACCCCCTGGCCGAACCAGACGTCGTCGCCGATCTCGATGGACTCGTGGGCGGTCAGGGTGCTCCGCGCGCCGATGACGCAACGCTCGCCGAGGACGAGCCCCCGCTGCGGCAGCGGCCGCCCGTCGCCGTACCCCACCGTGAGGGTGGCCGAGCGGCCGACCAGCGTGTCCGCGCCGACGTGGATCGCCGCGGTGCCGGCCAGCGTGGCGGGCGGGAAGGCGATGCAGCTGCCGGGCCCCATGCTGCCGAAGGAGTCGGCCGCCCGGGTACCGGGGGCCACGGCGCCGTACCACTCGACGGCACGTCGCCCCGCGTGGACGACCGACCCGAGCGCGCGGCGCACCAACGGGGCGTCGCGGAGCCGGCGGGGGGACGGCAGGGTCGGGAGGGCCGGCAGGGACGGGAGGGCGGGCACCCGCGCAGGCTAGCGACTGCGGTGCGACAGTGGCCCGAGGGGCGGGGGGCGCACCAGCCCGCACCAGCCCGCACCAGCAGGGCATCAGACGGAGGAGGAGCGGTGGGCGAGGAGCAGGAGACGGGGGAGCCCCGGCCGGCGGGCGGCGGCGAGTCGCTGCTGACCGTCGTCGTCGCGCTGGTGGCCAACGCCCTCATCGCGGTGGCGAAGTCCGTGGCCGCGGCACTGACGGGCTCGGCGTCGATGGTCGCCGAGGCGGCCCACTCGTGGGCCGACACGGGCAACGAGGTCGCGCTCCTGGTCGCCGAGCGCCGGGGGAGCCGACCGCGCGACGCGGCCCGGCCGCGGGGCTACGGCCGCTCCGCCTACCTGTGGTCCCTCGTCGCGGCGTTCGGGCTGTTCACCGCGGGGTCGGTGGTCTCCCTGTGGCACGGCGGCACGGTGCTGTGGGCCGACCTGCAGGGCGAGGCGGAGAGCGAGGCGCCGGCGTACACGCTGAACTACGTCGTGCTCGCCGTGGCCTTCCTGCTCGAGGGGGCCTCGTTCCTGCAGGCGCTGCGGCAGGTGCGGCGGGAGTCGCGCCGCTGGCACCTGCGCCCGCTCGCGTTCGTCTACCGCACCTCGGACCCGACGCTGCGGGCCGTCTTCCTCGAGGACTCCTCGGCGCTCCTCGGCCTCCTGCTCGCCGGGGCGGGGGTCGCGGCCCACCAGGCCACCGGCGACCCGGTGTGGGACGCGCTGGGCTCGATCGCGGTGGGTCTCCTGCTGGGTGTGGTCGCGCTCTTCCTCATCCGCCGCAACATGGACTACCTGCTCGGCGAGGCGGTCCCGCCGGTGCTGCGCGGGCGGCTGCTGGACCTCGTCGCGGGCCACCGCACCGTCGCGCGGGTCACCTACCTGCACGTGGAGTACGTCGGTCCTCGCCGCGTGTTCCTCGTGGCGGCCGTCGACCTGGTCGGCGACGAGCCAGAGCCGGTCGTCGCCCGACGGCTCCGCGCGCTCGAGGCCGAGCTCGAGCGCGACGCGATGATCGAGGACGCGGTGCTGACCCTGGCCGCGCCCGAGGAGACGTCGCTGTCCCGGGGCTGAGGCCGGCGGGCTCAGGTCACGACGACCACGAGGGCGACGGCCGCGAGCAGCACCACCCCGGCCGCCAGCGCCGGCACCGGGGGCCCGCCGGGCCCGCCGGGCCCGCGGGGTCGGCTGCGGGTACGGCGGCGTCCCAGCAGGACCGTGCCGGCCAGCACCGCCACCGCGCCGGTCGTCGCCGGTCCGGGCTCGAGCCGCACCAGCGCCGCCGCGGTGCCGAGCACCAGGGCCCAGGTGCGGGTCCGCGCGAGCGCCGTCCGCTCGACGGCGAGCCCGGGGTCGCGCTCCGCGCTCACCCGCCGAGCACGAGGCTCGCGGCGGCGCCCACCGCGGCCACCACCAGGTACACGACCAACCACACCGGCGCGGCCCGGGGGAGCGGACGGCCCGACCGCAGGGCGGCCTCCACGGCCCGCCAGTGCACGCAGCCCTGCACGGCGACCGTCGCCGCCACGCCCAGCGTCGCGACGACCAGCACGCGCCCGGCGGTGCCCGGCAGCACCAGCTCGCGGGCGGCCTCGAGGGCGAGCGCAGCGACGACGAGCGCGAGCGCGGTGCGCGTCCAGGCCAGGAACGTGCGCTCGTTGGCCAGCGTGAAGCGCGCGTCGGGCTCCTCGCCCTCGACCAGCGGTCGTCGCCAGGCGGCCCGGGGACCCGGTCTCACGCCTCCGGACCGTCGGGCACGTCGGCGACCCGGCGGGACTCGGCGGCCGCCCAGGTGTAGACGCCCCGGGCCATCAGCGACTCCTCGACCTCGGCGCGTGCCGCGTACACGGCGGCGCGCACGGCGTGCAGGCGGGCGTCCTGGGGATCGGCCTGGACCGCCATCTCGGCGAGGTGGGCGGCGAGGCGGTGGTCGGCCGCGTCCCGGGCCCGCTCGGCGGCGTCGGCGAGCCGCCCGGCGCCGCCGGCGAGGTCCGCGACGGCCCGCGCGAGCTCGGCGTCGGGGGCCGGCTTCAGCCGCGCCGGGTTGCCGTCGTACCACCCGCCGTAGCGGCGCCACAGGTTGCGGACGATGAACTCGGGCTCGTCGTAGCGGGCGCGGAGGTAGGACCGCTGCGCGAGGGCCGCGGGTGGCCGCACCCGCTGCACGACGTCGTCCAGACGCAGCCCCTCGTTCATCATCGTGAGGGTCTGCTCGACGATCGACTCCAGCCACTCCGCGGTCTCGAGCAGCGCCTGCTCGATGCGGTCGGCGCCGAAGATCGGCGCGCCGTGGGAGGGCAGCATGGTCTCCGCCCCCAGCGCCGCCATCCGTCGCAGGGCGTGCGCCCACTCCCGCGGGTAGCGCTGGGCCTTCTGGGGGTTGCCGCAGTTCGGCACCAGCCAGATGAACAGGTCGCCCGGCAGGAGCAGGCGGTGCTCGGGCACGTAGGCGACGGTGGCGTCGTCGGTCTCGCCCTCGGCGTGGAAGAGCTCGAACGTCAGCCCGGCCCGGGTCACCGTCAGGGCGTCGCGGTAGGTCACGTCGGGCAGGCGGTACTGCGTCGGCCAGCGCAGGTCGGGGATCTGGAACTGCCGCTGGTTGACGACCGCGTTGTAGCCGGCGGTCAGCGCGTAGCGGTCGAACCGGTCCCGGACCCGCTCCTGCGCGACGACCTGCGTGCGGGCGCCCGGCTCCGCGTCGAACGGCGCGAGGCCGGCGACGTGGTCGACGTGCCCGTGCGAGTAGAAGGCGGCGGTGAGCGGCGCGGTCGACCAGCGGCGCAGGTGCGCGTGCGAGCGCTCCGCCGTCAGTGCGTTGCCCGTGTCGAACAGCAGCAGCTCGTCGGCGGCCTCGAAGGCGATGACGTTGCCGAAGCCCGGCAGCCAGCCGAGGCCGTCGGCGACGTGCACGACCTCGCCGCCGCCCCGGGCGCTGTGCGCGATGTCGTCGTCGAGCCGACCCGCCCAGACGTCGTCGGCGTACCGGCGCAGGTCCGCGGCGGCGCTCACAGCACCGCTCCGACGAGGTCGCGGACGATGCCGTTGCGCTGGATCTCCGAGGGACCGGTCAGCACGCGGAACATCCGCAGCGCGTGCCACAGGTGCTCGATCTCGGTGCCCTGCACCATCCCGGCCTTGCCCAGCAGCTGCAGGGAGCGGTCGGCGATGGCGAACGCCGTCTCCCCGACGTAGAGCTTGCACATGAAGGACTCCATCCGTGGTCGGGCGCCGGCGTCGAGGTCGGCCAGCGCCGCGTAGGTCATGGAACGGGCGGCGAACAGCTCGGTGGCCATGTCGGCCAGGGTGTGCTGGACGGCCTGCTTCTCCAGCAGCAGCCCACCCGAGACGGGTCGGGCGGCGGCGTGGCGCAGGGCGATCTCGAGCGCCCGGCGGGCGCCACCCAGCGCCGTCGGGCAGTGCAGGAGCCGGTTGGCGGTGATGCGCCCCAGGGCGATGCGCAGGCCCTCGCCCTCGGCGCCGAGGAGGTTGCGGGCGGGGACGAAGCAGTCGTCGAGGACGACGTCGCTCTCCACGTTCTGGCCGGTCAGCGGCAGCCGCCCCGGCACCACCCGCACTCCCGGAGCGTCGAGGTCGACGAGGAACGCGGAGTACGCCTCCTGCTCGCCGGCCATCCGGGCGACGACGACGGCGAAGTCGGCGAAGGTGCCCCCGGTGCTGAACACCTTGCGGCCCGTCAGGCGGTAGCCGCCCGGCGCGGGGGTGGCGGTGGTGGTCATGCGACGCACGTCGGAGCCGGCGTCGTCCTCGGTGATGGAGAAGCAGCACGCCCGGTGCCCGTGGACCACGGGCAGGAGGAACTCCTCCACCTGCTCGGGCGTCGCCACGTCGAAGAGGGAGCCGACCCGCAGCGGTCCGCCCATGTCGCCGAGCACGCTGGTCGCCAGCACCCGGCCCGACGCGCCGATCTCCTCCTTCAGCGCGGCCAGGGCCGTCCAGCTCAACCCCTCGCCACCCAGCTCGGGCGGGAGGTGGATGCCGTAGAAGCCCAGCTCGCGGCTGCGCAGCCACACCTCCTGCAGCGTCGCGCGGTCCAGCGTGCTCGTGTGCTCGAGGCCCAGCTCGCGCTCGTGGTCGGCGAGCTCGCCCTCGAGGTAGTCACGCAGCCGCTCGACGAGCGCCTGCACCGCAGGGTCGTCGTACGTGGGTCGCAGGGAGAACGTCATGGCCCCCGCCCCTCAGCCGACCCGGCGCGCGGCGCCGGCCCAGTCGCGCTCGCGCAGCGCGCGGCGGTCGATCTTGCCCGTGCGGTTGCGCGGGAGGGCGTCGAGCACCTCGACCACGCGCGGGACCTTCACGCGCGAGACCTGGCGGGCGCAGGCCTCGACCAGCTCCTCGGCCGTCACCGCGGCGCCGGGCGCGAGCACCACGCTCGCCTTCACCGTCTCGCCCCAGCGCTCGTCGGGTACGCCGTACACGCAGGCCTCGAGGACCGCGGGGTGGGAGTAGAGGGCGGCCTCCACCTCGGAGCAGTACACGTTGTATCCGCCGCTGACGATCATGTCCTTCACCCGGTCCACGAGGAACAGGTAGCCGTCGGCGCGGAAGCGGCCGAGGTCGCCGGTGTGCACCCAGCCGTCGCGGAAGGTCTCGGCGGACGGTCCCGGCGCGTGGTGGTACTCCCGGACGCAGTCCGGTCCGCGGGCCACCACCTCTCCGACCTCGCCGGGCGGCAGGGGGCGTCCCGCGTCGTCGACGACGCGCACCTCGGTGTCGAAGACGGGCCGGCCGCAGGACAGGAGCAGCTCCGGGTCGTCGGTGATGCCGCGCACGACCTCCTCGGCGGACAGGTAGGTGATGGCGCTGGTCGTCTCGCCCTGGCCGTAGCCCTGGTTGACGACCGGGCCGAACAGCTCGACGGCCTGGCGCAGACGGGTGGGGGAGACGGGGGCGCCGCCGATCGTGACCGAGCGCAGGCTCGACAGGTCGCGCGTGGGGGCGCTCGGGCTGGCCAGCACCAGGTTGAGCATCGCGGGCACGAGGAAGGTCGAGGTGACGCGCTCGCGCTCGAGCGTCGCCAGGTAGTCCTCGACGTCGAACGCGGGCAGCACCACCACCGTCGATCCGCGGAAGAAGCAGGCCAGGATGCCCATGCCGCTGGCGTGCGTGATGGGGCCCGGGGCCAGGTACACCTCGTTCGCCGAGCGGTCCCCGTTCATCACCACCTTGCGCAGGTTGGCGAGGCGGTTGCCGACCGTCTGCACGGCGGCCTTCAGCGTCCCGGTCGAGCCGGAGGTGAAGTTGAGGACCGCCGGGTCGTCGAGGGAGCGGTCGACGGCCACCGCCGCGGGGTCGCCGGCGGCGACGAGGGCGTCGTACGACGTGGGGCGGGGCCCGCTCGCGGCGCCGCCCGTGGTGTTGCCCGCGGCGTCCAGCGTCACCACGAGCAGCGGCGGGGTCGCCGCGGCAGCGACGTCGAGGACGGTGTCGAGGTGGGTGCGGTCGGCCAGGACGACGCGGGCGTCGGCGTCGAGGAGCACGTGCCGGACCTCGGCCGGGGCGAGCCGGGTGCTGACCGGCACGCGCAGGTGCCCGGCCTTCGCCATCGCCATCTCGGCCACGACGAGCTCCCCGCGGTTGCCGGCGACGGTCGCCACGGCGGTGCCCGGGCCGTGGCCGGCGGCCAGCAGGGCCGAGGCCAGCCGGTTCGACTCCTCCTCGAGCTGGGCGTAGGTCCACCGCCGCTCCCCGCACACCAGGGCGGTGGCGTCGGGGCGGTGGGTGGCGGTGCGGGTCAGGTAGTGACCGAGGTTCACGGGTGCTCCTTGTGACGACGTTCCGACCAGTTATAGACACGCTGTCCAGGAAAGTCCAGGGCCATCAGTGCTAGAACCTCGTCCATGGCCACCGAGGACCGCCGCAGTCGTCGCACCCGTTCCGCGCTCCGCCGCGCCCTGGTGGACCTCGTCCTCGAACGGGGGTACGCCGCCGTCACCGTCGAGCAGGTCGTCGAGCGTGCCGACGTGGGCCGCGCGACCTTCTACACGCACTTCAGCGACAAGCAGTCGTTGTACGACGACCTGGTCGCCGCCCTGCTCGCGGACCTCGCCGCCCGGCTCGAGCCGGGGGACACGGCCGGGCCCGGGTTCACCGGCCGGCCGGTGCACGCGCTCTTCGAGCACGCCGAGGCGGAGGAGGCGACGTACCGCATGGTGCTGCGGGGCGACGGCGACGGCCGGGCCCTGCGCTCGCTGACCGACGCCCTGGCCGGCGCCGCCCTGCGCGTCTTCGAGGACCGCGTGGCCGACCAGGGGCTGGCGCCGCGCGTCGACCTCCGGGTGCTGGCCCGGGCGTGGGTCGGCGAACAGCTCGCCGTGCTGACCTGGTGGCTGGCCGAGGCCGGGCGTCCCCTGCCCCGCGCCGACGTCGTCGGCATGCTCGCCGATCTCGCCCGGCACGGCCGGTGGTGGGCGACGGGGTTCGGCGACGACGCGCCCGACGCGCCCGCTGGGACGGATTCGTCGGCGCCTCTTGTGTGACGGGGGCCACGCGGCTTAGTTTCTGGACACGGCAGCCAGAACTGGCCGTCCTGTCCCGCTTAGGAGAACCCCGTGCTCCCTCATCGCCGCGAGCTCCAGACCTACCCGACCGGCGCCCGACGGCGGCGGCTGCTCGCCGTCGTCATCCTCGCCCTCTTCATCTCGGCCTACGAGGGTCAGCTGGCGCCCGTGCTGCCGCTGCTGCTCGACGACCTGGGCATGTCCCTGCGCCTCTACGGGCTCCTCACCGCGGCCTCGCTGCTGTTCGGCGCCTTCGCCGGGTTCGTCGGCGGCTCGCTGGCCGACCGGTTCGGGCGGGTGCGGCTGCTCGTGCCGTTCATGTTCCTGTCGGGCCTGGCCTGCCTGTTCATGGCGACGTCGCAGAGCATCACGCAGTTCGCCCTCGCCCGGATCCTGCTGGCGTTCGTCGAGGGCGTGGCCGTGGCGGGGACCGCGCCGCTGGTCCGCGACTTCACCCCCCGGCTGGGCCGCGCACAGGCCTACGCGTTCTGGTCGTGGGGGCCGGTCGGCGCCAACTTCTTCGCGGCCGGGGTCGCCGCCGCCACCCTCGACCTGCTCGGCGGCACCTGGCAGTCGCAGCTGTACCTCATGGCCGCCGTCTCGCTCGCCGGCTCGGTCGTCATCGCCCTGACCCTGCAGGACCTGGCCCCGCACCTGCGCCGCGAGGTGCGGTTCTCCGACGACAGCGCCCGGGCGGCGCGGGCCCCGCTGGCCCGACCCGGCGCCCGGCACCTCGTGGGCCACGCCGTGGTCTGGCAGCACGTGATCGCGATGTCGTCGCTCTTCGTGCTGCTCGGCACCATGAACGCCTACGGGCAGGTGCTGGTCGTGGACACGTTCGGCGTCAGCGTCCGCACGGCCTCCGTGGTCGTCGTGTTCTTCTGGGCGGCGAACCTCGTGACGAGCCTGGCGGTCGCCCGGTGGTCCGACACGGTGCAGCGGCGCTCCCCGTTCCTCCTCGGCGGCGGCGTCGGCATCCTCCTCGCCCTCTCCGCGCTGCTGGTCCTCATGGGCCGTGGCGACGCGGCGTCGCCGGGCGCCGTCGTCGCCGTGCTGGTCGTGCTCGGCGCGGCCATGGGTGGGGTGTTCGGCCCGTGGATGGCGAGCTTCTCGGCCCACGCCGAGGAGATCCACCCCGATCTCCAGGGGAGTGCGTTCGGCCTGCAGCACCTGGTGAGCCGGCTGCTCGTGCTGGCCTCGGTGGTGCTGGCGCCGCGGGTGGCCGAGGCCGCGGGGTGGCGCACCTGGCTCCTGGTGGCGCTCGTGCTCGCCGGGGTGTTCACCGTGCTCGCCGGCTGGCTGCACCGCGCGGAGCGGCGGCTGCTGCGCCGACCGACGCAGGCGGCCGGCGCCGACGTGATCGCGCGGACCGGTGGGGCGGGCGCCACGGCCGCCGGCTGACCCGCCGGCTGACCCGCTGGTCGTCCGCGGTCCTCAGAGGTGGTCGGGGACGATCAGCGCGTCCGGGTCCTGCCGCACCGGCATCGCCTCGACCGCGATCCGGAGCAGTGCGGCGGCACCCGCCACGGTCCTGCGCCAGCGGCGGGAGCCGTCGTCCGTGCCCTCGGGCGAGCGGGAGCGCAGCACACCGGCGACGGCGGCCTCGTACTCCTCGTCGGTGAAGGCGGGGGTGGCGCCGACCGTCGGACGCTCGGGCAGGTCGGTGAGGGCGGGGAGGACGAGCTCCCCGGCGGCCGCGAGGTGCGGGTAGCGCGCACCGCGGGACAGCTCGTCCCACGACGCCGCCCCGGCCCGGCTGCGCACCAGGCGCGGCAGCGCCGCGAAGGACCGGACGGCCACCGCCTCGACCGCGACCGTCATCTCCCGTTCGGTGAACTTCACGGATCTCCCTCCTCGTGCCGCGCGCCGTCCGGACCCGCGCGCCGTGGGGGCCACCGTACGGCGCGGCTCGACACCCGACGGGCCGGGTACCGGCGCGACATGACCACCACCGGACACGACGGCGCCGTACCCGACCCCGACCACGACCAGGACGCCGAGCCCTCGACCCCGACGGGGGAGGAGCCCGACACCGACCAGCTCGAGCCGGGCTCCGAGCCGGCCAGCCATCCCGACCCCGAGCCGGGGAACGCCTGACGATGACGGCGCCCGAGCGCGGGCGGGTGCGCGTCGGCATCTCGGGCTGGCGCTACCCGCGCTGGCGCGGCGACTTCTACCCGAAGGGCCTCGCGCAGCGCCGCGAGCTGGAGTACGTCGGGCAGCGGATGTCGACGGTCGAGCTGAACGGCTCGTTCTACTCGCTGCAGCGGCCCAGCAGCTACCAGCGGTGGCGCACCGAGGTGCCGCCGGACCTGGTGTTCGCGGTGAAGGGGTCGCGCTACATCACGCACATGCTGCGGCTGACCGACGTGTCGCAGGCGCTCGCGAACTTCTTCGCGTCGGGCGTGCTGGCGCTCGACGACCAGCTCGGTCCGGTGCTGTGGCAGCTGCCCGAGCGCCACGAGTTCGAGCCCGCGGCCCTCGAGACGTTCCTGCGCCAGCTGCCGCGCAGCACGGGGGAGGCGCTCGACCTGGCCCGGAACCACGACGCCCGGCTCGACGACCGCACGTGGCTGGAGATCGACGAGGACCGCCCGCTGCGCCACGCCTTCGAGCCCCGGGCGCGCAGCTTCACGGACCCGGCCGCGGCGGACCTGCTGCGCCGGTACGACGTCGCCCTCACCGTCGCCGACAACGCCGGGCTGTGGCCCGGCTTCGGCGAGGTCACGGCGGAGCGGATCGTCTACGTGCGCCTCCACGGCGCGCACGACCTCTACGCCAGCGGCTACACCCCCGACGAGCTCGACGGCTGGGCCGCGCGCATCGACGGGTGGGCCACCGGCGCCGCGACCCCGGACGGCCGCCCGCGCGACGTCTACGTCTACTTCGACAACGACGCCCGCGGCTTCGCCCCGCACGACGCCATCGCCCTCGCCGGGCGCGTCGGCGACGTGTGGGAGCCGGCGGGCGCCGCCGGGTCGTCGCCTGCGGCGAGCGCCGAGACGTCGAGTCGTCGCTGACCGCACGCGCGGGGGCGTCGAGTCGTCGCGAGCCGCACGCACGGGGGCGCCGAGTCGTCGTGAGCTGCGCGATGCGCGACCGGTACGGCGGCGCGCGGGCCCGCCGTACTGCTGCGGCGTCTGGTGCGGTGCTGGTGTCCGGTGCGGTGCTGCGGTGTCTGGTGCGGTGGTCGGCGGCGTGTGGAGTAGCCCGGACACCGCGTTGCACCGCCCCGCGCCATCTCCGCCCCACCCGATTCGAACCGCGCGGAGGTGCTGCGGTAGTGTTCCGACCGCCTCGCCCGGTGATCCCGGGCGGGCTTCGGGCTGTGGCGCAGCTTGGTAGCGCACTTGACTGGGGGTCAAGGGGTCGCAGGTTCAAATCCTGTCAGCCCGACCGGAGAAGCAGCAGGTCAGAGGCCGTTCCCGCAAGACGCGGGGACGGCCTCTGCTGCGTCCCGGGCCTGCCGGACCTCGTGCCCGCCGGACCGGAGCCCGTTGCGCCTCACGCCCCGAGCCACCACCCGAGCGCGGCGAGACCCACGCCGGCGACGAGCATGCCCGGGCCGTGGACGGCGGCGTACCCCCAGCGACGCTCCTCGACCAGGCGCACCACCTCGACGGCCGCGGTGCTGAACGTGGTGTAGCCGCCGAGCAGCCCCGTGCCCAGCACCGCGACGAGGTCGCCCCCGCCCGACCCGTCCCCGAGCGACCCGCGACCGGCCAGCCCGACGACGAGGCCCAGCGCGAACGCGCCCGTCAGGTTCACCACGAGCGTGCCGAGCGGGCGCGCTCCGCCGGTGCGGCGCCGTACCGCGTCGTCCACCAGGAAGCGCAGCGCGGCGCCCACCCCGCCGGCCACCGCCACGAGGACGAACAGGGCGGGACTCATGCGAGGCCTCGGCGGGCCGCATGCGCCCGCCGGCCACCCAGGAGCAGACCGACCGCGGCCGCCACGAGCCCGAGGAGCAGGCTGCCGACCGCGTACGCCGCCCCGGTGGCCGACCGGTCGCCCAGCAGGCCGGCGGTGTCGACCGCGAGCGCGCTGTACGTCGTGAACCCGCCCAGCACCCCGGTGCCGAGCAGCAGGCGCGCGCGACGCCGGCCCCCGGTGTCCGGGCGCCCGCCGAGCACCCCCAGCAACAACCCCAGGAGCAGCGCCCCGCCGACGTTCACGACGCCCACGGTCCACGGCACCGCGCCCTCCGCCGTCGGCACCAGCAGCACGGCGGCCGCCCGCGCCGCCGTACCGAGCGTGCCGCCCACGGCCACGACGAGAACGTCCGCCGGACGGGGGCGGGCGGGGGGCGCGGTGGTGGGTACGGACACGGGCGCGGGCACGGGGAGACCGTAGGTCAGGCCGGGTGCCCGGTCCCGCTAGGCTCCCGACCGTGCGCTCGGGCGCAGCTGGGGGAAGTCGTTGTCGGATCGACCTCGAAGGCGGTAGGCGCAGTGAGCGACGAGGGCGGACGCCCCAGGCGGAAGTACGTGTCCCCGGTCCGCGAGGCCGCGCTGGCGGCCACGCACCGACGCATCGTCGACGCGGCCGCGGAGCTGTTCGGCCGCGACGGCTACCGGGCGACGACGCTGGCGGCCATCGCCGGCGCGGCCGGCGTCTCGGTGCCCCGCGTCAACCTCTCCGGCTCCAAGCCCGCCCTGCTCGTCGAGGCCTACGAGCTGCGGGCCGGTGGCTCGTCCGAGCTGCGCCCCATCAGCCGGGAGCCGGAGATGGCGGCCATCATGGCGCTGCCCACCGAGGAGGCGTTCGCCGCGTACGCCGCGTGGCTGCCGCGCACGCACGCCCGCTCGGCGGGCCTGTGGTTCGCGCTGCGCGAGGCCGCCTCGACCGACCCCGAGGCGCGCACGGCCTTCGAGGAGACCGAGGCGCGCAACCTGACCTCGTGCCGCGACGCGGTCGCCTTCGCCCGGTCCCGCGACCTGCTGACCGGCGACACCCCTGACGAGGACCGGGCGCGGATCTGGAACCTGCTGACCCGGGCCGACACCTTCCAGCTGCTCGTCGGCGACGCCGGCTGGTCGCACGAGCGCTTCGCCGCCTGGGTGCTGCGGGCGCTGCGGGCCCAGGTGTTCGACCTGGCCGACGCCGACGGGGCCACGCCGCCCCACTCCTAGGTTAGGGTCCCCTTAGTCCGGGCGGTGGTACGCCGGACGCGCGGTCCGGCGTCCCCGGCCCGCGCCCGAGGGGACGAGGAGCACATGGCCAGGACGAACGCGCAGGCGACCCGCACGAAGCCCGCCGACACCGAGCTGATCCTGCTGGAGGTGCTGCGCAGCGAGCGCGTCACGCCACACATGACGCGCGTGACCCTCGGGGGCCGCGACGCCGCGCGGTTCGTGCCGCGGGGCTTCGACCAGTGGTTCCGGCTCTTCATCCCGGTGGGGGAGGCGTCGGTGCGGCGCATGCCGAGCAAGCTGACGACGGTGAGCTACCTGCGCCTGCTCGCGGTCTCCCGCACCGAGCGCCCGGTGCTGCGCAACTACACCGTGCGCGCCCACCGCGCCGACGGCCCGCACGGGCCCGAGCTCGACGTCGACCTCGTCGTGCACGGCTCGGCGGAGGACGGCACGTCCGGGCCCGCCGCCACGTGGGCGCAGACCTGCGCGGTCGGCGACGTGGTCGGCATCATCGACGAGGGCTGCCTCTACGCCGCGCCCGACGACACCGACCAGGTACTGCTCGTGGCCGACGAGTCGGGCCTGCCCGCAGTGGCGGGCGTGCTCGCGTCCCTGCCGCGCGACGCCCGCGGCAGCGCGCTCGTGGAGGTCCCGAGCGCCGAGGACGCCCAGGAGGTCGACGCCCCCGACGGGGTCGAGGTGCGGTACGTCGTGCGCACCGACCCGCACGCCGTCCCCGGCCGGGCCGTGCTGGCCGCCGCCCGCGAGGTCGCGGTGACGGGCGCGGCGCCGTACGCCTGGGTCGCGGGCGAGCAGGGCCTCGTCAGCGAGCTGCGCCGCCACTGGGTGCAGGTCGGCGTCGACAAGAGCCGCATCTGCTTCACCGGCTACTGGAAGGTCGGCAAGGCCCACTGAGCCCGCGGATCGCCTGGCTGGCAGTCAGGTAGTCAGGCGGTCAGGCCGGCCAGTCCGCCGGGAACTCGTCGGCCGCCTTGTCGTGGGCCTTGGCCAGCCGCTTGCGGGCCTTGGTGCCGAGCCGGTCGCCGAACACGACGCCGCGGGTGTGGTCGGTCTCGTGCTGGAAGCAGCGGGCGAGCAGCCCGTCCCCGGTGAGCCGGACGGGGGAGCCGTCGAGCCCCTGGCCCTCCACGGTCGCCTCGTCCGGTCGCGCGCACTCGACGAACGCGCCGGGGTAGCTCAGGCAGCCCTCCTCCGCCTCGTCCAGGCGGCGGCCGGTGCCCTCCGGGGTGGTGACGACCGGGTTGCACACCACGCCCGCGACCCGGCGCCCCTCGGCGTCCGGGCAGTCGAAGACGAAGACGGCCCGGTCGACCCCGATCTGGCAGGCGGCGAGCCCGACGCCGTCCGCGGCGTACATCGTCGCCACCATGTCGGCCACCAGTGCCCGCAGCTCGTCGTCGAACGCGGTGACCGCGGCCTGCGGCGCGTGCATCACCGGCGTGCCCCAGCGCGTGATCGGCCGGACGGTCCCCCCGGTCGGCAGCGGACCGTACGGCGTCAGGTCGGGCCCGTCGTCGGCTGCGGCGTGGTCGCTCATGGGGGCGATCGTAGGAGGGGTGGCGCACGGGCCGTGCGGGGTGTCGGGAGAACGGGTCGGCCGAACCTGTGGCGCACTGTGTAACTCCCCGTTACATTAGGCCCTATGTCCCTCCCCAACAGCCTCAGGCCGGGCGGCAGGAACGGGCTCGCCCGCAAGGAGTCCCGCGACCCGATCGGGTACGCCGTCGCCGCCCTCAACGTCGTCGCCCAGAGCGACCTCATCGACCGACTCGGGCTGCGCAAGCGCGCCGAGCAGGCCGTCTTCACCTCGACGCGCGGCGGGTTCAGCGCCCTGGGGGCGGCCAGCCGCACGTTCGCCCGACGGGGGAAGAAGGGGGAGCCGGGAGTGCGCGTGCCCGCCGCCACCCCGAAGGGCCTCTTCGACCTCACCCCGACCGAGGACGAGCAGATGCTCGTCGACGTCGTGGGGGAGTTCGCGACCGAGGTCGTCCGCCCGGCGGCCGCCGAGGCCGACGAGGCGTGCCGGGCCCCCGAGGCGCTGCTGAAGGGCAGCCTCGAGATCGGCCTGCCGATCCTCGGCGTGCCCGAGCAGCTCGGCGGTATCTCCGAGGAGCGCTCCGCCATGGCCGCCACGCTGGTGGCCGAGGCGTTGGCGAAGGGCGACATGGGCCTCGCGGTCGCCGCGCTCGCGCCCGGCGCGGTCGCCACCGCGCTCTCGCTGTGGGGCACCGACGCGCAGCAGGCGACGTACCTGCCCGCCTTCACCGGTGACGACGTGCCCGCCGCGGCGCTCGCCCTGGCCGAGCCGGCCGTGCTCTTCGACGTGCTGCGCCCCTCGACCACCGCGGTGCGCGACGGCGACGGGTTCGTGCTGACGGGCACGAAGTCGGCCGTGCCCCGCGGCGACGACGCCGAGCTCTTCGTGATCGGTGCCGCGCTCGACGGGAAGCCCGCGCTGTTCCTCGTGGAGTCGAGCACCACCGGCCTCCGTGTCGAGGCGGACCCCTCGATGGGCGTGCGGGCGGCGACCCTCTCGCAGCTCCACCTCGACGAGGTCCGCGTGCCGGCCGACGCGCTGCTCGGCGCCGCGGACGGTACGACGTACACCGAGGCCGTGCGGCTGTCCCGGCTCGCCTGGTGCGCGCTCGCGATCGGTACGGCCCAGGCGGTGCTCGACTACGTGACGCCGTACGTGAAGGAGCGGGAGGCGTTCGGCGAGCCGATCGCCCACCGGCAGTCGGTGGCCTTCATGGTCGCCAACATCGCCATCGAGCTGCAGTCGATGCGCCTCGTGACCTACAAGGCGGCCTCGCGAGCGGCGCAGGGCGAGGACTTCACCCGCGAGGTCGCGCTGGCCCGCAACCTGTGCGCTGCGAAGGGCATGCAGATCGGCCTCGACGGCGTGCAGCTGCTCGGCGGCCACGGCTTCGTCAAGGAGCACCCGGTGGAGCGGTGGTACCGCGACCTGCGGGCGCTCGGCGTCATGGAGGGAGGGGTCCTGGTCTGAGTCGTCCCGTCCCGACGGAACCGCCCCCCCAGGAGAGAAGCCATGATCAACCTCGAGACCCCCAAGAAGCACCGCGCCCTCATCGACCAGGCCCACCAGGTCGCGATGAACATGTTGCGCCCCATCTCCCGCAAGTACGACCGCGCCGAGCACTCCTACCCCAAGGAGCTCGACATGCTGGCCGCGATGATCGACGGGCTGTCCGAGTCCGGCGCCTCCGAGGGCGCGGGCGCCACCGGCGTGCGCCGCGACGAGAAGAAGGACGACGGCAGCGTCAAGAACGGCTCCAACCTCGCCTCCGTCATGTCCGTGGCCGAGATGTGCTGGGGCGACGTCGGCCTCCTGCTGTCGATGCCGCGCCAGGGCCTGGGCAACTCGGCCATCGCGTCGGTCGCGAACGACGAGCAGCTCGAGCGCTTCAAGGGCACGTGGGCCGCCATGGCGATCACCGAGCCGGGCGTCGGCTCCGACTCGGCGAACATCACGACCACCGCCACCCTCGACGGCGACCACTACGTCATCAACGGCGAGAAGATCTACGTCACCTCGGGGGAGCGCGCCGACTCGGTCGTCGTGTGGGCCACGCTCGACCGGTCGCTGGGCCGCGCCGCCATCAAGTCGTTCGTCGTCGAGAAGGGCACGCCCGGCATGCGGGTGGAGCGGCTCGAGCACAAGCTCGGCATCCGTGCCTCCGACACGGCGGTCATCATCTTCGAGGACTGCCGCGTGCCCGCCGAGAACCTCCTCGGCTCGCCCGAGGTGGACGTCAAGCAGGGCTTCGCCGGCGCGATGGCGACCTTCGACAACACCCGGCCGCTCGTCGCCGCCATGGCCGTGGGCTGCGCCCGCGCGTCGCTCGACCTCACCCGCGACCTGCTCGCGCAGGCCGGCGTGGAGGTCGACTACGACCGCCCCGGCGTCCTGCAGTCCGCGGCCGCGGCCCGTTTCCTGCAGCTGGAGGCGGACTGGGAGGCGGCCCAGCTGCTGACCATGCAGGCCGCGTGGATGGCCGACAACCGCAAGCCCAACTCGCTCGAGGCGTCGATGGCGAAGGCCAAGGCCGGACGCGTGGGCTCCGACGTGACGCTCGGCTGCGTCGAGCTGTGCGGCACGCTCGGCTACAGCGAGAACGAGCTGCTCGAGAAGTGGGCGCGGGACTCGAAGATCCTCGACATCTTCGAGGGCACCCAGCAGATCCAGCAGCTCATCGTGGCCCGGCGCCTGCTGGGGCTCACCAGCACGCAGCTGCGCTGAGGACGGCGCCGCCGTCGCGTGGGACGGCCCCCGGCACCGAGTGGTGCCGGGGGCCGTGCTGCGTCGGGAGGGGTACGGCGGTGCGTCAGGCGACCGCGCGGAAGGGGTCGTGCTCGGCGAGGATGCGCTCGATGCGGGCCTGGTCGATGCGGCTGACGACCGACGAGCTCTCCTGGGCGTCGCGCACGCACTTGGCGAGCGTGAACGACGACGTGACGAGGAAGAGGCTGCCGAGCGCCAGGAAGGCGCGGATCCAGGGGTCGACGGGCACGTAGATGATCGCGACGATCATCGTGGTCAGCGCGACGGCGAAGGCGATACCGGCCTGCGCGTAGAAGGCGCTCGTGTTCTTGGCGGGCTGCTCGGGCAAGGAGGAGGTCATGCGGAACAGCCTCGTGGGGGGCGGGGGACCGGCGCACCCGTCGCCGTACTCAGGTGGGCCTGAGTCGATGGGCGCGCCGGCGCTGGTCGCGCGCCTCCGGGCCGCCGGCTGCGTGTACCCCGAGGACGAGGCGGCCGCGCTCCTGGCGGCCGCCGCCGGGCCCGGTCGTGGGGCGCCGTGGCTGGAGCACGTGGTGGCGCGCCGGGTCGCCGGTGCGCCGCTGGAGCACCTGCTCGAGGAGGTCGAGCTGGCGGGGGAGCGGATGGCCGTCGCCGCCGGGGTGTTCGTCCCCCGGGCGCGCACCCGGGTGCTCGTCGACGTCGCCCGTGCTCGGCTGCCGCTCGGCGGCGTGCTGCTCGAGCTGTGCTGCGGCGCGGCGCCCGTCGCCACCCTCGTCGGTCGCGCCCGCCCCGACGTCACCGTGCTCGCCGCCGACGTCGACACGGCGGCCGTCGCAGTCGCGCGCCGCAACCTCGCGGGGATCGTCGGTCTCGCCGGCCCCGCCGAGGCCCACGCCGGGGACCTGTACGACGCGCTGCCGCCCCGCTGGCGCGGCCGGGTCGACGTGCTGGTGGCGAACGCGCCGTACGTGCCGAGCGCGGCCGTGGCGACGATGCCGCGGGAGGCCCGCGAGCACGAGCCCCGCGTCGCCCTCGACGGCGGGCCGGACGGCACAGCGGTGCAGCAGCGCGTGGTCGCGGGGGCCGCGGCGTGGCTGCGCCCGGGCGGGTTCCTGGCGGTCGAGACGTCCCGGGCCGGAGTGCCCGCGCTCGCCGCCCGCTTCCGCGCGCACGGCCTCGTGCCCGAGGTCCACGTCGACGACGACGTGGACGGGACCGCCGTCGTGGGGCGCCTCGCCGGGGCCCGCGCCGGTCAGTACGGTGACGGGGCGTCGTCCGACCCCGCACCACCCGGGCGGGGACGTGACCACGGTGGACCCGAGCGCAGGGGAGGACACGCATGACGACGGACCGGGAGGGCTCGGGGCGCTACGTCGGCGCGATCGACCAGGGCACGACCAGCACGCGCTTCATGATCTTCGACCACGACGGCGTCGAGGTCGCGCGCCACCAGCTCGAGCACCAGCAGCTGCTGCCGCGTGCCGGCTGGGTCGAGCACAACCCCGTCGAGATCTGGGAGCGGACCAGCGCGGTCGTGCAGACCGCGCTCGGCAAGGCCCGGCTGTGCGCCGACGACCTCGTCGCCCTCGGCATCACGAACCAGCGGGAGACCACCGTGGTGTGGGACCGCCGTACGGGCCGGCCGCTGCACAACGCGATCGTGTGGCAGGACACCCGCACCGACCGGATCGCCACCGCGCTCGACCGCGACGGACGCGGCGACGTGATCCGGCACCGCGCGGGGCTGCCGCCCGCGACGTACTTCGCCGGCGGCAAGATCCAGTGGATCCTCGAGAACGTCGACGGTGTCCGCGCCGCGGCCGAGCGGGGCGACGCGCTCTTCGGCACCACCGACACGTGGCTGCTGTGGAACCTCACGGGTGGGCGCGACGGCGGGGTGCACGTCACCGACGTGACGAACGCCAGCCGCACCATGCTGATGGACCTCGAGACCCTGGACTGGGACGACGAGCTGCTCGGCTTCTTCGACATCCCGCGGGCGATGCTGCCCGAGATCCGGCCCTCGTCGGTCGCCGACGGGTACGGCGTCACGCGCGCGAGCGGGCCCTTCGCGGGCGAGGTGCCCATCACCGGCATCCTCGGCGACCAGCAGGCCGCCACGGTCGGGCAGGTGTGCTTCGCGCCCGGCGAGGCCAAGAACACCTACGGCACGGGCAACTTCATGCTGCTCAACACCGGCACCGAGATCGTGCGGTCGAAGGCCGGCCTCGTCACCACCCCGGCGTACCAGCTCGGCGACGCCCCGTGCGTCTACGCCCTCGAGGGCTCGATCGCGGTGACCGGCTCGGCGGTGCAGTGGCTGCGCGACCAGCTCGGGATCATCTCGGGCGCGGCCCAGTCGGAGTCGCTGGCCCGCCAGGTCGAGGACAACGGCGGGGTCTACTTCGTGCCGGCCTTCTCCGGCCTGTTCGCGCCGCACTGGCGCAGCGACGCGCGCGGCGCCATCGTCGGGCTGTCCCGCTACAACACGAACGCGCACCTGGCGCGCGCCACCCTCGAGGCGATCTGCTACCAGAGCCGCGACGTCGTCGACGCCATGGAGGCCGACTCCGGGGTGCGCCTCGAGGTGCTCAAGGTCGACGGCGGCGTCACCGCCAACGAGCTGTGCATGCAGATCCAGGCCGACGTTCTCGGCGTGCCCGTCAGCCGGCCCGTGGTCGCCGAGACCACGGCGCTGGGCGCGGCGTACGCCGCCGGCCTCGCGGTCGGCTTCTGGCGCGACACCGACGAGCTGCGGGAGAACTGGCACGAGGCGCAGCGCTGGCAGCCGACGTGGAGCGAGGAGCAGCGCGAGGACGGGCACCGCGGCTGGCGCAAGGCCGTCGAGCGGACGCTGGGCTGGGTGGACGTCGACTGACAGGCCCCCGGGAGGGTCGTTCGGGCCCTCGGAATCGAGATCGGTGGGTGCCCTGACGTAGCGTGGACCCACGTGCGTTTCCTCCACGACCGGGCCCCGGCCCACGACCTCACCTACGACGACGTCTTCATGGTGCCGCGGCACTCGACGGTGACGAGCCGGTACGACGTCGACCTGGCCACCACGGACGGCACGGGCGCGACCCTGCCGATCGTCGTGGCGAACATGACGGCCGTCGCCGGCCGCCGCATGGCCGAGACGGTCGCCCGCCGCGGGGGCATCACGGTGCTCCCGCAGGACATCCCCACCGACGTGGTGCGCGACGTCGTCGCCGACGTGAAGTCGCGCCACCTGGTCTTCGACACGGCCATCGAGCTGCGGGGCGACCAGACGGTGGGCGAGGCGCTGGCCCTCATCCCCAAGCGCTCCCACCGCGCGGCGGTCGTCGTCGAGGACGGCCGGCCCGTCGGGGTCGTGACCACCGACGACTGCGTCGACGTCGACCGGTTCACCCAGGTGCGCGACGTGATGTCGTCGTCGCTGGTGACCGTGCCGGCCGACGCGGACCCGCGGGAGGCCTTCGACGTGCTCGACCGGGCCCGCGTGCGGATGGCCCCCGCCGTCGACGCCGACGGTCGGCTCATCGGCGTGCTCACCCGGGTGGGCGCCCTGCGCGCCACGCTCTACACGCCCGCCACCGACGACGCCGGGCGGCTGCGGGTCGCGGCGGCCGTGGGCGTCAACGGTGACGTCGCCGGCAAGGCGGCGGCGCTCCTCGACGCCGGGGTCGACACCCTCGTCGTCGACACCGCGCACGGCGACCAGGGCCGCATGGTCGAGGCGCTCAAGGCGGTCCGGGCGCTCGACCCGGGCGTGCCGGTCGCGGCCGGCAACATCGTGTCCGCCGAGGGCACCCGCGAGCTCCTCGCCGCCGGTGCGGACATCGTCAAGGTCGGCGTCGGCCCCGGCGCCATGTGCACCACGAGGATGATGACCGGCGTCGGCCGGCCGCAGTTCTCCGCCGTGCTCGAGTGCGCCGAGGCGGCGCGCGCCGAGGGCGGTCACGTGTGGGCCGACGGCGGCGTGCGGCACCCCCGCGACGTCGCGCTCGCCCTCGCGGCCGGGGCGTCGTCGGTCATGGTCGGCTCCTGGTTCGCCGGCACCCACGAGTCGCCGGGCGACCTCCAGCTCGACGCCGACGGCCGGGCCTACAAGGTGTCGTTCGGCATGGCGTCCGCCCGCGCGGTGGCGCACCGCACCGCCACGGAGTCGGCGTACGACCGCGCCCGCAAGGGCCTCTACGAGGAGGGCATCTCCTCGTCCCGCATGTACGTCGACCCGCAGCGCCCCGGGGTCGAGGACCTCGTCGACCAGATCTGCGCCGGCGTGCGCTCGGCGTGCACCTACGCCGGTGCCCGCTCGATCGCCGAGCTGCACGAGCGCGCCGTCGTCGGCGTGCAGTCGGCGGCCGGCTTCCAGGAGGGACGCCCGCTGCCCGCCGGCTGGTGACGACACGGGTACGGCGTGCGGTCGACCGGGGGAGCGCCGGCGATCCCGGTGCTGCCCGGGGCGGCCGTGACCGCGTCGGGCTCGGCCGTGACGCTCGCGGGGTGGCCGTTGGCCATGTAGTCGCCCAGACCCTCGCCGGGCTCGGTGCCCTCGTAGGAGAGCACGAAGTCGTCGCCGTGCTCGGTGACGCCGGCGAGGACGGCCTGCTCGACGGCCTGCGCGGCGTACTGGCGGCGCACCACGACGGGGTCGGTGCGCAGGTCCTTCACCAGGGCGAAGCACAGGCCGATCATCACCAGCACGAACGGCACCGAGGCCGCGATGGTGATGTTCTGCAGGCCCTGCAGGGCGTCGGAGCCACCGACGAGCAGCATCACGGCGGCGACCGCGCCGGTCGAGCAGCCCCAGAACACGACGGTCCAGCGTCGCGGCTCGCTGGCGCCGCGCTCGGAGAGCTGGCCCATGACGATGGAGGCGGCGTCGGCGCCGGAGATGAAGAAGATGCCGACGAGCACCATGACGACGAAGCCCGTGAGCCACGCCAGCGGGTAGGCGTCGAGGACGGTGAAGAGCTGGTCCTCCAGGCCGGCGGCGCCGGCGATGTCGCGGCCCATCTCCTGCAGGTGGATCGCCGCGCCGCCGAAGATCGCGAACCACACCAGGCTCACGGCGGTGGGGACGAGCAGCACACCGGCGACGAACTGGCGGATGGTGCGTCCGCGCGAGATGCGCGCGATGAAGAGGCCGACGAAGGGCGTCCAGGACAGCCACCACGCCCAGTAGAAGATCGTCCAGCCCGAGAGCCAGGACGCGGCGGTCGAGCCGTCTGAGGCCGTCTCGGTGTCGGAGGGCACGCGGCCAGCCATCTCGGCGAGGTCCCCGCCGTACGACGCGAGGGCGCTGGGGACCATGTCGAGGATGAAGACCGTGGGGCCGACGACGAAGACGAACAGCGCGAGGGCGAGCGCCAGCACCATGTTGATGTTCGAGAGCCACTGGATGCCGCGGGCGACGCCCGAGACGGCCGAGACGACGAACGCGGCGGTCAGGCCGGCGATGATCGCGACGAGCACGACGTTGCCGACCTCGCCGACGCCGGCCACGATCTCCAGGCCGCTGCTGATCTGCAGGGCGCCGAGGCCGAGGGAGGCGGCGGAGCCGAAGAGGGTGGCGAAGATCGCGAGGATGTCGATGACCTTGCCGATCGGCCCGTGGGCGCGGCGGCCGAGGATCGCCTCGAAGGCGGCGCTGACGAGCTGCACGCGGCCCTTGCGGTAGACGCCGTACGCGACCGCGAGGCCGAGGACGGCGTAGATGGCCCAGGGGTGCAGGCCCCAGTGGAAGAGGGTGGTGGCGAGGGCCGTCTTCTGGTCGCCGGCCTCACCGGTGCCGGGCGGCCCGGTGGTGAAGTGGGAGACGGGCTCGCTGACGCCGTAGAACATCAGGCCGATGCCCATGCCGGCGCTGAACATCATGGCGATCCACGAGACGGTGCGGAACTCCGGCTCCTCGTCGTCGCGACCCAGCGGGATGGAGCCGTAACGGCTCAGCGCCAGCCACAGGACGAACACGACGAAGCCCGACGAGGCGAGCACGAAGAGCCAGCCGAGGTGCTCGACGATCCAGGTGAGGGCCTGCGACGAGGCACTCGAGAGCGAGTCGGTGCCGAGGAACCCCCAGAGGAGGAAGGCGACCGCGAAGACCGCGGTGACGCCGAACACCCACGGGTCGAGCGCGGCGGTCGCGGGTCGGCGCTCCACGGGCGGGGAGACGTCGAGCGCGGGGTGGGCACCCGTCTCGGTGGACGGCTCCGCGGTCGGCTCGTGCTGCTCCTCCGCGTCGTCGGCAGGGGACTTCGGGTCGAGAACGGTCACGCGTTCCTCTCGGGCTCACGGTGCGACGACCCGTTGCTCGGGCCGCTGCCGGACCTCGCGACACTGCCTCAGATCGTTGCGGCGTGCAACTTCATCCCCGGCTGCTGCGTGCCGTGCGGCCCTTCGTGATGCCGACCATCTCCTGGGTGCGGTCGTCGTCGCGCTCGACGCGCCAGGCGAGGGCGACGGTGGTCGGGGGCAGGTCCGTCACGGGGCGGTGGACGACGTCCTTGCGGTGGTGCAGCCGGGCGAGCGCCAGGGGGAGCACCGCCACCCCCGAACCGCTGGCCGCGACCTCGACCGCCTCGCGGTCGCTCATCGCCGGCCAGGGCAGGCGCTCCACGCGGGCGACCTCGCTCCAGCCGGGCACCCGGGCGGGGTCGGTGACGAGCTGCTCGTCGGCGAGGTCGGCGAGCTCGACCTCCTCCACCGCGCCGACGACGTGGTCGAGACCCGCGACGACGACCTGCTGCTCGTCGTACAGGCGCACGACGTGGAGCCCGTCGGTGGCGACGGGCAGGCGGACGAGGCACATGTCGACCTCGTCGTCGCGCAGCACCTGCTCCTGGTCGCTCGCGGACACCGGCACCAGCTCGAGGCGCTCGCGGGGGTGGCGCTCGCGCCAGCGGGCGGCCCACTTGTCGGGGGTGGCGCCGTCGACGAAGCCGAGGCGGAAGGTCGTGGTCACGGGGCCAGCACATCACGCGCGACCTCGCAGGGCCGCACGGCGGACTTAAGCGTATGCCTTCATTCTCGCGAAGTTAAGGAATATGCTTAACCCCATGGTCGTCTACGCCGTCATCGGCGACATCGTGGGCTCGCGCCGGGCCGCCTCCCGCGCCGCGGTGCAGGACGCCCTCGGGCCCGCCCTCGCCCGCGTCGACGCCGTCGTGCCGTCCCTCGACGGGCTCCTGCCCACGGTGGGCGACGAGTTCCAGGGCGTCTACGCGACCCTGGAGGACGCCGTCTCCGCCACCCTCCTCGCGCGCCTGCACCTGCTGCCGCACGCCGACACACGGTACGGCGTGGGGGCCGGCGAGCGCGAGGTCCTCGACGCCACGCGCACCCCGCCGGTGCAGGACGGCTCGGCCTGGTGGACGGCCCGCGCCGCCATCGACGAGCTGGGCCGCCCGTCCGCCCGGGCCCGCCGCGGCTGGTACGACGCCACCCACGCCCCGGGGGGACCCGGCGGGGCCGGCCTCGTCAACGCCTACCTCCTGTGCCGCGACGCCCTCGTCGACCGGCTGGGGGAGCGCGGGCAGCGCATCCTGGCGGCCTCGCTCGCCGGCGCGAGCCAGCGCGAGATCGCGGCGGCCGAGGGCATCTCGGAGCCGGCGGTCTCCCAGCACCTGCGGCGCGGCGTCGGCGCGGTGCGCGACGCCCACGCCGAGCTGCGGCGGTTCGCCGCCGCGACCGGCGCCGCCCACGCCGACGGGACGGGTGGACGCCCGACCCCGATGTGAGGATCGGGCGAAGATCCTGCTAACGTCTCCTCCGCACTCGTCCGGGTGGCGGAATTGGCAGACGCGCTAGCTTGAGGTGCTAGTGCCCTTATTGGGCATGGGGGTTCAAGTCCCCCCTCGGACACCGGAACCGGCCTCGGATCTCCTCGGAGATCCGGGGCCGGTCGCATTCTCGGGGGCGCGTTCCCGGGGACTGCACTTCTGGAGCGCGGCCGCCCGCGCTCTGGTACGACGTGGGGTGTGAGCGACCACGAGCCTGAGCAGGCCCTCCACGTCAGCCCGTCCGCGCGGGGGCAGCTCCCGGTGGTGGCAGCCCTCGTCGCGGTCTGGTGCTTCTACCCCGTGCTCGGCCTCACCGGTGTCATCGGCCCCTGGCTCGTCGTGATCGGCATGGTGGTGTTCGGGTGGGTGGTGCTCCTGGGGGTGCGGTCCGTGCTGCGCACCCGCCGGTCGTCGTGGGAGCTCCGTCTCGACCACGACGGGGTGACGGTGCGGGACCACCCGACGGTGCCGTGGTCCGGCCTGCGGCAGGTGCGGGTCACCGGGCTCCGCCCCCGGTGGATGTTCTGGGCGTCGTTCGGCTACCGGGTCGTCGCATTCGTCGGACGGCCGGGGATCGACCTGCCGTCGCTCCCGTCGTCGCGGCTCACGGGCCCGGTGACCGTGGCGGGCACGCTCGGTGTCCGGCTGCGGCAGTGCTGGTACGGCACGCAGCTGCTCGTCATGCCCTACGCCGTGGACGCCTCCGCCGCCACCATCGCCGACGCGGTGCAACGGTTCAGCGACGTCCCCGTGCGCCGCGGCTGAGCGGCGCCCGCGGCCGGGGCCCAGCCGGGCCCCGGATCCTCAGCGCCGCGGCAGCGGGAGCGCGCCGGCCAGGCCCCGGACGAGCGCGAGCACCTCGGCGTCGGCCGCGGCGACCAGCCCGAACGGCGGGTCCTGCTGGGGGCGGTACGCCGTACCGTCGAAGTGGCCCACCGCGCCGCCGGCCTCGGTCAGCAGCAGGGAGCCGGGGGCGTGGTCCCACGGCTTGGTCGAGCCGAACACGGCGTAGTCGGCGGCACCCTCGACCAGCTTCGGGTAGTCGACGCCGCAGCACACCCAGGTCAGCTCGAGGGCGCGGAGCGTGCCGAGCGCGCGCCCGACCCAGGAGCGGCGACCGGTCACGCCGTGCAGGTCCGCCGCCACGGGCGGTCGCTGCAGCCGCTCGCCGTCGCGCCAGGCCCCGGCGCCGCGCTCCGCGACGTACGCCGCCTCGTGCTGCGGCTGCCAGATCCAGCTGCGGACGACCTCGCCCGCCCGCAGCTCCGCGACCATCACGGCGTGGTCGGGGGAGCCGTGCACGAAGTTCCGCGTCCCGTCCACGGGGTCGAGGGTGAAGGCGTGGTCGGCGGTGCGGAACGCGTCCAGCAGGCCCGCGTCGTCGGCGACGGCCTCCTCGCCCAGCACGAGGGCGGACGGGTAGGCCCGGCGCAGGGCCTCGCCGATGCGCGCCTCGGCCTCGCGGTCGGCGGCGGTCACGAGGTCACCGGGGCCCTTCTCGCCCACCTCGTCGTCGGTCAGGTGACCGAACCGTGGCGTCACCACCTCGGCGGCGACCTCCTGGATGAGCCTGAGCACGTCGTCGGTGTCCACGGGAGGCAACGTAGCGCCCGCCCCCGGGCCGGCGGCCCGCAGAGCGACGTATCCCACCCGGGGGCCCGGGTACCAGACGGCATGGCCCATCCCCTCCGCCCGTCCGTCGTGATCGAGCAGGTCGCGCCGGGGCTGCACCGCCTCGGTCACGGTCCCGTCAACCTGTACGTCGTCCAGGACGGTGACCGCGTCGGCCTCGTCGACGCGGGCCTCCCCGCCACGCGGCCGGCCGTCGTCGAGCTGCTCGATCGGCTCGGTCACGCGCCGGGCGACGTCGAGGCGATCGCCGTCACCCACGCCCACTTCGACCACCTCGGGTTCGCCCGCTGGATGCAGGAGGAGCACGGCGTCCCCGTGCTCGTGCACCCCGACGACGGCCACCTCGCGGCCCACCCCTACAGCTACCGCCCGCGGCACAACCGGTTCGCGTTCGCGGGCCGCCACCCCGGCGGGTGGCCCCACCTGGCGGCCATGACGTCCCTGGGGGCGTTGCGCGTGCGGCCACCGCTGCGCACCACGCCGATGCTGCCGGGCGCGCTGGCCTCGTTCCCCCAGGGCCCCCGCGTCATCGCGACGCCGGGCCACACCGACGGCCACACGGTGCTGCACTTCCCGGGGGCCTCGGCGGTGGTGACCGGCGACGCGCTCGTCACCCTCGACCCCTACACCGGACGACGCGGCCCGCGCGTGGTCGCGTCGGGGGCCACGAAGGACCCGGAGGTGGCGGTCCGCTCGCTCGAGGCCATCGCAGCCACGGGCGCCGAGGTGGTGCTGCCGGGCCACGGCCTGCCCTGGTACGACGGAGCCGCGGCCGCCGCCGACCGCGCGGCCGAGGCGGGGGTGGCGTGATGGCCCGCTCGATCGCCGACCAGACGGACGCCGAGCTGGGCGGCACCTGGAGCATCCTCGTCCGCCAGAAGCGGGACCACGTCCACCTCGACCGGCTGCTGCACCAGCTGGGTGAGACCAGGCCCAGCAGCACCGAGCGGCGCGACGTGCTCCACCGGGTCGCCCGGCTCGTCTTCCCGCACGCCTTCGCGGAGGAGTCCGTCGTCTGGCCCGCCGCCCGTCGCGTGCTGCCCGACGGGGAGGCGCTGACGCTGCAGGTGGAGCAGGAGCACCAGGAGGTCAACGAGCTCTGGACCGAGCTCGAGTCCGACGGTCTCCCGCTCGAGCGGCACCAGGCCCTCGTCGACCGTCTCGTCGAGGTGCTCCGCGAGGACGTCCGCGACGAGGAGGACGCGTTGCTGCCGCGCCTGCAGGACGCGCTGTCGACCGCCCGCCTGCGCGCCCTCGGGGTGGCCTGGGAGGCGGTGCGGCGCACCGCCCCGACCCGTCCGCACCCGCTGGTGGCCCGGCGCCCGCCGGGCAACGCCCTCGCGGCGCTGCCGCTGACGGTCATCGACCGCAGCCGCGACCTGCTGGACGTCGGGGCCCGGCACGGGTCAGCCGCGATGGCCCCCGCGCTGCACCGGGGCAGCACCGCCCTGGCCGGCGTCGCCGGCCGCGTGGAGCAGGCCGGCGTGCTGCGGCACGGCGACCGCCCCAGCACCCACCGGGGCCGCGATCGCTGAGGCGGTCGCGACCACCACCGACCGGACCGACAGGCCCGGAGCCACCGCGGCGCGCGCCCACCGGCGCGCGCCGCGGCGCGCGGCGAGGAAGACGGCACCCAGCACGGCCAGGTAGAGCGTGGCCAGCGCCGGGGCGGCCGGGGTCGAGGCGAGCTGGGACAGCAGGGCGACGGTCATGGCGGCCTCCGGAGTCGGTGGGCGGGTCAGGTGGGCGGGTCAGGTGAGCAGGAGCAGCAGGGTGCCGACGAGCAGCGCCGGCACGGTGGTCACCGCCGCGGCGACGACGGCCGAGCGGGGCTGCAGGGCGAGCATGGGGATGAGCGCGTCGCCGTCCTGGCTGAGGGCGTTGGCGACGAAGGTCGAGACGGGCATGCCGCCGGCGGCGAACAACCCGCAGAACACGATCTGGAGCGCGCAGCCGGGCACCAGCCCGACGAGCGCGGCCACCAGCACGCCGACGAACCCGACGAGCGGCAGGTCGGCGGGGGAGAAGCCGGTGGTGGCGGAGAGCAGGGACCAGCCGACGAACGCGAGCGCCACCCAGCTGGTGACCACCGCGACGTCGTGCGCGCCGGCCCGCAGCACGCCGGCCATGTCGCTGGGGTCCGCGGGGCACTGCTTCCCACGGCCTGCGAGCAGGTAGCAGAGCGCGGCCAGGGTGCCGGCGCACCCGACGACCAGCGACGGGTCGACTCCGCCGAGGGCGGGACCGAGCGCCGCGGGGTCGAGCAGCCGGAACGTGGCGGGAATGCTGAGCGCTGCGCCCACCACCAGCAGCAGCCACAAGACCGCCACGGGCGCCCGGGAGGCGTCGGCGAGGGAGACGGCGGGGACCGCCGTACCCGGCACGGGGCCCGGGAGCGGACCCGGCCGGCCCGTCGGAGCTGCCGGGCCGGTCGGGGGAGCGACGGCGGCGGCGCCGACGAGCACGGGTACGCCGGGTGCGGCCGCCCGGGGGGCGTCGGCCCGGGGGTCGAGGCCGAGAGCGTCGACGACGTACCCGGTCACCGCCCCGACCACGAGCATCAGCGCCTTGATCTGCACCATCAGCAGGGGGTCGGCCGCGAGGAGGACCCAGGAGGCGTCCCCCATCGTGGCGACGAGGGCGGCGACCGCGGTGCCGTAGGACACCGCGCCGCGGCCGTGGAGGCTGACCACCAGGATCGCGCCGCCGCAGCCCGGGGGCATGGTGAGGGCGGCCCCCGCCAGTGGGGCCAGCCGGCGGCGACGACGCAGGACGTCGTCGATCCGGTGGCCCCACCGCAGGCGCGCCCAGCCGAAGGGGGCGACCAGGAGGGCGACGAAGACGCCGACCCCGAGGAACGCGTCCGCCATCGGGCGCCAGAGGAGCTCGGTCATGGGTGGTCAGCTCACTCGCCGGTGAGCTTCTCCTTCGCCTTGTGCAGGAGGTTCTCGGCACCCTGCGCGTAGGCGCCGGCCGCGTTGCCCGGCTTGCCGGGGCCCTTGCTCCCGTCGTACGTCGCGAAGAGCAGCGGGTCGGGGGCGGGCACCTCCTGGATGTCGTCCCCGAGCGGGCGGCCCTCCTCGAAGGCGATCGTGTGACCCCCGATGATCGTCGTGCCCTGCGCCCAGCGGCCCTCGTGGGCGGTGCTGCCCTCGTGGAAGCTGTAGAACGTGCGTCCGGGCTCCGTCTTCTCCTCGGCGGCGAGGGAGTCCTCGATGCCGTCGGTGAAGCCGTCCTCGATGAGCTGCTCGATGCCGAGCAGCCACTGCTGCTGGTGGAACGTGTCGCGGGCCAGGTTGAACTGCAGCGTCTCCTTGACCCCCGGGTCGTCCGTCATCTGGTAGACGCGGGCGGTCTGCAGCCGGCTCTGCGCCTCGGCCGCGACGTTGCTGCGGAAGTCGGTGAGCAGGCTGCCGCTGGCCACGATGTAGCCGCCGTTCCACGGCACGCCCTGGCTGTTGGTGGGGGTCGCGGCGCCGCCGGTGACGATGGCGTGCTGCACGTTCTGGCCCCCGAGGACCGCGGCGAGCGCCGGGTTGGCGGCGGCGGCCTCGGCCTGGGTCTCGGACGGGGCGCCCTCGAGGAGGCGGGCCATCATCGTCACGAGCATCTCGACGTGGCCGATCTCCTCCGTCCCGATGTCCATGATCATGTCCTTGTACTTGCCGGGCATCCGGCAGTTCCAGCCCTGCCAGAGGTACTGCATCATCACGGTCATCTCGCCGAACTGACCGCCGACGAGCTCCTGCAGCTTCGCTGCGAAGAGGGCGTCGGGGCGCTCCGGCTTGACGTCGAACTGGAGCTCCTTGCTGTGGCGGAACACGGTGTCTCCTCTCGGCGGCGGCGACGGTCGCTGCCTCCCGACGACGACACTCACAGCCGGCCGTGACGCCGGCGTGGGCGCGACCGTGCGCGGTCGCGTCGAACTCCCGTCGTCACCCCGTGGCCCTACTCGTGGCCCTACTCGTGGCCCTACTCGTGGCCCGTCTCGTAGCGCGTCTCGTGGCCCGCCCCGTGTCGCGCCCGCGCCGCCCCCGTGGCCCGTCGCGTCCGTGGTCCGTCGACCCGGCGTGGGGGCCGGCGCGACCCGGGCGTCACCCCCGCGTCACCGGGGCGTCACGACGGCCGCGAGGGCCCGCCGTACCGGGCAGCAGGGGACCCGCATGAAGGCGACCGGCGCGGGCACCTGTAGGAGGGAGCAGGGGGAGGTACGAGGATGACCACAGCGCGGCTCACGCTGCTGGGCGGCTTCGCGGTGACGTTCGAGGACGAGCCGCTGCGCGTCTCCCGCGCGGGTCAGCGGCTCCTGGCGCTGCTGTGCCTCGAGCGTCGTCGCGGTCGCGCGCCACGCTCTGCCGCGGCCGAGCGGCTCTGGCCGGACCTGCCTCCCGGACGCGCGGCGTCGAACCTGCGCTCCGTGCTGTGGCGCCTGCCCCGACCGCGCGGCCGGGTGCTCGTGCGCTCCGACTCGGCCTGCGTCTGGCTCGACCCCGACGTCGACGTCGACCTCGTGCGGGCCGAGGGTCTCGCGCAGGCCCTCTGCGCCGAGCCGCCGCCGGAGTCGGTCGACGAGGACCTCGGGCTCCTCGACCTCGACCTGCTGCCCGACTGGGACGAGCCGTGGCTCCACGTCGAGCAGGAGAGCTACCGCCAGAAGCGGCTGCACGCCCTGGAGCGGGGCGCGGTGGGCCTGCGGGGCGTCGGGCGCTACAGCGCGGCGCTCGCTGCCGGGCTCGCCGCGGTCCGGGCGGAGCCGCTGCGCGAGACCGCCCACCGCCAGGTCATCGAGGTGCACCTCGCCGAGGGCAACCACGCCGAGGCCCTGCGGCAGTACGACGGCTACCGCCGCCTGCTCGCCACCGAGCTCGGCCTGCCCCCGTCGCCCGCGATCCGGGCCCTCGTCGGCCCGCTGCTCGGCCGCCCGCTCGACCACCGCTGAGGCGCCCCGGCTGGCATGCTCGGACCCATGAGCACCGACACCGCTGCCGCCGCCACCGCCCTCCTGCGCCTGCACACCGACCCGGCGATCCTCACCGTCGTCAACGTGTGGGACTCCATCTCGGCGAAGGTCGTCACCGACCTGCCGGGCACGACCGCCCTGGCCACCGCGAGCCACTCCATCGCCGCCTCCCGCGGCTACGAGGACGGCGAGAACATCCCCGTCGACGAGATGGTCGAGGAGGTCCGCCGCATCGTCGCCGCCACCCACCTGCCCGTCACGGCCGACCTCGAGGGCGGGTACGGCGACGCCGCCGCCACCGTGCGGGCCGCCATCGCCGCCGGGGCCGTCGGGGCCAACCTCGAGGACCAGCTGAAGCCCCTCGACGAGGCCGTCGCCCAGGTCGAGGCCGTCATGGCCGCGGCGGCCGACGCGGGCGTGCCCGACTTCGTGCTGAACGCGCGCACCGACGCGTTCGTCAAGGGCGCCGCCGACCCGCTGGCCGAGGCCGTCACCCGGGGCCGCGCCTACCTCGAGGCCGGCGCGCCCGTCGTCTTCGTGCCGGGCCCGCTCGACGAGGAGCAGATCGGCACGCTCGTCGACGCCTTCGGCCCGCAGCGCCTGACGGTCATCGGCCTGCCCGGGGTGCCGTCGCCGTCGCGCCTGCAGGAGCTGGGCGTCGCCCGGGTGTCCTACGGCCCGCTCTCGCAGCGGGTGGCGCTGACCGCGCTGGCGGAGCTCGTCGAGGCGGTGCACGCCGACGGTGGTGTCCCGGAGGGGACGCGCCCGCTCAACTGAGGGTCCGCCGCTCAGCGCACCACCGCGACGAGCGCGACGCCCGCGAAGGCGAACAACCAGCTCGCCAGGCTGCCGACCAGGAAGTACTCCGTCACGTCGCTCGGCCCGCCCGGCGGCGGCGTCCCCGGCGTCGGCGCGCGCAGCTCGGGGAACCGCAGCAGGGCCTTGGCGGCGATGACGAGCGAGGCCCCGGTCAGGTTGCCGGCGAGGCCGAGGCCGACGACGACCACCCGCTCCATCGGGCCCAGCACCCGGCCGCCCTTCAGCTGCTTCTCGTTGTCGTGGGCGGGGACGCCCACGAGGTCGAGCAGGAGGCGCACGACGACGTTCGCGGTCGACACCTGCACCAGCAGCACCCCGGCGACGAGCAGCAGCAGGTCGGCGTCCGTGTCGGCCGCCACGCTCCGGTCCACCAGCCGCTCGAGCGCGGCGACCTCGCCCATGGCCGGGCCGCACAGCACGACCGCGACGAGCCCGGCCAGCAGCGCGACGTACGCCGTCGTGAACAGCCAGCGGCCCCGCACCAGCGGGACCCCCGCCGGCAGGGCGCGGGCGCGGCCCAGCGCGGCGGCCGAGGCGAGCACCCACAGCGCGGCGGACGCCCCGACCCCGGCCCAGCCCCACCAGCCCCGGCCCGACGGGTCGGCCGCGAGCGCGGCGACGACGGTGCCGGCCAGCGTCGCCCCGGCGAGGGTGAGCCGCCGGCGCAGGCTGGTGAGGTCGCGGTGGGCGCGGAACAGGTCGCAGGCGCCCAGCAGCAGGAGCCAGGTCGCGACGCCGGTCACCGCGGGCCCCCGCCCGCCGGGACCCCCGAGGTCGACGTGTGCATGGCAGCAGCCTGCCCCACGCCACCGACGCTGTCGGTGCGAGGTCCGTCCCCGGAGCCGGGGTCTGGTCGCGCCTGCGAGGATGGCGCGCATGAGCGACGAGACGAGCAACCCGGGAGCCGACGCGTCGTACGCCCCCTCCTACGACCCCGCCGCGGAGGTCGTGGAGCTGTGCCGCGACCTCATCCGCATCGACACCTCGAACTACGGCGACGACTCGGGGCCGGGGGAGCGGAAGGCCGCCGAGCACGTGGCCACCCTCCTCGACGAGGTGGGCATCGAGGCGCGGCTCTACGAGTCGGAGCCCGGGCGCACGTCCGTGGTGGCGCGCTGGGGCGGGTCCGAGGGCGACCCGCTGCTGCTGCACGGCCACCTCGACGTCGTCCCGGCCGCCGCCGAGGACTGGCAGGTGCACCCCTTCTCCGGCGAGGTGCAGGACGGCTACGTGTGGGGCCGCGGCGCCGTCGACATGAAGGACTTCGACGCGATGCTGCTCTCCGTCGTCCGCGCCCGCGCCCGGGCCGGCCAGGTGCCCGACCGCCCGATGGTGCTCTGCTTCACCGCCGACGAGGAGGCCGGCGGCCACAAGGGCGCGCAGGTGCTCGTCGAGCAGCACGCCGACGAGCTCGCCGACTGCACCGAGGCCGTCGGCGAGGTCGGCGGCTTCAGCGCCACGGTGCGCGGTCGCCGGGTCTACCTCGTCGAGGCCGCCGAGAAGGGCATGGCCTGGATGAAGCTGACCGCGCGGGGCCGCGCGGGGCACGGCTCGATGGTCAACACCGAGAACGCGGTGACCGACCTCGCCGGGGCCGTCGCCCGCATCGGTGCCCACCAGTGGCCCGTGCGGCTCACCCCCACGATGGAGGTCCTCCTCGCGACCATCGGCGAGCTCGCCGGCGTGCCCGCCACGCCGGAGAACGCCCCCGCGCTGGTCGAGGAGTTCGGCGGTGCCGCGCGCATGCTCGGCAACGTGATCCGCAACTCCACCAACCCGACGATGCTGAGCGCCGGCTACAAGGTCAACGTCGTTCCGACGGAGGCGACCGCACACGTGGACGGCCGCTTCCTGCCCGGCTTCGAGGACGAGTTCTTCGCCACCCTCGCCGAGCTGACGGGGGAGGACGTCGAGATCGACTTCGTCTCCCACCAGCAGCCGTGGGAGACGCCGTACGACGGCGACCTCGTCGACGCGATGAGCCGCAGCCTGCTGGCGGAGGACCCCGACGCCCTCGTGGCGCCGTACCTCATGAGCGGGGGCACCGACGCGAAGCACTTCCGCCAGCTCGGGATGCGCTCCTACGGCTTCGCGCCGCTGCGCCTGCCCGCCGACCTCGACTTCACCGCGCTGTTCCACGGTGTCGACGAGCGGGTGCCGGTCGACGCGCTCGAGTTCGGCGCGCGGGTGCTCGACCGGTTCCTCGGCGACGCCTAGCTCGCCCAGAGGGTCGGGCGCTGGCGGATGATCTTGCGGCGCACGACGACACGCCGCACGCCGTCGGTGGCGATCCGCACGCGGTCGAGCTCCCACCCGCCGTGCTCGGCCATCTCGACGAGCGCCTGGCGCACCGCGTTGCGGGACAGGTGGCGCGAGAGCACCACGTCGCGGTACTCCCACTCCACTCCCGGGGAGAGCGTGCGGCGGGGACGCTGGGGCGGTCGGGTCACGCAGGTCACCTCCGGGGGCGGGTGGGGCTCGGGCGGGACTCAGTCGAGGGCGGACACGTCGTCCAGGGCGTCGGCGATCTCGGCCGGCAGCACCTTGTCCTCGACACCGAGGACCGAGCGTAGCTGGGCGGCGGTACGCGCCCCGACCACCGGTGCGGTGACGCCGGGGCGGTCGCGCACCCACGCCAGGGCGACCTCGGCGGGGGACCAGCCGAGCCCGTCGGCCGCCTTCACCACCGACTCGACGACGCCACGGGAGCGGTCGTCGAGGTAGGGCTCGACGAACGAGGCCAGGTGGGACGTCGCGGCGCGCGAGTCGGTCGGCGTGCCGGTGCGGTACTTGCCCGTCAGCACGCCGCGCCCCAGCGGCGACCACGGCAGCAGGCCCAGCCCCAGGTGCTCGGCGGCCGGCACGACCTCGACCTCGACGGCGCGGTTGAGCAGGGAGTACTCGACCTGCAGCGAGGCCAGCGGCGCCCGGCCCGGCACGGCCTGCTGCCACGTCGCGGCGCGGGCCACCTGCCAGCCGGTGTAGTTCGAGACCCCCGCGTAGAGCGCCCGACCGGTGGCCACCGCGTGGTCCAGCGCGGCGAGGGTCTCCTCGAGCGGCACGTCGTCGGACCACACGTGCACCTGCCACAGGTCGACCCGGTCGGTGCCGAGGCGGCGCAGGGAGGCGTCCAGGGTGGTGAGCAGGGCCCGGCGCGAGGTGTCACGGGCGCCACGGCCGGGGGTGCCGCGGCGCTGGCCCAGCCCCGCCTTGGTCGCCAGCACGACGTCGTCGCGGGCCACCACGTCGCCCAGCAGGGACCCGAGCAGCTCCTCGGCGGCGCCGTCGCCGTACGCCGCCGCGGTGTCCAGCAGCGTGCCGCCGCGCTCGGTGAAGGCGCCCAGCGCCTCGCGCGCCTCGTGCTCGTCGGTGTCGCGGCCCCAGGTCATGGTGCCCAGCCCCAGGCGTGAGACGCGCAGGCCCGTCGCGCCGACCGTTCGCTGATGCATGCGGGCCAACCTATCCACCCCGGTGCCGCGCGGCGCGCGAGGACGCGCCGCCACCGTGAGGTGACCCACACCGCACGCGCCGGCCGCCGCGGGCCGCGCCCCACCAGCGGCCCCGTAGGCTCACCGCCCGTGTGGGACTACCTCCAGGGCGTCGTGCTCGGCATCATCCAGGGACTGACCGAGTTCCTGCCGATCTCGAGCAGCGCGCACCTGCGCATCTTCCCGGAGCTCCTCGGCTGGGAGGACCCCGGCGCGGCGTTCACGGCCGTGTGCCAGATCGGCACTGAGCTCGCCGTGCTCCTCTACTTCCGCAAGGACATCTGGCGCATCGCCTCGTCGTGGCTGCGCTCCTTCGTGCGGCCCGAGCTGCGCGGCCACCTCGACACGCGCATGGGGTGGTTCATCATCGTCGGCTCGCTGCCGATCGTGCTGCTGGGCCTGCTCTTCGAGGACGCGATCGACAGCGCCCTGCGGAGCCTGTGGATCGTCGCCACGATGCTGGTCGTGCTCGGCATCGTGCTGGGCGTCGCCGACCGCTACGGCTCCACCGAGCGCACCCTCAAGGACCTGACGGCCGGGCACGCCGTCCTCATGGGCCTCGCGCAGGCGGCCGCGCTCGTGCCCGGCGTCTCCCGCTCCGGCGCCACCATCTCGATGGGCCGGGCCCTGGGGTACGAGCGGGAGGTCACCGCCCGCTACGCCTTCCTGCTCGCGATCCCCGCCGTCCTGGGCGCCGGGGTCTACAAGCTCAAGGACGTCCCGGGCTCCGACAACCCCTACGGCTGGGGTCCGACGATCACCGCGACCGTCGTGTCCTTCTTCGTCGGGTACGCCGTCATCGCGTGGCTGCTGCGCTACGTCTCCACGCGGTCGTTCCTGCCCTTCGTCACCTACCGCGTCGTCCTGGGTTTCGGCGTCATGGGCCTGCTCGCGGCGGGCGTGCTGAGCGCCTGAGCGCGTGAGCGCGCCGGGGGTCGGGCGTAGGGCGTCGGCGGCGCCTACATCCAGCCCGACCGCTTGAACTGCCACCACAGGAACCCGGAGATCAGCACCATGAGGGCCAGGGCCATCGGGTAGCCGAGCGTCCAGTGCAGCTCGGGCATGTGGTCGAAGTTCATCCCGTAGACCGCGGCCACGAGCGTCGGCCCCGCCACGAGGGCGACGCCGGACGAGATCCGGCGCATGTCCTCGTTCTGCTGCACCGAGATGCGGGCCACCTGGGCGTCGAAGGCCGCCGCGAGCAGGCCGTCGAGGTACTCCACCACCTCCGTCACCCGCGTGAGGTGGTCGGCGACGTCCCGGAAGTACGGTGCCGCCTCGTCCGCCACGCCGTCGACGTCGCCGGCCACGATGCGGCGCAGCGGCTCGCGCAGCGGCAGCACGGCCCGACGCACCTCGGCCAGCTCGCGCTTGAGCGTGTAGATGCGGGCCGTGTCGTCGGTGCGCACCGGTGAGAACACCGACGCCTCGACCTCGTCGACGTCCACCTCGAGGCTCGTCCCGACCTCCGCGTAGTCGTCGACGACGCGGTCGCACAGGACGTAGAGCACCGCGGACGGCCCGTGGCTCAGCACCGACGCGCGCCGCTCCAGGTCGAGCCGCACGCCGTGGAGCTCGCTGCCGGCGCCGTGGCGGACGTGGACGACGAAGTCGCGCCCCACGAAGACGGCGATCTCGCCGGTCTCGACGGCGTCCTCGGCGTCGACGTACCACAGCGTCTTGAGCACGACGAAGAGCTGGTCGTCGTAGCGCTCGAGCTTGGGCCGCTGGTGGGCGTTGACCGCGTCCTCGACCGCCAGCGGGTGCAGGCCGAAGTGCTGCGCGACCTCGCCCATCTCCGCGGCGTCGGGCTCGAACAGGCCGACCCACACGAAGTCGCCCGGCTCCCGTGCGGCGATCACGCCGGCGAGGTCGCTGGCGGCGCAGTCCACCTCGACCCGCCGCCCGGCGCGGTAGAGGGCGTTGTCCACGATCACGGGCACAACCTAGGCCCCCCGATACTGTCGGGCCCATGCCGACCGTCATCCTCCAGCGCCACGGCCGCACCACGGCGAACGCCGGCGGTGTGCTCGCGGGGCGCACGCCGGGCGTCCGCCTCGACGCCACCGGGGAGCGCCAGGCGGAGGACGCCGCCGCCCGGCTCGCCGTCGTGCCGCTCGCCGCCCTCGTCTCCAGCCCCCAGGAGCGGTGCCGGCAGACCGCGTCGTACGTCGCCGCCCACCGCCCCGCGGACGCCCCGGCCCGCCCGGAGGTCGAGGTGGACGAGGGGCTCGCCGAGTGCGACTACGGCGACTGGCAGGGCAGCCCGATCGCGGAGCTCGCGAAGGACCCGCTGTGGAAGGTCGTGCAGCAGCAGCCGTCCGCCGTGCGGTTCCCCGGCGGCGAGACCCTGCGGGCGATGCAGCAACGCGCGGTCGAGGCGGTCCGCCGCCGGGACGCAGAGGTGGCAGCCGCCCACGGCGACGGCGCCGTCTGGCTCGCCGTCACCCACGGCGACATCGTCAAGGCCGTGCTCGCCGACGCGCTCGGGCTGCACCTCGACCTGTTCCAGCGGCTGCACGCCGACCCGGCGTCGCTCACGGTGATCCGCTACACCGCCGCGCGCCCGATGGTGCTGCAGACCAACACGCACTCCGGCGACCTGTCCTGGCTGGCCGCGCCGCCCGCCACGGCCACCCCCGCGGCGTCCGGCGCGGGCGCCACCGGCGCCGACGCGGGGGACGCGGTCGTGGGGGGCGGCGCCGGGCCCGACGCCCCGCCACCCGCCCCCTAAGGTTGCTGGCATGCCTCCCGTGGTGCACCGCTTCGACCCCCCGGACCGCTTCGTCGTCGGCACGGTGGGGGAGCCGGGCTCGCGCACGTTCTTCCTGCAGGCCCGCGCGGACGTGCGCGTGGTGTCGGTCTCTCTGGAGAAGCAGCAGGTCCTCGCCCTCGCCGAGCGCGTCGACGAGCTCCTCGACGAGGTCATGGGCAGCGACCAGCACACCGGGATCGTGCCCGCGCTGGCGCCCGTCGACCTGGTCGACAACGACCCGCTCGACCAGCCCATCGAGGACGAGTTCCGCGCCGGCACCATGACGCTGTCGTGGGACCCGGCCGACGACCGCATCGTCATCGAGGTCTTCCCCTTCACCGAGGAGGCGCTCATCACCCCCGGCCAGCCGGAGGAGGAGATCGACGAGCCCGAGCCGGACGAGATCCTGCTGGTGCGGGTCTCCGCCGGCGCCGCCCGGGCCTTCGTCCAGCGCGCCGTCTCGGTGGTCGAGGCCGGCCGACCCACCTGCCCGTTCTGCGCCGAGCCGATCGACCCCGACGGCCACCTGTGCGTCCGGGCCAACGGCTTCCGCCGCCGCGACCCGTGAGCCCCGAGCCCCACGAGCCCGGCGAGGCCGGCGGGCCCCACGAGCCCGGCGACGTCCGCGAGCCGGACGAGCAGCGCACGGCCCGTCTCCTCGAGGGCGAGCTGCGCCTGCAGGGCCGCGTGATGCCGGCCTCGAACGCCACGTTCGTCGGCGAGGTCGCCGGCGCGCGGGTCGTCTACAAGCCGGTCCGCGGCGAGCGGCCGCTGTGGGACTTCCCCGACCACACGCTCGCGGGCCGGGAGGTCGCGACGTACGAGCTGTCCGTCGCGACGGGATGGGACGTCGTGCCGCCGACGGTGCTGCGCGACGGTCCGCACGGGCCGGGCATGGTGCAGGCGTGGCAGGAGTCCGACCCGGAGCAGTCGGCGGTCGACGTCGTGCGGGCCGGCGAGGTGCCGGCCGGGTGGCACCACGTCTTCGACGGTCTCGACGCGGCCGACGAGCCGGTCGCGCTCGTGCACGAGGACACCTCCGCGCTGCGCCGCATGGCCGTCCTCGACGTCGTGGCCAACAACGCCGACCGCAAGGGCGGGCACGTGCTGGAGATGGCCGACGGCCACCGGTACGGCGTCGACCACGGCCTGACCTTCCACGAGGAGCCGAAGCTGCGCACCGTGCTGTGGGGCTGGGCCGGTGAGGCCCTGCTCCCCGACGAGGTCGCCGTGCTGGAGCGGCTCGAGGCCGACCTCGGCGGCGAGCTGGGCGAGCGGCTGCGCCGCCTGGTCACCCCGCTCGAGGTGGTCGCCGCCCGCGCCCGTTGCCGGGCGCTGCTCGACGACGGGCACCTGCCCGGTCCGGGCGAGGACTGGCCGGTCATCCCGTGGCCGCCGTTCTGACGGGTCGGCGGCCCGGATAGGCTCCGGGCATGCGTGCGTGGTCTGCTCCCGACGTCCCGACCCTCCCGGTGACGGGCCCGCGGGTCTCGCTCCACGACACCGCCACCGGCCGCCTCGCGCCGACGGAGCCCCACGGGCCCGCGCGCCTCTACGTGTGCGGCATCACGCCCTACGACGCCACCCACATGGGTCACGCGGCGACGTACGTCGGGTTCGACCTGCTGGTGCGCGCGTGGCGCAACGCCGGCCACGAGGTCACCTACGTCCAGAACGTGACCGACGTCGACGACCCGCTGCTCGAGCGCGCCGTCAAGGTGGGCGTGAGCTGGGTGGACATCGCGGAGCGGGAGACGCAGCTGTTCCGCGAGGACATGGAGGCGCTGCACGTCCTGCCGCCCGCGCACTACGTCGGCGCCGTCGAGTCCATCCCGTGGGTGATCGAGCTCGTCGAGCGGCTCGCGGAGGCGGGCGCCGTCTACCGCGTCGACGACGACCTGTACTTCTCCGTCGCGGCGGACCCGGTCTTCGGCACGGTGTCGGGCGCCGACCGCGCCACCATGCGGGCCATCTTCGGCGAGCGCGGCGGCGACCCCGACCGCGCCGGCAAGCGCGACCCGCTGGACTGCCTGCTCTGGCGCGCCGAGCGCCCGGGGGAGCCGGCGTGGGAGAGCCCCTGGGGCCGGGGCCGGCCGGGCTGGCACATCGAGTGCACCGCCATCGCGCTGCGCCACCTCGGCTCGGCGTTCGACGTGCAGGGCGGGGGCAGCGACCTCGTCTTCCCGCACCACGAGATGTGCGCGTCCGAGGCCCAGGTCGCCGTGCCGGCCCACCCGTTCGCCCGGGCCTACGTGCACGCCGGGATGGTGGCCTACGACGGCGAAAAGATGTCGAAGTCGCGCGGCAACCTCGTCTTCGTCTCGCAGCTGCGCCGCAGCGACGTCGACCCCATGGCCATCCGTCTCGTGCTGCTGGCCCACCACTACCGCTCCGACTGGGAGTGGACCGACGACCTGCTGTGGACCGCCGGCCGCACCCTCGAGTCGTGGCGCAAGGCCGTCGCGCTCGGGGCGGGCGCCCCGGCCGGGCCGGTCGTCGAGCGCGTGCTCGCGGCCCTCGCCGACGACCTCGACGCCCCGACCGCCCTGGCGGTCGTGCAGGACTGGGTCGACGCGACCCTCGGCACGACGGGGCTCGCCGACACGTCGGACCCCGACGCCGCCCGCGTCGTCCGCCAGGTCGTCGACGCCGCGCTCGGCGTCGTCCTCTAGCCCTCGGCTCCGCCGCGGCGCTTGAGGTAGCGCTCGAACTCGCGGGCGATCGCCTCGCCGCTGGCCTCCGGGAGGTCGGCGGTGTCGCGGCTCTCCTCGAGGGCGCGGACGTACTCCGCGACCTCCTCGTCCTCCTCGGCGAGCTCGTCGACGCCGCGCTCCCACGCCCGGGCGTCCTCGGGCAGGTCGCCGAGCGGGATGGAGACGCCCAGCAGGTCCTCGAGGTGGTTGACGAGCGCGAGGGTCGCCTTGGGGCAGGGCGGCTGGGCGACGTAGTGCGGCACCGCGGCCCAGTAGGACACCGACGGCACGTCGAGACGCGTGCACGCGTCCTGGAGCACGCCGACGATGCCGGTCGGGCCCTCGTAGGTCGACTCGTCCACCTTCAGGCTGTCGACCAGCTCGGGCTCGGACGCCGTCCCGGAGACGGGGATGGGTCGGGTGTGCGGGGAGTCGGCGAGGAGCGCCCCGAGGGTGACGACCATCGTGCCGCCCAGCTCGTCGACGGCGGCGAGGAGCTCGGCGCAGAACTGCCGCCAGCGCATGTTGGGCTCGATGCCCCGCACGAGCACGACGTCGCGGTCGAGGCCCGGGGGCGAGGCGACCGCGATGCGCGTGGTCGGCCAGGTGACGCGCCGCATGCCCTGCTCGTCGGTGCCGACGGTGGGCCGGTTGACCTGGAAGTCGTAGAACTCCTCCGGGTCGACCGCCCCGACGACACGGGCGCCCCAGACGTCGATGAGGTGGTCGACCACGCCGCTCGCGGCGTCGGCGGCGTCGTTCCACCCCTCGAAGGCGGCGATCACCAGGGGGTCCACCAGGCCGGGGACGTCGTCGAACTCGATCACCCGGCCAGCCTAGTCCGGGCCCGCTCGTGCCCCCGGCGCGGCCGGGTGGGTCCGGGATTTCGGGCCTCCGCCGCCCGGGTGTCACGATCTGGTACGCCCGTCCACCTCTTGGACCCGTGACGGAAGGTTGACTCGTGCCGGCTCCCCACCACCGCCCCGACTGCACCGCCGAGCTCTCCGAGGCGCTGCGCTCGCGCATCCTCGTCATCGACGGCGCGATGGGCACGGCCATCCAGCGCGACCGCCCGGACGAGGCGGGGTACCGCGGCGAGCGGTTCGCGGACTGGGGGTCCGACCTGGTCGGCAACAACGACCTGCTGACCCTCACGCAGCCGCACATCATCCGCGGCATCCACGAGGAGTACCTGGCGGCGGGCGCCGACATCATCGAGACCAACACGTTCAACGCGAACGCGATCTCGCTCTCGGACTACGGCATGGCCGAGCTGGACTACGAGCTCAACCACGCCGCGGCCACCCTGGCCCGCGAGGCCGCCGACGCCCACAGCACCCCGGAGCGCCCCCGCTACGTCGCTGGCGCCCTGGGCCCGACGACGCGCACCGCCTCCATCAGCCCCGACGTCAACGACCCCGGCGCGCGCAACGTGACCTGGGACGAGCTCGTGGCGGCGTACACGACCGCGGCCCGCGGGCTCGTCGACGGCGGCGCGGACCTGCTCATCATCGAGACCATCTTCGACACGCTCAACGCCAAGGCGGCGATCTTCGCCGTCACCGGCCTGTTCGCCGAGCTGGGCCGCCGCTGGCCGATCGTCATCTCCGGCACCATCACCGACGCCTCGGGCCGCACGCTGTCGGGCCAGACCACCGAGGCGTTCTGGTACTCCGTGCGGCACGCCCAGCCGCTGCTCGTCGGTCTCAACTGCGCGCTGGGCGCGCGGGAGATGCGCCCCTTCCTCGCCGACCTGGCGCGGGTGGCCGACACGTTCGTCTCGGCGTACCCCAACGCGGGCCTGCCCAACGCCTTCGGCGAGTACGACGAGGCGGCCGCCGAGACCGCGGCCATCGTGGGCGAGTTCGCCGAGGCCGGGCTGGTGAACCTCGTCGGCGGCTGCTGCGGCACGACGCCCGACCACATCCGCGCGATCGCCGGAGCCGTCGAGGGCGGAACTCCCCGCGTCGTGCCCGAGGTGCGCCCCGCCCTGCGCCTCGCGGGTCTCGAGCCGCTGACGGTCGACGCCGACAGCCTGTTCGTCAACATCGGCGAGCGCACCAACGTCACCGGCTCCGCGCGGTTCAAGAAGCTCATCAAGGACGGCGACTACGACGCCGGCCTGTCGGTGGCCGTGCAGCAGGTGGAGAACGGCGCGCAGGTCATCGACGTCAACATGGACGAGGGCATGCTCGACGGCGTCGCCGCCATGGACCGCTTCCTCAAGCTGGTCGCCTCCGAGCCCGACATCAGCCGCGTGCCGCTCATGGTCGACTCCTCGAAGTGGGACGTGATCGAGGCCGGCCTCAAGTGCGTGCAGGGCAAGCCGATCGTCAACTCGATCTCCATGAAGGAGGGCGAGGACGCGTTCCGCGAGCAGGCCCGGCTGGTGCTGCGCTACGGCGCCGCCGCCGTCGTCATGGCCTTCGACGAGGACGGCCAGGCCGACTCGCTCCAGCGGCGCAAGGACATCTGCGCCCGCGCCTACCGGATCCTCGTCGACGAGGTCGGCTTCGAGCCGGACGACATCATCTTCGACCCCAACGTGTTCGCCGTGGCGACGGGCATCGAGGAGCACGCGGCCTACGGCACCGACTTCATCGAGGCGGTGCGCTGGATCCGGGAGAACCTCCCCGGCGCCCACGTGTCGGGCGGCATCTCCAACGTCTCGTTCTCGTTCCGCGGCAACAACCCGGTGCGCGAGGCCATCCACGCCGTCTTCCTCTTCCACGCCGTGCGGGCGGGCCTCGACATGGGCATCGTCAACGCCGGCGCCCTCGTGGTCTACGACCAGGTGGACCCCGTGCTGCGCGAGCGCATCGAGGACGTGGTGCTCAACCGGCGCCCCGACGCCACCGAGCGACTCCTCGAGATCGCCGAGGAGCACCGGGGCAGCGGCGAGGTGGCCGAGGTGGTCGCCGACGAGTGGCGCTCCCTGCCCGTCGGCGAGCGCATCACCCACGCGCTGGTGAAGGGCAACGACGGGTTCGTCGAGGCCGACACCGAGGAGCTGCGCCAGGAGATCGCGGCACGCGGCGGCCGGCCCATCGAGGTCATCGAGGGCCCGCTGATGGACGGCATGAACGTCGTCGGCGACCTCTTCGGCGCCGGCAAGATGTTCCTGCCGCAGGTCGTGAAGTCCGCCCGCGTCATGAAGAAGGCGGTGGCCTACCTCATCCCCTTCATCGAGGAGGAGAAGGCGAACGACCCCGCGCTCGCGACGGCGAAGGACACGAACGGCACGATCGTCATGGCCACGGTCAAGGGCGACGTGCACGACATCGGCAAGAACATCGTCGGCGTCGTGCTGGCCTGCAACAACTACGAGGTCATCGACCTCGGCGTGATGGTGCCGGCCCAGAAGATCCTGGACGCGGCGAAGGAGCACTCCGCCGACATCATCGGCCTGTCCGGGCTCATCACGCCGAGCCTCGACGAGATGGTCAACTTCGCGAACGAGATGCAGCGTGCGGGTCTCGACATCCCGCTGCTCATCGGCGGCGCGACCACGTCGCGCGCCCACACCGCGGTGAAGGTCGACCCCCGCTACGACGGCCCGGTCGTGTGGGTGAAGGACGCGTCGCGCTCCGTGCCCGTCGCGGCGGCCCTGCTCGACGGCGCGCAGCGGGAGAAGCTCCTGGCCGCCACCCGCACCGACTACGACGCGCTCCGCACCCGGCACTCCGGCAAGCAGGAGCGCAAGCTGGTGTCGCTGGAGGCGGCGCGGGAGCGGCGCACCCCGATCGACTGGTCGTCGTACGAGCCCGTGGCCCCGGCCCGGCCGGGCGTGCACGTGCTCGACGACTACGACCTCGGCGAGCTGCGCGACTACATCGACTGGCAGCCGTTCTTCAACGCGTGGGAGATGAAGGGGCGCTTCCCCGACATCCTCAACAACCCGTCGACCGGTGAGGCCGCCCGCCGGCTGTACGACGACGCGCAGGCCATGCTCGACCAGCTGATCGCCGAGCGGTGGATCACGGCCCGGGGCGTCTTCGGCTTCTTCCCCGCGGCCGGCCGCGGGGACGACACGGTCCTGTACGACGACGACTCCCGCACCTCCGAGCGCGCCGTGCTGCACCACCTGCGCCAGCAGGGCGAGCACCGCGAGGGCGTGCCCAACCGGTCGCTGGGCGACTTCGTGGCGCCCGAGGAGACGGGCCTGGCCGACCACGTCGGCGCGTTCGCGGTCACGACCGGCATCGGGCTCCCGGAGCGGGTGAAGGCCTTCCAGGCCGACCTCGACGACTACAACGCGATCCTGCTGGAGGCCCTGGCCGACCGCCTGGCCGAGGCGTTCGCCGAGCGGCTCCACGAGCGGGTGCGCACCGAGTTCTGGGGCCACGCGGCGGGGGAGCGGCTCAGCAGCGACGAGCTCATCGCGGAGCGCTACACCGGCATCCGTCCCGCGCCCGGCTACCCCGCGTGCCCCGAGCACACGGAGAAGCTGACGCTGTGGGACCTCCTCGACGTCGAGGAGACCACGGGCATCACGCTCACCGAGTCGATGGCCATGTGGCCCGGCGCGGCGGTCTCGGGCTGGTACTTCGCGCACCCGCAGTCGCAGTACTTCGTCGTCGGCCGGCTCGGTCGCGACCAGGTCGCGGACTACGCGGAGCGCAAGCGCTGGACGCTGGCCGAGGCCGAACGCTGGCTGTCGGCCAACCTCGGCTACGACCCCGAGGACTGACGTGGCCGACGCGACCCCCGGCAGCGGTACCGGCCTGCCCGCCGCCGCCCTGTGGGACATGGACGGCACGCTCGTCGACACCGAGCCGTACTGGATCGCCACGGAGTTCGAGCTCGCCGAGCGGTACGGCGGCACGTGGAGCACCGAGCACGCGCTCAACCTCGTCGGCAACGACCTGCTCGTGTCGGGCCGCTACATCCGCGAGCACATGGGCATCGAGCCGAGCGCCGAGGAGATCGTCGAGCTGCTGCTCGACGGCGTGGTGGAGAAGGTGCGCCGCGAGGTGCCCTGGCGCCCCGGCGCCCGGGAGCTGCTCGCCGACCTCGCCGCCGCGGGCGTGCCCTGCGCGCTCGTCACCATGTCCTACCGCCGGTTCGTCGAGCCGATCCTGGAGGGCCTGCCCGCCGGGACGTTCGCGGCCCTCGTCACCGGGGACGAGGTCGAGCACGGCAAGCCGCACCCCGCGCCGTACCTCACCGCGGCCGCCGCGCTGGGGGTCGACCCGGGCGACTGCGTCGCGATCGAGGACTCGGCGACCGGGGTCGCGTCCGCCGTCGCCGCCGGGTGCCGCGTGCTGGCGGTGCCGCACCACGTGCAGGTGCCGGCCGGGCCGGGGCACACGAGCCACGACACGCTCGCCGGGCTCGACGCCCGCGGGCTGTGGACGCTCGTCGGCGGCTAGGACAGCACGGGCAGGGCCGGACGCTCGGCGGACGCCGTCGGCGTCGGCAGCGGCGGGGGAGTGCCGCCGTACACCGGGCAGAGGGCCTGGTGCGAGCACCAGCCGCACAGCCGGCTCTTGCGCGCCTGCCACTCGCCGGTGCGCGTCGCGGCGTCGATGGCCGACCAGACGGCCTCGACCTTGCGCTCGCAGGCCAGCAGGTCCGCCTCGTCGGGGCGGTAGCGGATGACCTCGCCGCTGCCCAGGTAGATCAGCTGCAGCATCGCCGGCACCACACCGCGGGTGCGCCACAGCACCAGCGCGTAGAACTTCATCTGGAACAGCGCCCTGGCCTCGAAGCCCGCGCCGGGGGCCCGCCCCGTCTTGTAGTCGACCACCCGCACCCTGCCGTCGGGCGTCACGTCGAGCCGGTCGACGAACCCGCGCAGCAGCAGGCGCGACGGGGTCACGGTCTCCACGTAGAGCTCGCGCTCGGCGGGCTCGAGGCGCCGGGGGTCCTCCAGCGTGAAGTAGCGCGCGAGCACCTCCTGGCAGGCGGCCAGCCAGCCGTCCTCCGCCACGCCCTGGGTCGCGAACGCCTCGGCCAGGGCGGGGTCGTCCGCGCGCAGCTCCTCCCACACGGGGCCGAGCAGCTCCGCGGCCCGCTCCGGGGTGCGCTCGTCGGCCGCGACGTCGAAGAGCACCTCGAGCACCCGGTGCACCAGCGTGCCCCGCAGCGCGTCGAGCGACGTGGGCTCGGGCAGGCGGTCGACGTGGCGGAACCGGTAGAGCAGGGGGCAGGTGAGGAAGTCGCCGGCGCGGCTGGGGGAGAGCGTGCCGGCGACCTCGCCCGACGCCGACAGCGTCGAGAGGGCATCGGCCGGGGAGGACATGGGAGCAACCCTAGGCGAGCGGACCGACGGTCCGCGCAGGCTCGTCGGATAGCCTCGTGACGTGGACGACCCAGGCTCCGGCACCCGCCCCGGACCGCCCGCGGGCCGGGCCCGGCGTCCCGCCGGGACGCTGCGGATCGGCTCGATCGCCGGGAGCGACGTGCTCGTCTCGTCGTCGTGGTTCGTCGTCGCCGCGGTGATCGCCTTCGTGATGGCGCCCGTCGTCGAGCGCGTCGAGCCGGGCCTGGGCGCGGGCCGCTACGTCGCCGGGCTCGCCTTCGCCGTCCTGCTCTACCTGTCGGTGCTCGTCCACGAGGCGGCGCACGCCGTCGTGGCCCGCCACTACGGGCACCGCGTCACCTCGATCACGCTGCACTTCCTGGGCGGCATGACCGCGGTCGAGACCGAGGCCCGCCGGCCGCGCGAGGAGTTCTGGATCGCGGTCGTCGGTCCGCTCGCCTCGATCGCCGTCGGCGCCGCCGCCGTCGCGCTGTGGTTCGTCACCCCGGGGGGCCTCCTGCTGCTGGCCGTCGAGGGCCTGGCCGGGGCCAACCTGCTCGTCGGCGTGCTCAACCTCGTGCCCGGGCTGCCGCTCGACGGCGGCCGGGTGATGAAGGCCGGCGTGTGGAAGCTGACGGGCGACCGCCACCGGGGCTCGCTGGCCGCCGGCTGGACCGGCCGCGGCGTCGCGGTGCTCGCCCTCGGCTGGCCCGTCCTGCTCGGCGAGCTGCTCGGCACGACCCCCCAGCTGCTCGACTTCCTGCTCGCCGGCCTCGTCGCCGCCTTCCTGTGGGCGGGCGCCTCGGCGGTGATCGCCAACGCCCGGGTGCGCCGCCGCATCCCCGCCCTGCGGGCCCGCGAGCTGGCCCGGCGTCCGCTGCTGGTGCCCGGTGACGTCTCGGTCGCGGAGGCGGTACGACGCGCGCAGGCCGCCGAGGCGGGCGGCATCGTCACCACCACTGCCGACGGCACCCCCGCCGGGCTGGTCAGCGAGGCCGCCCTGCGCCGCGTGCCAGCCGAGCGCCGCCCCTGGGCGGCCGTCTCCGAGGTCGCACGTCGCCTCGACGACGGGCTGCGGCTGCCGGCGGACCTCACGGGCGAGGCCCTGGTCGACGCCCTGACGCTCACCCCGTCGTCGGAGTACCTCCTGGTCGAGGCCGACGGCAGCCCGTACGGCGTGCTGTCGCTCGCCGACCTCGACCGGTCGCTGCGCGCCCGCGACTGACGCCCCCGGCGGCCGCGCGACTACCCTGCCGCCCATGCCCGACGCCGTACCCGCCACGACGCCCGCGCCCTCCCCGAGCCCCACGGCTCCCCACGACGTGCCGCCCGAGGCGTGGTCCGGGGTGCACCGCGGGCCGTTGCGCGAGGGCGAGTGGGTCCGCCTCACCGACCAGAAGGGGCGCCGGCACAACTTCCCCCTCGAGGCGGGCAAGCGCTTCTTCAGCAACAAGGGCCACCTCGAGCACGACGAGATGATCGGGCGCGAGGAGGGCTTCACCGTCACGTCGTCGGCCGGTGGGCAGTACCTGGTGTTCCGCCCGCTGCTCTCGGAGTTCGTCGTCTCGATGCCGCGCGGTGCGGCCGTGGTCTACCCCAAGGACTCCGCCCAGATCGTGGCGCTGGCCGACATCTACCCGGGCGCCCGCGTCGTGGAGGCCGGCGTCGGCTCCGGCGCCCTGTCCTGCTCGCTGCTGCGGGCGGTGGGCCCCTACGGCCGCGTGACGTCGTACGAGCGGCGCGAGGAGTTCGCCGACGTCGCCCGGCGCAACGTCCACCAGTTCTTCGGCGCCCCCGAGGGCGGCACCCACCCGTCGTGGAGCCTGCGCCTCGGCGACCTGGCCGAGGAGCTGCCCCGGTACGGCGAGCCCGCCGACCGCGTCATCCTCGACATGCTCGCGCCGTGGGAGTGCGTCGACGCCGTCGCCGACGTGCTCGTGCCCGGCGGCATCGTGTGCGTGTACGTCGCGACGACCACGCAGCTGAGCCGCGTCGTCGAGACGCTGCGCGCCCACGGCGGCTTCACCGAGCCCGCCGCGTGGGAGTCCCTCGTCCGCGACTGGCACGTCGAGGGCCTGGCCGTGCGGCCCGGCCACAAGATGATCGGCCACACCGCCTTCCTCGTCACCGCCCGGCGCATGGCGCCCGGCGAGCGCGCCCCCCGCAAGACCCGCCGCCCGGCCCCCGGCGCCTACGGCGTGGACTACACCGGGCCCCGCCCGGCCGACGTCCCGCCCGCCGTCGCCGACGAGGTGCTGGAGGACTGACGCGGGCGCCGGCCCGCCAGCGGGCCGGCGCGACCGGATCGTGATCCCCCGGGCGTGGTCACGACCTTCCATCGGCGTGCTCCGGGAGTAGGGTCGAGTGCACCGGTAGGAGGTGGTGACGCTCATGGCGACGTCCGACAGTCCAGGTGCCCGTCCCGAGCAGGCCGCGCAGGCCGAGGTGCTCGCAGCCCAGGTCCGTGCGCTCGAGTCCGAGATCGTCGAGCTGCGGCGCAGGGTGGCCGACACGCCGGGGGGCAGCCGCGGCCTCGAGCTGCGGCTCGCCGACACGCAGCGCTCGCTGGCGGCGGTCACGAGCCAGAACGAGCGGCTCGCCGGCACGCTGCGCGACGCCCGCGACCAGATCACGAAGCTGAAGGAGGAGGTCGACCGCCTCGCCCAGCCGCCCGCCGGGTTCGGCGTCTTCCTCGCCCGCAACGACGACGACACGGTCGACATCTTCACCGGCGGCCGGAAGCTGCGGGTGGCCGTCAGCCCCGCCGTCGACGTCGACGAGCTGCGCCGGGGCCAGGAGCTGCTGCTCAACGAGGCGCTCAACGTGGTCGCGGCCTTCGACTTCGAGCAGGTCGGCGAGGTCGTCATGTTCAAGGAGCTGCTGGCCGACGGCGAGCGCGTCCTCGTCATCGCGAACGCCGACGAGGAGCGCGTCGTGCGCCTCGCCGAGCCGCTGCTGGCCGAGACGCTGCGGGCCGGCGACTCCCTGCTGCTCGACTCCCGCGCCGGCTACGTCTACGAGAAGGTGCCGAAGTCCGAGGTCGAGGAGCTGGTGCTCGAGGAGGTCCCCGACATCGCCTACGAGTCCATCGGCGGCCTGGGCAACCAGATCGAGCAGATCCAGGACGCGGTCGAGCTGCCCTACCTCCACCCCGACCTGTTCACCGAGCACGAGCTGAAGCCGCCGAAGGGCATCCTGCTCTACGGCCCGCCCGGGTGCGGCAAGACGCTCATCGCGAAGGCCGTGGCCAACTCCCTGGCCAAGAAGGTGGCGGCGCGCACCGGCGCGGAGGGGAAGTCCTACTTCCTCAACATCAAGGGCCCCGAGCTGCTCAACAAGTACGTCGGGGAGACCGAGCGCCACATCCGCCTGGTGTTCCAGCGGGCCCGGGAGAAGGCGAGCGCCGGCACGCCGGTCATCGTGTTCTTCGACGAGATGGACTCGCTGTTCCGCACCCGCGGCTCGGGCGTGTCCTCCGACGTCGAGAACACGATCGTGCCGCAGCTGCTGAGCGAGATCGACGGCGTCGAGCTGCTGGAGAACGTCCTCGTCATCGGCGCGTCCAACCGCGAGGACATGATCGACCCGGCGATCCTGCGGCCCGGGCGCCTCGACGTGAAGATCAAGATCGAGCGGCCCGACGCCGAGTCGGCGCGCGACATCTTCAGCAAGTACCTGACCCCCGGCCTGCCGCTGCACCCCGACGACCTCGCCGAGTTCGGCGGCGACCGCCAGGCGTGCGTCGACGGGATGATCCGCGCGGCCGTGGAGCGCATGTACACGGAGAGCGAGGAGAACCGCTTCCTCGAGGTCACCTACGCCAACGGTGACAAGGAGGTCATGTACTTCAAGGACTTCAACTCCGGCGCCATGATCCAGAACATCGTCGACCGGTCGAAGAAGATGGCGATCAAGGACTTCCTCGACCACGGCCAGAAGGGGCTGCGCGTGCAGCACCTGCTCCAGGCGTGCGTCGACGAGTTCAAGGAGAACGAGGACCTGCCGAACACGACCAACCCCGACGACTGGGCGCGGATCTCCGGCAAGAAGGGCGAGCGGATCGTGTTCATCCGCACGCTCGTCACCGGCAAGCAGGGCACCGAGCCGGGTCGCTCCATCGACACGGTCAGCAACACGGGGCAGTACCTGTGAGCCGGCCGGCCTGAGCAGGCACGTCGCGGCCCGGGGACACCTGGGCCGCGACGTACGCTCGGGCCCATGAGCGTGCGGCGGGTCATGGGATCCGAGGTCGAGTACGGCATCAGCGTGGTCGGGCAGCCCACGGCCAACCCCATGCTGGCCTCGTCGGTGGTGGTGAGCTCCTACGACTCCGCCGGCCGCTCGCGGCCCGCGCGCTGGGACTTCGAGGAGGAGTCCCCGCTGCGTGACGCCCGCGGCTTCGACATGAGCCGGGGCCAGGCCGACCCCACCCAGCTCACCGACGAGGACCTGGGGCTGGCCAACCGCATCCTCACCAACGGCGCCCGGCTCTACGTCGACCACGCCCACCCGGAGTTCTCCAGCCCCGAGGTCGTCACCCCGCTCGACCTCGTGCGCTGGGACAAGGCGGGGGAGCAGGTGATGCTCGCGGCCACCCGGCGGGCCGCCGAGGTGCAGGGCGAGCGGATCGTGCTCTACAAGAACAACACCGACGGCAAGGGCGCCTCCTACGGCGCCCACGAGAACTACCTGATGAGCCGCTCGACGCCGTTCGCCGACATCGTGCGGCACCTCACGCCGTTCTTCGTCTCCCGCCAGGTGGTCTGCGGCGCCGGGCGCGTCGGCATCGGTCAGGACGGGCGCGAGCACGGCTTCCAGGTCAGCCAGCGCGCCGACTTCTTCGAGACCGAGGTGGGGCTCGAGACCACGCTCAAGCGCCCGATCATCAACACCCGCGACGAGCCGCACGCGGACCCCGAGCGGCACCGCCGCCTCCACGTCATCATCGGCGACGCCAACCTGGCGGAGGTCTCGACGTACCTCAAGGTCGGGACGACCTCGTTGGTGCTGGCGATGATCGAGGACGGCTTCCTCACCGCCGACCTCACCCTGGAAGGCCCCGTCGCGGCGCTGCGGGCCGTCTCCCACGACCCGTCGCTGACCCACCTCGTGCGGCTGCGCGACGGGCGCTCGATGACCGCGGTGCAGCTGCAGCGCGTCTACCTCGAGCTCGCCCACGCGTACGTCGACGAGCGGCTCGGCGGGGACGCCGACGCCCCGACGAAGGACGTGCTGGTGCGCTGGGGCAGCGTCCTCGACCGCCTCGAGCGCGACCCGATGGAGTGCGCCGGCGAGCTCGACTGGGTGGCGAAGTATCAGCTCCTGCGCCGCTACCAGGAGCGCGACGGCCTGTCGTGGGACGACGCCAAGCTGCACCTCATCGACCTGCAGTACGCCGACATCCGCCCGGAGAAGGGCCTCTACCACCGCCTCGTCGCCGGCGGCCGCATCGAGCGGCTGCTCACCGACGAGCAGGTGGCCGAGGCCGTCCACGAGCCGCCGGAGGAGACGCGGGCGTACTTCCGCGGGCGCTGCCTGGCCAAGTTCGGCGCGTCGGTCGCGGCCGCCTCGTGGGACTCCGTGATCCTCGACCTCCCCGGGCGCGAGTCGCTGCAGCGCATCCCCACCGTCGACCCGCTGCGCGGCACCCGGGCGCACGTGGGCCGCCTCCTCGACGAGTGCGCGAGCGCCGAGGAGCTGTTCGCGGCCCTCACGGGGTGAGCCCGCTAGGGTCGGGAGTCCGTACGACACCCCGACGACACAGGACGACACAGGAGGTCCGGTCGTGGCACAGGAGCAGAAGAAGCCCCACACCCGAGGTGACGAGGTCGAGGAGGTCGCCCCGGAGGCGGAGACCGACGTGGCCGAGCGCAAGGAGGCGCTCGACGACGACGTCGACTCGATCCTCGACGAGATCGACGACGTGCTCGAGCAGAACGCCGAGGACTTCGTGAAGTCGTTCATCCAGAAGGGCGGTCAGTGACGCGTGGTCGGTGATCTCCCCGGCTCGGGCTCGCTCCCGGGCGCACGGCTGCCCGCGTCGTACCTGACGCCGGGCTCGTCCTCGTTCGTCGACCTCCTGTCCACCCACGCGCCCGACCTGGTGCCGGGGCGACGCCCCGTCCCGGACCGGGCGGGGGCCGACATCGCCCCGCACGGCACGACGATCGTCAGCCTCACGTTTCCCGGCGGGGTGCTGATGGCGGGCGACCGCCGCGCCACCATGGGCAACCTCATCTCCTCCCGCGACATCGAGAAGGTGTTCCCGGCCGACGAGTTCAGCTGCGTCGGCATCGCGGGCACCGCGGGCCTCGCGGTGGAGATGGTGCGGCTCTTCCAGCTCGAGCTGGAGCACTACGAGAAGATCGAGGGCACCACGCTGTCGATGCAGGGCAAGGCCAACCGCCTCGCTGCCCTCATCCGCGGCAACCTGGGCCTGGCCATGCAGGGCCTCGCGGTCGTGCCGCTCTACGCCGGCTACGACCTCGACGCCGCCGCGGGCCGCATCTTCAGCTACGACGTGGTCGGGGGCCGCAGCGAGGAGACCGGGTTCCACGCCGTCGGGTCCGGCTCGCTGTTCGCCCGCGGCTCGCTGAAGAAGCTCTACCGCCCCGACCTCGACGCCCGTACGGCGGCCCTCGTCGCCCTGCAGGCGCTCTACGACGCGGCCGACGACGACTCGGCGACCGGCGGGCCCGACGTGGCGCGCCGGATCTTCCCGATCGTCCACGTCGTCACGGCCGAGGGCGGCGCGCGGCTGCCCGAGTCGGAGGTGACGGCGCTGGCCGAGGAGGTCGTGGCCGGTCGGCTGGTCCGTCCCGACGGGCCGCCGGCCCGTCTCGAGCAGGAGGGTGGCGCCTGATGAGCACCCCGTTCTACGTCTCGCCCGAGCAGCAGATGAAGGACCGGGCGGACTTCGCGCGCAAGGGCATCGCGCGCGGACGCTCGGTGGTGGCGGTGCAGTACGCCGACGGCATCCTGTTCGCCTCGGAGAACCCGTCGCAGGCCCTGCACAAGGTCTCCGAGATCTACGACCGCATCGCGTTCGCCGCGGTCGGCCGCTACAACGAGTTCGAGTCGCTGCGCATCGCCGGTGTCCGCCTGGCCGACATGCGCGGGTTCTCCTACGACCGGCGCGACGTGACGGCCCGCAGCCTCGCGAACGCCTACGCGCAGACCCTCGGCGCGATCTTCTCCTCCGGCGGCGAGAAGCCGTACGAGGTGGAGATCTTCGTCGGCGAGATCGGCGGCGAGGCGGGCGCGGACCAGCTCTACCGGCTCACCTACGACGGCCAGGTCTTCGACGAGCACCGGTACGCCGTGATGGGCGGGGCCGCGGACGTCGTGGGGGCCTACCTCGAGGAGCACTACACCGAGGGGGCGGACCTCGCCACCGCCCTGGGCGTGGCCGTCGCCGCGCTCGGGCACTCGCGCAACGAGCGCGGGGAGACCACCGACCGCGAGATCGGGGTCGAGCAGCTCGAGGTGGCGGTGCTCGACCGCACCCGCATCCAGACCCGGAAGTTCCGCCGGCTGCGGGCCCAGCAGCTCGCGTCCGTCCTGGGGGCCACCTCCGCCTGACCACCCGGGGGTGGCCGAGGTCCCGGCCACCCCGCAGAGGCGCCCGGGCGGCTCCGCGTGTCGGCACGCGGAGCCGCCCGCGGCGTGAGGAGGGTGGTCGTAGTGTTCGTGCATGGACCGTCGGATCGTCGGGGTCGAGAACGAGGAAGGCGTCACGTGCACGTTCCGGGGGCAGCGCCGGCTGAGCCCCGACGAGGTGGCACGCTACCTCTTCCGCCGGGTGGTCTCCTGGGGCCGCAGCAGCAACGTCTTCCTCCGCAACGGCGCCCGGCTCTACCTCGACGTCGGCAGCCACCCGGAGTACGCGACGCCGGAGTGCGACGACGTCGCCGAGCTCGTGGCGCACGACAAGGCGGGGGAGCGGGTGCTCGAGGGCCTGCTCGTCGACGCGGAGCAGCGGCTGCACGACGAGGGCATCGCCGGCGACATCTACCTGTTCAAGAACAACACCGACTCGGCTGGCAACTCCTACGGCTGCCACGAGAACTACCTGGTGGGCCGCGCGGGCGAGTTCAGCCGCCTGGCCGACGTGCTCATCCCGTTCCTCGTCACGCGCCAGATCGTCGTCGGCGCGGGGAAGATCACGCAGACGCCGCGGGGCGCGACGTACTCGGTCAGCCAGCGGGCGGAGCACATCTGGGAGGGCGTCAGCAGCGCCACCACCCGTAGCCGCCCCATCATCAACACCCGCGACGAGCCGCACGCGGACGCCGAGAAGTACCGGCGCCTGCACGTGATCGTCGGCGACTCGAACATGAGCGAGACGACCACCCTGCTCAAGGTGGCGAGCTGCGACCTCGTGCTGCGGATGATCGAGGAGGGCGTGGTGATGCGCGACCTCACGATGGAGAACCCGATCCGGGCCATCCGGGAGATCGCGCACGACACCACCGGGCGCCGCAAGGTGCGCCTCGCGAACGGGCGGGAGGCGAGCGCGCTCGAGATCCAGTCGGAGTACCTGTCGAAGGCGCGCGACTTCGTCGACCGTCGCGGCATCTCGACGCCGGTCATCGAGCGCACCCTCGACCTGTGGGAGCGCGGCATCAAGGCGATCGAGTCCGACGACCTCGGCCTCGTCGACACGGAGATCGACTGGGTCATCAAGTGGAAGCTCATCGAGGCCTACCGCGCCAAGCACGGGCTCTCGCTCAACCACCCCCGGGTGGCGCAGCTCGACCTCGCCTACCACGACATCCGCCGGGACCGCGGCCTCTTCTACCTGCTCCAGCGCCGGGGCCAGGCGGCCCGGGTGACGACGGACCTCGCCACGTTCCGGGCCAAGTCGGTGCCGCCGCAGACGACCCGCGCCAAGCTGCGCGGCGAGTTCATCCGCAAGGCGCAGGAGCGCCGGCGCGACTTCACGGTCGACTGGGTGCACCTCAAGCTCAACGACCAGGCCCAGCGCACGGTCCTGTGCAAGGACCCGTTCCGCTCCGAGGACGAGCGGGTCCAGCGCCTCGTCGACGGCATGTGAGACCGGCGCGCAGGGGCGGGCGAGGCGGCGGCAGGGCGCCACGCCCCGGCCGGTAGGGTGACCGCGGCCGTCTCCCCGAACGTTCGAAGAAGGTGTCCTCGTGCGCGCTGCCCGGTCGGTCCGACGACCCTCGGCCCTCCTGCTCACCGCGGTGCTCCCGCTGACCGCCCTCGCCGCCTGCGGCGAGGAGGAGGCGGGCGACGGCCTCGACCTCGTGACGGTGTCGGGCGAGTTCGGCCAGGCGCCCGAGGTGGAGATCGAGGACGTCGTGGAGCCCGACGGGTTCGCCTCCGAGGTGCTCGTCGAGGGTGACGGCGAGGTCGTCGAGCAGGGCGACGTCGCCATGCTGCACGTGTGGGTCGGCAACGGCTACACGGGCCAGGAGGCGTTCTCCACGTTCGAGTACGAGCCCGGGCTCCTGCCCGTCAGCTCCGACGCCCCGTCGGCGGCCGTCAAGGCGGCGCTGCAGCAGTCCGCCGTGAGCGTCGTGCTCGACCCGCTCACGGGCGCGCTGCCCACCTCCATCGTCGAGAGCGTGGACGGCGTCAAGGCCGGCTCGCGGGTGCTCGTCACCTCCGACGCCGACGACGCGTTCGGCCAGACGGGCCAGCCCAACATCGGCATCGGCAACGCCGACGGGGTGGTCTACGTCGTCGACGTGCTGGCCCGCGCCGCGGACGGCCCCTCGGGCGAGGAGGTCGCCCCGCCCGCCGGCACGCCCGCGCTCGTGGAGGACGGCGCGCAGGTGACCGGCTTCGACTTCGCCGGCGCGACGCCGCCCACCGACGAGCTGCAGGTCATCCCGCTCGTGGAGGGCGACGGCCCCGTCGTCGAGGAGGGCGCCACCCTCATCGCGAACTACCTGGGCCAGGTCTACGAGGGCGAGGCGCCCTTCGACGAGTCCTACAGCGGCGGGCTGCCCCGGTCCTTCGTCGTCGGCGGGCCGAACGCCGCCGTCATCGAGGCCTGGAACGAGGGGCTCGTCGGCCTGGCCGCCGGCTCCCGCGTGATCCTCGTGGTCCCGCCGGCCCTCGGGTACGGCGAGGCGGGCAACGAGGCCGCGGGCATCGCCGGCACCGACACCCTCTACTTCGTCGTCGACGTGCTCGGCTCCGTCGTGCTGCCCGAGCCGGTCGTCGAGCCCACGGAGGACCCCGCCGCCACGGAGGACCCCGCCGCGACCGAGGACCCGGCTGCCACCGAGGACCCCACCACCACCGAGGACCCCGCCGCCACCGAGCCGACCGCCCCGGCGACCACCGGGTGACCCCTCCCGCGGGCCCGAGGTGACGCGATGAGCGCGAACCGCAGCGAGCGGCTGATGAAGCTGCTCATCATGCTGCTGGTCCAGCGCACCCACGTGCCGAAGGAGCGCATCCGGGCCGAGCTCTACCCCGACGCCGGCGACGACGCGTTCGAGAAGATGTTCGAGCGCGACAAGGAGGAGCTGCGCTCCCTGGGCGTCCCGCTCGAGGTGGGCCAGCGCGACGTGCTGTTCGAGGACGAGCCGGGCTACCTGGTGCGCCCCGGCGACTTCGCGCTGCCCGACGTCGTGCTGGACCCCGACGAGGCCGCCGTGCTGGGCGTGGCCACCCAGGTCTGGGAGAGCGCCCGCCTCGCGGACGCGACGCTGGCCGGCGTGCGCAAGCTGTCGGCCGCCGGCGTGCCGGTCCCCCTGGAGGGCCAGCGCCACGACGGCGCCGACCTGGGCATCTCGCCGCCGCGCCTCGGCGCGGCCGAGCCCGCCTTCGACGTGCTCGTCGAGGCCGTGCACGTGCGCTGCGAGGTCGTCTTCGACTACCGCGGCACCAAGGACGACGCGCCCGTCGAGCGCCACCTGCAGCCGTGGGGCCTCGTGCGCCACGGCGGCCGCTGGTACGTCGTGGGCCGCGACGTCGACCGCCAGGAGGAGCGGGTGTTCCGCCTCTCCCGGATCGTGGGGGAGGCCCGGATGACCGGTCGCCGGGACGCGTTCGTGCCGCCCGAGGGCGTCGACGTCGGCGAGGTGGCCCGACGCCTCGCGCCGCCGCCGCCCACCGGCGTACCGGCCGTGCTGCTCGTGCGGCCCGGCACCGGGTTCGCCCTGCGCCGGGACGCGGTCGAGGTGACCCCGGGCGTGCCCGGTCCCGACGGGGCCACCTGGGACCGGGTGCGCCTGGAGGGGTCCGGACCCAGCGTCGTGGAGGCGGTGCTCGAGCACGGCCCCGACGTGGTCGTCGAGGAGCCGGCGCGCCTGCGCGACGAGGTGGTACGCCGCCTCGAGGCCCTGCTGGACGGCCTCGGCGTGGCGCCACGCCGGGGGACGCCGTGAGCGGCGCCGGGTCCCGCGAGCAGGTGGGCCGGATGCTGGCCCTCGTGCCCTACCTCAACGCCCGGGGCGCGGTGCACGTCGACCAGGCCGCCCGCGACCTCGGCGTGACGCCGCAGCAGGTGGTCAAGGACCTGCGCGTGCTGTTCCTCTGCGGTCTGCCCGGCGGGTACCCCGACGACCTCATCGAGGTCGACATCGACGCGCTCGTCGAGCCCGACGGCGACCGGCTGATCCGCATGTCGAACGCCGACTACCTGGACCGGCCCCTGCGGCTCTCGCCGACGGAGGCGTCCGCCCTGGTCGTGGCCCTGCGGGTGCTGCGCACCCACGCGGCGCCGGCCACGCGCGACGTCGTCGACCGGGCGCTGCTGAAGATCGAGACCGCGCTGGGCGGCCAGACCGCCACCATCGACCCCGGTGAGGGGCCCGCGGTGCGCGGGCGGGACGCCGAGATCGTCGACACGCTGCGCGAGGCCGTCGCCGCGCGCCGCCAGCTCACCATCGACTACCACGTGCCGAGCCGCGACGAGGTCTCCACCCGGGTCGTCGACCCGGCGCGGCTCGTCGAGCACGGCGGGCTGCTCTACCTCGAGGCGTGGTGCCACACCGCGGACGCGCCGCGCACCTTCCGCGTGGACCGCGTGCACGCCGCCCGTGTGCTGCCCACCCCCGTGGCCACGGAGCACGACGAGGTGGCGCCGAGCGACCCGGAGGCCGGACCCGAGCAGCTCTTCGTGCCGCCGCCGGGCAGCACCCTCGTCACCCTGCGCCTCGACGCGGAGGTGCGGTGGGTGCCGGACTACTACCCGGTGGAGGCGGTGCGCCCGGCGGGCGACGGGGCGGTCGAGGTCGACCTGCGCGTGGCCGACGCGCGCTGGCTCCAGCGCCTCCTGCTGCGCCTCGCGCCGCACGCCCGGGTGCTCGCCCCGGCGGGCCCCGGCGACGAGCTCGCGGAGCGGGCGCGGCAGGCCCTCCGCCACTACCGGTGACGTCCCGTACGATGGAGGGGTCGTCCGTCGTCCCCCACGTGAGGAAGCCATGACTCAGCCCCTGATCGCAATGCCCGGCGGGTGGGAGCTCGTCCTGATCGTGCTCGTGGTCATCCTGCTGTTCGGGGCGAAGAAGCTCCCCGAGCTGGCGCGCGGCACCGGTCAGGCGCTGCGCATCTTCAAGTCCGAGACCAAGGGCCTGCGCGACGACGACGACACCCCGAAGGAGGGCGCCTCGTCCGCGACGCTGGACGACGAGCCCCGCGGGATCCCGGCGGCCCGCACCGAGACGCGTCCCGTGGAGGACGCCGACGTCGTGCGCCCGGAGCGCCGCGACACCACCAACGGCTGATCGGTCCCACCGAGCGCCGTGGCCATCAAGGGACTCCTGCGTTTCTTCTCGGTCCAGCCGCAGCACGAGGTCGGCACGGACGGCCGGATGGCCCTCTCGGACCACCTCCGTGAGCTGCGCGGTCGGGTGCTGCGGATGCTCGTCGCCTTCCTGGTGGCGTTCGTCGTGGCCCTGTTCTTCTTCGACCAGATCTTCGACCTCATCCTCCAGCCCTACGAGTCCGCGCGTGCGGCGCTGGACGACTCGACGAGCACGCAGGCGACCATCGCGGGCGTCGGTGGGCCCCTCATCCTCTACCTGAAGCTGTGCGGGCTGGCGGCCGTCGTGGCGACGAGCCCGTACTGGCTCTACCAGGTGTGGGCGTTCATCCTCCCGGGACTGCACGCGCACGAGCGCAAGTGGAGCCGGGTGTTCGCGGCCATCGCGGGACCGCTGTTCATGGCCGGCGTCGCGGTCGGCTACCTGACGCTGCCGAAGGGCCTCGAGATCCTCATCGGGTTCACCCAGGCCGACCTGACCAACCTGGTGGAGTTCGGCGACTACCTCAGCTTCCTGGTGCGCACGCTGCTGGTCTTCGGCATCTCCTTCGAGATCCCGGTCTTCCTCGTGCTGCTCAACCTCGTGGGCGTGCTCCCGGGCCGCACGATCGGGCAGTACCGGGCGTGGTTCGTCATCGGGATCTTCGTGTTCGCGGCGCTCGCCACGCCGTCCACCGACCCGTTCACGATGCTCTTCCTCGCCGGGCCGATGTGCGTGCTGGTCGCGATCTCCGAGGTCATCGCCCGCTTCCTCGACAAGCGGAAGGCCGCGCGGTCCCCGTTCGCCGGCCTCCCCGACGACCAGCCCTCACCGATCTGAGCACCGTGCGACGTATCGCGCTGCTCACCCACCCGGGGGCCGGCCGCGGTCGGGGCGCCGCTGCCCGGGAGGTGGCCCTGCCGCGTCTGCGCCGCGCCGGGTTCGAGGTGCTCGACCTGGTGGGCGGCAGCGCGGAGGAGGCGAGCGCGCTGGCGCGCGACGCCGTCGCGGGCGGGGTCGAGGCCCTCGTGGCCTGCGGCGGGGACGGCACCGTCCACCTGGCGCTGCAGCACGTGGCGGGCACGGGCACGGCGCTGGGCGTCGTACCCGCCGGCACCGGCAACGACCTGGCACGCGAGCTGGGCATCCCCGCCGACCCGGCCGGAGCCGCCGACCGCGTCGTGGGCGGCGCCCGCCGCACCCTCGACCTGGCCCGGGTGGGGGACCGGTGGGTGGCCACCGTCGTGGCGTGCGGCTTCGACGCGCTCGTCGCCGACCGCGCCGCCGCGATGACGTGGCCGCGGGGCCCGTCGCGGTACGTGCTGGCCACCGCGGTCGAGCTGCGCCACCTCCAGCCGCGCCGGTACACCCTCGAGCTCGACGGGCAGGTGCGTACGGTGGAGGCCGTGCTCGCTGCTGTCGGCAACACCTCGTCCTTCGGCGGGGGTCTGCGCATCACGGAGGGGGCCCGCACCGACGACGGGCTGCTCGACGTGGTGGTCGTGCGGTCCCTCGACCGGCGCGGGCTCGTCCGCGCCTTCCCCTCGCTCTACCGCGGCACCCACACGGGCCACCCGGCGTACGAGCACCACCGCGTGCGGTCGGTGACGGTGGCGGCGGCCGGCATCACGGCGTACGCCGACGGTGAGCCCGTGGGCCCGCTGCCCCTGACGGTCACGACCGTCCCCGCCGCGGTGGAGGTGCTCGCGTGAGCGGCGCCGGCGCACCCGACGACACCGACGACCTCAGCCCCGCGCAGCGCTACGCCGCGTTCCGGGCCGGGCGGGCGCACCCCGAGCTGCGGGCGTTCGCCGACCACTACAGCTTCGGGCTCGACGACTTCCAGCTGCGGGCCTGCCGCGAGCTCGAGGAGGGCCGCGGCGTCCTCGTGGCCGCGCCCACCGGCTCCGGCAAGACCATCGTCGGCGAGTTCGCCGTCCACCTCGCCCTCGCACAGGGCCGCAAGTGCTTCTACACCACCCCGATCAAGGCGCTGTCGAACCAGAAGTTCGCGGACCTCGTGGACCGGTACGGCGCGGAGCAGGTCGGTCTGCTGACCGGCGACAACGCCGTCAACGGCGACGCCCCCGTGGTCGTGATGACCACCGAGGTGCTGCGCAACATGATCTACGCCGGGTCGCGCACGCTCGCCGACCTGGGCTACGTCGTCATGGACGAGGTCCACTACCTCGCGGACCGCTCGCGCGGCGCGGTGTGGGAGGAGGTGATCATCCACCTGCCCGAGTCGGTGACGGTGGCCTCCCTCTCGGCGACGGTCTCCAACGCGGAGGAGTTCGGCGAGTGGCTGGCCACCGTCCGCGGCGAGACCACGACGATCGTCGAGGAGCGCCGCCCGGTCCCGCTGTTCCAGCACGTGATGGTCGGGCGGCACCTCCACGACCTCTTCGCGCGCGACGACGCGCAGGCCGCCGCGGGGTTCGCCGGTGCGGGCGCGAAGGTGAACCCGCAGCTGCTGCGCGTCGCCCGCGACGACTGGGCGAGCGTGCGGGTCCGGGACCGCCGCGCCCCGCGCGGGCAACGGGGCGGGCGCACCCAGGGCGGCGCGGGCGCCGGGCGGGGCCGCGACGTCGGCAACGGCCGGCGCGTGTGGGTGCCCAGCCGGGCCGACGTGGTGGAGCGGCTCGAGCGCGCCGGGCTGCTGCCGGCGATCACCTTCATCTTCAGCCGGGCCGGCTGCGACGCCGCGGTGCAGCAGTGCCTGGAGGCCGACATCCGGCTGACGACCGCCGAGGAGGAGGCCGAGATCCGCGCGTACGTCGCGGAGCGGGCCGCCCACCTCCCGCGGGCCGACCGCAAGGTGCTGCGCCACGACGAGTTCGCCGAGGGGCTGGCCCGCGGCGTCGCGGCCCACCACGCCGGCATGCTGCCCACGTTCAAGGAGTGCGTGGAGGAGCTGTTCGTGCGCGGCCTCGTGCGCGCCGTCTTCGCCACCGAGACCCTGGCGCTGGGCATCAACATGCCCGCCCGCACCGTCGTGCTGGAGAAGCTGAGCAAGTGGAACGGCGAGACCCACGCCGACATCACGCCGGGGGAGTACACGCAGCTCACCGGCCGCGCCGGGCGCCGCGGGCTCGACGTCGAGGGCCACGCCGTCGTGCTGTGGCAGCAGGGGATGAACCCGGCCGAGGTCGCCGGCCTCGCCTCGACGCGGACCTACCCGCTCCGCTCGTCGTTCCGCCCGTCGTACAACATGGCCGTCAACCTCGTGCACCGCTTCGGCACCGACCGCTCCCGCCAGCTGCTGGAGAGCTCCTTCGCCCAGTTCCAGGCCGACAAGGCCGTCGTCGGGCTCGCCCGCCAGCTGCGCAAGAGCGACGACGCTCTCACCGGCTACGCGGAGGCCGCGACGTGCGACAAGGGCGACTTCATGGAGTACGCCGCGCTCCGCCGCCGCGTGGGCGAGGCCGAGAAGGCGGGCGCCCGCGCCCGGCGCCTCGACCGCCGCGGCGAGGTCGTCGGCTCGCTCGTCCGCCTCAAGCGCGGCGACGTCATCCACGTGCCCGCCGGCAAGTTCGCCGGCTTCGCCGTGGTGGTCGACCCCGGCCTCGGCGAGGACGAGCCGCGGCCCTCCGTGGTCACGGTCGAGCGCCAGGCCCGGCGCCTGGGCCTCATGGACTTCCCCGAGCCCGTGCGGGCGCTCAGCCGCATCCGCGTGCCGAAGTCGTTCGACGGCCGCAACCCCGGGATGCGCCGCGACCTGGCGACGACCCTGCGCAACCACGTGCGCACCCTGCGGGTGCCGCCGCCGACTGCCCCGACGGGCCGCGACGGCGCGGACGGTGTCGACGAGGCGCAGCGCGCCGAGGTCGCCCGGCTGCGCGCCGAGGTCCGGGCCCACCCGTGCCACGACTGCCCCGACCGGGAGGACCACGCCCGCTGGGCCGAGCGCTGGGCGAAGCTCGACGCCGAGGCGCAGACGCTGCGCCGGCGCATCGAGTCCCGCACCAACACGATCGCGCGGCAGTTCGACCGGGTCAGCGAGGTGCTGACGACGCTCGGCTACCTCGAGGACGACGAGGTCACCGACCGCGGCCGCGCCCTCATGCGGCTCTACTCCGAGCTCGACCTCGTCGCGGCGGAGGCGTTGCGGGCGGGCACGTGGAGCGGCCTGAACGCCCCCGAGCTGGCCTCGGCGCTCTCCGTGCTGGTCTTCGAGTCCCGGCGCAGCGACGACCCCCGCGGCCCGCGCATCCCGGCCGGTCCGGTCGCGGACGCGGTCAGCACCACGCGCCGGCTGTGGGCCGACCTGTCGGCGCTCGAGCGCCGCCACAAGCTCGACCAGCTGCGCGAGCCCGACGCGGGGTTCACCTGGCCCGCCCTCGCCTGGGCGCGGGGGGACGACCTCGACGACATCCTGCGGGAGACCGGCATGCCGGCGGGCGACTTCGTCCGGGTGGTCAAGCAGCTGCTCGACGTCGTCGACCAGGTGGCGAACGCGACGCAGGACGGTGCGCTGCGCCGTACCGCCCGGGAGGCCGCCGGGCTGCTCGACCGCGGCATCGTCGCGTTCAGCACGCTCGGCACCGAGGTGTGAGCGGGCCGGTGCTCCGGCCGTGGCGCCTGGACGACGCGCCCGCGGTGCTGGCGATCTTCTCGGCCTCGGACGACCTGGACCGGCAGTACCCGTGGCCGGTGCGCAACCTCGCCGACGCCGCCGCGTGCGTGGAGCGCATGCTCGCGTGGCAGCCCGACCCGGCGGCGGGGGAGCGCTACGCCTTCGCCGTGCTCGACGACGGCGTGCCGGTCGCCAACGTCGCGCTGACCGACGTCGCGCGCACCCACGACACCGCCTGGGTCTCCTACTTCTCCTCGGGCGCGGTGCGGGGCCGCGGGCTGGTACGTCGCGCGCTCGCCGCCGTCGTCACCCACGCCTTCGACGAGCTGGGCCTGCACCGCCTGGAGCTGGGCCACCGCGTCGACAACCCGGCCTCGGCGGCCGTGGCCGAGGCCGTCGGGTTCGTGCCCGAGGGCGTCGAGCGGGAGGGGCTGCGGTACGGCGCGACCCGCCACGACGTGCGCCGCATGGCGCTGCTGGCCCACGACGCACGACCGGCCCCCCGCCAGGGCGAGGAGCCGGTGAGGATCGTGCTGGGCTGAGGCAGCCCGCGGGTCACTCCGCGGTGGCCACGGCCTCGGCGATCGGGGAGGGACCGTTGACGAGCTCCCACTGGCGGCCGACGGAGCGGGCGTCACCGAGGCAGACGGCGACGACGGCGGCGACGTCCGCGCGCGTGACGGTGCTCCGCTCGACCTCGCTCGCGAGGGTGACGGAACCGGTCGGCGGGTCGTCGGTGAGACCGCCCGGGCGGATGATCGTCCAGTCCAGGCCCGAGGCGCGCAGCGCCTTGTCGGCGTCGCGCTTCGCCGCGACGTACTCCTTCCACACCGGCTCGGTGTCGTCCGGGACGGGCTGGTCGACGCCGATGGCGGAGATCTGCACGACGCGGCGCACGCCGGCCTCCCGTGCCCCGGCGATCGTGCCGAGCGCGCCGCCGAGGTCGACGGTGCGCTTGCGCTCGATCTTGCCGTCGGGTCCGCCCCCCGCCGCGAAGACGACCGCCTCGACGCCCGTCATCGCGTCCGTGTAGTGGCGCGTCGTGCTGTTCTCGATGTCGAGCTCGCGCACCTCGGCGCCGAGCGCCTCGAGGTCGGGCGCGTAGGCCAGTGTCCGCACCAGCGCGACCGGCGTGTGCCCGGCCGCCACCAGCAGGGGGTGCAGGTGGCGGGCGATCTGACCATTTCCTCCGACGACTGCGATGCGTGCCATGACCTCCACCGTACGGCGGCCCCGGTCGGGCGCCCCGTCGGGCGCCCGTCGGGCGCCGGTCGGGCGCTCAGTCCAGCGCGAGGAGCGCGGCCGTGAGCCGCTCGGCGCTGGTGCCGAGGTCCCAGCGCTCGGTGAGCGCAGCCGCTGCGTCGGCGTCGAACGTGGAGCCGGGGATGCGCAGGTCGACGTCGCGCACGGGCAGGTCGCGCACCACGGCGACGACCTGCGGGGCGACGTCGAGGTAGTCCGACGCCGCGGCGACCTTGGCCCGCACGCCGGGCGCCATGTCGGCCGCCGGGTCGGTGGCCGCCGCGCGGATGCCGGCGATGTCGCCGAAGCGGCCCAGGAGCGTCGCGGCGGTCTTGTCGCCGACACCCTTGACGCCCGGCAGCCCGTCGGAGGCGTCGCCGCGCAGGGTGGCGAAGTCGGCGTACTGGGAGGCGCGCACGCCGTACTTCTCCCGCACCACGTCCTCGGTGACGCGCTCGTGGCGGCCCACGCCCCGGGCGGTGTAGAGCACGCGCACCCGGGCGGCGTCGTCGACGAGCTGGAAGAGGTCGCGGTCGCCGGTGACGACGTCGACCGGCATGCCCGCGCCGGTGGCCAGGGTTCCGATGACGTCGTCGGCCTCGTGCTCGGGCGCGCCCACGACGGGCAGCCCCCAGGCCGCCAGCACCTCGCGGATGATCGGCACCTGCAGCTCGAGGGGGTCCGGCACCTCCTCCACGTCGGGGTCGGCCTCCCGCACCTCCACGACGCGGTGCGCCTTGTAGGTCGGCAGCAGGTCGACGCGCCACTGCGGGCGCCAGTCGTCGTCCCAGCAGCAGGCCAGGTGGGTGGGCTGGTACTCCCCGACGAGCCGCGTGACGAAGTCCATGAGGCCGCGCACGGCGTTGACCGGGGTGCCGTCCGGCGCCCGCATCGAGTCGGGGACGCCGAAGAAGGCGCGGAAGTAGAGCGACGCGGTGTCGAGCAGCAGGAGGCGCGGGGCACGGTGGGGCACGCGCCGATCCTGCCACGAGTGGTTAGCCTGTCCGGCGTGGAAGAGACGGACCGCAAGATCCTCGCCCTGCTCGCCCAGGACGGCCGGATGTCCTTCACCGAGCTGGGGCGGGGCACGGGACTCTCGACGTCGGCCGTGCACCAGCGGGTGAAGCGGCTCGAGCAGCGGGGCCTCATCCGCGGGTACGGCGCGACGATCGACTACGACCAGCTGGGGCTGCCGCTCACGGCGTTCATCTCGATCCGCCCCATCGACCCCTCGCAGCCGGACGACTGCCCCGAGCGGCTGCGCGACATCGTCGAGATCGAGTCGTGCTGGTCGGTCGCGGGGGAGGAGTCCTACATCCTCAAGGCCCGGGTCGAGACCCCGGCGCTCCTCGAGGGCCTGCTGGCCCGCATCCGGGCGGCGGCGAACGTGTCGACGCGCACGACGATGGTGCTGACCACGTTCTACGAGAACCGCCCCGTCACCTGAGGCCCGGTGTCACCCCGGCCTTCCCCCCGGCCTTCCCCCGGCCTTCCCCCCGGCTCACGCCCCGGCTCACACCCCGGCCGGCACCGCGCCCGCGGCGGTGAGGGCCTGCTGCTCGCGCCACCACGCCCGGCCCTCCTCGCCGAGGGTGTGGATCGGGTCGTAGTAGTGGTACTCGCGGCTGAGCGCCGCGGGGTCGTCGGCCTCGATGGACGTGCGGTAGTTCTTCGTCCACCCCGTGATGCCGCGCACCGCGTCGTACGACGACACCTGGTGCACCCAGCGCTTGCCGACGAACGGCACGTCGCACACGATGCGCGGCGTGGCGAAACCGGGCAGGTAGCCCATGATCGCGGTCTGCAGCCGCTGCGCCTCGGCGACGGAGACCCGCCAGTGCTCGGCGGCCGGGATCATGTCGCACAGGTAGAGGTAGTACGGCGTGATGCCCGCCCCGTCGAGCAGCGCGAAGCTGAGGTCGAGCAGGTCGTGGGCGTCGGCGTTGACCCCGGCCAGCAGCACGCCCTGGTTGCGCACGTCGCGCAGGCCGGCCTCCAGCAGCGCGCGGGAGGCACGGGCCACCAGCGGCGTCACCGAGGCCGCGTGGTTGGCGTGGGTGTGCAGCGCCAGCGACACCCCGCGCGAGCGCGCCGTGCGCGCCACGCGCTCCACCCCGGCCAGCACGTCGTCGGCCAGCCAGTGCTGGGGCAGGCCCACGAGGGCCTTCGTGGCGAGCCGCACGTCGCGGATGGTGTCGATCTGCAGCAGCGCGTCGAGGAACGCCTCGAGCCGGGGCCACGGCATGTTCGCGACGTCGCCGCCCGAGACGACGACGTCCCGCACCGCGGGGGTACGGCGCAGGTAGGCCAGCATGTCCTCGAGCCGGTCGCCGGGACGCCCGACGAACTTCAGCTTCGGCACCGCGGGGGTGGAGGTGCCGACGAGGTCCATCCGTGTGCAGTGCCCGCAGTACTGGGGGCAGGTGGCGACGAGCTCGGCCAGCACCTTGGTGGGGTAGCGGTGGGTGAGGCCCTCGGTGGCCCACATGTCGTGCTCGTGGAGCGAGTCGCGCGCGGCGTGGGGGTGCGAGGGCCAGTCGGTGCGCCGGTCGGAGTGCACGGGCAGCATGTAGTGCCGCACGGGGTCGGCGTACCAGGCCGCGGTCAGCGAGCCGGGCCCTGCCGGGCTCACGTGCGCCGCGATGGTGTTGACCATCTGGGGCGGCAGCAGCATCGACATGGTGGCGGTCTCGGCCTGGTCGCGCTCGAGGTCGGCGTGGAAGGCGTCGTCGACGAGGTCCCCGAGCAGGTCCCGCAGCTGGCGGACGTTCTTCACGCAGTGCGCCCGCTGCCACTGCGCCGAGGCCCACTCCTGCGCGGTGACGTCGCGCCAGCCCGGGAACCGGCGCCAGTCGGGCTCCACCAGCTCGGTGCGCGCGTAGACGTAGGGCTGCGGCGTGCCCACCGGACCGGTCGCGCTGTCGAGGCTCATGGGTCCCTCCGGACGTGTCGGCGTGGTCGTTGCCGCGGGAGGCGGCCTCTGCCACAGTAGGCGGAGATCGTCCTGCGTGTCGATCATCACGCCGGACGATCTGTCGTCCAGACCGGGAGTCGCCCCATGTCGTTGACCCAGCAGGCCCTGCCCGCCGCCGATCCTGTCGGCCTGCACCGCGTGCTCGACCGTCCCCGCGTGCTGCCCCAGGCCGCCACGCGCCTGGACGCCCGCCCGGAGGTGGCGGACGACGAGGTGCGCGTGCGGGTCGAGCGGCTCAACCTCGACGCGGCGTCCCACCGCCAGCTCGTCGAGCAGCACCGGGGGCCTGACGGGGCTCTCGACGTGCCGGCGCTGCGCGCGCACGTGGGGGCGATCGTGGCCGAGCGCGGCAAGATGCAGAACCCCGTCACGGGCTCCGGCGGCATGCTGCTCGGCACCGTCGAGGAGGTCGGGCCGCGCTCCCCGCTCGGCCTGCGGGTGGGGGACCGCGTCGCCACGCTCGTCTCCCTGTCCCTGACCCCGCTGGTGCTCGCCGACGGCCTGGAGCGGTGGGACGGGCGCGGCGAGCAGGTGCCCACCGACGGGCACGCCATCCTGTTCGGCCGCTCGGTCGCGGCCGTGCTCCCCGGCGACCTCCCCGACCACCTCGCCCTGGCGGTGATGGACGTCTGCGGCGCGCCCGCGCTCACCCGCCGCGTCGTGGCGGACCACCGCGCACGCGACGGGCGCGCCCCGGTGGTGGCGGTCGTGGGCGCCGCGGGCAAGTCCGGCTCGCTGTCGCTGGCCGCCGCCCGGGAGGCCGGAGCGGCGCGCGTGGTCGGCGTCGTCCCCGTCGAGGCGGAGCGGGCGGCGCTCGAGGCCACCGGGCTCGCGGACGCGGTCGTGCTCGCCGACGCGCGGGACCCGGTCGCGCTGCGCGACGCGGTCGCCGCCGGCGGGGGTCCGGCCGACGTCACCGTCGTCTGCGTCGACGTGCCGGGCTGCGAGGGCGGCGCGGTGCTCGCCACCGCCGACCGCGGCACGGTCGTCTTCTTCTCCATGGCCACGTCCTTCACCGCCGCGGCGCTCGGCGCGGAGGGCCTCGCGGCCGACGTGACGATGCTCGTGGGCAACGGCTACGTGCCGGGCCACGCGGCGTACGCCCTCGACCTCGTGCGCACGGTGCCCGCCGTGCGCGCCCTGCTCGAGCAGCGGGAGGCCCGCCGGTGAAGCTGCACCTGCCGCCCGCGACCGTACGGCGGGCCCGCGAGCTCGCGGCCCGCGTCGGGCAGCCCGTGGTCGACCTCGCCCGCGCGCACACCACCGTCGCCGTCGAGCGGGCCACGCTGCGCCTCGCGGGCCTGCCCGGCGCGGACGCGGAGGGCACGCCCTGGGTCAACCGGCTCGTCGACGTGCTGGGCGAGGACCTCGGCGAGGAGGCGCTCGCGCACGGGGTCGTCGTGCCGGTGTGGGACGCCCTGCTGCGCGGGGAGGCCGACGACCTGCCGTCCCTGGCGCAGAAGGCGGCCGCCGGCTCGGTGCGCTTCCGCTGCCGACGGGCGCCGACGCGCGCGCGGCCCGTGCGGCCGCGGACGGCCCCGTCGCCGCGGGCCTGGCCCGGGTCGATGCCCGGCGTGCCGAGCGCGACCGACAGCTGCGCGAGGTGGGGGACGCGCCGCGGACCCCGTGGATCTACCTCATCGTCGCCACGGGCGACATCCACGAGGACGTGCCCCAGGCGCAGGCCGCCGCCCGCGCCGGGGCCGACGTCATCGCGGTGATCCGCAGCACGGGCAGAGCCTGCTCGACTTCGTGCCGGAGGGCGCGACGCGGGAGGGCTTCGCCGGCACGTACGCGACGCAGGAGAACTTCCGGCTCATGCGCGCCGCGCTGGACGAGACGAGCCGCGAGCTGGGCCGCTACGTGCGGCTCACCAACTACGCCAGCGGGCTGTGCATGCCCGAGATCGCCGTGCTCGCCGGCCTCGAGCGGCTCGACATGATGCTCAACGACTCGATGTACGGGATCCTCTTCCGCGACATCAACCCGGTGCGCACCTTCGTCGACCAGCGGTTCAGCCGGCAGGTGCACGCCCGCGCAGGCATCGTCATCAACACGGGCGAGGACAACTACCTCACGACCGCCGACGCGGTCGAGGCGGCGCACACGGTGACGACGAGCCAGCTGCTCAACGAGTTCTTCGCCCGCGAGGCGGGCCTGGAGACCTGGCAGCTCGGCCTCGGCCACGCCTTCGAGATCGACCCGGCGGTGCCCGACTCGTTCCGCCTGGAGCTCGCGCACGCCCTGCTCGCCCGGGAGCTCTTCCCCGACGCCCCGCTCAAGTGGATGCCGCCCACGCGGCACATGACGGGCGACGTCTTCCGCGGCTACCTGCTCGACGGGTTCTTCAACCTCGCGGGCGCCCTGACCGGTCAGGGCATCCTGCTCGTCGGGATGATGACGGAGGCCGTCGTCACGCCCTGGCTCTCCGACCGCGACCTGGCCCTGCAGAACGTCCGCTACGTCCTCGACGCCGCCGGCCGCCTCCACGAGGACTTCCACCCGGCCCCCGACGGCGTCATCGTCCAGCGGGCCCACCAGGTGCTCGCCGAGTCCGTCGACCTGCTCGAGCGGATCCTCACGCACGAGCGGGGCCTGCTCGACGCCATCGCCGACGGCACCTTCGGCCTCATGCGCCGCCCGCCCGACGGCGGCCGCGGCCTCGACGGCGTCCGCGTCAAGGCGGACGACTACCACAACCCGGCCACCGACCTGCTGGAGGCGACGTGACCAGCGCACCGACCGACGCCCGCACCGACGTACCGGCACCCCCGACCCCCGCGCCGCCGCCGGACGCGGGCGCGTCACCGGGGCGCCGCGTGCTCCCGTACGGCGACACCACCGGCGACGGGATGGTGCAGCTCTCCTTCACCCTGCCGCTGCCGCACGACAAGGTCGCGGAGGGCGCCGCGGAGCAGCTCGCCGCGAAGATGGGCATGGACCCGGCGATGGTCGTGCACGCCCGGCCCGTCGGCGACGGGTTCACTTTCTTCGTCGTCTACGGCCGCGTGCGCCACGTCGTCGACACCGCCCGGGTCGAGGTCGTCGAGCGCGACTACCCGCTGCTCGGCCCCAAGGAGGCCAACCTCGCGATCCGCGAGACCTTGCAGCGGCGCCTCGTCGTGGTGGGCGCCTGCATCGGCACCGACGCCCACACGGTCGGCATCGACGCCATCCTCAACGTGAAGGGGTTCGCGGGGGAGAAGGGGCTGGAGTACTACCGGGAGATCAAGGTCGTGAACCTCGGCGCCCAGGTCGCCGTGCCCGCCCTCGTCGCCGCGGCCGTGGCCGAGCAGGCGGACGCCGTGCTCGTCTCGCAGGTGGTCACGCAGCGCGACGCGCACCTGCTCAACACCCGCGAGATGGCGGCGGCCTTCCGCGAGGCCTACCCGCCCGCCCGGCGGCCGCTGCTCGTGGTGGGCGGGCCCCGCTTCGACGAGCGGATGGCCGACGAGCTCGGCGTCGACCGGGTGTTCGCCCGCGGCACCACCCCGGGCGAGGTCGCGAGCTTCCTCGTCGACCGCGTGCGTCGGCGGGTGGCGGCGTGACCGCCCCGGGGACGGGCCCCTCGGTCAGCCCCGTCGTCGGCCCCGTCGTCGGCCCCGTCGTCGGCCCCGTCGTCGGCCCCGTCGTCGGCACCGTCGTCACCCACCGCCGCTACGTCGCGCACTCCCACGCGCACTACGCCGGGGGCCTGGTCGACGGTGCCTTCGGCCTCGGGCTGTTCGGCGACGTGGCCACGGAGATGTGCATCCGCACGGACGGCGACGAGGGCTTGTTCGCCTCCTACGACGACGTCCAGTTCCTCGCCCCCGTGCGGGCCGGGGACGTCGTCGAGGTGCGCGCCGAGCTGGTCGCCGTGGGGCGTCGCTCCCGTCGCCTGGCGCTCGAGCTGCGGGTCGTCGCCCGGGGTGCGGGGACCCATGGGCGCCCCGGCGCGGCCGTGCTGCTGGACGAGCCGCTGCTCGCGACCCGGGCGTCCGGGACCGTCGTGGTCCCGGGCCCCGAGGCGGCCTAGCCCGCACGACGGCGTGTCCGGCGGCGACACGCCGCGCGGGCACGGGAAACGCGGAGAAATTCGGGCGGGGCCCTCCCCGCGCTGACCTGCGCTGATAGTGCATCGGCCCAGGTCAGCGCAACATTGACACACTCCGGGGTCACCGGAAGTCTGTGCCGGGTTCACCTAGGGCAGTTCGCGCGTGGGAGCCGAGATGCCGAGCGGTGGGTCGACGGGTCGCGCACCACTTCCCGACCGGCCGGCCGACTCGCTCGGGTCCCTCGCTGCGGTGGTGGACGCGGAGGGGGTTGCGTGGTCCGTAGACAACTTCTCGGTCCCGGCAGCCGGCCGGGCCCGCGTCGGTCCGAAGGCCACGCCGACCCCCTCCGCCCTGCGGAGGGTCGCCGCGAGTTCACGCCGACGATCCCGGGGCGTCACGTCGGGTGGGCTACCTTTCCCCGCATGCCCGCGTCGTCCCGCCTCCGCGTGCTGCTGGCGGTGCTGGCGGGCCTCGTCGGATCCGCCGCGTTCGACCCCGTGGGGCTCGTCCTGTGCGGCCCGCTGGCCGTCGCGGGCCTCGCGCTCGCCGTCCGCGGCACGCGGGTGCGCACGGCCCTGGCCCTCGGCACGCTGTTCGGCGCCGCCTTCCAGTTCGCGCTCCTGTGGTGGATGCGCGCCGTCGGGCCCGAGGCCTGGGTCGCGCTCTCCCTCATCGAGACGCTCTACTACGCGCTGCTGGGCCCGGTCGTCATGGCGTTGCAGCGCGTGCGGGGCTGGCCGCTGTGGGTCGCCGCCGCGTGGGTCGCCTGCGAGGAGCTCCGCGGCACCTGGCCGTTCGGCGGCTTCCCCTGGGGCCGCTTGGCGTTCGGCACCGCCGACACCCCGTTCTCCGCGCTGCTGCCCTGGGTGGGCACCGCGGGCACCAGCCTCGTGCTGGCCCTGCTCGGCACCCTCCTGGCCGCGGCCGTCGTGGCCCTGCGCGCCGAGGGTCGCGCGCTCGGTCGGGACCGGCGCCGGGTGGCGCGGCTCGTCGTACCCCTCGGGGTGCTGGGAGCCGTCGTCGCGCTCGCCGCGCTCCGGCCCTACGAGGTGCCCACGACGGGGCCGGTGGTGCCCGTCGCCGCGGTCCAGGGCGACGTGCCCGGGGCCGGTGACGACGTCGTGCCCGTGCACCGCGAGGTCACCGAGAACCACGTCCGCACCACCGTCGAGCTGGCCGACCGCATCGCCGCCGGCACCTCCCCGACGCCCGCCTTCGTGCTGTGGCCCGAGAACTCGACCGCCGTCGACCCCTTCACCGACCGCTCGACCACCGCGGGCATCGAGGAGGCCGTCGCCGCCGTCGGCGTGCCCGTCGTCGTCGGGGGCATGGTCGACGCGCCGGCCGAGGGCCAGGTGCTCAACCAGGGCATCGTGTGGGACGACGTCACCGGCCCCGGCGACCGCTACGCGAAGCGCCACCCGGTGCCGTTCGGCGAGTTCATCCCGTTCCGCAACGCCGGCCTCGCCTCGATCGTCGACGACTTCGACCTGATCCCGCGCGACATGGTCGCGGGCACGCGCGACACCCCGCTGGAGGTCGCCGGCATCCGGGTGGGCAACGCGATCTGCTTCGACGTGGCGTACGACGACGGGTTCCGCGACCAGGTGCGTGCGGGGGCCCAGGTGCTCACCGTGCAGACCTCCAACGCCATGTTCATCCGCACCCACCAGGTCGACCAGCAGTTCGAGATCACGCGCCTGCGGGCGATCGAGTCCGGCAAGTACCTCGTCGTGGCCGCCATCAACGGCCAGAGCGCCGTGGTCGCCCCGGACGGCGAGGTCGTCAGCTCCATCGACCGCCGCACGCGGGGCGTCGTCGAGGCCTCGGTCGTGCTCAACGACGTGGTGACCCCCGGGCTCCGGCTCGGGCCGTGGATCGCCGCGGGCGTCACCGCCGCCACCGTGCTGCCCCTGCTCGGCCTCGTGCTCGCCGGTCTCGGCGGGGCGCGGCTGCGGCGGCGTACCGTGGACGGCGGGCACGACGGCGCCCCAGCACAGGCACAGGCAGGGGGCACGACCGGCCCGGCAGGGCAGACCGACCAGACCGGGTCCGCAGGGGCCCGGGGGACCGCAGGCACGACGAGGGAGACCGTGGGATGAGCCACAGCGACCTGGGGCGCGGCGTGGTCGTCGTGCCGACCTACAACGAGGCGCTCAACCTGGAGGCGGTCGTCGCCCGGGTGCGGGCCGCGCAGCCCGCGCTCGACGTGCTCGTGGTCGACGACGGGTCGCCGGACGGCACCGGCGCCATCGCCGATCGCCTCGCGGCCGCGGACCCCGCTGTGAGCGTCCTGCACCGCACCGAGAAGGCCGGACTGGGGGCGGCGTACCTCCACGGCTTCGCCGTGGCGCTCGAGCGCGGCTACGACGTCGTCGGCGAGATGGACGCCGACGGCTCGCACCAGCCCGAGCAGCTGGGCCGGCTCCTCGACGCCCTCGCGTCGGCCGACCTCGTCATCGGCTCCCGGTGGGTGCGCGGCGGCTCGGTGGTGAACTGGCCGTGGAGCCGCATGGCGCTCTCGCGCGGCGGCAACCTCTACGTGCGCCTCCTGCTCGGCATCCGGGTGCGGGACGCGACCGCCGGCTTCCGCCTCTTCCGCCGCACGACGCTCGAGAAGATCGACCTGGCGTCCGTGCAGTCGACCGGCTACGTCTTCCAGACCGACCTCACCTGGCGCACGCTGCAGGCCGGTCTCGTCGTCACCGAGGTGCCGATCGAGTTCGTCGAGCGCGAGCGCGGCGAGTCGAAGATGACGGGCGCGGTGGCGGGGGAGTCGCTGCGGCGCATCACCCGCTGGGGCCTGCGGGAGCGCCGACGTCAGCTGCGCCGGTTCGTGCGCGAGCGCCGCCGCCCGTGAGCTCCGCGTCGCACGTCCCGCTGACGCCCGGGGGAGGGCCGGGGCGGCCCGGCGGCCCCGCCGGTCGCCGGCCGGCCGGCAGCGTCCGCGCGGCGCGCCTGCGCCGGCTGCGCCTCGTGCTGCCGCTCCTGGCGGGCGTGGTCCTCGAGGTCGCCGCGGTGGTGCTGGTGGCCGGGTGGATCGGCGTCCTGCCGACCGCGCTGCTGCTCGTGGCCTCCACCGTGGGCGGGGTCGCGCTGCTGGGTCGTGAGGGGCGCCGCTCGTGGCGCGCGGCGCTGGACGCGGCCCGCTCCGGGCGTCCGCCGGCCGACGACCTCCTCGACGGCGTGCTCGTCGTCGTGGGCGCGGGCCTGATGATCGTGCCCGGGCTCGTCAACGGTCTCGTGGGGCTGCTGCTCCTGGTGGCGCGTCCCGTCGTACGACGCCCGCTGCGGGCCCTGCTGATGCGGCGAGCCCGCCGGTACGGCGTACCGGCGGGCTCGTGGCCCACCCCGGGGGGCAGGTCGTCCGCGGCGCCCGGGGCTGCCGGGCGCGACGACGTGGTGCGGGGCGAGGTCGTGGACCCCGACGAGGGGCCCCGGGCCTGACCCGCGGGGACGTCAGCCCTTGCTGCGACCCGAGCGGTGCAGGTGCGCCGGCCCGATCTCGCCGCCGCGCAGCATCTCGAGGCGCTCCGTGAGGATCTCCTCGAGCTCGCCCTCGGAGCGACGCTCCAGCAGCATGTCCCAGTGCGTGCGCGCCGGCTTCTCGACCTTCTCCTCCGGCAGGATGCCGGCGGTGCTCAGCGCCTCGGACCCGCAGCGGGGGCACTCCCAGGTCGCCGGGATGTCGGCCTCGACGGACATCGTGATCTCGAACTCGTGGTCCTGCGCGCAGCGGTAGCCCACCTGCTGACGCGCGGCGAACTCGATGCCGCGCTCGTCCTCGAAGGACTGCCCTCCGAGTCGCGCTCCTCGCAACGTGCGCTCTGCCATGCGGGCACCTCCACCTCTCCGATCGGTCCCTACGCCTAAGTGCTCAACGGTACTGGTCGGCCGGGGATTCCCGAAAAGACGCCCTGTGCCCGGGGCTCAGACGCGGGGCGGCGCGGCGAGCGTCGTACCCGGTCGCAGGCCGGCGCGCACGGGCAGGAGGAGCAGCAGGCCCACGAGCAGCACGACGAGGATGCCGAGGATCCCGAAGTACTGCGCGTCGTCGGAGGAGGTGCCGGTGACCGCCGCGCCGAACGTGAGCGCGAGCGCCCAGCCCATCGGGGCCAGGAAGCTGGCGGCGCGCCCGGTCGTGGCGTAGAGCCCGAAGACCTGGCCCTCGCGTCCCGGCGGCACGAGACGGGCCAGAAGTGAGCGCGACGCCGACTGCGCCGGGCCGACGAAGATGCAGAGCACCAGGCCGAAGACCCAGAACACCGTCGTGCCGCCGTCGTGCAGGAGGAACACGGCGGCGCCGGCGAGGCACATGCACACGAGCGAGACCACGATGACCCGCTTGGGCCCGACGCGGTCGTCGAGCGCGCCCGCCGCGATCGTGGCGACGCCCGCGACCACGTTGGCCGCGACGCCGAAGATGATGACGCCGCCGTCGCTGAAGCCGAACGTGCCGGCCGCGATCACGGCGCCGAAGGTGAAGACGCCGGCGAGCCCGTCGCGGTAGACCGCGGACGCGCCGAGGAAGTAGACGGTGTCGCGGTCGGTGCGCCACAACTCGCCCACCGTCGCGAACAGCCGGCGGTACGACGCGACGATCCCCAGCCGTGGCTCCCGGGCCGCCCGGGCCTCGCGGGGGCGGTCGCGGATGGTGAGGATGACGGGCAGGGAGAAGGCGAGCGTCCAGGCCGCGCAGACGAGCATCGTCACGCGCACGTCGAGCCCGTCGTCCCCGGTGACCCCGAAGAGGCCGACCTCGGGGTTGATGAACCCGAAGTACACGAACAGCAGCAGCACGATGCCGCCGAGGTACCCCAGGCCCCAGCCCAGGCCGGAGATCCGTCCCACGGTGGCCGGGGTGGCGATCTCGTTGAGCATCGCGTTGTAGTTGACCGACGCCAGCTCGAAGAAGACGTTGCCCGCCGCGAGGAGCAGCAGCCCGAGCCACAGCATGCTGGCGTCGGGGGTCACGAAGAACATGAGGCCCGACACGACCACGACGAGCGCCGTGTTGATCGTCAGCCAGAAGGTGCGGCGCCCGGAGCGGTCGGCGCGCTGGCCGATGAGCGGGGCCAGCACCGCGATCGTCAGGCCGGCCGCCGCGAGGGCCCAGCCCAGCTTGGTGTCGACGCCCGCGCCGAAGAGCGGCTCGCCCGCGTCGTCCTCCGCCGTCAGGTAGACCGTGAACACGAACGTGGTGATGACGGCGTTGAAGGCCGCCGACCCCCAGTCCCACAGGCCCCAGGCCACCACGGGCCAGCGGGCCCGCCGCGGCTCCCCGGCCCCGTCGGCGCCGTCGGCCCCGCCCGTGGCGCCGGTCGCGCCCGTTCCGTGCGTCTCGACCGTCACGTCCCCTCCTCGTGGTGGTGCCAGATCGTCCCGCGGGTGGTCCCCGGACGTGTCGCGGTCGCCGTCACGGCGTGCGCGGGTCGCGCCCGCCCCACGCACCGCGGGCGAGGAGCACCTCGCGCAGCACGTCGGTGCGGTCGGTCATGAGGCCGTCGACGCCCAGGTCGAGCAGCGCCTCCATCTCGGCGCGGTCGTCGATGGTCCACACGTGCACGTGCTTGCCCGTGGCGTGCGCGCGTCGTACCAGCCGCGCGCTGACGATCGGCAGCACCCGCTCGACCGGCACCTGCAGGGCCGCCACGCGCCCGCCGGTCAGGCGGTCGGCGACACGGCCGGGGAGCAGCACGAAGGCGACGATCTCGCCGCGGTGCGCGGCGGTCGGCACGCGGCCGCCGACCAGGCGGCGGAAGCGCCGGATGCGCCCGGCCGAGAAGGAGCCGACCAGCACCCGGTCCCACAGGTCGTGCTCGGCGACGAAGGCCGCCAGGGCCTCGGGTGAGCGGTCGCACTTGAGGTCGATGTTGAAGCGCGCCCCGGGGAGGCGCTCGACGAGCTCCGCAAGGGTGGGCACGGTGCCGCGCTCGCCGACGCGCAGCCGGCGGACCTCGGCGAGGGTCAGGTCCCCGACCGCGCCCACGGTGCCGGTGACCCGCTCGAGGAGCGCGTCGTGGAACGCGACCAGCACGCCGTCGGCCGTGACCTGGACGTCGGTCTCGAGGTGCACGTAGCCGAGGCCGGCCGCGTGCTCGAACGCCTCGAGGGTGTTCTCGTGGCCCACGACCGCCGGGTGGGCGGCTCCGCCGCGGTGGGCGAAGGCGAGGGGGACGCCCGGGTGGGCCTCGTCCCCGTCGAGGTAGGCGAACCCCGTCACCGGGGTCGTCGTCGCGGTCACGGGCGTCACCCTAGCCCCCCGGCGACCGCCTCGGAGGGCGGTCGCCGGCGGGACCCCCGGGGCCCCGGGGGAGGGGGTCGCTCAGATGTCGCGGAACGGCACGATGTTGGCGCCGAGCTGGTTGAGCCGCTCCGCCAGGTCCTCGTAACCGCGGTGGATCACGTACGTCGAGCGCAGCACCGAGGTGCCCTTCGAGGCCAGCATCGCCAGCAGGATGACGACCGCCGGGCGCAGCGCCGGCGGGCAGACGATCTCGGCGCCCGAGAAGTGCGTCGGGCCCTCCACCAGCACGCGGTGGGGGTCCATCAGCTTGACGTTGCCGCCGAGCTTGGTGAGCTCGGTCAGGTAGATCGCCCGGTTCTCGTAGACCCAGTCGTGCAGCATCGTCTGGCCGTTGGCGACCGCCGCGATGACGGCGAAGAACGGCAGGTTGTCGATGTTGAGGCCCGGGAACGGCATCGGGTGGATCTTGTCGAGCGGCGCGTGCAGCTCGGAGCGGTACGTCGTGATGTCGACGAGGCGGGTCTCGCCGTTGAGCGCGACGTACTCCGCGGAGCGCTCGTAGCGCAGGCCCATGCCCTCGAGCGTCGCGAGCTCGACCTCCATGAACTCGATCGGCACCCGGCGGATGGTGATCTCCGAGCCGGTCACGATCGCCGCCGCGAGCAGCGACATGGCCTCGATCGGGTCCTCGCTCGGCGCGTAGTCGACGTCGACGTCGATGCGGGAGCGACCGGTGACGGTGAGCGTCGTCGTACCGATGCCCTGGACGTCGACGCCGAGCTTGCGCAGGTAGAAGCACAGGTCCTGGACCATGTAGTTCGACGAGGCGTTGCGGATGATCGTCGTGCCCTCGTTGAGGGCGGCCGCCATGAGTGCGTTCTCGGTGACGGTGTCGCCGCGCTCGGTGAGCACGATGGGCTTCACCGGCTCGGTGCCGTGGGCGACCTGTGCGTGGTAGTGGCCCTCCGTCGCCTTGACCTCGAGACCGAAGTGGCGCAGCGCCGACATGTGGGGCTCGACGGTGCGCTCGCCGAGGTTGCAGCCGCCCGCGTAGGGCAGGTCGAACGTCTCCAGCCGGTGCAGCAGCGGGCCGAGGAACATGATGATCGAGCGGGTACGACGGGCGGCCGCCGCGTCGATGTTCGACAGGTCGAGGTGCTCGGGCGGGATGATCTCGAGGTCGTTGTCGGCGTTGAGCCAGCGGGTGCGGACACCGAGGCTCTGCAGCACCTCGAGGAGGCGGTTGACCTCCTCGATGCGCGCGACCTTGCGCAGCACGGTGCGCCCGCGGTTGAGCAGCGAGGCGCACAGCAGGGCCACGCCGGCGTTCTTCGAGGTCTTCACGTCGATGCTGCCCGACAGGGTCGTCGGCCCGGTCACGCGCAGGTGCGTGGGCCCGGAGCCGATGGCCACGATCTCGGAGTCGAGCGCCGTGCCGATGCGGGCCAGCGTCTCCAGGGAGAGGTTCTGGTGCCCCTTCTCGATGCGGTTCACCGCGCTCTGCGAGGTGCCGAGCACCTCGGCGAGCTGGGTCTGCGTGAGACCCCGGTGGTTGCGGGCGTCGCGGATCAGTCGGCCGATACGTGCCTTGTAGTCGGCCTGGTCGTCACCAGTCATGCGACCACGGTATCTCAGATATGAGATAGGACAACGCAGCGTCCGGGCGGCGTGCCGGACGCACCGGGACGCCCGCCCGAGTGCACCTCGACCCGTGGCAGGGGCCCCTGCGGCAGGATGGCCCCATGCGCGCCACCACCCTCCACGGCCCCCGCGACATCCGCGTCGAGGACGTCCCGGACCCGACCATCGAGCTGCCCACCGACGCGATCGTGAAGGTGCGGGCGGGCTGCGTGTGCGGCTCCGACCTGTGGCCCTACCGCGACGAGACCACCGAGGGCTGGCGCACCATCGGCCACGAGGCCGTGGGCGAGGTCGTGGCTGTGGGCGACGACGTGCGCCAGGTGCGGGTCGGCGACTTCGTCGTGGTGCCCTTCTGCCACTGTGACGGCACCTGTGCGCACTGCCGCGCGGGGGTGCACTCGGCGTGCACCAACCTCGGCATGACGGTCTCCGGCCAGGCCGAGTACGCGCGGGTGACCCAGGCCGACGGCTCGCTCGTCGCCGTGCCCGGCGGAGCGCCGGACCCGGCCCTGCTGCCGTCGCTGCTGAGCCTCACCGACGTCATGGCCACCGGCTGGCACGCGGCCGTCAGCGCCGGCGTACGTCCCGGGTCGACGGTCGCCGTCGTCGGCGACGGCGCCGTCGGGCTGTGCGGCGTGCTCGCGGCCAGCGCGATGGGCGCCGAGCGGATCGTCGCGCTCTCGCGCCACGAGCCGCGCCAGCGCCTCGCGCGCGAGTTCGGCGCCACGCACGTGGTCGCCGAGCGCGGCAAGGAGGCGACGGCCGCGCTGCGCGAGATCACCGGGGGAGTGGGGGCCGACGCCGTGCTCGAGTGCGTCGGCACCGGTGACGCGGTGCGCACCGCGTTCGCCATCGCCCGCCCCGGCTCGACCGTCGGGTTCGTGGGCGTGCCGCACGGGGTCGAGCTGCCGGTGAACCGGATGTTCGCCATGAACGTGGGCCTGGCCGGCGGCATGGCGCCGGTGCGGCGCTACCTGCCCGACCTGCTCGAGCGGGTGCTGGCCGGCACGATGGAGCCCGGCCGCGTCTTCGACCTCGTCCTCCCGCTGGAGGAGGCGCCCGAGGCCTACCGGGCCATGGACGAGCGGCGCGCCGTCAAGGTGATGCTCGAGCCCTGACGGGCGCCGCCCGGTGCTGCCTCAGGTGCGCAGCACCTTGCGGGCCAGCAGGTTGCCGGCGAGCTGGGCCAGCTGCACGATCGCGACGAGGAGCAGCACGGCGGTCCACGTGACCACCCAGTCGAACTGGCGGTAGCCGTACTGCTGGGCGAACGTGCCCAGGCCGCCGCCGGCGATGACCCCGGCGATGGCGGAGGCGTCGACGATCGCCACGAACGCGAAGGTGAAGCCGAGCACGAGCGGGCCGAGCGCCTCCGGCACTAGCACGGTGAAGGTGACGCGCAACCGGCTGGCACCCATGGCACGCGCCGCCTCGATGACGCCGGGGCTCACGCTCACCAGGTTCTGCTCGACGATGCGCGCGATCATGAACATCGCCGCCAGCGTCAGCGCGAACACGACGGCCCGCGTGCCGATGCCGATGCCGACCACCAGCCGCGCGGCCGGCTGCACCGCCGCGATGAAGATGACGAACGGGATCGGCCGGAAGAAGTTCACCAGCGTGTTGAGCAGCACGTAGGCGGGGGCGTTGGCGTAGAGCCCGCCGCGCTTCGTCAGCTGCAGGGCCAGGCCCAGGAGCATGCCCAGGGCGCCGCCGAGGACGAGCGTGATCGAGACCATCGTGAGGGTCTGCCCGAGGGCCTCCCACACCTGCGGCCACAGCTCCGGCAGCCGGGTGTCGACTGCCTGGGTGACGGCCTGGGGGGTGACGGCCGGGGTCGTGACGGCGCCCATCACGCGACCTCCTCGAGACGCACGAGGCCCGCGACCTCGTCGACGGCGGCCTGGACGGCGTCCGGTTCGCCCTCGAGGGCCAGGGTCAGGTTGGCGAAGGTGCGCTCGCCGACGGCCTCGATGCCGCCGTACACGAGCTCGAAGCCGACGCCGTGGCGGGCGAGCACGTCGTACACCTGGGGCTGGCGCACGTCGGCGTCGCGGAAGGCGAGCCGCACGAAGCGGCCGGGGTGGCGCTCGCGCAGCACCGCGAGGAGCGCGTCGTCGGGCCGGTCGTCGACGACGGTGCCCACGAAGCGGCGGGTGACGGGGTGGGTGGGGTCGGCGAAGACGTCGGCGACGACGCCGCGCTCGACCACCCGCCCCTCCTCCATCACCGAGACGGTGTGCGCCAGCTGCCGCACGACCTCCATCTCGTGGGTGATGAGCAGGATCGTGACCCCGAGGTCGCGGTTGACGCGGCGCAGCAGGTCGAGCACGTCCCGGGTGGTCTCGGGGTCGAGCGCGCTCGTGGCCTCGTCGGCGAGCAGCACCTTCGGCTCGGTCGCCAGGGCGCGGGCGATGCCCACGCGCTGCTTCTGCCCGCCCGAGAGCTGGTCGGGGTAGGCGTGCGCCTTGTCGGCGAGCCCCACGAAGTGGAGCAGCTCGGAGATGCGCCGCTGGTGCTCCTCCTTCGGCACCCCGGCCACCGTCAGCGGGTAGGCCAGGTTGCCCCAGACCGTGCGGGACCCGAAGAGGTTGAACTGCTGGAAGATCATCCCGATGTCGCGGCGCACCTGGCGCAGCTGCTTCTCGGGGAGTCCCACGAGCTCGGTGCCGTTGACGACGACGCTGCCGGAGGTCGCCTCCTCGAGCGCGTTGACGAGCCGCACGAGGGTGGACTTGCCGGCTCCGGAGTAGCCCACGATCGCGTGGATCTCCCCGGCCTCGACGGTCAGGGAGACCCCGTCCACGGCGCGCAGCGCGGGGGCGCGGCGGCCGCGGCCGGGGAACTCCTTGACGACGTCGGTCAGCTGGACGACGGACATCAGCCTGCGTTCGCCTCGCGGGTCTGCTCCTCGAGGTCGGCGAGCGTCGCCTGGAGCTCCTCGGCGGGGATCTCGACCAGCTCGGCGGTGCCGCCGGAGGCGTCGAGCACACCCTCCTGGACGGCCTCGCTGCTCTGGTAGACCTCGACGAGCGTGCGGTACGTCTCGTCGTCGGCGTCCTCGGCGCGCACAACGAAGATGTTGACGTAGGGCTGGGCCGAGGCGTCGGCCGGGTCGTCGGTCGCGATGGCGTCGTCGAAGGTCAGGCCGGTGTTCTCGACGAAGTCGTTGTTGATGACCGCGGCGGCCACGTCGGGCAGCGACGCGCCGGTGAGGTCGGCCTGGACGGCGCGGACCTCGACGCGCGAGGAGTCCTCGACGTCGTCGACCGTGGAGTACGCCGAACCGCCGTCGGCCAGCTCGACGAGACCGGCCTCCTGGAGCATGAGCAGGGCGCGGGCCTGGTTGGTGTCGTCGTCGGGGACCACGACGGTCTCGCCGTCCGGGATGTCCTCGGGCGAGTCGTAGTCGTTCGAGTAGAGGCCCAGCGGGTAGATCGCGGTCGAGCCGATGGGGGTGAGGTCGTCGTCGTTCGCGACGTTGTAGCCCGCCAGGTAGAGCAGGTGCTGGAACTGGTTGACCTCGATGGCGCCCTCGGAGAGCGACGGGTTGGGCTGCAGGTAGTCCGTGAAGTTCTGGATGTCCAGCTCGATGCCCTCGTCCTCGAGCTCGGTGGCGAAGGTCTCCCAGTACTCCTCGCTGGCGTCGGCGACACCGATGGTCACCTCGGTCAGGGGCTGGCCGTCGGCGCCGACCTCGTCGTCACCGCGGGTGAGGACGAAGACCAGCACGGCGGCCGCGACCAGGAGGACCGCCACGACGGCGGCGACGAGCGGGAGCCGGGACTTCGGCTTCTCGACCAGGGGAATGTTGTGGGACATCGGGTGTTCCTGTTCTGCGGCTCGTGACCGCCTCGACCGTGAGCGGCGGGTGGCCGCGACCAGGAGACGGTAGGACGCTGTAACACCAGTGACATACGGGTCTTACATCGTGGCCACGTGAGCCTCGTCTCCCGGCCGCCCGCGGCGCCGTACGATCCCCGGGTGAGCGAGCGGGAGACCCTGACCTGGGAGACGTACGGCGAGGCGGTGCGCGAGCTCGCGCAGCAGGTGGCGGACGCGGGGTTCGTCCCCGACGTGGTGCTCGGCATCGCGCGGGGCGGCCTCATCCCGGCCGGCTCCATCGCCTACGCCCTGGACTGCAAGAACCTCTTCACGATGAACGTCGAGTTCTACACGGGCGTCGGGACGACCCTCGAGGTGCCGACGATGCTCCCTCCGTACCTCGACGCCTCCGAGCTGGACGACGCACGCGTGCTGATCGTCGACGACGTGGCGGACTCGGGCCGGACGCTCGAGATGGTCTACGACTTCTGCCGCGACCACGTCGCGGAGGCCCGGACGGCCGTGATCTACGAGAAGCCGCGCTCCGCGGTCAAGGGCGACTTCGTCTGGAAGCACACCGACCTGTGGATCAACTTCCCCTGGTCGACCCAGCCGCCGATCACCGACCGCTCCGGCGTCCGCGACGCCTGAGGGCGAGCGGCGGGCGAGCGGCAGGGGGAGCCGCCCGGGGTGGTGACCCCGGGCGGCCCCGCTCAGCTCGCGACCTGCTCGGGGAACAGCCCGCGCAGCATGTCGGCGAACGACACGACGCCGACGAGGCCGTCGCGGTCCCGCACCACGGCGAGCTGCGCGCTCTCCGCGCGCATCTCGGCCAGGGCCGCCAGCACCGTGGTGTCGGGCGCCAGCTCGTGCAGCGGCCGCACCAGCGGCCCGACCGGGTGGTCGCGGTCGGCGGTCAGGGTGTCGCGCACGTGCACGAGACCGGTCGGGACCTCCGGGCTGCCCACGAGGATGCGCAGGTGCCCGGTGCGGCGGCTGGCGTCCTGCACCGCGCCCACGGTGGCGTCCGTCGCCACCGCGACCGGGCGCCGCGGGCGCACGAGGTCACGCACCTGCAGCCGGCCCAGGTCGAGCGCCCCCTCGAGCTGCGCGGAGTAGCTGGCGTCGAGCGCGCCGACGTTCGCGGAGTGCTGCACCAGCTGGCGCAGCGCCTCCGGGTCCTGGCCCGAGGCCAGCTCGTCGACCGCGTCCACGCCCACCCGGTGCAGGCACCAGTTGGCCGCGTTGTTGAGCAGCCGCAGGACCGGCCGGGTCAGCCACATGAAGCCGCGCATCGGCAGCGCCAGCAGGGTGGCGGAGCGCTCCGGGTGCGCGATCGCCCACGACTTCGGGGCCATCTCGCCCACCACGAGGTGCACGAAGGTGACCGCGACGAGGGCGAGGACGAACCCGGCCACGTCGGCCAGCCACAGCGCCACGCCCCACGACTCGAAGAGCGGGGTGAGCCAGTGGTGCACCGCCGGCTTGGTGATCGCGCCGAGCGCGAGCACGCAGAGGGTGATGCCCAGCTGCGAGCCGGCGAGCAGCACCGAGAGCTCCGACGCGCTGCGCAGCGCCGCGCGCCCCGCCCGGCTCGTGGCGGCGGCGTCCTCGAGGCGGTGCTTCTTCGCGCCGATGAGCGCGAACTCGATCGCGACGAAGAACGCGCTCAGCGCGATGATCACGACGGTCGCCACCAGGACGACCACGGGGTTCTCCATCATGCCTCCACCTCGCCGGTGCGCTCGGTGCGCTCGGCGCGCGCGTCGTCGTCGGACCGGTCCGCGGTCCCGTCCTCGTCCGGCGGCGGGAGCAGGCGCAGGCCCACGAGCGCCGGCACGTACTGCTCCACCTCCCGCACCTCGACCTCGAGGTGCCAGACCCCGGGCTCGTCGGTGACGGCCAGGTCGCCGGGGTCGTCGGGCAGGCGTACGACGACGGTCGTGCCGGCCGCGGGGAGCGCGCCGTGCTCGGCGATGACGAGACCGGCGATGGTCTCGAAGTCCCCGGAGGGCAGGTCGCGACCCACGATGCGCTCGACCTCGTCGACGGGCACGTCGCCCCGCAGCTCCCAACCGCCGCGCTCGGTGTCGACGCGGAACTCGGGCTCGGCCGGCTCGTCGTGCTCGTCGCGGATCTCGCCCACGATCTCCTCGACCAGGTCCTCGATCGTGACGATGCCGGCGAGGCCGCCGTACTCGTCGACGACGCAGGCCAGCTGCTCGCTCGCCTCCGCAATGGCGCGCAGCGCGTCGGGCATGGGCATGAGCTCGGGCAGCACGACGGCCGGGCGCAGCGCGGTGGTGACCGACCGGGTCCAGGTGTCCGCGTCGCCGGCGCCGAGGTCGAGCAGGTCGACGAGGTGCACGACACCGAGGATCTCGTCGTCGTCGCCGAGAACGGGGTAGCGGGAGTGACCCGTGTGCATCAGCGTCCGGACCTCGCCCAGCGTCGCGTCGGCGTCCACGGAGTCGACCCGGCTGCGGGGCACCATCGCGTGCTCGACGTCGTGGTGGGGGAAGTCGAGCACCCGGTCCAGCAGCACCGACATCTCATCGGTGAGCTCGCCGGAGGCCCGCGACTCGGCCACGATGTGCTCGAGGTCGCGCGCCGTGGCGGAGCTCTCGACGTCGTGCACCGGCTCGATCTTCAGCGCCCGCAGCAGCAGGTTGGACGACTGGTCGAAGAACCAGATGAGCCAGCCCGTCGCCGCCAGGTAGGCCAGGGTCGAGCGCGAGAGCCAGCGCGCGACGGGCTCGGGGCGGGCGATCGCCAGGTTCTTCGGGAACAGCTCGCCGAACAGCATCTGCACGAACGTCGCGAAGACCAGCGCGAGCAGCGTGCCGATGGTGACGCCCACCGCGGTGGGCACGCCGCCGAGGCCCAGCAGGTCACCGAACGCGGCGCCGATGAGCGGCTCCGCCACGTAGCCGACGAGGAGGCCGGTGACGGTGATGCCGAGCTGGGCGCCCGACAGCATGAAGGAGGTGCGGCTCGTGACCTTCAACGTGCGCGCGGCGGCGGCGTCGCCGGCTTCGGCGCGGGCACGGAGGCGGGAGCGGTCGACCGCCATGTAGGCGAACTCCTGCGCGACGAAGTAGCCGGTCGCCGCGGTGATCGCGAGCACGACGAGCACGCCGAGGAGCAGGGAGAGGATGATCGTCACCGGCGGCTCACCTCCCCGGTCGCGGGGGGGCGGGCGTCTCGTTGCCGGGACGAGCCGGGTCTGCAGGGTTCAGCGGGGTCGGATGTCGGCCCGTTCATTCCTGTCCTCTGTCGGGGGTGGGACCCGGCGGTCGCCGGTCCTGGTGGGTGCAACGACGGCGGGGCGCGGAAGGTTCCCGCTCTTGCCGGTCAGGTCCCCGCGGACGAGCATGACCGCCATGCCCGCCACCACCGTCGGCCAGGACGTCCACTTCATCACCTTCGCCACGCGCGACCTCGACGCCGCGCGCCGGTTCTACACCGGCGGCCTCGGCTGGGAGCCGCTGCTCGACGTGGCGGACGAGATCGTGTTCTTCCAGGTGGCCCCGGGGACCGTGCTGGGCTTCTTCGAGGCGTCCCGGTTCGCGCAGGACCTGGGGAGCGACGACCGCCCGCCGGTGTCCGGCGTGACCCTGGCCCACAACGTGGGGGACCGGGACGCGGTGTCCGACGTGGTCGCCGCCATGGTCGCGGGCGGCGGGACCGTGCGCGTCGCGCCACAGGAGGGGGCCTTCGGCGGTGTCTTCCACGCGATCGTCGAGGACCCGAACGGCGTCGTGTGGGAGGTCGCGCACAACCCGGGGTGGTACGTCGACCCGCAGGGCCGCGTCTCGCTCGACGGCCCCTGACCGGCCGGGCCGGCGGGGCCCCGGGGATCAGCCCCGTCGGCGCAGCCGCCGCGGCCGGGACTGCGGGCCCATCACCCGGGACCCGATCGCGTCGGGGAGGTGGGTGAGCAGCTCTGCCAGCACCGCCGTGCGGGGGCGACCGGCGCGCACGTGGCGCTTCCCGGCGAGGATCGCCTCCACCGCGTCGCGGGCGACGTCGGCGGGGTCGTCCTTGCGGCCGCGCGCGATCGGGGCGTCGGCGAGGCCGGCGCGGACGAAGAAGCGGGTGTCGGTGGGCCCGGGCATGAGCGAGGTGACCGTGACGCCCGAGTCCGCCAGCTCCTCGGCGATCCCCTCCGCGAACGAGTGCACGAACGCCTTCGAGGCCGCGTACGTGGCCTGGTAGGGGGTCGGCGCCACCGCGGCGACGGACGCGGTGACGAGGATCCGCCCGCGGCGCCGGGCCACCATGTCACCGACGGCCAGTCCGGCGAGGTGGACGGTGGAGCGCACGTTGAGGTCGACCAGCGCGAGGTGGCGGTCCAGGTCGGTCCCGGCGAAGGTGCCCCCGACGCCGACCCCGGCGTTGAGGGCGACCACGGCGAGGTCCTCGCCCCGTGCCGCGACCTCGTCCCACAGCAGCTCGACGCCGTCAGGGCGCCAGGTCGGCCTGCACCGGGTGGACCACGGCCCCGGGCCGGCGGGCGCGGAGCTCCTCGGCGCTCGTGCGAACGGCGTCGCTGCGCCCGGTGACGAGCGCGAGGCCGGGACGCGCGTCCCCGGCCGGGTCGCTGCCGTCGCTGACGTGGTCGCTGGGTGCCATGCCCACCGGTACCCAGGGCCCGTGGGGCGAGCGTCGGTAGCGTGACGGTCGTGCGCGCCTCGCTGGACCTGCTCCTGGACGATGCGGGGGAGAGCGCCGTACGAGCGGAGTGGGGGGTGCTGACGGCCGCCGGCCTCCCGAGCGCGGGGGACCGCCGCGACGCGACGCACGCGCCGCACGTGACCGTGGCCGAGCGCGACGCGGTCCGCCCTGCGGCCGACGAGGCGCTCGAGGCCCTCGTGGCGCGGCTGCCCGTCGCGGTGCACCTCGGGGCGCCGGTGGTGCTGGGCGCGCGGCGGGGTCTCGTGGTGGCGCGGTCCGTCGTACCCACCGCCGACCTCCTCGCGCTGCACGCCGCCGCGCACGCGACGCTGGGGCCCGGCGGCCCGCCGTGGTCGGAGCCCGGGCGGTGGCTACCGCACGTCACCGTGTCCGGGCGTCTCGACGCGTCGCAGGTGGGGGCGGTCGTGGCGGCGCTGGGGCCGGGGTACGACGTGGTGGGCGCCCGCCTGCGCCGGTGGTCGCCCGCGACCCGCACCGTGCGGGACCTGGGCCCACACCGCAGCTGACGGCGGGCAGGTCGCAGCGGGGCGGACACGCCGCCCGACGGGCTCAGCCGTTGCGGCCGTTCCCGTTGCCGCCTCCGCCGCCGCCGCCGTTGCCTCCGCCGTTGCCTCCGCCGTTGCCCGCGCCCCCGTTCCCGTTCCCGCCTCCACCGGCGCCGTTGCCGCGCCCGCTGCTCGTGGGCTCGGGGGCGGGGGCCGGGGTGACGACGGGCGTCGGCGTGGGGGTCGGGGTGGGCGTGCTCCGAACCGCAGGGGCGGAGGTCGCGGGCGCCGCGGTCGTCGGGTCGGCTGCGGGACCGGCCGTGGCGGGGTCGGCCGTGGCGGGGTCGGTCGCCCCGGTCGGGGCCGGGAGCGCCGAGCGCAGGGCCTGGGCGGCCGTCAGCACCTCGGCGGCCTGGGCGTCGGTGAGCTCACCGTCGCCGTGGGCCTGCGTGACCTGGTCGAGGAGGGCGGCGAGCAGGTCGTCGGCGCGCTCGACCTCACCGGCCGCGACGGCGGCGTCGATGGCCGTCAGTGCCGTGCGGAGCTCGGGGACGGCGTCGGCGGCCGAACCGTCGGAGCTGCAGGCCTGCAGCGGACCGGCGGCGACGACGGCCACGAGCACCGCGCCGGCGGCCCGCCGGGCGGCGCGGAGCAGGCGCGGGTCGAGGCCGTCTCGCACGCCCATCACCCGGTTCCCTCGATCGCGTCGTGCAGGTCCTCCAGCGGGCCGCGCAGCTCGGCGGGCACCTCGGCGGGGAGCTCGGCGTCGGCGGTCACCGCTTCCTCCGTCGGCAGGAAGGTGACGAGGCCGACGGCGACCAGGGCCGCGGCGGCGACGACGGCGCCCCACCGCCGCGCCGTCCGGCGGCGGGGGACCGGGGTCGCCTCCCGGGTCCCCCGGGCGGTGTCGGGATGGCTCCCGCTGCCGGGCAGCTCGAAGGGCTCCGCCGAACCCGTCGCGTCGTGGGTCACCCGGGGCGCCGGCCCTGCGGGCGTGGGCGCCACGGCGGCGGGCGTCGCCGGGGCCAGCACGGCCGCGGTCAGGTCGGCGGGGGGCGTCGCCGTACCGAAGGCGGGCTGCCACGCCTGCGTGCTGGTCGAGCCGTCGGCCGGGGCGAGGACGGGTGACGCGCTCGTCCCGCCGGCTGCTCCCCGCGGTGCCGGAGCGTCGGCGAGCTCGCTGAGGAAGACCGCGACCCGGGCGGCGTCGGGACGCCGGTCGGGGTCCGTGGCGGTCAGCTCGCTCAGCAGGCGCGCCCACGCCCCGCCCAGGTGGGTGGGGACGGCGGGGGAGCGGGCCAGGCGGGCCAGCGCGGCCTCGGTGGGCGGTCCGGCGTACACCTGGCGTCCGGTCAGGGCCTCCAGCAGCACGAGCCCCAGCGAGTACAGGTCGGTGGCCGCCGTGACCCCCGGCTCGCCGCGGACCTGCTCGGGGGAGAGGTACGCCGGGGACCCGATCACGGCGCCCGCCCGGGTCAGCTGGGCCGCGTCGCCCATGAGGCGGGCGATGCCAAAGTCCGCCAGCCAGGCCCGGTCGTCCGCGCCGACGAGCACGTTGCCCGGCTTCACGTCGCGGTGCACGACACCCGCGGCGTGCACGTAGGCGAGCGCGTCGGCGATCTGGGCGCCGACGTGCGCCACACGCGCCGGGCTCATGGCCCCGCCGCTGCAGTGCTCGCGCAGCGTGCTGCCCCGCACGAGCTGCATCACGAGGAAGGGACGTCCGCCGTCGGTGCCGGCGTCGAGGACGGTCACGAGGCCGGGGTGGCTGAGTGCCGCCAGGGTGCGGGCCTCACCCGCGAAGCGGTCCCGGTCGGTCCCGGGGGTGCCGGGGTCGCGGAGGACCTTCACGGCGACGTCGCGCTCCAGGACGCGGTCGCGCGCCCGGTGGACGTCCGCCATGCCACCGCTGCCGATGAGCTCGAGCAGGGCGTAGCGGTCCGCGAGGACGTCCGGGTCCGTGGTCACCATCTCGGGTTCCCTCCGATCGAGCGTGGTACCACCACGCGACATCCACCCCCGAGATGCAACGACCGCCACGGCGCGACGTGACGGTGGGCGACACTGCCCGGTCCCCGGTACCCGTCGAGCGACGGTCGAGCCGCGCGGCGCGAGTCGGGTCGTGGCCGGGCCCCCGGCGCGCGATAGGTTGCGCGCATGGCGGGCAGCCCGGACCGGATCTACGCCGACCCATCCACCGAGAGGTTGATGACGGGCGCGACGGTCATCACCTTCGTGCGCACGGTCGCGACCCTCGTGCTGAGTCTCTGGGGCGCCCACGAGCAGAGCCTCACCCTGCTGGTCGTCGGCCTCGTCGTCTACTGGGTGGGGGACTCCCTCGACGGCGAGTGGGCGCGCTGGTTCGACTGCGAGACGCGGATCGGCGCCGTGGTCGACATGCTCTGCGACCGCCTGAGCTGCGCGGCGTTCTACCTGGGCCTCGTGTGGCTGCAGCCCGAGATGGCGTTCCCGGTCGCCGTCTACCTCTTCGAGTTCATGGTCATCGACATGTTCCTGTCGATGGCGTTCCTCGCGTGGCCGCTGCGCAGCCCCAACTACTTCCACGTCGTCGACCGGCGGATCTACCTGTGGAACTGGTCGCGCCTGGGCAAGGCGGCGAACTCGGGGCTGTTCGCCATCATCCTGCTCGTCACCGGCTGGTGGTGGCTGGGGCTGGTCATCGCCGTCGGCCTGCTGGTGATGAAGTGCGTCTCGCTCAAGTGGGTGCTCGACCTGGGCCTGCCGGTCCCCGCCGCGCCCGGCGCCGCGTCCGCCGTACCCAGCGGGGCGCCGACCGGGGGACCGACCGGGTGATCCTGCTCCTGACCACCTTCGGGGTCGGCGTCGCGTCCGCCCTCCTCCCGGTGGTCAACGCGGAGGCCTACCTCGCCGGCGTCGGAGCGCTGGGCACCGGGGGGCTCGTGCTGCTGTCCGTCGCGGCCGGCGCGGGCCAGACGCTGGGCAAGGTGGTCTGGTACGAGGTCGCGCGCCGCGGCGTGGAGACCGAGTGGGCGCGCAAGAAGCTGTCCGGCCCGAAGGTGCAGCGCGTCCACCAGCGCTGGAGCGACCGCATGGAGGGCCGGCCCTGGTACGCCGCGGCGATCATGCTCGTCTCCTCGCTCGGCGGGGTCCCGCCGCTGCTCGTCATGGCCGCGGTGGCCGGTGTCCTGCGGATGCGCCGCGAGGTCTTCGTCGTGTCGGTGCTCGTGGGCCGTTCGCTGCGGTTCTGGCTGGTGCTGGCCGGGGTGCACCTCCTCTTCCACTGAGCGTCCCGGCCCCCGGTCGGGCAGTCCCGGTCTAGTCCTTTCGGACTACTCCACCTGGGCCCTCTGGCCCGGGACCTGGACCGGTCGGCCATTTCCCGGTCCCAGGACGAGGTTCGTCTCCCGTTGTCCTCCGGACGCCCGTCGAGCGGCCGAGGGGAGGGGGGACCGCTCAACTCCTGGAAAGGCACCCTCATGCGCACCCCGTCCCGCAAGTCGACGAAGATCGCCACCGCTGCCGCCACGCCCGTCGCCGTGCTCCTCGCCGGCGCGCTGGTCTGGCAGTCCTCGCACGCCGCCTTCAGCGGCACCACCCGCAACTCGGGCAACTCGTGGTCCACCGGTGCAGTCAGCCTCACCGACGACGACGCCGGTAGCGCCCGCTTCCAGGCCGAGAACATGACGCCCGGCGACACCGAGACCAAGTGCATCAAGGTCACGGCGACCACCAACGTCTCCGGTCTCGTGAAGGGCTACGCCCTCAACGCCGTCACCTCCGCCCAGGGCCTCGAGAACTACATCAAGATCGGCATGACCTCGGGCGACGGCGGCGGCTTCGGCAGCTGCACCGGCTACGTCCAGAACCAGACCGTCGTGCCGTCCGGCACCAGCCTGGCGGACCTGGCGCAGATCGACGAGTACGCCGAGGGCGTGGGCGGCTGGTCCGTGGCCGCCGGCACCAGCTCGCGCACCTACGCGATCACCTGGACCTTCGACACCACGGGCCTCAACCAGACCCAGGTCGACCAGCTCCAGGGCGCCAAGACCGGCATCGACATCCAGTGGGAGCTGCAGACCGACTGAGCCCCCGCGGGTGCTCGTCGCACCCGCTCGCCGTACCCGGCGTCACCGCCGTGACGCCCGCCCCCGACCCGCCGACGCCCCGAGAGGAGTCCCGCACGTGACCGACGTCGTCGCCCCCGTCCCGCCCGGCCAGCCCGGCGCGCCGGACGGGTCGCACGACCCCGTCGCGGGACCCTCCAGGGGCGACGTCGTCGGGGGCGTCCTCGTGACCGGGCCCGCCGCTCCCGCCGCCGCGCGGGAGTGGGCGGGCCTCGCCGTCGTGGTGGCGGCCCGGGCCTACCGCGCGGCCCTGCTGACCCTCGTCGCCGTCGCGACGCTGCCCCTGCTGTGGAGCTGGTCGAGCCACGTCGTGCGCACCGGGTCGATGGAGCCGACGATCGCCCCCGGCGACGTCGTCGTCGCGCAGCCCTTCGGCGAGGCCGAGGACGTGCCGCTCGGCAAGATCATGATCTTCCGCAACCCCGCGCTCACCGACCGCGAGCAGCTGCTGGTCCACCGCGTCGTCGACGACCGGGGCGACGGCAGCTGGACCACCCGCGGTGACGCCAACCCCGGCAACGACGCCACGCCGGTCACCCGCGACGACCTGCGCAGCCGCGCCGTGCTGCTCGTCCCGTTCGTCGGCAAGCCCTACGTGTGGGCCGCCGGCGGCCAGCCGCTCCAGCTCCTGCTCCTCGCCGGCTGGCTCGCCCTGACGGTCGCGGCGTTCGTCGTGGCGTCGCGGCGCCCCGACGCCGACGGCGCTGCCGGCGAGGGCGACGGCGAGGGCGCTGCCGGCGAGGGCGACGGCGAGGGCGACGGCAGGGGTGAGGGCGGTGACAAGGCCGAGCGGGCCGACGCCACCGTCGCCGGCCGGCCCGCCGCCGGCCCCTCCGCCACCGGCAGCCGCACCGACCCGTCGCACCGCGCCCAGCGGTCGCGACCCGACCTGCGGCGGGTCGCCTCGGCGGTCGTCGCCGTCGTCGCGCTCGTCGTGGGGGCGGCGGCCTGGGGCACGGCGGGCGCCGCCTTCACGGCCACCACCGTCACCGCCGGGTCGACGTGGACCGTCTCGGCGAGCCTGGCCACCAAGGTCACGCTGAACCGCCCCGCCGACGCCGTGCGCGGCACGGTCCCCCTGACGGCGACCCTCCAGGACTCCAGCAAGCTCGTGACCGGGGTGCGCATCGACTACGCGCCGGCCGGCACGACCACCTGGCGCACCATCTGCACCGACACGACCTCGCCGTACTCCTGCGACTGGGCGACGGCGTCGCTCACCAACCAGGACTACGACCTGCGGGCCGTCGCGCTGGCCGGGGCGACCACCCACGTCTCCGAGCTCGTCGAGGACATCTCCGTCGACAACGTGGCGCCGACCGTCGTCCTGTCCGACCCGGGCACCCCGCTGCGCGGCACCGTCACGCTGAACGCCAGCGCCGGCGACGCCCACTCGGGCGTGGACCGCGTCGTCGTCCAGTACGCCGCGACCGGCACCACCACCTGGCGGGACGCCTGCAGCACCAGTGAGGAGCCCGCCACCTGCCGCCTCGACACGACCACGATGGCCGACGGCAGCTACTCCTTCCGGGCCGTCGCCACCGACGCGGCCGGCAACAGCACGACGTCGGCGACCATCGCCAACCGCACCGTCGACAACCGCGTCGCCTCCGTCGCGGTCACCGACCCCGGCGCCTTCCTCAGCGGGACGGTGCAGGTGGGCGCGACGGCGTACTCCCCGAACGGCATCGCCTCCGTGCGGATCCAGCGGGCCACGAGCGGCTCGACGACCTGGACCGACCTGTGCACCGACACGACCTCGCCGTACTCCTGCACCTGGGACACGACCCTGGTCGCGAACGGCCTGTACGACCTGCGGGCGATCCTCACCGACACCGCCGGTCGCACGACGACCTCGGCGGTCGTCGCGAGCCGCCGGGTGGACAACAGCCCCGTGCGGGCCGCCGACGTGCAGACCACCCAGGGTGGTGCCAGCGCCGGGCGTCTCGACCAGGGCGACCGGATCACGTTCACCTACAGCGGCCAGGTCCGGCCGGCCAGCATCAGCTCCGGGTGGACCGGGTCGGCGCTCGCCGTCAACGTGCGGCTGCGCGACGGCGGACTCATCGGGACCGGCAGCACCGGCGACACGATCGACGTGCTGCGCAGCGGCTCGGCCGTGGCGCTCGGGTCGGTCAACCTGCGCCAGAGCTACATCCGGTCGCTGCGCACCGCCCAGTTCGGCGCCACGATGACCGCCTCGACGGTCACCGTCGGCGGGGTCAGCGTCACCCAGGTCGTCCTGGTGCTCGGCGCCCAGACCAGCGGTTCCGGGCTCTCGACGGTCAGCACCGCCTCGGCGATGGTGTGGACGCCGTCGACCACGGCCACCGACCTCGCCGGCCGAGCCGTCTCGGCGACGCCCGTCACCGAGACCGGGGCGTCCGACCGCGAGTTCTGAGTCCGGACAGCCCCCGGTCTGGTGGACTGGGTGCCGACGTGGGGGAGCGGGGGCCGAGCCCGCCGGGAGGCTGCGACGGGCGCGACCGGGCCTGGGAGGGAGGGGCGAAGATGATCCTGCCGGAGGTGCGGGACCCCCGCCTCGTGACCGTCCGCCGTGGCGGCACCCTGACCGACGCCGACCACCGGTCGATCGCCCTGTGAACGGCGACCTGCGCGGAGCACGTGCTGCCCCTGTTCGAGGCCGTGCGTCCGGACGACCCACGGCCGCGGGACGCCGTCGCGGCCGTACGGGCCTGGACTCGCGGCGAGCTGGCGATGATGCGGTCGCGGGCCGCCGGCGGCCACGCCATGGGCGCGGCCCGCGACCTCCGGGGCGCGGCCCGGCACGCGGCGTACGCCGCCGGTCAGGCCGGCGCCGTGGCCCACGTCGCCGAGCACGACCTGGGCGCCGCCGCCTACGCCATCAAGGCCGTGCGCGCCGCGGCCGAGGCCGCCGGCGACGACGCGCTCGCGGCGGGTCGCCGCGAGTGCCGGTGGCAGCGCGACCAGCTGCCGGCGGAGATCCGCGACCTCGTGCTCGAGGACCAGCAGCGCCGCAACGCCCTGTGCTGGTCCGTGTTCGAGGCGTGAGCAGCGAGTACGGCGGGCGTTGGCGGTCGGGAGCACTCGTCGGCGGCCCCGGCAAGCGTCTCTCGCGGGCGCCGATAACGTGCATTATGTCAACTCACGTCGGCGCGGAGGCGGGTCGTGTCGTCCCCCGCCGACGAGCTCTACTACCGCAGGGCGTCGTGCACGTCGTCGGCAGACGACAGGCCCGCGTCGTGGCCGCGCCGTTCGACCACGACGCACGTGCCGTCAGCTGCTCGCCGTACCCCGACCGTGGGGCGCGACGACGGCGCGGCCCGACAGCTCGCCGGCCTCCAGCGCGCGGTAGGCCTCGAGGGCGTCGTCGAGCGCGTAGATCTCGACCTCGGGCGTGATCTGGCCGGCGCGGTACATGTCGACCACCTCGTGCAGCTCCTCGACGGTGCCCCAGTAGGTGCTGGTCAGCTCGACCTCGTAGGGCACCTTGTAGAAGTTCCACTCGGCGGTGCCGTTGGCGATGCCGACGACGGTGACGCGGCCGCGCTGGGCGACGGTCGCCAGCGCCAGCTCGATGGTCGGGCCGGCGCCGACGAGGTCGAACACGGCGTCGACTCCCCTGCCACCCGTGATCTCGCGGATCCGCTCGGCCTGGCCGTCGCCGCCGGGGACGGTCACCGCGCCGTTCGCCTCCGCGCGGCGCATCGCCTCGGGCTTCGTGTCGGTGGCGATCACGGTGGCACCGGTCAGCGCCGTGAGGATCTGCACGGCGATCTGCCCCAGTCCCCCGAGCCCGATCACCAGTGCCGTCTTGCCGCCGCCGGCCAGCGTCGGCAGGGACTTCTTGATGGCGTGGTACGGCGTCAGGCCGGCGTCCGACAGCGGCGCGGCCGCCACGGGGTCGGCGTCGCCGAGCGGCACGAGGTTGCGCACCGGGACCGTCAGGTACTCCGCCATGCCGCCGTCCCGACCCAGCCCGGTCGCGAGGTGCGGCATCGAGGCCGCGTTCTCGCAGTACGTGTCCTGCCTGCGCGAGCAGGCACGGCAGCGACCGCAGCCCATCGGACCGTAGACCAGGAAGGCCTCGCCGACCTCGATGCCCGCGACGCCCTCGCCGAGCTCCTCGGCCCAGCCGGAGTTCTCGTGACCGAGGGTGAAGGACGGCTTCAGCTGCGCCGGGCCGAACGACTCGTCGAAGTCGCGGAAGACGGCGACGTCGGAGTGGCAGGCGCCTGCACCCGCGACCTTGAGGAGCACCTCCCCCGGACCCGGCTTCGGTCGGTCGACCTCCTTCAGGCTCGGCGTCGTCTTGTACTGGTCGAACACCACGGCCTTCATGCCAGGTCCCTCCGTCGTCCTGCGGGCGGCGCTGCTCGCCGTCCTCGGTCCTCCACGCTACGCCGGGCCCGACGAGCGATCCCGCCGCGACGGCCCCTCCGGTGGGTGGGCTCCGTCTCAGGGTCCCGGTGGCCGTTCAGGCGGGCGCCCTCGTGGTCGTCGTGCTCCCCCGGCCCACCGTCCGCGCCGCCGTCCGACACAATGCCGACGACACAGGCGACGCGCACGGACCGGGGGCTGGAGATGGCGGAGGACGACTTCCTCGAGGTGATCGAGACCGAGGTGGCGCGGGACCCGCGCAACCTGGCGCTGCGGGAGGACTTCGTCACCCTGCTGCTGCAGACCGACCCCGACCGCGCCGCGTCCGAGCTGGCCACCCTCGAGGCGCACGGCGCCGATCCCGCCCGCGTGCGCGTGCTGCGGGCCCGCGTCATGGCGGCGCGGTTGCGGGGCGGTGCCACGGCGGCGCCCGTCGAGCCCGGCCCCGTCGCGGCGGCCCCCGTCGCGCCCGCACCCCCTTCGCGGCCCGTCCCCTCCCCCGCCGACGGCGACGCTGCCGACGGCCGTGGTGCGGCACCCGGCCTGTGGGACGCGGAGCGGCCGGCCGTGACGCTGGCCGACGTCGCCGGTCTCGCCGAGGTGAAGCAGCACCTCGACGCGACGTTCCTCGCGCCGCTGCGCAACCCCGACCTGGCGGCGGCGTTCGGACAGACGCCCGGCGGTTCCCTCCTCATGTACGGCCCGCCCGGCTGCGGCAAGACGTTCATCGCCCGGGCCATCGCCGGCGACCTCGGGGCGTCGTTCCTCCACGTCACGTTGGCGGACCTGCTCAGCAGGTGGATCGGGGACAGCGAGAAGGCGATCCGCAGCGTCGTCGCCGACGCGCGGGCCGCCGCGCCCTGCGTCATCTTCCTCGACGAGTTCGACGCCCTCGGCGGCCGGCGTACCTCGGGCGGCGGCGGGTCGCAGTCGATGCGGATGATCGTGACGCAGCTCCTCGAGGAGCTCGACGGCGTGTCGAGCGTCAACGACGGGGTCTACTTCCTCGCCGCCACGAACCGGCCGTGGGACATCGACCCGGCCCTGCGTCGCCCCGGCCGCATCGACAAGACCGTCCTCGTGCTGCCCCCCGACGCCGCGGCGCGGGCCGCGATCCTGCACGGTGACCTCGCCGGCAAGCCCGCTCCCGACGTGGACGTCGACCGGGTGGCCCGTGCCACCGACGGCTTCTCGGGCGCGGACATCGCCCACGTGGTGAAGGTGGCGCTCCAGCAGGCGCTCACGGCCTCGATGCAGGCGGGCAGCGTCGTGCCCGTGACGACCGACGCGCTGCTGGCGGTCGCGGAGGGGGTCCGGCCCTCGACGGCCTCGTGGTTCGACCAGGTCGCACCCGTCCTCGAGTACGGCGTCGACGACGGCACCTTCGACCAGCTGCGGGCCTACCGCGTCCAGCGGGGCATGCGGTGAGCGCCCCGGACGACCTCGACCCGCTCGAGCGCGACGTCGACCTCGCGTGGGAGCTGTACGACGTGCAGCCCACGCACCCGGAGATCGGGCGGCTCGCGGGTCGCGTGCTGGCGCAGCAGCCGGACCGCACCGGCATCCGGATGCTGCTGGCGCTGCACCTCGAGGCGCGCGACGACATCGCCGAGGCCCGCCGGATCCTGCTGGACGTCGTCGGTCGTCGGGACCGGTTCTTCGTGGACGCGGCGCGCCGTCTGCGTGCGCTCGAGCAGCACGAGTGCGACCACGCCGAGGCCCGGCGGTGGGCGGAGGTCGTGCTGCAGGAGGAGCCGGACGGCTGGCACGACCGGATGGAGCTGGGTGCGTCGACCGCCATGGCCGGCGACCCCGTGCGCGGCTGGCGGCTGCTCGACGAGGCGGTCGCGCACTGCGCACGGACCGACGCCGACGACCTGCGGCACGCGCTGGCCAGCCGCGCGCTGTCGCTGTTCCAGAGCTTCGCTCCCCCGGAGCGGTTCGTCCCGGCGGCCGAGGAGGCCATGCGGGCCGACCCCTCCAGCGAGATCGTGGGCGGCCCGCTCATCTGGGCGTACGTCCACCAGGGCCGGTTCGACGAGGCCGAGGAGCTGGCGTCGCGCCTGCTCCGCCTGGACCCGACCGACGGCCTGGCCGGCGGAGCGCTCCAGATGATCCGCGACACGCGCGCCGCCGCGGAGAAGCACGAGATGACCCTCGCCGACGTGCACGCCGCCGGGCTGGTCGCGGCGGCCTGGTCGCACATGCGGGCCCAGGTGCTGGGGACCGACCTGGCCTCCGCGCTGGCCGCCCTCGAGACGGTGCTGCCCCCCGACCTGCGGGCCGCGCTGCGCCCGCCGCTGGACGAGGAGGCGGCCCGTTCGCTGTCGGGTGAGCGGGAGATCGCCACCTGGCACGACGGGCAGGAGCCGGGCACGGGAGCGCTGTGGGGCCCGGCGGGGGGCGGCTTCCGCCTCCTGTCGGGTGCCGAGGTGACGGCGATGGACGAGGCGATCGAGGCCGAACCGGACGCGTGGCCCGAGTGGCCGCAGGACTCCCTGGAGGACTACTACTCCCAGGTGATGACCGACGACGCGGGCGGCTACCTGGTCGCGACGCTCGGCGACGTCGTCGTGCGCCGCACCGGCGCGGACGACGTCCACGTGGCACCGAGCCTCGCCGACTGGTTCTGGGACCGGGTGTCCGACCTCGGGGGACGCGACCCGCGCCCGCGGGTGCAGGACGACGACGACGCAGGGGGAACGACATGAGTGCCGAGACCGGGGAACCCACCGAGCTGGACCGCCTCGACGCCGCGGTGCGGGCGGCGCCCGCCGGGGACACGTCCGCGCAGATCGCGCTGTGGCAGCACGTCAGCCGGCTGCCGCAGTGGTTCTTCATCGCGCGCGGGTCGGCCGAGCAGCCCCGGCCGTACGGCGTGGCGTTCGACCAGGGGCCCGTGGTCTGCCTCTACAGCAGCGCCGACCGGGCGAGGGACGCGGCGCGCGCACTCGGACTGGCCGACGGGGCGGGCGACGTGGCGCTGTACGCCGTACCGCTGCCAGCCGCCATCGACTACGTCGCCGCCTTCCAGCAGGTGGGCGTCTTCGGCGTGGCCCTCGACCACCCCCAGCTGGGTCACTGGATCCCGCTGGCCAACCTCGGGATGCTCAAGAGCTGGCTCGGCGGGTCCCCCGGATGAGTGCGGGCTGATCCCGGGCTCGAGGTGGGCGCGCCGCCGTTCCGGTGCTCGAGGTGGGCGCGCCGTTCCGGTGGTTGAGGTGGGCGCGCCGTTCCGGTGGTTGAGGTGGGCGCGCCGCCGTTCCGGTGGTTGAGGTGGGCGCGCCGCCGTTCCGGTGGTTGAGGTGGGCGCTCTAGCGCCCCTCGAAACCACGAGGGGCACCCCGGGCGTGGTTTCGAGGGGTTGCCAGAGCAACCCACCTCAACCACCGATGGATCCGACGGTCGAGGTGGGCGCGCCGTCGTTCCGGTGGTCGAGGTGGGCGCGCCGCCGTTCCGGTGGTCGAGGTGGGCGCGCCGTCGTTCCGGTGGTTGAGGTGGGCGCTCTAGCGCCCCTCGAAACCACGAGGGGCACCCCGGGCCTGGTTTCGAGGGGTTGCCAGAGCAACCCACCTCAACCACCGACGGGTCCGACGGTCGAGGTGGGCGCGCCGCCGTTCCGGTGGTCGAGGTGGCCGCGCTGGCGCCCCTCGAGACCACCCTGGGGCGGGTGCTGCTCAGTTCCGCCGGGTGAACCTGAGCTTGCCGGTGCCGAGGGTCTCGGTGAGGTAGATCGGGTCGTGGGCGACGCGGTGGTGGCGCCCGCACAACAACCGTCCGCGGTCGACGGACGTCGCGCCGCCGCGTGACCACGGGTCGTCGTGGTGGGCCTCGCACCAGTGCGGTGGGGCGTCACAGTCCTCGGCGGTGCAGCCGCCGTCTCGCAGGATCATCGCGATCCGTTGGGGTTTGGTGTGGAACCGTGCGGCCCGTCCGACGTCGAGCACCTCACTCTTCGTGCCGAGCACGGCCGGGATGAGGTCGGCGCTGCAGGCGAGGCGTCGGGCTTCGCCGGGTGAGATGCGGTGGCCGGTGTCGAGTGACGCCGCTGCGAGTCCGCCGGTGAGCGTGTCGACCTGCATGGTGACCACGACCGTCGCCCCGGCACCAGCAGCGTCCGGGAGGTTGGCGTCGCGCATCCGCTCGATGAGCTCGACGAACGCCTGGCCGCGCCGCTCCCGCGCGGGCCGAGCGTCGACCGTGTCGACGGTGCCGTCGTCGGCGCCGTCGAGGGCCCCAGTGCGGAGGTGGCTTCGCCGGGGTGAGGCGATTGCATCGAGCATCTTCGCGAACATCGCCCCGTGCATCTCCGGCACCGTGAACCGGCCGTGGACACAGCCCTGACCGTCCTCGCGCATCGTCAACCGCACCTTCGCGGCGGCTTCCCGTTCCTCCTGGGCGAGCAGTTCCGCCTCACGGGCCTCCCCGACAGCGGGGGCGACGACGTCGAGGATCCGGCGGCCCAGCACCCGCAGGGCCTTGGCGTCGTGCTCACGGGCGAACCCGACCAGCGTCCGCTCGGCCTCCGTTCGAACATCCACGTCGAGGTCGTCGCCGAGGTCGTCCAGCGCCCGCACGATCACTTCAGTCTGGCCGGGCGAGACCGCACCGAGCGCGCCCGCGGCGGCGAGGGCGTCGTACCGCTCGTCCACCGCAATTGCGGTGCGGACGCGGCGGTGGGCCTCCGCCCGGGTCACTTGGGTGGCGTTCGCAAACCAGACTGCGGTCGACGGAGCGCCCGTGGCGTCCTCGACGCGCACCTCGGTGGCGTGGGTCAACAACCGCGACTGCAGCGCGGCAAGACGGTGCGCAGCCCGCTCGAGCTCGACCACTGCGGCACCCGTCTCGATGGGGCCGAGCGTCAGCAGACCCAGGTCGAAGCCGTCGTCGAGGTCGGCGTGCAGACGCGCAGCGACCCCGGCGAGCGGGTGCAGCGCGGTCTCGGTCATGGACCCATCACAACAGCGACCACCGACATTCCCGACCGGATCGGGAGTTGTCCACAGGAGGAGTTTCCGCAGGTCAGCCTCTGCTTGTGCCAGCTCCGGCACGCCTCGGACGTGGTTTCGAGGGCCGCTAGCGCGGCCACCTCAACCACCAGCGGGCGCGGCCACCTCAACCACCAGCGGGCGCGGCCACCTCGACCACCGGCCCCGCCCCCGCCGCTACGACCGCCAGGTCGCCACGACGTACCCGGGGTCGGCCTCCGGCAGCGGCTCGCGCGCCCACCCACCCCACCGCTCCCCTGCCCGCAGGCCGGCGGCGGCCATGGCCGCGTCGACGGACGCCAGCGGCGTCGCGGGGCAGCCGGCCGGGAGGTGGGCGGCGTCGAGCCCGAACCCGGCCACGAGCACCCCGTCGGGGGCCACGTGCTGCGCCAGCGCAGCGCAGGCGCCGTCCAGCGTGCCCGGCTCGAGCAGGGGCAGCACGTTGCCGGCGAGCACCACGGCGTCGAACACGACGCCGAGGTCGAGGGTGGCCAGGTCGGCCACCCGCCAGTCGTGCTCCGGCGCCTCGGCGCGCGCCACCTCGACCATCGCGGCGTCGACGTCGCAGCCGACGACGTCGTACCCGTCGGCGGCGAGCCGCACCGTCAGGCGACCGGTGCCGCACCCCGCGTCGAGCACGCGCGCGGGCCCCGGCACGAGCGCGCGCACCAGGGCGGCCTCGCCGTGCACGTCGCCGCCGTCGCGCTCGATCGCCCGGAACCGCTCGGCGTAGGCCCGGGCGTAGTCGTCACCGGCCTGCGCGCGGGCCACGCGCTGCCACAGGGTCGGGTCGGCGCCGCTCACTTGCTGGCGGACGTCCAGTTCATGCCCCACCCGTAGGCCTTGTCGAGCTCGGGCTGCCACCCCGCGACGTACTGCACCTCGCGGCGCACGCCGAGCGAGCCGCCCTCGTTCGTCAGCAGCGCGATGGCGCAGAACCGCTTGTCCGCGGCCGGCTCGTCGAGACGCACCTCGATGGGGGCGGCGCCGCCCGCCGGGTACAGCGTCACGACGCCGTCGGCCGCCGCCCAGTTCGGGGCACCCTCGTAGATGTAGGCGAACACCAGGACGCGGCGGATCTGGTCGAGCCGGTCGAGGTTGACCACCAGGTTCTCGCCCCCGGTGCTCGTGCCGCTCCGGTCGTCGCCGTCGAGCAGCACGTACGGCGGCTGGTGCAGGTTGCCGAACGCGTTGCCGAGCGCCTGCACGACGCCCTTGCTGCCGTCCGTGGTCTCCCACAGGCAGCCGAGGTCGAGGTCGACGGCCGACGCGCCGCCGAGGGCGCGCTTGAGGAACCCCTTCGCGGGCGCGGGCTGCGACCAGTTCAGGTTGATCCGCATCTGGCCGCCGGCACCGGCACCCTTGCTCAGCGAGATGCTCGGCGCCGACTTCGTCAGCGTGATCTTCGACAGGCTGACCCCGCCCGGCTGCTGCTCCACCACTCCTGGCTCCCCTCGTCGGCCGCGGCACGCGTGGCCACGCTCCCCCGGCGACACTACCGGCCGCCTCCCCCGTTTCCGCCGGGCCGGGACGGGGCAGGACGGGCCCGGCCCGCCGCACCCGACGGGACCTCCGCGGCCCGGTCCACCCGACCGGCGCCGGACGCACCCGAGAGAGGCAGCACATGGTCGACCTGACGAAGCGGACGGACACGGCGCAGGGGGCGATCATCTCCCTGCTCAAGCGCGAGGCGGACAAGGGCATCGACCTGGGCGAGGTCAGCGCCCGCGTGGTCGTGGCCATCGACTACTCGGCGTCGATGACCGCCCGCTACGAGAACGGCGAGGTGCAGGACCTCGTGGAGCGCGTGCTCGCGCTCAGCCTCGCGGGCCTCGACGACGACGGCGACATCCAGGTGCACTTCTTCCACAACGCCGCGTTCGACGTCGAGGTCGTCGACTCGTCGTCGTACGTCGGGTTCGTCGACCGCTGGCGCTCCGGTCGCCCCATGGGCGGCACCAACTACGGCGACGTCATCAAGAACGTGCTCGCGGAGGCCGGCCACGGCAAGGCGGGGCTCGGCAAGCGGCTGTTCGGCGGCCGGAAGGCGGCGCCCTCGTCGTCGGGTCCGGCCACCCTCCCCACGCTCGTCCTCTTCGTCACCGACGGCGAGCCGTTCGACAAGGCGGCCGCCAGGAAGCTGCTCGCGGAGGCGTCCGACAAGCCGGTCTTCTGGCAGTTCCTCGGCCTCGGCTACTCCCCCACGTTCCTCTCCGACCTCGACACCATGGGCGGGCGCGTGGTGGACAACGTGGGCCTGACCTCGATGTCGAGCTCGAAGGGCACCCCCGACGAGCAGTGGTTCCACTCGGTGCTCGAGGAGTACGTCACGAGCTGGGTGCCCGCGGCCCGTCGGGCCCAGATCCTGGCGTGACGTCCCGTGGCGGTCGCTGCCCGGCCACCACGGCGGCGACCGCCACGACGACGAGCCCCGCGACGACGAGCAGGGTCGCGGGCCAGCCGCGGTCGTCGTACACGTGGCCGGCGGCCCAGCCCACGAGGGCGGTCCCCGCCAGCCACGACAGCTGGTAGAGCGCCGTCGACTGCGCCCGGCCGACGCTCGCCAGCTGCCCCGACAGGGCGCTGGTGACCGGGTGGGCGAGGAAGATGCCGACCGTGAAGACCGCCAGGCCGAGCACCACCACGACGAGGTGGTCGGCGGCCAGCAGCGGTAGCGCGACGAGCACCGCCGCTCCCCCGCACGCGACCACGCGGGGCGCCCCGTGGCGACGGGCCAGGACACCGCTGGTGCGGCTGGCGACGGTGCCGAACACGTAGACCGCGAAGAGCAGGCTCACCCAGGTCACCGGCACGCCGAAGGGCGGTCCGCTCACCCGGAACCCGACGTAGTTGTAGACCGTCGCGAACGCGCCCATGAGGCAGAACCCCGCCAGGTACGTCGTGGCGAGGGCGGGGGTGCGCAGGTGCCGCGCCGCGCGCCGCACCGCGGAGACCCGGTCGGTCGGCGGCCGGAATCCCCGCGGCACCGGCACGACCCGCCAGAAGACGACCGTGGAGCCGGCGCAGACGACCGCGACGGCCAGCAGCCCCGCCCGCCACCCGACCGCCTCGGACACGGGGCCGGCGACCAGGCGGCCGACGATGCCGCCGATGGTGTTCCCGGCGATGTAGGTGCCGGCCGCGACCGGCACCCACGCCCGGCTCACCTCCTCGTTGAGGTAGGCCATGGCCACGGCGGGCACCGCGCCGAGCGCCACGCCCGTCAGCGCGCGCAGGGCGATGACCGCGCCCAGCCCCGGCACGAGGGGTGCGACGAGCGAGAGCACCGTCGCCGCGGTCAGCGACCACGCCATCGCCCGCGTGCGACCCACCCGGTCCGACACGGCCGCCCACACCAGCACCGAGGCCGCGAGCCCCGTGGTGGTCGCCGAGACCGACAGCGCCGCCGTGGCCGGGGCGACGTCGAGGTCACGGGCCAGCGCGGGCAGCACGGCCTGGGCGTCGAAGATCTGCGCGAACGTCGCGAACCCCGCCGCGAACAGCGCCAGCACCACCCGGCGGTAGTCCTCGTCCCCGCGGTCGTGGCCCTCGAACGTCGCCGTCACCCCCGCATCATCGGTCCCCCGGGCGCCCGCCCGACGCCGGCCCCGACCGTGGACTGCGCCTGCGGACCGCCCCGTGGGCCACCGCCGTAGGTTGAGGCGCATGACGACGACCGACGTCCCGACCCACACGCTCAACGACGGCACCACCCTGCCGGCGGTGGGCTTCGGCACCTACCCGCTGCGCGGCGACGAGGCCGTCCGCGGCGTGCGCTCGGCCCTCGAGGTGGGCTACCGGCTCATCGACACGGCCGTGAACTACGAGAACGAGGAGGCGGTCGGCGAGGCGCTGCGCACCAGCGGCCTCGACCGCGAGGCCTACCAGGTCACGAGCAAGATCCCCGGGCGCCACCACGCCTACGACGACGCCGTCGCCAGCGTGGAGGGCAGCCTGCGCCGCCTCGGGCTCGACCACCTCGACCTGCAGCTCATCCACTGGCCCAACCCGGGCCGCGACCAGTACGTCGAGGCGTGGCGGGCGCTCGTCGACCTGCGCGAGCGCGGCCTCGTGCGCTCCATCGGGGTCTCCAACTTCACCGAGCAGCACGTCGAGCGGATCGTCGACGCCACCGGCGTCGCCCCGAGCGTGAACCAGGTGGAGCTGCACCCCTACTTCCCGCAGGAGGCGCTGCGCCGGGCCCACGAACGGTGGGGCGTCCTCACCGAGGCCTGGAGCCCGCTCGCCCGCGTCGGTGACCTCGCCGACGAGCCGGCCGTGATCGGGCCCGCCGAGCGCCTCGGCGTCGACCCCGCGGCGGTCGTGCTCCGCTGGCACGTGCAGATCGGGTCGCTGCCCATCCCGAAGTCGGCCTCGCCGGAGCGCCAGCGCAGCAACCTCGACGTCCTCGCCTTCACGCTCAGCGACGAGGAGGTGGCCGCGCTCACCGCGCTCGGTCGCCCCGACGGCCGCATCTTCGACGCCGACCCCGAGACGCACGAGGAGCTGTGAGCGGCGCCCCCGCGACGCCGTACCTCGCCGTCGACGGCGAGCGGCTCGCCCGCAACCTGGCCCGCATGCACGGGGCCGCCGCCGACCTCGGCGTGCGGCTGCGTCCCCACACCAAGACCCACAAGTCGCCCGTGCTGGCGCGGCTGCAGCTCGAGGCCGGTGCGCAGGGCATCACGGTGGCCACCGTCGGCGAGGCCGAGGTGTTCGTGGCGGCCGGGTTCGACGACGTGCTCGTGGCCTACCCGCTGTTCGTCGACGCCGAGCGCGGCCGGCGGCTGCGCGTCCTCGCCGAGCGGGCGCGGATCACCGTGGGCGTCGACTCCGTGGAGGGGGTACGCCGGGTGGCCGCCCACGCGCCCGACGTCGCCGTGCACGTCGAGCTCGACTCCGGGCACCACCGGACGGGGGTGCTCCCCCACGAGGCGGTGGCGGTCGTGGGCGCCGCCGTCGAGGCCGGCCTGGAGGTCGCGGGCGTCTTCACCTTCCCCGGGCACAGCTACGCCCCCGGGGCCGGCCCCTCCGCCGCGGTGGCCGAGGCCGAGACGCTGGCCGCCGCGGCCGACGCGCTGGCGGCCGCGGGCCTGCCGTGCCCGGTGCGCAGCGGCGGGTCCACGCCCAGCCTCGGCGCGAGCCTCGCGCGGGGGCCCGAGGCCGCGGGCACCGCGCTGCCCGACGAGCTACGTCCGGGGGTCTACCTGTTCGGCGACGCCCAGCAGTGGGAGCTCGGCCACCACGAGCCGGAGGACGTGGCCCTGACGTGCGTGGCGACGGTGGTCAGCCACGCGGGCGGCCGGGTGGTGCTCGACGCCGGCAGCAAGGTGCTCGGGGCGGACCGTGCCCCGCACGCGACCGGGTGGGGGCGCCTGCCCGCCGACCCCGACGCCCGCGTCGTGCTGCTCTCGGAGCACCACGCCGTGGTGGAGACCGGCGGCGGCCCCCTGCCGGCGGTCGGCTCCCGCGTCGAGGTGGCGCCCAACCACGTGTGCGCGGCCGTCAACCTCGTCGACACCCTCTGGGTGGACGGCGCGCCCCTCGCCGTGGAGGCCCGCGGTCGCAACAGCTGAGGGTCCCCCTAGGCTCGGACGCATGAGCCGAGCCAGCACCCGCGCCCTGTCGATCGCCGCCGTCCTCGCCCTCCCGCTCCTCGCCGCCTGCGGCTCGGACGCCGAGGAGGGCTCGAGCGGGTCGGGCTCGCAGGAGTCGACGGACGCCACCGGTGTCACCGACGGCACGTGCTCCTACGAGGAGTCCGGCGAGGCCGCCCGCCCCGTGGACCTGCCGCCGGCCGAGCCGACCATCACCACCCCGACGCCCGCCGTCATCTCCACCTCGAACGGCGACCTCGACGTCACGCTGAACGGCGACACGACGCCGTGCACCGTCAACTCCTTCGTCTCGCTGGCCGAGCAGGGCTTCTACGACGACACGCCGTGCCCGCGCATCACCACGACGCCCGGCTTCGAGGTCCTGCAGTGCGGCGACCCGTCGGGCACGACGGCCGGGGGCCCCGGCTACTCCTACGCCGACGAGCTGAGCGGCGACGAGACCTACGCCGCGGGCACGCTGGCCATGGCGAACTCGGGCCCCGACACCCAGGGCTCGCAGTTCTTCATCGTGTACGGCGACACGCAGCTCTCCCCCGACTACACGGTCTTCGGCACGGTCGACCCCGCCGACCTGGGTGTCATCGAGGAGATCGCCGAGGCCGGGGACGACGGCTCCAACCCGGCCGGCGGCGGGGCGCCCAACACGCCTGTCGACATCGTCTCGGTCACGGTCGGCTGACGACCGGCGCCGGCCGCTGCCGCGTCGTACGCCGCCCGACCCGCCCCACCCCGCCACGGCGCTCACCCCTCGTAGGGTGAGCGCCGTGAGCGTTCCCGGAGCCAGCACGTCCCTGCGTCGCGACGAGGCCGAGCGGAGGGCGGAGCTGCTCGACGTCACCGGCTACGAGGTCGAGCTCGACCTGGCCGCCGACGAGGCCACCTTCCCCTCGCGCACCACCATCACCTTCACCAGCGCGGGCGGCCAGACGTTCGTCGACGTCAAGCCCGTCGCGCTGCGCCGGGCCACCCTCAACGGCACCGACCTCGACCCCGCCACCCTCCACGCCGGGCGGCTGCCGCTGCCCACCGAGGCGGGCGAGAACGTGCTCGTCGTCGACGCGGTGATGGCCTTCCGCACCGACGGCGAGGGCCTGCACCACCACACCGACCCCGCCGACGGCCGGCGCTACGTCTACGGCATGAGCTTCATGGACGCGGCCCCCAGTGTCTTCGCGTGCTTCGACCAGCCGGACCTCAAGGCGCCGTACACCCTCACCGTCCGGGCGCCGGTCGACTGGACGGTCACGGCCAACGCGCCGGGCACGCAGGCCGAGCCCGGCCTGTGGCGCTTCGAGCGCAGCGCCCCGCTCGCGACGTACTTCGTCACCGTCGTCGCGGGCCCGTACCACCACGTGCGGGTCTCCCACGACGGCATCCGGCTGGGCCTGTCGTGCCGGCAGAGCATCGCGCCCCACCTCGACGCCGACGCCGAGGAGCTGCTGACCGTCACGCGGCAGTGCTTCGACGAGTTCCACCGGTTGTTCGGGATCCGCTACCCGTTCGGCGACTACCACCAGGCGTTCGTGCCGGAGTTCAACGCGGGCGCGATGGAGAACCCGGGCTGCGTGACGTTCCGCGACCCGCTGGTCTTCACCAGCCGCGTCACCCGCGGGGCGCGCATCCAGCGCGCCGTCACCGTCGCCCACGAGATGGCCCACCAGTGGTTCGGCAACCTCGTCACGCCCCGGTGGTGGGACGACCTGTGGCTCAACGAGTCCTTCGCGGAGTACATGGGCAACCGCGTCACCGCCGACGTCACCGAGTACGGCGACACGTGGGTCCACAACGCCCACCGCCGCCGGCAGTGGGGCCTCGTCGCCGACCAGCGCCCGAGCACGCACCCGGTCGCCGGCAACGGCGCCGTGGACGCCGCCGGCGCGCTGCAGGACTTCGACGGCATCTCCTACTCCAAGGGCTCGAGCGTGCTCAAGCAGCTCGCCGCCCTCGTCGGGGACGACGTGTTCCTCGCCGGCGCCGTCGACCACTTCACCCGGCACCGTTTCGGCAACGCCACCATGCACGACCTGCTCGGGTCGTGGGAGCGGGCCGGGGCGGGCGACCTGACGGGCTTCGTCGACGGCTGGCTCCGCGCGCCCGGCGTCGACGAGCTGCGCCTCGACCGGGCCGCCGGCACCCTGCGGCGGGTGCCCCCGGCCGCCCACCCGGCGGAGCGCACCCACGCCCTGCGGGTGGCGAGCGCCGCCCCCGGCGACGCGACGTGGCGGGTCGACGAGGTCGTGCTGGGCGGGGAGGGCGCGTCGTACGACGTGGGGCCCGACGCCGCGGTGGTCGTCGACGCCTACGAGGACACCTGGTCGTGGTCGGCGCCCGACGCCGCGACGCTGGCGGCCCTGCCCGACCTGCTGCCGCGCACGACCGACCCGATGCTGCGGGCCGGGATCTGGAACGCGCTGCGCAGCGGCGTGCACGCCGGCGCCGTCGACCCCGCCGACGCGCTCACCGTCGTCGCGGCCGGCCTGCCGTCGGAGCGCGACGACGACGGGGTGAGCATCGTGACCGGGTGGGCGCTGGGCCGGCTCCGCGCCGTCGTCGCGGACCCCGACGACCTCGAGGCGCGGGTCCGGGCCGCCGCCGACGCCGTCGTGCGCGACGCCGAGCCCGGCAGCACCGTGCAGCTGGCGGCCTTCGGTGCGGTCGTGGCCGCGACCGCGGACGAGGCGCTGCTGCGCTCCTGGCTCGCCGGCGCCGACCTGCCGCCCGGGGTCGAGCTCGACGAGGCGCTGCGCTGGCGGGTGCTGGTGCGGCTCGCGGTGCGCGGCGCCACCGACGCCGACGCGCTCGACGCCGCGCTGGCCGACGCCCCCTCCGCGGTGGCCCGCACCGAGCACGCCCGGGCCCGGGCCTCGCTGCCCACCACGGCGGCGAAGGAGTGGGCCTGGGCACGGTTCACCGGTGAGGCCCGGGTCGCCAACTACGAGGTGGAGGCCGCCGGCCTCGGCCTGTGGCAGCGCGGCCAGGAGCACCTCACGGAGCCGTACGTCGAGCGCTACCTCACCGGCCTGCCCGCCGCGGCGGAGGTGTTCTCGGGCTGGCTGCTCGGCGACGTGGCGGAGGCCTTCTTCCCGCTGACAGCCCGCCGCACCGACGTGCTCGAGCGGGTACGCCGGCTCGCGGCCCAGGAGGAGCTGCCCGGCGCCGTGCGCCGCCGGGTCGGCGACATGGCCGACGAGCTGGCGCGCCGGATCGGCTGACGGGGCCACGGCGGCGGGGTGGCCCCGCCCACCTCGCGGCGTGGGTCCGCGGGACTGTCGGCGGGCCCACCTAGGTTCGTCCCGTGCGCATCCTCCACACCTCCGACTGGCACCTGGGCCGCTCGTTCCACCGGGCCGACCTGCTGGGTGACCAGGCGACGTTCGTCGACCACCTGGTCGCCGTCGTCGAGGAGGAGGCGGTCGACCTGGTGGTCGTGGCCGGCGACGTCTACGACCGGGCCCTGCCGCCGGTCGACGCGGTGCGCCTGGCCGACGAGGCGATCGCGCGGCTCGCGGCGTCGCGGGCCCGGGTCGTCGTCACGAGCGGCAACCACGACTCCGCCCGGCGTCTCGGCTTCGGCGCCCGGGTGATGGACGCGGCCGGCGTCCACGTCCGCACCGACCCGGCGCAGGTGGGCGTGCCGGTGCTGGTGCCCGACGCCGACGGCGCCGTGGCCGTCTACGGCCTCCCCTACCTCGACCCCGACGCGGTGCGCGAGCCGTGGGCCCTGCCCGCGCGTTCCCACGAGGCGGCGCTCGGCGAGGCGATGCGCCGCGTGCGGGCCGACCTGGCGGGTCGTCCGGGCACGCGCTCGGTCGTTCTGGCCCACGCCTTCGTGGCCGGCGCGCAGCCGAGCGAGTCGGAGCGGGACATCTCGGTCGGCGGCGTGCAGCGCGTGCCCGTGCCCGTCCTCGACGGCGTGGACTACGTGGCGATGGGCCACCTGCACGCCAGCCACGTGCTGACCGACCGGGTGCGCTACTCGGGCTCCCCGCTGGCCTACTCGTTCTCCGAGGCGGGCCGCGAGAAGGGCTCGTGGCTCGTCGACCTCGCCGCCGACGGCGCCGTGGCCGCCACCTTCCTGCCCACCCCGGTCCCCCGGCCGCTGGCCCGCCTGCGGGGCACCTTGGCCGAGCTCCTGGCCGACCCGTCGCTGGCCGAGCACGAGGCCGCCTGGGTCGAGGCCACCCTCACCGACCCCGAGCGGCAGCGGGGGGCGATGGAGCGGCTGCGTCGCCGCTTCCCGCACGCCCTGGTGCTGACCCACGAGCCCGTTGGTGGCGCCGCCCCGGCCGCGCCGCACCGGCCGGTGGCCGGGCGCAGCCCCCACGACGTCACCCTCGACTTCGTGCGCCACGTCCGCGGGTCCGACGCCTCCGCCGACGAGGCCGCGCTCCTGGCCTCCGCGTGCGAGGCCTGCACCGGCGACGCCGACGCCACCCGGGAGGCCGCGGCCGGATGAGGCTCCACGACCTCACGGTGACGGCCTTCGGCCCGTTCGCCACCACCGTCACCGTCGACCTCGACGACCTCGCCTCCGACGGGCTGTTCCTGCTCTGCGGGCCGACCGGGGCCGGCAAGTCGAGCGTCCTCGACGCCATCTGCTTCGCCCTCTACGGGCAGGTCCCGGGCGAGCGCAGCACGGCGCGGCACCTGCGCAGCGACGGCGCGGCGCCCGACATCGCCCCGCGCGTCGTGCTCGAGGCGACGCTGTCGGGTCGCCGGTTCCGGTTCACCCGCAGCCCCGCCTGGGAGCGCCCGAAGAAGCGCGGCGCGGGCACGACGACGCAGCAGGCCAGCGCGCTCGTCGAGGAGCGCGTCGACGGCACGTGGTCCCACCTGACGGGGCGCATCGACGAGGCCGGCCAGCTGGTGACCCGGCTGCTCGGGCTCACCATGGCGCAGTTCTGCCAGGTCGTGCTGCTGCCCCAGGGCGAGTTCCAGCGCTTCCTGCGGGCCGGCGCCGACGACCGCCAGCGCCTCCTGCAGAGCATCTTCCGCACGAGCCGGTACGCCGAGGTCGAGCGCTGGCTCACCGACCGCCGGCGCGCCCTGCGCCAGGAGTCGCTCGACGCCCTGGTCGCGGTGCGGAGCACCGTGCACCGCCTCAGCGAGGCCGGCCACGTGGCGTTCCCCGACCACCTCGTCCTCGACGACCCGTCGGGCAGCCCCGCCGCCGTCCCGTCGGACGGTGCCGAGGAGAGCGCGGGGGGCGACCCGGGGGACGGCACGGGCACCGACGCCCTGTCCGCGTGGGCGGGCACCCTCGTCACGGACTCCGCCACCGCCGCGGCCGCCGCCGACCGCCACCGCGCCCACGCCGAGGACGCCCTCGCGTCGGCGGCGTCCACCCTCGCCGCCGCGGAGGCCGTGACGGCCCTGCGGGAGCGCCACGCCCGCGCCGCGGCCGCGGCTGCGGCCCTGGCCGACGAGCAGGCCGGGGTCGACGCAGCCCGGGCGGAGCGGGACGCCGCGGTCCGGGCCGCCCCGGCGCGGGCCCTGGTGGGTGCCCACGACCGGGCCGCCCGTGCGCTCACCCGGGCGGAGGCGTCGGCGGACGCCGCCCTGCGGGCGGTGGGCACGGCCGCGCACCTCGTCACCGGCACCCTCGAGCTCGACTTCGGCGACGGCTCGCCGGCCGGGACGCCGGAGGTCGACGCAGCCACGGCCCGCCGGGCTCTCGACGACGTCGTGGGTCGCCGCCACCGGTGCGAGGCCGTCGCGGGCCACGACACGACGCTGGGGCGCCTGCGGGCCGCGGCGACCACCCGCGACGCCGAGCTGCGCGCGGTGGACGAGGAGGTGGCGGCCCTCGAGGCCGAGGCGCGCGACCTGCCGGCCCGCCTCGTCACGCTCCGCGACGAGGTCGCGGCGGGCGTGGGCGCCGTCGAGGCGATCACGACCACCCGCGGCCGCCAGGGCGAGGTCCGGGCCGGGCTCGAGGCCGCGCGACGGGCGGGCGAGCTCACCGCGACCCTCGCCGTGGCCGAGCAGGACCTGCTCGACGCCACCGCCCGCACGCAGCGCGGCCGCGAGCGGCTCCTCGACCTCCGCGAGGCCCGCCTGGAGGGCATGGCCGCCGAGATCGCGCAGGGCCTCGCCGTCGGCGGCGCCTGCCCGGTGTGCGGCTCCTGCCAGCACCCGGAGCCCGCCCGCCGGGCGCACGACGCCCCCGACGCCGCCGCCGAGAAGCAGGCGCGCAGCGCCCTCGACGACGCCGAGGTCGAGCAGCAGGCGTACGCCGACCGCGTCCGCACGTTGCGCGAGCAGCTGGCCCGCGCCCGGGAGGCGGCCCAGGACCGCCCCGTGGACCGGTGGCGCACCGAGGGCGAGGACCTCGCCCGTACCCTGACCGCCCTGACCGCCGAGGTCGCCGCGCTCCCGGCCGCCCGCGCCGCGCTCGCCCGCGCGGAGGAGCGGCAGGCCTCGCTCGGCGACGAGCTGCGCCGGCTCGAGGGGCGCCGCTCGGCGCTCGCCGCCGCCGCGACGGCCGACGCCGCCCGCGCCGACGAGCTGCACCGCGCCCTGCGGGGGCTGCTCGTGGCCGAGGACGCGCCCGACGTCGCGACGGCACTGGCCGCGCTGCGGCGCGACGAGGAGCGCTGGACCCGCGCGCTCGAGGCGGTCGAGCACCGCGAGCGGGCCCGTGCCGCGGTCGCCGAGAGCGACGAGGCGGCGCGCGCCGAGGCCGCCGCGTGCGGGTTCTCCACCCTGGCGGAGGTGGAGGCCGCCGCCCGCACGCCGGAGCAGGTCGCCGCGCTCGAGGCCCGCGTGCGCGCCCACGACGACGCGGTGGCGGCGACGGGGGCCGCGGTGGCGGACCCCGAGCTGCGGGCCGCCGCCGCGGCTCCCGCTCCGGACGTCGACGCCGCCCGCACGACCCACGGCGCCGCGGACGCCGCGGCGGCCGCC